>CAMWFQ010000010.1 GCA_947173495.1 uncultured Lachnospiraceae bacterium | reverse complement strand
CGCGCGAGTAGGGAGAAAACCTTCCCTACTCGATTACACACGGGCACCCAGAGGAGAAATGTCAGCAGGAGCTGACGGGTGCCCGGCGCGCGAGTAGGGAGAAAACCTTCCCTACTCGATTACACACGGGCACCCAGAGGAAAAATGTCAGCAGAAGCTGACGGGTGCCCGGCGCGCGAGTAGGGGAAGATAAATCTTCCCTACTCGATTGCGCAGGCATGTGTAAGGAAAAGAGCCTTCTCATAACAATTGCTTATAATCACGGTCTGATCCACCTGAAATTGAAGCAACATGCCAAAAAGAAAAAAAGCGCTTGTTTCTAAGGAAAGGTTATAGTAAAATGTTATGAGCGTATGATTGTATACAATTATTCAATCATACTATTATATCACTTAAGTTACTCAAGGAGGAGCGGATGTTATGAAATCATATAAGGAACTCGGCAGGGAGGAGCTGCTTTCGTTAAAAGAAAGCCTGGACAGACAGTATGGAGAAGCGAAGGCAAAGGGATTAAAGCTGGATATGTCCAGAGGAAAAGCTTCTGTATCCCAGTTGAATATGGAAATGGATTTTCTGGATGTGGTGAATTCTGACACAGAGATAAAAACCGAGACGGGTGTTGACTGCAGAAACTATGGTCTTCTGGATGGAATTCCGGAGGCAAAAAGGCTTCTTGCAGATATGATCGGCGTATCGGAGGATATGATCATTGTGTTTGGTAACTCCAGCCTGAATATCATGTATGATGCGGTTGCCCGCTGTATGCTTTTTGGTGTGCTGGGAAGTACACCCTGGTGTAGGCTTGACAAGGTAAAGTTCCTTTGTCCGGTTCCCGGATATGACAGACATTTTGCAATTACGGAGCAGTTCGGAATTGAAATGATTAATATTCCCATGACGGAAACGGGACCTGATATGGATCTGGTGGAAAAGTATGTGAGCGAGGATCCGGCAGTGAAAGGAATCTGGTGTGTGCCCAAGTATTCCAATCCCCAGGGATATACTTATTCAGATGAAACGGTGAGAAGATTTGCAGCACTGAAGCCCGCGGCAGAGGATTTTAGAATTTTCTGGGATAATGCATATGCGGTCCACGACCTGTATGAGGATGAGAGGGACGAACTCCTGGAGATTTTTGCAGAGTGTGAGAAGGCAGGAAACGAGGATCTGGTCTATGAATTTTGTTCTACCTCCAAGATCACTTTTCCCGGATCCGGTATTTCTGCCATTGCCGCGTCCAGGGCAAACCTGGAGTCGATCAAGAGTATTATGACGATTCAGACCATTGGGCCGGATAAGATGAACCAGCTGCGGCATGTAAAATATTTTAAAAACATTGATGGAATGAAAACGCATATGAAAAAGCATGCTCAGATTATCCGTCCCAAATTTGAGGCTGTTCTGGAGGTTCTCGAAAGAGAACTGGGAGGATTGGGGATCGGAACATGGACCAGGCCGAGAGGAGGATATTTCATTTCTTTTGAGTCTCTGGAGGGATGTGCCAAGGCTATTGTCCAGAAATGTAAGGAAGCCGGCGTTGTGATGACAGGAGCAGGCGCTACTTATCCCTACAAGGCGGATCCGAAGGACAGCAATATTCGTATTGCACCGACCTTTCCCTCGGAGGAAGAATTGTCTGTGGCGGCGGATCTGTTTGTGCTGTGTGTGAAGCTTGCCAGTGTGGAAAAACTATTGGAGGGATAAAGTTTATGGAGGAGTTTAAGAGATTATCAAGAGATCTTGTGGCCCATGGGGCGATCCTGGACTATTATCAGGACACCATGCAGATCCCCAATGGCAATATTGCAAAGTGGGATTTCATTAAGCATAACGGGGCAGCGGCAGTGGTTCCGGTGGATGACGAGGGACGGCTGATTATGGTCAGGCAATACAGAAACGCGCTGGATCGTTATACCCTTGAGATACCGGCCGGAGGGCTGAAGACGCCGGAAGAACCTACCAGAGAGGCCGCAGCCAGGGAGCTGCAGGAGGAAACCGGCTATACGGCCGGTCAGATAGAATTGCTTTTGACCATTCGGACGACAGTTGCTTTCTGCAATGAAAAAATTGATATTTATCTTGCGAGGGATCTGACTCCGGGAAGCCAGCATCTGGACGAGGATGAATACGTTCAGTTCAGTGCATATACAGTGGAAGAGCTGCTCCGGAAGATCTATGCAGGGGAAATTCAGGATTCCAAAACGGTGGCCGCTGTTTTAGCCTATAAGGATAAATACTGCGGGAAGTAAGCAAAAAGGTTTTTGAAACAGGCAGTGCATATGCGCTGTCTGTTTTTCATATAATTAGGAAAACCATATTGGCAGGAAGCTGCAGGATCCGGAGAAAAATGAACAGGCTCACAAGAAATCATACGTTTGGTCAAAAGGATATCTATCTGTCCTGGTTTTACTTATTTATTGGAAGTTTTCTGGCAGGCGTGTTTATCATGAATATGGGAAATGAGGCATTGCTTCCGGAGAACGGACTGTTCAGTGCCTCTTCCGTGAACAGACTGAAATATATTGAGATTGACAACAACCGCTTTTTTCAGTATGTGCTGAAGCACAGAATGGGAGAGGGAGCAGTGCTGATCCTGCTGTCTTCTACAGGCATCGGAGTCCTTTCTATTTATGCATGTATTATCTTTGAGGGTATGCTGACAGGTATGACCATCACGGCAGCCATTATGCGCTTTGGAGTGAAGGGGCTATTACTGCTGTTGGGCGGAATGTTCCCTCACCAGCTGCTTCTGATCCCCGCAGCCATTATGTTGCTGGGATGGTGTTATGAGAACTGCAGCAGGGAACATAACCAGGGAGAATATATTTCCGCATATTATGGAAGCAGGAAGCAGCGTTTTCTGCGCCAGGGGATCGGACTTTTATGGATCATGACAGTGATTTTGATCGGCTGTATTTTGGAAAGTTATGTCAACCCGATTTTGATATCGGATCTGGTAAAAATATTTTAAATGGGAAGAGTAACGTAAAGTCTGTATTTCGCATAAAAAGTATGGGTTAAAAATCATGAAAAATAAAGTTGATTTTTTGACTTCTTGTGTTAAAATGTACGATAGGCAGTGCGAATTGCTAAAATGGCAGGAGATGATCTTCAGATATGGATACAGAAATCAATGCATTCATGATTTATTTGCGCAGTATCAAAAAGACCTCCGAAAATACAGAGAAATCCTATTACAGGGATTTGATGAAGGTAAAGAAATACATGGAAGAGCATGGGATTACAGATGTGCATAAGATCACATATGTCACCCTGAACGCATATGTACTTTATCTGGAAAGAGAAGGATTTTCGGCAGCTACCATTTCAAGAAATATTGCATCAATTAAGGCTTTTTATCATTACTTGTACCGGGAAGGCATCGTGGCAGAGGATGTGGCGGAACTGCTCCATGCACCCAAAATAGAAAAGAAAATGCCTGAAATTCTTTCTAAACAGGAGGTAGAAAAGCTTTTGGAACAGCCTTCGGGCGATACGCCCAAGGAAATAAGAGACAAAGCCATGCTTGAGCTCTTGTACGCCACAGGTATTCGGGTGAGCGAGCTGATCACACTGAAAAAGGGAGATATCAATCTGCAGATGGGTTATCTGGTGTGCAGAGATGGGGATAAAGAGAGAGTCATTCCCTTTGGTTCGCAGGCAAAGAAGGCGCTGATCAATTATCTTGACCGTACGCGCGCGGTCATGATATCTGACAGCGATTCGGAGCATTTGTTTGCCAACTGCTATGGCAAACCCATGAGTCGGCAGGGATTCTGGAAACTGCTTAAATTTTATGCAAAAAAAGCAGGAATTACGTCAGATATTACACCGCATACCCTGCGGCATTCCTTTGCGGCCCACCTGGTGCAAAACGGCGCCGATCTGCGGAGTGTCCAGGAGATGCTGGGCCATTCCGATATTTCCACCACTCAGATTTATGCAAAAGTGTCTCACAGCAGGATACGGGAAGTATATGCAAAAACACACCCGCGCTATTAAAAATGAATGTCAGAATGTATGAGAGCCGGCTGAAAGTCGGCTCTGTTCCGTTTAATATTCGGCAATATCGTAGATCAGTCTTTCAGATTCGTCCCAGCCAAGGCAGGGATCCGTAATGGATTTCCCGTAGATTCCCTCGCCGATCTTTTGACAGCCGGGTTCTATGTAGCTTTCCACCATCACGCCCTTTACCAGTCTGTGGATATCGGAATTTAATTTGCGGCTGTGCATGACCTCTTTCACAATCCGTACCTGCTGTTCGTACTGCTTGTTGGAATTGCTGTGGTTGGTATCAATGATAGCGGCAGGATTTTTCAGTTCCCTCTCGTTATACAAAGTGAGAAGAAGGTTCAGATCCTCATAGTGATAATTGGGAAGGTTTCCGCCGTGCTTGTTGGTCGCGCCTCTTAAGACGGTATGAGCAAATTTATTGCCGGTGGTCTCCACTTCCCATCCCCGGTAAATATAGGCATGAGGGTGCTGAGCGGCATAGACGGAATTCAGCATTACTGTCAGATTGCCGCTGGTAGGGTTTTTCATTCCGGTAGGAACGTCGAATCCGCTGGCCACGACCCGGTGCTGTTGATCCTCCACGGAACGGGCGCCAATGGCCACATAAGATAAAATATCGGACACATAGCCCCAGTTGTCGGGATAAAGCATCTCGTCTGCAGCAGTCAGCCCGGATTCCTCAATGGCCCGGATATGCATTTTCCGCATGGCGATAAGCCCTGCAAGAAAATCGGATTTCTGCTCCGGATCGGGCTGATGAACGATACCCTTGTAGCCTTCTCCGGTGGTACGGGGTTTGTTGGTGTAGATGCGGGGGATCAGGATCAGCTTATCCTTCACTTTTTCGTTGATCCGGGCAAGCCGGGTCACATAATCGCATACGGCGTCTTCGTTATCTGCCGAGCAGGGACCGATGATCACCAGGAACTTATCACTCTTTCCGGTTATCACGTCACATATTTCTTTATCCCGATCCTGTTTTAACCGGGCAAGCTTTGGCGGAAGGGGATAGGAAGCCTTGATCTCGTCCGGGGTAGGTAATTGTTTGATAAAAGTAAATCCCATAATATTTCCTCCAGGTAAAGGTTGCTGTAAAATAAACCGTGTATATTATAATATAACGGAAAAAGATGTGCAAGAAAAAATGAAAACACGCGGAAAAAAGGATGTTGAATTTCATTCTAAAAAAGTGTAGAATTTACAAAGTGGCAACAAGAGGACAAAGAGTATGGACTGTCTGTTGGAATTCAGGAGGACAGCCGCAGAATCATAAAAGAACAGGAGCAAAGATATGGCACTGAGTAAAAAACCGGTTACAGGAATGAAGGATATTCTTCCGGCAGAAATGCAGATCAGAGATTACGCGACCCGGGTGATCAGGGACACCTATGCAGAATTCGGATTTACCTCTATTGAGACGCCCTGTGTGGAAAATATAGAAAATTTAAGCAATAAGCAGGGCGGGGAAAATGAAAAGCTGATTTTTAAGATTTTGAAAAGAGGAGAAAAGCTGAATTTGTCTTCGGCAGAAAGCGAAAGCGACCTGGTGGACAGCGGACTGAGGTACGATCTTACGGTTCCACTGGCGCGTTTTTATGCGAATCATGCAAACGAGCTGCCAAGCCCTTTTAAGGCATTGCAGATGGGAAATGTGTGGAGAGCGGACCGGCCTCAGCGGGGGAGATACCGCCAGTTTAAGCAGTGTGACATTGACATTCTGGGCGAGCCTTCCAATCTGGCGGAGATTGAGCTGATTCTGGCAACGACTACGACGCTGGGAAGGCTGGGCTTTCAGTATTTTCAGATCAGGATCAATGAGAGAAGGATCTTAAAGGCCATGGCGGCTTACAGCGGCTTCGAGGAGAAGGATTACGAAAACGTATTTATTACGCTGGACAAGATGGATAAGATCGGAATTTCAGGGGCAGAGTCGGAGCTTCTGGAAAGCGGATACGCGAAAGAGAGTGTGGAAAAATACCTGACTCTGTTCCGAAACAGGGAGGAAGAAAAGGAAAGCACAGCGAAAGAAAGCCTTTTCCGCCTGGCGGATGCGCTGGGGGCGTATTTGGAGGAAGAGGTGAAGGTAAACCTGCTGGAGATCATCGACAGTGTTCAGGCAACCCAAAGCGCTGATTTTACCATGGTTTTTGATCCGACGCTGGTAAGAGGCATGTCCTATTATACAGGCACGATTTTTGAAGTGGCAATGCCGGAGTTTGGCGGGAGCTGTGGAGGCGGCGGAAGATATGATGGGATGATAGGAAAATTTACAGGCAGAGATGTGCCTGCCTGCGGCTTTTCCATTGGATTTGAGAGGATCATCCTGCTGCTTATGGAAAGTGGGTTCCAGGTGCCGGGGCAGCCTGCTAAAACGGCTTATCTTCTGGAAAAAGATCTTCCGGGAGAGGAACTTTCAAAGGTAATCGCACAGGCCCAGAAAGAGCGGAACGAAGGAAAACAGATTCTTGTGGTGCGGATGAATAAGAACAAAAAATTTCAGAAGGAGCAGCTGATGAAAGAGGGTTACACAGATTTCAGGGAGTTTTATAAGAATCCATTGAAATAAGAATTCCGGAAAGAAGCCTGTGGAGCGGCCTATGATCACGGTATATTACAGAAAAGTGTTTTCGGAGCTTGAGGAGAAAGCGTTTATTTCTCTTATAAGCAGGGTGGAAGAGAGACGCAGGGAAAAAATACTGCGTATGAAAAACAGAAAAGAGCAGTTACGTCTGCTGACGGCAGGATGCCTTTTGTACGACGCACTTTGCGGCAGCCTTGGACTTCCGGCCGGTTTTACGCCGCCTTTTTCCATAGGATACGGAGAAAAGGGGAAGCCGTATCTTCTTCAGTATCCGGAAATATATTTTAATTTGTCCCATTCCGGGGCATATGTATGCCTTGCTGTCGGGGATCAGCCAATGGGAGTGGATATCCAGGAACAGACGGAGATCAGAGAGGGGATTGCGGAACGCTTTTTTACCGCGTCCGATAAGCGGAAACTTTCGGAATGCAGGCGGGAGGAGAGACAGGAGCTGTTCTTCAGGATGTGGAGCGTCAAGGAAAGCTATTTAAAGTTCACCGGAACGGGGATTTCACGCGGGCTTTCAGCTTTCGAAATTGATTGGGACAAAAAGGCCATATACGATCTGGAGAACGCGGCGGCAAAAGCCGGGGACAGAACGCTGCCGGACGCCTGTTTCAGAGAACAGGAGGAACTGAAGGGATACAGTCTCTGTGTCTGTTTCAGGCATCCGGAAGAAAAAATTCTCTGGAAAAGCTGGCCTACAGAAGAGGAAATGCGGCAAAAACAGGATAATACGACGAAAAATACTACTTTTTAAGAGGAAAGTAGTATTTTATTTTGTGCCGGGAATTACTAAAATGAAAGCGAGTCAACGAAGTAAAAACAAAACCAAAGGAGGGATACTTATGTATTTATTATCAATCGTGGCTGCAATGGTAGTGATGGTAGGGGTGTGCGTGTGGAATCTCGGGCTGAATATGCTTTCGTTATTTGATGGCATGACGCTTCTTTTCCTGTTACTGTTCATTGTGCCTCAGCTGATCATGGGAGGCCTGTTTACGGATTTCAACAATGCCTTCCGGCTGGGGATCGGAAAAAGAAAAGCGGGCACTCTGATGGAGCTGAAAAGAGCAAAGGAAGCGGTGGACCTGACTGTTAAGATTTCGCTGGTGGCATCGGTATTTATCGCGGTGGCAAGTGCGGTTCTGGTGTTGTATGCAACTCAGGATCCGCTTGAGCTGGGACCAAGTATGGCAGTGGCGATCACGTCCCCGGTCTATGGGGTGGGGCTGGCGCTTTTGCTGCTCCCGCTGCAGTCCAGACTGAATATCAGGATACAGGAATTTATCAGCGAAAAGGAATAGACCGCCTATGAGGAATATGGTTAAAAGCCTTGCGGCAGTGGCGCTCTATCTGATCCTGCTCAGCGTGCTTCTTAAAACGGAGATCATTCTTCTGCTCAGCCCTGCGCATATCGGGATGTTTCTATTGGGAAGTATCATTTTGTGCGTGCCGCATCTGGAAAAAGGAATGAAGTGGAGGGGATTCGGGAATATTTTCCGGGAAAATGCCATTCTGGCAGGGACCCTGGAGAGCTTTACGCTTTTGTTTGTGAGTATGAATCTGGGGGAACTGCCGCAGGAGCAGATTCTGAGAGAGCTTGTGCTGGATATAAGGCCGATGTTTTATGGATTTGTCTGTTATGAGATTCTGAAGGAGAAAAAAGGACAGATACGGACAGAAGAAATTCCGGCAGAAGAAAAGCCTGGGAAAGAGGATTCCGGAAAAAAACTTCCCAGGCAGAGTATTCCGCAAAAGGAGCCTGATCTTTCGGTACTGACCCGGCAGGAAAAGCAGGTGGCCGCTCTGGTAAAGGCCGGTCTCACCAACCGCGAGATCGGAGAGGAGCTCTGCATCTCAGAGTCTACCGTCAAGAAGCATATGTCCAATATATTTGAAAAGCTTCAGATCAGCAGCCGCAAAGAACTGAAAAAGTAAGGTATGGATATTATATTTTTTCATATGCCAGCCGGGGATTGGTATCTTCCTCTACGTAGATTGTCCCGCAGTGGACAAATCCGTTTTTGACCAGAAGATTTTGCATCACATAATTATCTCCATGGGTATCCATGCGCAGGTGGCCGCATCGTGCAAAAGCCCACTCAATGCAGAAGCTGCCGACGCCTTTTACCGAGCCGCTGCCTGCGATCCTGTGGATCACGCCGTAGGGGTCTGAATTCAGCCAGGAGCCGTTCTCGATCTTATGGTATGCCGGCTCGATTTCAGGGCCATAATCAAAGAAAAAGGTCCCCACAATCTGAGTGTCGCAGAGACAGACATAGCTGTTGCCGGCGGCGATATCCGAGAGGATCAGCGCTTTTGGAGGCCAGCCGGTGGGACCCCACTGAGTGGGGTTCCCATGCTCCGCCATAAAGCGTCGGGCGTATGCATAGATCTCCATGATCCGGTCAAGGTCCTTTTCCGTTGAATGGCGTATGAACATATCAGGAAGCGCGGCGTCCTGACTCTTGTTCTGCGCAGGCCCGCATAAGGAAATTTGCTGCTGACGCAGCATGTGGGCCGCGCGGGGAGTAGGGGAAGATAAATCTTCCCTGCTCGATTGGGTGGATTTCTGCATGATATCGGACATGGCGTTTCCTCCGGCAGTTGCTGAAAAGTTTCTTTTATTATATGATGGGGACGAAGAGGTGTAAAGGAGGAAAGGGCGGAAATGAAAACGATTCTGATCACAGATGATGATATCAGTATAGGAAATATGCTGGAGGAGCTGCTTGCAGGGGCGGGATATCAGGTCCTGCGCGCCTATTCGGGAACAGAAGCGCTGCTCGTACTCTCTTTTGCAAAACCGGATCTGATTCTGCTTGATCTGATGCTTCCAGGGCTTAACGGGGAAGAGATTCTTCCGGCGATCCGGGGTATTCCTGTGATCATAGTCAGTGCCAAAGTAGAGATTGACCATAAGGTGGAGCTTCTGATGGGAGGGGCTGCGGATTATATCACCAAACCTTTTGATAACAGGGAGCTTCTGGCAAGAATCGCAGTACAGCTGAGGGCTTCCTCTTTGAGCATGGACAGCTTTCTGAAATATGACGATCTTGTGCTGAACCAGGACACGTACCAGGTACAGGCTTCCGGCAAAGAGGTGAAGCTGACCCGGACGGAGTATGCTATATTAAAGCTTCTGATGCAGAATCCCTTCCGGGTGATTCCCAGATCAGTGATGCTGGACCGCCTCAGCGAGGACACGCCGGACTGCGGAGAAGGATCTCTGAAAGTACACATCAGTAATCTGCGCAAAAAGCTCCGGGAAGCGTCCGGGAGGGATTATATAGAAGCGGTATGGGGAATCGGGTTTAAGCTGCGGAAGGATCCGGAAAATTCGTGAAAATCTTTACCGTTTCTTTACCGTTTTCTTACCCACTTCTTACCGTCTGCTGTTTATAATGGGGCATAAAGGAGGCGGTGATATGGAATATGTACTGACAACCAATGCGCTGTGTAAGCATTATAAGCAATTCAGAGCCTTAAGGGGGCTCTCTATGCATGTCCCCAAAGGGGCAATTTACGGGTTTGTGGGTAAAAACGGAGCGGGTAAGACAACGCTGATCCGGATCCTGTGCGGACTGCAGTTACCTGATTCCGGTAGCTTTACGCTGTATGGGACGGAAAATACGGACAGGGAAATCCTCAGGGTCCGCAGGAGGATGGGAGCAATTGTTGAGACCCCCTCTGTTTATCTGAATATGTCCGCGGAAGAGAACCTGAGGCAGCAGGCACGGATCCTGGGGCTGCCTTCTTTTGAAGGACTGGGAGATATTCTGAAGCTGGTGGGACTTGAAAATACCGGTAAAAAGAAAGCAAAGCATTTCTCGCTGGGAATGCGCCAGCGGCTGGGAATTGCCATTGCGCTTGTGGGAGATCCGGATTTTCTGGTTTTGGACGAGCCGGTCAACGGGCTGGATCCACAGGGGATTATAGAGGTGCGGGAGCTGATCTTAAAACTGAACCGTGAAAGGCAGATTACGGTTCTGGTCTCCAGCCATATTTTGGGGGAGCTTTCCAGGATCGCCACCTGCTATGGGTTTATCAATAAGGGAAAGATTGTGAGGGAAATCTCTAGGGAGGAACTGGACAGGACTGGCAGGAGACGTACCTGTCTTGAGGTCTCCGACGTCCAGATTCTGGCGCGCCTTCTGGAGGAGCGGGGCGAAGAGTATAAGATTCTTTCCGATGCCAGGGCGGAACTCTATGGGAAAACAGAGCTGTCAGGGCTTTTCACTGCCCTTGGAGAAAGAGGCTGTCGGGTTTTTTCCGTAAAGGAGAGTGAGGAGAGTCTGGAGAGCTTTTATATGAATCTTATAGGAGGTGAAAGAGATGAGTAGATTACTTTCGGCAAATTTTTCCCGGCTTTGGAAAAGCAGGAGCTTCTGGATTGAAACGGTACTTGTAGGGACAGCGGTACTCTGCCTGTGTGCAGATCATTATTATATCATGGGGAAGGAAACCATTCTGGATGGCTTTATTCTGGGATATGCACTGATTGCAGGCGCGCCCACGGCAGTATTTTGCGGCCTGTTTCTGGGAGTGGATTACGGGGATGGGACCATCCGCAACAAACTGATTGCAGGACACAGCCGGAGAGAAATCTATCTGTCAAATCTGATTACAGTTTTCGCAGTATCGGTTTTGTTTTCGCTTGCCTGGGTGGCAGTAAGCCTGTCGGTGGGGATTCCGCTGTTTGGAGGACTCAAATCGGACTGGCAGGTTCTGCTGATCCTGAGTCTGGAGAGTCTGCTGGTGATGGCGGCTTTTTCAGCGGTTTTTACCATGGCGGGTATGCTTCTGCAGAATAAGGCGGCATCGGCGACAGCCTGTATTCTGCTGGCCGTTGTCCTGTATTATATGATGACCGAGATCAATATCGGACTGAAAACCTCGGAATACTATTATGTGGCGCTCAGCGTTTCGGAGGAGGGGGAAATCCGGGAGACGAACGAGTGGCGGCCCAATCCTGGGTATATACGAGGAACAAAGCGGAAGGTGTATGAGTTTCTTTATGATCTTCTGCCTTCCTGCCAGGGGCTCCAGATTGCCAATATGTTTGCAGAGCATCCGGCCCATCCGGTACGGATGCCTCTGTATTCTCTGGCGGTCACTGTGAGTGTGACAGCGGGAGGAATTTTCCTTTTTTCCAGGAAGGATATCAAATAAGAAAAGGGAGGTAAGAAAGGGAGGGAGCATGTTCCGGATGGTGATTGTGTGCTTTGTGCTTGCAGCGGTGGTGATGGGGCAGGCAGTCAGGATTTTTCAGTTGAAGCGGTCGGCAGATGAGATCGGGAGAGGGTTTGGCTTCCGGCTCCTGCATGACACCAATACGCTGATTACACTTTCATGCAGAGACAGACATATGTGCAGGCTGGCGAATCAGATCAACCGGGAATTAAAGCTCCTGCGCAGGCAGAGACAGCGCTTTTATCAGGGGGATCTGGAGGTGAAGGAGAGTATTACTTCCCTGTCTCATGATTTGAGAACACCGCTGACGGCCATCTGCGGCTATCTGGATCTGACCAGGCAGGAGATTGCGGCGCTTAAAGAGGAGAAGGATCTGATGCCGGAAAAAGAAGAACAGATCCGGAGAATAGAACGTTACCTGAAGGTGATCGAAGAGCGGACGGAGAATTTAAAACTTCTCACAGAAGAACTGTTTGGCTATACGCTTGCTTCCGGAGGCGGCAGGGAGCCGGTTTATGAGGAGGTGGTATTAAACCATATGCTGGAGGAGAGTATTTCCGCTTACTACGGGGCAATCATAGGCAGAGGAATCGAGCCGGATATTATCATGCCTGAGGGGCAGGTAAGACGCAGGCTGGATAGGAAGCTTCTGCTGCGTATTCTGGAAAATGTACTGTATAATGCCATAAAATACAGTGATGGAGATTTAAGCATCCGTCTTTCAGAGGAAGGAGAAATCATTGTATCCAATCATGCGGCAAAGCTGAGCGAGGTGCAGCTGCAGCATCTGTTTAACCGGTTTTATACCGTTGAAGATGCACAGAGCTCGACAGGACTGGGGCTGTCCATCGCCAGGACGCTTACAAAGCAGATGCACGGAGAGATCACAGCGCAGTATCAGGAGCAGATATTGAGTATTCGGATTTCCTTCCCGGAAAATAAATTATACCTATTCAGATGAATGAAATATAACTATTTGTCAGGAAGTGAAAATAAGGTATAATGGAAGACAGAAACGAACATTTTTTGTCAAGTAGGCAGAAGGAGCGAGGCGGCATGAAACGGATAGAGAATCAGACCTTTGATATGGAACGGGCACTTTATGGAAGCAGAGGCGTGCAGGTGATAAACTGCTCGTTTGACGGGGAGGCGGACGGCGAGAGCGCATTTAAAGAGGGACGGGACATTGAAGCGGAGCATTGTTTTTTTAACCTTCGTTATCCCTTCTGGCATGACCGGAATCTGACCATCACGGATTCGGAAATGACAGAGCTCTGCCGGGCGGCTCTCTGGTATTCCGAACATGTGAAAATCGAAGGCACAAAACTGCATGGAATCAAAGCGCTCAGAGAGTGCAGTGATGTGATCATGAAAAACTGTGATATCATTTCTCCTGAGTTTGGCTGGTCTGTACGGAAAATCCGTATGGAGAATACCACCGCAGTCAGCGAGTATTTTATGATGCGCGCTGAGGATCTGATATTCAGAGACGTAACCATGCAGGGAAAATACTCGTTTCAGTATATCAGAAATGCTACATTTGAAAATTGCGCATTTGATACGAAGGATGCTTTCTGGCATGGCGAAAACATAACGGTGAAGGACAGTGTGGTAAAGGGAGAATATCTTGCATGGTACTCGAATGGCCTTACGCTGATTAATTGTAAAATCATGGGAACACAGCCCCTGTGTTATTGTAAAAATCTGAAGCTGGTGAACTGCGAAATGATTGATACCGATCTTGCTTTTGAGAAATCTGAAGTGGATGCGGTTATTACGACAAAGATTGACAGTATCAAAAATCCGCGTTCCGGACAGATCCGGGTGCCGGAAGCAGGAGAAGTAATCATGGACGATGAGGAAGCCAGAGGTGAGGTACTGACAGACAGGCAGAAAGAACGCAATGACAACAACAGAGCGGGCTGCTGTGCGTAGAGCCGGGAGGGGTTGAGACGGCTGAGTTCTGTGCCGTCTCAAATCCCGGTTTCTGAGAACAAATATGCAGACGAATATACAGATAGAAAAATACTTGACAAAAGGTGTTTTCTGGCATATATTTACTATTAGTAATTATTAATAGTAAATATATGCCGGAGATTATCATGAAAACGGAAAGCTTAAAGAGTTTGCTGGATGCCTGTTTTACGGCAAAGCATATTGTTGAGACATTGCCGGAGCTTCCAAAGGGAATGAAGCCGCGTCATGTTCATGTGCTGGGGGCCGTCAGCGAAGTATATGAAAAGCAGACGGAGTGTATGGTCAGTGATGTAAGCTCGCTTATGAATATCACAATGCCAAGCGTTACCAAACTGATTCAGGAGCTGGAAGCTATGGGGATGGTGGAAAAATATAAGGATTCTCAGGATAAACGGGTAATTCTTCTGAGACTGACAGAGAAGGGAAGCGCCTGTGTGAAGAAATATATGACGGAATTCCATAAGAAATGGACAGAGAACCTGGGCGGTATTTCGGATGAGCAGGTACAGCAGGCCGTTGAAATGATCAGGCTGCTGGAGCGGACCATGCCCGGAAGGTGAGAAGGTATTTGAAGATCAGGAATCAGATAGGACAGGAAAGGAAGAAATGCGCAGCAATGCAGTGCAGAAATGAGGGAAACAATGGAAGAAAAAGTGAAAAAATCAGAAAAACCGGAAATTTCATTCCTGGAGGGCTCCGTATTCGGAGCTCTGATACGGTTTGCGCTCCCTGTGCTGGGAGCCCTTATTCTGCAGGCGGCTTACGGGGCGGTCGATCTGCTGGTGGTAGGGCAGTTTGGGAATGCTGCCAGTATCTCCGCGGTGGGAACAGGAAGTTCCTTTATGCAGATGGTGACTTTCGTGATCACCAGCCTTGCCATGGGCTCTACTGTGATCATTGGACAGCATATCGGAGAACAGAGGCCGAAGGAAGCCGGAAATACGGTGGGAACCACGATTGTATTATTTGCAGGAATCGGAATAGTGCTGACAATTCTGCTGGAATTGTGTGCAGAGGCGATTGTCGGGCTCCTGCAGGTGCCGGAAGCTTCGGTTGAAATGACGGTGCTGTACATCAGAATATGCGGGGCGGGAATTCTGGTGATCATTGCCTATAATGTAATCAGCAGTATCCTGCGGGGAGTGGGGAATGCCAGCCTGCCGTTTCTTTTCGTGGGAATCGCCTGTGTGGTGAATATTGTGGGCGACCTGCTTCTGGTGGGGGTATTCCGGATGGATGTGGCGGGGGCAGCGCTGGCCACGGTGTTTGCCCAGCTGGTTTCTGTTGTGCTTTCAGCAGCAATCATCCGGCGTCAGAAGCTTCCCATTCAGTTTTCTTTTGCAAAAGGCAGCGGGCAATGCAGAATTCACGGAGGAGAGCTGAGAAGAATATTAAAGGTCGGTATCCCTATTGCCCTGCAGGAGGCTATGGTTCAGATTTCTTTTCTGGTAGTCAATACCATTGTAAATCATATGGGGCTTATGCCTTCCGCCGGTTATGGGGTGGCTTCCAAGATTGTAGCATTTATTATGCTGGTGCCGTCCGCAGTAATGCAAAGCGTGTCCGCATTTGTGGCACAGAATATGGGTGCGGGGAAAGAGCAGCGTGCATGGAAAGGATTTCGTACTGCCATGGTGACAGGCTCTGCAGTGGGAATTCTGCTGTTCCTCACAGGCTTTTTCGGAGGCGGCCTGCTATCCTCCCTTTTTACGGCGGATGCCTCTGTAATCGCGGAGAGCGCAGCCTACCTGAAAGGATTCTCTGCAGATTGTGTGCTGACGTGTATCCTTTTCAGCTGTATCGGTTATCTCAACGGCCGGGGAAAGAGTATTCCGGTCATGATTCAGGGAATCTCCTCCGCATTTTGTGTCCGTATTCCGGTCTGTATTTTCATGTCGAAGCTGCCGGACGCTTCTCTTACAGGGGTAGGCCTGGCAACGCCCATCACTACGGTATATGGAATTTTGTTCTTTGTGGTCTGTCTTGCGAGAATGAAGAAGGAGAGACAGGACGAATTGTAATTTGAACTGAAATCCATTATAATAAGAGGGAGAATTTTCGCGGCGGATAAAGCTGTGCAGAGGTACAGTGACACTTGCAGCAGAAAGCGGGCCCTATGGAATATATGCTTTTGATATTGAATATGATCGGAACGGTCGCCTTTGCTATATCGGGCGCCCTGACAGCCGTTAAGAAAAGAATGGATATTCTGGGGGTTATGATCCTTGGAATGGTGACAGCCACCGGAGGAGGGATGATCCGTGACATTGTGCTTGGGATTGCGCCTCCTCAGGTCTTCCGGGATCCGGTGTATGCGCTGAGCGCCCTTTTGGTCTCTGCAGCGATCTTTGTTGTTATTTATTTCAGAGTCAGAGGATATCAGGAAATTTCAGGCGCACATTTTCAAAAGGAACTGATGATTGCAGACACACTGGGCCTTGGCGTATTTACTGTGATTGGTGTGAGGGCGGCTTTTGAAAACAATATGGAGCTGAATTATTTTCTGCCGGTCTTTCTGGGAACCATAACCGGAGTGGGGGGAGGCCTTTTGCGGGATATGATGGCGGGAGATAAACCTTACATATTTGTAAAGCATGTATATGCCTGCGCTTCTATTGCCGGAGCCTTTGTATGCGTGTTTTTGTGGAACAAGGCGGGGGAAGATGTGGCAATGGTGACAGGAGCTGCGTGTGTGATCATCATGCGTTTTCTGGCGATCCGGTTTAAGTGGAATCTGCCGAGAATCAATCATTTTGACCAGGAGTGAATTGTACTGTTCAGAGAAAAGGAGAAGGCTATGGAGATTTTGTTTGTCACTGATTTTGTTTGTCCTTATTGTATTGTTGCAAAAGAAGCGCTGAAACAGGCGCTTTCCGCTTCCGGAATGAAGGCGGAGATCAAAATACAGCCTTATGAGCTGACCCCGGAGCCGAATGAGAGGGTGGATACCTTTCATGATGAAAAGCGCAGAGAACATTATCAATCACTGGAGGAGCCGCTGAAAAAGCTTGGACTGGACTTAAAGATCCCGCCGGCAGTCGTTCCGCGCCCCTATACCAGACTTGCCTTTGAAGGCTGGCATTACGCGGAGGAAAAAGGGCGGGGAAATCTATATGCGGATCAGGTTTATGCAGCCTATTTTGCAGATCAAAGGGACATAGGAGAACTGGATGTTCTCACGGATCTGGCGGAAAAAACCGGTCTTGATCCGGCGGATTTCCGGAGGGCGCTTACAGAAGGAATCTATACAGACAGGCAGAAGAAGGCGGCGGCACATGCGGCGGATGACCTTAAGGTTCAGTGTGTGCCGACCATTTATGTGGATGGAATGCAAATCGATTTTGAACCCTACGAAAAGGAAAACTGGCTGAAGTTTTTTGAAAGACAGTGACTTCTTTCAGGCTGACTTTTATGATTGTTGTAGAGCATTAAGGAGAATGGCTAATCTCCTTAATGCTCTTTTGAAATATTCAATTGTATTGATAAAACCTCCAATTTCTGCGTGAAAGCGGAGGTTTTTCTATAGCCTGAGGTCAATCTGTTGATAGATTTACCTGGATTGACTGGCTGTAAATTTTTCAAAAATAGTACGGGTAAAAAATGATTACGTTTGCACGGTTAATGCTGTGGATGGCAGTATATTAGAGGCATATACGATACAGGGATTGGATAATACTGTCTTTTATGAGCATCCTGCTGTGACTTCCGCGGACGACGGAATCATTTTTGACATGTAATACGTTATATATGATAAGCAGCGGTTTTTAGAAAGCGCAGACCCTTATGAAGGATGACGAGTCAGGAGAACAGTGAACGCCAGAAACAAAAATCCGGATCGCTCACGGTGAAAAAGGAAGTGGTGTAAATTGGCAAAAGAGAGAGGTTTAAAGCGGAAGAGAAAAAAATACCGGAAGATAATCGCAGTACTGATTCTGGTATGGCTTGCGGTTGTTTCCATACAAAAGGAAGATTCCATCCTTTCCTTCCTGATAGAGAGTATGGAAGCGAATGTGAATGCGGAAGTACATAGGATTCCTGTTTCAGAAGAATGGAATCTGATTGTTGTAAACCGCTGGAATAAGATACCGGAGGATTTTTCCATATCGTTAACAGAGTTATCAAACTCTCAGAAAGTGGACAGCAGGATATATCCTTATCTGCAGGAAATGTTTGATGAGATGAGGAGGGAAGGGATATATCCTGTCGTCCGGGAAGGATACCGGACTGCCAAGGAGCAGGAAGAAATATACGATGAAAGGGTACAGGCCTACAGGAATGAGGGATATTCCAGTGCGAGAGCTGAAAGAATTGTAAAAGAATGGGTGGCGCTGCCGGGAACAAGCGAGCATCAACTGGGAATAGCAGTTGATATTAACGCTGACAAAACACAATCCACGAATGACGAGGTATATGTGTGGCTTGCCCAAAATGCCCACAGGTACGGTTTCATATTGCGGTATCCGCAGGGAAAAGAAGAGATCACGGGAACTGCCTATGAACCGTGGCATTACAGATATGTAGGCCGGGAAGCAGCGGAAGAAATATTCAATAACCAGATATGCCTTGAGGAGTATATAAAAAGTGAGTAAAATGCGAGCAGGGAGAAAATCTTCCCTACTCGATTATGATGCAAAAATGATGCAAAAATGATGAAACTCTGATGCAAGGCAAAGGTAAGATAAGATCAGATCAGGGAAACGATCGATGACGCGCTTCCCGGGACAGCTTATTGCAAAAGTCATGTTCCGCGGCAGGCGGAGCATTTGCGGGGAAAAGGGATGAACATCAGAGAAAATATCAGAAAAAACTTATATCAGTTCACGGTTATACTGGCAGGAGGAATTGTGATTCTGGCAGGAAGTGTCCTGATTTTTAAAACAACAATTCCCGGGGATCTTCCCATCTCAGAGGATGGGTATTTTGAAATCTGTACAGCATACGATTATGAGAAATTCTGGCGTCTGGTGAACGCAGGACAGAATTTTGTAAACGGAAGGCTGATGAAGGATATTTATTTCAACGATCTCACAGATTACGAAAAATGGGAGCGCACGGCGCCTCCCGTTCAGAGTTTTGAGGTGAAGGAGTTTAAGGGAGACTTTGACGGAAACGGACATGCTCTTTATGGGATCTACAGTGAAAACGGTTATGGACTGGTGGAGGAAAACAAGGGCAGAATCCATGATCTGTCCATTCGGAAATCTCTGATTGCAGGAGACTTAAGCGTAGGCGGGATCTGCCGGAAGAACCGTTCTTTGATCGAGGGGTGTGATTTCAGAGGAAGGCTTAAAAGCCAGGTGGAAGATGCGGATGCGGTGAACAAAATAGCGGGAATCTGTGCGGAAAATGAGGGCACTATCCTTCGATGCATATACCGTGGGACAATGACCGTCAATGAAACCTGGCAGGGGTGCGGGGTGCGCGCGGGAATCTGTGGAAGGAACCGGGGTAGGATTGAAGAATGCTGCAATCTGACGAGGCTGGATGAGACGACAGGAGGCAGAAGGTGCTTCGCCATTGCAGATACCGGCGTAAAGCACTGCTATGTGATCCGGGATTCTTTCTGGGAGTACTGGGGAAATCAGGTGATACCGGTGGAAAAAGAAAAGGAGCCCTGCCTGCTGTGTTTGTTGGAGGGGGAAAGTGCTGTCTTTTTCCCGGAGGAAGGCGTGCGGACTGAATATCAGGACCAGATTAAGGGAATGCGGGAAGGAATTTTGAGAGGAAACAGCTCTTCTTTCTTTCAGAAAAATAGGAAAGAGCTGTCCGTACCGGCCAGTCCGGGAAAGGGAAAGGATCAGGAGGATAAGGCGGAAGAGATCTGGAGAGAGCCGGAGAGGATCGGAGATGCGGGAATCCTGAAAAAAGAAATGGAAAGTCAGACCCGGATGAAAGATCTGATCCGGGCGGCACTCTGGTATAAACAGGAAGACTGGCGGGAGCTGCGGCTGGAGAATATGGAGGAGGAAGAGGAGAAAAACGGGCCGGACCGCCGGGATACAGAATTTTTGGCGGAGGCTCCCAGGCGGCTGCGCATTTCCGCCGGCAAGGATAAGGTGGACATTACGGCCTGCCAGCTGAAGGAGGAGCCGAAAGGAAACTACGACAGACTCTGGGAGATCTGCAGCTTTCTTCTGGGTGAGAACAGAGCAGAAGACTGGGAGCATCATACATGGCGGATGGCCGGCGGAAGCAGCATGGATGAGGAGAGCGCCATGATCCTGTACAGTACGGAAAAAGGTGAGGAAGGTTTTTTCTATCTCACAGGGAAGGAGCTCTATAGAGTAAGGCGCAAGCATAGAATGGGAGAAGAGAGGCTGGAGCAGTTCCTGAAAGAGATTGCATACCTTGCCGGAGAACGGGAGCGGAAGAATGAGATTCGCACAGATTCCGGCAGAGGAAGCAGCAGGGAGGATCCTTCGGAACCCTTTCAGGAACCGGATACTCTCTGGGAGGCGATGCTGGAGGAGCTCTGGATCAGTAAATCCCCGGACGCCACCTTTCTCTGGAGAGATGAGAATGTAAAGCAGGCGGTTTATACATCTGTTACCGGTGATACGGAACAAATCCCGTCAAGAGAGAGGATTCTTCCTGTGGACAGCCTGATCCTCACCGATCCCGGAGATCTGAATACTCTGCAGGACCTTGCCAATCTTCCTCTGCTGGCTTCTCTCAGAGTGATCGGCTGCGGGGAGACGAAAGTGAACTTTGACCTCGATCAGGATGCGGCTCCGCAGCTTTTCAGAGTGGCGATGGAAGGGGTACGTTTTAAGGGAACGTCGGGATTTGAAAAGCTTTCACAGCTGAAGCAGTTGTATTTGACGCAGTGCGGACTGGATGATATTTCCTTTGTGGAGAAAATGCCGGGCCTTACGGACATTTCGTTTTATGGAAACCGCATTCGGGATATCTCACCTTTGAAAGGATGCCGGAAGCTGGAGATCCTCTCCCTGGCGGAAAATGAGATAGAGGATATTTCTGTGCTGCCGCTTCTTCCAGCCTTACGGGAGGCAGGGCTGCAGGAAAATGAGATCCGGGATCTCTCGCCTCTGGCCGGGATGGAAAAGCTTACAGGGCTGAATCTGACCAGCAACCGGATTACGGACATAGCTGCCCTTAAGGGAAATACCTCTCTTACCGCTCTGGGGCTGGGGGGAAACGAGATCCGCGATATCACCTCCTTAAAAGGAATGAAGGAGATGTACAATCTGGCCCTTGATTTTAATCAGATAGAGGACATCAGTCCCCTGGCGGAAATGACGAAGATGGAGCATCTGGGACTTACCGGCAATCGTATACAGGATTATACGCCGCTGAAAAACATGGAGAAGATCTTTTACCTGTCGGTGGCCGGAAATCCCGGACAGGATATCGAGGAAAAGGCCTTTGTCCCCTATCTGGTCATAGGGCAGGCGGACAGGGAGGACAGGGAGGTGATGGAGGAGGCAGAAGGATATCTGGAAAAGTATTATCCGGGAGAAACGCTGGAGGCGGAGGATATTACCAGAGGAGATCTGAACGGAGATGGCATTACGGATATGGCGATTACCGCGCTGTCAGGGGATGCGGAAGATGGCGGAAGGATCAGACGGGTTTACCCTTTCCTGGGAAAGCGTGATGGAAACTTTCAGGCGCTTTCTTATATTGAAATACTGAATGAAGGCTTCTGTGGGTACTACGGCGGCCCTTACCAGGGGATCCTGATCACAGACCAAAAGCTGGTGATTCAGGAATACAGCAGCGGCGGATACTACTGGGCGGGCAGGAAGATCTATGAATATAAGAGGGGAAAGATGAGAGAAACATGGGAGATGTATCTGAATCATCTTATGTATGTACCCAGCTATTCCTATGGGGTTTACAACCTGGAAAAGGGCAGCAGAGAGCTTTACGCCATTACCGGGGAGGAGGAGAAGCATAAGCAGAAGCTGCTTTTTGAGGACAGTGCAAAAGAGGAGGCGCTCTGGCAGCAGGTGGATGAATACCTGCAGAAGGAGACGGAACGAACCGGGAGAGAGTTGCCCGAGCTGTATAAAAATATGATTATTCCTCAGATCGACCGGGGAGAATACGACTATCAGATCCGGGCATATCCTGTGAAGGAACGCCCCCGGGATGTGCTTGCCAGGGCGGCGGAAAGATTTCTGACCCCGGCTGCGGCGCTTCCGGTGGTGGCTTATGGAGCTGAGGAGGTAAAGGAAAGCTATGATCTTCTCACAGGCGTAACGGTGCCGGAGGAATTTTATTTCGGATACGCAAAGCGACTGCCCAGAATCATAAGCTATAACCGGTGCGAGAAGGACCAAAATGGAAGTTATGATCATGTGCTTACCATGTGGATGAGTAATGAGGATTACTCCAGCTGGCTGTGGGACAGAGAGATTTTTTATTGTGAAGACACGGGAGAGTTTAGAGAAGGTGGATACGATCATGTATGTGGATGGTAGAAAAGAGGAGAGAGACAAGAAAAGGCTGATAAAGGCGGGGAAGATCCTCTTGTGGGCAGCAATGATAGGGGTGTCGGTTTTTCTGGCCTCCCGGTCGTTGATCATGATGTGAAAGCGGGCTTTTAAAAACGGAAGAGAAATGGTGTAAAAAATGAAAAGAAAATGGATGACGGTGCTTCTCCTGCTGACAGCATGCCTGAGCGGCTGTGGAAAGGGAGGAGAAGAAGCAGAGCTCTCTGCAGAAGAAAATATTGTATCGGAAGAGGAAGGCTTCCTTTCTGAGCAGGGGATTCAGGGCAGTATGGTTTTGGAGGATCAGAAGGCGATCTACTTTTGCAGTTCCAGCCAGATCCGAAGATTTGATAAAGAAGAGAAGAAGAGCGGGATTCTGTGGGAGAGCGGGGATATCAGCGATTATGCTTACCGATATGCAGAAGGCAATGGCCTGCTTTTGCAGGATACCATCTTTTTCATGGAAAGACGGCGGAAGGAAGACTCAGAGGAATTTGGGTGGGCGCTTTCAGCGATCAGAACAGACGGAGAAGAGTATCGCAGGATAGATGAAATGGATGAGTACAATGCGGATTCCCTGTATTATACCAGGGGGATTTTGTACGTAGCCGGATATGATTTTTTACGGTGTTACGGAATCGATGAGGAAGACGCGTCGGTTCAGGGAGAGATGCCGGCGGAAGAGATGCCCTGCAGGGAGATACAGGATCAGTACGGAAGTGTCTTTTATGCACATGGAGGATCCCGGTATTTAAGCGCCCCTGAGAGCCGGGAAAGGTATGGGTTTTATCTGCTGAAAGCAGAGGATACTCCGGAAGTGATCCGGGTGGATCCGGAGAGCGGAGAGAGGAAAAGTCTTGTGGTGGACGGAACCATACGGGCAATGAATCAGGATTCTGTTTTGTACAGCCGGTCTCAGGAGGAGGGAGAGAAGCTTTGTCTGACAGAGGTCAGAAGTCTGAAGAGCCGGGAGATTGGCGGGTTCCGGAAGGGAATGATGATTCTGGATATGGATCAGGACTTTCTCTATGCGAGGAGGGAGGAGAAGAATGATCAGGGGGAAAGGATCTGTCATTATGAAAAGCTCAGTCTGGAAAACGGAGAGTGGAGCAGTCTGTTCAGCCTGAATCTGTCAGGAAAAGCCGGGATGGGAAGAGGATTTTCACTGCCCGACGCCATGAACTTTACACTGCTGAACGGCTATGCGTATTATGCCGATGTTCAGGAGGGAAAGGTTTTTCTGATGCGCAGAGAGCTTGCGGACCCTGGCAGAGAGGAGACGATGGGAGAGGCTGTTTATGACAGCGGCATAAGCGACGTGGGGAGAGTGGAAAGCTACTATGAAGAGATCTGCAGTAAAGTGGAACCGGAGATGGTGATTGGAGAAATTGCCGTTGACCGGATCGTGGTAGACGCGTCCTACCCGGGAGCAGAAGAGATCAACCGCTTTTTTGATCAATACCAGGAGGACATCATTCATTATGAAAAAACGGAAAGCGGGCTTTCCTACAGGGACGAAGAGATACGGGAGAGTATTGAGGCAGGAGAAGAAACCTATTTTATTCCCTACAGCTATGTCAGCTCTCCGGCCGGTATTTCTTATTTTGACGGGAAGTGCTTCAGCTTCTGGCAGGGGGAAAGCGATTATGCGGGGGGCGCTCATGATATGCCCCGTGCCAGAGGTTTTACCTTTGATCTGCAGACCGGAAAAAGGCTGAACCTTTCAGATGTGACAGTCAACAGCGAGGAGGAGCTTAAGAGAATCGTGACCGGTCATTTTGCGGAACTGATCGGAAAGGATCCGGATGCATACTGGAGTGATGCGCTTGAAGTGGTGGAGGAAGCCACCGGCTATGAAGCTGATTTTTATCTGACAGAGGAGGGGATCTGTTTCTTTTTTGGTCCCTATGAGCTGGCCTGTTATGCCATGGGGTTCCAGTCAGTGGTTATTCCTTATGAAGAATTTGAGATGAAGCTTTTTTAGGAGTATCCGGCGATTTTACGGAAAAATGGAGACACTTCTGAGGGCATGCCTCCACACACCTGCCACAGCGGATGCATTCCGGTGAACGGGAAATCTCTTCTTTTGAGAGATCTGCCGGACATGCCCGCTGACAAAGTCCGCAGGCAGTACAGCTTTCCTTTTCCCAGTGGATCTGTACAAGGCTGAAGCGATTAAACCAGCCGTAAACAGCGCCCAGAGGACACAGATACTGACAGAAAGGACGATAGACCTTTACGGAAAGAAGCAGAAGAAAAAGCAGTACGCCCGCTTTCCAGAAAAACAGACCTCCCGCCTGAGAGCGGAGCGCCTCATTTGCCGCCATCAGAGGCAGGGCGCCCAACAGGGTTCCGGAAGGACATAAATATTTACAGAAAGCGGGAACTTTGGCAAAGCCGTCGAACAAAAACAGAGAGCCGACGCCTGCCAGTAAAATAAGAACAAGATATTTTCCGTATTTGAGAACAGAGTGAAAGGGAAGCGTTTTTCTCTTGCGGAATACGGGAATTTTGTGCATCAGCTCCTGAACCAGGCCAAAAGGACACAGCCAGCCGCAGACGAATCGTCCCAGAAGGCTTCCAAAGAGAAAGAAAAAACCCAGCGCGCCAAAGGGGATGTGAACTCCCTGCCGGTTTAAGAGTGCCTGAAGCGCTCCCATGGGGCAGGATGCAACAGCCCCGGGGCAGGAATAGCAGTTCAGCCCCGGAACACAGGTATACTTTAAATTGCCCTGATAAATTTTTCCGTTCAGAAAACCGTACAAATAGCCATTGGTCAGAATGGTAAATAACACCTGCACGGCAAATCGCAGTTTTTTTAACATAAGTTTCCCCTCTTTGCTATCCGATCCCGATACATTCCAGACAGATCATCACCGCTTTCCGCCAGATGAGAGAGAGCTGCCCTGTGGATGCGCCGATGATGAGAAACAGGATTCCCGCCAACATGCCCCACAGCCAGGAACGCTCACGAAAGTGTTTCCAGAAGTTCATTGATTTTTTCCTCCCAGGCGGATTTATCCAGAGCGCCGATCACAGTATCTACAACGGTACCCTCCTGATCGATAAAGAAAGTGGTTGGGACTGCGCTTACATCTGCTAAAAGCCCGTGATAGAGCGAGGCGTTTAAAAGCAGATGGGGATAGAAGGCTCCCGTTTCCTGAATCAGGTCTTCAGCCGTTTTTTTACTCAGTGCGTCCGCACCCTCCAGCACATCGCTGATGACACCGATGATCTGCAGTTCTTCCGATTCATATTCGGAAGCCAGTTCTCCCAGAGCCGGCATTTCGCTCAGGCAGGGATTGCAGTAGGTAGCCCATACATTGACCATGGTAAGCTTCGAACCGGAAAAAATTTCAGAGGAGAGAGAATTTCCGTTCAGATCCTTTCCTTCAAAGACAATTCCGGCCGCGCTGTCAGCTTCCGCTTCCGGAGAAGGCTGTCCTCCTGATGAAAGCTCCGTATCTTTCTGTCCGCAGCCGCTCAGAAAACAAAAGGGCAGTATACTGCCTGCCAGCGCACATAAAAGGAAATAGTTTTTTAATGTTCGTTTCATAGATGATTTACCTCAAATAAGATCAGGATAGTGTATGGAAAAAGAAACCATAACAGCGAAATTCCCCACCGGGAATCCCGGTCGGGGAATCAGCGTTTAGTGGCAATGATGCCCCCTGCCGCCACGGCAGGAAACGGTTGCACTGGAAACGCAGGAACCGTCACAATAGCCATCTGCATGATTATATCCGCAATAGTCGTGGCCGTCATGTGTATGCCTGCCTTCTTCAGTACAATCCTCTACGGTACAGACCGGACAGCTGGTGTCAACTGTCTGTATCCGTCTGCTGTGATGATGCCCGTGTGCAGAGACCGGCATAACGAAAAGCATGGATGCCAGTGCAGCAGTCAGCGCAGCGGCACACAGTCTTTTAAAGCGCATGACACACACCTCCTTTCTTTTTCATGAGACGGATACACCTCTGATGCTGTGAAGCCGGCATGTATCCGAACCATTTAGAGTTGTATCCAGTATAGCATGCAGATACATTTTCTGCAATAAGCATTGTCTGTATAGGCGCATGCCCGGTAACTATTCAGCCAGGACTTTGCACTTGCTGCAAAGTCCGTGAGAATGTGTAAATTCAGCCAAGAGGGCAGATTCCGTAACTATGAAGCCGAAGGCTGAATCGTTACCATTCCCGGGCCATGAAAAGTAATCTTGTATTCGTTACTCCGATATGTTATAGTTACTTAAAAATGAAGGGACGAAAGAGAATGAACACTCAGTTTGATGAAAGAAATATCTCTATGGTCATGGATATGTACGAGCTTACCATGTCAAACGGCTATTTTAACGGGAAAGCGCAAAATACCCTTGCTGCCTTTGATGTGTTTTACAGAAATAATCCGGACAATGCGGGGTTTGCCATTTTTGCAGGGCTGGAGCAGGTGGTGGAATATATACAGAATCTGCATTTTACACAGGCGGATACGGAGTACCTGCGGTCAAAGAAACTTTTTACGGAAGAATTCCTGGAATATCTTCTGAACTTTAAGTTCAGAGGGGATATTTATGCCATGCCGGAGGGAACCATTATGTATCCCAACGAACCGGTGATGACGGTAGTGGCGCCGCTGATTGATGCGCAGCTGATCGAGACGGCTGTTTTGCTGCAGATCAATCACCAGTCCCTGATTGCCACCAAAACCAACCGTATTGTACAGGCGGCGGGGAAAAAGCCGGTATCCGATTTCGGAGCGAGGAGAGCTCACAATGTGGATGCGGCGGTCTATGGAGCGAGAGCAGCTTATATTGGCGGAGCCGTGGGAACAGCGACGGTATTGGCGGGCGAGATGTTCGGAATGCCCATCTCCGGCACCATGGCCCACAGCTGGGTGATGTGCTATGAAAATGAATATGAGGCGTTTAAGGCGTATGCGGAGAGCTATCCGGATGCAACTGTGCTGTTGGTGGATACGTATGACGTACTGAAAAGCGGTGTTCCAAATGCTATCCGCACAGCAAAGGAAGTGTTAGCCCCCATGGGAAAGAGATTAAAGGGGATCCGGCTTGATTCGGGGGATCTTGCCTATCTGTCAAAAGAGGCAAGAAAGATGCTGGATGATGCAGGGCTTACGGACTGTATCATTGTGGCATCCAACAGCCTGGATGAATATACGATTACTTCTCTGAACCGTCAGGGAGCAATGATCGACAGCTATGGAGTGGGGGAGAAGCTGATCACGTCTGCGACCTCTCCTGTATTTGGGGCAGTATATAAACTGGCCGCCATAAAGAAGGATGGGAGTTTCATCCCCAAGATTAAGATATCGGAGACTGCAGAGAAGATCACGAATCCGGGGATCAAGGAGATTTACAGGGTGTACGATAAGAGTGGAAAGGCTGTGGCGGACTATATGGCTGTCAAGGGAGAAAAGATCGATGCCTCCAGGCCGGTACGTTATGTAGATCCTGTTCAATACTGGAAAAACAGATGTTTTGTGAACTGTACCTTTAAGCCGCTCCAGAAGCAGATCTTTCAGGGTGGAGAACTGGTATATGAGATGCCGCCGCTGAATGAAATCAGGAGCTATGTAAGAGATCAGCTTGAGAATGAGATCTGGGAGGAAGAACAGAGATTTGAAAATTCCCATACGCATTATCTGGATATGAGCCCGGAGATGTTTGAGTTGAAGATGAGTCTTCTGCATGAAGAGAATTAAGGTAACAGTCCAGATAAAAGGGACTGGAACACCAATCAGAGAGGAAGTAATGCTTTTAAGGCATGCTTCCTTTTCTTTTTATGCGCAGCCCCATGCAGAGGAAGGATGCCGCTAAAGCGGCGCACGGGGCGCGCGGCGAGCAGGGAGAAAAAACTTTCCTGCTCGATTGTACACGGGCACCCAGAGGAAAAATGTCAGCAGAAGCTGACGGGTGCCCGGTGCGCGAGCAGGGAGAAAAAACTTCCCCTGCTCGATTTTTTAAGAATTTATTTTCGACAGATTAACATATAAATGGAAAATTATGGTAAAATACTTTCTTAATAAATAAGATGTGCGTAAGATGCGAGAGTGAAACGTTTTACAAAGGAGAAATATGATTAGAGAATATACAGATCAGAATGTATATGAAGCATTTTTGGAGAGGATGCATTTCATATTTGAGGAATTTGAAAATATTTATATTTCCTTTTCAGGTGGTAAGGACAGCGGGCTTTTGCTGAATATGACCCTTGACTTTCAGCAGAAATACTATCCTGAGAAGAAGATCGGTGTTTTTCATCAGGATTTCGAAGCCCAGTATACGGTCACAAGCGAATATGTGGAACGGACTTTTGAGAGGATCAAAAACCAGGTGGAACCATATTGGGTGTGTCTGCCCATGGCTACCCGTACTGCGTTGAGCAGCTATGAGATGTATTGGTACCCCTGGGATGATACAAAGAAGGAAATATGGGTGAGAAAGATGCCGCAGAAGGAATATGTGATCAATCTTGACCATAATCCCATCACCACGTATCACTACAAGATGCATCAGGAAGATCTGGCCAAGCAGTTTGGGCGGTGGTACAGGATTCAGCATGGCAATAAAAAGACCATCTGCCTTCTGGGAATGCGGGCCGATGAATCCCTGCAGAGATACAGCGGATTTCTGAATAAAAAGTATGGCTATAAGGGAGAATGCTGGATCACCCGGCAGTTTAAGGAGATGTACTGCGCGTCTCCGCTCTATGACTGGTCGTCAGAGGATATATGGCATGCCAATTACCTGTTTCATTATGATTACAATCACCTGTATGATCTTTATCATATGGCGGGCCTGAAGGTTTCCCAGATGCGGGTGGCATCGCCGTTTAATGATTACTCCAAGGATGCGTTGAATCTTTACCGGGTCATTGATCCGGAAATATGGGTCAGACTGGTGGGAAGAGTTCAGGGAGCTAATTTTGCCAGTATTTACGGCAGAACCAAGGCAATGGGGTACCGGAATATTACCCTGCCAGAGGGACATACCTGGAAATCCTATACCCTGTTTTTGCTGGATACGCTGCCTGCAAGGCTGCGCAATAATTATGTAAGGAAGTTCAAAACATCGATTGAATTCTGGCATAAGACAGGAGGCGGGCTGGATGAGGAGACCATTCGGGAGCTGGAGAGACACGGATATGCCATTCGCCGCAATGGAGTATCCAATTACACGCTGAACAAAAAGTCGCGGGTAATCTTTGTGGGGAAGATTCCGGATGACACAGATGATATTAAATCTACCAAGGACATTCCCAGCTGGAAAAGGATGTGTTACTGTATTTTGAAAAACGACCATATTTGCCGGTTTATGGGATTTGGAATGAGCAAGGAACAAAAGAAACATGTTGATGTGATCAAGAGAAAATACCAGAGTGTAGAGGAGATGAATTATGGAGTATAAAAGTCCGGTCTATCAGATCATCCGGGTTCCGGTGGAAAAGATTAAGCCCAATACCTATAATCCGAATTCGGTAGCGCCTCCTGAAATGAAACTATTATATGAAAGCATTAAAATTGATGGGTACACCATGCCCATTGTCTGTTATTATAATAAGGAAAATGATCTTTACGTGATCGTGGATGGATTTCACCGCTACAGAGTGATTATGGAGCATCCGGATATTTTCGAGAGGGAGAAGGGAAGTCTTCCGGTATCCGTAATCGATAAACCCATCGATCAGCGGATGGCCAGTACCATTCGTCATAATCGTGCCAGAGGCAGCCACAGTGTGGATCTGATGAGTAATATTGTAAAGGAGCTTCATGAGCTGGGACGCTCAGATGCATGGATCTCAAAGCATCTTGGCATGGACAGAGATGAGATACTGCGTCTGAAACAGATCACAGGGCTTGCCGCGCTCTTTAAGGATGTGAAGTTTGGAGAGGCATGGCGCCCGGCAGAGGATGAGATTGAATAAATGCCTGGCAGGATTCTGCCGGGAAAAAGAGCCCTTTACAGATGGAGACAGATATGAAAAGAGATTTAACACAGGGAAATGTGACAGGAACGATCCTGCTGTTTGCCGGTCCCATGATATTGGGAAATCTTCTGCAACAGCTTTATAACATAGCGGACACGTTGATCGTTGGACGTTTTCTGGGAAAGGATGCGCTGGCGGCAGTGGGAAGTGCTTACACACTGATGACATTTCTCACATCCATTCTGATTGGTCTGTGTATGGGAAGCGGTGCGGTTTTTTCCGTCTATTACGGAAAAAAAGAGATGATACAGATGAGAAGGAGTATGTCGGCTTCCTTTCTTTTTATTGCGGCGGTGACGGTGGTGCTGAATAGCGCGGTATTCTGGCTGATCCATCCGATTTTGCATGTTCTGCGGGTGCCGGAGAGTATTTATGAGCTGATGTATGAATATGTGAGGACGATTTTCTTTGGAATCTTCTTTGTATTTCTTTATAACTACTTTGCCTTTCTTTTAAGAGCGCTGGGAAATTCTTTTGTACCGTTGATCTTTCTGGGAGCCGCTTCGGTTTTGAACATTGCGCTGGATCTTTTGTTTGTGGTGGGTTTTGGAATGGGGGCATTCGGAGCGGCGTTTGCGACAGTGATCGCGCAGGCTGTGTCGGGTATTGGAATTGCACTCTACACCCTGCTGAAGGAACCGGGGCTGCGGCCGGCGGGAGGGGAGCTGCTTCCCGGCCGGCCGCTGCTGACAGAAATAGTACGGAATTCAGCGGCCGCCTGCGTACAGCAATCGGTGATGAACTTTGGCATCCTGATGATACAGGGACTGGTGAACAGCTTTGGAACAGTGGTGATGGCGGCTTTTGCGGCAGCGGTGAAGATCGATTCCTTTGCTTATATGCCGGCCCAGGAATTTGGAAATGCGTATTCTCTGTTTATTTCTCAGAATCACGGGGCAGGAAAAAGAGAGAGGATTATACAGGGAACCAGAAAAGCGGCGGCGGTCTCCATTTTGTTCTGCCTGGCAGTCTCATGTGTCATATTCGTCTTTGCGCCTGATCTGATGAGAATCTTTGTGAAAGCAGAAGAGACGGAGATCATACAGACCGGCGTGGGATATCTGCGAGTGGAGGGAGCCTTTTACTGGGGCATCGGTCTGCTCTTTCTTCTGTACGGTTTTTACCGGGGAGTGGAAAAGCCGGAAATGTCGCTGGTCCTTACCGTAATATCGCTGGGGACAAGGGTATTGCTGGCCTATGTGCTCTCTCCGGTTCCGGCTGTCGGCGTGTGGGGAATCTGGAGCGCCATTCCCATCGGGTGGATTCTTGCGGACATAACGGGAATCTGTTGCATGAAAAAAGTGGGAGGGTATTACTGTTCACGGCTCAGGAATGCGCATAAACGGCGTATTCCGTGAGAACCTGATTCAGGAGTCATACTTGCAGCGGAAATTTAAAATTGTTATAATGAGGACGGAGGTGCTCATGGTACATATAACCAAAGATCATTTTTCGATTGCCCAGATCTGTCAGTCCGGCCAGTGCTTCCGGCTGGAAAGGCTGGAAATGTCAGAGACGGCACTTGTCGAAGGAAGGGTGAAGGAACAGCGGACAAAGGAGCGATATGCCCTGACAGCCCTGGGGCGCTATCTGGAGATAGAACAGGAAGGAGAGCAGCTCTCTTTTGCATGCCCACAGGAGGAATTTGATCAGATCTGGAAGGAATATTTTGATCTGGAGGAGAACTATGGGGCAATTATTGCGTCGATAGACAGGGAGGATGGCTATCTTACGGCAGCCGCCGCCTGCGGCAGCGGCGTCAGAATTCTCCGCCAGGATTTGTGGGAGATCATAATTTCATTTATCATATCTCAGCAGAACAACATCAGGCGGATCCGGAAAAGTATTGATCTTCTCTGCAGAAGGTATGGAGAAGAAAGACAGACGGCAGACGAAAAGGTCTATTTCAATTTTCCGACAGCGAAAGCGCTTGCGGAAGTTCCGCTGGAAAAGCTGTATGACTGCGGCCTGGGATATCGCAGCCGTTATCTTCATGAGACGGCGCTCAGTATTCTGAAAGGGGAAGTGAGTCTGGAGGCAGTGAAGACAATGGCCTATCAGGAGGCAAAGGCGGAACTGCTGAAGCTGAAGGGAGTAGGCGTGAAGGTGGCGGAGTGCATCTGCCTGTTTGCCCTGCATAAAACGGAAGCGTTTCCTATAGATACCCATATCAATAAAGTTCTGGCACAGCAGTATCCGAAGGGGTTTCCGTTTGACAGGTATAAGGGATATGAGGGAATTGTGCAGCAATATATTTTCTATTATGATCTGACTGAAAATGCGCGGCGTATTGCGCAGAAATGAGGTGAATATGTATAACATAGGGATCGATGTGGGCGGAACCAATCTGGCGGCAGGTATTGTGGATGAAAAGCTTCATCTGACGGCAGTAAAGAGCAGGAAAACGGACAGAGAGGCGGATACGGAAGGGCTGGTAAGGGCAATGACAGAGCTGGCCTGCGATTTGCTTGCCGAAAGCGGTATTTCTTCTTCGAAAGTACATTCTCTGGGACTGGGGGTGCCCGGCACAGCCAATCGGGAAACAGGGTATCTGGAATATGCGAACAATCTGCCAAACTGTGTGGGAAATCTGTGCAGAGGACTGGAGGAGAGCCTGGGAAAGAAGGTTTATTTCGACAATGATGCCAACGCAGCCGCCTGGGGAGAATATCTGGCCTGCGATAACCCGCCGGATTCTTTTCTCATGGTGACGCTCGGTACCGGAATCGGCGGCGGCATCATTCTGAACCGGAAGCTGTGGCGCGGCATTAACTATGCGGCGGGTGAAATGGGACATATGACGATCCGCTATGATGGGGAGATGTGCAGCTGCGGAAGAAGGGGATGTCTGGAGATGTATGCTTCCGGAGAGGCTTTGATCCGGCAGGGACGCAGGAGCATGGAAAAGAACAGGGACAGTATTTTGTGGAAGCTCTGCGAGGGAGCACTCCCCTGTCTGAACGGAAAAATAATCTGTGAAGGAGCGCGTCGGAAGGATGCGGCGTCCATGCAGGTTATGGAAGAATATACAGCGTATCTGGGGGAAGGGCTTGTGGATATGATCAATATTTTTCAGCCGGAGGTTTTGTGTATCGGCGGCGGTGTGGGAAATTCCCCGGATATTCTGATGCCTCTTCTGGAAAAATATGTCGCTCCGCGGATCTACTCCAGAGATTCCGCAAGAAATACTCAGCTGAAACCGGCGGTTCTGGGAAATGACGCGGGTATCATCGGCGCGGCGATGCTGTATGCATGTGAAGAATAACAGGGAAAGTAAAATTGGAAGTTTTTAGAATGAGGTATGCCGCGGGATGCGGCGGGAGGTGTAGATGAAGGAATATGAATTTTATCTGGCCGGAAGTCTGGAGAAGGTGTTCTGGAACCGTATGCCGGAAGTGATGAAAGAGGGAGAGCGGATCTGTATTCTGAAAGGAGAGGTGCCGGCCCTGCAGCTGGTGTACCGCAGAAAGAGAGAGCCGGAGGAAGCAGGTTATCCCTTTGTCCAATGTGAGGTCAGAGGTTTTCCGGTAAAAGCCCGGATGAGAGATGTGGAGAATATTCCCTCTATGTATCCCTGTTCAAGGCGCAGCGATGATGATTATCTTTCCAAAGAGCCGGGACTTTTTCCGGATCTGTTGAAGCCCAAAAAGGATCATCAGATAAAGCCTGTGCCGGGACTGCTCAGGGCGCTATGGATTGATTTCCCGGGCACGGCGGATGTTTCGGCCGGGCGCTATCCTGTGGAGATAGAGCTGAAGGAAGGAGAAGAGACGGAAATCCTTTCTTTTCTGATAGAAGTGTCGGATCAGGAGCTTCCTGCCCAGCGCCTGCTTCACACGGAATGGTTCCATGGGGATTGTCTGGCGGATTATTACCATACGGAAGTATTCAGCGCGTTTCACTGGCAGGTGATAGAAAATCAAATAAAAATGGCAGCGGAACTGGGGATTAATATGCTGCTTACCCCGGTGTTCACGCCGCCTCTTGACACAGAGATCGGGAAAGAACGGACCACGATCCAGCTTGTGGATGTATCCTTTCAGGATGAGAAATGGAGTTTTGGATTTGAAAAGCTTGAAAAATGGTGCGCTATCTGCCGTAAATACGGAATAGAGTACCTGGAAATCCCGCATCTGTTTACGCAGTGGGGCGCGAAAGCGGCGCCGAAAATTATCGTGAGGACCGGTCGGGGAGAGGAAAAGATGTTTGGCTGGCATACGCCTTCGGATTCTCCGGCGTACCGCTCTTTTCTTTATGCGTTTCTGCCGGCCCTGCAAACCCGGCTGGCGCAGATGGGCTACGGCAGAGATCAGCTTTATTTCCACATTTCGGATGAGCCCTCCGCGGAAAATCTGGAAACCTATCAGAGGGCCAAAGAAGTAGTAGACGAACTGCTGGACGGATGGCAGGTGATCGATGCGTTAAGCGAGTATGAATATTATGAAAAAGGACTGGTACAGCAGCCGGTTGTGGCCAATAATTATATTCAGCCATTTATAGACAGGGAGGTAAAGGAGCTGTGGACTTATTACTGCTGCGGTCAGGCGGAGCTGGTTCCCAACCGCTTTTTTGCCATGCCCAGCGCCAGGAACCGGATCATGGGGGTATTGATGTATCTCTATCGGATCAAGGGCTTTCTGCACTGGGGCTATAATTTTTATAATTCCTCTTTTTCAAGGGAACATATCAATCCCTATTTTGATACCCATGCGGATTACAGCTTTCAGTCGGGAGATGCGTTTTTGGTGTATCCCGGACCGGATGGACAGCCCTGGTCTTCTATCCGGGGCGAGGTGATGCGGGAGGCGCTGTATGATTTGCGCGCTCTGGAGGCTCTGGAAGCTCTGAAGGGCCGCAGGGCTGTGAAAGAGCTGATCTATGAAGGGCAAGACAGACCTTTTACATTTAAGAGCTATCCAAGAGAAGCCTCCTATTTCTATGAGCTGCGCCGGAAAATTTCAGACCGGCTGACAGAGCTTTAGGAAACCAGGATTTCCAGTTCCGCTCCCATACGTTTTACCGTGAACCGGTACACAAGGAAATACAGGAAGCCTGTCAGAAGAAGGATGCCCAGACAGGTGATAAGCCCTCCCGCCTCTCCGGCGGTGAATTTTCCATCATTGGCCAGCATGAGCAGAGCATAAAGCAGGTACATGGCAGTCATTCCCACAAGGCAGGGAACCCGGAACACGACCCTGGCCTGACTTCTGATTTCACGGAGTAAAAAGGCTGGGGAAGCGCCAAGGCGCTTTAAGTCGTCGAAAACATAGCGGTTGTTCAGGGCAATGGTCATACAGCGGGTGTAACTGATGATCATGGCGGCCAGGGAACAAATGATAGAGATAAATAAAAACATCATGAGGAATACGGAAAATGTTCTTGCAAAGTCCGTTTTGTCCAGAATCCGTATTTTGGGCATATAGTACCAATAGGATCTGAATTCACTGGTATCCGGGGCGTCAAAGCTGATTTTTGTCATCCGGTCCGTATCTCCCCAGTAGACTTCCCCCCGCTCTTCGGCAGCGTATTTCTCCACCCGGTCATAATAAGTGGGATATTCGCAGGCTGGTGAAAAGGAATCGATCAGGGTATAGAAAAAATCCTCCGCAAAGGCATAGCTGTCTTCACCGTCCATATTAAAGAACGCGGCGCATCCCATATAGTCCGGTGTGAGACCGGAAGCGATTGTTTCATAATCCTTATCGTTTAAGACATAATAGCCTACCGAATCGACAAGAAAATCATAATGGAGATATCCGCCGAAGCTGACGGGCAGAGTCTCAAAGGTCACCATATTCGTAAGGACTGAACAGTCGGAGTTTAGAAAGTACAGCATGGTCTCGTCAGCGTTAGAGATAGCGAGATAGGAGCCTTCTTTCAGAGAGAGAGCTTCCCCGGTAAGGGTTTCGAAGCTGCTTTGGGAGAAAAATTTGGCTTCCTGTAAAAGGGGGCGGTGCTCAATGTGAAAGGCGCCGCCGTCGTCCTCCACTTCCGCATGACCGTCCATGGCAAGCATCAGATAAGGAGCAGAGCGAAAATCCTTTATGGAAAGGGCATAGCTGCCGGCAAGAGATTTGATTTCGTCCTCTCCCGGAATATCCTGATCCAGACGGTAGTGGTAGAAGTAGTCAAAGGGGCGGTTCTCTGTCTCCATACGCGATCCCACACTGAGCATGGGAAGATAAAAAATGGCAAATGCGCTTCCGGCGATCAGAACAGTACTTACCAGCAGGTTGTTGACGGTCTGCTTTCCCTGAAATTTCACCATGCTTCTGGATATGAGATTTTGATAAGGATCCTTCCTGTGGGAGATCCAACCGTGTACCACCGAGTGAAGCATCACCAGATAAAGACCGGCGAAGACCGGGGCATAAAGGAGATTGATCCATACAGGAGGATAGGCGGAAAATAATTCCATATAAATGCCGGGGGCAAGATAACCCAGAACAGCCCCCGCAAGAATCATGAGGATTCCCAGAGGCCCGCACCACTTTCCAAGTTCTTTTACGGGCTCGTTCTTGTGTTCTTCATGCACCACGTCCATGATGTTGGTGCGCATCAGATAGCGCTGGGCATTGAGGCAGGAAAGGGCTACCACCAGGACAAAAAAGACAGCGGAGAGATACAGGCATCTGAAGTCCAGGACCAGAGACATCTGGCTGCTGTCCACGATCAGGAGGCGAAAGAGGTTCCACAGGAGAAAAACGAAAGGAAAGCCCGCCAGGATTCCCAGAAAGGCGGAAAGAGCGCTTAGGATGAGAACCTGCCGGAAAAGGCCCGGTGAGAGGCGTCTGCGGGAAGCACCCAGCGCCATAAGAGTTCCCAGCTGCCGGGCTTTTTTGCGGAAGAACAGGCCGGATGCGTAAACGGTGAACACCACGCAGCCAAACAGTGCCAGCACGAAAATGGCAATCATTTGCTTGCGGCTGTCCCCGCCTTCGGGAAGAACCAGAAGGACGGTAGGGGAGAACATCATAGCGGAGTAGGCGGTGATCAGCATCAGAGAGACAAAATTGCAGAACAGATAAAGAAGAGCCTGTCTGCTCTCCGCTTTCTGTAATTTGCGCTCTAACTGTTTCATGGTCATCATCTTGCATTTCCCCCTTTCCGGCTTTTTTCTGCTGGTTTTTCTGCTGAAAAAGTCTCATCACTGCTCATGCGGCGGATAGCGTCAAGAAGACGGTTCTGGAAAGCAGCGGGCCGCTCCTGGTTTTTGTGGTCGGACTCCAGCATATCATAGATCATGCCATCCTTTAAAAGGATCACCCGGTCGCAGAAAGAAGCGGCAAAGCTGTCATGGGTCACCATAAAGACAGTGGCTCCAAGATTCTGTCTGGCATCTTCAAAGGCCTGGATGACAGCGCGGCTGGATTTGCTGTCCAGGTTTCCCGTAGGCTCGTCGGCAAGGACCAGGAGCGGATGGTTGATCAGGCTCCGGGCTACCGCTGCCCGCTGTTTTTCGCCTCCGGAAACGTCCGCAGGGTATTTATCCCCAATGGAAGCGATGCCAAAGAGAGACAAAAGTTCCTCAGCGTCTTTCCGGGCTTTCGCATCGGCTTTTCCCTGAATAATCCTTGGAACAAGAACATTCTCCTTTATGGTCAGCCCGTCAAGAAGCATGAAATCCTGGAAGACAAAGCCCAGCTTTTCATTGCGGATCTCCGCCATGTCATCCGCCTTCAGACCCTTGAGCTCCTGTCCGCCCAGGGTGATGATCCCTTCATCAAAGGGGATGTAACAGGAGATGCAGTTGAGTAAGGTGCTCTTTCCGGATCCGGAGGGCCCCATTACCGCTACAAATTCCTCATTGGCAACTGTCAGGTCGATGCCTTTCAGGACAGGGTATGATTTATTTCCTGTATGATATGATTTTTGAAGATTTTTAATACAAAGCATTTTTCCTTCCTTTCTCTCCGGCGTTCTCTGTACAGACTTCCACCGGGGTATTGCTTTTCTGTGGTTAATATAGCACGGTAAAAAGAAGATGAAATGAGGGGCGTCATTTTTGGAAGATGTGATGTAACTTTTTGCAGAGAGTGTGCGGGAAATGTTATTTTTGGCAGGAATTTTGTAAAGTTTGGAAGGGATATGCTTGAAAAGGAGAAAACAGCAATGCTTCGTATTGGAATATGTGATGACCAGGCCGGCGCAAGAGATGCGCTGCGCTTTCAGCTGGAAAAGGTTATGCGGGAAGAAACAGAGCAGATCGTCTATGAATTTTCCACGGGAAGCGGCGCAGTGCGCTGGCTGAAAAAGCATCCGGGAGAGATTGATCTTCTGTTTCTGGACGTAGAGATGCCGGATGTAAGCGGCATGGAGGCGGCAGGACAGATCAGAGAGTTTGACCGGGAGATCAGTCTTGTGTTTGTGAGCGGATATACCGATTACGTGTTTGATGGTTACAGGGTAAATGCGCTTGATTATGTGATCAAACCCGCAAAGAAAGAGCGGATAGAGGAAATACTAAAGAGAGTACGGGAGCTGATCGGCGAAAACAGAGAAAGGTTCTATTGTTTTAAAAACGGGGAAGGCACATACAGACTGCCGCTGTCTCAAATCCTCTGCTTCTACAGCGATAAACGGAAGGTAAAGGTGGTGTGCCAAAGGGAAGGGCCGGAGGCGGCCTATTCCTTTTACGGCAGACTGGATCAGGTGGAAAAGGAGCTGGGCGGAAGCTTTGTGAGGATTCATCAGAGATATCTGGTCAACCCGAAGCAGGTCACCTATATTGGAAACGGGAGCGTTGCGTTGGATGGTTTTGAACTTCCCATGAGCAGAGCCATGCGGGAGAAGGCTTCGGTAAAACTGGCCAGAACTGTGCTGGGGGAAGGATGAGAATGATCAGTTTAGCGGATATTCTGGGGACGTCTATTCTGCTGTCGGCGGCGGTGCTGATTGAACTGGCACTTTCCCGCCTGATCCGGATAAAGGAAAGGTGGTACTGGAAAGGCGCGGTTTTGATCGCCTGTTATGTCAGCAGTATGATGATCATTTATGTGGGAGACTGGTTCAATTTTACGGCGAGTATGGTGATTTTCCTTTTTTGCGTCCGGGTGAGCTGTGAGGGGAGCAACCTGAAAAAAATGACGATGGGACTGATGTTTGTCAGCATCCTGTCCGCTTTCAACGGGTTCTTTGACGTATGCATCGGCTACTTGTTTTACCTTTATGCGGAAGGAGAAATACCGGACGGAATCTATCCCGGAGGCCGTTTTCTGTTTGCGTTGATTTTGCTTTTGGGAATCCGGTCCGGAAAATGGGAGAAAGATTTTGAGCTTTCTTCCCCTTACTGGCGTCTGATGTTGTTTCTGAACATGCCGCCTCTGGGGATTCTGCTTTCACTTCTGGTATTGCGAAGCCCTTTCATGAGGGTCAGTGCCAATATTCTTTCGGAGTCCCTGCTGTTTCTGATCGTGATCTTTTCCTTTGGAACGCTTCTGTGGGCGCTGTCGGTTCTGGAAAAGCAGCAGAGACTGGAGAGGGAAAGCTTTCTTGCTCTCTGTAACAGGAGTTATTATGATTCTATGGAAGAGCAGCAGTTCGAGATCAGAAGACTTCGCCATGACCTGACGAATCATCTGCAGATTTTGCTGGCACTGCCTGACCAGGAGAAAAACACTTATATCGAGGGGATGATGGACAATCCGGCGTTTGTAAGGGTACTGAACTACTGCGGGGACAGCACCATCAATGCAGTGCTCTCCGCCAAAGAAGGAATGATGCGCAAGAAAGGGATCGGGTTCCATGTGAAGGCGGATATTCCGGAGGAGCTTTCCTTTGAGAAGGCGGATCTCTGCGCTATTTTTGCCAATGCGCTGGATAATGCAGCAGAGGGGTGTATGGGAGCCGAGCCCGCTTTGCGGGAAGTTTCCCTGGATGCAAAGGCGGGAAAGGGCGTTCTGGCTGTAAGCATCAGCAATTCTCTTCCGAAGAATCGTGTGCCGGAGAACGTGGATGAGAAGCCGGCCGGAGAGATTGGCGGACCAGGACGAAAGAGAACGGGAGGATTGCTGAAGACTACCAAGAAGGATACGCTTCATCATGGCTTTGGTCTGCGAAGCATTCAGGAGGCTGTTAAGAAATACGGAGGAAATATGGAGATCCGGCAGCAGGAAGAGAAGTTTACCCTGTTTTTTTATCTGCCTCTGAATCGCCGGGACAAGGATTAGAAAAGAATCTGAGGGGCGTGTATTTGTATGAAAGGAAAACGGTGAGGGTTATGTTTGAGGAGATTAATACAGGGGAAAAGAAGCGACAGTTTTTTCTCACCTATGGTGCATTTCTGGTTAACGGAATGCTGGCTTTATCCATTGGTTCTTTGCTGCCATATATCAGGGAAGCGAAGGGAATTGACTATGTTTTTGGCGGAATCCTGGTCAGCCTGCATTCGGTGGGAAATCTGGCTTCCAGTTTTCTGGCGGGCATTCTGGCGGTAAAGATTGGAAGAAAGAGAAGCATTCTGATCTTTGAGAGCTTCTTTTCCATAGCCTATCTTCTGCTGATTTTTGGAGGAGGCAGGATCATGCTGGCAGCAGCCTTTTTTATGACGGGGCTGGCCAGAGGCGCTGCCAGCAATTTTAACAACACCACCATCAACAACCTGGCGCCGGGAAAGGCATGGGCTTTAAACCTTCTTCATGCCATGTTTTCTGTGGGAGCATTTTTGTTTCCGCTTTTGTTTACACTGCTTACATCCGCGCATACCGGGTACTGGATTTATGCCCTGTACTTTATGCTGGCGACGGGCATTATGACGTTGCTGCTGTATGCTATGATGCCGAACGGGGAGGCGACTTCTGCAGGAGCCGGAAAGGAAAACGAGGCTGAAAGCAAAAAAGGAGCGTATTTATTTTTCAGGGAACCGCTGTTCTGGCTGTGTACGGCAATTCTTTTCTTTTATCTGTGTGCGGAGCAGGGCGTGATTGGATGGCTGGTTACCTATTTCAAAGATTCCGGGCTTTTAAACGAATCTCTGGCGCAGATCATGGCCAGTATGCAATGGCTGATGATCCTGGCAGGGAGACTTACGGCCGCATGGCTCTCTACAAAGGTGAAAAAAGAAAATCTTCTGATCGCTATGGGAAGCGGATTTGTGCTGTTTTTCCTGCTTCTTTTGTTTGGGAGAAGCACGGGAATGATCGCGGCCGGCATTATGGGATTCGGCTTCAGCATGGCGGGAATCTATCCCACCACAGTTTCCTTTGCGGGATTTCTGATTCAAAAATATCGTCTGGCCTGGAGTTACATGCTTACTATGGCAAGCTTGGGATCTATTATCATGCCTGTCGTGATTGGGAAAATAGCGGAACAGGCGGGCATTATTTCCGGTATGGGAACCGTTGCCGTTGTGGTGGTGATTGATCTGATTCTTTTGACCGGACTGAAGATCTATATTGGCAGAGGGAAAGAGCGGAGATGAAAGTTACTTTTATGGCCAATGTCAATATAAGCTAACGGTAATGGCGCCAGGAAGGACAATAGAATTCTCAAACAGGCGGTACAAACTTAAAACGATTTGCTATTGAATATCGAGTGCAAAATTTATACAATAAACTAAGAAAAATGAATTGTGAGACAGGAGGTAAAAAATGATCAAAGGATTTAAAATGAAGCTGTACCCGGGAATGGAAGCCGAGTATGAAAAAAGACATAATTTGCTCTGGCCGGAGATGAAGGACATGATTCATGAGCACGGAGGAAAAAATTATTCTATTTTTCTTGACAGGGAAACGCTGACACTGTTCGGCTACATTGAAATTGAGGATGAGGCTCTCTGGAATGCCGGGGCGGACACGGAGATCAACCGGAAATGGTGGGATTATATGGCGGATATTATGGAGACGAATCCGGACAACAGCCCGGTATCCATAGATCTGCATCCGGTATTCCATCTGGATTGATCTGAAGGATGAACAGAGAACCTCAGAATGATCTTCTGCAGAAAATAATTTTGCAGAAGATCATTCTGAGGAGTTCTCTGTGTGACGGGCGGGGACGGTATATTCCCGGTCCGATCGAAAGATAAAGGAGACTGGAAGAATGACACTGAGAGAATTACCTGTGGGAAAGAAAGCTACTATCACTACCGTGGGAGGCGAAGGCGCACTGCGGCAGCATTTTCTGGATATGGGAGTGATTCCCGGAACAGATATCGTACTGGTAAAGTACGCGCCGCTGGGGGACCCTATGGAATTTATGATTCATGGGTATGAGCTGACGCTGCGTCTTGCCGATGCGGAAAAAATTGATATAGAAAAGGTACGTGACGCCGAATTGAAAGCTGTCGGAGAGGATAAAAAGAAAGACAGGAAACGGATGGAGCATCCGGGACTGGGAGAGGGCGGAAAATACCACGTAAAGGCTACGGAGAATCCGCTTTCGGATGATGAAATCCTGACTTTCGCGCTGGCAGGCAATCAGAACTGCGGTAAAACCACTCTTTTTAACCAGCTGACAGGATCTAATCAGCATGTGGGAAATTTTCCCGGCGTCACGGTCGACAGGAAGGATGGCGTGATTAAAGGGCATGGAAATACATTGATTACGGATCTGCCGGGGATTTATTCCATGTCTCCTTATTCCAGTGAAGAAATTGTAACAAGAGAATTTGTCTTAAATGAGCATCTCAGGGGAATCATCAATATTGTAGACGCATCTAATATGGAAAGAAATCTGTACCTGACCATGCAGCTTATGGAGCTGGACATTCCCATGGTACTTGCGCTGAATATGATGGATGAGGTCCGGGGAAACGGAGGATCCATCCGTATCAATGAGATGGAAGATATGCTGGGAATTCCGGTGGTTCCGGTTTCCGCGGCAAAGAATGAAGGAATCGACGAGCTGGTCAGCCATGCGCTCCATGTGGCCAAATATCAGGAGCGTCCGGGGCGGATTGATTTCTGTAAAGAGGACAAAAACGGAGGAGCTGTGCACAGATGTCTCCATGCCATTATGCATCTGATCGAGGATCATGCACAGCAGGCGCAGATCCCGGTGCGTTTTGCCGCGGGGAAGCTTGCAGAGGGAGATCAGAGGATCTGTGATGCGCTGGCGCTGGATCAGAATGAGAAGGAAATGCTGGAGCATATCATCACGCAGATGGAAAAGGAAAGCGGAATGGATCGTGCCGCCGCCGTTGCCGATATGCGGTTTTCCTTTATCCGCGAGATATGCGAGACTACGGTAGTCAAACCGAAGGAGAGTAAGGAGCATGCCAGAAGCGCCAGGATTGACAGGATTCTGACGGGAAAATATACGGCGATCCCCTGCTTCGTGGGAATTATGGGGATCGTATTCTGGCTGACCTTCAACGTGATCGGAGCGTGGCTTCAGGGACTTCTGGAACTGGGCGTTTCCTGGCTTTGTGCAGGAGTGGAGAATCTTTTCAGGGCGGCGGATGTCAATGAAGTGCTCCGGTCGCTGGTCGTTGATGGCATTTTCAATGGGGTGGGAAGTGTGCTCAGCTTTCTCCCGGTGATCGTAACGCTGTTTTTCTTCCTTTCTCTTATGGAAGACAGCGGCTATATTGCCAGGGTAGCCTTTGTGATGGATAAGCTCCTTCGAAAAATCGGATTATCAGGCAGAAGCATCGTGCCCATGCTGGTTGGCTTCGGCTGTACGGTTCCGGGCGTTATGGCAACCAGGACCCTTCCCTCTGAGCGGGACCGGAAGATGACGATCCTGCTGACCCCGTTTATGAGCTGTTCGGCCAAGGTTCCGATTTACGGTTTTTTTACGGCGATCTTTTTTCCGGGACACGGGGCGGTGATCATGATCACACTGTATCTGCTCGGTATAATCCTGGGGGTGGTGATGGCTCTTCTAATGAAAGGAACGGTATTTAAAGGGGAGGCAGTTCCCTTTGTCATGGAACTGCCCAATTACCGGATGCCGGGCGCCAAAAATGTGGGACATCTTCTCTGGGACAAGGCAAAAGACTTCCTGCAGAGGGCTTTCACCGTCATCTTTATTGCAACGATTATTATCTGGTTCCTGCAGACATTTGATTTCGGCCTGAATATTGTGCAGGATTCCCATGCCAGTATGCTGGCAAAAGCGGCAGGGCTTATCGCGCCTCTTCTTGCTCCTTTAGGGCTTGGAGACTGGCGTATCTCCACAGCGCTGATTACGGGATTTATGGCAAAAGAAAGCGTGGTTGCGACGCTGTCGGTGCTTTTCGGGGAGGCAGGCGCGCTGCATCAGGTGCTTACGCCTCTTACCGCGGCAGTCCTTCTGGTATTCTGTCTTCTTTATACGCCCTGCGTGGCGGCTGTTGCGTCAGTGAAAAGAGAGCTGGGAGCAAAATGGGCAGTGGGCGTAGTGGCGGGACAATGTGTGATCGCCTGGATGGCGGCTTTCATTGTCCGTCTGATCGGCCTGGCGCTGGGGATTGCATGATGCGGCACAACCGTTTTTTCTGCAGGCGGAACCGCTTTTTTCCCGTTTGACTTCCGGAGAATGAATCATTATAATAGTACGGTGACAGGGATCCCTTCGGATCCTGGGCAGTTCATTATGTTAGATCGAATTTTAGAGAGAAAGAAGGAATTATAATGACAAAGATCGATATTATTTCGGGCTTTTTAGGTGCGGGTAAAACGACGCTGATCAAAAAGTTGCTGGCGGAAGCCCTGGGCGACACAAAAGTGGTGCTGATCGAAAACGAATTCGGAGAGATCGGCATTGATGGAGGATTTTTGAAGGAAGCCGGCATTGAGATCAGGGAGATGAATTCAGGATGTATCTGCTGTTCTCTGGTTGGAGATTTCGGAACATCTCTGAAGGAGGTCATGCATACCTATGAGCCGGAGAGGATCCTGATAGAACCTTCGGGAGTGGGAAAGCTGTCGGATGTCATGAAGGCGGTGCAGGATGTCATCGATACAAGAGAGGTTGCGTTAAACAGTGCCGTCGCCGTGGTGGACGCCGCCAAATGCAGAATGTACATTAAGAATTTCGGTGAGTTTTTTATCAATCAGATCGCCCATGCAGGGACCATTGTTCTGAGCCGAACCGGAAATATTTCGGAGGAAAAGCTGAATCAGTGCATTGCCCTGATCAGAGAGCATAATGAGAGGGCAACGATCATCACAACGCCCTGGGAGGAGCTGGATGGGAAGGACATCCTTGAGACCATTGAGGGCGCCAAGGACCTGGAAGTGGAGATGATGGCGGAGATCATGGCCCGCAGAGACGAGGAGGATGAGCATCATCATCACCATCATCATGAAGAAGAGTGCGGCTGTTCTCATCACCATGAGGAAGGGGAGCATGGCCATCACCACCATGATGAGGAAGAGGGACATGAGCATCACCACCATCATCATGCAGACGAGGTCTTTACCAGTTGGGGGATGGAGACGCCCACATCCTATAGCAAGGACGAGATCTCCCATATTCTGGAGGAACTGGAGAAGGAAAGTCAATATGGATTTGTGCTTCGCGCCAAGGGAATGGTGCCCGGAACAGAGGGCGGATGGATTTATTTTGACTATGTGCCAGGTGAGACAAATGTGCGTGAGGGCAGAGCGGATGTGACCGGAAAATTCTGTGTGATCGGTTCAAAGCTGAAGGAGGAAGAGCTGAAAAAGCTTTTTGAAAAGTAAGAGAGGGCAGGTGAGGGATTATGAAACCAGTTTATATTATCAATGGTTTTCTGGAAAGCGGAAAGACAGAATTTATCACGTATACGCTGGATCAACCCTATTTTCAGATTAAGGGCAGGACACTTCTGATTGTCTGCGAAGAGGGCGAAAACGAATATGAAGAACGGCTTCTGAAAAAGAGCCGTACCGACCTTGTACTGCTCGGCGAGGAGGAGGAATTTAAGTCTTCCAATCTTCTGGAGCTTGAGAAAAAGTATAAACCGGAACGTATCATCATCGAATATAATGGAATGTGGAACTTTAAGAATATGAAGCTCCCTTTCCACTGGAGCATTGAGCAGCAGATCACCACCATAGATGCCTCTACGTTTCCCATGTATTTTACCAATATGAAATCACTGCTGGCTGAAATGCTGCGGAAATCGGAAATGATTATCTTTAACCGTTGCGATGGAGTGAAGGATTTAAGCGTATACAAAAGAAATGTCAAGGCCATTAACCAGAAGGCGGATATTATTTTTGAGGACTCGGAGGGAGAGGTCAACGAAATTTTCGAAGATGACCTTCCCTATAATCTGGACGCGCCGGTGATTGAGCTTGACCATGAGGGCTATGGAATCTGGTATCTGGACAGCCTGGATCATCTGGAACGCTATATTGGAAAAACGGTACAGTTCACAGCCATGGTATTAAAGCCCGAAGGCTTTCCGGCCGGCTACTTTGTACCGGGGCGTATGGCCATGACCTGTTGTGCGGAAGATATGGCCTTCCTGGGATTTGCCTGTGAATACGGGCAATGTGATTCTCTTGAAGACCGGCAGTGGGTGAAGGTGACGGCCAGGATTGCGAAAGAGTATTTTGAAGACTATAACGGAGAAGGACCGATACTGAAGGCTCTCAGGGTAGAAAAGACGAAAGCGCCGAAGGAGCCGGTTATCAGTTTTGTGTAAGGGGATTCATCATGTACCAGTATTCAATTATACAATGGCTGTTTTTCTTTTATTTTTACTGCTTTTTCGGCTGGATTTTTGAATCCACTTTTGTTTCCATAAAAAGCAGAAAGCCGGTAAACAGAGGATTTATGCGGGGGCCTTTTCTTCCGATCTATGGAAGCGGCGCTATCATGATGCTGGTGGTTTCCATGCCGTTTCAGAATCATATTTTTCTGACCTATCTGGCAGGGTGTGTCGGCGCTACAGCGCTGGAACTGGTGACAGGAATCTGGATGGAAGCGCTTTTCAAGGTCCGGTACTGGGATTATTCCAATCAGAAATTTAACTATAAAGGGCATATCTGCCTTTCTTCCACTATCGCATGGGGATTCCTGACGATATTGATGACGGAAGTTGTCCATAAACATGTGGAGAGTATGGTATTCAGGATTCCCTACAGCATTGTTGTGGGGCTCACAATGGTTATAACGGTCTGCATGATCGTGGACTTCACTCTGTCCTTCAAGGCAGCCATGGATCTCAGAGACCTTCTTATTGGTCTGGAAAAGGCGAAAGAAGAGATGGAGCGGATTCAGAAACGTCTGGATGTTATTATTGCAATTGCCAATGACGAATTGGAAAACCGCAGACAGGAAAACAGTATGCGGATTGATGAACTGATGGAGAATATCGAAGGGAAATTCTCTTCCCTGAAGGAACGTCTCAGGATCAATCCTGTGGAATTCATGGATGATGTGAAGGAGGAAATTTCAGAACTGCGAGGCAGATACAGTGTGGAAAAGGAGCAGCGCCTGCAGTTTAAGAGACTGAAGGATCTTTATCAGAGAAGCCTGATAAAGGGCAATCCGACCATGTACTCCAGGCGTTTTGGCGAGGCGTTGGAGGAGCTGAAAAAGGCGGCAAATGAGAGACGGAAGAAATAGAAAGAAAGGAAACAGGCCGGATGCTGTATACGATGTACTGTGATTCTCCTGTGGGCCGTCTTCTGCTTGCAGAAAAAGATGGCGCGCTTACGGGACTCTGGATAGAAGGACAAAAATATTTCCTGGGTTCCGTAAAGGAAGAGATGGAGGAAAAAGCAGATTCTGCACTTCTGAGACATACCAAAAGGTGGATAGACAGCTATTTCAGGGGAGAAAAACCTTCTGTCCGGGAGATTCCTCTTGCGCCGTCCGGAAGTAAATTCCGAAAGGATGTGTGGAGGATCTTATGCGAAATTCCCTATGGAGAAGTGACTACTTATGGGGAAATAGCGCGGAAAATTGCCGGAGAATATGGCCTTGCCAGTATGTCGGCTCAGGCGGCAGGCGGCGCGGTGAGCCATAACCCTGTTTCCATTATTATTCCCTGCCATCGGGTGATTGGATCAGACGGAAGTCTGACAGGATATGCGGGCGGGCTCTCTAATAAACGAAAGCTGCTGGCTCTTGAAGGAGCAGATCTCTCCAGGCTGTGGTCTCCGGAACAGGCTGGAAGAAAACAGAACGATCAGGACGCATGAGAGGAGATCAGGAGGCCGTTGACAAATGATAATAGGGACACATATGTCTATTGCGGATGGAATTGCACGTGCGGCGGAAAATGTGGTAAAAATGGAAGCCAATACCATGCAGATTTTCAGCCGGAATCCCAGAGGGTCCACGTACAGGACTTATAGCGCCAAAGAGGTGGAGAAGTTTCAGAAGATCAGAGAGGAACATCATTTCGGACCGCTTCTTGCTCATGCGCCATATACAATGAATCTGGCCAGCCCGAAAGATTCCGTCTATGAATTTGCCTGTATGGTCATAAAAGAAGATATCGCCCGGATGGACGCTCTTGGAATAGAAAATATCGTATTTCATCCGGGGAGTCATACGGGGATCGGGGAGCAGGAGGGCATTCGCAATATTATCGCCGGTCTGGACCAGGCTATCACGGGAGAGGAAACAATAACGGTACTTCTGGAGACGATGTCAGGAAAAGGAACGGAGATTGGCAGGAGCTTTGAAGAACTCAGGACAATTCGGGAAGGCGTGGCGCATCCGGAGAGAATCGGGATCTGTCTGGATACCTGTCATGTGTTTGCGGCAGGCTATGATATCGCAGGCGATCTGGATGGCGTTCTCGAAGAATTCGATCGTGTTCTGGGACTGGAGCTGCTGCGGGCGGTTCATTTGAATGACAGTCTGATGCCCTTTGGTTCCCGGAAGGATCGCCACGCGGTTCTTGGAGGAGGCGCTGTGGGAATGGAGACGCTGCTTAAGGTGATCACCCATCCGTATCTTAAGAAGCTTCCTTTTTATCTGGAGACACCTCTGGATGATGCCGGCCATAAAGAAGAGATCAGGATGCTGAAGGAAAGATTAAATGATACAGGAAAGTCCTGATCACAGTTCCTTCAGCTTCCTGTTAATAATGTTTTTACAAATACAGAGGCGGATCAGCGATATTCCTTCATATAGTCGCCATGAGCTTCGATCAGCTCATCACACATGGCTACAATTTCATCCACGGAAAGCTCTGCAGCGGTATGAGGATCCAGCATGGCGGCCTGATAAATGGCTTCCCGCTTTTTCGTCACGGCAGCTTCTATGGTCATCAGCTGGGGATTGATATTGGTCATGTTCATGGCAGCCAGCTGTACCGGAAGTCGGCCGACTTTGCAGGGATGTACACCCATATTATCGACAAGGCATGGTACTTCCACGCAGGCGTCTGAGGGCAGGTTGGAGATCAGCCCCTCATTCAGAACATTTCCGCCGATCTTGTAAGGGATATCTGTCATCATGGCTTCCATTATGTAAGAGGCATACTCTCTGGAACGCTCATGAGTGACTTTCCCATCTTTTAAAATATCATTTTTTTCTTTTTCCCATCCTTCTATCTGCTTGATACAGCGCCGGGGATATTCATCCAGAGGAATGTTATATTTTTCGATCAGATCCGGGCGGCGGCTTTTGATAAACCAGGGATTATATTCCGCATTGTGCTCGCTGGATTCTGTACAGTAATAACCCAGGCGGCGGATATATTCATAACGGGTCATGTCAGAATGCTTTTCGGATAAATTCTTTTCTGCGGCTCGCTTTTTGATTTCCGGATAAAGATCATTTCCATCTCTGTCACAGATCTCCAGAAGCCAGGCCATATGGTTGATGCCGGCAATGGTTTCCCGGCGGCCGTCCAGAGCCTCCTCCATGCCGAGCGCTTTCAGAAGATGTTCCGAGCAGACCTGCACACTGTGGCACAGGCCCACGGTTTTGATGTTGGTATAACGCTGCATATAACCGGAAAGCATGGCCATGGGGTTGGTGTAGTTTAAAAACCAGGCATTTGGACAGACGGCATCCATATCTTCGGCAAAATCCCGGAGCACGGGGATCGTGCGAAGTGCACGCATGATACCGCCGATTCCCAATGTATCGCCGATCGTCTGTCGCAGACCATACTTTTTCGGTATCTCGAAGTCGGTAATGGTGCAGGGGTCATAGAGACCTACCTGAATGGCATTGACTACAAAATCAGCACTCTGCAGCGCTTCTTTTCTGTTCTCCACGCCAAGATAAGTCCGGATCACAGCCCGTCCTTCATTGGTGTTTTGGTTAATGGCGCTGAGAATGATCTCAGACTCTTCCAGGCGCCTGGGGTTGATATCATAGAGCGCAATCTCAGAGTCTCTTAGTGCGGGAGTACACATGCAGTCTCCCAGTACATTTCTGGCAAATACAGTGCTGCCAGCTCCCATAAAAGTGATTTTCGGCATTTCTTTCCTCCTGAAAATAGTAAATGATCTAAGTGCTTCCCTTATTATAAAGGAGGCGGCAGGGTTTTGAAAGGATTAAATCAATGATTTGGTAGTCAGAAGTCAATATTTATGGTTATAATGTGGTGAGAAGGAAGTGGGTATAAAGGAATCGGGCAATTGCGAAACATGAATTTGTGGGATTATTCTGGCAATATGCCGATCCGAAGCCTGAATTGCGCGATAAATGGATAATGATAAGGAGAGAGCGAATGAAAAAGAGAGAAATATTGTCACAGATCCGATTATCGGATTCACAGAAGAAAAAACTGAACGATGAAATAAAGGCATTTTACCTGGATGAGCGGGGAGAAGAAATCGGAATGATCGAGCAGATGCAGCTGCTGGAATTATTTGAACAAAGGCTTGCGCCGGTCATCTATAATAAAGCGCTTGATGATGCAAAAAGATGGTATGCGCAACTGCTGGATAATATGGAGTCTGACTATTATACATTATATAAGAACACAGATTAACGTTAACGTTTCATACACTTTAACTTTATACATCGGGCAGGAAAGAGGTCTTTCCCGCCCGCTTTCAGTATGCGCAACCCCATGCAGAGGAAGCATGCCGCTAAAGCGGCGCATGGGGCGCGCGGCGAGTAGGGGAAAAAGCATCCCTCTGCTCGATTGTCTTTAACGCTGCCTGCGCAGAGTGAAGCCTTCTACCAGATGGTTTAATACCTCGGCCTGGCTGGAAAGCTCCTGACTGGTAGCAGCGCTTTCTTCCGCTGTGGAGGAGTTGGACTGAACCACTTCGGAAATCTGACTGACAGCCAGATTGACCTGATTGATAGAATTGGTCTGTCTCTCCACCGCTTCGGCCATTGCATCCATTTTCTCTGTCACCTGACCGGCCAGAATTGCCACATCAGAGACAGACACGGTAACTTCCGTAACAGCTTTGCTGCCGCTGCTGACAGCGGCCATAGAACGCTGAATTAAATCCATAGTTGCCTTTGCAGCCTGATCGGATTTGGAAGCCAGCTCCCGGACTTCATTGGCCACGACGGCGAAGCCCTTTCCTGCAGTGCCGGCTCTTGCAGCTTCCACAGAAGCGTTGAGAGCCAGGATATTGGTCTGAGCGGCGATATCTTCAATGGTATCTATGATATGCTTAATCTCGTTGGAGGTAGAATTGATCAGTTCCATAGCTTCATTAAGGCCATCGATATGATCTCTGCTTTTCTGGAGCTGCGCGCCTGCACTGTTCACAGTTGCTTTGGTCTGTTCCGAGAGAAGAGCAGTTTTTTTCGCATCATTATCCATATCTGCAAGGGTGGCGGAGAGCTGTACCACGGCACTGGCCTGTTCCGTAGAGCCCTGGGAGAGCATCATACTGGAAGAGGCTACCTGTGCAGAGCCGCTGGATACGTGAGCGGATGCATCTGCAATGCCGCCAATGGTCTGATTCAGCTTATCGCTGATGGTTTGCAGATCTTCCTGAAGCGCTTTGAAATCACCGGGATAATGTTCTGCAACACTCTCTGCAGTCAGATCGCCGCCGGCAATGCTGCTCAATATTCTGCCGATTTCTTCCATCATGACTCTGAAAGCGTTTACCAGGTGAGCAGTGGAATCCGCCAGAATGCGGGTTTCGTCTTTTCCATGCACCTGAGGAAGAGGACTTCTCAGGTCGCCCTCGGAAAGTGCGTGCAGACGTCTGGTACATTTAACGATAGGGCCTGTGACAGAACGGCATACAAGTGCGGAAAGCAGTATGACAAGCACACAGAGAATCGTACATACAATAAGCTGGACATTATTTCCCACATAGGCATAGTGTAAAAATTCATCCTCGCTGATGGTTATGCCCACGCTCCATCCATCTGTACCGGGAATGGGCGCGTAACCCTGAATGTAATTTGCGTGATCTTCAGGGTAGGTATATCTTCCCACACCGCTTTCACCTGCAACCATCTTCTGTTCAATGGAGCCCAGCTCCTGTATGTATTGGTCGTCCGGACTGGATGCCATTTCCCGGATCAGATTCTCCTGGCTCTGCACTTCCTCCGCTTCCATAGCGGCAATGGTAGTGCCTTCCTTATCCAGAATATAGGCGTCTCCTTCCTCGCCGATCTGTATTCCGTTTATAATAGACTGCAGAATAGTCGTATCGCATTGAAAATAAACCACTCCCTGTACAGTGCCGTCTGAGATCACAGGTGCGGATACCACCAGGAAGCTGTCACTGCCATCCATATAAGGGGTGGATAAATAGGATTCCCCTGCAAGGGCGGCCTCAAAAAAGGGCTCACCGGAAATATCTGCATTATGAAACGAATCAAAGCCGTCCGCATCCGCAATCCCTCCGAACCGCATATAGTAGGCGTCTACCTTTGACTGCAAAAAGGCCTGCTTCTCGGAAGGCGATACCTCCGGGTCCGTAAGAACCGGGTATGAAGCGACCTCGGAAATGGTCAGCGTATAAGTGGATATCATATTCTGAGCGGCAAGAGCTGCCAGCTCTGACGTTTCAGTCAGGTTCTGCTCGATGGCAGATATGGTAGAATTCCGGGAAATCAGCGTACTCAATACCACGTTGAAAAAAGCGACGCCCATGGTCGCAAGGATCACAAGGATCATGATCTTCGTTTGTATTTTCTTCATATTTCATTGCCGCATTTTTCATTGCGGCGTCCCCTCCTTTATAGTTTTTCCATATTTATTTTACATGGGATTTGGAATGATTTCAAGATTCATTTTCGATCACACAGGGAATATACCTGATTGTAACAATGACAAAAACGCGCTTGTAAAAAAATAAAAATAAGTATTGACGAATCGAATTATGAATGGTAGTATATAGCTTGTGGTTAGGGGATGCGGAAGTGTCGGAACTGGCAGACGAGCAAGACTAAGGATCTTGTGTGCATTGCGCACGTGTGGGTTCAAGTCCCATCTTCCGCAGTGGGTTAAAGTGTGGGAAACCTTGATTTTATTGAGGTTTCCCCTTTTTTTGTGCTGGGGCGCACAGGGAGATTTACTGCTGACGCAGTATGCGCCCCGCACGGCGAGTAGGGAGAAAAAGCCTTCTCTACTCGATTTACTGGAATAATTGGTTACAGTTGGCGAGATAATCGCCCCTTTACTACATATTCATTACCAATATCATTACATTTGCATAAGCATATTTCTTGTTTCTTTATCAAACTTTTCGAGCGCATAACGATATGCAACTCGCGGCATTTTTTTACAATTTTTTATCAAGTATTCTTTTACGCAACTGGGATTTATTTGTGATAAGGCTTTCAGCATCCAACCATATCCTTTTAAAACCAAATCATTTGAATCCGACATTAAACGATCTGATATTGTAAATGGCTCCATTCCTTCATAATCATTTTTCATTATGGCAGGTATCAGGATAACTGCGGAAGCCCTTCTTACCCAAAAATCATTATCCTCCGTCCACGCGATTATCTTCTCAAATAATGATTTCTTTTGCCTTATCAGCTCTCCGAATGCGTGTGTGCAAAAATCATCACAGTCACCCCATCCCCTTACATAATCTTTCAGCCAGTGATAAAAAATATCGTAAGTTGATTCGTTATAATGATTTTTCATTCGATATGCAAAATCAAACGCAATTACTCCCAATGCCCATGAGTGTTGATTTAACAGTTCTTCACACAGGATAAAAACATTTTCAATGCTTTTATCTTCAATTTGACGGAATAATTTAGATGATAATTTTCGCACATCTCCTGTGATGATATGTTTTCCACAGGGAGTGTTTTCTTCCAACTCTTTAATCTTCCTTATCGCTTCTTCGACAATTTTATCCATTTGATGCTCCTGTCATAGTTCTTCTGCATAGCTGCCTGTAATCTCAATGGGATTTCCGTCAGGATCCATAAATGTAAAGTACCAGTATGGTGAAAAAACATTTATAAATCGAATTTCAGTCATCTGCGCTGCAATACCTAATTCTTTTATCCTATCATATTCTGCCTTTAAATCTTCGACTCCTAAGTTAATAAATACCTTACGGGTATTTATATTATCCGCAATTTCACTCTGATTATCATATATCTCCCAATATTCGCCTTTAGTTACTACTTGACCAGGGTTTTCACTGTCATAATAACCATTCATGAGGCAGAGGTTAAGCCCTTTATTATTAAATTGGGCGAAACGCTTTCCGTTAGTGGCGCTTACTTTCATGTCAAATACCTTCTCATAAAATGAAACAGATTTATCAAAGTCCCTAACAATTAAATAAATTGAACCATATCGCATTGATGTTCCTCCATTATTCCAATTCGTACTTTATTGTCAATTACACTTTAAATCATTTTTCCATTCTCAACCTGCACAGCGATTTGCCAGTCATCTTCATAAACGATAGTTCCTACAAAATTTGTATAAACCACATCATAAGGTTTTTGATATCTATCTAAAAGTGCAATAACAGGTTTTAATTTCTCAATCAATTCTACTGTACTTTCACATTTAAAAAGGTAATGACCTTTTCATGGTTCTTACAAGGTTTCGGTTCAGGAAGATTATCCTTAAACCAGTCATCAATAGATATGAATAGTTCTTTTTCTTCGTTGGTTAATTGCTCATCTCTTATCAGATTCCAACAAAGGCTAAATATCCCTTTGGGATACTTTGTAATATAGGAAGTTTCTCTTCCCTGTATTCTCATATATTTCATATTATTATGTCCAATTCAAAGTAGAGTATATTATAAACCAGCCATCTTGTAAAAGCTATCTTGTAAACAAAAAATCTATTGACTAAATCCAAAAATATGGTACTATACTATTTGTGGTGAGTCCTACCGCAAAGTGGACTGCTAAAAGCGTTAGCAACTCTAATGGAGTTACTACACAAATGGCTATGCGGAAACGCATAGCCATTTTTCACGAGGAGACATATGCAGACGGGTTTTAAATTATACAAGGTGGATATGAAATATATCCGTAATCTACATAATATAGATGATAAAGTGCTTTCTGTTTCGCCACAGGCAGGAAAGGATAACAGGGTTTTTATAGGAATTGTTATCGTTTGTGGAAGTCACAAATACTGCATACCGCTTTCATCGCCAAAGGAAAAGCATAAGAATATGAAAAACTCTATGGATTTTTCCAAGATTGAAGTAAATGGAAAATTATTAGGCGTTTTAAATTTCAATCTGATGATACCCATTGAAGAAGAACAATTACAGTATGTTGATACAACCATATTCAAGAGAGACAGGGAAAACATCAGGTATTACAAGAAACTATGCGTCCAAGAGTTAGAATGGTGTCAGGCAAATAGTGAAGTGATTTGCAATAAAGCCAATGTATTGTATAAAAAATACATATCTAACGAGCCGTTTGCCGGCAGAAACCGTTGCCTGAATTTCCCCAAATTAGAATCGGAATGTAAAAAATATAATTCAACAAAATAGACCTCTCTTTATAAGGATTACCATAATTCTAACGAATCTTCCGCATCCACCCACATCTGCATATTTTCATCAAGATATAATCTTGCATATTCCAGAGACTCATCTATTGCCAAGGCATTTAAGGCACATTCAGAGCAGGGAGTGGTTTTTAATCCTTCTTCTGCCTTATTGCAGTCTATCCGTAAGAAGTAACCTGCATCGGTGTATACGTCAATGCTGTTATGGAGGATATTGTATGTTGCGTAAATCATGTTCATTTTATATCTGTCCTTTTTTCATTGAAAAACGTGAGTGTATTTTAATCCTCGCTTTTTGATGTTGAATATGGTATGGTTATTTATGGAAATGATACATCAGTTGTCAGGATCAGTAGTTTCACAGGACCGGATATTGGCCGGGGAAGGAGAAGAGAATGGTATTTAAAGTTGAAAATCCGGATTATCGCTTAAGCCCCTATACGGGAATGACGAGAAAGCACTGGCTTGATGCGGGCCGGTATTTGCTGGAGGGAATTTTCAGAAATATTGGAAGCATGGAAGATCCGCTGGTGATGCCCAGAAAGGAAACAAAGGTGACATATCCGCATCTGGACGCTCCCATACAGCAGCAGGAGGCGGAGCGGAAGGCGGAAATTTTTGAAGGGCTTACCCGTTCCTTTTTTATTGCTTCCGTGATGATAAGAAATGAACCGGATATTGAAATATGCGGGATCAGGCTGAGAGACTATTATAAAAAGCATATTCTGCGCGCCTGCACGAAGGAAGACGAGGTGTATGTGGGAAGCTATGAGGATATGCGCAGACTTACCGGGGAAGCAGATCCTTTTAAGACTTTTCAGCAGACGGTGGAGACCTGCGCGCTGGTGATTGGTCTGCAGGCCTGCCGGGAGCAGATCTGGATGGCTTATACGCAGGAGGAGAAGGACCGGATTGCAGAGCTTTTGTCCGGCTTTGCCCATGGGAATACGGTCCCTCAGAACTGGCGGATGTTTAACATGCTGGATCTTGCATTTTTACATCAGGAGGGCTATGAAATTGACCGGGAGATTATGGTGGATCACGCCCAGGCAATTCTGCATTATACTGTCGGCGATGGCTGGTTCAGGGACGGACACAGCTTTGACTATTATTCCTGCTGGGCGTTTAACATTTACGGACCGATCTGGAACAAGTGGTACGGATATGAGAATGAACCTTATCTGGCAAAGCGGTTTGAAGAATGCTCTAATCAGCTGATGAGGACTTATCCCGATTTCTTTGACAGAGATGGCTTTACCAACATGTGGGGAAGAAGCTGTATTTACAGAAATGGTGCGACAGGTCCCCTTGGTGCGAACTTCTTTTTACAAAATCCGGCTGCGGATCCGGGACGGGCGAGGCGTATAGCCTCCGGCAGCCTTCTTCAGTTCCTGACAAGGGATGATTTCCTGCATGAGGGAGTTCCCACACTGGGATTTTATGATCAGTTTACCCCTCTTGTTCAGGGATATTCCTGTGCGGAATCTCCTTTATGGCTTGGGAAAGCCTTTCTGTGTCTGGAGCTGCCTCCGGAACATCCCTTCTGGAGTGCGGTTGAAAATAACGGGACCTGGGAACAGCTTAAGGGAGATGAAGTGAAGGAGACGGTACTGCAGGGACCGGCCCTTTGTTTTACCAATCATGGCGCGAACGGAGAAACGATACTGCGCAGCGGCAAGGTTTATAAAGAGGCGAAGGATGTTCACGGAATATGGAATTATGGCAAGCTGAATTACAATACCAAATATCCCTGGGAGTCTACCCCTGTGGATGTCAGGGGAGGCGGGGAGCAGAAGGAGATTTGCGAGGCCCAGCAGTATCTGCTCTTTGACCCGGGAGCCGATAAGCCGTCCAGGGCCAATCTTACCATTTGGTGCGGTGAGAGGGAAGGCGTTCTCTATCGAAGACAATTTTTCAATGCCGGGCTGGAGACGGAAATGCACTGGATCCAGGGAATCAACCTGGCGGATTTCCCGGTGGCAAGGGGCATCATGCGGGTGGATAAGCTGCGCCTGTTCTGCAGGCCGACACGCGTGACGCTGGGAGCCTACGGTTTCCCGGATAATCAGGGACCGGAGGGAAGCGAAACGAAGATCATCCGGAAAGAAGAGACTCTTGCGGACGGCAGTCTGGCTCAGGCCGTTATTCTGACGGGATTCGATCACACGGGCAGACCGAGACAGATGGCTATGACCTGTTACCGGGGATGGGAGAACATGGATCTGGTACACAGCACTGGAACGAATCCGGACTCCAGAGATTCTATCGTGGTGTACGCCTCGATGACAAGCCGGAAGCAGTACGGAAGCAGCGAGCCCTACCTTCTGATCTCACAGGTGATCACAGCGGAGACACCGGTTCGGAATGGTGAGGAATGTGTGTTTACAGATGAAGAATTGTTTCCTGTCAGGGAAATTATTTACGAGGATGTTCCCCGGACCGGCGCTTACGGCACCACTACGATCTGTCTGAAAAACGGAGATGTGAAAAAAATCAATTTCGAGGGACTGGAAGCGGCCTTCTGAAAGGGAAGAACGGAATGAAAAAGCTGTATCTGGATGCGGCATCGAACGGATGTACTGCGGTATATGTGAAAGATGCGGAGGTGGTGCCTGCCGGCACCACCATTTCGTCCATGCCGGTTAAAATGAAAAACAGGGAATATCAGAAATACGCAGAAGAATACGATATTTGTTTTATCTTTGACGATCATATCCCGGCATTGCCGTTTTATACCGTTCCATGGGTAGATCTTATGGCAACGGACAGCCGGGGAGGATATATAGGAACGATAGGAGCCGGCTGTGATCTGGAAAGTGACGCGCCGATCTGTTATATTGACAGAAACAGAAACTGTTATCTGCTTGCCGCAAACGGAGCAGAGTTTCTCAAACGGGCTCCTGACTGGAGAAGCCGGCTGGAAAGATATGAAGGGATTGTCTTTTATAATACCAGAGACGATGCTGAAAAAGAGTTAACGTTTATTCCCGCGAGCAACGAGCCAAGCGGACATGCTTGCATGTCCATTTGACTTCGCTTTCATGAGGAGAGAAAATGGAAAAAACCGCAAAAAAGAAATTATGGAAATGGATCGCCGGAATCCTTCTGGCAGCCTGTATCCTGACAGCAGGTATCGGGATCGCAGTGGAAAAAAGCAGAGAATCAGCGTCGGAGAGATTCGAAGCCTTTATTGATACGTTTTTTAGGGAAGAGGTCATAGAGAGTACCATTAATCTGCACTATATTCTGGCATATCCGGAAAACTATGGAATTACGGATTATGAAGTTTCTCTGGGGGATTATTCTTATGAGAGTCTGGAAGAAAGCGGTGAGGAGATCAGGAAACTGGAGAAGGAGCTTTCCGGCATAAACAGATCCAGGCTGACCAGAAGTCAGCAGCTCACCTATGATATTTTGAAGGATTATGTGACGACAGAGCTTTCAGTCGAGGATCTGGCCCTCTATACGGAAGCGCTGGGACCGTCCACGGGATATCAGGCACAGCTGCCCGTTATCCTTGCAGAATATACCTTCCGTACGGAACAGGATATAGAGGATTATCTGACGCTGGTCTCCCAGGTGGATGATGTGGCGGAGGAGATCATCGGATTTGAGGAGGAAAAGGCAAAAGCCGGATTGTTTATGCCTGATTTTGCTGCGGATGCGATCATTGAACAGTGTAAGGAATTTATAGCGGATCCGGAAGAGAATTATATGATCGAGGTCTTTGACGATAAGATCGGGGCCTTTGAAGGGCTGTCCGAAGAAGACAGGCGGAAATACCGGGAAAGGAATCACGCGATTATCACCACAGAAGTTGTAGAAGGATATGAAACGCTCATAGAAGGGCTGGAAGGCCTCAAGGGAAGCGGAACCAATGAGCTGGGCCTGTGCTATTATGAAGATGGAAAGGAATATTATCAGTATCTGGTGCGCACCGGTACCGGGTCGGATGATTCCGTCAGGGATCTGATGATTAAGACGGAGAATTTTATTGATACATTTATTTATGATATGCAGATGCAGATTCTGGAAGATCCGGATCTGTATCGTAAATTTATGGATTATCAGTTTCCGATCACAGAACCGGATGAAATTCTGCAGGATCTGAGAGAAAAGTCAAAGGAGGACTTTCCGGAGCCGCCTCAGGTGAATTACAGGGTCAAGTATGTTCATCCTTCCATGCAGGAGCATTTAAGCCCGGCCTTTTATCTGATTACACCTGTTGACGATATACAGAATAATGTGATCTATATCAATCAGAAAAACGGAGAGGAGACGGATCTGTATCCCACGCTTGCTCATGAGGGATATCCGGGACATCTGTACCAGAATATTTACACGAACGCCTGTGATTTACCTCTGGTACGCAATCTGTTTTCTTATCCCGGCTATACGGAAGGATGGGCGACCTATGTAGAACATGAATATTCCTACCAATATGCCGGAATGGAGGAGGCGCTTGCCGGGCTTTCGGCAGGCAATGGAGCGGCTACACTGGCGATGCATGCCTATGTTGACATGGGGATCCATTATGAAGGATGGGGCCGCGAGGAGGTGTCGGAATATCTTTCAGGTTTCGGGGCTGCGGATCCGGATACTGTGGATCGTCTGTTTGAACTGATCGTGGAGGAGCCGGGGAATTATCTGAGTTATTTTATAGGCTATATGGAGTTTTTAAGTCTAAGGGCGGAAGCGGAAAAGCAGATGGGAGAGTCCTTTGACATAAAAGAGTTCCATGATTTCCTGCTTAGCATGGGTCCTGCACCTTTTTATATTATTGAGGATTATATGGAGGACTATTTTGGACGTTCTGTCAATTGAAGCATCTTTTTTCTTATGCTATAATTAGTAGATTTATGGCAGTCAAAGACCTCGCAGCAAAGCGTAATACATCTTCGATGTATAAGGTCTTTGACCCCTCGCCGGGGTGGCATCTCCTCTTCTTCGAAGAGCAGATCAACCTCGCGGCAGTCGCCAAATGGACATGCAAGCATGTCCGCTTGGCTCGTTGCTCGCGGAAATAAATCAGTGGGCCTGCGTGTTCTGTGCGCAAAGAGTGAAATAAGGCTCAGAAGTTCTAAAGAAAAAGAAAGGGAGCGGAGATGACATGAAAGCTTTTCTAATTCTGGAAGATGGTACTGTTTTTTCAGGGCAGCATATAGGCGCCGACAGAGACATTATCAGCGAGATTGTGTTCAACACCTCTATGGCGGGATATCCGGAAGTGCTGACGGATCCTTCTTATGCCGGACAGGCAGTCTGTATGACGTATCCTCTGATCGGTAATTACGGAGTCTGCCGGGAGGATATGGAATCAAAAAGGGCATGGCCGGATGGCTTCATTGTGCGTGAGCTGTCACGGACAGCAAGCAATTTTCGAAAAGATATAACAATTCAGGAGTTTCTGACCGGACAGAATATTCCCGGTATCTCCGGTATCGATACGCGGGCACTTACCAAAATTCTTCGGGAAAAAGGTACCATGAATGGTATGATCACCACCAGCGAAAATTATGATCTCACTTCAATTCTCCCTCAGTTAAAACAATATAAGACAGGCAGAGTCGTTGAAAAAGTAACTTGTTCTCATAAATACGAGATAAAGGGAGCGGCGAATCTTTCGCAGAACGGGCCTCTCTCGGGGAGCGCCCGGTTCGTGCCGGAGGATTATGCAGCAGGTAAAAGAGAAATGCGGCCCAGTCTTGTAAGAAATTTAAACGGGGCAGGTAAAAGGATTGCGCTGCTGGATTTCGGGGCGAAGGACAATATTGCAGGATCCCTTGCACAGAGAGGCTGCGATGTAACGGTATATCCGGCTTTTACGAAAGCTGAAGAAATCATCGCAGACCGGCCGGATGGCATCATGCTGAGCAACGGACCGGGAGATCCCAAGGAATGCACGCAGATTATTGCGGAGATCAGGAAGCTTTATGACACGGAGATTCCTGTTTTTGCCATATGCCTGGGGCATCAGCTGATGGCCCTTGCCACAGGGGCGGACACCTTCAAAATGAAATACGGCCACAGAGGCGGGAATCATCCCGTGAAGGATCTGGAGACAGGAAGGGTCTACATTTCCTCACAGAATCATGGTTATGTGGTAGATACGGACAGAATGGATCCGGCAGTTGCCCGCCCGGCTTTCGTCAATGTCAACGATGGAACCAATGAGGGACTTATCTACACCGGCAAGAATATCTTTACGGTGCAGTTTCATCCGGAGGCATGTCCCGGTCCTCAGGATTCCGGCTATCTGTTTGACAGATTTATCGCAATGATTAGGAAGAAATCCCTGATTACGAGCGGATCAGCAACCGTGAAAGGAGAAAAAGATGCCTAAAAATCCTAATGTAAAACGTGTGATGGTGATCGGCTCCGGTCCTATTGTGATCGGACAGGCGGCGGAATTTGATTATGCGGGAACCCAGGCCTGCCGTTCTCTGAAGGAGGAGGGAGTCGAGGTTATTCTGGTCAACTCCAATCCGGCAACGATCATGACGGATAAAAATATTGCAGACAAGGTATATATCGAGCCCTTAACGGCAAGGGTTCTGGAGCAGATCATTGAAAAGGAAAAGCCGGACAGTATCCTGCCCACATTAGGAGGACAGGCCGGACTGAATCTTGGGATGGAACTGGAGGAGTCGGGATTTCTGGCGTCTCATAATGTCAGGCTTCTGGGAACCAGCGCCATGACCATCAGGAAGGCGGAAGACCGTCAGGCGTTCAAGGATACAATGGAAAAGATCGGGGAGCCCTGTGCTGCATCTACAGTGGTGGAGAGCGTGGAGGAAGGCGTGGCCTTCGCCGGCACCATCGGCTATCCGGTGGTTCTGCGGCCGGCCTACACCCTGGGAGGATCCGGCGGAGGAATCGCTCATAATCAGGCGGAGCTTGAAAGCATTCTGGAAAACGGCCTGCGTCTTTCCAGAGTGGGGCAGGTTCTGGTGGAGCGCTGTATTGCGGGATGGAAGGAGATCGAATACGAGGTGATGCGGGACAGCGCAGGAAACTGCATTACCGTCTGCAATATGGAGAATATCGATCCGGTCGGCGTCCACACGGGAGACAGCATCGTGGTGGCGCCTTCACAGACGCTTGGGGATAAGGAATACCAGATGCTCAGAAGCGCCGCCCTGAATATCATCAATGAGCTGGAAATTACCGGCGGGTGTAATGTACAGTTTGCGCTTCACCCCACCAGCTTTGAATACTGTGTAATCGAGGTCAATCCCCGTGTAAGCCGTTCTTCAGCGCTGGCCAGTAAGGCTACCGGCTACCCCATAGCCAAGGTGGCGGCCAAGATCGCGCTGGGGTACACTCTGGATGAGATCAGAAATGCGATTACCGGAAAGACCTATGCCAGCTTTGAACCCACCCTTGATTATTGTGTGGTAAAGCTTCCCAGACTCCCCTTTGATAAGTTTATCACAGCCAAGAGAACACTGACGACTCAGATGAAAGCCACCGGCGAGGTGATGAGTATCTGCGATAACTTTGAGGGAGCGCTCATGAAGGCCATTCGTTCTCTGGAACAGCATGTGGACTGTCTGTTGAGTTATGATTTCAGCGCCCTGTCTTCGGAAGAGCTGAAGATGCGGCTTAAGAAAGTGGATGATCAGAGGATTTATGTGATTGCGGAAGCGCTGCGCAAGGGAATGGATTATGACACCATTCATGAGATTACCATGATCGACCACTGGTTTATCGATAAGATCGCGATACTTGTGGAAATGGAGCAGGCGCTTGTAAAAGGACCTCTCACTGTTGAGCTGTTAAAGGAGGCAAAGCGTATCGAATTTCCGGACAATGTGATTGCCAGACTGACCGGCATGACGGAAGAAGAGATCAAAAAGCTTCGCTATGAGAACGGTATTGTGGCGGCCTATAAAATGGTAGATACCTGTGCGGCAGAGTTTGAGGCGGCGACTCCCTACTATTATTCCGTATACGGAAGTGAAAATGAAGCATCTGTCACGACACCGGCGAAAAAGGTGTTGGTGCTGGGGTCAGGGCCCATCAGAATCGGACAGGGGATCGAGTTTGACTACTGCTCCGTACATGCCACCTGGGCCTTTTCCAGGGCAGGCTATGAGACCATTATCGTAAACAATAATCCGGAAACAGTCAGTACGGACTTTGATATTGCGGATAAGCTGTATTTTGAACCCCTGACATCGGAGGATGTGGAGAGCATCGTCAATCTGGAAAAGCCGGACGGAGCGGTAGTGCAGTTTGGCGGCCAGACAGCCATCAAGCTCACGGAGAGCCTGATGAAGATGGGAGTCCCCATTCTTGGGACAAAGGCGGAGGATGTGGATGCCGCCGAGGATCGGGAGCTGTTTGACCGAATTCTGGAGCAGACGCAGATCCCCAGGGCAGCAGGCGGTACCGTCTATACGGCGCAGGAGGCAAAGGAAGTTGCCAACAGACTGGGGTATCCGGTGTTGGTACGGCCTTCCTATGTACTGGGCGGGCAGGGAATGCAGATCGCCATTTCCGATGAAGAAATCGAAGAATTTATGAATATCATTAACCGGATCGCACAGGATCACCCGATTCTGGTTGACAAGTACCTTCAGGGTAAGGAGATTGAAGTGGATGCAGTCTGTGACGGACAGGATATTCTGATACCGGGCATTATGGAGCACATAGAAAGGACAGGCGTTCACTCGGGAGACAGTATTTCTGTTTATCCGGCTCCTACGATTTCTGATACCGTAAAGGAGAAAATTGCGGAATATACCAGAAGACTGGCTAAGGCGCTTCATGTAAAGGGGCTGATCAATATTCAGTTTATCGCCATAGGCGAGGAGGTATATGTAATAGAAGTAAATCCCCGTTCTTCCCGTACCGTACCCTATATCAGTAAGGTGACAGGTATTCCCATTGTGGATCTTGCCACGGAGGTGATCATTGGAAAGACGATCCGGGAGCTGGGATATGAGCCGGGGCTTCAGCCGGAAGCGGACTATTTCGCCATCAAAATGCCGGTATTTTCTTTTGAGAAGATACGGGGGGCGGAGATCAGCCTGGGGCCTGAGATGAAGTCAACGGGAGAGTGTCTGGGTATTGCCAGGACCTTTAATGAGGCGCTCTACAAAGCCTTTTTAGGAGCAGGAGTGGATCTGCCCAGACATAAGCAGATGATCATCACAGTGAAAGATGCAGATAAGGGCGAGGCAGTGGAGATTGGCCGCAGATTTGAGAAGCTGGGCTATACCATTTACGCCACCAGAAGTACGGCGGCGGCCCTGAGAGAAGCGGGCGTGAAAGCGCGTAAGGTCAATAAGATCTCGCAGGAGTCGCCCACCGTCATGGATCTGATCCTGGGACACAGGATTGATCTGGTGATCGACACGCCGACCCAGGGACGGGATAAATCCAGGGACGGCTTCCTGATCAGGAGAACGGCCATCGAGACCGGTGTGAACTGTATCACAGCGATGGATACGGCGAGAGCGCTGGTGACCAGTCTGGAAAATGCAAACGATGAGTTTACGCTGATCGATGTGGCTTCGATCTAAGGAGCCAGATATTTTTCTCCGGAAACGATACGACAGGCGGAGCGGGCGATCAGATCGCAGATTTCCTTCTGACTGGCCCGGGAAAGCAGTGGTATACCACATTGTGCGCACCTGACATCACAGGTATCTGCTATTCCCCAGGAATTTTCGGGAGTGGGAGAGAGGATGATTTCAGCGTGAAGGCACATAAAAGGCTCCTTTCCGGTCGATTACGCGGCGGAGCAATGTAAAGCTCATATTTGCGTCTGCCATCAAAGCTCCTTTTGACAATGAATACTGCTTTAGTTTATAGTATGTACCATAGAAAGAAAGGGTATTCAGAACGGGTGAAAGTATGTTAAGAGAACTTAGAATTGAATCTTTCAGGGGATTGAGGAACCTTACCATGTCGGGGCTGGGAAGGATCAATATTATCATCGGAGAAAACAATTCCGGAAAAACCTCTGTTCTGGAAGCAATCCAGCTGCTGGACAGCGGTGATGTGCTGGCGAATGCCATTAACATTGCAAGAAGAAGAGAGGCACAGCTGGGAGCGTCCATTATGAAGGACAGACTGCTTCCCTTTGATATGCTGCTGTATTCTTTTCCAATGCAGGAGAAGGAAAAAGAGATTTACATCCAGGCGGAGAGCGACAGATATGGTGAGTGCAGGGTCGGGATAAGGGGAAAAATCGAAAGAGGGTGGATTCTGGAAGAAGACTGTTCTCCAGAGGAACGGAGACGATATGAAAGCTGCTGTGACGCGGACGGAACCATTCGAATGATGGATGGAGAATATACCTGCCGGTGCGGGGAAACTCATGGGGAAGAATTTTATTTCGATGAAGTACAGCGCATGCCTCAGACGAAGGGGAGGGATACGCATGCTGCCGGAGCAAGGATGCCGTTCTCAAGCAGAAATCATAAAATACAGTACGTTTCACCCTTTGATATTTATACCGGCAGAATTCTCAGCGCCAGCTTATATAAAGGAATGCTTGCAGAAGAAAGACGCCGTCTGACAGAGTTGTTGCGGATGTTTGACGAACGGATCATCGGTGTGGAGACGGGGATACAGTACGGAAGGCCTGCGACGCTGATTGAGATGGAAGACTGCGGCCTGGTGCCGGTTTCAGCGTTCGGAGATGGCTTGAAAAAGATTCTGACTCTGGCCAGCGCCGTGGTGAAAATGCGCGGCGGAATTCTGCTGATTGATGAATTTGAGACGGGGATTCATAAGCATGCCCTGATACAGGTCGCCAAATGGATGGCGGCTGCTACAGAGCGGTATGATGTGCAGGTTTTTCTTACAACACACAGCGGAGATGCAATAGATGCTCTGGTGGAAGCACAGGGGTATTTTGAAAACATCAACGCGTATCGGCTGGAACACTATAAGAGCAGCATTTATGTGAAAAGATTTCAGGGAGAAGAGATACACTGGTTAAAAGCCGATCAGGGAATGGACATTTTATGAGAAATTATCTGATAATAGTAGAAGGCGCGCATGATATTGCCATGATGGAAAAGCTGTTGAGGTTAAACGGAGTAAATGAACAGATCCATGAGCTGGAAAAAGTGCCTCTGGTATGGAAACGTACAATACCGGCCAGATTTCCATTCAGAGAGGGCAGGCTGGAGAGGATTACACCCATTCCCAGTTTTCTGATGAATGAGGAAGTATCTGTGGCGATTAAATGTGCAAACGGCGATACAGAGATCATGAGGGTGCTGCAGCAGATCATGAGTGCCATGCAGATCAGCGAGAAGGATCAGTTAAGCGGCATTATGTTGCTCTGCGATGCGGATCAGGAAAAAGCAGAATCAAAGATCGGAAAAGTGACTGGCACTTACAGTGAGAAGGAAGACTTTAAGCTTGGACGAAAGCAGGGAATGCTTGTTCTGGATACAGGTATGAAAGAAATACCGGTTTTTTCCTATGTGTTTCCGGATAATGAGAATGAAGGGGATCTGGAAAAGCTGTTGCTTGAGACAGCAAAAGCGGCATATCCCGGATTGTTGAAAATAGCGGAGGAGTATGTTGCAAAGGCATCAGATATCTGTAAGGGATTGAAAAAGGAGCAGTACGCCAGAAAAGCAACGGTGGGATGTATTGCAAATGCCATGAAACCAGGAAAGGCAAATCAGGTATCCATTGCAGATGATAGGTGGGTCTCGGAGGAAACGCTGAAGGCATGCCATATGCTTCAAAAGCTGAATGCTGAATTATGCAGCATGCTTCAACTGACCTGAGCGCTGGTGACCAGTCTGGAAAATGCAAACGATGAGTTTACGCTGATCGATGTGGCTTCGATCTAAGATACCAGGCCGGTGGGAATCCGGAGGAGCAGGATGGATAGAGGCCAAAGAGAGGAGAGTAAATGGAGCTTCTTGGGAAAATGAGCCTGAAAAACGGAGTGGAGAGGGTGCTTCATGTACCGGGAAACTATACTGGTGGAATTCTTGAGATGACGATTGTGGTGGACTGTGCCCTGCCGGAGGAATATGTAAGAGAGACAGCGGCGGATGTGGCGGCCGTTCTTCGCTCCCACAGCGAAATCTTCCGGAATGTGAGGATGAACCTTCTTTTTTGGGAGAGCGATCAGAGGATGGAGAACCGGATTGTGCCGCTGTCCATTGTCCAGACGGGCAGATGTTTTGAGAAGTATCCTGCAACGCCGGAGGAGAAAGCATTGGAGGAGCTCTTAAAAAATCTGAAGCTGTTCCATGCACGGTCGAAGCTGATCCTGGTTCTCGGAGAGGAAAAGCTGTTGATCCGGGACAGAGATGTTATGAAAAGAGAGATGCAGCCGTTTCTTGGGAAGAAGAGTCTTTTTTTCTTAAGAAATACTCCGGGAATGAAGTGGATAAGAGGCTTTCACCTCTAAGAGGCTTTCAGCTCCAGTCAATGGGCTTAATGAGGAAACGGCAGTATGGCAGAGAATCTGGAATACTATAAGGTGTTTTATTACACGGCCCGGAGCGGCAGTCTGACGGCGGCATCCACAGAGCTTTCGATTTCGCAGCCTGCTGTGAGCCAGAGCCTGAAGCAGCTGGAGGCGTCTCTTGGCGTAAAGCTGTTTGTGCGGGCGACGCGGGGGATCAGACTGACTCTTGAGGGACAGGTGTTGTATGAGCACGTAAAGAGAGGATATGAAGAGATTCTGCTGGGAGAAAAGAAACTCTCTTCCATGCTGAATCTGGAATGGGGCGAGCTGAGGATCGGCGCCAGTGACATGACGCTTAAATTTTACCTGCTTCCCCTGCTGCAAAAATATCATGAGCGGTTTCCGGGCATTAAGGTGATGGTGACCAATGCGCCCACGCCGGAGACGATTAAGCTTCTGAAGGAGGGGAAAATTGATTTCGGGGTGGTGAGCACGCCGGTCATAGCCTCTCAGGAGCTTATGATGACGCCGGTGAGAGAGATTGAGGATATTTTTGTGGCCGGGCGGAAATTCATTCAGTATAAGAACCGTATGCTGGATTTGCAGGAGTTGGAGAGGCTTCCGATTATTTCCCTGGAGGGGAATACCAGTACCAGGAACTTTATGGATCACTTCCTTGAGCAGAACGGAGTGAAATTACATCCGGAATTTGAGCTTGCCACCAGCGATATGATTGTCCAGTTCGCGCTGCAGGGACTGGGAGTGGGAAGTGTGGTCAAGGATTTCGCCGGAGAATATCTGGAAGAAGGAAGGCTGTTTGAACTGCGTTTTAACAAGATTATTCCGAAAAGGGAGATCTGTGTGGTGCGGGATACAAAGGGATTTTTGTCCAGAGCCGCAGAGGAATTTCTGAAGGAAGTGTAAACGCGGAGGGCAGTAAATACGATTTTTAGGCAGAGAAAAAACGAAGCAGGAGGTCTGAAAATGATCAGAAATATTGTATTTGATATTGGAAATGTATTGGCGGGATTTCAGTGGCAGGAGTTTTTCCACAGTTTTGGTTATTCGGATGAGGTGTTTCATAAGCTGGCGGATGCCACTGTGAGAAGCAGTGTATGGAACGAAATGGACAGAGGAAAGATGAGTGATGAAGAGCTTTTATCAGCCTTTATTGCCAACGATCCATCCATAGAGGAGCAGATCAGAGAAGTTTTTACAGATGTGAAGGGAATGGTGGTGCGCTATGAGTATGCGATTCCCTGGATCCGGGAACTGAAGGAGAAGGGATTTGGGATTTATGTGATTTCCAACTTTGCCAGAAAAGCACATGCGCAATGTAGCGACGCCCTTGATTTCCTGAGCGAAGTGGACGGAGCAATTCTTTCTTATCAGGTGGAGCTGATCAAACCTGCGATTGAGATTTATCAGCTTTTGTGCAGCCGGTACGGGCTGGAACCACAGGAATGTGTTTTTATTGACGATGTGGAGGAAAATGTGGAGGCGGCAAGAAGAGCAGGAATGCAGGGAATCCGATTTTCCACACTTGCGCAGACCCAAAAAGAGCTGGGAGGACTGCTGGGCGCTCAGGCATGAGGGGAGGAATCTGTTTCTTCCGTACCGGCCTTTTCTTCAGGGAAAAGATCGGCCATAGTGGATTTGCCGGTATAGCGTCCATAAAGCCAGATATAGATCCACAGAAGAATAGGCAGCCCGATGGTGGCGACCAGACATGCCGCAAAGAGTCTTTCTGATCCCGGGAAATCGAGCAGGGAGACTACCAGGGTGGCAATATACAGCAGGGCAAGCAGGATGATGCAAATAAGAGCGGCGATCTGTTTTGGTTTTTTCTTCATAGGAAAACTCCTTTCAGGAAAACGCATTTTACAGGAAATTTATTCCGGCTGCAGAAAATCAAAAATACGCTGGTAATATTCTTTCAGTACGCTGGCGGTACTGTTGTAAATTTCATGCTTGCTTTGATCTACCTTTACCAGGGCGGCGGAAGGTGTGTTCGCCACAAAGCGTTCTATACCGGACGATGTGACAGTGGTATCGTTCATGGACTGAAATACAAGAACGGGAACTGTGATCCTGCGGCAGTTCTTTTTTTGTGTGACATGGCGACAGGCATTTAAGGCTTCATAAGCCCATCCGTAGCTGGAACCGCAGGTTTGAAAAAGGGGATTGGCTTCCTTTTTCTCCCGATAGTAATCATATCGCTGGCGGCAGGACGAGCAGCTGGTTTCAAAGGCGTCTCCGGGCGTGAAAGGATGCTGGCCGGGAGGGTAGGTGGCGCCTCTGTTCATTCTGATCATGATCCGTCCCAGAGCCCTGGCACAGGGAATGGGGAGCGCACCCATGGAAAGGCTCAGCATAGGAGCAGAGAGAACAGCCTTTTGGAAGGTATCGGGCCAGGCTTCCAGATAAAGTGCGCCAATGGCTCCGCCCATGGAATGAGCATACAGATACAGGGGCAGCTGGCCGTTCACGGAGGGTTCTACCACTTTTGCAATGAAGGTATGCAGGTCACGGACATAATCTTTGAAATGCGCTACGTGAACCATACAGGGATGATCCGTATCGCGGACAGACCGTCCATGCCCCCTGTGATCCGCTAAATAGACCTGATATCCGGCCTGTGTAAAATAGTAAATGACTTCTTTATATTTTTCAACCGATTCACTGTATCCGTGGCTGATCACAATAGCGCCGCGGGGAGCCTGAGGACGGTATGCTTCATAATAAAGTCGGCTCTTTCCCGTACCTGCATTGCGGCGTCTGACGGTTACGTAGCCGGCGGAGCCGATAGCGGTGAGAAAAGGAAGAACATCCCGGTCCATAGTCTCCTTCAGCAGTTCATCCGGTATGATAGTAAATCTGGTTTCGTTTGATGTTGGTTTCATGGCAGTTTAATATGGTTTTTAATCGCCTCGAAGCTTTCTTTGCTGAGGTCATGTTCAATTTTGCAGGCATCCCGGGCGGCGGTTTTTTCGTCCACACCCAGATGGACCAGCCATTTGGTAAAGAGCTCATGGCGTTCGTAGATCATTTCAGCAATTTCTCTTCCAGAAGGCGTCAGATAGATAAATCCTTCTCTGGTGACGGTGATGTGTTCCTTCTCGCGCAGATTCTTCATGGCAACGCTGACGCTTGACTTTTTGAAGCCGAGTTCTTCTGCCACATCAACTGAGCGGACTACAGGACGGGATTTGCTTAATATTAATATTGTTTCCAGATAGTTCTCTGCAGATTCATTTATGTGCATCTCTGTTTCCTCTATTCTGACTTCAGATTTTCTACAGTCTTTGCTGTATTTTCAGATTATAACATAAATACAGAGTAAAAAACAGCTACTTTCGTTTTGCTTTAGGGAAGCTTTATAAAAAATTTACATTAGTTATTTACAAGCGGCTAAAAACAGAATAAGCTTATAACAGGCGGCAGGAAAAACAGCTTGCACCATGACTGAAAAAAGGGAGGATATTCATGGGAACCATCGTTACGGCGGTAATCCTGACCGGTACAGCAGGGATTGCCATAAGAAAAATGATACGTGATAAGAAAAGCGGGAAGTCTTTCCAATGCGGATGTGATTGCGCCCGCTGCGCAGGCTGTGGACATAAAAAGGCTTGACTATTCAAAATAAAATCAATATATTAATGGTAGGGCAATATTTACAGAAAAGAGAGAAAACGCAGGGAGGTGCGGAGCTTGCCGGGATTTACAAAGCGGGCCATCAGAGATTCCTTCATAAAGCTTTTGAATGAGCGTCCTGTAAGTAAGATCACTATTAAAGATATTGTTGAGGACTGCGGCATTAACCGTAATTCTTTTTATTACCATTATGAAGACCTTCCCTCTATGATTGAGGAGATTATCCTGGAGTATGCGGATGAGATTATCAGAGATCACCCGACGGTGGAATCTCTGGAAGAGGGGATGGATGTGGCGGTCTCTTTTGCACTTGAGAACAGGCGGGCAGCGCTTCATCTGTACCACTCAGCTAACAGGGATTTGTTTGAGAGGTACCTGTGGAGGGTGTGCGAGCATGTGGTGAGTACCTATATCAATACGGCTTTTGCAGCAGAGCCTGTAGGGGAAGAGGATAAAGGAATCATAATCCGCTATTATAAGTGGTGCTGCTTTGGGGCTATTATCGACTGGCTCAGAGGCGGAATGAAGGAGGATATTCAGGCGTTCTTTTACCGGATGGGACAGCTGCGAAAGGGAATGCTGGAAGAAATGATCCGCCGAAGTATTTGCGGAGAAGCAGGATAAGAGAGGATCCGATATACGAATTTCATCTGCTTATTTCATATATGAAAACTATTTTGATTGTAAAAAACAGACATTTCATTTGAAGTGTCTGTTTTTTTTGCAGAGGCGCCGTGGTGTCTGTTTTTTCCGCCTTCCTTTTTTGCTACGATAAGGTATAGATAAGCACATGGAGGTACGAACAGATGAAGACGAATGAAATGACACACAAAGCGGCAAGAGCGGCCTTCGGGAAGGCCATAGATCTGGCGCTTGCCAATGTTTCCGGCGATAAGAATACAGAGAAAGACTGGGAAAAAGATGTGAGCAGGCTGATGGATCTGATGGAAAACTATATGAGTGGTGAAAGGCTGGATGTTGATTATGAGAAGGCGAAAAGAATGATCTGCGACAGGGAGGGGACGCTGAACCGATATATCCGCAGGATTCTGAGTGAGGTTGACCCTCATGTACTGCGGACAACTGCGCTGAACCTGGGATTTGAGGCCTTTTTCTACGGGACAAAGACTATCCGGAGGATGCGCAGAAAACATCAGTGTAATGTGCCCTGGCTGATCCTCATGGATCCCACCAGCGCCTGCAATCTGCACTGTACCGGATGCTGGGCGGCGGAATACGGAAACAGGCTGAACCTGTCCTTTGAGGAGATGGATGATCTGATCAGTCAGGGAAAGGAGCTGGGAATTTATTTCTATATGTTTACCGGCGGCGAGCCTCTGGTAAGAAAAGCGGATATTATCAGGCTTTGTGAAAAGCATAATGACTGCGCATTCCTGGCCTATACCAACGCTACTCTGGTAGAGGAAGATTTCTGCCAGGAAATGAAACGGGTGGGAAACCTCTATCTGGCCATCAGCCTGGAGGGATTTGAGGCGGTTAATGATATCCGACGCGGAGACGGCGTATTTGGAAAGGTTATGAATGCCATGGATCTGCTCAAGGAAAACGGGCTGATCTTCGGAACCTCTATTTGCTATACGTCTCAGAATATTGAGACGGTAACCTGTGATGAATTCGTGGATCTGATCGTGGAAAAGGGGTGCCGGTACGCACTGTACTTCCACTATATGCCGGTGGGCAACAATGCGGCGACGGAGCTTCTGCCAACCACAGAGCAGCGTATTTATATCAAGGACAGAGTGAGAGAGATCCGCAATATGAGCACCGGAAAAGGGCTGTTCACCATGGATTTCCAGAATGACGGCGAATTTGTAGGAGGATGCATTGCCGGAGGAAGAAACTATTTTCACATCAATGCAAACGGAGATGCGGAACCCTGCGTGTTCATTCATTATTCAGGTGCAAACATCAGAACCCATACGCTTCTTGAAATATTAAAACAGCCGTTATTTATGGCATACAGAGATCGTCAGCCTTTCAACGACAATCATCTGCGCCCCTGTCCCATGCTGGAGAATCCGGAGATCCTGGAGGAAATGGTGAGAAAGAGCGGTGCAAAATCCACGGATCTGCAGTCGCCGGAGCCTGTGGAGCATCTGTGTGGAAAATGTCATGAATATGCGAGAGAATGGGCGTCTGCTGCAGATCAAATATGGCAGGAAGAAGCGCATCGAAAGAGCAGCTGTGAAAGCGGTAAACCGTGAAATGAAGAAAAACAGAGCCGTAAGGGGAAACAAAAAGAAGTGGATCTCCCTTTTTCTGGCAGTGCTGCTGATCCTTTCTCTCTGGATCTACAGAGAATCCCTGGAGGAAATATGGGATGGGATCCGGCAGGCTGCCGGGCGGGAGCTGGCAGCAGCAGCAGCTCTTGCAGGACTGGGATATCTGTTGGAGGGGATGACGATAACTGCAATGATGCAGACGGTTGTACCGGCGGCGTTGGCGAAAAGAGGAGTGTGGATCGCTTTTGTATGTGAGTTTTATCGTCTCACAACGCTGGGAAACGGTTCAGGGCTGGCGGAGATCCATTATCTTCATGAAAGCGGAATAGAGCCGGCAGGCGCCACGGTCCTCACCATGATTCAATATATGATAAAGAGAACGGCTATTATATTATTTGCCGTATTTGCTTTCCGATACCTGACCCGAAAGGAAGAAACCTGGGAGCTTTGCAGGGAATACGCTGTGTTTATGGGGATTGGATGTACTATAACGTGTATTATTTTATTGTTCTTCCTGTGCCTTGTACTCTCCTGCCGTGTGGCGGAAGGAACCGTATGGATACTGGAAAAACTGGAAAAAAGGTTCCCGGCATTGGGGCAGAGCTGCAGAAAATGGGAGGAACAGATCCTGCTTTTGAACTGGTGCGGAAAAAGTGTATTGAGACAGAAAGCGAAACTGACTGAAGCACTGATCTTTCAAATCGGAAAACTTGCGTTATTTTATTCTGTTCCGGCATATCTTCTGACAGGGAAGACAACGCTGACGGCAGGAGAAAGTATGATGCTTATGGCGCTGTGCTATATGTTGTCGGGGGTGATTCCCGCGCCCTCCGGAGCCGGTTCTCTGGAATTTGTTTTTCTTCTGTTTTTTACATCTTTCAGCGGAGCGGAGGTTGCTGTCCCGGCTATCCTGATCTTTCGCTTTGTGACATGGATCTGTCCTGCCCTTGCAGGCGCAGTATTGTTGGTCTGTAAAAAATGTCATAGAAGGATTGACGATGAAACCCTGATCCCATAAAATGAAATCTGTACAGGTTTTTGGAATCGGCCGGATAAATAAGGAATGGGGATTATTATGGACAGAAATCAGAATTTTAAGTGGGACAGGCTTTCTCTGGGGGTGTGCTATTACCCGGAGCACTGGGACAGGAGCCTCTGGCAGGAAGATCTTCGCAGGATGAAGGAATGCGGGATCGGTACTGTGCGGGTGGCAGAGTTTGCATGGAGTATTTTTGAGCCGGAGGAGGGCGTGTTTGACTTCGAACTGTTCGACGCGTTTCTGGATCTGGCGCAGCGGGAGGAAATGAAAGTGATCTTTGGGACCCCTACGGCGACGCCTCCTGCGTGGCTCACGGAAAAGTATCCCGAAGTGTTGAACAGCAGAAAGGACGGTGTGCTGCTCCGGCATGGTATGAGGCGGCATTATAATTACAATTCTGAAACCTATCACAGGTTTTCCGGCAGGATTGTGCGCCGCCTGGCGGAGCGCTATGCAAAAAGGCCCTGTATTGTGGGGTGGCAGATCGACAATGAGCTTAACTGCGAGGTAAATGAATTTTATTCGGAAAGCGATACCCTTGCTTTCAGGGAATATTTGAAAGAGAAATACGGTACGCTGGAGAATTTGAACGAAGCCTGGGGAGCGGTATTCTGGAATCAGACCTATAATGACTGGAATCAGGTGTATGTTCCCAGACCCACCATCAATGACCAGGTGAACCCTCATCAGATGCTGGATTATACAAGATTTGTTTCAGAGAGTGCCATTCGGTTCTGCAGAATGCAGAGCGATATCCTGCGGGAATATAGAAAGGAAGGGGACTTCATCACGACCAATGGAATGTTTGGGAATCTGGACAACCATAAGATGAAGGATACCTGTCTGGATGTTTATACCTATGACAGCTATCCCAACTTTGCCTGGTGCATGGGGGAGGATCCCGGAAATTGCCGCACCCTCAACGACAGGAAGTGGAGCAGGAATCTGATGGAGGTGCGTTCAATATGCCCTCATTTCGGGATCATGGAGCAGCAGTCAGGCGCAAACGGCTGGAATGGCCGCATGGATGCGCCGGCGCCAAAGCCTGGACAAATGATGCTCTGGGCCATGCAGAGCATCATGCATGGCGCGGACTTTATCAGCTTCTTCCGATGGCGGACAGCAACGAAGGGGACGGAGATGTACTGGCACGGCATTCTGGATTACGATAATTGCGATAACAGAAAGCTGGCGGAAGTAAAAAGAATACAGGAAAGAATTCTGAGGATCCGGGAGATCACAGGTGCGGATTATGCGGCGCCTCTGGGGCTTTTGCGTGATTATGACAATATTTTTGATGCCCAGCAGGATATCTGGCATGGAAGGATCGCGGACAGCAGCGAGATGGAGATCTTTGTAGCGTCCCAGCTGAATCATACGCCCATGGATTCCGTTTATCTGCGGGAAAATACGGAGGCCGGGGATCTGGAGGGCTATCAGGTGCTGATTTATCCTCACGGGGAGATCCTGACGGAGAATGCCTGCCGGGTGCTGGAGAAATATGTCCGTCAGGGAGGAACGCTGATTATTGGAGCGCGGACGGGACAGAAGGATGCAAATGGTCAATGTGTGATGAGACGGATGCCGGGGCTGCTTTCTCCTCTTACACAGTCGGCAGTCAGGGAGTTTACCCTGGTGGGACCGGGAGACGATGCGGTAACCATGAACTGGAACGGAAAAGAAGTGGAGACAGGTGTTTTCAATGATATTCTGGAGACAACGGGCGTAGAAGCGAAGGTGCTGGCTTCCTACAGCGGCAATTACTATAAGGGCAGTCCGGCGCTGATCGAAACACAGCTGGGAGCAGGAAGGATCCTTCACTTCGGTGGTACCTTTACCAGAAGCAATGTACGGGAATTCCTGTCTTATACAGGCGTTCTGGAACCCTTTGCAGGAAGGATCAGCGTCCCGGCGGAATGTGAGATTGCGCTTCGCCGGAAAGGAGATCAGGAATATTTCTTTGTACTGAATTATTCGGCAAAGGAGCAGGAGATAAGCCTGCTTCAGGAGATGGCAGATATGGATTCGGGAGAGAAGCAAAAAGGAACCGTGACGCTTGCTCCTTACGAGACGAAGGTATACCGCTTAAAGGACATCCAATGGGAAGATATGTCGGAGCGTTGAAGCAGCTCTCCATTGCAGGAAAGGACAGGCCAAGCCCTGTCCTTTCCTGTCAGAGTATAAGCGAATGATAAACATTTCCTTCAAAATCCTTCCAGAAGATCTCAGACCCATCCAGGATCATATAACTGTGGGGTGAATGTTCCTTGGGAATCGATACGGAGCCGGGATTCAGGCAGAGATTATGATTCCCGAAAGGCTCCCAGGCCGGAATATGGGTATGGCCCTGGAGCAGAACATCTCCCGGCTGCAGGGGCGGCAGCTTTTGCATGTGATAGTGGTGCCCGTGGGTGGCATAGACCAGACGGCTTCCTGCAGTGAGAATGCAATAGTCTGCCATAATGGGAAAAGCAAGCACCATCTGATCCACCTCCGTATCGCAGTTCCCGCGGACGCAGAAAATCCGCTCTTTACAGGAATTTAACAGAGAGATTACTTCTTTTGGATTATATTCTTCCGGCAGATCATTTCTGGGACCATGGTAGAGAAGATCTCCCAGAAGCAGCAGACGCCCGGCCCATTCCCTCTCAAAGGCCGTAAGGAGCTTGCGGCAGTAGTGTGCAGAGCCGTGAATATCGGATGCAATCAGCAGTTTCATATATTCCTCCATAGCGTAAAATAGTGAGTATTTCCCGTACATTATACCGCTAAAGGGATATACTGTGCAAGTAAACTTACATGCACCGCTGGCGCGGCGCACCACAGCCGCTGTCCGGTGCTTTTAAAGTAAGAGGTGGGAAAGGAGCACGTTTATTCTGAGGTCCCGTTACAGCTCGTGGCCTGACCGGCCGCAATCTCAGCAATAAATAGATCCATATTCTTCCGACAATGCTGAAACTGTGTTATACTGGAAACAGGCAGCTGCGGCAAAATGTCTGTCTCTGCCTGTAAATATCGTAAGCGCCGATTTCGCAGGGTAGGTGCTGCGCTTATTGCAGCGCAGAACCGGTGCGGCGGGTGCTAAAAACCAAAATGTCTGGCATTCACGATACATACTGATACATGACAGACAGAATAAGGAGGATAGGATGATGCTGTGTACCAAACGCTGTTACGCTTCGAAAAACAGCTTATTGATTCAAAACGGATTGATCCACGACGCTGTCCGCAGAGAGCCGTTCCGGGCGGATATTTTAGTGGAAAACGGGAAGATCAGAGCCATAGGGGAAGGTCTGGAGACAAAAGAGGAGACGGTGCTTGTGGACGCCGAAGGGCTTCAGATATATCCGGGCTTTGTGGAGGCTCACGGTCATATCGGCCTTGACGGCTACGGGATCGGGTATGAAGGGAAAGATTATAATGAGATGAACGATATCATCAGCCCTCAGATGAGAGGAATCGATGGGGTGAAGCCCTTTGATCCGGCCTTTGCCAAGGCAGCGGCGGCAGGCGTTACCTGCGTGTGCACAGGTCCGGGAAGCGCCAATGTGCTGGGCGGAACCTTTACGACTATCAAGACGGTGGGCAGGAGAGTGGATGATATGGTGGTGCGGGATAACGTGGCCATGAAATGTGCCTTCGGGGAAAACCCCAAAAGGGTCTACCGGGACAAAAAGGATTCCAGCCGTATGACCACTGCTGCGCTGCTGCGGGAGATGCTGTATAAGGCCGGAGAATATCTGGAGAAAAAGGAGGCGGCAGGGGACGACCTCTCCAAAAGGCCTGCCTTTGATATAAAGCTGGAGGCCATGATTCCGGTGCTGAAAAAAGAGATTCCCTTAAAGGCCCACGCTCATGCCACGGAGGATATTTTTACAGCATTGCGCATCGCCAGGGAATTTGATGTGAGAATCACCCTGGAGCATGTGACGGAAGGACATCTCATCGTAGAGGAGCTTGCCGGGGAAAATGTGCCGCTGGCAGTAGGGCCGACATTTGGAAGTGCAACTAAATTTGAACTGCGCAATAAGAGCTGGATTACGCCCGGCGTGCTGGCGGCGGCAGGGTGTCAGGTGTCCATTATCACAGATTCTCCGGTGATTCCCCAGGAATATCTGCCGTTATGTGCGGCTCTGGCAGTCCAGGCAGGAATGGATCCTTTTGCAGCGCTTCAGGCCATCACCATCAATCCGGCCAGACATGTGGGAATTGAGGACAGAGTTGGCTCCCTGGAGGTGGGAAAAGATGCAGATATCGTGATCACGGACGGGTGCCCTTTTGAAGTTTCCACCCGGGTAAAATATGTCTTCATTGACGGAAAAGAAGTAACTGGCAGGGAAGGGAATGAAAGGGAGAAATAAACAATGCAGGTTTTTCTGGTGTCTTTCCGGATTATCTTTCCCATCCTTTTTTATATGGCAGTGGGACTGCTGGTCCGGCGGACGAAGCTTTTAAGCGATGAGGCGTTCACCCAGATCAACCGTCTGGTGTTCAGAGTATTTCTGCCCATCAAGCTGTTTCTTGAAATCTACGAATCAGATTTCAGCAGCACCTTTCAGCCCGGTCTGATCACCTTTGGACTGGTCAGCGTGCTGATCATCTATGCCGGAACATGGTGGATCGTCAGCCGCTTTGAAAAAGACAGGCGGAATGCCCCCACCATGATTCAGACGATATACAGGAGTAATTACGTGCTTTTCGGGATGTCTATCGCGGAGAGCATGTATCCGGATACCAATATCAGTGTAATCTCAGTGATGGCGGCGTTCATCGTGCCCCTGTTCAACATTCTGGCAGTGATCCTTTTTGAGGTGTACCGGGGAGGAGAGAAGCTTTCCGTGAGGCATCTTTTAAAGGGGATCGCCAAAAACAGTCTGGTGATCGGAAGCGTGCTGGGACTTTTGACACACGGACTGCACATAGAGCTGCCGGAGATGGTGGCGGAGCCGCTGGCGGATCTGGGTGCCATAGCTACGCCGCTGGCGATTCTGTGCGTGGGAGCCACCCTGTCCTTTGGCGCGTTGCAAAAATACAGAAGAGAGCTGTTCTGGGTAACCTTCGGGCGTCTGGTTCTGGTGCCGGCAGTCTTTGTAGGGATAGCTGTTCTGCTGGGGGTTAAAGGAGTGGAGCTGGCGGCATTGTTCCTGATCTATGCCGCGCCTACCGCAAATTCCTCTTACCCAATGGCCAAGGAGCTGGGCGGAAACGGGGAGCTGGCCGGACTGGGGATTGCAGTGAACAATGTGGTCTGCCTTTTTACGCTGTTTTTGTGGATTGCCCTGCTGAAGTATTTTGCGCTGTGCTGACAGGGCAGGGGCTCAGCTGCTTTTTACAGGCGGACCGGGCGGCGTTGGCGAGTCAGCAGCTGATTTCGAAATATGTTTGATAACATATTTGTCGCTTATGATAAATATATGAAAAAATATATGAAAAGAAAAAAGGAAGGGAATAAATGATGAAGGTTCTGATGATCAACGGAAGCCCAAGACCCAATGGAAACACATCCATTGCATTGGGGGAGATGAAGGAAATTTTCCGCCGGGAGGGGATTGAGACGGAGACGCTGCACATCGGCAGCCAGAATATCCGGGGATGCATTGCCTGCGGGAGTTGTGCGAAGACAGGAAAATGTGTGTTTGAGGATGCGGTGAATGAGGCGGCTGCTCAATTTGAAGCATGTGACGGACTGGTGGTGGGGAGCCCCGTTTATTACGCCTCCGCCAATGCGACCCTGGTGGCGTTTCTCACACGGCTGTTTTACAGTACATCCTTTGACAAATCCATGAAGGTGGGAGCCAGTGTGGTAGTGGCCAGAAGAGGAGGACTCTCCGCCACCTTTGATGAGCTCAACAAGTTTTTCACCATTTCCGGTATGCCGGTGGCCTCCAGCCAGTACTGGAACAGCGTCCATGGACGCACGCCGGGAGAGGCAGCGCAGGATGCGGAAGGGCTGCAGACCATGCGCACCCTGGCGAAAAATATGAGCTTTCTGATGAAGAGCATTGCCCTCGGAAAAGAGAAATACGGTCTGCCGGAAAAAGAACCCGCTCAGAGGACGAACTTTATCCGGTGACAAGTGCGGTCACGCAGTGACATCTTCCATTTGCACGAGCGCGCATATTATCTGTCGGGATGGCGGATTTATATCAGATCCACAAGAGCCTGCGCCAGCCCGTCATGATCATTGTCACAGGCGGTAACGGTGGTTGCCGCCATTTTTACGTCTTCAGAGCCGTTGCACATGGCAATTCCCATTCCGGCAGCCTCGATCATGGAGAGATCGTTCTGAGCGTCGCCGGCAGCCACCGAAAAGTAAGGGTGAATGCCCAGAAGCTCACAGAGCTTAAGAACAGCGGCGCCTTTTCCGGATGCGGCGGGGAAGAATTCCAGATAATAAGGATTGGAGTAGATCATGGAGATTTTGTTTTCTTCGGCCCAGGGTACAAGGCTCAAACGGAAATTCTCCAGCTTCTGGGCATCCTTAAGCTCAATGGCAAGACATTTACAGGGCTCTGTCCGGACCAGCGTTTCCATATCAGGCGAAAAGAGCACAGGGGTCTTGATGACTCTCCGGTAATAATGCATTTCCTCATTGTCCCTCGAGGCGAGAATGTGGGTGTCCGAATAGGTATGGACGTGGACGCCGGCCTGAGCTGCCATATGCAGGATATGAAGGGTCTGAGGGATGGTCAGGGCAGTTTTGTAGATGGTTTTCTTCTTCTGGCAGTCATAAATCTGACCACCGTTATAGCCGATCAGGTACATACCGGGCAGATCAAGGGCCAGGTCATTTTTAACGTCCGTTACACTGTTGATATCTCTGCCGGAACAAAGGACAAGCTTGTGCCCCGCATCCGCCCAGGCATGAAGGACTTCTCTGGTGTAGCTGCTGATCTGTTTCTTGCTGTCCAGCAGGGTTCCGTCCAGATCGGTGAAAAGAATTTTGGTCTTGCGCAGCGCTCCGGGATGAGAAAGCATCCATTTCCTGCGCTCGTTGATATGATCGAGAATTTCTTCCGGAACGAAAAGCCTGCCATAACCGGTCGCCAGATCCAGGCCAGGCTTTGCCGTGCCGTGAAAGTCAGAGCCGCCGCTGATACACAGATCATATTTTGCTGCCAGGGCGCGCATGGTGCGCTCGTCCTGGGCGGAATAGGTGCTGTAGAGAGCTTCCAGTCCCTGCAGCCCGATTTCCTTTAATGTGGCCACCAGTTCCTCCAGTTCGCAGCTGCTCATATGGTAGAGCAGAGGATGTGCCAGGATAGGAAAGCCGCCGGACTTTAAGATGATTTCCACTGCCCGCATAGGCGTTATTTTTTTGCGGGGAACAAAGCAGGGACACCCGTCGCCAATATAACGGTCAAAGGCTTCTTTCAGGGTTTTGACATAGCCCTTTTTTAACATAAACCTGGCATAATGAGCCCGGGTAATCACACAGCCCGGAAATTCGGCAGTCAGTTCTTCGTAGGAAACGGGAAAGCCGCATTCGGTAAGCCTGCGGCACATTTCTCTGTTGCGGATATCACGCCCTTTCACAAAATTGACCAGACGGCGTTTGAAAAATTCGCTGTCGCAGTCGATATACAGCCCGACAATATGAATATCCCGTCCGTGATATTCTGTGGAAAACTCAATGCCGGGTATCACCTGAACTGCCCGACCGCCCCTGGCTGCCGCCTCAGCCGCGGCCATGGCCTCCGCAATTCCGTCGGTGGTATCATGGTCCGTGAGGGCAAAGGCGGAAAGCCCCTTTTCCAGCGCATAGGCTACCAGCTGGGAAGGGGTAAAGCTTCCATCGGATTTATTGGAATGAACGTGCAGATCAACCATATTCATGTTAATTTTCGTCCTCTTCAGCCTGTTTGGTATAGACGGTACGTTTTCTGGCCATCTCATCGCTTGCCAGGTATTCGTCATAGGTAGTGATTTTATCCACCAGCGAACCATCCGGAAGAATTTCCATAATCCGGTTGGCTGTGGTCTGGACAAACTGATGATCATGGCAGGCAAAGAGCGCAACTCCGGGGAACTTGATCAGTCCGTTGTTGAGAGCCGTGATAGCTTCCATATCCAGATGATTGGTGGGCTCATCCAAAATCAGGCAGTTGGCGCCGCTGATCATCATTTTGGACAGAAGACAACGTACCTTTTCCCCTCCGGACAAAACCTTTACTTTCTTGACGCCATCTTCTCCGGCAAAGAGCATCCGTCCCAGAAAGCCTCTCACATAGGTGACATCCTTCACGGGAGAATAGCCGGTGAGCCAGTCCACGATGGTATAATCGTTGTCAAATTCCGAGGTGCTGTCCTTGGGAAAATAAGCCTGGGAGGTGGTGACGCCCCACTTGTAATGTCCCTCATCCGGCTCTATCTCACCGATAAGGATCTGGAACAGAGTGGTCTTGGCCAGCTCATTTCCGCCCACAAAAGCGATCTTGTCCTCATGCCCCATGATAAAGGAAATATTGTCAAGGACCTTTTCTCCGTTTATGGTTTTGGAAATTCCCTCCACAGTCAGGACCTCGTTGCCGATCTCTCTGTCGGGCCTGAAATCGATGTAGGGATATTTGCGGCTGGAGGGTTTGATCTCATCCAGTTCAATCTTTTCCAGGGCACGCTTTCTCGAGGTGGCCTGCTTGGATTTGGAAGCGTTGGCGGAGAAGCGGGAGATAAATTCCTGCAGCTCTTTGATCTTTTCTTCTTTCTTCTTATTGGCTTCTTTCATCTGCTTGATCAGAAGCTGGCTGGATTCGTACCAGAAATCATAGTTGCCGGCATAAAGCTGGATCTTTCCATAATCAATATCTGCAGTGTGGGTACACACCTTGTTCAGAAAATAACGGTCATGGGATACCACGATGACCGTGTTTTCAAATCCGATGAGGAATTCCTCCAGCCATGCGATGGCATCCAGATCCAAATGGTTGGTGGGCTCATCCAGAAGCATAATATCCGGATTGCCGAAAAGCGCCTTGGCCAGCAGGATCTTGACTTTTTCATTGCCGTTTAAGTCCTTCATCACAGAATAGTGAAGAGAGGTGTCGATTCCAAGACCGTTGAGCAGCATGGCGGCATTTGATTCCGCCTCCCAGCCGTCCAGCTCCGCAAATTCGCCCTCAAGCTCACTGGCACGGATTCCGTCCTCATCGGTGAAGTCCTCCTTGGCATAGATGGCATCCTTTTCTTTCATGATCTGGTAGAGCCTTTCATTTCCCATGATGACCACATCCATGACAGGATATTCATCATATTTAAAATGGTCCTGTTCCAGCACGGACAGACGCTGACCGGGGGTGATAGAGATATCTCCGTTGGTGGTCTCCAGCTGCCCGGAAAGAATTTTCAGGAAGGTTGATTTTCCGGCGCCGTTGGCGCCGATGAGCCCATAGCAGTTCCCTTCTGTAAATTTAATATTCACATCCTCAAACAGGGCTTTCTTTCCGACTCTGTAGGTTACATTGTTTGCACTGATCATGTTCGATAAACTCCTTTCAACAGGAAAATACTTTTAAGCATTACATTTACCTATTTTACAAGAAAATAAGGAATTTGCAAGGAATTTGAACAGAATTTATGGAAATACTTATGGTTTGGTGATACAATGCAGTTGTTATAAGGGAAAGGTGTGGAGAGCGATATGAAGTTGAATTACAGAAGAACATTTTTGATCGGACTGGCGTTTTTGTCCATATCTGCGTTCTGGCAGATGTACGACAATATCATACCTCTGATGCTGCAGGGGAGCTTTGGACTGGGAGAGACTGTCACGGGTGTCTTAATGGCAATGGACAATGTACTGGCATTGTTTTTGCTGCCGCTGTTCGGAAGCCTTTCGGATAAGGTGGATACCAGGCTGGGAAAAAGAATGCCTTTTATCATAGCGGGTACGATACTGGCGGTGATTTTCCTGCTTCTGCTTCCGGTTGCGGAAAGAAGGACGAACCTGCTTTTTTTTGTGGCGGCTCTGTTTGCACTTCTGATCTCCATGGGATTATACCGTTCTCCCTCTGTGGCGCTGATGCCGGATCTGACGCCGAACCGGCTGCGCAGCAAAGGCAATGCGGTGATTAATCTGATGGGAGCAGTAGGCGGCGTCTATACGCTGATTATGATCAAGCTTCTGGTAGGAAAAGGAGAGCACCCGGATTACATGCCATTGTTTTTGAGTGTGGCGCTTCTGATGCTTCTGGCAGTGGGAGTCCTTTTTGTGACGATCCGTGAGAATAAGGTGAAGGCGCAGATAGAAGCGGAGGTTAAATCATACGAGAAGAGTATGGAAGCATCTGCAGGGGCGGCGGAGAAAGGCGATACGGCAGGCGGCGGAGATCAGAAGAGAGAAAGCGGCGGAAAGGTACTTCAGGAGAAAGAATCCGGAAAGGCATCCGGAAAAGATACGGAAAAAGTGTTCGACAGCTCTGACGGACAGGCTTCCATGCCCCGGGAAGTAAAACGAAGCTTTGCCCTTCTCCTGGCATCCGTCTTTTTATGGTTTATGGCTTATAATGCTGTGACGACAGCGTTTTCGCGGTATACGAGAGTAGTCTGGAAGCTGGAGGGAGGCGGGTTCGCCGACTGTCTGATGGTTGCCACTGTGGCCGCTATCATCAGCTATATCCCTATCGGAAACATTGCCAGCCGGATCGGGAGGAAGAAGACCATTCTGGGCGGTATCGTGCTGATGAGCCTGTGCTATTTCGCGGCGATTTTTGCAAATGCCTATCATCCTGTGATCAATGCGGCGTTTGCCCTGATCGGGATTGGATGGGCGGCCATCAATGTAAATTCTTATCCCATGATAGTGGAGATGGGAAAGGGAAGCGATATTGGGAAATTTACCGGAACCTATTATACGTTTTCCATGACAGCGCAGATCTTTACCCCTGTCCTGTCAGGATTTCTTCTGGAAAACGTTTCCTACAGAACGCTGTTTCCCTATGCACTGGCATTTTCTGTTCTGGCATTTTTTACCATGACGCAGGTAAGGCACGGGGATGTGAGACCGGACAGGAAAAAGAGCATGCTTGAAAACTTTGATGTGGATGACTGAAAAAATACTTTAAGAAAAGAGTGATAGGAAAATGTCTGTTTTATATGTGGCTTCTGTGACAGTGGCAGCGGTGGCAGCTCTCTATTTTCTGGCAATTATGCCGCGGCCGGGACGCAGAAAAGAGCGGAAGGAATTCCTTGGGGTCTATTATGCCCACAGAGGGCTCCACGACAATACCTCTGAGGCCCCGGAAAACTCTATGGCTGCTTTTCGGAAGGCAGTGGAGGAGGGATATGGGATCGAGATGGATGTACAGCTTTCCAAAGATGGGATTCCGGTGGTCTTTCATGATTTTACACTGAAAAGGATCTGCGGCAGAGAAGGAAAAATATGCGATTATACCTGGCAGGAGCTGAGAACGTTCCGGCTCTGCGGCAGCAAAGAGACGATTCCGGGCTTTGCGGATGTCCTGAATATGGTGAGAGGCAGAGTGCCGCTGATCGTGGAGCTTAAGGTGGAGCGGACGGATCTCAGGCTGTGTCCCACAGTGGATCATCTGCTCGGAAATTACGGAGGGCTGTATTGTATCGAATCCTTCAATCCGCTGGTTCTGTGGTGGTACAGACAGCATCATGGCTCTGTAGTGAGAGGACAGCTTTCCGATGGCTTTGTAAAATCAGGAGAATTCCATGGACTTTTGTATGTGATCCTGCAGAATCTTCTCCTGAACTGGGTGACCTGGCCCGATTTTGTGGCGTATAATCATAAGTATGCCAGTGTGCCGGCAAGAAGGATCTGCCGCAGGCTGTATGGAAACATGGCGGCCGCCTGGACGATCAAAAGCCAGGAAGAGCTGGAAAAAGCGCGAAAGGAATTTGATCTTTTTATTTTTGATTCATTTGTTCCGGCGGACGGAGGGAACAGATAAGGGCAGCAGTTATAAAATAGAATAAAATAATCTGTATTTTTTGGAAAAATGATGCAATATATACAATTTTATGCTATAATAAAAAAAAAGGTCATGGGAAAAACAGTTCCTGTAGCTGTATTTTCTTATGTCCGGAAATCAAGAGGGAGAAAAGAGTATGGCAAAATGGGTTTATTCTTTTGAAGAGGGAAGTGCCGACATGCGTAACCTGCTGGGAGGCAAAGGCGCTAATCTGGCAGAAATGACCAACTTGGGTCTGCCGATTCCTCAGGGCTTTACCGTAACCACGGAAGCATGCACAGACTATTATGAAAAAGGGAAACAGATTTCGGACGAGATCAGAGAACAGATCTTTACGGCGCTGGCAGCGCTGGAAGAAAAGCAGGGTAAGAAATTTGGTGATACAGAGAATCCGCTTCTTGTTTCAGTTCGTTCCGGTGCAAGAGCATCCATGCCGGGTATGATGGATACAATCCTGAATCTTGGACTTAATGATGTGGCAGTGGAAGGATTTGCTTCCAGGACGGGAAATCCCCGTTTTGCATATGATTCCTACCGCAGATTTATTCAGATGTTTTCAGATGTGGTTATGGAAATCCCCAAGTCGTTTTTTGAAAGAATTCTGGACGAAATGAAAGAAGCAAAGGGCGTTAAGTTCGATACAGAGTTAAACGCCGATGATTTGAAGGAAGTAATAGAAAGATTCAAAGCAGTCTATAAAGAAAAAATGGGAACAGATTTCCCTCAGGAGCCCAAAACACAGTTGATGGAAGCTGTGAAAGCAGTATTCCGTTCCTGGGACAATGAGAGAGCCATTGTATACCGCAGAATGAATGATATCCCCGGCGACTGGGGAACAGCAGTAAATGTACAGGCAATGGTATTCGGAAATATGGGAAATACCTCCGGAACAGGCGTTGCCTTCACCCGTAATCCTTCCACAGGAGCCAGAGGCATTTATGGAGAGTACCTGATTAATGCACAGGGCGAGGATGTGGTTGCCGGGATCAGAACCCCTCAGCCCATCACCAGGCTGGAAGAGGATCTGCCGGAGTGCTACAAGCAGTTTATTGAAATTGCAAACAGACTGGAAGAACATTACCGGGATATGCAGGATATGGAGTTCACCATTGAGAACGGCAAGCTGTTCTTCCTGCAGACAAGAAACGGCAAACGTACCGCCCAGGCTGCATTGCAGATCGCATGTGACCTTGTGGATGAAGGAAAGATTACACCGGAGGAGGCAGTATCCCGTATAGAGGCGAAGTCCCTGGATCAGCTCCTGCATCCCACCTTTGATCCGGATGCGCTTAAAGCAGGCAACGTGATCGGACAGGCTCTTCCCGCATCCCCCGGTGCAGCAGCCGGAAAGGTTTATTTTACCGCACTGGAAGCAAAACAGGCTCATGAAAAAGGAGAGAGAGTGATTCTGGTACGTCTGGAAACATCTCCGGAAGATATCGAAGGAATGCATGCGGCGGAAGGCGTGCTGACCGTACGCGGCGGTATGACAAGCCATGCCGCAGTAGTGGCAAGAGGTATGGGCACCTGCTGTGTATCAGGATGCAGCGATATTTCTATTAATGAAGACGAGAAGGTATTTGAACTGGGCGGACATACCTACCATGAGGGAGACTACATCTCTCTGGATGGCTCTACCGGAAAGATCTATGACGGAGACATTAAGACCCAGGAAGCAACCATAAGCGGAAACTTCGGCAGAATTATGGAATGGGCGGATTCCTTCCGCAAACTGAAAGTACGTACCAATGCAGATACGCCGGAAGATGCTGCCAACGCAGTGAAGTATGGGGCTGAAGGCATCGGACTTTGCCGGACGGAGCATATGTTCTTTAACCCTGACAGGATTCCCAAGATCCGCAGAATGATTCTGGCAAGGACCGTCCAGGAAAGAGAAAAAGCATTAAATGAACTGATTCCTTTCCAGAAGAGCGACTTTAAAGCACTGTATGAAGTAATGGAAGGCAGACCGGTGACCATCCGTTTCCTTGATCCCCCTCTTCATGAGTTTGTTCCCACAGAGCAGGCGGATATCGACGATCTGGCAGTTGAGATGATGATGACGGCGGAAGAGGTGCAGGCAGTCTGCGACGAGCTTCATGAGTTCAATCCCATGATGGGACACAGAGGATGCCGTCTGGCAGTTACCTATCCTGAGATTGCAAAGATGCAGACCAGAGCAGTGATCGAGGCGGCAATAGAGGTGAAGGCTGAGAAAGGATTTGACATTGTTCCTGAGATTATGATCCCTCTGGTAGGAGAGAAGAAGGAGCTGAAATTCGTTAAGGACGTAGTAGTTGAAACGGCGGAACAGGTGAAAAAGGAAAAGAATTCCGATATCAATTACCACATCGGAACCATGATCGAAATCCCCAGGGCAGCTCTCCTTGCAGATGAGATCGCCGAAGAGGCAGAGTTCTTCTCCTTCGGAACCAATGATCTGACCCAGATGACCTTTGGATTCTCCAGAGATGACGCAGGCAAGTTCCTGAACGAATATTACAAGAAGAAAATCTACGAGTCCGATCCGTTTGCAAGACTGGATCAGAACGGCGTAGGACAGCTGGTACAGATGGCTGTCGAAAAAGGCAGAAAGACCAGACAGGATATCAAACTGGGCATCTGCGGTGAGCACGGCGGCGATCCGTCCACCGTTGAGTTCTGCCACAAGATCGGGCTGAGCTACGTGTCCTGCTCACCGTTCAGAGTGCCGATCGCAAGATTAGCGGCAGCACAGGCGGCAATCGCTCAGAAGTAGTACACTGGTGTCGTTGTCGTAAGGTATTGAAATTTATTCTATACTAAGGCAAACACATTTATTCTACGACATAGAAAAATAAGACCTTGCATCGAAGGATGCGGGTCTTATTTTTGTCCTCCGGACTATCCTTTCCCCGCATAAATACTGGATTTTTAGGAACGTACTGCAAAAGAATCACCATGGAGTAGGGGCATGCTTTCACTTGTTAAAGTGGATAAACGAGAGTGCCTTTTATATGCCTTATACAGAATAAATTGCAATGCCCTACGACATGGTGATATTTGTTTATGATGTTTTTGGGAAAATGGTGGAATGCTTGGAAGCCTTGTAAATGCTGGATTTCTGGTTTTTCATTTCCCCAAAAAGGGATTCCCCAAATCCCCAAAAGTGGTATGGTTTCATTTTTGGGAGCGTTTTTGGGAAAATGCAGGATGTTCCCGGATGGGAGGTTTTGCGAAGGATGCGGAAGAAAAATTTCAAGGGAAGATGCGAAAAGAGGATGCTTGGAAAGTGTTCTGGTGTATGCAGGACGTATGATGCCATTCAGTATGCTTATGCTGATTTGTTGCAGGAGAGTGATGAGGTTAAGGAAATCAGATGTAATGTTCTGCTGGATGGATTGGATGTTGGGGAGTATACATCAGACTTTGTCTGCACTAAAGCAGATGGTGACTTGATGGTACGGGAGTGTGTATTCCGTAAGTTCCTGATGAAGCCATTGACGGTGAAGTTACTGGATGCTTCAAGGGAGTATTGGATCAGGCATGGAGTAACGGATTGGGGGTTGGTTATTGATGAAGAAGTATGATCTGTTGCGTTCTGGTGATAGCATTATCCGAGTGTTGGAAATACAACAGGAGAGCGTTCTTGTGATTGATTGTATCAACAGGAAGATGCCTGTATGGGTGGAATCAGAGTTGTTGGAATCTTATGTTGGGTGTACTGATGGAGAGTTATTTGAGGTTAGTGGCGTTGATGTCATAAGAGATACTGATGCTCTGGATGCAGACCAGAGGAAGATAATGCATGAGCGGTATACAATGATTGCACCTATTGTTTCTTTCATATCGGATGATAAGATGCGCTCTAAACTGATTAGTTCCATATCTGTAGAGAATGAGGTATCAAAGCAGACGGTCAGGAATTATCTCTGTCTTTATTTATCTTATCTGGATATAGCTGTTCTTGCTCCGAAGAAACATAAGAATGAACGGGAGCTGACACAGGATGAAAAGAATATAAGATGGGCGTTAAATAAGTTTTTCTATACGACAAAAAAGCAGTCCTTAATGACTGCTTATACCATGATGCTCAAAGAGAAATATTGTGATGCTATGGGAGTATTGTCAGAAGAATATCCATCATTCTATCAGTTCCGATACTTTTATCGTAAGACAAGAAAGATGCAGAACTTCTATATTTCAAGGGATGGATTGAAGAATTATCAGAGGAATAACCGTCCTCTTACTGGTGAAGGAGTACAGGAGTTTGCTCGTGCAGTTGGTGTAGGTATGCTGGATGCTACGGTATGCGATATTTATCTGATTAATGAGGAAGGAAATTTGGTTGGCAGACCTATTCTTACTGCGTGTATTGATGCTTATAGCAGTCTGTGTTGTGGATATTCTCTTTCATGGGAAGGTGGAGTATATAGTTTACGAGGATTGATGCTGAATATCATTACTGATAAAGTAGCATGGTGTAAGCGTTATGGTATTTCCATACAAAAAGAAGATTGGGATTGTGATATGCTACCAGCTACATTTGTTACCGATATGGGGAGCGAATATAAATCGGAGAACTTTGAACAGATAGCAGAGTTGGGTGTTACAGTTGTAAATCTGCCATCTTACAGACCAGAATTGAAAGGATTGGTGGAGAAATTCTTTGACTTAATACAGGAGACATATAAGAAGCATTTGAAAGGTAAGGGTGTGATTGAGCCTGACTATCAGGAGAGAGGGGAGCATGATTACCGGAAAGATGCTTGCTTAACAATGATGGATTTTGAAAAGATTATTCTACATTGTATGATCTATTATAATTCACAACGGATCATAGAAAACTTTCCATATACAGAAGCTATGATAGCAGATCAGGTAAAGCCTTATGTGTCCTGTATCTGGGAGTGGGGTAAGTCACAGATAGGAGCAAATTTAATCAATGTGGATAGTAGAGAGCTGATGCTGACATTGTTGCCGAGGACTACAGGAAAATATGGACGAACAGGTTTGAAGGTAAATAAGTTGCGTTATCATTGCGAAGGTTATACAGAGCAATATCTATCGGGTGGTACTGTGATGGTGGCTTATAATCCAGAGGATGTAAGTTCTGTATGGGTAATTGAGAATGGTTCGTATGTGGAATTTATGCTGATAGAATCACGATTTAAAGGAAAAGATTTAGTTGAAATACAAGAGTTACAGAATGGCCAGAGGGCTATTACGAAAAATGAAATGAGGAACAATTTACAGGCACAGATTGATCTTGCACAGCATATAGAAGCCATTGCTGGCAGTGTCGGTACTCATAAGGATGTACACATGAAGAATATCCGTAGTACCAGAAAAAAGGAACAAATGAAGAACCATCAGGATTACATGAGGGAGGGAGTAAAGCATGGCTGATCTTTCAGATATTATACATATTTTACCATCAATGAAATCAGGGGATGATTTGTTTTCTGTATTGGAAGTTTTACCGGAGTATGAGGAATCAATCCGTGGTGCTGATGTTCCTGCACGTCTTATGGCACTTTCTGATCTTTACAGGATATATGTACCTTCTCAAATGTCATTAGAGATTTACAGCAAAATGTATCTGGCATTGTTACGGTCATTGCAGAAGAAGGGTACGAAACTGGCTGTACAGCAGAAGAATCAGAATTACAAGGCGATTATCCAGCAGGAGTACAGCGGTATCATGGGCGGTTCTGATAGCTTTACGATTATTGGGGCATCAGGTATTGGCAAAAGTTCTGCTATCAGCAGGGCAATTACGTTGATTACTGAAAATAGGGTGATTGAAGTTGAGAATCCATACACGAAGATTATCCCATGTATTTGTGTGCAGTGTCCTTTTGATTCTTCTGTAAAAGGGCTATTGTTGGAGATATTGCGTAAGGTGGATGAAATGATAGAGAGTAAGTATTATGAGAACGCATTGAGAGCGTGAGAAATACCTATGAAAAAACAACGATTTATGATACTATAAAAAAAGAAGCAGATACAAGGCAGGTGAAGAGATTGGAAAGAAACGATGTTGAGATTGTAGACAATGTAAAGAAGGATCAGGAAGGAATCATGAAGCGCACGATCAAGGACAGCGTATTTACGGATTTGTTTCAGGATAAGAAATATCTTCTCCAACTGTATAAATCGCTCCATCCGGAAGATACTGATGTTACAGAGAATGATCTAAATGATATAACAATCAAAAATGTATTAACAGACAACATTTACAATGACCTTGGGTTTACAGTGGGCGATAAGCTGATGATCCTTGTGGAAGCACAGTCCTCTGTATGGACGGTGAATATCATAGTGAGGGCGCTGATGTATCTGGTACAGACATGGCATGATTATTTTGAGAGGACAAAGCAGAACCTGTATAAGAGCAAAAAAGTACAGATGCCTATTCCGGAGGTCTACGTCATATTCACAGGAGAGAGGAATACAAAGCCACCTGAAATATCATTGTCACAGGAATTTTTCAATGGAAAAGAATGTGCGGTTGATGTAAAGGTAAAAATGATATATGACGGAAAAGAAGGAGATATTATCAATCAGTATGTCATATTTACAAAAGTCTGCAATGAGCAGATGAAGAAATATGGGAGGACGAGAAAAGCAGTTATGGAAGCAATCCGTATCTGCAAAGACAGGAATGTACTCAGCGAATATCTGAGCAGTAAAGAAAGTGAGGTTGTGGATATTATGATGGTATTGTATGATGAAGAAGAAATCATGCGTTCGTATGTTGAAAGTGAGAGGCATGATGCATGGTATGATTCAAAAATTGATACAGCAAGACGTATGTTAGGTGATGGTACATTATCACTGGATAAAGTGGCAGAGTTTTCTAACTTACCTATAGAAGTGATAAGAGAGTTGTCAGGTGAATTACAGCCTGTATAGGAAACAGCAAATATGATAGTATCTGCAAGTAATATGCTGAAAATTTTGCATTAATGAACGATATAAAGTGATAATAGTTGCATACCAGTAATCAAGCATAGCTGGTATGCAACTTTTTTGTGCGTTTTTTTACTTTTGATATACGATATATCATTTTGAATTTGACATGAGAATGGTTAGTCGTACCTCGCATAAAAATGTTATTTTTTGACCATGTATGAAGCTGATAATACCAAAACGTACAGGAATACATTAATATAATAAGAGCAATAGTATTATATAGGGGGCTTCTTATATCTTTCGCAACCACATATCCCTGTGTCGTACACAAATTCTCATTCAGAATATTAAAATTTGAAAAATCTTCTGTCAGTTCATTAAAATAAGCTCTTAAGAAATTTGATATGTGCTTAATATTCCATTCTCTGGGAATGGTAACGAATTGATATTGAGGTCAGCCAATTCTTGCAGAGTTTTCTTAAAGGCGATCAGTTCATTACCTTGATAGGAGGATTTCGATTTGACCAGACTGTGGCATTGGCTGACATATTTTAATGCGTCTATGTAACGTTGTTCCCGTTGGCTGTTGAAATTTTTTGATTGTATGATCTGCACTGCTTCTGACAGGGTATACTCCGCCTGTAGGTGTAGAAGCTCCACTTAACTGCTAATTCACGCAATAGCTCCACTTTTGATGAATCTTTTTGTAAAATCATATCCGAGGGTCACCTCAAATTTTACAGAAGGGAGGCTTGTGACTATGGCCAATGAGATTAATGCCAAGCTTATTCTGGAACTTAAGGCATCCGGGCTGTCAAGAAATCAGATAGTCGCAAACAGACATATGTCTAAACATTCCGTCAGCGATGTAATAAATATCGCAAGGGAAAAAGAAATCACTTATGAAAAGGTAAAACACCTTTCGGAAGACGAAGTTACCGCATGATTTTTCCGGATAAATTTGCGGTAGAAAATCTCTATGAGCAGCCGGATTATTAGTATGTTCATCAGGAACTTAAACGTGTCGGGGTGACGCTTAAACTTCTTAATTCCATTCTGACCGCCAATCAAGACCAGATATATCAGGAAAGCATAAAAGCGAAAAAGGATACCGGAATCTCTATGGGATATCTCAGGGGAAGCAGCTATTATGCGGGAGGTGGCAGCAATGATCAATGGTGAGACCAAACGCAAACTCCGGGAATTAAATATGCCAGAGATCTAGCCGGTCTGGAGATACAGCAGTCAGAGCCGGAGACCTCGCATGGTCTTTTGATGACCGCATCCAACGGCTGATCAATCGGCAAGACTGAGATTCCCACAGGCTGACATGCACGGTATCTATTATGATGGACACGAGCTTGACAAAACACTGTTAAAGGACCTGTTCCAATGCCAATACATTGGACATCATCAGAGCACTGTTCTTCAGGGGCCTGCCGGTTCAGGGAAAACATATCTGGACTGTGCATTGACAAAGCAGGCTTGTCTGGGACAGATCAAGGCAAGATATATATGTCTGCCGGATTTACTCATGGAATACGGAGACGCATCCATCATGCAGGGAAAACAGAAACGCCTGCTTGCAGGTTACAGCAAGATCCCGCTTCTTGTTATAGAGGAATGGCTGGCATCGGATATGCCCGACAGTGAACTATATTTTCTTTTCGAGTTGTTTGAACGCAGAGCGGATACCACATCAACCATTTCCTGCACCCAGTACCGCCAGGAAGACTGGGTAACGCGTCTGAATGAAAGTGTACAGGTCGAAGCCATTGTTGTCCGCTACGCTCATACTTCCTTCTGGATTGAGATGGGTTGAAGAATATTCGGAAATACTGTGCCGAACACAGAATATAAGTAGGATCAGGTGGAGCTGAAAGGCGAACCGGTGGTTCGCAACTAAAAACCAGTGGAGCTAAGCAGAGCCTGGCTCCGGTGCTTCTGAGGTGAAATAATCAGTCGCAGGTAAAACCCATATACAAACATGGAAACTGAATGGATAAATGATAATGAGAAAAAGGGCTGTTAATGGCTCTTTCATTTTACTTTCGTATATGTTATAGTATATTTTGTTTAATAGAACATATTCAGGAAGAGGATTGAAAATTAAAATTTTCAATCGCGAGATTGGGGTCTGCGCGTTGCTTGCCACAAACTTGTTAAGCATATTATATGCTTTAGCCATATTATGGCTTTGCGTAACAAAACAGCGCAGAAATGGGGTTAAGTATGGAACAAATTTCATTAAAGATAGGCGAACGGCTGAAAGAAGTACGGAATACAAGGCAGCTTACGCTGGATGATGTTGCGGAATTGACTGGTGTGAGCAAGCCCATGTTAGGCCAGATCGAGCGTGGGCAGTCCTCGCCCACCATCAATGTATTATGGAAAATTTCAACAGGGCTGAAAATACCGTTATCCTTTTTCTGCAGACAGGAAGAAGCGGAATATACGGTTACCGGGCTTAGGGAGGAAAATGTAATCACGGAGGAAAATGGTGGGATGCGGGCATACCCGCTGTTTCCTTTTGACCCTGTTCGGAATGTAGAGGCGTTTTATATCGAGTTTGATGCAGGAGTGCGCCATGAATCGCTTCCCCATGTGGCAGGCGTGGAGGAATATGTTCTTATGGTGCAGGGAACACTGAAAATGACAATAGGCAGGAAAGAAGTGACGCTGCAGGAAAAACAGTCCATACGGTTTGGAGCTGATATTTTCCACGCATATCACAATGTTTCAGATAAAGCCTGCGCCGCCTATAATGTGATTTTTTATCCTGGGAATTAGAGAGAGGAAAAATCCTCTGCTCCTGCAAGGGCGCATGCCATGCAGGCATGGCAGACATTTTCCTTCGGAAAACAAGGAGGATTATAAAATGTACGAATTGGTACAGGTCAGTGAGAAATGTTATTACATAAACTGCCCGGCGAAGATAGGCATCTATGTGGCGGACGGGGAGAATGCCTATCTGGTTGACGGCGGGAATGACAAAGATGCGGGGAGGAAGATTCGGCAGATACTGGATAAGAACGGGTGGCATCTGGCGGCAATATTGAATACCCACTCCAATGCAGACCATATCGGCGGGAACAGATACCTGCAGGGGCAGACGGGATGCAAGGTTTATTCTGGCGGCATAGAGGCGGCTTTTACGAAATATCCGGTACTGGAGCCGTCCTTCCTTTACGGGGGTTATCCGTGTAAGGATTTGCGGCACAAGTTCCTGATGGCGCAGGAAAGCGATGTGACGGATTTTTCAGATAAAAGCTTTCCGAAGGAGATTGAAGTGATACCGTTGTCGGGGCATTTCTTTGATATGGTAGGATTCCGAATGCCGGACAATGTGGTGTTCCTTGCGGATTGCATCAGCAGCAGGGAGACCCTGGATAAATATGCGGTTCCCTTCATTTATGACGTGGGCGCTTATCTGGAGACGCTGGATAAAGTGGAGCAGATGGAAGCGGCCATGTTCGTCCCGGCCCATGCGGATGCCTCTGCAGATGTGAAGGAGCTTGTCCGCTATAACAGGGATAAGGTGCAGAGCATCGCGGAAAGGATTTTATCCATTTGTGGGGAGACAATGTGCTTTGAGCGGATTTTACAGGAAGTGTTCAAAGGCTATGGGCTTACCATGAACTTTGAGCAGTATGTGTTGGTTGGCAGCACGGTGCGGTCTTACCTTTCATGGCTGAAAGATACAGGGAAAGTGTCGGCTGAATTTCAGGACAGTATGCTGCTCTGGAAAAGGGGGTAGCTTTATAACCCGCAGGCGGCTTGTGAGGCGTATCGGCAGAGTACTGAAAATCTGAAATCCTATATGCAGCGCCAGTGGATCCCAGCTGGGAGTTTCCGTATATATGGATTTCTGCGTTATGAATTGGAAAGAGCATTTGGAGAACTCCCGGCTATTTTTATTACTGCCGTTTTTTACAGTTTACATCATGCAGAAAATATATAAAAGTTAACCGCTATTCCAGCTATCGGTGTTAGATAATATGCTGTTTTTTACGATATAAAAAGTGAAAGCCGGAGGAAAGCGCAAACGTATACCGGTTGGAACAGCTATAATCAATTGGATTAAGTAAAAAAGGAGTAGGTTTTATGGATATTAAAATGAATCACTATATGAAGCAGGCATCATATACGGCGACAGCAGGCGGAAGAGAGCCAGAGCCTCATGCTGACGGCAGGGTTGAAAGTGGAACGAAGTCTGGCGCAAACAGGGATACTGTATTAATTTCTGTTGCAGGACAGCAGTTTTTAGCCGAAAAGATGGAATCAGGTACTGATATGGAATTGATACATATCGTTTCTGATTATGATGAATTCAGGAACGCCGTATGCTCTATGAATGAAAAACTGCCCGTTAGCTGGAAGGCAATGGTTGACCCGTACAATACGATTACAGATCTGGCTAAAGTGGAGGCCCGCCTGAAGCAGTTGGCAGACCCGGCGGCTTCTCATAAAGATGAGGATATGGAGAAGGCCGCAGAGGCTTACGCAAAGGAAAAGATTGATGCATTGATAGAAAAGAAAAAAGCTATGATTGCTGACGGAACGGCAAAAACCGCAGCCGAGGAGTACGAAGAATACAAAACGGCATATGATGCTTACCATTCGGAAAACGGAAGCAGCCTGATTGAAAAGATGACGGGAGATACAAAGAAAGCATATGACATATACAAAAATATCATTGATGGAGCGAAAATATCAATAAGTGACGAGGAATTTCTTATTTTCCATAACTGCACAATGTACAGGGCAGCGAAGGCTGAATACATCCAAAAAACCGAAGAACTGTATAAAGCAATGAATGGCGTTCCTTTAAAATAGCAACATGTGACAAGGGAGCATCCAATGGAAGCCGACTGATATGCCAATAAGCCACAGCCTGACAAGGCAGGGCAGGCATTTCAGTTTTTCAGCAGATCGGGGAATCGGAGAGCAGGGAGAGGAGGTGAAGATATGGGAAAGGGAGCGGGCAGCGTATCTATTATAGGCGGGGCAGACGGGCCGACAAGCATTTTTATCGCCGGAAAAGGCGGTAAGGTGAAGCTGACAACACGCATAAAGAATTATTTCCAAAGAATAAAAAGGAACAGGATAAAAAGGCGGATTACCGCTAATCCCCATACGCTGGATGAAGTCGTGCAATGGCTGAAACGGGAATATGGCGCTGAGGAGGTTTCGCAGCAGTCTCATAATTATCTGGAACAGAGAAACAGCTTAAAGGCATCCCTTATCATGCGCCAACGCCCGGATTTGCTTGGTGAATGGGTGGATTTGAAGCCGCCAGAAGGGGAGGATGTGGAAGCCTTAAAGGCATTCTGTGAGCAGATTCAGGAACGGGAGAAGATAGCAGCAAAAATTGCAGATGATATTTTTCCCATAGATTTCCACATATATGAGATTAAATGGTCAGAGAAGGACCGTATGCGGATAGGGGTGGAAACGGTCTGGCAGGTGCTTGACGGCTCATTCAGCGGGGACAAGAAAACCAGGAAGCAGTTGGAGAAGCTGTTTAAAGAGATCTATCTGTATTATGGAGTCACCGCCGAAGATATAAAAAATGAGACGGAGAGGTATAAGTCGCTTTTGACAATATTATGTTCATGAATAGTTACTTTCCAGCAGATTGAGGAGAAGATTGAAATGGACATAACAATAGCAAAACGCCTCGCCGCCAAGCCGGTGCAGATCGGGAAGGAAGTGGAAGCCTATGAAGCCGCAAGAGGAGCATGACAGAAAAGCGGCTGTCTACAGCCGCATAGCGTGTGAGCAGGGTTTCCTGCCTGTTGCTGATACGCAGCTCCAAAACAATCGATTTAAAAGGTTTGGAGCAAGAGCAGAGTTGACAGACAAATAGAAAAACGGAATTTGCAGGAGACAGTTATGAATGATTATCTGTTGAAAAAATGCGGTTTTGTCCACTGCGGAATGGGGCATGTGGCGGAGGATAATTACCCGGGGAGAGCGTATGAAAAAAATAGCAAATGAGAAAATGACAAATGAGAAAATAGCCGTTCTCTCCGACATACACGGTAATTACATAGCGTTCCAAAAGTGCCTGGAATATGCTTTGGGCCTGGAAATCCGCACATTCATTTTTCTGGGGGATTATTTGGGAGAATTTCCCTACCCGCAAAAAACGATGGAAATCCTGTATTCTTTGAAAGAAAAATACACCTGCTTTTTCCTGCGGGGAAATAAAGAAGACTACTGGATCAGCCGGAAATACGATGAAAATTGCGTATGGAAAAACGGTAATTCAACGGTAGGCGTAATGAAGTACTGCTATGAAAACCTGACGGATAAGGATATCAGTTTCTTTGAAGGTCTCCCGATCTGCCGTGAAATCACATTTGACGGGGCGGGCTCAATCCTGGCGTGCCATGGTTCGCCGGGGAAGAATAATGAAAAAATGTTTCCGGATGGCGAAAATACAAAAGAGATCATGGAGAGGTGCGCAGGGCGGTATATCCTATGCGGGCATACCCATGTTCAGGGAAGCTTTTCCCATGAAGGAAAGATTTTGTTAAATCCCGGCTCCACAGGTGTTTCTTTATATAGCGGGGGAAAAGCCCAGTTTATGATTCTGCACCAGAACGGGGAAGAATGGAGGCATCAGTTTATAAGCCTTGATTACGATAAGGAAAAAGCGATAAAGGAAATGGAAGAATCGGGGCTTTGGGATGCGGCACCGTACTGGTGCCGGGTGACAAAATACGGGATGTTTGGAGGGGAGATATCCCACGGAACGGTATTGGGCAGGGCAATGGAGCTTTGCAGGGAAGAAACCGGGCAATGCGACTGGTACAATATCCCCGAAATATATTGGGAAGAAGCCATCCAGGAGCTTATGGGAGGTTAAAGTTTGCTGCAAAATAGATAAAGTATGATATGCAGAGAGAAAAACTGGAAGGCAGATATAAAGCAAAAACGACTATGTACGAAGCATTGATGTTTCTACTGGTATGGTATTCTGTATCGACTACTATTTTTCAGATGATACAGTCAAAAATATTTATTTCTGATTGCGTGGTATTCTTTATACAATAGGAACCTTCATACAGACCATTACTGGCCGGGTCATATTTCTCTTGATACTTGTTCAGGCAGTTTATGCTGGCATTAGATGGTATGTAAAAGGCTGGCGGAAGGCCAGAGGATATCGTTAAATAGAGAGCTGTTTATCTACGTTACTTTTTATAGTATAATGGAAACATGACATACAGTTGTCGTGTTTCCTGTGATAATATGAAATGTGTAAAGGAATGATTATGAAGATAGACAGACAATTAGGAATTTTATCCATACTATTACAGACGGAATCCGCTACAGCTCCATATTTGTCGGAGATATTTGAAGTGTCTAGAAGAACAATAAACAGGGACATTGAAGATCTATGTAAAGCAGGTATACCAATTGTAACAAGACAAGGAAAAAATGGCGGAATTTCAATTATAGACGGCTATAAAATTGATAAGACTATGCTGACACAAGGTGAAATGCAGGACATTATTGTTGGATTACGTGGTCTGGATAGTGTGAATGGTACGAACAGATATGGACAGTTAATGGAAAAATTATCAACAGGATCATCTGATTTTTTTGTTGGAAATCAGTCGGTATTGATTGATTTATCGTCATGGTATAAAGACTCTCTTGCACCTAAGATTGAAATTATAAGAAGTGCAATAGAACAACACAGAGAGATGGCATTCCTTTATTATGCTCCAAATGGTGAGTCACAGCGCATAATTGAACCATACTATTTAATTTTTCGATGGTCGAGCTGGTATGTGTGGGGGTGGTGTAAAAGCAGGAGGGATTATCGACTTTTTAAATTGAATCGTATGGATAAAGTATATTTGTCTGAAAACTACTATTCGGAGAGAATAGCTCCGTTCCCGGATTTGAAAGATGAACGAATATTTTCAGGCGGAATTAAAGTAAAAGCTGTGTTTGAGGCAGACTGTAAGTGGAGATTGGTAGAAGAATTTGGACCGAATTGTTTTAGAGAACAAAACGATGGAACGCTTCTGTTTCAGGCAGATTATACGAATAAAGAAAATCTGCTTACATGGCTGTTAACCTTTCGAGATAAGGCGGAATTGCTGGAACCCAAAGCAATAAGAGAAGAATTGCGGCAAAGCATTCTTCAAATGAAGAAAAAATATGACAATACAATGGATAGCAAAGGCGGAATATGAATGGAATCAAGATGCGGCATTTTGTGTAGTAAATGTAATTGGCAAAAAACTGAAAAATGTAAGGGGTGTGCTAATATTGATAATCCTTTTTGGGGAGTTTGTCCGGTAAAAAGTTGTTGTGAAGGAAAAAAGTTGAAGCATTGTGGAGAATGTAATGAGTTTCCATGCACACAATTAAATGAGTTTGCTTATGATGAAAAAGAAGGCGACTGCGGAGTACGACTTGATCAGTGCAAAATCTGGTCTGCATTAACACAGACGAGATATGTTTGGATTGACGATTTCCTTATGGAGAAAGCCGGTGTGACAAAACTCCCGCCACAGTGGAACTGGATTCGTTATGCAGTAGGCGGAAAAATGTTTGCAGCAGTATGTCTTGACCAAGAAAACAGACCATATTATATAACTCTGAAATTAGAGCCATCAGAGGGGAGTTTTTTGCGGCAGCAGTATGAAGATATCCTACCAGGATATTACATGAATAAGCAACACTGGAATTCAATCAAACCCAATGGTGCAGTTGAAGATGATTTGCTGAAAGATTTGCTGGAAAAATCGTATAATCTAGTGCTTGGAAGTTTCAGTAAAAAGAAACAAAAAGAGATTTTAGAAAGTGTGATGAAATAAATGGCATTTGATAATGAGCCTGAAACAGTAGCAATAATGGATAAATATCTGAGAGAAAATGGATATGTGAATGATTTCACGGATGAACGACACCACCACGAAATCTATTTATCAGACCCAAGAAAGGTCACACCCGAAAAATGTAAAACTGTTATCAGACATCCGATAAGGAAATCGTTTTACCCAGAAGTCATTGAGCCATTCCGGTTTCCTGGCCGGCTTCAGGCGGAGACGCAGCAATCTTGACACTACACGGGGATAAATGTATACTTGGAGCTATAACGTGGTATTAAAAATTACAGGAAACGGAGACCGGTTATGAGATTTGCGCAGATTGTTTTCAGTCCGACAGGAGGAACGCAGAAGGTTGCGGATGCGGTAACGGAAGTATGGGGAGACCATGTTGACAGGATTGATCTTACCGATGCGGGGGAAGATTTTTCAAAAATAATGTTTCAGGAAGAGGATGTTGTACTGGCGGCAGTCCCTTCTTATGGGGGCCGTGTTCCGGAACTTGCCGCAGGACGGCTCGGACAGATACAGGGCAATCATGCACAGTGCATTATTGTCTGCGTATACGGAAACAGGGCTTATGAAGATACCCTTGTGGAATTGCAGGATATTGCAGAGAAATGCGGTTTCCGCGTAGTGGTTGCGATTTCCGCAGTGGCAGAACACTCTATCATGCATCAATATGCTGCCGGAAGGCCGGATAAGCAGGACCGTATGGAATTACATAACTTCTCAAAAAGGATTCTGGAAAAACTGAAAGACTCTGATGCGGCGTCCGATGCGCCCGAGATCCCGGGGAACCGTCCATACAAAAAGGCGGGAGGAGCCGGTCTGGTCCCGAAGGCTGACAGTAATTGTACAGGCTGCGGGCTGTGCGCAAAGGAGTGTCCTGCACAGGCAATCAGTAAAGAGAATGTAAGGACTGCGGATGCCGGGAAATGTATCTCATGTATGAGGTGTGTTGTACGGTGTCCCGAATCTGCAAGAAAAGTGAATGGCGCAGTGGTCTCTGCCGTTTCGCTTGCGATTAAAAAAGCCTGTTCAGTAAAAAAAGAGAATGAGCTTTTTCTATAATGCGATACAGAAGGTTCGCTGATCGTACGGCATCCCAATGATAGCTGAGTTCTTTTCTGTCATTACGGAAAAGAAAGACCGGTAACAGGGATCTCGATCTGTACAATATAATCGTCAATCCGGTCAATGACATTTTCATTGATGCCCATTTCGTAGGAAAATCCATGGAGCGTCAGTCTATGTTCTCTGGCATAGGCGAGGATTTCCTGATACCGTTCCGGGATTTTGTCCCATCTCCCTTTATGGAAGGCTTTCAGATATTTTCCGCCGGGCATAATATGCAGGCCATTCTGGTATGGAAGAAAAGGAATTTCAATAAAGAGTTTGCAATAATCGTCAAAGAGGCCGCTTTGCAGGCTTGCAACGGAGATCATGGAGCCATAGGAGGCTTTGTGCAGACGTCCAAGCCGGTATTTTTCGGTCTCGGCGGTGATCAGCTCCACTTCCTGTTCAAAGGAGGTATTCCGGTCTACTTCTACAGTAACCAGACAATGTTCCTCTTTTTCGACAATGCTGATCTCGGATAAGTCCATGGTCAGAAGGGTTTCCATATTCTGGTGATGGGCACATAAAGTGGTTCGGACTGCCTGCAGGTGAGCGATCTGCAGATCAAGGCCGGCTATTTTTGCTTCCAGAAGGCATTTTAAGCTGTCAGCGGACCGGTTTTTCATGAAATCCTGTATTTCATCGATGGAGACATCCAGTTCCCGCAGCAGCAGAATGGTCTCAAGGACAGGACTTTGATGGTAATTATAACAGCGGTATCCGTTTTCAGAGTTAATAACAGCCGGTTTGAACAGCCCGATTTCATCGTACCACATAAGGGTTTTTTTGTTAATGCCGTGCATGGCTGCAAACTGGCCGATTGTGAGAAGCTTGTCTTTTTTATCCATAGTCACCTCATAAAATATACAAGTTTTGCATGGATCGAACAGTTACTGTGCGGTTTATTATATCATACCCGGGAAACCAATATAAGTAAAGCGCCTGATGTTGCAGACGACGATAAATTTTGAGCAATATGCGCTTGCCGGCTGTACCGTACGGTTTTTTATCTTTCCTGGCTGATCTGAAAAGGGAGGGCGGATGAGGAACAGCCGGAAGGGTTTGCCTGGCAATTTTTCTTGCTGATGAATCGGCCCGGACCGGTTCGGATACCATTCTGTTCTTTGCATATGCGGAAAGCAAAAATCGGTTTTATTCAAATCACAAGTCGGATAATTGTATATCTATAAAGAGTCCGCTTTGCTATAATAGACAGGATGGCCGTCTGAAATCGCAGAATGGGTTGAGGTAAGAAAATGGATCAAAAGGAAATCCTTTTAATGATGTTTATGGGGCAGAGCAACATGGCAGGACGCGGCAATGCGGAAGAGGCTCCTCCGCTGATAAAGGGGGCAGGATATGAGTACCGGGCAGTGACAGCGCCGGATTGCCTCTCAGAGCTGAAAGAGCCGTTTGGAGAAAACGAAAATAATGAAAAAGGCGTTACCGAACCGGGTATGAAGACGGGCTCTCTGGTTTCTGCATTCGTAAATGCGTGTTATACGGAAGCGGGTATTCCCATTGTGGGTGTCTCCTGTGCGAAAGGCGGTTCTTCGATTGCAGAGTGGATGCCGGGCACGGCGTATTATATGGATGCGGCAGAGAGGATGATGCGCTGTGAAAAATGGCTTCTGCACCATGATTACAGAATAAGATACAGGGGTATGGTCTGGTGTCAGGGGTGCACAGACGGGGATTTGCATACCCCGGCGGATACCTACAAGGCATGTACATTAAAATTTGTGAGAACCTATTGCCGGGAATGCGGCATCGAAAAATGTTTCCTGATTCAGATCGGAAATCATCGGGATGACGGGGCATTATATGTACCTGTTCAGCAGGCGCAGATCGAGCTGGCAGAAGAATGCGAGGATATCATACTGGTGAGCAGCCAGTTAAAAACATTTGCGGCTCGCGGCCTGATGAAAGATGAATTCCACTATTTGCAGAAAGGGTATAATCTGGTTGGTGAGGAGGCCGGGAAAAATACAGGAACGTATCTAAAAACAAAACTGAAATGATAAAAATAAATTTAATATGGCAGCAGTTTCGGCCTGTGCAGGGATCCGGACTGCTGTTTTTTGAAAAATACAATGGTACACAGGTGTGTGGATAAAAAAGGATGTTGGGGACAGTGATTGTAACCAGTGATATTTCTCAGATGATAGAGAAAAAAAAGAAAGATTTAAAATACGCGGATTCGTTCCTCTATGTATATGCCGGGGACGAAAGAATCTATGGAAACAAGGACGCATTTCTTTATTAAAATTTTCAGGAGATATATGGTATAATTTATTTCCGGTGCCTGATCTTTCTGCAAAGGATTTTAGATCAAAATAGCCTGGATTGGAGGTTGCTATGGAGACAATTTTAAACTATAACACACAAATAGCCGGGGCGCAGACAGCCGCCGTCAGACATGCCGCAGATCACCTGCTCAGAGATATGAAAAAGGTGTTTTGTGAGACAACATCACCGGGATGTCAGATTCTGCTGGAAGAAGGGAAAATGGAAAAAGAATGCTTCTGCATAGCGGCAGAAGGAAACTGTATCAGGGTACAGGCATCGGATGAGCTCGGGCTTATTTATGGAATGTATGAGATCAGCCGGAGATTTCTGGGGGTTCATGCATTCTGGTTTTGGAATGATCAGGCGTTTGCGCGCAGGGAAGCTGTGCGGATTCCTGACGGTTATCGCTTAAGCTCCGAGCCCTTTCGGGTAAAGTACAGGGGCTGGTTTGTGAATGACGAGGTCTTAATTCACACATGGAAGGTAAATGGAGAGAAAGATCAACCATGGGAAATGGTGTTTGAGTCGCTTCTCAGATGCGGAGGCAATATGGTGATACCGGGAACAGACCAAAATGCCAGAAAATATGCGTCTCTGGCATCCGGGATGGGACTGATCATCACACATCACCATGCAGAACCTCTGGGAGCGGAAATGTTTGCCAGGGAATATCCGGAACTGACTGCATCCTATGATCTGTATCCTGAGAAATTTCATGATTTGTGGAGGAATGCTCTGAAACGCCAGGAGAACAGAAAAACCATTTGGAATCTGGGATTCCGCGGACAGGGAGACCGTCCGTTCTGGGTTGAAGACGCGAGGTATCAGTCGGATGAGGCACGCGGAAAGTTGATGGGAGATGTGATTAAAAAGCAGTATGATATGGTAAAAGGAATGGATGCAGCTGCCGTGTGCAGCACCAATCTTTACGGAGAGACAATGGAGTTGTATCAAAAGGGATGTCTGCAGCTGCCGGATGATGTGATCAAAATCCGGGCGGATAACGGGTACGGCAAGATGGTCAGCCGAAGGCAGGGAAATGAGAATCCAAGGGTTTGTTCGCTTCCCGAAAAAAAGGATGAGGCAAACGGCATTTATTATCATGTATCTTTTTATGACCTGCAGGCGGCAAACCATATCACCATGCTGCCTAACACACCGGAATTTGTAAAGAGGGAGCTGTCAGAGGTACTGGAAAGGGGGGGAGACGATTTCTGGATTATCAACTGCTCGAACGTAAAGCCTCATGTGTATTATCTGGATTTTATAGCGCAGCTGTGGCAGAGAGGGGATGTGGATATTGAGAAACACAGAAAGGAATATATAGAGAAATATTACGGCTCTGACAGCAGTGAACAGATCGCAGACTGCCTGAAAGAATATCCGCGATATGCGGCGGCATATGGAAAAGAAGAAGACGAACATGCAGGGGAGCAATTTACGAACCATGTGGCGAGAATTTTAGTCACACAATATATGAAAAATCGAAAAGAGAGGAGTGAAGAGCTGCTCTGGGCAACGAAGGGCGACACACTTGAGGAGCAGATGCAGTGGTATCAGGGTGTCTGCCGCAGGGCAGCATCTTCCTGTAAGGAATATCTTCGTAAGTGTACACTTGTGGATGCGCATCTTACAGGAAGGACACGGGAGTTGTTCCGGGATACGCTTCTTTTGCAGGCCCGTATTCATTATCATTGCTATCAGGGAGCCTCTCTGCTCTGTGAAAGTCTGGCGGAAGGCTTTCAGGGCGATTATCAGACGGCGTTCTATCGGGCGGGAAAAGCGCGGAAAGAATATCTGACAGCGGACAGCGCTCTGAGGGAGAGAGAGCATGGAAAGTGGTATGGCTTTTATGAAAATGAGTGCCTTACGGACATAAAGCAGACGGCCTGGGTACTGCAGGGATTTATGAGTTATCTGCGTGCCCTGGGAGACGGTCCGCATTATTATCAGTGGCAGAGAGAGTATCTGTATTCGGAAAAGGACAGGCGGGTAATGCTGATTATGAATATGGAAAATCATCTGCGTGATGAAGAGCTGTTTTCATTAATGGAAGCGAGACTGGACGAATAAGAAGAACAGACGCCATAAAAGTAGTTCAAATCATAATCGTGATAACTTTTTCCTCAATTCGGGTATTGACCGTACAGTTACTGTATGGTTTATGATGCTTCATACAGGGAACAAATACCAGACAGGAATTGAAACAGGAGGAAAAAGTTATGGAAGATCAAAATGTATATTTAAAACCTGTAACACTGAAAAATATTCTGAAGTTTGCCGTTCCGACCATTGCAATGACGGTATTTATGTCTTTTTATACGATGGTTGACGGGCTGTTCGTGTCGAATCTGATCGGTACGAATGCACTTTCGGCAATCAATCTGACAGCGCCGGTGATCCAGCTTGTCACTGCCATTTCCACCATGCTTGCCACCGGAGGCAGCGCGGTTATTATGAAAAAGATGGGGGAACAGAAAAAAGAGGAGGCAAAGGAAGATTTCACGTTTCTGATTCTGGTGAATATATTCGTGGGGATTGTCATGTGTATCCTTGGATACCTGGTAATGGATCCCATTTTTGCCGGGATGAATCTTTCCGCAGATGTGGAAGGGTACTGTGTGGAGTATTTAAGCCGTTACCTGCTGTTTACCGTGCCGATTCTTCTGATGAATAATTTTACGCTTTATATGATCGCCAGTGAGAAAGCGACCCTTTCTCTGATCTGCTCTGTGACGGGCGGTGTTCTGAATATGGTGCTTGACTATGTTCTGATTGCAGTATTTCATATGGGGATCGGCGGGGCGGCTGTTGCAACGGGCCTTGGATATTCTGTAACGGCGGCAGTCGGAATGATCGTTTTCAGCCGGAAAAAGAGTCTGCTTCACTTTAAGAAGCCGGTGATGCGCTTTAAGGTTCTTGTAAAAGCGGCTGCAAACGGAAGCTCAGAAATGGCAACAGCTCTTGTGACCGGAATCATTACGATGATGTTCAACTGGACCATGCTTCACTATGCAGGCGAGGATGGGGTTGCGGCGGTAACCATCATCATGTATGTACTGATGTTTGCAAGCTCTCTGTACACAGGATATTCCTATGGTGTGGCGCCTATGCTCAGCTTTTATTACGGGGAACAGAATCATGAGAAGCTGAAAAAAATGGTGGCGGTAAGCCTGAAGGTGATCGCTGTAATCTCACTGGCTACGGTTGCGGCTTCCTTTATACTGACAAGGCCTCTGGTAGCGGTCTTTGCACGCCCGGATAACCCGGTGTATGATCTGGCGGTGACAGGAAACCGGATCTGCACCACGGCGCTGTTCTTTATCGGTTTTAATATTTTTGCCAGCGGAATGTTTACAGCCCTGTCCAACGGAGTCATTTCGGCTGTACTGGCATTTTCAAGATCCTTTGTGTTTATGCTGATCACCATGATTGTGCTTCCGATGATCCTGGGGGTAAACGGTATCTGGCTGGCCACCCCTGCAGCGGAGCTTATGGCTCTTGTCCTGTCTGTGGTTATGTTCCGGAGATACAGGACAAGATATGGGTATTAAACAGAAAAAATTCCCGGGATTCAGGGCATCCTTATAATAAAAATATAAGCGATGCCCTGAATTGCGTCCTATCTCATGAGATCCGACAGCGTAATGCTATCGAAGTAGTCGCTTGTTATTTTGTAAAATTCTTTCCACATAGGCAGTGTTTTACAGTCTCCGGCGCGTTCACACATCTTTGCCCCGCAGCCAAGGCAGGCAACCGGCGCAAGATCTCCTTCGGTGATCCGTAAGATATCTCCGACCCGGTATTCCTCCGGTCCGGAAGTGAGCCTGTATCCGCCGCCTTTTCGCTGCATGCCTTCAATCATGCCGCTTCTGGTCAGGGAGGGAAGGATCTGTTCCAGATATTTCAGGGATATATTCTGCCGGCTGGCGATAATCTTCATGGGGATGTATCCATCCGGGTAATGCTCTGCCAGATCAATCATGACGCGCAGAGCATACCTTCCTCTTGTTGAAATCATTTTATTTTTCCTTTAATTGTCAAACAGTGGTGTGGACAGGTATCTGTCGCCTGTATCCGGCAGCAGTACGACGATGGTCTTTCCTTCGTTTTCCGGACGTCTGGCAAGTTCGATAGCGGCAAAAGCAGCGGCGCCAGAGGAGATACCCACAAGGACGCCCTCCTGAATGCCGATCAGCTTACCTGTGGAAAAAGCGTCCTCATCAGAAACAGGAATGACCTCGTCATATATTTCCGTATTCAGGACCTGAGGCACAAATCCGGCGCCGATCCCCTGAATGCCGTGAGATCCTGAAGTGCCGGCAGAGAGCACGGGAGAAGAGGCGGGTTCAACGGCAACAATCCGGATGCCGGGATTCTGAGATTTTAAGTATTCACCGATACCGGTTATGGTTCCGCCGGTTCCCACGCCCGCCACGAAAATATCCACTTTGCCATCGGTATCTTTATAGATCTCGGGGCCGGTATTTTCTCTGTGAGCCTTCGGATTGGCAGGGTTTACAAACTGCCCGGGAAGGAAGCTGCCCGGGATTCCGGCAGCAAGCTCTTCGGCCCTGGCAATAGCGCCTTTCATACCCTGGGCGCCTTCCGTAAGCACAAGCTCGGCGCCGTATGCTTTCATCAGCTGTCTGCGTTCTATGGACATGGTTTCGGGCATGACAATGATAATGCGATATCCCCTTGCCGCAGCTACAGAGGCAAGGCCGATCCCTGTGTTACCGCTGGTGGGCTCAATGATCACCGAAGAGGGTGTGAGCTTTCCTGCCGCCTCGGCTTCGTCAATCATTTCTTTTGCAACGCGGTCCTTGACAGAGCCGGCGGGATTAAAATATTCTAATTTTGCAACGATCTTTGCTTTCAGGTTATATGCTTTTTCAATATGTGTGAACTCCAACAGAGGAGTTTTTCCGATCAGCTGATCGGCAGATGTATAAATATTGCTCACTATGATACCTCCTTAACTGCGTCAAACCCCTTTTGCAGATCCTCGATAATGTCGTCGATGTGCTCGGTGCCAATGGAAAGACGAATGGTATTTGGCTTAATATCCTGTTCGGCGAGTTCTTCCGCGCTAAGCTGGCTGTGGGTAGTAGTTGCAGGATGGATGACAAGACTTTTGACATCCGCCACATTGGCAAGCAGGGAGAAAATCTGCAGACTGTCAATAAACTGATGCGCTTCCTTTACGCCGCCTTTGATTTCAAAGGTAAAGATAGAGCCGCCGCCGTTGGAAAAATATTTTTGATACAATTCGTGGTCGGGATGCTCCGGCAGGGAGGGATGATTGACCTTTTCCACCTGAGGATGCCTGCTTAAGAAATCAACCACCTTCCTGGTATTATCCGCATGGCGCTCCAGGCGAAGTGAGAGAGTTTCAATCCCCTGCAGAAGCAGAAATGCGGCAAAGGGAGAAATCGTGGCTCCCATATCCCTGAGCAGAACCGCACGGATATAGGTCACAAATGCTGCGGGGCCGGCTGCCTTTACAAAGGATACACCATGATAGCTGGGATTGGGATCCGCGATAGCAGGATATTTCCCTCCTGCCGCCCAGTCGAACTGTCCGGAGTCTACGATCACACCGCCCAACGTCGTGCCGTGGCCGCCCAGGAACTTTGTTGCGGAGTGCACTACGATATCTGCGCCGTGTTCAATGGGACGGATCAGGTAAGGCGTACCGAAGGTGTTATCCACCACCAAGGGAAGAGCGTACTTGTGTGCAAGCTCTGCCAGAGCGTCAATATCCGGGATATCGCTGTTGGGATTGCCCAGTGTTTCAATGTAAATGGCTCTGGTATTATCCTGAATGGCGGCCTCAACTTCGGCAAGATCGTGAATATTTACAAAGCTGGCTGTAATGCCGAAGTTCGGAAGGGTGTGTGCCAGCAGATTGTAGCTTCCTCCGTAGATGGTTTTCTGAACCACAAAGTGGCCGCCTCCCTGACCCAGGGCTTCCAGGGTATAGGTGATGGCCGCCGCGCCTGAGGCAAGGGCCAGCGCCGCAACGCCGCCTTCAAGGGCAGCCACCCGCTGTTCAAGTACATCCTGGGTGGAATTGGTCAGCCTGCCATAGATATTGCCGGCATCGGTAAGGCCGAATCTGGCAGCAGCATGTTCGCAGTCATGAAATACGTAGGAGGTAGTTGCATAGATCGGCACAGCGCGGGCGTCGGTGGCAGGGTCAGGATTTTCCTGTCCAACGTGGAGCTGCAGAGTTTCAAATTTGTAATCAGACATCGTAATCATTTCCTTTCTTTTTTCCCGCGAGGCTTCAATATCCATAGCCTGTATGGGGATGTTTGCATAACCTACTGATTAAGTAGGTAAATATTACCACTATTTACCTACTGTGTCAATAGGTGATTGCATCTTTCATGGACCTGACATACGTTCCGATGTGCTCCGGTGCATTTCTGCCATATTTTTCAAGGAGTTTGATGATAGCAGAGCCCACAATGGCCCCGTCCGAGAGTTCCGCCATTTTCTTTGCCTGTTCGGGAGTGGAAATACCGAACCCGATGGCGCAGGGAATATCCGTATTCTGCCTGACCAGGGCCACTATGGAGGCAAGATCCGTCTTGATTTCGCGCCGTGCGCCTGTGACCCCAAGGCTGGAGACGATGTACAGAAAGCCTTCCGCCTCTCTGGCAATCATGGCAATACGGTTTTCGGAGGTGGGCGCCACCAGGGAGATCAGATCTATGCCGTAACGGGTGCAGAGGGGCTGAAATTCCTCTTTTTCCTCAAAGGGCAGATCAGGCAGGATCAGCCCGTCGATCCCGATTTCCCTGCAGGCGGACAGAAACTGTTCCGCACCGTAGGAAAACACCACGTTTACATAGGTCATAAACACCATGGGTACCATGACATCGCGGCGCAGTTCTCTGACAAAAGTAAATATTTTATCTGTGGTAATGCCGCCCTTAAGGGCTCTTAAGTTTGCGCCCTGGATGACCGGGCCTTCCGCGGTGGGATCGGAAAAGGGGATGCCCAGTTCGATCAGGTCCGCACCGTTTTCAGCGGCGGAGCGGACAGCGGCGGCAGTGGTCTCCAGATCAGGGTCGCCGCAGGTGATAAAGGCGATAAAGGCCTTCCCGTTTTGGAATGCTTTTTTCATATTACTCATAAATATCCTCCCCTCTGTAGCGGGCAATGGCGGCGCAGTCTTTATCGCCTCTGCCGGAAATGGTGATTACGATGATCTTATTCCGGTCCATGGTCGGTGCGATTTTCATGGCATGGGCGATGGCATGGGCTGATTCGATGGCCGGAATGATCCCTTCTGTTTTTGCCAGATATTCAAAGGCGTTTACAGCCTCCTCGTCAGTCACAGGAACATATTCCGCCCTGCCGATATCATGAAGGTGGGCGTGCTCAGGGCCGATACCCGGATAGTCAAGTCCTGCGGAAATGGAGTAAACGGGAGCGATCTGACCGTATTTATCCTGGCAGAAATAAGACTTCATACCGTGAAAAATCCCCAGTTTTCCGGTGGCGATGGTGGCTGCCGTCTCAAAGGTATCCACCCCTCTGCCAGCCGCCTCGCATCCGATTAATTTAACGCTTTCATCCGCAATGAAGTGATAGAAGCTTCCCATGGCGTTAGAACCGCCGCCTACGCAGGCTATGACCGCGTCAGGAAGCCGGTTCTCTTTTTCAAGGAGCTGCGCTTTGATTTCCTTTGAGATCACTGCCTGAAAATCCCGGACGATGACCGGGAAAGGGTGAGGGCCCATGACGGAGCCGAGACAGTAGTGGGTATCGCTGATGCGGGAAGTCCACTCCCGCATGGCTTCGGATACGGCGTCTTTCAGGGTTGCCGTGCCTGTTTCCACGGGAATCACCTGGGCACCAAGCAGACGCATGCGGTATACATTGAGGGCCTGCCGGATGGTATCTTCTTTCCCCATAAACACAACACATTCCATCCCCATAAGAGCGGCGGCAGTGGCAGTGGCAACGCCGTGCTGTCCGGCTCCGGTTTCAGCGATCAGCCGGGTTTTGCCCATTTTCTTTGCAAGCAGCGCCTGACCCAGCACGTTATTGATCTTGTGTGCGCCGGTGTGGTTTAAGTCTTCCCGTTTCAGATAAATCTTTGCGCCGCCCAGATCCTTTGTCATTTTTCCGGCATAGTACAGGCGCGAGGGCCTGCCGGCATATTCATTGAACAATTCTGTTAATTCCCTGTTAAATTCAGGGTCGCTTTTATAATGATGATAGGCTTCTTCCAGCTCGATTACCGCATTCATCAGCGTTTCCGGGATATATTGACCGCCGTGAATGCCGAAGCGTCCGTTAGGATTTGTCATTTTTTACTCCATTTCTGCGCTGCTTTGTTGCGCAAAGCCATGATATGGCTAAATCCATAAAATGGATTAACGAGTTTGTGGCAAGCAGCGCGCAGACACAAATCTCGCGATTGAAAATTTTAATTTTCAATCTTATAACCTCTTTTCTGTGTATATTTTGCATATATCTTCGTTACGATAAGCTGACTCGTAAAGCGAAAATTCTATTGTTGAAAGTATAAGGACAGTTCGCGGAACATGCTATCCGCTGTTCCTGACAGCGGCCGCAAATGCAGCCATCTTGTCTGGATCTTTTACACCGTCCGTCTCGATGCCTGAGCTGACGTCCACCCCATAGGGGCTTAATAGCTTGAGAGCCTCCCCGACATTGCCGGGGGTAAGGCCTCCGGCAAGGAAACAGGGCGCTTGGAGGTCATGTATCAGCCGCCAGTCAAAGGTCCTGCCCGTGCCCGCGCCGGAATCCAGCAGAATGTAATCGGCTGTGCTTTGCCGGGCGGCCGCAAGATCGGCCTCTGTTTTGATGCAAAAGGCCTGGATGAGAGAGCGGTCTGTGAGCCCTCGCAGCCTCTTTATATATTCCCCATCCTCGCTGCCGTGGAGCTGGGCCATATGAATCAGTCCGTCGTTTAAAAGAGCGGCGACAGTTTCGGCAGCTTCATTTAAGAATACCCCTACCGTCCGGATTCCGGGGGCAAGGGCCGCTTTCAGATCCGCCGCCTTTTGGGGAGAGACATACCGCCGGCTCCTGGGCGCAAATACAAATCCGATGTAGTCGGGCATCAGCCCGTTTGCCGCCCGGATATCTTCCGGCCGGGTCAGGCCGCAGAACTTTATGGAACAGAAAGATGTCCGGCAAGAACCGGCATTTGTTGTTTGGGTCATAGGCTGCCACGCAGTTCTGCCAGCATGGCCTTCTTGTCCCTTGCACGCATCAGGGCTTCACCGATCAGCACGGCGTCGGCGCCGATTTCCCGCAGCCTGTCTACGTCCTGCGGGCTGCCCACGCCGCTTTCGGAGACAAACAGGATATCCGAAGGAATGAGCCTGCGGAGCTTCAGGCTGTTGGAGGTATCCACGGAAAAATCCTTAAGATTGCGGTTGTTAACGCCGATCATGCGGGCCCCTGCCTTAAGCGCATCTTCCGCCTCGGCTTCATCGTGAACCTCTGTCAGTGCGGAGAGTCCAAGCTCGTCACAGAGACGGAGGTCCTCTCTGAGCTCTTTTTCCGTCAGGATAGAACAGATCAGAAGCACAGCAGCCGCGCCCAGGGTTTTCGCCTCATAGATCATATATTCATCCACCGTAAAATCCTTGCGCAGACAGGGGATTTTTACCGCAGCCGCGATTTCACGGAGATATTCATTGCTGCCCAGAAACCATTTCGGTTCGGTGAGCACGGAGATGCAGTCCGCCCCTGCCGCCTCATAGTCCTTTGCAATTTCCAGACAGGGAAAATCAGGGGCGATCAGGCCTTTGGAGGGGGAGGCTTTTTTGCACTCGCAGATAAAGGAAATCCCAGGCTTTTTCAGGGCCTTCTCAAAAGAAAAGGTTCCTCTGGGAAGGGAGAGAGCCAGCCGTTTGATCTCTTCAGGCGGAATTTTCTTTTTTGCCTGTCGGGTACGCACCCGGGCGTAGTCCGCAAGCCGGTCCAATATGGTTGTCATGTTTATGTTTATACTCCTTTCAAAAGCTGTCAGTTTTCAGCGACAGGAAGCCGGGGGGGAAGCGTCATAAGCTTTATCATAAGATATACTTCCCTTCACCGGTTCAGGATTCTTACGTCTCCGGGCGGTTGCTGACTTCAATCAGCTTGTTCAGTGTGGCAAGGGCTTTGCCGGAATCGATGATCTCAGCTGCAAGAGAGATTCCCTCTTTCATACTGTCAGCCTTGCCGCCGATATACAACGCCGCGCCTGCGTTCATCAGGACAGCGTTTCGTTTGTGACCCTTTTCGCCTTTCAGGATAGAAAGAGTAATTCGGGCATTTTCCTCCGGAGATCCGCCTTTTAAATCTTCCCGGGCGCAGCGTGCGAATCCGAAATCCTCAGGTGTAATCACATAGGATTTAAACCACCCGTCCCGAAGCTCGCAGATGGTTGTGGGCGCGCTCATGGAAATTTCATCCAGTTTATCCTGCCCGTAAACCACCATCCCCCGTTTGACGCCCAGATTGATCAACACCTGAGCCAGGGGTTCCACAAGATATCCGTCATACACACCCAGAAGCTGCAGGGAGGGCGTACCGGGATTCGTGAGGGGGCCAAGGATATTGAACACGGTGCGGAAGCCCAGCTCTTTGCGGATGGCGCCTACATACTTCATGGAGGTGTGGTATTTCTGCGCGAAGAAGAAGCACATTCCCGCCTCCTTTAGCAGTTCCTTACATCTTTCAGGGCTCTGCAGGATGTTTACGCCCAGGGCTTCCAGGCAGTCCGCCGTACCGCACTGGGAAGATGCCGCGCGGTTGCCGTGTTTGGCCACTTTCATCCCCCCTGCCGCCGCCACCAGGGCGGAGGTGGTGGAAATGTTGAAACTCTGGGCGTTGTCACCGCCGGTGCCTACGATCTCAAAAAGCTCCATATCGGTCTCCACCTTTGTGGCATGGTCCCGCATGGCTGCCGCACAGCCGGCAATCTCGTCGGTGGTCTCGGCTCTGGCACTTTTGGTGGAGAGCGCCGCAAGAAAAGCCGCGTTCTGGGTGGGGCTGGTCTGTCCGCTCATGATCTCATTCATGACAGCGTATGCCTCGTCGTAGGTGAGGTCTCCTTTGTTTACGATTTTTACAATTGCTTCTTTGATCATAATTTTAGATCTCCTTTATAAAATTTTTCAGTATCTGTTTTCCATTCGGGGTCATAATGGATTCCGGATGGAACTGAACCCCATAGACAGGATATTTTTTATGCTGTACTGCCATTACCTCCCCGTCCGTGGTGAGGGCGGTGATTTTCAATTCCTCCGGAATCGTGTCCGCATCTGCCGCAAGGGAATGATAACGGGCCACGGGGGCGACCGGAGGGCATTCCTTAAAGAGAGGGCAGTCCGGATCAAATTTCACATCGGACTGTTTTCCGTGCATCAGTCTTCTGGCATAGGTGACGGTTGCGCCGAAGGCCATGCAGATGGCCTGATGCCCCAGGCAGACGCCGAGAATGGGGATTTCTCCGCCAAGCTTTTTTACAACCTCCACAATTACCCCCGCATCCCCGGGCCTGCCGGGGCCGGGGGAAAGGATGATGCGCTCGGGGGCAAGCGTCCGGATTTCGTCCACAGTCATTTCATCGTTGCGGATTACTTTGATTTCCGGGTTTATTTCCCCCACAAGCTGAAAAAGATTGTAGGAAAAGCTGTCATAGTTATCAATCAAAAGAATCATAATTCCGCCTCCTGTGCAAGTCTTAGCGCTTCCAGCGAAGATTTCGCCTTGTTCAGGCATTCTTCGTATTCTTTTTCGGGAATGGAATCCGCAACGATTCCGGCCCCGCTTCTCACAAACACTCTGCCGTTCTTTTTATAAGCAATGCGGATTGCGATGCAGGTGTCCATATTTCCTGTAAAGTCGATGTATCCCACGGCACCGCCGTAGATCCCGCGCTTATTGTTTTCCAGCTCCCCGATGAGCTGGCAGGCTCTGATCTTGGGAGCGCCGGAAAGAGTTCCCGCCGGGAGAACTGCCTCGATGGCATCCAGCGCGTCACAGTCTTCCCTGATCTGACCGCGCACGGTAGAACCGATGTGCATGACATGGGAGAAACGTTCAATACTGTGCAGCTTTTCCACCTGGACTGTGCCGAACCCGCTGATTTTCCCCAGGTCATTTCTGCCCAGATCCACCAGCATATTGTGCTCGGCAAGCTCCTTTTCATCGGCCAGAAGCTCCGCCTCCAGCAATTTGTCTTCTTCGCCGGTCCTGCCTCTTGGCCTTGTGCCGGCAAGGGGAAAGGTGTGCAGTACCCCGTTTTCCAGCTTGACCAGAGTCTCGGGGGAAGCCCCTGCCACCTCCACGTCGGTACCCGAAAAGTAAAACATATAGGGAGAGGGGTTGATGGTGCGCAGCACCCGGTAGGCGTGAAAGAGGCTGCCCTCAAAAGGAGCGCTTAAGCGGTTGGAGAGCACAATCTGGAAAATATCGCCCTCGCGGATATGATATTTTGCTTTTTCAACCATACGGCAGAACTGCTCTTTGTCAAATAACGGCGTGACCTCTCCCAGCAGCCTTCCGCCTGTCTCCTTTTTTTTCTCTCCGTTTTTCAGAAGCGAAATCAGCTGTTTTAATTCCATAACCGCTTTGTGATAGCCCGCTTCCCCATCATCCAGCGTCATATTTACCATAAGGATGATCTTTTGCCGTAAGTGGTCAAAAGCGATAACCTTGTCAAAAAGCATCAGATCCACATCCTTAAATGCCTCGGTATCCGCCACATCACATTTGGCGGATGGTTCGCTGTATCCCAGATAATCGTAAGAAAAATAGCCCACAAGCCCGCCTGTAAAGGACGGGAGGTAATCAAAGCGGGGACTTTTGTGCTCGGCAAGAATCTGGCGCAGATAATCGGAGGGATGATCCGTCTTCACCGTAAGGCTTCCGATTTTCATGATGCCGTCCAGGCAGGTGATTTCCAGCTTCGGGTCAAAGCCCAGGAAAGTGTAGCGCCCCCAGGTCTCGTCTGCCTGCGCGGATTCCAGCAGATAGCAATGAGCCGATACATTTTTCAGGATCCGTATGGTCTCGATTGGTGTGATAAAGTCCGATAAAATCTCACAGCTGACCGGCAGCACCCTGTACTTTCCGGCAGCGGCGAGGGCCTGAACCTTGCATAAATCAGGTAAAATTTTCATAAGCTGTATACCTCCAGATAGAATTATTTTCCGCAGGCTGCATCAGCAGCAAACTTCCTTATGCGGGCCTGCGCATAAAAAAAACGTCCCTGACAGAATGATATATTCTGTCAAGGACGAATAATTCAAATATTATCCGCGGTGCCACCTTGCATTCACGGTATGACCCGTGCTCTTGGCAGGATACCAACATATCCCCGGCAAATGACGTCTGCCTGCAACGTCGCAGAATACTCTGTGAAAATCACATTTGACTGCGCCCTCAGCGGTCCATTTGACAACTTGTTTCTCACCCGGTTCTCAGCATCCCGGGCTCTCTGTAAAGGCATCATTGCCGTTATCTCCGCTTCATCGGTTTGAAGTATTAAACTATTAAATTGAAAATGATTTTACCACTGGAATTTATAATTGTCAACAGAAAATTTTCTGTCAGATTTTTTGCTTTTCTGTCAGAAATTTTTTCTGTTAACCGTGCCTTCCTGCCGGCCGGTCCATATAAAGAGTGCGTACGTCGGTGATCCTATCATTTTCAACTGTCACACTGAGTGTGCCGTACAGAAGTTCGGGAGAGTTCAGTTCCACAGGACTGTCCGTATCATATTGATGCAGAAAGCTGTTCCGGTCATGATCTATGCATAAGGCAGTTTCTTCAAAATCGCTTCCATCCGTGAAGGAAGAGCCGGCGGAGTCAAAATGTACGGTTTCCCATACGCAGTTCCACGCCACTGGATAGCTGATGGAAAAGAGGTAGTCCTCCAGCTGTACCGGCTCTCCGTCATAGCTGATATCTGTCACATTTTCAGAAGACACTGTCAGTATGTCATCCTTTAATTCAAATTCGCTGACACAAAAGAGATAGATCATATATTGCGCTGTCCCTTCCTCCTCAGTGTCCTGTGTCGATTCCCCTTTATCTCCGGTCGTTGCCTTTTCGCTGTCCGGAGATTTTTCATCGGCGTAAGTATCGTCTGCCGCCAGAACCTCTGCTTCCCGGCTTTCATTCGTATTCTTTGCGGCGTCGCCACAGGCTGGTACGGATAATACCAGTGCTGCCGTCAGCGCTGCAATCAGTGCTTTTCTTACCATAGTTCATTTCCTCCCTCTGAATGTATTAGTATAGCAGGTCTCCCGGGATTGTCAATGAAACGGTTTCAGAAGATCGGGCTGTGAAATCATTTATTCCCGCGGGCAACGAGCCAAGCGGACATGCAAGCATGTCCATTTGGCTTGGATATTTGAAACAGATATATGATGGGAAACGTCATAAGAAAAGATCAGAAGGAATCACGATTTTTACGTGGATAAATGTGGATAAAACGGATTTCATACAGAAATGGCAGGAATTTGAAGATGGTGTAACGCTGGCTTATCAGATGAAACGGAGAGTAACTTGACAATGCTTGACAAAAAAGAGAAAACGGGATTATAATGGAAATGTATAAAAACAACGGACTCCGCATCTCGCGGAATAACCGGATGCAAATAAAATCTGACCGGCAATAAGGGACATACGCTGCTGCCAGGACTGAAGTGGGGGAAATCATGGCAAAGACATCAATGCAAGACATAGCGGATTCGCTGAATATATCCAAGAATGCGGTATCCTTGGCAATCAACGGAAAGCCTGGCATCAGTGATACTCTGAGGGAAAAGATCATGGAAAAAGCAAAGGAGCTGGATTACCGCGGCCTGCAGAAAATCAGGATGAAGAGGAGGAATCTGCTGTTGATTGTGGATGACCGGTTTGACCGCGACAGCGAATTTTTCCTCCCGCTGATTTCCAGTATTCTGAGAAATTCGGCGGAGTTGGGATACAGCATGATGATGATCAGTGTAAATGATACAATGCAGGAGAAATGTATCATTCCCAGTGTGTTCTATGAGACAGATGCGGCAGGGGTTATCCTCCTGGGATGGATCAGAAGGAATTATCTTGAGCATTATGTGAGAGAGAAGATCCCCTGCGTCATGATGCTGCTTCATCATTATGGAGTGCCTGCGGACTGTGTTCTGAGTGCCAATATTGACGGCGCTTACCTTGTCACAAAGTACATTCTTTCATGCGGGCATGAGAAGATTGGTTATATAGCCAATATAGGCGTTTACAGCAGCTTTAAGGAGCGTCTTCAGGGATACCGCTATGCACTGGCGGAGGCGGGAATAGAGAGAAAAGACGAGTACGAACTCCTGCAGAAGACGGAACAGGGAAATTTTACAAAGGATGAGGTGGAAGCACTTGCGGATAAAATTATGCAGATGAGTGATCCGCCTACGGCCTGGTTCTGTGGGAATGATGAACTGGCGCTATGGCTGATCAACGCGCTGAACGACCGGGGAGTGCGCGTGCCGGATGATGTGTCCATAGCCGGATTTGACGGAATCCAAATGGCATATCTGCATCATCCAAGGCTGTGTACCTATGCAGTCAAAAGAGAGACGCTGGGAAGAAAGGCGGTAAAGCTCCTGATCAAAAGAGTGCAGTCAGGGGGAATCTTTACACCCACAGTCAGAAGCGTCATAGGAGAATTGGAGAAAGGGGCTTCCGTAAAGGTAATTAAATAAAAAGGAAACACAGACTAAAAAAGACGTTGGTTCCGGGAAAAGCCGGGACCGGCGTTTTTTTATGCGCAGGCCCGCACAGAGGAATATACCGCTAAAGCGGCGTGCGGGCCGCGCGGTGAGCAGGGGCGCACAGAGAAATTTGCTGCTTACGCAGCATGCGCCCCGCACGCGGGCAGGGAGAAAAACTTCCTGTCTGTCCGGAATAAATAGGGATTTACAAAATGGTGATGCAACAGTTATTTTTTTGAAAAATTATATAAAAATAAAGTTACAAAAACAATAAAATAACTTGACAAAATGAGCTGCCGGAGATAATATATTTTCAGAAGATATTGGATAAGAAGCTGAATTTTGCGATAATTTCGCAGATCGAGCAGCAATATCTGAAACATAATATTATGAATGAAACAGAGAGAAGGAAGACGAAGCCGATAGGCGCCATATCGGCGGGGGACAACAAAAGAACAGGAGGTATTCCAATGAGAAAGAGCAGAAGACTGACAGCATTATGTATGGGAATGATTCTGTGTTCTGGCCTTTTGGGAGGCTGCGGCACCGGATCAGAAGAAACGAAAGAATCAGCAGAAAAAGTACAGGCGGATACGAAAAGTCAGGCGGGGACGGAAAGTGATTCTTCGGGCACGGGTACAGGGACAGACTGGATTACGGCGGAAGATATTTCCAATATGCCGGAAACAACCATACGTTACTGGTATTATGAGACGCCGGAAAGAATCGAGCTGGGGCAGCAGCAGGTGGAGGAGTTTATGAATCTGCATCCCAACATCAAGGTGAGCGGAAGCGTAGCGCCTGATAATACGGATAATGAGATGCTGATGACTTATATTCAGTCCAGGACCAACTCCAATATTCATCAGTCTCTGAATATTGAAGATCTGTGGTATGTGAACAACGGGCTGCTTTACCCGCTGAACAATTTCCCGGATTTTGAGGAACAGATGGCCAGAATGGATCCGGACCTGAATTATACCTGGGTAGATGGAAATACATATTCTATTTCCTGGTATACCTCCCCCAATGTCATGTTTTATAACAAAAAAATGATGGAGGAAATCAAGTGGGATCCGGCAAATCCGCCCCGGACCTATTCCGAATATTATGATTTTGCACAGAAAGTGACAGATCCCGATAACAAACGCTGGGCCATTGCCCCCTGGATGGGAGAAGAGTGGTGGAGATGGCAGTTTACCATGTATCCGTTCTATATTGCGGCAAACGGAGGCAACCAGACGGTGGCGGAGGACGGAGCATCCGTTATATTCAATAATGAAAATATGCGTAAGGTTTACGAGTTTTATGAGAAGCTGTTTGATGAGGGATGGGCATACAAGGAGCTTTGGGATATTGATCCCTTTATAACCGGACAGACGGCATCCGCCAGAGGGCAGTCGGATATGCTGGCATCCATCAAGAATTCCGCAGCAGAAGATTTTGAGTTTGTTATGGGGCCTATCCCTGTACCGGATGGAACAGAGCGGGGCGAAGTGGATACTTACGGATTTGTGAGAAATTTCTGTATTATTGACGAGCTGGGAGTGGAAGAAGGAGAAGAGCGCGACAGGGTACGGCGTGCCTCCTGGGAATTTATTAAATTTTTACTTTCCGATGAACAATGCGCAAAGGACTTTGCAGTTTCCGGAGAATATCCATGCTTAAAAGATGTACAGGAGAACGAAACCATCAGACCGGTGTTTGAACAGTTTGGAGAAAGTGCTGTCGAACTTCTGGAGATTGGAAAAAATTCTACCATCTCTGACATGAATACCCTGCATGAGTGCGATATCATGCTGCCTCTGCAGACAGCCTTCCTGAAAGTGGCGTATGGAGAAATGGGAGCACAGGAGGCTCTTGACTGGGCCGAAGCGGAGGCAAACAAGATCCTGCAGAGTAAATAGGGGGTGAAGCCTATGAAAAAACGACCGGGCCGGAAAAAGGAAAAATGGGATAAGGAAGCGATAATATTTGTTCTGCCCTATATTATATTCTGCCTGTTGTTTATGATCTATCCTGTTTTTATGGCCATCGCGGGAAGCTTTGCAAAATGGGATCTGGTGACCAATTCATTTACAAAATTTATCGGGCTTGACAATTATATACGGCTCTTTCAGGATTCTGCCTTCTGGCTGGCGGTAAGGAATTCATTTATTTACTTTGCCGTTCAGATTCCCACATCCATTCTGGGCGGGATGGCGTTTGCCAGTATCCTGAACCGGAACTTTTTCGGCAGGGATCTGTTTCGTGGAATTTATTTTCTGCCGGTGGTAACGGGGTCTGTCATTATCTCTATTATATGGAAGTGGCTTTTACAGAGCTCTAACGGGATGATCAACTATCTGCTGGAAGCTGTCGGCCTGCCGGGAGTGACCTGGCTGGCTGACCCCAAAATGTCCATGCTTTCCATTTCGCTGGTGAAAGCATGGATGGATATCGGCTATTATACGGTGATCTTTCTGGCGGCATATCAGGGGATTTCAAGAGATTATATTGACGCCGCCCGGATCGACGGAGCCAACGGCTTTCAGATTTTCAGAAGAATCAAACTGCCGTTACTGAATCCGACGATCATGTTCTGCATCATGATGGCTACTATCTGGGCATTTCAGCTTTTTAACGAACCGTATATTATGACGGAGGGAGGTCCTATGGGCAGTTCGACGACGATGTCGCTGTATTTGTACCGGCAGGGATTCATCTTCCATGATATGAGTTATGCTTCTGCGATTGGAGTGGTGGTTGGTCTGCTGATCATGATGATCAGCGTGCTGGAAAATAAATTTTTCAAACGTGACATTGAATAGGGGGCGCGGATGAAGAAAAACAAAAAGCAGAAAGTGATAGATATCGTTTTATTTGTAATTTTGATAGCGGGAGCTGTAGTGGCGATGTTTCCTTTTTACTGGATGGTCTCCTCGGCGCTGAAGCCCTCAAATGAGATCGCCAAATATCCGCCGGATCTGATTCCGAAGCATATCACACTGGAACATTTTCAGTATGTATTTCGGACGATGGATGTTCCGAGAACCTTTTTAAACAGCGTGATCGTGTCCTTCGTAACAGTGATCCTCAATGCCTGGCTGTCGGGCATGGTCGCCTACGCGCTGACGAAACTGAGGTTCCCCGGACAGAAAATATTAAATAAAGTGGTCATGGCTTTTATGATGGTGCCTTTTCAGCTTATGGTTGTTCCATTGTTTCTGATGATCACCAAACTAAAGCTTTTGGGTACTTACTCAGCCATGATTTTGCCAAGTGCGGTCAGTTCCTTTTCCATTTTTTTGCTTGTCTCCTGTATGGTGAGCCTGCCGGATGACTATATTCAGGCGGCGCTCATTGACGGAAGCGGGCATCTGGGAATTTATTTTAAAATTATCGTGCCGATGACAAAGCCAACATTGACAACAGTGATTCTTACGAATTTCTTCTGGTCCTGGAATAACTATTTGTGGCCTATGATGGTCACAGTACAGAACGATCATATGGCGACTATGCAGGTGGCCATTGACCGGTACAGGACGCTTAACGACATGAAATGGGGAGCGACTATGGCGGCGTGTACCCTGACGGCCCTGCCTATTGTCATTGTTTACCTGATCCTTCAGAAGCAGTTTGTGGAGTCGGTGGCAACCAGCGGAATCAAAGGATAGCAACTTATGAGAAACAGAAAGGAGTAGCAGAATGATTAAATTAGGTATTTTGGGATCCGGTATTATAACGGAATGTCACTTTTTTGCATTGGAGAGAATTGACGATGCACAGGTGGCGGCCATAGCCTCACTGGACGAGGAGGCGGGCAGGAACGCCTGTGAACGGTTTGGAGCCAGGTATTACAGAGACTACAAAGAGCTTCTTGAAAAGGAAAAGGAGCTGGACGGTATAGTGGTAGCATTGCCCAATCACATGCATTATCAGGGATGTGTGGATGCAATAGAGGCGGGCTTTCAAAATATACTCTGTGAAAAGCCACTGTGTATTTCCTCGGAACAGTCGGCAAAGCTGGTTGAGCTGGTAAGGGAAAAAGGAATTATGTTTCAGACGGCCTACATGAAGAGATTTAATCCGGGCTTCAGGAAGATCAGGGAACTGGCGGATCAGATGGGAGAAATGGAATTTGTGACCTTCAGTATCTTTAACGCGGCGCCGGAGCCGGAGATTTCGGGTGAAAAAGAGCTTGGTTCCTGGCATGACGATGCGAAGCTTTCAGGCGGCGGGTTCCTGACACACTCGGGAAGCCATCATCTTGACCTGCTCCGCTACTGCTTCGGCGAGATTCATTCCGTCGCCTGTAAATGCCGGTATGACAACAAAGATGGACGAGATTACTTCCTGGATGCGGACCTGAAAATGGAAAGTGGAATTGATGTGGATATGAAGCTGGGGCGTGTGGATGTCAAAGATCTTGGCCCGCAGTGGAAGCCCTTCCGCGGAGGATGGAATGAAAGTGTGGAAGTGATCGGATCCAGAGGCTATCTCAGAGTGGACAATCCCTCCTGGCAGGGCTATGAGGTCATGCAGGTAACAAAGTGGTTTCAGGGTATGTGCGGACCTGAGACTTATTCCTTCGAATGCAATGAACAGTGGATCAATGAACTGAAGGCATTTATAAAGAACTGTGAAACCGGAAAACTGGGAGAAGGCTGTTCCTCTGTTGTGGATGGATACCGGGTGGATTACATAATTGAGAAGATGAGAGAATCCGGGAATCAGGAAGGAAAAGAGATCGTACTGAAGTATCCGTATTGATGGTTAAAGAGAGGGGGCGGCGCAGAAATGGAGAAAAAGATGAAAGCGGCGGTAGTGGAAGGAAACTGTAAAATAAGGATCAGGCAGGTGGATGAGCCGGAGATCGAAAAGGAAACTCAGCTGAAGGTCCATGTGTCAAAAGGGGCGATCTGTAATACAACAGATAATAAAATCTATGCCACGGACACACCGGAGAAGCACTGGCCCAATAAGCCGTTTCCCTTTATTCTGGGACATGAGTGTACGGGCCGGGTGGTGGAAACCGGGAAAGCAGTGAAAGATATCCGTGTGGGCGACCGGATTGTGTACTGGAGCGTGGACGGAGGAGCTTTTGCCGACTATGTGATCCTGGATACAGAACAGGCAGCAGTGGGAAAGATTTCGGAGGAATTCCCGGAGGACATTGCGGCGATGTTTGAGATGGTAATCGGCGCCGGCAGATTGTTATTCCATGAAGATGGGGAAGCGCTTATCAGAAAGGGCGATAAGGTGGCAATTTTCGGTCTGGGCCCCGCAGGACTGATTTATCACAGACTGGCGAGAATGCTGGGGGCCGGAAGAGTGTGCGGTATCGGCAGAAGGAAGCTTCGTCTGGATACATCTCTGGAGGTGGGGGCGGATCTGGCTCTCAGTTCCAGGGAAGAAAATTTTGAGGAAAGGGTTTGGGAAGGTCTTTCGGGAAAACCGGATGTTATAATTGACGCCACAGGCGGCGATGTGGTGAAGGAAATGATTCTTCTGGCAAAACCGGAAACAAAAATCATAGCCTATGGAGTTCCTCCCTTTGACTGGTCAGTGAAAAAAGCGGAGCTGGAGAAAGCGGGAATATGTCCCCCGGAGTTTCAGGGGGTGGAATGTGCCAGAGTTTCCTTGAGGAGATGTATTGACTGGGCGGAAAGAGAGGATACCGGACTGGACAGAATCATTACACACAGAATTCCGCTTGAGGAGATCGGAAGAGGGCTGGATATGTGCCGTCTGGAAAGGGACAGCACACTGAAGGTGATCGTCACGGTGAATGAGTAAGATGCCGGGACGTTTCTGAAAGGGAGCGTCCCCGGGAAGCGTATCAGGCTAAGGAAGGAGGCAGGGAGAGATAAGATGGTGGAATATCTGGAGCTGAACGGAATATGGAAGCTGCAGGATGCAAAGCGGAGCTTTGCCATAGAGGCAGCGGTACCCGGGAGCGTATATCAGGCTCTGCAGGATGCGGGCATGATGGAAGATCCCTACTGGAGGGATAATGAGCTGAAAGCAACCGCTCTCATGGAAGAAGATTATTTCTACGAAAGGACGATCCGGCTGGAAGAGGAGTTTCTGGCACATGAATTCATTCTGCTGCAATGTCACGGACTGGACACGGTTGCAGATGTGATATGGAACGGAACGCTGCTTGGAAAGGCGGACAACATGCACAGAATCTGGCAGTTTGATGTAAAGCCCTGCGCTGTTGCCGGTGAAAACAGGCTTCGAATCGTCCTGCATTCCCCCATTCGCTATATAAAAGAAGCGTTGAAGGAATATCCTGTGGAAGGGTCGCTGGATGCAATGGAAGGATTTCCTCTGCTGCGAAAGACTCACTGTATGTTTGGATGGGACTGGGGCCCTCGTCTGCCGGATGCCGGCATCTGGAGAAAGATCGAGCTTATGGGATGGAACGGAGCACGTCTGGAAAATGTACGGATCCGGCAGAGCCATGAAGCGCAGAAGGTGATTCTGAAAACGGAAGCGGAAGTGAGAAATCCGGGACAGGAGGATGTGAGGATCGAGACAAAGGTATTTGATCCTGACGAAAAAGAGATCCTTTCCTTCCGGGATGCCGGAGAAATAGAGCAGCCGCGGCTGTGGTGGCCGAGAGGGTATGGTAAGCAGCCCCTGTACCGGGTATCGGTGACATTGTACAGCCGGGAAGGAGAGATACTGGATCTCTGGGAAAAGAAGATCGGCCTGCGCACCATGACGGTCAGAAGGCAGAAAGACCAGTGGGGAGAATCCTTCGCACAGGAGGTCAATGGTGTTGCGGTATTTGCCATGGGAGCGGATTATATTCCGGAGGACAGTATTTTTCCCAGGATTACGCCTGAGAGGACAAGAAAGCTTTTGGAAGACTGTACAGAAGCTCATTATAATACCATACGGGTGTGGGGCGGAGGCTACTATCCCGATGATGATTTCTTTGACGCCTGCGATGAGCTGGGACTGATGGTCTGGCAGGACTGTATGTTTGCCTGCGCGGTTTATGTACTGACGCCGGCATTTGAAAAAAATATTACAGAGGAGATCCGGCAGAATGTGAGGAGACTCAGACACCATGCCTCTCTGGCACTCTGGTGCGGAAACAATGAGATGGAGTGGCAGCAGCAGGAAGGGGACTATCACGCCAACGGAAAAACGAAATCCGATTACATTCAGATGTTTGAGTATCTCATTGACCGCATTATGAAGGAAGAGGATCCCGACAGATTCTACTGGCCTTCCTCTCCTTCAAGCGGGGGCGGTTTTGAATATCCCAACGACCCGGACAGAGGGGATGTGCATTATTGGGATGTATGGCACAGAAACAAGCCCTTTTCTGATTACAGGAACTATTATTTCCGCTATGTCTCAGAATTCGGCTTTCAATCCTTTCCCTGCCTGAAGACGGTGGAGAGCTTTACACGCCCTGAGGACAGAAACATTTTTTCAAGGATCATGGAGATGCATCAGCGGAATCGTGCGGCCAACGGTAAGATATTAAATTATCTGTCCCAGACCTATCTGTATCCCGTCCGGTTTGATCTGCTTTTATACGCTTCCCAGCTGCTGCAGGCGGATGCGGTCCGCTATGGAGTGGAGCACTGGAGAAGAAACCGGGGACGGTGCATGGGAACCATTTACTGGCAGATTAACGACTGCTGGCCGGTGGCATCCTGGGCAAGTATTGACTATTACGGAAGGTGGAAGGCGCTTCACTATTTTGCAAAACGCTTTTTCGCACCGGTTATGATCTCCTGCTGTGAAGAAGGAGAGATGACACAGAGACCTTCCTGTGTAGCGGAACCCAAAGGGATAGAAAAATCGGCACATTTATGTGTGGTAAACGAGACGATGGAAAAAGTCTGCGGAAGGGCGGTCTGGTATCTGCGGAACGCACATGCCGATATTCTGTGTCAGGGAAGTGAAGAGATGGAGATCCCGGCGCTGTCGGCCAGGTGGATAGAAAAACTCACTTTTCCGGATGCGGACGAGCTGGAAAATTATGTGGAGTATGAGTTCTGGAAACAGGATAGGCTTATTTCCGGGGGAACAACCCTGTTCTGTGCTCCCAAACACTTTGCTTTTCAGGATCCCTGTCTGTCCTGGACGATACAGGGGAACGAGATCACGGTCAGTGCAAAGGCGTATGCAAAATGTGTTGAGATTCTGGGGGAGGATGGAGATCTTAAGCTTTCCGACAATTACTTTGACATGAGCGGTGGTGAAAGGAAAGTTACGGTGTTATCCGGCCGGGCCGGGAGCGTGAAGCTGCGCTCGATATATGATATTGGCGGGAATTAGAATCAAAAACAGCATCAAAAAACAGCATCAGGAACTGTCGGGAGGCCCGGTGGCAGCGCAGCCACATGCCGACCGGCAGTTTTTTCAATAATTGCTTTAATCCTCTTCTCCAAAATGTTACAATGTACGAAAGCTGCGCCGGCCAAAACCGGAGAAAAAGGAGAAGACAAAAAATGAATAACCAATATCAAAAAACCATATATGCCTGTTTTATCGGCTATATTGTACAGGCCATCGTGAACAATTTTGTACCGCTGCTTTTTTTAACCTTTCAGGATACATATGGGATTCCGCTGTCCCGGATCACCATGCTGGTGACCATTAATTTTGGCCTTCAGCTGCTGGTGGATCTGCTTTCTGTGGGATTTGTGGACAGGATCGGTTACCGGACATCTATGGTACTGGCCCATATTTTTGCGGCGGCAGGCCTTGCGCTGCTGGCAGTACTGCCGGGACTGCTGGGGAATCCTTTTGCCGGGCTCCTTGTTGCGGTCATGCTCTACGCCATTGGCGGCGGACTGCTGGAGGTGCTGGTCAGTCCGGTGGTGGAGGCATGCCCTTCGGAGCATAAGGAGCAGACTATGAGCCTGCTTCATTCCTTTTATTGCTGGGGACATGTGGGAGTGGTGCTGATTTCCACTGTGTTTTTCCGGATATTTGGCATTGCAAACTGGAGGATCCTGGCGCTGGTGTGGGCCCTGATCCCTCTGTTTAATATGTTTTTGTTTACAAAGGTTCCCATGGCCTCTCTGATCGAGGAGGGAGAGAAGGGACTTTCAATGAAAGAGCTGGCAGGGATGAAGATTTTCTGGGTGTTTCTGCTGATGATGACCTGTGCCGGAGCCAGCGAGCAGGCTGTCAGCCAATGGGCGTCCACCTTTGCGGAGAAAGGGCTTGGGGTCAGCAAGACGGCAGGAGATTTGGCAGGCCCTCTTGCCTTTGCCGTTCTTATGGGAACAGCCCGGGCGTTTTATGGAAAATATGGAGAAAAGATAGATCTGGACAAGTTTATGGCGGGAAGCAGTCTTTTGTGTATGATTTCCTATCTGTGCATTTCTCTGGTGCCGAGTCCTGTGCTTGGACTGGTGGGATGCGCTGTGTGCGGACTGTCGGTAGGGATTATGTGGCCGGGCACATTCAGTAAGGCGGCGGCATCGCTGCCAAAGGGTGGTACGGCTCTTTTTGCATTGATGGCGCTGGCAGGGGATCTGGGCTGCTCAGGGGGGCCCACAGTGGTGGGTATGGTCTCCAGCCTGTTTGGCGAGGATCTGAAAAAAGGAATTCTTGCCGCCGTGGTTTTCCCGGCCTTATTGCTTCTGGGAATTGTCCTGAGCAAAAAAATGTGGAAAGCAGGAGAAGACAGAGGATGAAAGCAGATTACAAAAACAAAGGACTTATCCTGTTAAAAAAGGGACAAAAGGGTATAATCCATGCCATATTCAGCCGGTTTGGACTGTTTCTGCTTCTGATGGCGGTACAGGTGCTGATCCTGTTTGGCATTTTCCAGTGGTTTGAGGAATTTCTCCCTCATATTTTCGGAGGAACGATTCTGTTGACCTTTGTTATGGTGATTTATCTCCTGAACAGCAGGATTGATCCCACAGCCAAAATCACATGGCTGATTGTGATCATGCTCCTGCCGGTATTCGGGGTGCTCCTGTATCTGTATACGCAGACCGATATCGGGCACAGGGCGCTGAAGGAACGCGTCGACCAGATCATTACAGATACGAAAGAGCGCATCTCCCAGTCAAAGGAAGTAACGGCTCATTTGGAGGAGGAAAATCCGGGGGTGGCGGCGTTGGCGCACTATATACACAGGAGCGGATGTCATCCGGTTTTTGCGCATACGGCGGTTACCTATTTCCCGCTGGGAGAGGATAAATTTGAAGAGATGCTCAGACAGCTTGAAGCGGCAGAACATTTCATATTTATGGAATATTTTATTGTGGATGAAGGACTTATGTGGGGCAGAGTACTGGAGATCCTTGCCCGCAAAGCGGCGGAAGGGGTAACGGTCCGCGTTCTGTATGATGGGACATGCGAGTTTGCGCTTCTCCCCCATGACTACCCGAAGAGACTCAGGGCGCTGGGCATTCAGTGTAAGGTTTTTTCACCCGTATCACCTTTTATTTCCACCTATTATAATTATCGTGACCACAGAAAGATTCTGGTGATTGACGGGCATACGGCCTTTAACGGAGGCGTGAATCTTGCGGATGAATATATTAACCGGAAGGTCAGATTCGGCCACTGGAAGGACACGGCTGTGATGATAAAGGGAGAGGCAGTCAAAAGCTTTACGCTGATGTTTCTGCAGATGTGGGGGATCGACGAAAAGGAAGATGAGTCAGAGCATTTCCTCTCCTATCCCGCGCCGCCGGTAAAAGAGGCGGAGGGCTATGTCATTCCCTATGGAGACTGTCCGCTGGACAATGAGAAGCTGGGCGAGCGGGTATATATGGATATCCTGAACAGAGCATTGTCCTATGTGCATATTATGACACCCTATCTGATCCTGGACGGCGAGCTGGAAACAGCGCTGAAATTCGCCGCCGAGAGAGGGGTGGAGGTGGTATTGCTGCTGCCGGGGATACCGGATAAGGCGATACCCTATGCCCTTGCCAAGACCCATTATGCTTCCCTGTTGGAATCGGGGGTAAAGATATATGAATATACGCCCGGCTTTGTCCATGCAAAGGTGTTTGTCAGCGACTCGGCGGAGGCGGTTGTGGGAACCATCAACCTGGATTACCGAAGCCTGTATCATCATTTCGAGTGTGCTACCTATATGTACCGGACAGACTGTGTCCGGGAAATCGAAGCAGATTTTCAAGCCACGCTTGCAAAATGCAGACAGGTCACAATGGAAACGGTCCGCAGGGAAAAGTGGACAGTCAAGCTCACAGGGCGCCTGATGAAGGCAGTTGCCACACTGATGTAGTCAATGTTACTATTTGACTTCCGGTTTGTAGCAGAGAGAAGATTATGGTATCATAGATAGATAAGAATTCAGAAAGGAGTATGATCTATGGCAAAAAAAGCGAGCGAACATGTCCGTTACTTTTCCAATCCGTCGGGGCCTGTGATTGGGACGGTAGAGCGCAGAGTCATTGAAAAGGATGGGCTGTATTTCAAAGACATTGACGGAAGCGGAGAAGTGTCTGCGGTCAATGACTGGCGGCTTCCGGAAAAGGAGAGGGCGAAAGCATACGCAGCAGTGCTGACTTCTCATGAAAAGATCGGACAGCTTTTCACCTCAGACTGGCGCATGGGACCGAAGTATCCCAGCAGGCAGCTGGCCGCTGCAGGCCACATTCCGGAGGGAGACGAGACGAATCTGGTGGATGAGGCTCCGGTGGAAGGGGCGGAAAATATTTTTGGCGCGCTGCGTCTGCCGGGAACCAGTGAGCTGATCAAAAAGAATTTTTCGCGGCATCTGATTCTCCGGGAGAATCCTGCGCCGGCGGACCTGGCCGATTATTTAAATCAGCTGCAGTATCTGGCGGAGGACTGCGAACATTTTGTTCCGGTGCAGGTTATGAGCAACAGCCGGAATGAAAATGGAGAGGCAGTTTTCGGGATGAATGATGCTTCAGGCGTATTTGCATCTTATCCGGGAACCCTGGGTATTGCGGCCGCCGTGAAGGGAACCGGAGATATCGGCATTATCGATACCTTTGCAGACATCGTCAGGCGCCAGTGGAATGCCTGCGGCCTGAAAAAGGGATATATGTATATGGCGGATGTGGTGACGGACCCACGCTGGCAGCGTACCTTCGGCACCTTTGGGGAGGATCCGGCTCTGATTTCAGAGATTATGGAGCATCTGATTCCGGGGATTCAGGGAAGTAAAGAGGGAGTTACTCCGGAGGGTGTTGCCATGACTGTAAAGCACTTTCCGGGAGGAGGCGCCCGCGAAAACGGATTTGATCCGCACTATGCGGCCGGCCAGTGGAATGTATATGCCACCCCCGGAAGCCTTCAGCAATACCATGTCCCCACCTTTGAAGCAGCGGTGAAGTATCATGCTTCCTCCATTATGCCTTATTATTCCAAGCCCGCCGCAGAAAAAAGCGCCGGACAGGAGGATTATGAAAAAGAACCGCTGGAGCTGCGCCCATACGGCTTTGCATATAATAAAATTTTCATAGACGAAATGCTCCGCAGCCAAATGGGATTTGACGGTTATATCAATTCCGACAGCGGTATTACAAGGAATATGGCATGGGGCGTGGAAATGCTGGATATTGCGGAGCGGGTGGGATTTGCCGTTACGCAGAGCGGAGTGGACCTGATCAGCGGCGCTTTTGACGACGAGGCGGCCCATGAAGCATATGACCGCGCTGTTAATGACTATTATACGACCCACCCTGTTCCGGAAGGATTTGCAAAAGAGGATCTGGTGCTGACGGAGGAGAGCCTGAACCGGGCGGTGAGCCGTACCCTGGCGGAGATGTTCCGGATGGGAATGTTTGAAAATCCCTATGCAGACCCCAAAAAGGCGGAGGAAACCATCGCGGATAAAAAGGACTGGGAGGAAGCCGCAAAGGTACATCGTCAGAGCGTCGTGCTTTTGAAGGACAGCGGCGTACTGCCGCTGAAGACCGGCAGCAGGATTTATGCCGGGGCATTCGGAAAGACCAGGGAAGATGGCGATGCCAGAACAAAGGAGTTAAAGGCGCTTTTGGGAGATGTGGAGCTGGTGGAGGATCCGTCTCAGGCGGAGATTGCGCTTTTGTTCTTATACCCCGGCAGCGGGAGCTATTTTCATGCAACGCCCGGTTATCTGGAACTGGATATCTGCGAGGATAAAGTCGTCTGCAATGTGGATGAGGAAGGAAGACCGGTGGAGGAGACGCACAGGGAGACCACTTTATGCGGGGCCGGACGGCTTTCTCTCATTGCGGAAACGGTTCATAAAAATGGCGGTAAGGTGGTTGTCAATGTGAATTTCCCTCTGGCCTGGATGGTAGGAAATGCAGAACCCTGGGCGGATGTGCTGACTGCCGGATTCGATACTTTTCCGGAGGCAGTGCTGGATATCCTGTTCGGGCGTTTTGAACCTGTGGGCAGACTTTCCATTACCCTTCCCAAAGACGACAGCGTACTGGCAGTGAACCGGGACGGCGTGTGTATCAGCCCCAACGATGTTCCGGGATTTGACAAAGATCAGTATATGCCGGATTCCATGAAGGATGAGAACGGAAAAGCCTATGCATACCGTGATCAGGCGGGTAATTATTATGAATATGGTTTTGGACTGACACGTAAATATTGAATCGGGCAGGAAAGGAATCTTCCATTGCCTGATTGCGGGCCTGTACACAGGCAGGGAAGCGGCAGACAGAGGATGCCGCTTCCTGTAAAAGAGAGGTTAAGAGTGAAAGATTTTTCAAATCTTTCCTCTGCAAGTTTGTGTCTGCGATGCATCCACAAACTTGTTAAGCCATTCATGGCTTTGCGCAACAAAGCAGCGCAGAAATGGGGGGAATCATGATAGAAGAAAAGGAATTACAGAAGAGAATAGCGGATGTGGTGCGGGCGTGCGGAGAGATTATTCTGCACGCGGACAGAAACAAGAGCTGTATCGACGAGAAAGAAGGGCACGCGAATTTTGTCACGGCTTATGATAAAAGGATACAGCAAAAGCTCCAAAAAGAACTTCTTCAGATCCTGCCGGAGGCAGTGTTTGTGGGAGAGGAGGAGGATATCCATGCATCCATAGCAAAGGGATATGCCTTTATTGTGGATCCCATCGATGGCACCACCAACTTTATTAAGGATTATCACATGAGCGTGATTTCTGTGGGTCTTACGCTGGATGGGGAGCGGTATATGGGAGTGGTGTACAACCCCTATTTAAATGAAATGTTTACGGCCATCAGAGGGCAGGGGGCATATCTGAACGGGGAATCAATTCATGTTTCAGAGGAGCCTTTAAGCAACGGGCTCGTCCTGTTTGGTACGGCTCCCTACTATGAAGAACTGGGGAAGCGTTCCTTTGAGATGGCATATGATTATTTCAGGAGGGCGCTGGATGTGAGAAGAAGCGGATCAGCGGCCCTGGACCTGTGCAGTGTGGCGGCAGGGAGAGCCGAAGTGTTTTTTGAGTTGTGTCTTTCGCCATGGGATTTTGCGGCCGGCGCCCTGCTGGTGGAGGAGGCGGGCGGCAGGGTGACCACTGCAGAGGGAGAAAAACTGACCATGCATAAGATGTGTTCGCTGCTGGCAACCAATGGGAGGGAGGAGTGATCAAAAGGAGAATCAATTATCCTGCAGAGTATAACCCTACAGGGTATAACCCTCCCGGGGATACATTCTCCGCGTGTACTCTCCCGGCGCGCATCCGCAGTAAGCTTTAAAGTACCGGACAAAATGAGTCAAATTATGAAAACCGCACAGATGTGCAACTTCTTTCACCTGCAGAGCCTCGTTGCTCAGCAGGTTTTTTGCTTTTTCCAGACGGGCATGGAGCAGGTCGGATTTGGGAGTGGAAGAAAAGAAATCTTTGTAATAAACATAAAACTGGCTTTTTTCCAGATTGACGCACCTGCAGAGGCGTTCAATATCCCAGTCTTCATGACAGTCGGTGAGCATTTTCAGGCGCAGTTTCTGAAAGGCAGAATAAAAGCTTCCTTCCTCCCTCTCATCAGAAGCCTCCTGAAGAAGCCCGCGGGCAATGGAAAGAAACATCAGACGCATCAGAGAATGGATCGAGTCCTCACGAAAGAGAAAGCGGGAGAAATACTCCTGCTGAAGCTGTGAAATGTAAGAATCAATCACGGCAGCATTTCCCGGATAAAAAACGCGGTTTTCCGGAAGAGAAAAGCACAGAGCCGGATTTTCATCGGAAGAAAAGTGAATATAGCTGTTACAGAAACGGCGCACAGCCTGATAATTCTGCGCCGTGCCCGGCGTATAGAGGATACAGGCATTTTCGCGGGTGATAACAAGGCCCTCCTCCAGGTAAACCTTCATAGGTGTTTTCAGCAGCAAAAAAAGATAATCTCCGCTCCCGGAAGGGCGGAAAATTCTGTCATAATCCTGATTGGAACGGTTGTATTCACAGAAATTCAGCTGATACATAAACGACTCCTTTGTTAAATTTTATCATTTCAGAGAAGAAAGTACAAGGGGAAGACTCGTGATGATCCGGTGCTGCGAATAAGACAAAGGAGAGGCGGGAAAGATGACCGGAAGAAAAGTCAATCATATCGGAGAAAAGGAACTGGAAAAATGGAAGACGGAGATTATAATAAAGATATTAAAAAACGAGCGGTCAGGGCGGCGCAGAAAGGGAGAATAAAATGAAAAAAGCGGAGATTATTGTGGACAAATACTACCTCACGGGAGCGGTAGACAAGAGGATTTTCGGATCCTTCATCGAACATCTGGGACGGGCTGTGTATGAGGGGATCTATCAGGAGAACAGCCCTTTTGCCGACGAGCAGGGACTGAGAAAGGATGTGCTTGCACTGGTCCGGGAACTGCAGGTGCCCATTGTGCGCTATCCGGGCGGAAATTTTGTATCCGGTTATCACTGGGAAGATGGCGTGGGACCGAAAGATATGCGTCCTTCCAAAGTGGATCTGGCATGGCATGTGGTGGAGAGTAATCAGTTTGGCCTGAATGAATTTGCCGACTGGGCCAAAAAGGCAGGCACGGAGGTGATGATGGCAGTCAATCTGGGAACCAGAGGACCGGAGGAAGCCAAGGATCTGCTGGAGTACTGCAATTTTAAGGGGGGTACGTATTACAGTGATCTGAGAAAGAAGCACGGATATGAGCAGCCGCATAATATCAGACTCTGGTGTCTGGGCAACGAGATGGATGGCCCCTGGCAGATGGGACATAAGACGGCAAAGGAATACGGACGGATCGCAGCGGAGACGGCGCGTCTGATGAAATTCATGGATCCGGATATTGAAACGGTAGCCTGCGGAAGCTCCTCTCTTACCATGGATACCTTCGGATACTGGGAGGATGAAGTGCTCGGCGAATGCTATGAGCATGTGGACTATCTTTCCCTCCACCAATATTATGGAAACGAGGCTGATGACACACCGGAATTTCTGGCGAATTCCAAGGGGATGGACGAGTTCATTACGTCCGTACTTTCCATTGCCGACTGTGTGAAGGCAAAGAAGAGAAGTAAAAAGCAGATCAATCTTTCTTTTGACGAGTGGAATGTGTGGTATCACAGCCATGAGGCGGATAAGGAGCTGGAAAAGTGGGTGCAGGCGCCGCACCAGCTGGAAGATATTTATAATTTTGAAGACGCGCTGTTAGTGGGAAGTATGCTTATTACTCTTCTGCGGCATGCAGACAGAGTGAAGGTGGCCTGTCTGGCACAGCTGGTAAATGTGATTGCTCCTATCATGACATCTGATACCGGAGCATGGCGTCAGAGTATTTTTTATCCTTATATGCATGCCAGCGTATATGGAAGAGGAACGGTTCTGAATACCCAGATCAGGGCTCCTTTTTATGAGAGCAGGACCTATGGGGAGGTTTCTTTCCTGGACAGCGTGTGTATCTGGAATGAAGAAGAGGAGGAGCTCACTATTTTCGCCGTAAACAAGAACCTGGAAGAGGATCTGGAGGTGAGCTGCGATCTGAGACAGTTTCAGGATTATCAGGTGGTGGAGCATATTATTCTGACCAATGACGATATGAAGGCGGTGAATACCCAGGAGAACCCGGACAGGGTGATTCCTACGACAGGAAACGCTTCTCATATGGAGAAAGGACACTTCAGTACCGTATTTGGAAAGCACAGCTGGAATGTTGTGAGATTAAAGAAGTAAGGCCGGAGAAATCAGATTTTAAAAAGCGCGCGGGCAGGGAGAAAATTTTCCCTGCTCGATTCGATATATTAAAAGGTGATCTGTCAGACAGAAATTAAGATGTTTGATAAATCACTTTTTTTGTGATATGGTATATGAAAAACAGGACAGGAAAAACCGTATTTTAAGTAGAAGGAAAGAGCATGATAAGGTTTGTTGGAAAATCAGCGCACAAAGGAATAGCCGCAGGCCCGGCGGCAGTGCTGCGGGAAGAGGATTTGAGGCCGGAAAGGAGTAAGAACGCCTGCCAGGACAGAAAGGCACCACCGGATAGAAAGACGGATCCGGAGGAGGAGATCCGGAAGCTGGAACAGGCGGTGAGGACGGCCAAGGAGCAGCTTGGGAGTCTGTGTCAAAAGGCGGCTCTGGAGGTGGGAAAAAACGGCGCGGCCATTTTTGAGGCACACCAGATGATACTGGAGGATGAGAATTATCTGAACGCGATATGTGAGAGAATCCGGACAGAGCAGACATGTGCGCAGGACGCTGTTGCGGCGGCGGGAGAGCATTTTTCAAAAATGTTCCTTGGAATGGACGACGATTATATGGAAGCCAGGGCAGCGGATATAAAGGATATCTCAGAGAGGCTGCTCCGATGCCTGGATGAAAGAGAGGAAAAAGGCTTTGTGCTCACAGAGCCGTCTGTCATCGTGGCGGAGGATCTGACGCCCGCTGAAACACTGCTGATGGACAGAAAGAAGATACTGGCATTTGTCACAGTCTGCGGTTTTGTCAATTCCCATACGGCGATTCTGGCGCGGATGATGAATATCCCGGCGCTGGTGGCAGTACCGATGGATTTGTCAAAACTCCGGACAGGCATGAAAGCGATTGTGGACGGGATAAACGGCGAGGTGATTTTTGAGCCGGATGAAGTCCTCATCGGGAAGGCGGAACAAAGGATACGGGAAGAAAAAGAAAAGGCCGCACTTCTGATGGAGATGAAAGGCAGGGAAAACAGAACGCTGAGCGGACGGAAGATAGAGGTATATGCGAATATCGGCGGAGGCGGGGAAGTGGAGCAGGCTCTGGAGAATGATGCAGGCGGGATAGGGCTTATGCGCAGTGAATTTTTATATCTGGGAAGAGAGACGCCCCCTGCAGAAGAGGAACAGTTTCTGGCGTACAGAACCGTACTTGAGAAGATGGGGGACAAGAGAGTGATCATCCGGACGCTGGATATGGGGGCGGATAAAGGGGCGGATTATCTTGGTACTGTCAGAGAAGAGAATCCGGCCCTTGGCTGCCGGGGCATCCGCATCTGTTTCAGGCGCCCTGACCTTTTCAAAACCCAGCTCCGGGCCCTCCTGCGCGCATCTGTCTATGGGAATCTTTCGATTTTGTATCCGATGATTACGGCTACGGCGGAAGTGATGCGGATCTATCAGATTCTGGAAGAGGTGAAGGAGGAACTGAGAAAGGAGCAGGCTGCATATACAGTTCCGGAACAGGGAATTATGATTGAAACGCCGGCAGCGGTTATGGTCAGCGACGAGCTGGCCAGAAAGGCGGATTTTTTCAGTGTGGGAACCAACGATCTGACCCAGTATACGCTGGCTCTTGACCGGCGGAACGGAAATCTGGCGGACTTTTATGATCCCGGTCATAAGGCTGTCCTGCGCATGATAAAAATGGTGACGGAAAATGCACACCGCTGTGGGAAAAGGGTCGGTATCTGCGGGGAGATGGCAGCGGATACGGCGCTTACAGAGGAATTCCTGAAAATGGGGATCGATGAACTTTCAGTGTCTCCGTCTCTGATTCTTCCTCTGCGAAAACGGATCAGAGAAATTTCATGATAAAGCAGAAAGAAGGCAGGATCAGTGGAAAAAGTTTTGATCGTGGATGATGAAAAAGAAATAGCGGATCTGATAGAGGTGTACCTGAAAAATGATGGCTACACGGTATATAAATGTTATAACGGCACAGATGCCCTCAGATGCATCGAGTCAGAAGAGATCGATCTGGCGATTCTGGATTTGATGCTTCCGGATGTGGATGGCTTTCATATCTGTCAGAAGATCAGGGAACAGCATTTTTATCCTGTTATTATGCTGACCGCGAAGGGGGAGGATACCGATAAGATTCTGGGGCTGACCATTGGAGCGGATGATTATATCACCAAGCCATTCAACCCGTTAGAGGTGGCGGCAAGAGTGAGGACGCAGCTGCGCCGCTATGTTCGCTATAATAATGCAGCTCCGGTGCGGGAAAAAGATGCTCTGGCAGCGGAATATGATATCAGAGGGCTTGTCATTAACAGAGATACGCACAAATGTATCCTCTATGGAAAGGAAGTCGCGCTGACTCCGATTGAATTTTCGATCCTGTGGTATCTGTGCGAGAACAGAGGAAGAGTGATCTCTTCTGAGGAGCTGTTTGAAAAGATCTGGGGCGAAAAATTTCTGGATAACAACAATACGGTCATGGCTCATATCGGAAGAATCAGGGAAAAGCTGAAGGAGCCGGACAGGAAGCCGAAGTTTATCAAAACGGTGTGGGGAGTGGGATATACGATTGAATAAGAGAAAAGAAAGAATCGGCAGTGAGTATCGCCGGCTGCGGACAAAAATATTTGTCAAAACAGTAGGCATGATGATTGCCGCTATTATGATCATATATGTGATTTACAGTAATTTGTTTTTCGGACGATTTGCCAATACAATGGTGGGCTTTTTGGAACGATTTGTTTACGGAGACTATGACAGGGCGTTGGCGGTGTATCAGCGGGTCTTCAGAAATAATATGACGCTGATTTTCATGCTGGCCATACTGGCTGTGTTTCTGGTTATACTGCGTCTGTACTTAAACAGTTTCACCGGGTACTTTAACGAGATCAACAGGGGAATCGATTCTCTTGTGGAGGAAAACACAGAGGAGATCAGCCTTTCCCCCGAACTGGCAGCAGTAGAAAAGAAGATTCGCTTTATCCGCCGTACACTGGAGAAACGTAAGCAGGAAACGGAGGCGGCCGAACGGCGTAAAAACGATCTTGTGGTGTATCTTGCCCATGATTTGAAAACGCCTCTCACTTCTGTGATCGGATATCAGACTCTTCTGCGGGATGAGAACCGGATATCAGAGGAATTAAGGGAGAAATACCTGTCGATTTCGCTGGAAAAAGCAGAGCATCTGGAAGACCTGATCAATGAATTTTTTGAAATCACACGATTTAACCTCTCTCATATTACCCTTGCATACAGCAGCGTAAACCTGACCCGTTTTCTGGAGCAGCTTATCTTCGAGTTCCGGCCCATGCTTGCAGAAAAAAACTTACAGTGCGATCTGGAAGCAGATCCGGATATTATGGTCAGATGCGATGTGGATAAAATGCAGCGTGTCTTCGATAATCTGTTACGGAATGCAGTAAATTACAGTTTTGAAAACAGTACGGTTCACATCCTGGCAGTTCGGGAGGAAAGGGAGGTAAAGATCCGTTTTGTGAACTGCGGCAATCCCATTCCCGCCGAAAAGCTTGCGCGCATTTTTGAGCAGTTTTACCGGCTGGACAGTGCCCGGAGCTCCAAAAGCGGCGGTGCAGGACTGGGGCTTGCCATTGCGAAGGAGATTGTGGAGCTTCACGGCGGGTCCATAACGGCGGAAAGCGAGGATGAGAGGATAAAGTTCGAAGTGACGATTCCCGATTCCTGACGGAGTCCTTAGTAAAATCATAATAAATTACACGGAAAAACCGCAGGATGTATTAAGAAGAAACAAAGAAACAGCATGTTTGTTACTGGTACGATTACAGTACCGTGATGAACGTGCTGTTTTTTATGCGCAGGGGTGTGTATGGAAAATTGCTGCTACGCAGCACACACCCCGCGCGCGAGTAGTGGAGAAAAGCGTTCCCCTACTCGATTGCGCAGGCCCGCATAAGGAAATTTGATGCTTATGCAGCCTGATAAGCCCCTTGTCGCGTAAACGCTTCGGAATAATGGAGGATAAAATGCAGAAAACAAAGCTTGCAGTTATTTTTGGGGGGAACTCCACAGAGTATGAGGTGTCATTACAATCGGCGTCCTCTGTTCTGGAAAATATCGATCAGGATCAATTTGAGGTATTTCCGGTGGGGATTACCAGGAAAGGAGAATGGTATCACTACACAGGTGAAATCAGCAGGATCTCAAAGGATACATGGTCAGCGGACAGGCCGCATCTGTATCCGCTGGCTGTTTCTCCAAGTCCGGTGGTGAAAGGATTCCTGGAGCTTACCGGGGATCGGTACCATGTGATTGAGATGGATCTGGTATTCCCTGTACTACACGGCAAAAACGGCGAGGACGGCACAATACAGGGACTGTTTGAGCTGGCAGGGATTCCGGTTGTGGGATGTAACTGCCTGTCGTCAGCACTCTGTATGGACAAAGACAGGGCTCATAAACTTGTGAGTCTTGCCGGAATAGCCGTCCCCAGATCGATAACCTTCAGAAGCTCCGGAAGAAAAGAAGGCAGAAGAGAGGCGGAAGAAAAGCTCTCCTGTCCGCTTTTTGTAAAGCCTGTCCGTGCAGGCTCTTCCTTTGGAATCACCAGAGTAACGCAAAAAGAAGAGCTGGATGCAGCAATCGACCGGGCCTTTGAACATGATTCGGAGGTGATCGTGGAGGAGGCGGTGGAGGGATTTGAGGTGGGATGCGCCATACTCGGAGATGAGATCCTGACGGTAGGAAGAGTCGATGAGATTGAATTGTCAGAAGGCTTCTTCGACTATACAGAAAAATATACGTTGCAGACCTCGAAAATCCATATGCCGGCACGGATTTCCGCCGAGGATGAAAAGCGGATACAGGAAGCGGCGGTTACCATTTACAGGACCCTTGGCTGTTCCGGATTTGCCAGAGTGGATCTGTTTTTTACACCTTCAAAAGAGATCGTGTTTAATGAGGTGAATACGATACCGGGATTTACCTCTCACAGCCGCTATCCCAATATGATGAAAGGGGCCGGCCTGTCATTTACGCAGATGCTGCGTCAGCTGACGGATCTGTACAGAACGGAGGAATGTAATGGAAAAAAGTAAGAGCTATACGGGAATCGACGCCTTCAGGATGATTGCGGCCCTGCTGATTATTGCCATTCATACATCGCCGCTTGCTTCCTTCAGTGAAACGGGGGATTTTATACTGACACGGATCATAGCCCGCACAGCGGTTCCGTTCTTTTTTATGACATCCGGTTTTTTCCTGATCTCCCGTTACAGCCGGGATACAAAGCGACTGAAAGATTTTTGGAAAAAAACGGCTGTGATCTATGGCGCGGCCATATTATTCTATCTGCCGGTCAATCTCTATAACGGCTATTTCCAAATGGAACCGCTTTTGCCGAATATAATCAGGGATCTTGTATTTGACGGTACCCTCTATCACCTGTGGTATCTTCCGGCATCTATTATGGGAGCGGCGATTGCCTGGTATCTGGTGAAAAGGCAGGGTTGGGCAGGTGCCCTTATCACAGCGTCTCTTTTGTATCTGGCCGGGCTCTTTGGCGACAGCAACTACGGGATTACAGAAAAGATTTCCGGACTGAATAATCTGTACGAGCTGTTGTTTCAGATCTTTGATCATACAAGAAATGGTATTTTCTTTGCCCCTGTCTTTTTTGTCCTGGGCGGCTTTCTGGCGGAGAAACACGCCGGAATCTCCCTGAGAAAAAGCAGCTTTGGTCTTTGCGTCAGTCTTGCGCTGATGCTGGGAGAGGGGCTGCTTCTGCATCATTTTAGGTTCCAGCGCCATGACAGCATGTATGTATTTCTGCCGCTCTGTATGTATTTTCTGTTTTCTGTGATTCTGCATTTAGAAGGAAAACGCCTTGTATGGGCGCGGAGCGTATCTCTGGCGGTCTATATCGTGCATCCGATGATGATCATTGTGATACGTCTGGCCGCAAAACTGTTCCATCTGGAATATCTGCTGGTGGAAAACAGTATCATCCACTACCTGTCGGTTTGCCTGACATCCCTGATATTTGGTGCGGTATGGGCGGAACTGTGGAAGCGGAGAGGCGGCCGCAGGCACCGGACGACAGATACCGGCAGAGCCTATATCCAGGCCGATTTAGACAGCCTGGAGCATAATATCAAAGTACTGGAGCATGCAATGCCGCCGGAATGCCGGTTGATGGCGGTGGTGAAGGCGGAAGCGTATGGACACGGCATGTATGAGATGGCGGTGCATATGAACCGGTCAGGGGTCCGTGCGTTTGCAGTGGCAACCATTGATGAGGGAATCATGCTGCGACGGTATGGGATTTCCGGCGAGATCCTGATTCTGGGATATACAGATCCCGAGAGGGCAAAGGAGCTGTGCAGATATGATCTGATGCAGACACTGATTGACTATGAGTATGCGCTGCTGCTAAACAGACAGAGGCACAGGGTTAAAGTCCATATAAAAATAGATACGGGTATGCACCGGCTGGGATTTGACAGGGCGGAGCCTGAGAAAATCGCCCGCGTCTTTTCCATGCGCTGTCTCAGAGTGTACGGTATTTATACGCATCTGTGCGTTGCCGACAGCCTGGAGGAAAAAGACGTATCCTTTACCCATATGCAGATCGAACGATTTTATACTCTGCTGGATACTCTGAAAGACAGGGGCATAACACTTCCGGCAGTGCATATTCAGAGCAGCTATGGATTGTTGAATTATCCGGAGCTGAAATGTGATTATGTGCGGGCGGGCATCGCACTCTATGGTGTGCTGAGCAGATCTTATGACCAGACGAAACTGCAGCTGGATTTGAGACCTGTCTTTTCTCTCAGGGCAAGGGTGGTTCTGATCAGAAGGATCCGAAAAGGAGAAAGTGTCGGTTATGGCAGAGCGTTTACAGCTGCTAGAGACAGTATCATTGCAATTCTGCCGGTGGGCTACGCGGATGGATTCCCGGGAAGTCTCTCCTGCGGAAAAAGCTATGTGCTGATCAAAGGATATAAAGCGCCGGTGGCGGGCAGGATCTGCATGGACCAGATGGCTGTGGATGTGACGGATATTCCCGGTGTCAGAACGGGAATGACTGCGACGCTGATTGGCAGGGATGGAGAGGAAGAGATTTCCGCGCCGGAGGCCGCTGCAGGCGCAGAGAGCATTACCAATGAATTGCTGAGCCGGATGGGGAGACGGCTGAAAACGGTCAGGGCATGAGTTTATACTGTATAAAATAACAGAAAAGATGTTGTACAAAGTGCTATACAAAACGCGGTGTAAAATGCTATGCTTATCCTGTTCAGAATTATGTAGGAAATTGCAATCCGGCTTCTGCCGGACTATCATACGGAAAACGCGGTGAGGAACAATGATGGATTTATATTATGTGGAAGACGACCCTGATATTGCAGAGATGGTAAAGAAATATCTGGAGCAGAAGGGCTTTGGCGTGACGATATGCGCTACGCTTGCCCAGGCCAGAGCGGCTCTGCATGTCTGTGTGCCGGCATGCGTTTTGCTTGACTGGAAGATGCCGGATGGCCAGGGAGAGAGCCTGTGCCGCTGGATCCGTAGTAAATGGAAGGAGCTGCCGGTCATTTTCCTGACGGTTCGGGGTGAGGGGGCGGACATCGTTTCCGGCTTTCAAAACGGGGCGGACGATTATGTGGTGAAGCCGTTTGAACTGGAAGTATTATATTCACGAATCCTGGCATTACTTCGAAGAGCCGGTAATGTGGCGAAAGAGTATTTGTCCTGTTCCGGGATTTTGATGGATTTAAACCGCAGAACGGTTTCCTGTGGCGCAAAGGAAATCAGTTTAAGCGTCGCGGAATACGAACTTCTTTTGTATTTGATGCAGCATAAAGGAAAGACGGTTACCAGAGAAAGGATACTGGAACAGGTCTGGGATGTGAATGGCAGTTATGTAAATGACAATACGCTGACGGTTACGATGAAGCGGCTGCGGGATAAGCTCGGTCAGCCGGCCTGTCTGAAAACAGTCAGAAGTGTGGGCTACCGTATGGAGGACACGATATGAGCACACGGAAGAACATTCTGATTACCTTTGGATTTGTGATAGCTGCCAGCCTGATTGCATCCGCACTTTCCGGCCTCCACACCTTTCACCCACTGTTTGTACCGGCAGGATTTCTGACAGGAATCCTGCTTTTTGTCGTTACCTTTCTGTACCGGAATAAAATGGAAGCCGGACGTATTCAGGCTCTGGCGGACTATCTGGAACAGGTGAATACAGGAAAAGAGGTCATGCTGTCGGCTTCCGGAGAGGACGATTTTTCAAAACTGGAAGATGAAATATATAAGACAGTGACATCTCTTTATCAGACGAAAGAGGCAGCGGTACAGGCAAAGAATGATTTCGCAGAGAATCTTTCCAACATTGCGCACCAGATCAAAACGCCTATCACATCCATATCGTTATCCGTACAGATGATGAAACAAAATTCGGATCCGGACCAGCTTGAGCAGGTGGAAAAGCAGCTGTTGCGGCTTACGCATCTGGAAGAGGCGCTGCTGGTGTTGTCCAGGATCGATGCGGGAACACTGTTTCTGCAAAAAAGGGAGATGGATGTTTTTACGCTGCTTGTCCTTGCGGCGGACAATCTGCAGGAGCTGCTTGTCAGTACCGGAACATCTGTTGAGATTCCGGAGATGAGAGAGATGGCTCTGGCCGTTGATCCGGACTGGACGATGGAGGCGGTTATGAATCTGATGAAAAACTGTATGGAGCATAATAAAGGAGGAACCATTCACTGTTCCGGCGACCAGAACCCGTTATATACACAAATCCTTATCTGGGACGAGGGGGAAGGATTTGCGAAGGAAGATATTCCACATCTTTTTAAACGATTCTACAGGGGAAAGAACGCCGTCGGAGGAGGAATCGGGATCGGACTGGCCCTGTCAAAGGAAATTATCGAGCGTCAGAATGGCACCATATGTGCAAAAAACAGACCGGACGGCGGAGCCTGCTTTGAAATTCATTTCTACAGTCACTGAGTTGTAACTTTTGCCTGCTAAAATATAAGCTGTAAAGGTCACATGAGCAGATCCTCATGGACCGCAGGAAAGGAGACAAAAGGATGGAAATTTTAAAGTGTGAAGGGGTCCGGAAGGTTTATGGCAGTGGCAATAATCAGGTCGTTGCACTGGACGGGATCGACCTGTCAGTTGCCAGGGGGGAATTTGTGGCAATTGTCGGAGCATCCGGTTCGGGAAAATCTACCCTGCTGCATATTCTGGGCAGTGTGGATAAACCCACAAGCGGAAAAGTGACAGTGGGAGGAACAGATCTTTCCGGCCTGAATCCGGCTCAGGCGGCGATCTTCCGGCGCAGAAAGGTAGGACTGGTGTATCAGTTTTATAATCTGATCCCCACGCTTACGGTAGAGAAAAATATACTTATGCCGCTGGCGCTGGACAGGAAAAAGCCAAATAAGGAATATTTTGAAACGGTTGTCAACTCCCTTGGCATTGCCGGGAGGCTTCAGGCTCTGCCGAATCAACTTTCAGGCGGACAACAGCAGAGAGCTGCCATTGCGCGCTCTCTGATTTACCGTCCGGCATTGCTCCTGGCGGACGAGCCGACGGGGAATCTGGATCAGAAAAATTCCAGAGAAATCATTGATATGCTGAAACTTTCCAACCGCAACCTGAATCAGACGATTGTCCTGATTACCCATGATGAAAAGATTGCATTGGAGGCGGAACGTATTATTACCATGGAGGATGGACGCATTGTCGGTGATGAACAGAGGGAGGTGAAATCGTTGTCATTCAACGGATGACAACAATTGAATATGTGGAAGGATTATTTGTCAGGCTATCTGAAAAACAACCGTTCATCGGGTTTATCTGTAAAGATCGCGGCATTCATTTCAGCACTGCTATTATCATTGCTGTGCGGTCTGTTCTACAATCTGTGGAAATATGAAATCGAGCGGATCGTACTGGAGGAAGGCGGCTGGCACAGCCGGATCGTCGGAGAATTTCAGACGGAAGAAATCTCATTTATAAAAAATTTCGCCACTGTAAAAGAGATAGAGATAAAGCAGGGGGAGCAGGACGGTGAGAAGACAGTGATCGACATTTCCTTTGCTCCCATGAGAGCAGTTCTGGAAGATATGCCGAAGATCGCTGAAAAGACCGGAATTTCGCCGGAAGCGATTACTTACAATTATGAACTTCTGGCGATGTATCTGATACGGTTGCCCCAGGATACAGCGCCGCGGCTGCTTTTTCCACTGTTTTTACTGATAATGCTGCTGGCGTCTTTTTCACTGATTGTGATCATTCATAATGCTTTTGCAGTTTCCATGAATGCCAGAATCCATCAGTTTGGCATCTTTTCCAGCATTGGGGCAACTCCGAAACAGATCCGGACATGCCTTTTACAGGAGGCTTCCGTGCTGTGCGCAATGCCTGTTCTGGCGGGAAATTTGCTGGGGATTGCGATTACCAGGGGCCTCTTAAAGATGTCAAATGCTCTGCTGGGAAGCAGTGTTCCGGGCAGGCACGAAGCAGTATTTGCTTACCATCCACTGGTCCTGGGAGCAACGCTGCTTGTAACGGCGATAACCGTATGGATTTCCGCATGGCTGCCGGCGGGAAAGCTGAGCAGGATGACACCCCTTGAGGCAATCAGAGGAACGGGAGAACTGCAGCTGATGCGCAGAAAAAAATCTTATATCCTTGCGCTTTTATTCGGCGTGGAAGGGGAACTGGCGGGCAACGCATTGAAAGCACAGAAAAAGGCGCTGCGGATGACATCCCTGTCTCTGATGCTTTCGTTTATGGCGTTTACGCTGATGCAGTGCTTTTTTGCAACATCAGAAATCAGTACAAGAGAAACCTATTTTGAGCGATATCAGGATGCCTGGGATATTATGGTCACGCTCAGGAATACAGAGGCGGATTCTTTTGAAGAAGCAGAAGAAATACAAAACCTTCCCGGGGTGGACAGCGCCATAATATATCAGAAAGCATCGGCAAAAAGAATCATCACGGAGGAGCAGATAAGCAAAGAACTGGAGGAGCTTGGCGGTTTCGACCATGCCGGTGGTGATGTAAGCAGAACAGAGCAGGGTTGGATAGTCAATGCTCCCATTGTAATAGTAGACGATCATAGCTTTCTGGATTATTGTGAACAGATCGGTACCGCGCCGCGGCTTGATGGGGCAGTGATACGCAATCAGATCCGCGATGTGACAAATCCGGATTTCAGACATCCCCGGTATATGCCTTATCTGAAGACGCACAGCGCTGTCAGTGAATTGAAAAAGCCAGGCAGCGAAGAGATACGGATCGAAATTCCTGTCTTGTCTTATACGGAGGAAGTTCCGGTATTGCGGGAGGAATATGCGACATCTGATTATTATGAGCTGGTGCATTTTGTCCCAGTATCTCTGTGGAAAGAGATCAGAAGAGCGGCAGGAAGAGATGAGAGAGATACTTATATCCGAATCCTATGCAAAGAAGACGTTACGTTGAATGAACTGGTGACAGTGCAGAATCAGATCAGGCAGGTGCTGGGTGAGAATTATGCGGCGGAAGTTGAGAACCGCATTCAGGAATATGAAACAAATGATAGACAGATTCAGGGAATGAAAGCAATATGGGGGGGCTTTTGCGTGCTTCTTGCCATCATTGGGATCGGCAATGTATTTTCCAATACACTGGGATTTGTGCGCCAGAGAAAACGGGAATTTGCCCGCTACATGTCCATTGGAGTGACACCAAATGAAATCCGCAGGATGTTCTGGATCGAAGCACTGGCGCTTGCAGGCCGTCCGATTCTGATCACGCTGCCTGTTGCAGCGCTTGCCGTATGGTATATGCTGAAGATGAGCTATCTTGCGGTGGGAGAATTTCTGGCGGAAGCGCCGCTTACGCCCGTCGCGGCTTTTATGCTGTCCATTCTGGCCTCTGTGGCGATTGCCTATGCCCTTGGATGGCGCAATATGCGCAGGATCAATCTGACAGAGGCACTTAAGGATGATACCATGATATAGAAAATGGCTTTTTGGAGCTTTCAGCGCCTTCATAATGGATTTTTCAGTATATTTCGGGATAGCTCCAAAGGAAACATGAATATAATACAAATGTGATTTCGTCACAGAAATAAACAGCAAAACAGTGTATGTTTAAATCTGCAAAGATAAATAAGCCATACCCTGTTTCAAAGTGAGGTGTAAGATTGAAAATTAAAAATCTTCACTCACGAGATTTGTATCTGCGCGCTGCTTGCCGCAAAATCATTATGTGCAGAAAGAAGCACGGAAAGGAGGAAAAATATGGGGTTTCTTGATTTCTTCAGGCAGCCTGATATCAATCAGGGAGTAAAAGAGTCTGAAACAGTGTCTGGTGCCGTTCTGCTGGATGTGCGTACTGCACAGGAGTATCGGGAGGGCCATATTCCCGGCAGCAAAAATGTTCCCCTGCAGACCATTGAACAAGTGGTATCTGTAGCAGGGAATAAAGATGCGGCCCTGTTTGTTTATTGCTATTCCGGCGCCCGGAGCCGTCAGGCAGTCAGTATGTTGCAGCGCATGGGCTATACCAATGTGACCAATATTGGCGGTATTGCCGCTTATTCAGGAAAGGTGGAACGGTAATATGAAAGTAATTATTGTAGGCGGAGTGGCGGGCGGGGCAACAGCTGCCGCGCGTATCCGCAGGTTAGATGAACAGGCTGAAATCGTTGTTTTTGAGCGTTCCGGGTATGTCTCCTATGCAAACTGCGGTTTGCCTTACTATATTGGAGATGTGATTACGGATCCGGAAGAGTTGACGCTCCAGACACCGGAGAGTTTCTACAGGCGGTTTCGGGTGACTATGAAAGTACGCCATGAGGTTACAGCAATCTGTCCGGACAAAAAAACAGTTTCGGTCAGGAATCTGGAAACGGGGGAGGTGTTTGAGGAAAACTATGACAAGCTGATTCTTTCTCCTGGTGCAAAACCCTCCCAGCCCAGACTTCCTGGCGTCGGTATAGATAAGTTATTTACCCTGCGCACTGTGGAGGATACATTTCGGATTAAGGAGTATATCACGAAGCATCATCCCGAATCTGTTGTACTGGCAGGCGGCGGTTTTATCGGACTGGAGCTGGCTGAAAATTTAAGAGAACTGGGAATGGATGTAACCATAGTCCAACGTCCGAAACAGCTGATGAATCCTTTTGATGCAGATATGGCTTCTTTCATCCACAATGAAGTGCGTAAGCATGGTATCAGGCTGGCGCTTGGCCATACAGTAGAAGGCTTTGAGGAAAAGAACGGCGGAGTAGATATTCTCCTGAAAGGGGAAGAGGCTCTTCATGCGGATATGGTTGTTCTCGCTATCGGAGTTACGCCGGACACCGCGCTGGCAAAGGAAGCAGGTCTGAAACTGGGGATTAAGGGCAGCATTGTTGTCAATGACCGGATGGAGACCTCGATCCCTGATATTTATGCTGCAGGTGACGCAGTACAGATCAAGCATTATGTTACCGGCGAAGACGCGCTGATCTCTCTGGCGGGTCCTGCCAACAGGCAGGGACGTATCATTGCAGATAATATTTGCGGCGGCGACAGCCGTTACCTGGGCTCTCAGGGAAGCAGTGTGATCAAGGTGTTTGATATGACAGCTGCTGCGACGGGCATTAATGAGACCAATGCCAGAAAGGCCGGACTGGATATAGACACAGTTATCCTCTCGCCCATGAGTCATGCAGGTTACTATCCCGGAGGAAAAGTGATGACGATGAAGGTGGTCTTTGAAAAAGAAACCTGCCGTTTACTGGGAGCTCAGATTGCAGGCTATGAAGGCGTAGATAAGCGAATTGATGTTCTGGCCACAGCCATCCACGCGGGATTGAAGGCATCCCGTCTGAAAGATCTGGATCTTGCCTATGCACCACCTTATTCTTCCGCAAAAGATCCTGTGAATATGGCAGGCTTCATGATCGATAACATTTTCAGGGGAACATTAAAGCAGTGGCATCTGGAAGAGACAGACAGTCTGCCGCGCGATGGCAGTGTCACTCTGCTGGATACCCGGACGGAAGAAGAATATAAAGAAGGCCATATTGACGGATTCCGGAACATTCCGGTGGATGAATTGCGGGAGCGGCTGGATGAGATTGAGAGGGACAAGAGCGTATATGTGATCTGTCAAAGCGGTCTTCGGAGTTATATCGCAAGCCGGATTCTGGAAGGAAACGGCTATGAAGCCTATAATTTTTCCGGCGGTTTCCGGTTCTATGATGCCGTAATGAATGACCGGTGTCTGATCGAAAAGGCGACCGCCTGCGGTATGGATCAATCGTAACGGTACGCTGCTTCAACTGATCCGAAGAAAATACGGATTGCGGGCTCTTCGGAGTCCGTTTTTCTGTGCGACAGTCGCCAAATGGACGTGCAGGTATGTCAGCTTGACTCGTTGCTCACTTTTCAGAAAAGCGTTCCTGTTGCTTAAAGTATGTTTGCGCCCATTCATCTCGTATGATTCCGTATGAGGCACAATCATGAAATATGTCTCCGGTCTTATAGTAGTGCCGCAAAAGACCTTCATAGCGCATGTCAATCTTTTCCATCACTCTTCTTGAAGCAAAGTTTTCTACCGAACAGAATGAACCAATTCGTTCGATATCCGTATTACGGAACATATAATCAATAACCGCTCTTGCCGCTTCACTTGAATAGCCTTGATTCCACCAATGACTGCCAATCTTATAACCCAATTCACCTTTAAAATCACATTCCGAGATTATGGTGATACCGACAGAGCCAATCATTTCATCATTTTTCAGGTACATTCCCCAGTAATAAGTTGAATCATACTGATAGTTATTAATCCATTGTTGAATCATCCTGTTTGTATCATCAATCGTTTTATGTGCATCCCACCGCAAAAAACGCGTAACTTTATCATCACTTGTCCAATTGCGAAACATCATTTCCGCATCGGTAAGCTCAAGCCTCCGCAATACCAATCGTGTCGTTTCTATTGTTTTTGTTCCCGTATGCTTCAAGTATATCTGCCTCCTGCCAAATTCTGATTTATTCATACCTGATTATAAAATAGAAGTCTGAGGCTTGCAATGCGTATTTATAAGCTCATTTTCCATGGATGCACAACTGCAAAAAGGAATACCGCCCGCATTTTGTAGGAGAACAGGCGAAGGAACTGAATCCGATGATTCTTGACTTTTATTGTAGTGTTGACAGCACAGAGCAGGGGATTTGACTTTATTCGGTTTTCCGATAAACCTGATATAGAACAGGCAATACAACACAAAAAAGAATACAATACATGGCAAAAATAATCGGAACAGAACCAACTATTTTTGTTCCAATCTGGTATAGATTAAATGTTTTTATCGCAGTACATACCTGTAGCAGCTGGTCTGGAAGAAGTCCTAATATTTCCGATAAAACAGATATTCCGCTTAAAAACGAAGGAAGGAATAATAGAATAAAAGGTATCGTTACCGCCAACGCTTTGGAGCGTGTTTTCGCAGATACAAGCATAGACAGAAACAGGATAAACAGATTTCCTAAATATCCGCCCCAAACTGTCAGCAGGTAATCCTGCAGATATGTAATGTTATAAAAACTTTTCCAGTTTGCAAATCCGATTTGAATCGCCTGGTCAGCTCCTCCGATTCCCAGCACTGCCAATACGATTCCTGAATACAATAATATCATTATCCAGTAAATCAATGTAACTACGATAAAGCCTGCTTTTATTTTAGCGGCAATGGCCTTGTTCCTGCCAAATCTGGCAGAGAAAAAAACCGAATCCGCCTTCAGCTGAATTTCGTCTGAAAATATTCCGGATACCAGAAATCCGGTGATTAAAACGACTAACATGGTAATTGTCGGAGCATATTCCAACAGTGCTTCCCATCCGTCTACATCGTCATAATAAAAAGGCGTTTCAAGTTTTTCATATTGCGCAATCAGGAATTGCTTCTCCTGTTCGGAATAACGGCTTTCCTGTTCATCTGAATTTAACCACTCAATCAGATTGGCTGTCCTCCTGCTGTAAAATGAGTTGATTTCTTCTGGTGTAACACTGTCCGCCCGATAATAGTTATATTCCTGAAAGCCGCCGAATGCCCGGTTTATCATTTCCCTTATGTCGGAGAAGCCTTGTTTTTTTGAATATGCCTTATTTTTCTCAATTACGTCCGTGGAAAGATATTCTTCGGAATTGTTAATAAGTGCATTTTCTTCAAGCACTTTTTGCAGTACATCATCCGTAATAGATCCGGCCCATTTATTCTTTGCTTCCCGTAATGCCGAAGCGGCTGCAATACCAGTTGACCTTTCTCCATTTTCATCTACATAGCCCACAGATCCAATTGCAAAATGACTGACAACGCATAGTGAGACCACCAATAGGATCAATACGATTTTATTTACAGGTTTTGAAAAGATTTTTTTCAATTCAAAGCGTGTCATTATGATCACCAACCTTTTCTCCAAAATAGTATAAAAACACATCTTCAAGGGAAGGATGCACACATACAGCTGTTTCGCATGGCTTTTCAGCTGAAATAATCCGTAAATCCACACCTTGATTTTCAGATTTCATATTGGAAATTTTATATTTTTTTGTCATAGCAGATACCGACTGCTGCGGAACAATACAATTCCAGACCTTTTCCGGCATAGTACTGATAATCTCATCTAATGTTCCCTCATTTACAATTGCACCGTCTTTCATCATCAGGATCTCATTGGCAATATACTCAATATCAGAAACAATATGAGTGGACAGCAATACGAAGCGTTCTTCGGAAAGCTCACTGATTAAGTTACGAAAACGTATTCTTTCGTTGGGGTCAAGTCCGGCTGTGGGCTCGTCAAGTATCAAAATCTGAGGATTATTTAACATTGCCTGCGCAATTCCGACACGTCTTTTCATTCCGCCGGATAATTTTTTTAATTTCTTGTCTGCTGCCTCTGTAAGTCCAACTCTGACAATCAGATCCTTGGCTCTTTTCCGGGCGGCAACAGGACGTATTCCCTTGATGGCAGCAATATAGAGAAGATAGTCTTTTACTGAAAACTCAGGGTAAAAGCCAAAATCCTGCGGCAAGTATCCCAACAGATTTCTGTATTCACCGGCCATTTGAAAAATATCCTTTCCATCGTAATAGATGCCCCCACCGGTTGGGTTCAGCAAAGTGCACAACATTCTCATTAAAGTAGTTTTTCCTGCCCCATTTACCCCCAATAAACCATATACGCCATTTGTCATGGTAAGATTTATATGGTCTACAGCAACAAAACCGCCAAATTCCTTTGTCAAATTATCTAAGACCAATTTCATTTGATTTTACCTCCCAACAATTATTGCAGCCATGCAATGTTCGATAAATCGTAAAGCCCAGAAAAAGGAAAGTAATTCCAATAGAAGTCAGCCAGAGTGGGAATGTGACAGCAGCATATATTTTTTCGTTTAAAATAACCATCAGCCATACAGCACTCCACACAATACACATCATAACGGCTGTCGTTTCACTGAACGGATACTTGCTGCATAAAATTCCGAAACAAATAGCTGTCGTTACCGTCATAGGAAACAGAAACTGCACTAAAAGCTGCGAAAACAAAATATCCCTTGTTGCAGCAGCAGATATACAGAAAAGGGTAATCAAAACAATATCCACAAGGCCAAACAGCAGCATTCTCGCCGCATATATCTGACGTAACGAATAATAGGAAGCTGCTTCAATTTCCATTGACTGATAAGTTTGATTTTTCCATAACTCCGGGATAATCAGAATAATAAACAGGGAAGCAGTGAATCCCAATATCCTTTGTACCAGCCGTTCGACTTGTATGGACGGCAATGCGGCCCATAACAAAATGAGTAATAAAAGTTGAAATAACCACCAGCGTTTCCGTATCAGACATAATTGTTCCCATAAAAACTCCCAATAAGTTAACAGGCGTTCCTGCTCAGCTGAGCAGTATGTTTCCATTGATTTTCTTATGGTTTCTGTAACTTCCTGTTCATTCGGAATTATTTTTATGCTCTCCCTGTAGTCCTTTAGCTTTTTTTCCAAATTCACAAAATCACTCCTCCCTTAACAGTGTTTCTAACCGCATTTTTGCCTGTCTGATCCGATACTTTACCAGAGGTAACCCTATTTGCAATGTTTGAGCTATTTCTGTAAGTTTTAATTCCTGAAAATAGTAGAGGACAATGACCTCCCGCAATTCTTCCGGCAAATGATTTAAAGCCCATTCAATCGTTATTTTGTTAAGAATGTCCGCTGCTTCCGATTGGCGCAGACTATTTTGAAATTCTTCCGATGGTTCTTCTGACAGGATTTTCTTTTTTTTGTAAGAGTCCTTACAGAGATTTCCTGCTATGGTGTACAAATAATTTCTGGTTTTTCCTATATAACGGTAATCGGATAATTTTTCAAAAAAACGTAAAAAGGTTTCCTGTGTCAAATCTTCGGAATATGACGTATCAAGACAATGATAACTACAATATTTTAGTATTTCTTCATAATATTTACGAACAAATACATCAAAAGCATTTTCATTACCATGCTTCATTTTTTGTATCAACAGCAAATCAAAGTCCACAAAATCCTCCTTTCCCGTTATTGAAAGTCAATGCGCATTTTTCTTTCTATTATGTATAACGAATGAGAGTCTGAAAAGGATAGTGCCGCTTAAATATTTTTTAATATTTTATCTGTGGATAAACTGTTTTCATTCGATATTTTTTGTATAGATGATTGCAGACCCGTTTTTGTCGGAGTTAAGAATCTTCTTGTTTTTTCCGATACATGAAGTAAAAATGCTGGGGAATGCCCGCCAGGGGATAGGGTATGGCCAGCACCGTTATGCTGAACCGAAGCCGCTTTCAGCACAAAGGAGATATATTTGCCATCTATGTGACAAGAAGTTCCGGCAGTTTCTTGTGGGTATCTTTTGCGGAAGCGGAAAGGCCGCTTCCCTGCGTTAATCTGTGTGAAAGAAGATGAGAGAATGGAAATAAAATATGAAAATGTTTATAAAGAAAGCTTTCCCTTTTGGGAGAAAATATCCTCTGCAGACAGGGAGTACATCTGCCAGAATTCTCATATGTTTACTTACCCGAAGGGAAGGAATATTCACAACGGCGAAGAATGTTCCGGCGTGATCTTCGTCCGTTCCGGGAGCCTGCGCCTTTATATGATGTCGGACGAGGGAAAGGAGATCACGCTTTACCGTCTGCACAGGGGCGACCTGTGTATGCTGTCTGCCTCCTGCGTGTTGGATGCCGTCACATTTGATGTATTCGTAGATGCGGAGGAGGACAGCCAGTGCTGTGTGGTCAGCGGGCCTGCTTTTGCGGCAGTATCACGGCGGAATCCGGACATCCGTATATTTGCGTTGGAAACTGCGGTCAGCCGTTTTTCGGATGTGATGTGGGTGATGCAGCAGGTTTTGTTTATGAGCATGGATAAACGTCTGGCAATCTTCCTTTTGGATGAATCAGCAAGGACTGGTTCAGATACCATTGCGTTGACGCACGGGCAGATTGCCCGATATATGGGTTCTGCCCGTGAAGTGGTATCCCGGATGCTGAAATATTTTGCCGGTGAAGGGATTGTGGAGGTTTCCAGAGGCGGCGTTACGATCCTTGACAAAAAGCGCCTCCGTGATCTAGCTCTTTAACATGGCGAGGATATCTGCTTTCGGTCTTGCGCCTGCCGACTGGCTTATGATGTTTCCGTTTTTGATCACGGCCAGTGTGGGGATGCTTAGGATATGGAATTTCTGTGCCAGTTCCGGTTCCTGGTCTACGTTGATCTTGCCTATCAGGTACTGCGGGTTTTCCGCCGCGATCTCTTCCACTATGGGGGATACCATGCGGCAGGGGCCGCACCAGTCGGCGTAGAAATCCAGGAGCACAGGCTTTTTGCTGGTTCTTACAGAATCGAAGTTGTTTTTGTTTACATGAATTACGGACATAATCAGTACCTTCCTTTCTTTATTCCTGCGATGCTTTTGGAGCATTGAGGTGTACCCGAAGGGTGTTTTCTTTTTATCTGCTGGCAGTGTATCATATCCTGCTTACTGTTTCTGTGACGAAGTCACGTTTTTTGCTTTGCATATAAGCTGTGTCATTGTTCCCATGAAGCGGTATAACTAAATACCTTTTTCAATGTTTCTGTATTCTCTGGGAGAATAGCCAGTTTTTTCCTTGAAGCATTTTCCGAAATGGCTTAGTTGATGAAAACCAACGCTGCTTACAATATTCCCTATCGGTTCATCTGTCTTTTTCAGAAGCAATGCAGCTTTTGACAGACGGTATTCAACAAGATATTTATATGGTGTTGTCTGCAAACTCAACTTAAAACACCTTAAACATTCCGTTTTGCTTACATTTGTGCTTGCGGACGTGCCTTTGCGCCGTATTTGCAGACAGTGGTATGCTTAGATACAACCGACGCCATGCTGCAAATCGGCAAACAGGCGGCACAGGACAGCCATTTAGACAATATGGTTTTTGTGAAAGGAAATGCGGAGGAATTACCGTTTTTAGACAACAGCTTTGATATTCTTTTTTCCCGCCTTGCATTTCACCATTTTACAGACATAGAAAGTATTTTTCGTGAAATGGTGCGTGTGCTGAAGCCGGGAGGAAAATTTGTATTGATTGATAGAAGCGGCAGAAGAAACATTGCGAAAAAGCGAAGATGAAATCGAAACCTTGCGTGACCCCTCTCATGTAAAAAATTTGAGCCGGAATGAAAGGCTGGAATTAACAAAAACACCAGATAATATCCGCCAGCTAATTTATGAGCGTTTGACAGCGGATATAAAAGGACAGGAAAAGACGGGTTTTTATCCATATCAGACCGACCGGGGAGTTTGCTTTAATCAAAAATGGGTTTTAATTGTGGGGATAAAGCCTACTTAGCAATTATCACAGGGATAAGCGGCGGCAAAGGGAAATATCCCTTGAATATCTCACCGAGGAAAAGTTTTACCCGTTCAGCACATCAGACACCTATTTCATAGACCCCTATAAGCAATACCCGGTTACGATATGCGGTCAGAGAGCTATCTTTACGAATGGGGGGACCAGCGGAGAACCGGAAGCCGTGGACGAGGTTTTACAGCATTATGGCAAACGAATCCGGCTCACTTTGCTACCTTGCCGCCAGTTCGGGGCGGGTATTCACAAAGGCGCAAATCTTTGAAGCCGTGTGGAGCATGGAAAGCGAAAGCTGCCAGTCAAGCGTTGCCAATAAGTTTGCTTCCGGGAAGTGACAGACAGATTGTTATTGCCGGATAAATATAATATAATAACCCCAGTGAACCCCATAGAATGTAAAGGAGAAAATCATATGGAAAAATTGATGTACATGATGATGATTGAGAAAAGCAAGACCTATAATAAAATGACAAAACAGGTAGTTATGGAACACGTTGAGAACATAAGAAAGCTGGACGATGAAGGAAAGCTGGAAATCTGCGGTGTCTTTAAAGGCTATCCGGGAATGGCAGGTATGTATATCCTAAAAACAGAGAGCCGTGAAGAAGCGGAAGATATTTGCAAATCGGAACCGCTGGTTATGGGAGGATATGCAACCTACAAATTAGTTGGTTTACAGATTGCAAACCGGGAAAATAATTACTTGCTGTAATTGAGGCAAGGAACAACACTGGAGCAAACAGAATCCGGTTCACATGAAAACGGAATAACCGCCGCTACATGAAACGGTACACTGAAACAGGGAATCAAGAAAAGATTTCCTGTTTCTTTTCGCCCATTTTTGGCATTTTCAAAAATCGCCAGTATTGCGCCGTACAAAGGGAGATAAAAAGAAATTTCCTCTCCTGTTTTGCAAATCCGCAAGCTGTCCGTGGAGGGCGGCAGGCGATATTTATATCCTTTACCCCTCAAAACGGCGTTCTAAAGCGTAACAGAAGCCACAGAACAGATCATAAGGAGGAACGAATGGCAGACAACCGCAAATATTACTACCTAAAGCTGAAAGAGAGCTATTTTGACGAGGACGCTATTGTGCTGCTGGAAAGTATGCAGAACGGTATGCTCTGCTCAAACATTCTCTTGAAGCTGTACCTAAAATCGCTGAAGAAACGGGGGAAAGCTCCAGCTTGCCGAGAATATCCCCGGCACCGTACAGATGATAACCGCAATCACTCGCCGGCAAGTCGGCACAGGGGAGAGGGCTTTGCAGGAAAAGCATTGCCGGAAGCCGTGGCGGAGCTGCTGCTCCCTGCATTCCTTCCCTTTAATCTGTTGAAGGCCGGATTAAACGCAGGGTTTACATTCCTGCTTTATAAACCAGTGACAACGGTATTACGCAAAGCGGGCTATATCTCAGGTTCGCAGAATGTGCAGGGCAGGAAACCGGTTGGCCTATGGCTGCTTTCGGAGGTTATCGTAATTACCTGTATCCTGCTGATATTATCGCTTAATGGAATCATATAAGGGACATCATGGAACAAATTTCAAATAAGAATCCTATAAATATCCTTTTGGGCAAAGTGATACATGGGCGGGGGATAGGGAAATTTTATATATGCTGTATTCTGCACCGGATATTGCCTATTCGAAAAAACAGATTTATGAAGCTGTCTGGCATGAACCGTCAAACGGTTGCTGCCATGCGGTGGAAAAGGATCAGGGATTATTCGGCAGGACATGATTTTATCAAGACGGTCATTGGATTTGGCTATAAATTCAATGCAGCCTACATCAGGTGCGTGTCGCTCCATTTCTTCATGTCTTTTAAGATTGGAATGAAACTTTTCCCCAGGTCGGTCAGGGAATACTCCACCTTCGGCGGCACTTCCTGATAGATATAGCGGGAGATGAAGCCGTCCTGTTCCAGTTCCCGGAGCTGCTTGGTAAGGGTGGACTGCGTGATGTCCCCAAGCCTCCGCCTCAGTTCCCCGAACCTCTGCACTTCATATTCCGCAATGTACCATAATATCGTTATCTTCCATTTCCCGCTTAAGATGTTCTGTACCCTGACCATAGCCGCGCATTGGGGCAGCGGCGCTTTCATGTTGCTCATAGGTGTCCCTCCTTCTAACGGCATTATACTATATCCGCCCTGTCTGTTCAAGGTACTATGCTTTTTGATACCGGTATCATTTTCCACACTATAAACGAAAAAAGACAGTACTTTTCTTTTCCCCTGCCAGTTGCTATCATGTGATTCAGGAAGGAGGCGGACGGGATAAACACATCAGTGGAGATAGCGGGCATCAGGTCCTTAAACAGTTTGACACGAAGGTCATTGTGAACATATGCGGCAGCACCGTGGCGGATTACCTGGAAGTCGTGGAACGGCTGTCCGGGCAGGAGATAGACATGCTGGAGGCCAACATCTCCTGCCCCAACGTGGAGCATGGCGGGATCGCTTTCGGGCAGGAGCCGGGGATGGTGGAGTATATCACGAAGGAGATAAAAAAGAAAGCGGCGCAGCCCATCTCCATGAAGCTGACGCCGAATGTCACGGACATAACGGAGGCCGGCGGCGCGGACGCGCTCTCGCTGATCAACACCATCACGGGCATGAGGATTGACGTGAAAAAAAGGGCGTTCTGCGTGGCAAATAAGACGGGCGGTCTGTCCGGGCCCGCCATAAAGCCGGTTGCGCTGCGGATGGTCTGGCAGACCTGCCGGGCGGTGAGCATCCCGGTCATCGGGATGGGAGGGATTCAGACGGCGGAGGATGCGCTGGAGTTCATCATGGCCGGGGCTGCCGCGGTGGCGGTGGGGACGGCGAATTTCAGGAACCCTTATGCCATGCCGGAGATCATCGGCGGGCTGGAAAAGTACATGGAGGAAAACGGTATCCGGGACTTAAAGGAGATCAGGGGTATCGTCAGTTAGATTTTTACAGACAGGAAGGAGAGATGTTTTATGCATTACACGGGAACGATATGGAGGCCGCCCTATGAGGCGGGGAGCGCACTGGTACAGGTAACGGCGGGCTGTACCCACCACAAGTGCAGGTTCTGCACGCTCTATGAGGACGTGCCGTTTAAGTTCCGTATGTCGCCTTTATCCGAGGTGGAGGCGGACTTTAAGGAGATCAGCCGCTACTACCGGAACGCAAAGAGGGTATTCTTCACCGGGGCGAACCCTTTCGTATTAAGTTTTGACAAGCTGAAAACGCTGGCGGAACTGGTACGGAAATATTATCCAAGAGTGCAGTCCATCGGCTGTTTCGCCCGCATCACGGACATCACGCCGAAGACCACGGAGCAGCTACGGGAGCTGCGGGGGCTTGGGTACAACAGCCTTACCATCGGCGTGGAGGCTGGTGACGAAGAATCCCTCTCCTTCATGCATAAAGGGTTCGGCACGAAGGAGATCATAGAAGAATGCAAAAGGCTGGATGAGGCAGGGATGGATTATAACTTCTTCTACCTTGCCGGGATATACGGCTCCGGGCATATGGAGGAAGGGGTGAAGAACACGGCGGAGGTGTTCAACCAGCTCCACCCGAAGGTCATTGTTTCCTCCATGCTGACGGTCTACCCGACCTCGGAACTGTACCGGGAAATCCAGGCTGGGAACTGGACGGAGGAAACGGAGATAGAAAAGCTGTATGAACTGAGGACGCTGGTCGGCAGCCTTGACATAGACACCTATTTTGCAACGATGGGCGCATCGAACTGCATCAACGTGGAAGGGCATCTGCCGAAGGACAGGGAACGGATGGTCAAGTGGCTGGATGAGGTCATCGGCGCTGTGGATGAAAAGGAGCTGCGCAGATACCGTGAGAACCTGCGGCACCTGTAAGGAGGGGAGCCATGATACAGGATATCTCCCCTTACAGGCTGGACGACTCTGATGGGATACGCCTTGACAGGAAGGAACTGGCGGCAGCAGAGTGGCATCCCCGCACAAGGCTTCCGGACGGGCGGCACAGTCCTTTTTGCTACTTTATGTCGAAAAATATCGCGGTTTTTTATTAAGGCTTGTCGCATTATAGAACAGTGTCATTATAGAACAGTTGAATAATTCATTACTCCATGCTATAATGCCTGAAGCGTTACCAGCGGCGATAACGTGGGATTTTGTCTGCAATTCATTGAAGGAGGTACAGGCATGAAGTTTGAAAAAATTGATTGCGGCAACGGGATAGTTGCTGTTGTTTCAAGCGATAACAAAGTGATTACTGATGTTGATTCTGCGCTTGATTTACTTATGTCTGCCAAATATGAAGCAGGCACAAAGTATATCGCCGTGGATAAAAAGTTAGTCATTGAAGATTTCTTTGTTTTAAGCAGTGGTTTGGCAGGAGAAATTCTTCAAAAATACATCAATTATGGTGGGAAAATTGCCATATACGGTGATTATTCACACTATACAAGCAAACCGCTAAAGGACTTTATCTATGAAAGCAACAAGGGGAAAGATGTATTCTTTGTTGCCACAAAAGAAGAAGCCATACAGAAAATAGCCAATATTATTTAGCAAACAAAATCCCCGTATCGGATAGTTGAGTATTAACCCAACGCTTGGGCGGTCATGCTTATTATGGCATGACCGCTTTCCCATATCACGGCTTAGGCAGTAAAAGGCGGCTTGTGTCCGGCTGCGCTTTCTGCTTCCATCACTTTCATCATTTTGTCGGCGGCGGTGGCGGTGCTTCTGTTGGGGGTGTCGGTCATAGGCTCTCCTTTCTGTTCAGCAGCGTTTTAAGCTGTTCCATTTTCTCCCTTGCTCTGGCTTTTCTGAAATTCTCCCCGGTAATGCGGACGGGGGTACACATTTCAATAAGGCAGTCATAAATGCGGGCGTGGGGTGTGTCCTCCGGGTTCTGCAATTCTTCCAGCGTTTCCCGGCGTTTCCGCTGGCAGTCACCGAAAATTGAAAACTGCCAAACAAAGAGCGTGTCCTGTTTTCCTTTTCGTGGGGCAATACGGCAGTTTTTCAAAAACGCCGAAAAAATACACAAAAAAACAGGAAACCTTTTCTTGATTTCCTGTCTTGATATGCCGCTGTGATGGGCGGCGGTTATTCAGTTTTTTGCATGGCTGTTCATCAAAGCGGAACTGGAACAGGGCAGCGATAAGCCGCCGTTTTATGTTGTCCTCGGTGTCTTTGCTGACGTGTCCGTTTTCAAGGGAAGCAAGCCGGATTCGCTTGCCGTAATGCCGTAAAACCTCGTCCACGGCTTCCGGCTCTCCGCTGGTCGCTCTGACAATGGTTTCATACGGCACAAGTTTAGGATTCCTCACGGAAAAGCACCTCCATTTCTTCATGCAGCATTTGCAAGGCACTGTGTATGTGATGCCACGCCGTACTCCGGCAGCGTCCGTATAGTTCCCCGATTTCCTGTTGCGTGTACCGCCCGAAAAAGTAAAGGTAAATGATTTCCCTCTTTTTCTCCGGCAGAGAGGACAGAGCTTCGGCAAGCTCCCCGTTTGTGAGGATAACCCTCTGACCGCATATCGTAACAGGGTATTGCTTGTAGGGGTCTATGAAATAGGTGTCTGACGTACAGAATGGATAAAATTTTTCTTTGGTGAGATATTCAAGGGATACTTCCCGTTGCCGCCGCTTATCCCTGTCACGCCATGCGTTGATAGCTACATAATATATAACCACTCTGCAAAAGGCATTAAATGTATATTCGATATGCTCCTTGTATGCTTCTGTGCAATTCATGGCATTTCTTTTACCTCCCAATCGCTATGTTTTTTGATTTCTTATGCTTCACTTGGCGTTTCAGTTTTCTGTATGCTTAACTTTTTATATGTGTTGACATACAAAACAGCCGCAAGCAATATCGAAAGAATGTCGGCTACCGGCTGCGCCCAAACTAACCCGGTAAGTCCTAAGACTGCTTTCAGAATGAACAGGACGGGAATGAAAATGATTCCCTGTCGACTCAAATTGATAACCAGCGAAGCTGTGGCTGCTCCCATAGCTTGTAAAGCGTTGGTAAGGACATAGAACACGCCGAAAATGGGACTCGTTGTAAGTAAGATTTTCGCAAACTGGACGGCGTAATCAAAGGCTGTCACATCAGCTAAAAATGCACTGACGATTTGGTTTGTAAACAGGTAGCAGATAGCGGTCAAGACAACGCCTAAAATGAAGGAAAAAATGAAAGAGAACTTAAACACGTCCTTGAACCGTTTCCATAGCTTTGCGCCTACACAATATCCCAGCAGAGGCTGTACGCCCTGCCCCAGCCCAATACATACCATGCCTGTTATCGTTACAACTTTCATCGCAACACCCATTCCGGCAATCGCCATATCGCCGTATTCTGCCATTTGGCTGTTGATAATGATTTGTGAAACGCTCATCAGCATAGAGCCTAATGCGGCGGGTACGCCAATGGCAAGCACGCTGCTGCAAACCTTTTCCCTTAAGGTAAAATCTTTCAGCCGGACACTAAGGCTTGATTTTCCACGGAGAAAATAGGTAATGTAATATCCTGCCCCGAACACGTTCCCGATCACGGTGGCGATAGCAGCCCCGGCGATATTCCACCCAAAACCTAAAATCATAATGGGGTCAAGAACTACGTTCAGCAGGTTTCCTAAAAGCTGCCCCATACAAGCCCGCCCCGATTCTCCCTCTGTACGGATTACATTGGCGTAACAGTTGGAGATCAGCACAAAAGGCCCGCTGCATACAACAATCATCAGATAGGTTTTCGCTAAATTCCATGTATCGGAACTTGCCCCGATAAGGGAAAGTATCGGCTCCATAAAAATCAAGAACAGGGCAGCCATAACCACACCCACAATCACGCAGCCCCACATACAGAAAGAGCATACTTTCTTTGCATAGTCCTTTCTTCCCTCTCCCAATGCACGGGAGATAACTGAAGTGCCGCCCATTCCGAACACTGTTCCTACTGCCATAAATATCAGAAATACAGGCGTTGCAAGGGAAACTGCGGCAACCTGTAATGCGTCATGGGTCTGACCAATAAAGAATGTATCAGCCAGATTGTAGACTAATACCATGAGCATAGCCGCCATAGCGGGCAAGGCGTTCTTGAATACTGCTTTGGGTACGGGCATTGATTCAAATACTTCCAGTGATTTCTGTTCCATAAGTTTTCCTCCTTGTATGCTTGTCAAAAGCAAGCTATTGAATTGGTTTTTCTAAATACCCGCTTTATAACGGGTTTCTATCAACGGCAATCCTCTTTTTGATTCTTCATCAGCCTTTTACGAAAGCACGCTATCAATTTGCTTGGGATAAATGCCCGCAGGCTTGGGCGGGCATTTATTTCATGTTCTCGTATATCCTTTGGAGCAGACTGTGAAACGTGGTCTGTTCTTCCTCAGATAGTCCGTGAAACATGGTTTGTTCCACTTTTCTGCTATTCTGTATAGCGTCCTGGCAGCATTTTTCACCTGCCGGGGTAATTCGGACAAGTTTCATTCGCTTGTCGTTTGGGTCGGTAAAACAGTCAACCAGTTTCTTTAATGCAAGCCTGTTTACGATTCCGGCACAAGTGGATTGTGCTACCCCTAAAATACGTTCCAGTTCTTTGAATGAGTAGGTCTTTTCGTCTTTTTCGTTCAGTGACAGCAGCACCCATACTTGAACCATAGTCAAGTCGTTCTGACGCAAGGAATTATTTGCCTGTCTTTCGATTGCGTCATGGAGCTGTTTTATGAGTTGCCCGCTGGTAAGGTTATCGTTCAATTCAGCACCCCCTTTCCCTTTCAAGAGGTATCATAGCATATCAAAAGCAAGATGTCAATACCTTGCTTTTGATTTTGCTTTATGAAAGAAAGATAAGGATGAGTTCCGCCATAGCCTGTTATGCACATTTCCATAATGCTTATCTTTTGGTCTTTTGTTTCTTTGGTTCGGAATAGTGTGGTGCTGGCGGTCTATCTCTTGTTTTCGGTTGCTTGCTTCTTTACCGTACATGAGCATTCTGTGGAGAGCAAGGAACTTCTTGGATATTTTACCCTTGCATTAAAGCCTTTGTCAGTCAGGGGTGAAACGGTGAGCAAGACTACGAAAAGAAAATTGCTGCGTATCAGTGAACTGGACGAGAAATCAGATACATATACCATGTCAGCCTATCTGATTGCCCAGCTTGGGAAGAATTATACGAATGGCGCAAATGAAAAGATTACGGGAAAAGAGCTTGTCGAATTAGCATGGACTGTGATAGAGGATGCGCAATATATGCTTGGCGGCATAGTGACATTTTTGGAAGCTGAAAATGAGGAAAGGCTGTTATCATTTTATCGCGATAACCGTTTTTCACAGTTTGATACCAGGCAGACCACATCAGATACGGACGAGGCGCATGAGTTGGTACAGCTTTTAAGGCTGGTCTTTCTATTGGGATTATTGAGGTTTAATGGGTTCATCACGGTGGCTGGTGAACCCCTATTTTTTACGTTTTTGATGCCGCTGAAAAGGTGGCGATTGGGGAGAAATTGTACTATTACGCAAAAGTCGGGAGTTTCCGTGATAGTATCCGAGTTTTGCGTGAAAGTATAAGAGTTTCCGTGTTTGTAGAAAAATGCTGTTGAAATATGGATGATAGGGGATAAGAGGACAAAATTTTTGGAGAAGATAGCTATAGGTTCCTTGCTGCGGGGTGGGGATATGATCCATATCCAGTTCTCTTTGGCCTGTTTTTCGAATAGCAAAGAATGTAAAAATATGGTAACATATATTAAAATCTTTAGATATTGGTTTTAATATATTTTTTTGGCGTGGCAAAATTGAAAGAGTATACGATCAGTAATGTTACAAGCAGTTTTTCAGTAAAACCGGATGAAAGTATATCTATGCTTTTAGGGGCAGGGGCGTCTATATCTTCTGGGATAATGTCAGGAGGGCAAATGGTATGGGATTTTATTGATAATACAAGGCTGCCTAAACGAATTTGCACAGATAAGGGTAATCGCCTTAAAAATACATTTTAACAATCTCTAAGGGAAAAGCAAACCTTGCAAACCGTGCCAAACATAAGCAGATCAGAGTATTTCAGGAGGAAGAACAAACATGATTTCGACACTTTTTGTGCGCCACGGAAGGATTTGTTGGTCATGGTAAAATGCTTATAAATCAAAGGTTCTTTGTATTTCTTACTCAATTTTACCAATGATTTACCAATATTTCTGGAGAGTTGGACTTGCAATTATTAAACCAGAATGAGGAGATTAACATAATGGATGAACTGAAAAAACATATTTATGATGAAGTATAGTTTCCTTGCAGTATAATGAATCCGATAACAAATAGGAATTATGAAAGAAGCGATATAAAAATGAAGGAGAAGAATCAAGTGAAAAGAGAACTTGGAATTGCAAGATGTGGATTAGCCTGTTGTTTATGTCATGAAAATATTACTTGTAATGGTTGTAACTCTGATGAGTGCAAAGATAAAGAATGGTGTGAAAATCGAAAATGTTCTATCGAAAAAGAAATATCAAACTGCTTTTTATGTGAAAATGACTGCCATAAAGGGCTATTATCAAAAATGAAGCCATACGGATTTACCGTATTTGCTAAAAGGTATGGGCTTGAAGCATTACTTGATTGCCTTGAAAGGAATGAGAAAAATGGAGTTATTTATCATCGGGAAGGATTGATTGGAGATTATGATAATTTTGATGATTTAGAAAAATTGATTGAGTTTATAAAAAGTGGTGTATGTTAATTCGTATTTTTATGACTGAAAAATTAAACTTCGAGGAGAGGGCATACTATGCGCCTGCTTTTGACAGTACATTTGGCTCATTAAGATGTTTTGAATTACGCCCTGCAGGTTTTCAGAAAACGACCCGCTCCATATGCGTGAAAATCTGGCTTGTAAGGGTATTGAATTTTCATACCAGTATATTTTGAAACTCACTAAGAAGTAAATATGAGGAAAAATCAATGATTAATATTCGTAAATTAGAAGCAGAATTATGGGAATCAGCTGACCTGCTTCGTGCAG
>CAMWFQ010000009.1 GCA_947173495.1 uncultured Lachnospiraceae bacterium | reverse complement strand
TTTCGGAACACGAAAAACTACGTCATACTCAACAGGCTAAAGCCCATATCAAAATCCCCCGCCTTACGGCGGAGGACTCTGACTTTCACTCAGTGCTGCACATCTTCCATAATCGCTTCTCTACTTTTTGCAAAGACAGGTCCCATGTATTTTTCAAACACCGGCATCAGCTCCGCGTCATGATTGCAGCGCAGTCTCGTCTGACTGTCAAATATCATGGTCTGCTCCTTGTCAGGCGTACTGGCCGGCCACTGCGGAACAGCGGCATTATTGGGATTGCCTGTACGTGCAAAAGCCATTACGCTTTCAAAAATCTGCTTCTCCAGCTTCTCGGTTACTCCTTCCTGCCAGGTCACGGGAACCAATTCCGTATTATGGAAAACATAAGGGATATCGGCGCAATGCCAGGGTGTTCTTCCCCTGTCCACCGGCATATCCTGATTGAAGAAGTAAGACCATGTACACTGATTCAGCGCGCTGCGCTGGCGGATATAGGCACTGGCCGGCGACCGGAACAGAAAATCCAGCGTCAGAAGATCCACCGGGTTGCGCTCCGGATATGCCTTTTCAAAGAGCGGGAGCAGTTGCTCTGCCGCTTCCTTACCCAGTACTTCCTCCACCTTTGCTTTTCCTTCCTCCACTGACATTCTGTGTTTGTCGTAAGGCGTCGGGACAAAGGAAGTAAACTCTCCATACACGGTTCCCACCAGAAGAGGTATGTGCGCGGTCTCTTTCCGGAATCCAGCCACTTCCGGAACGCCCCTATAAAATTCATTGGGATGAGGCGTACCTCCCACATACTTACCTTCCTTTTCAAGGGCAGGACTGACCTTCCGGCAGGCATCGGAAAGTCTGTGATAAGAGACTGTTTCCAGCTCTTTTACATCGTTTATGTTCAGCTCTTTCATCACAGCTTCCGCCATCTCCCTGCCGCTTCCCCTGCTGTCTGCAAGGAGAGGTCCGATCACACCGCTCATATTGATGCCTTTCGCATAGAGACCGTCCGCCGCAGGCGTCTGCAAAAGGGCTGTGATCTTCGCTCCTCCGCCTGACTGGCCAAACAACGTCACATTCTCCGGATCTCCGCCGAATTTTGCAATATTTTCATGGATCCATTTCAGAGCTGCCACGAGGTCATCCGTCCCTGCATTGCCGGAGTTCGCATACTCCTCACCAAAATCAGACAGATCGCAGTACCCCAGTACATTCAGTCTGTGATTCACAGACACTACCACCACCTGACCTGTCCGGCACATATTTTCCCCATCATACGCAATATGTTCAATCGCCGATCCCGCCCTGAAGCCGCCTCCATGGATCCACACCAGCACCGGCCTTTTTTCGCCATCACATCCGGGTGTCCATACATTCAGGTTCTGGCAGTTCTCATCCATGAGCCAGTAACGATGAGGAATAAGAAGCTCTCCGCTGGGCTTCTCCTGCTCCATCAGAGGACATACATAGCCATAGCTTGTGGCATCAAAAACGCCTTCCCATGGTTTGACCGGTTCCGGTGCATGAAAGCGCCTGGCCCTTGCATAAGGGATTCCCTTAAAAATAAAAAGCTGATTACAGACATAACCCCTGACCTTTCCCCGGTCAGTTTCCACCACAGGTGTTTCCGAATGACAGATAAATTGACGATTCATTGTTTCCCTCATTTCTGCGCTGCTTTGCTGTGCAAATCCATGAATGGATTAACGAGTTTGTGGCAAGCAGCGCGCAGACACAAATCTCGCGATTGAAAATTTTAATTTTCAATCTTCCCTCCCGTCCCACATTTTTTATTTATTATAATCTATTTTTTCCCCGCTGCGCAACCAGGCTGTATAAAATTTTTACGTCTTCCGTACCTGTTCATGCCGGCACGGACGATTCCCATCTGTTTACATTCCCGCCGGTAACTGCTATAGTTGATACATAAATATAAATCAGGAGGTTCCCCTTGCAGTCCCGCGAAAAATATATTTCCCCTGAATCGAATTATTTCGTTTATACTCCCAGCCGGTCGGCGCAGAAAATGTTCTTTTATCCTCTGCAGTGCGGGTATTTTATTTATCAGCCCGGTTATCATCTGCAACGGGAATCCTATGACAGTTTTCTTCTCATGTACATCAAAAAAGGATGCCTGACCCTGGAATATGAAGGTCAGAAGTCCTCTGTTCATGCCGGTTATTTCGTTCTGCTTGACTGTTATCAGGTTCATGCCTACTACACTGATATCGGATGGGAATCTTTGTGGTGTCATTTTGACGGCGTCAGTGCCCGCCCCTGGTATGAAAGCATCGTTTCTCATGTGGGGAATATCTTTTCTCTTCCGGATGCCGGCTCTGTCGTAAACAAGCTGGAAGCTGTTTATCAAACTTTTTTGTCCGGAGAGCTGGTACGTGAACCTTTAATGTCCAAGTATCTCACCGATATTCTTACCTCTTTCCTTTTATATACCCCTTTGCAGGCAGACAGCTTCAATTATACAAATATGGCGGAGGAAATCATCACTTATATCAATGAGCACTTTGCGGAGGAGATTGGCAATGAAGAGCTGGCACGCCGTGTAGGCTTAAGTCAGTACCATTTCATCCGTACCTTTAAGAAAGAGACCGGATTCACACCTCACGAATATCTCCTTCATACCCGGATCTCTGCGGCCAAGTATCTTTTGAAAAACTCACGCATGACGGTAAAGGATATCTGTTTCAGCACAGGCTTTTCCAGCGAGAGCGTTTTCTGTTGCAGCTTTAAACGGCAGCTGAAGATGACGCCGGCCCAGTACCGGGCGCTGGAGGTCTGAGGCTTTCATCGCCCGCCTGCCAAGAACAGCCTGCTGCAGGTCAAATACTGCCACGTATCGCATGACCGTTTATTGATAATTCAGAAGGAGGAAAGAGTGAAAATATGAACTGGTTTTCTGCCTACAGCTCCAACACCCTTGCCGGAAGCGGCAATCAATTTTATTTTTTATCCGATAAGCAAAAGCATACCGGCAGAATATACTACAAGGTATATGCCGGCGGAAACTGCCGCTATTCCCTGCTCTTCTCCAACATCCTTGACAGTACCTATGGAGACGGTTCAGCGAGTCGCTGCAATCTGCTCTGCGATGCATGGGAAATCACAGGGTCCTTCCTGAGTGTTGCTGAAACTTGTGATGAAGCCTTCCCCGGAAAAGAAGCAAGACGCTATCCTCTGACTTTCCAGGGCAGGGATCACAAGTCCGTAATGCCCGGGGAGTTTTTCACTTCAGACCCTGTCCTGCTGAGTGTTAAAAAGGGAGATTTCATCTGCCTGGAAACAGAATTCCGCGGCAGGATGATTCCCTGTCATGAAGAAAGCATTCTGCCTGCTTTTATAAAAGAAAACGGGAAATGGATTCCTTCTGTCCGGATGCCCTTTCCAGGAATGCTGGGATGCGACAGGAACGTCCGTGCCAGAGTAGGGTTTCTGGGCGATTCCATTACCCAGGGAATCGGCACGCCTGTAAATTCCTACGCCCACTGGAATGCCCTTACCGCAGAAGGACTGGGAGAGGATTATTCTTACTGGAATCTGGGACTTGGCTATGGAAGGGCAAGCGACGTCGCAAGCTGCGGCGCGTGGTTCTACAAGGCCAGACAAATGGATTTCATAATCGTATGTTACGGCATAAATGATATCCTTCATGAAAGAACGGCCGAAGAAACAGAGAGCGACCTGAAAACAATCATCACAGGCCTGCAAAAGGCCGGTGTAAAAGTCATGATCCAGACGCTGCCTCCCTTTGATTTGACAGATGAGGCCCTCAGGAAATGGCTTCATATCAATACCTGCATCCGTGAAGAGCTCTCTCAAACTGCAGACAGCTTTTTTGATAATGTGGCGATCTTGCTTGATGGGCCGGAAGCGGAAGGGAAATCCAGATATGGCGCCCATCCGGATACAGAAGGCTGTAAAGTCTGGGCAAATCATCTGATACCGGTGATGCGGACATTTCTGGATGGTTCTTTTTCCTGTACAGATTGATTTTTATATGCAAAAGTAGTATCCTGTTTTTCAACTCCAGATAATAGAGAGGGATAAATGATGGAAAGAAGGATTGTGTAATGAGCGAAGCATTTCATATTGTAAGCGACGGTTCCTGCGACCTGCCGCCGGCATTGGCGCAGGCCAGAAATATTACGGTAGTCCCCTTTTATGTTTCCTTTGACGATCAGCGCTATCTGAAAGAAAATGAGGAGATCAGCATCCGGGACTTTTATCAGCAGATGGTGGAGCGAAAGGGCGTTTTCCCCAAATCCTCCATGCCTTCCGCCAGTGATTATGAGGCGGCCTTTCTTCCCTTTGTAAAGGCAGGCACTCCTGTCATATGTATCTGTATCACCACCAAATTCAGCGGTTCCATGCAGTCCGCCTTAAATGCCCGGACAGGCCTTCTGGAGCAGTATCCCGATGCCCGGATCACGGTCATCGACGCCACCATCAATACGGTTCTTCAGGGACTGTATGTGCTGGAGGCGGCTGATCTGAGGGATAAAGACTTTGATTATCCCTCCGCCGTAAAGCGTCTGGAAGAGATCAAAAGCACAGGGAGAATCTTTTTTACGGTAGGCGGCATGGAATACTTAAGGCACGGCGGACGGGTGGGAAAGGTGGCCTCCGTGGCCGGAAGCGTTCTGGACATCCGTCCCGTGATCACACTAAAGCAGGGAGAAATCTTCCCCTCCGGTGCAGATCGGGGGCGCAGGCGCACCCTTCAGAAGGTCATGGCGCTTTTGCTGGAATACCTGAAAGAAAGCAGCCTGGACATCAGCTGTTACAGCCTCGCAGTGGGCTACGGATACGACCGGGAGGAGGGAATCTCCTTCCGTGATCAGGCGCTGCATCTTCTGCAGGAAAAAGGATATGCAATAGAAGAAATCCCCGTTTACCAGATCGGCGCCACCATTGGCGTTCATACAGGGCCTTACCCTCTGGGATTCGGGATCATTGAAAAAGGGATTCACTAAAAATGCTGACGCCCAAATTTGCAGGTGCTGGCAACATGGAGGATTACTATGAGTCAGGTTGCAAACACATCCATATTTGAAGATATGCCGGTGCCCAAAGCGGCACGGAAGCTGATGATTCCCACAGTGATCAGCTCTCTGGTCATGGTGATCTACAGTCTGGCAGACACTTATTTCGTAAGCATGCTCAATGACCCCGTTCAGAATGCGGCGGTGACACTGGCCGCGCCGGTGCTGCTTGCGTTCAATGCCATCAACAATCTCTTCGGAATCGGGAGCTCGAGTATGATGAGCCGTGGCCTGGGGCGGAAGGATTTTGACACGGTAAAAAAGAGCGCCGCTTTCGGCTTTTACTGTTCTCTCGCGGGAGGCGTACTGATCTCACTGCTGTGTCTGATTTTCCACAGTCCCATACTCAGACTGCTGGGGGCTGATGAGGCAACCATGGGAGCCACAGCCGACTATATGAAATGGACCATCATCTGCGGTGCGGCGCCGTCCATCCTCAATGTGGTGCTTGCCTATTTTGTGCGCTCGGAGGGCGCAGCGCTTCATGCCAGCATCGGTACCATGAGCGGCTGCATTTTGAACATGATTCTGGATCCCCTTTTCATTATGCCGTCTTCCTCCGGTATCCCCTTCGGCCTGGGAATGGGGGCCGCCGGAGCCGGTCTGGCCACCTTTCTCTCCAACTGCGTGGCGTGCTGCTATTTTCTGATATTGCTGTTTGTCAAACGGAGACGCACCTGTATCAGCCTGAATCCGAAGAACTTTACACTGGAAAAGAAGATCGTACTGGGTGTCTGCGGGGTAGGCATCCCCGCCTCCATTCAAAATCTGCTGAATGTGACGGGAATGACCATCCTGAATAACCTCATGGCCGGCTACGGAACAGAGGCTGTGGCCGCCATCGGGATCGCACAGAAAATTTATATGATTCCCATGCAGGTGGCCTTGGGGGGGACACAGGGGATCATGCCGCTGATCAGCTATTCCTATTCCAGCAAAAATTATCACAGAATGGACGACACCATCCGCTTCGTGCGCAGGCTTTTGATTCCCTGTATGGCGGCGGTGGCCGTACTGGGATGGATTTTTGCCTCCTCTTTGATCCGGATCTTCATCGACAATCCGGAGATCGTCCGCTACGGAACCATCTTCCTGCGCGCCCTGGTGCTTGTCATTCCGTTCCTTGTGATCGACTTTCTGGGGGTGGGCGTATTCCAGAGCATCGGCAAAGGGAAGATCTCTCTTATCTTTGCCATCCTCAGAAAAATTGTGTTTGAAATCCCCGCTACCCTGATCCTGAACGCTCTGTTTGCCGTAAACGGAATTGCCTATGGCGCCCTGGTGGCAGAGGTCATGCTGGCCTGCATCGGCACTGTGATCCTGACACGTATGATGAAAAAACTTTTGCAGGAAGGAAAAGAGCAGACTTAAAGGCAACCCATCAGTGATCTGTCTGATACCATTGCTCCTGCGCTTTGTAGAGCCTTTTGTACTCTCCCTGCTCCTGGGTCATCAGCTCCTGATGGGTTCCAAGCTGGACGGCTGTGCCATCCTTCATGACCAGAATCCGATCCGCCAGCTTCACAGAGCCCAGCCGATGCGTCACAATGACCGCCGACTTATCCCGGGAGATCTGCGCGAAACGGTTATAGATCTGCGTCTCTTCATAAGGGTCAATGGCCGCTGTGGGCTCGTCCAGGATCATCAGGTCGTGGCTCCGGAACAGCCCTCTGGCAATAGCCACTCTCTGCCACTGACCGCCAGAAAGGTCCACTCCGTCAAATTCCCGGGAGAGCATGGTATCATACCCCTTCGGAAAGCTCTCATTCTTTTTGTCTGTTCCCGCCATTTCGCATACCCGGTCAAGCTCCTGTTCCAGATGAGCAGTCTCTTCACATACTTTGCGGCCATCGCTTATGGAAATATTTTCTTTCAGCGTCATCTGATAGCGCTGGAATTTCTGGAATACGGCTGAGGTGCCGTCAAACAATGCCGCAAAGGAGAGTCTTTCTGTCCCGACTCCGTTCCTGCTGACGCTTCCCTGACCGGGCAGATAAAGACCGCTGATCAGACGTACCAGAGTAGATTTCCCGGAGCCGTTTTCTCCTACCACTGCAAGGGTCTCTCCTTTTTTCAGCGTAAAGCTCACATCATGAACCGCCATCTTTTCCGTGCCAGGATAAGAAAAACCCACCTTCTCCAGCACAATATCTCCCCATCCCGGCGCTTCGTTTTCTATACCTTCACGCTCCGGCAGATCCAGAAAATCCAGATAGTTCTGAACGGTGCCCGCCTGCTCCGCGATCCCTGCAATATGTCTGCAGATCACCTCCTCCATCATGTTATAGCACATGCCGATAGAATTAAAAACAGCTGCGAAAGCGCCCACGCTGACCTCCTGCTTCATCAGAGCATCCAGCAAAAGAAGAAGGATAAGGGCATAACCCGCCGCAGTAAAAGTGCACATGGCAAGCTCAAAAAGATTGGACCGCACAGCCGCCTTATATTTCATCCTCTGCATGCTCCTTAAGGTGTCCAGATACAGCTTTCTAAAGTAGGCAAATCCCCCCAGCATCCTTGTCTCCCGGAAGAACTCCCGGCTCACCATACACGCTTCATAATGCTCATATTTTCTGCGCAGAGGAGCCGACTGATCCTCCAGATTGGCAAAAGCCTTCATGCGGATCAGCTGCGCCATGGCGGTGGGCACAAATATGATCACCACAGACAGTGCAAGAACCGGCTTTAAGGAAAACAGATACCAGCCGATAAACAGGAAAAAGGGAACATAAAATCCGATGATCCCGATCACGATATTATCCACAAACCAGAACGCATTCTCCTTTCCCTCCTCCGCCTTGTTGATATCATCCAGCTTCCGGGGATCCTCAAAAACAACCGGATCCAGCCGCGCGATCTTCTCATGAATCGCCAGCGACTGACGTCCGCCGAAAATTTTCCATGTCATTTCAGGCACAAAGTTTCCCGCTCCGTTCAGTACCTGACACATTCCGCCGGCCAGGCCCAACACCGCCAGCGCTCCCAGTACCTGTCCGAAGGAGCTGCCGCCGGAGGCAAAGAGCGCCGCCTGATCAAAAAATCTCTGCAGCATTATGGTATTCACGCCCCAGGAGGCGCCGTGCATCACTGACAGAAAGAAACTGAGCAGATACAAAACGGGAGACGCTTTTATGATCTGAGGAAGGAGCCTTATAAAGGCTCTCCAGAACGTAATTTTCTTTTTCGATTTCATTGATACCAGCTCCTTTGCGCTTCAAACATCCGTGCATAGATTCCTCCCCGGGAGAGAAGCGCCTCGTGGTCTCCTTTTTCTGCTGCCGCTCCGTCATTGATCACGATAATCTCGTCCGCCAAACGGGCCGCCCCCAGCCTGTGGGTGATAAAGACAGCCGTTTTCCCGGCGCTGACTCTTCCGAACATTTCATAGACACTGCTTTCCGCTTTCGGATCCAGCGCTGCGGTGGGCTCGTCCAGAATCTGCACCTGCGCCGGGTGATAAAGCGCCCGTGCAATGGCTACCTTCTGCCACTCCCCGCCGGAAAGATCTGCCCCCTTTTCATTGATCTTCCCAAGCGGTGTCCTGATCCCCTCCGGCAGTTTTTCTATCACCGGTCCAAGCCCCGCCATCTCCGCCGCCTTCTCTATCCGGGACTGGTCTCTTTGCAGGACATTCCCGAGGGCGATATTTTCATCCAGAGGGATCTGATATCTGGCAAAGTCCTGGCAGACTACGGCAAAGGCCGCCTTCAGCTCTGACTGGGAATAGGTGCGCAGCTCCCTGTGATTTAACAGAATTTCTCCCTCATACTGATCGTAAAGGCCGGTCAGAAGCTTTGTGATGGTGGTTTTTCCCGCCCCGTTTATCCCCACAAAGGCATAGTGGCGGCCCGGCTTTATTTCCAGGGAGAAATCTTTTAAGACTTCCTTCTCCGTTCCCGGATAGCGGAAGGAAACATGCCTGAACGCAAGCCCCTCAAAGGGTACATGCCCCTGATCCTGAGGCTGGTCCAAAGCTCCCGGGGTCTCGGAGAGAGCGGCAAAGCATGTCAGATCCTTTAAATATTCCAGCCCGGCCGCAATTCCCTTCATCGTCTCCGTAAAATCCCAGGACATGATCTGTACCAGATTCAGCGTGGCTGTTGCCAGTCCCATGAACATACCCACGCTCACTGCTCCGCTCTTTAAGGGAAAAAGCAGCACACAAATGATCAGCAGAGAAAGCAGCACCGTGATCAGACTGGAACTCTTCATACGCAGATAATATCTCACGCTTACCTTCAGCTCGATCTTACGGGCCGCCTCGTATTTCTCATACCATTCCTGGTTCACTCTCTTCCCGAATCCAAACATGGCTCTCTCGTCCGCGCTCTCCCTCCCCTGGAGCACGCCTCGAAGATAATCGGCTCTTCGGGTAAACTTCAAAGCCTCCCTGTTTTCTTCGTATATCTCTTTTCCGCTTTTGACGGCAAGCGCAAACAGAGGGGCTGAGATGGCGACAACAGCAGGACCTGCCCACCATACCTGCGCCATCAGAATCGTCAGCAGAGAAATCCCCCTCAAAAGAATATCTCCTGCCGCCATGAGATGGTCAAACCCCTCGTTTATTTTTTTCACAGGATCCGTGCAGGTGCGGGTAATCAGATCCCAGGTATCGTTATTCTCTATATGACAGTATTCCAGACTGGCACGCTTTTCACAGACGGCGCTTCGGTATTCCTCCATGAGACGCATCTCCGCTTTCAAATTCACACAGCTCATAAGCTGCCGGATCAGATTCTGATAGACAATCATCAAAAGCAGACAGGCCAGAGGCGGCCATATCGCCTCCCGCTGCGCCCTGCCCCCGAAGATGGCCAAGGCCGCATCCACAAAGGCTGCCGTTGCCAGCACCTGAAAAGCCGGAAGCAGAGCCGTCAGGATACGGATTGCAATTTTGATACTTGTATAAAGAGGGCAGACCGCAAAGGGGATACGGATGAAGTCCCCGAAACCGTAGGTCTGTCCCTGCCGGATCAATGCTTTTTTCATAATCGCCCTTCCTGCTTTCTCTCAGGTTTTGCCTCATTTCCCGATACTCCTTCATTCTAAATACTGATCCGTATCATGTCAATCTCATACCGAAAAAGAGAGGCTCCGCTTTCGAAGTCTCTCTTTCTTCTTCCTTTATTCTTTATCGTATTCCAGATACGCGCCCTTCATGGGGCTTGCAGCCAGCTCGCCGAACAGGCGAAGCACGCCTTTTTGATATTTCAGCGGCCTCTTCTTCCAGCTCTTTCTTCTCTCTGCAAGCACGGCGTCCACTTCCTCAGGGCTCTTTCGCTCGCCTGCAATGCCGATGATGTTCAGCTTCCGGGCTATCACATCAATCTCGATCAGATCCCCCTCTTCCACCAGTGCGATGGGACCTCCCGAGGCGGCCTCGGGGCTGCAGTGTCCGATCACCGGGCCTGTGGATGCGCCGGAAAAACGTCCGTCCGTGATCAGCGCGATGCTGCGGCCCAGCTCCGCATCGCTGCTGATGGCCTCCGAGGTGTAGAACATTTCCGGCATGCCCGAGCCTCTGGGTCCCTCATAGCGGATGAACACGGCGTCGCCTTTTTCCACCTGATGCTTTAATACCGCATCCAGGCACTCCTCCTCGCTGTCGAAGGGTCTTGCTCTCAAAACTGCCTGATACATCTCCTTCGGGCAGGCCGTGTGCTTGATGACCGCACCCTCGGGCGCCAGATTTCCTTTCAGAATGGCGATGCTTCCGTCTGTTCCCAGCGCCTGATCATAGGGGCGGATGATGTCCTCTTTCGTCAGGGATACGCCGTAACGCTTGTTGAAGTCCGCAAGCCAGCGCCCGCACCTCTCATAGAATCCGTTTTCTTTCAGTTCTTTCAGATTTTCTCCAAGGGTCTTGCCCGTAACCGTCATCACATCGAGATGCAGATGTTCTTTGATCTCCTCCATGATCGCCGGGACTCCGCCGGCATAATAGAATACCTCCGCCGGCCATCTTCCTGCCGGACGCACATCCAGAAGATAGCGTGCTCCCCGGTGCAGTCTGTCAAAGGTATCTCCGGTAATTTCAATCCCGAACTCATGGGCAATAGCCGGGAGATGCAGCAGACAGTTGGTGCTCCCCGAAATGGCCGCGTGTACCAGAATCGCATTTTCAAAGCTCTCCAGCGTGATGATATCGCCGGGACGCATGCCCGGCATCTGGGCAAGCTTCACCGCCTGCTCTCCCGCCCTGCGGGCAAATTCCTTCAGATCCGGGCTGGTGGCCGGCATGAGGGCGCTTCCGGGAAGAGCAAGTCCCAGGGCTTCCGCCATGATCTGCATGGTGGATGCCGTTCCGATGAAGGAGCAGGCGCCGCAGCTGGGACAGGCATTACATTTTGCCCAGTTCAGCTTTGCCTCGTCGATTTCGCCCCGTTGGTACTGGGCGCTGTACATGCCCAGCTGCTCTAAGGTCAGCATCTGCGGCCCGGCATTCATGGTGCCCCCGGGCACCACCACCGCAGGAATATTTACTCTGGCAAGCCCCATAAGATTGGCCGGCATTCCCTTGTCACAGCTTGCCAGGTATACGCCGGCATCAAAGGGGGTGGCATTTGCATGAATTTCAATCATATTAGCGATCATTTCCCGGCTTGCCAAGCTGAAGTTGATTCCGTCCGTGCCCTGGCTCTCCCCATCGCAGATATCCGTTGCAAAATACCGCGCACCATGGCCCCCTGCCGCTTCCACGCCTTTCCTTACCTCTTCCACCAGAAGATCCAGATGCCCGCTGCCCGGATGACTGTCTCCGAAGGTGCTCTCGATGATCACCTGGGGCTTTGAAAGATCCTCCGGCTTCCATCCGGTGCCGATCCGGAGGGGATCCAGCTCCGGGGCAAGTGTTCTCATTTTTTGACTGATCAGTTCCATAACTCTGTTCCTCTTTTCTGTTCTTAATTTATTCCCGCGAGCAACGAGCCAAGCGGGCATGCTTGCATGTCCATTCATGACAATAGAAAGCCTGCTTTCTGTTGTATGGCGACTGTACCGTTATCGTGAAGGACAAAAATCTTTGTTTCTGGCGTCCCACTGCGTCGATCACTTAATACTTATTATTCTATCTTTTCAGGCCTCAAATTTCCAGTCCGAAAATGTTGTGTTTCTATCCTGAAATAGAAACATCAAAATCTCTTCAAAATCTCTTCTCTCCGGCGTTTAACGCGCCTGTTTTGCGCCGTTCCTGTTTTATGCTGCTCCTATACAAAGAAGGAGACCACCAGCGCCACCAGAAATCCTACGCCGCCCACCAGGGTTTCCATGATGGTCCATGTCTTCAGCGTCGTCTTTTCATCAAGTCCCACCAGAGACTTTACCAACCAGAAGCCGGAGTCATTAAAGTGAGAACAAACTGTTGCGCCTCCCGCTACCGCCGCGGTCACGCAGGCCAGATACATGGGGGAAAGCTCGGTAATTCCCGGCATCGCCGCAATGATGCCCGCCGCCATGGTCATTGCCACTGTGGAGGAGCCTACGCAGATTCGCACCAGTGCCGCTACAAGGAAGGCCACCAGTACCAGTGGAAGGCTGGCGGAAGCCACCGCATTGCCAATCACATCGCCAAGCCCGGAATACTGCAGCATGTAGCGGAGCACACCGCCGCAGGCTGTTACCAGCAGGATCAGACCTGTAGGCTCCAGAGATTTGGTCATAAGCTTTTCCAGCTCTGGCAAAGTATAGCCGTGCCTGGTTCCCAGAAGAAACATAGCTGCCAGAGTCGCAATCAGAAGCGCCATAAAGGGCTGGCCCAGAAAGCTCAGCACCGGTTCCGCACCGGCAAGCGCCGGAATCACGCCCGCCACAGATTTCAGTACGATCAGAACCAGAGGGATCAGGATAATTCCCACTACCGTTCCGAACCCGGGAAGCTTGGATTCGTCAAACTCCTCCTGATTGGCCACATGCTCCGGTACGGGAACATAGTATTTTTTCCCGCAGACAGATCCCCATACCGGCCCTGCCACGATCATGGCAACTACGCCGCACAAAACACCCATGAGGATCACCCAGCCAAGATCCACTCCCAACATGGTAGCTACAAGTACCGGACCCGGTGTGGGCGGAATAAAAGCATGCCCCACTGCCAGTCCTGCCAGCAGAGGGATGGCATAAAACAGAGAGGACCTCTTCGTTCTCTTGGCAAGAGAAAAAGCAAGGGGAATCAAAATGATCAGGCCTGCGTCAAAGAAAACTGGCATTGCAATTACCAGACCCGTGATTCCCAGCGCCCAGGCCGCCTTCTGATCTCCAAACCGCTTTACCATAGTTACCGCCAGGGTCTGCGCCCCTCCCGACGCCTCCAGTATGGCGCCGAACATGGAGCCCAGACCCACCAGAAGCGCAATTCCCTGCAGAGTATTACCGATTCCGTCGTTTACCGCCGTTACAATATCCCCGAAGGGCATTCCCGCCGCCAGTCCGATCACCACTGCTCCGATCAGAATGGAAAGCATCGCATGAATCTTAAACTTAATGATCAGCACCAGAAGCAGTGCCAGGCCTATCAATGCCGCTATGATAAGCCTTGTTGAATTGAGAGCTGCTACATCCCCCATGAAATTTTCCTCCTTCCGCTTTTACGCGCTCTTTTACCTTTCTGCATCTTACTCAACTTCTTATACATATGACGTCTTATGTATTTGTAGTTTTTATTATATTATAATAAATATTTTAGTCAATACATCTGATGTTTTATCTTTTAATTCTCTGTTTTCAACAAAAAAGCAGTAGTTTTTATGGGAATAACCACTGCTTTTTTGTGCATTTTTCTGACTTTCTATTGCTTTAATCTTTATATTCTCTTTTCATCAGATGGCCTTTTGTACTTTTCTATACTCTCAGCATCTATTATCTTTAAATTCGTCAGATGTATTATGATGTTGATCTGACACTCTCTCCCTGTCTGATATCCCCTCTCCTTCCTCCTTCACCAGCTCATCCTTCAGCTTCATAAGCATCTGGCGGTTATAGGTCAGATGCATGATCATGGCGCATTTTCCACCTACCGAATCTCCCCTTACAATAGCGTCCGTGATTGCCCGGTGCGTTTCTATAGTCTCCTCCATGAGGCTTCTGTGGGTCAGATTGACAAAGGTCACCACGGCCGTCTGAATAATGGGCAGGAGCTGCTCCACCACCCGGTTTCTGCTGCACCTGGCAATGCAGGTATGAAATTCAATATCCTTCTGCGTATGGTTTTTTCCCGCCAGATACAGCTCCTCGGTCTCATTGCAGAGCTGCACAAGCTCCTGCTTCTCCTCCGGAGTGGCATACTCGCAGGCCAGGGCCGCAATCTCCGGCTCCAGCATCAGACGCACCTCAAAAAGCTCCAGAGCCAGCTTGTATTTATCCGTAAATCTGGCCAGCCCCAGAGGATCATCCCCTGTGCTGCTGGTGCTGACCACATAAGTGCCGGAACCCCTCCGCACCTCCAGAATCCCTTTGGTGACAAGGCTTTTCACCGTCTCCCGTATGGTACTCCTGCCCACTCCGAAACGCTGCGCCAGGTCATATTCGTTGGGGATCCTCTCTCCGATCCTGACAGGCTCGTGAAGGATATAATTCATCAGCTCCTCCTCCACCTGGGGCGCCAACAGCTTCTGGTTCATCTTTTCTATCCGATACATAACTTCTCCCCTTTTACAGAATTCTCGCCGGTTATAACATAAGACATCATACCATTTTTTGACGGAAGGTTCAATACTGCGCTCTTTTATCGCTGTTTATTCCCGCGAGCAACGAGCCACGCGGACATGCTTGCATGTTCATTCATGACAATAGAAAGCCTGCTTTCTGTTGTATGGCGACTGCCGCGAGGCTGATCTGCTCTTCAAGGAAGAGGAGATGCCGCCCCGGCGAGGGGTCAAAGACCTTATACATCGAAGATGTATTACGCTTTGCTGCGTTGCAAGTTTGATGCCCCGTCAGCTTGCTGCAGGGTCTTTGACTGTGGTCCTCGACGAGAGAAGGAATATTCCTTCTCCCATCACTACGTTTCGGTCAGCCGGCAAAAAGCAACATTTCATCTTTGCAAGTATGAAAAGCCATGATATACTTATTGCTATTGTGATTCACAGCAGAAAGGAAGAAGAAATCATGGCGCGTATCAAAAATATGACGGAAGGCACTCCGGCAAAGCTGATCTTTACTTTTGCGCTGCCCCTGATGATGGGCAACGTATTTCAGCAGCTCTATACGGTGGTGGATACCATGGTGGTGGGAAAATATCTGGGCGTGAACGCTCTGGCCGCTCTGGGGGCTGCCGACTGGCTGAACTGGATGATGCTGGGCATTGTTCAGGGCTTTACCCAGGGCTTTGCCATCCTCATGGCCCATGAGTTCGGCGCAGGCCAGTATGAAAGACTGCGCCGGGTAATCGGCAATTCCGGCATTCTTTCCGCTGTTTTTTCACTGCTGCTGGTAGTGTCAGGCCAGCTCCTGGCGCGCCCTGTGCTGCTTCTTCTGCAGACGCCGGAAGGGATCCTGCCGGATGCGCTGCTTTATCTGCAGATCATGTTTCTTGGCCTTCCCATTGTGATGGCCTACAATCTCTTTGCCTGTATTCTCCGCTCCTTAGGCGATGGAAAAACGCCCCTGCAGGCCATGGTAGTGGCTTCGGTTACCAATATTGTGCTGGATCTGATCTTTGTCATGGTGTTTCAGTGGGGGATTGCCGGCGCAGCAGCCGCCACTCTGATCGCCCAGCTCATCTCCAGCCTGTTCTGTATGTATCATATCAGTAAGCTGGAAATCCTGCAGATGACAAAGGCTGACCTGGTGCCTGAAAACCGGCTTCTTCTTCAGCTCCTGAAGCTGGGTTCTCCCATGGCCTTTCAGAACTGTATCATTGCCGTGGGCGGTATGATCGTACAGTTCGTGGTCAACGGATTCGGCGTGATCTTCATTGCCGGCTTTACCGCCACCAACAAGCTCTACGGTATTCTGGAGATCGCCGCCACCTCCTACGGCTACGCCATGATTACCTATGTGGGACAGAATCTCGGGGCGGGAAAGTACCCGCGCATCCGTCAGGGAATGCGCTCGGCTCTGGTGATTGCCATGATCACCTCCGTGATCATCGCGGCCGTTATGATCCTGTTCGGAAAAACAGTTCTTGGCTGCTTTATCTCCGGCACGCCCCAGGAGGAGGCGCAGACTCTGCAGATCGCCTATTTCTATCTGGTCATCATGGGACTTTTTCTGCCCATCCTGTATATTCTCCATGTGGTGCGTTCCGCCATTCAGGGGATGGGCAATACCCTGCTTCCCATGGTGTCCGGTATTGTGGAATTTGTCATGCGGACGGCGACCGCTCTGTTGCTGCCGCTCTTGATCGGTGAGACCGGCATCTTTTTTGCGGAGATCGCCGCGTGGGCCGGAGCCGATGTGGTGCTGGTGGCCAGCTATTTTGCAGTGTCCAGAAGTGTAGCACTTCAAAGAAAGGGGATATCTTGAGATATTATATTGCAGATCTGCATTTTTTCCATGCCGCCGTCAACGACCGCATGGACTTACGCGGTTTCGCGGATGTGGAGGAAATGAATGAATACATGATTGCCCGGTGGAACAACAAGGTGAAAAAGAGGGACGATGTGGTGATCATCGGAGATCTGTCCTGGGGAGACGCGCAGGAGACCAATACTCTTTTGGAGCGCTTAAACGGCAGGCTCTATCTCATCAGGGGAAATCACGACCGTTTTGTCTCCGATAAGAAGGTAAATCTCGAGCGTTTCCAGTGGATCAAGCCCTACGAGGAGCTTTCTGATAACCGGCGCAAGGTGGTTCTGTGCCATTACCCCATTCTCTTTTATAACGGGCAGTACCGCCTGGATGAGAAGGGCAATCCCAAAACCTACATGCTTTACGGCCACGTTCACGACACCCGGGATCAACGGCTTCTGGAGCAGTTTCAGGAGATCATACGAAGTACCTCGGTGGTCAATGCAATGGGAGAGGAGCAGAAGATCCCCTGCCATATGATCAACTGCTTCTGTAAATATTCGGATTACGAACCGCTGTCTCTGGATGAGTGGATCAGGCTGACGGAGAGCAGGCGGGGCGGCGGATAATACTGCCGCCGGCCGTTTTTTTGTCGTATGCTATTTTAAAAACCGGGCGTTCACATATTTGGTGCTTCTGGCCTGCCCTGTTTTTCTGACTGTCCCTTCCTTCACCATCTTTCCAAGAACAGCCTCGACTGTTGTCGGACTTACGTCCGGCAGAATACTGCATATTTCCGATTTTGAAACAGGCAGAACACTGTTCAGCACGGTCTGCTCAATCCGCATGCTTTTGCTTATCCTTTTGCCGTTGACAAAGGAAAATCTTTTGTCCAGCTCTTTATAGCATTTAAACAAAACCGAAAGAAAATTTTTCATAAAGGGAAAATAGGAATTCTGATTCTCATGCCACCCTTCGGACGACTCCTTTAAAGCGGTGTAATAATAATCCCTTGACCTGTTGATCTGTTCTTCAAAGGAAACATACTTTCCCACATCATATCCGTTCCTGTAAAGCAAAAGCAATGATAACAGCCTGGACACTCTGCCGTTCCCGTCGCTGAAAGGGTGAATACACAAAAAATCCAATATCACGCAGGGAATAAGAAGGAGCTGATTCACCCGCCGGTTATCCCTTGCTTCTATATACGCCAGAATCATCTGCTCCATAGCATCCCGGGTATCTTTTGCCGGAACCGGCCTGAATCTCACTTTCCGCCTTCCCTCAGCGTCAAGTTCCATAATCAGATTATCCTCCGTTTTATATTGACCGCCGTATTCATATCCTGCAATGTCAAATAATGTCTCATGTATATGGAGAATAAATTCCTCGCTCAGTGAAATTTGACTGTAATGGGTGTGTATCTCATCGAGCGCATCTCTGTAGCCTGCAATCTCCGCTTCATCATGATTCAAGGGCGCACTGTTTTTATTCACAATCTCCTTAATACGTGCATCTGTTGTAACAATCCCTTCAATCGCATTGGAGCTTTTGACAGACTGTACTCTGGCGGCCGCTTCCAGCTCCGCATGCACCTTCAGATTGTTTTCCTTTCTTTCTCCTGATATTGCTTTGAAGGCGCTAATGGCCGAGATCAATGACACGATATCTGCGGGCAGTAATCCGTTGTCTAAAAAAGAATAGTCAAATATATGCATATAATTTCTTCCTTTCTGCATATAGTTTACCATTTTATATGCAGATAATCAATTCTATATGCAGTTTTGCCAGTCATACATCTGGCTCGGGAGTTTGACAGTTTCATATTCCAAAAACATGGAATGAAGAGTTCATGCAGAAAACAGCCTGGCTTTACATTTCTATCAAGTCCTCCATTGTACAGCCCAGAACTCTGGCAAGGCGATATATGGTATCCGCACTTGCCTTATTGATGTTTTTGTTTCGCTGCTCATACATCTGGATAGAACGGAGGCTGACGCCGGAACGCTGCGACAATTCCGCCTGTGTACAGCCATAAATCGTACGAATACGCTTTAAATTGGTTTCGCCAAAATATTCCTTCATCCGTGCATCCACTATGCCGACAAACTTTGTTATGTCCGCCTCGTGGAGCGTGTCGTACATTTTCTGCAATTCTTCAAAGGAGACAGCCCTGAAAATATCACTGTATTTTCTGCCGGAATACCACTGATAACAGGCAACAGCCCAGCCAATCCAATATTCCCTGGAACGTCCAAAATGCTCCTGCGGTTCTGTTTGAAGCTCCTGCCCCTTCGTTTCCGCAACGATTTCCCGGGCGGTTTCAATACCGCTTTTGCCCGCAAGGCAGGCAGGTTCTCCGTTTTCCAGCCGCCTGCTTACCGAACTTACAACAAACAGTTTTGCAAAGTCGCCTCCCGGAATACCGCAGGTATTGACTGCATAATCAAAGGCATCGCCAAGCACCGACTGTGCCTTACTCAGATATAATTCCTGGTATGCGCGGATCATCGCTTTTGATACCTCCTCTCATAATATCCTGAATATACAGCCCGTCACTTTCTTCCTCAAGCATTTTCCAATACTGCTGATTGGCCTGCTCATCCCTGGATTTGCGCAACACATAATATCGATTTTTGGAAGCAATATCAAAGCCTTCGTATTTCAGCCTGGAAAAGGCAAACTTTGATTTTATAACGATCTGCTCGCCCAGCTTCCCAAGCCGCATAGCATACGCAAGCTGTTCTGCGGAAATACCGTTGTTAAGGAATGATTCCGCATAATCAAAATAAGAATCATCCGCACGATAACCGATCACCAAATCATAAGCATTTACATTGACGCTGAAATGATCTATCAAATATCTTTTTGCCCGCCTTGCCACCGGCGTTTTGATGGAAAAGAGACGGTGTTCCACCAGGACAGCAATCCAGTTGAGAACCGTATAACCGGAGCTGTTCAAGTTTAAAATGTTCAGATATTCAGTATCCAATGTATAGCGATTGGAAAAGCCATCATGCAGAGAAGATACCGCCCATTCTTTTGCAAGTTCCTCATTTTCCGTACAGTAAAAGCCAGGGCCAAAGTCGTTATTCTTTTTGCCCTCACCGAAAACCGGATGTTCTACAATTTTTTCGGAACCATGGTATATCGTAATCTGTTTCTCCGTTTTCCTGACCTCCATTCATTTTGGCACAATTATATCACTATAGTGATAGTTCGTCAACCATTTCAACAAACACTATTCCCTCACAAACGGCTCTCCCAGATTCAGGTTCCCCAACGATGTAACCTCACATTCCCGGCCCGCCTCACACTCCACAGCGGATTCCGGATCCCCGTAACAGGTATTGCCCTGTAAAAGGATATGGGTCTTCCCATAGTTTTCTTCCTGCCCGGGCAGTGTCTCCAGACGGATGCGGCTGTTGCCGTTTTCTTTTGTTCCGATCACGCTGTTTACAATTTTCACCGTATCCACCGGCGTAATGCTGCGCATCAGGCATTCCGTATCATTCTGCACTGTCAGATTTTCAAAGATAATATTCTCCTGGACGGGCATCACGGAACCGGGATAGACACTCCTGGAATAAGCGTCATGATCGAAGTGAATGGATAACGCCACTTCCCTCCGTTTCTTCAAGTGGATATCCTTAAAATGCAGGTTCCGGAAGCCGCAGTTATACACCACACTGTCCTGGCTCATCACCCAGTTAATGCCGTCTAACGTCTGCATTCCCTCTGTATGGCACGGTGCCGTCATAGACTTATAGATGGCCCCATCCGGCTTCTGGAACGCGCGGTACAATCTGCCGTTACTCACCACCGTATCAGAATTCTGGATTTCCATCCCCTCCTTCCAGTCGCACCAGCTCCCTGCCAGAATCCGGCAAAAGTATCCGGTGGTATCCTCATCGGTCAGGTCATAGCAGTCCTCGATCAGCCCGTCCTCGATCCAGCCCATCTGTGGATTGGCAACTGCGTAGTCATGGGCATTTAACGCAACAGGGTCATCATAGGTGCGGAAAATGCCATGGCGGATTACAAATCCCTTCCCGGTCCCCAGATGCACCGCATCCTTGCGTCCTTCCACATGCAGCCCTTCCAGTATGATATCCCTGAAAGTACAGATATGCAGTCCATAACTTAAACGGGGCAGATCCTTACAGACAAAATCAAGTACCTTTAAATGCGCTATTCTGAAAAAGCACACCTCCCCGGTCAGGCCATACACAGCCGCATGACGCCTTGCCTCCACGCCGTTGGTGATAAGCTCTAAGCCCTCCACCGTGATGTTTTCATCCTGTATCCCGGTAAAAGCGCCCCGGTTTATCAGAAAGAAAGAACCCACACTTGCAGCTGATCGTTTCAGCACCACACCCTTTCCCAGGATCAGATGGGTATTGCTTTTTATGTACAGCGTATCTTCGACCTCGTAAGTGCCCGGTTTCTCTATACGGACCGTTCCGCCCTTATCCAGCATCTCCTGCAGAACAATCCTGTTTTCCCGGCCGGAATTTTTCTCCAGAAGTTCCCCGGCCGTCCAGGTAATACTGCTTGTCACGCGCTGTATCGCCGCTTTTTGGATAACTACCCGCAAAATATACACGTGCCTGCCCTCGCAGTCCCTCATCCCTTCTTCCTGCACAAAATGCGCCTCGTTCAGAGAATCAACCAGGAGCGTCTTCCTGCCGGAAAGGGCTCTATATCCATCCTCCCCTATTTTCCAGGGAGCATAAGACAAAAAAGTTACCGTGAGGGAATGCTCTTCCGGGAACTGCCAGCTGTCCACAAGCTCCAATCTCCTGCCGCTCAGCACTCCCTCCCGAATCCCCTTTATGCCTCTGCCAAACAACATCCCTGTCTCAATGGCAAAGCGGTATCCATCCTCCGTTATCTCATGGAACAGAATTTCCGCCTCCGGCGTGGCCATATCTTCCACAGTGAGGTCTTCTGTTATGGGATATGCGGCAGCGGCGGCCGCCTTCATTCCTGCTTCACTCTCTACCAGCATCCGCATATCTGATGGAAAAGCAATGTTATGATATGCCTGCTTATCCATCAGAAGGCTGGCCGGATTGGCATAACCGGTAGTCCCAAGATCAGGCAGCAGAGTCTCCCCTTCCGCCTCCAGGACCACGAGCCCTCTGTCCTCATGGAAATGGCCCGTATAGGGATTGCGTTCTGCCCCTACCAGCAGCTTTGTTTCCCCCTTCCGGTAAGATAAAAGGCCTGACCGGGACAGGGCAATTTCTTCCTCCTGGGAACGGTAATACGGGTGGGGATTGATCTGTTCCCTGTAATATAAGTAAAACAGCCTGTCAAACGCATTTTCCCTTCCGGCCTCTTCCTCTCCTTCCAGACGGGCGATCAGATAATTATTTCCTTCCGGGAAATCGCATACCAGCGTCATAAAGACCAAAAGCAGTGTGGAAACCTTCCGGGAGGCGCAGCAGTTGACCGGAATCCTTTCCCCGGTACGGCTGTTTACCGACATAACGGCTTCCTGATAACGCCCGGCCCTGAAAAACACCTCCGGTACTGCTTCTTTTACACTTTTGCGGGAATATTTCGCATACGTATGCCACAGTAAGATAGAGGTGGTAAAGGCATATTCAAAATAGCCGCCGCCCTCCGCGCAATGGCCTTCCTCTGTCAGATACGTGTTTACCAGACGGGTATGTCTTCTATAAACGGCTTCGATCTCCTTCTCATAACCGCCTCTCTCCTTCTGGAGATAGAGAGCTCCCAGCATGGCCCCTCTGCATCCCACCACGCCCTGATTCATGAAATTGCGGTATCCGGGCTCACTGTTCTTTTTACATACCACCTTCCAGGCCGCTTCTACCTTGTCTGCAATCCGTCTTTGCGCCCCTTCGGTGAATATCCCGCCCAAAAATCCCATGGCAAGAACCACCTCTGTCAGCAAATGATCCTCCCGGAAACATACGTGATGGAACCCTGACCCTTCCAGATCGCAGATTGGGCCCTCGCACCATTTCATGGCTGTCAGTGCCAGAATCAGTCCGGCTGCCTGCATGCTGTAGGCCGGTTCCTCCAAAAGCCAGCCGGCAATGGCAAGATTCAGGATTGGTCCTTCCAGCACCGCCCTGCCTCTGTCCTTCATCCGCACGAATCGGTAATCCCCAGTGGGGGCATACTCCCGCATGATACTGCGCCGGTCAATCTTCATCCCTTCTTCCGCCCTGTTCCGAAAGAACTCCCTGAGCTTTTCGTCCCCGGATACCAGCTTTTTGATCCTCTCCCCTTCCGCTTCGTCTATGACCATATTCTTTTCCAGCGTTCCGGGGCACTCCTTCCGGATCTCCTGCTCCCATTCTTCCTTCCATACGGGCACGGCCTTCTCCGCCTCCGATTCCATACCGGACATTAAAAGCCCCAGCCAGCTCAGAACCACGACATTTGCCGAAGATGCGGACTGCAGTTCCAGATATAAATCTGTCAGGACCGAATCCGTCCCATGGGAAGGGAGCTTTCCCTTTAGCTCTATGGGATTTTCTGCCCCTGCAGCTCCTTTGGTCAAAACCGTCTTATGTCCATCCACTATGCCGGTAACCGTCATTCTCGCATCGCCCGGAAATCCCAAAAAGCATTGAAAATAGTCATACGTGCCGAGTACGACTTCTCCTGACCAGTGAACGGTAAAGCAGGATCCGCCGCTAAACGCCAGCGAATCCCAGTTCCGGATGATTTTCCCGCAGTCAATATCCACCTGACTGTCATCACACAGATATTGGTCAAATGCCGGATAAAAAATTCCCTCCGCCGCATTCATTTTATATATTTTTTCGCTCATTTCATCTCCCTGTCCCTTTTCTTTTATTTCGTTTCCATACCATTGCGCATACCACTCCGCGGCATTCTCCGCCGCTTCCATATACTCCCTGTCCGGGATGTTATAAATTTATAATATCCGGGAAAACGGGGCTTCCCCATTTTCCCGGACATAATCGCTTAAACTTATTGTGCGGCTTTCCATTCGTCAATCTGACTCTGTACTTCTTCCTTTACCGTATTGATACCGGCCTTATCCAGCTTATCCTTATACTCGGCAAGCCACCCGTCAATATCGGCAGTCGGATACTGACCGTTTTTATATTCTTCAAATACTGCTGATAATTGTGCCAGCTCCGCCTGTACATTCGCTGAATCAAATGTGAAGCCTCTCAGACTGGATACTTTTGCTTCTTTATTCAACTTGTCTGTCGCTTCCCAAAGACCGTCTTCCTGACCGGGCGTGTACCATGCGTTAAACTGGTTGCCGAACCTCCAGCCGTTGCCGTTCAGAGTGTACTTGGCATCGGGAACCACCTCCACATGCCCCTCGCTCACCACATTGTAGTGCACACCTTCCAGTCCGTACAGCAATTCGTTATAGATTTCTTTATCTGAATATACCAGATTCAGCAGCTTGATTGCTTCTGCGGGATGCTTGGAATTTACGTTTACGGCAGTCATGGTCTCGATACCGGAAACCGCTCCCACGAATGCGCCTTCCACAGGGATGGAGATATATTCCGCGTCCTGCCGCTGGCTGTATTCCGCATCCCAGCCGGGTTTATAGGAACTGCAGGAAATGACATACCTGTTGGCTTTTACATCCGCAGAATTATCGGTAACTGTGGCGATGTCCTGACGGATATACCCCTTCTTATACCACTCGTTGTCCAGTTTTTTCTGCTCATCCATAATCTCTGCAAGGGTATAGATTTCTCCTGTTTCCTTGTCCGCAAAGATAAATCCTGATACCAGATTCTCGTATTTTTCTTCTATGATGGCATCCACACGCATATCGACCGGGAATAAATTGGGTTCATTTGCAACAATCTCATCCATAAAGGATTCCAGATCGCGCACACTCTTCATGGAAGTTAAATTTAAATTATATTTGTCCGCATATTCCTTGAGAACCACTACGCCAACCTGTCTGGCCGTGATCTGCTGGTTGGGAACCGCATACAGTTCACCGTCTACCTTTGCCACATCCAGAAGCCAGTCGGGGATGGCAGCCAGAATATCCTGTCCGTATTCCTCAACCAGATCCGTAACCGGCAGAAAAGCGTCTCTGGACATATTCTCATTAAAGCTGTTGAGCCAGTTGGAAGTGAATACCAGGTCATAATCCTCACCGGCAGTACTCTTTAATTTCATCTTGTCGTTGAATTCACCCTGGGTGATGATCTCAAGCTTTAATTCCACATTGATTTTTTCTTTGATCTTCTTGTTCAGATCCTCCATCACCATCTCATAATCTTCCGGTTCACCGTTCAGGAGCGGGAGACACCAGGTAACCGTCACCGTTTCACCGTCGCTTTCCGCTTCCCCGGCTTCGGTCTCCGTCGGCGCTTCGCTTTCCTCCTGCGGGGTATCTGCATTTTCCTCCGGTGCCCCGGTTTCCGTTTTCTCAGAAGCAGCACCGCTGTTTCCATTCCCGCTTCCGCATCCCGCCAACAGGCCTATGGTCGTAACGCCTGCCAATAACATGGAAATTAATCTTTTTTTCATTTCATATCCTCCTTTATTTTGTAAAGCCATTTTCCGGCATTTACTTTCCAACTCGTTACTTTTCACGGTGAGTAACTCCAACTTAACCTTTCACAGCCCCTACCGTCATGCCCCGGGTAAAATATTTCTGGAAAAACGGGAATATCATCATCATGGGGCCGATTGCAACCACCAGCATCGCCATCCGCAGGTTCTCACCGGGAAGATCCTGGATATTTACCATGGACGGGGCATTCGTCATCGAATCCAGCAAAGACTGCAGGTTCATCATCATCCTCTGCAGCATGTACTGCAGGGGCACCAGATCGTCATTCCTGATATACAGCATCGCATTGTACCACTCATTCCACTTCGTCAGAGCTCCCAGAAACGCGACCGTGGCGATCACGGGCTTTGAGAGGGGAACGGCAATGGTAAAGAAGATCCTGTACTCGCTGGCCCCATCCATCTTGGCGGCCTCAAACAAAGACTCCGGCAGCTGCTTAAAAAAGGTCCTCAGCATAATAATATGAAATATATTGATCAGCGTCGGCAATACCAGAGCCGCCAGGCTGTCTGTCAAATGCAGGTACTGGGTATTGATGATATAACTGGGTACCAGCCCCCCGCTGAACAATGTGGGAAAAAATATGTAAAATGTCAGCAGCCTGGTAAACCGGAAATTGTTTCTAGACAGGCAGTATGCTGCCATTGCCATGAATACCACGCTTAAGAATGTGCCCGTAACCGTGATAAACGCCGTAACAATGTATGCGTTTATTATGGTCTTTGGATTTTTAAACAAATAGGCATATGCCGTCAGATCCCATTTTCTCGGCCACACGGAAAATCCGTTGATTGCCAGATCCGTTTCCCCGGAAAAGGATGCCGATATGACAATCATGAACGGGACGATACAGATCAGGCCGAACAGGATAAAAAACAGATGTACCCACAGACCTGTTCTTTCTTTGGAACCTGCGGATTTTACTTTTGTCATGCCATTTCCTCCTTTCCCTAGAACAGAGCGTTTTCCGGCGAAATTCTGCTTACCACCGCATTGGTAACCATCAGTGTGACGAAACAGACAACCGACTGGAACAGCCCAACCGCACTGGACATCCCGATATTTCCCTGTGCCATTAAAGCCCTGAACACATAAGTGTCGATCACGTCCGTTGTCGGGTAGAGAGCCCCCACATTCCTTGTCACATTATAGAACAGACCGAAGTCTGCACGGAAAATCTTTCCGATATCCAGAATCCCCATAATGATGATGACAGGTACAATCTGGGGGAGTGATACATACCAGGTTTTCTGCAACTTGCTTGCGCCGTCAATCTCTGCGGCTTCAAACAGCTCCGCATCCACCCCCATCAGCGCCGCATAGTAGATGATGCTTCCCAGGCCAACGCTCTGCCAGATTTTGGTGATCAGAAGAATGACCGGCCAGTAACCGGCTTCCGAATACCAGGCAACCCCTTCTATCCCAAACAGGGCAAGTATCTGATTCACAACCCCTTTGGCGGGATCCAGCAGGGCATATACAATATAGCCCACCGCAACCCATGACAGGAAACTGGGGATAATGGAAACCGTCTGATACACCTTAACATGCCTTGCCTTCTTCACCTCAAACATGATCAGCGCGAAAATAACCCCGCAGACGATACCCGCCGCAATAAACATAAAGTTCAGCCCCAGCGTATTCCTCGTTACCCTCCAGGCATCCTGAGACTGGAAGAAGAACTGGAAATTTTTGATCCCTGCCCAGGGGCTCCCAAATATCCCCTTCGGCACCTTATAATCCTTAAATGCCAGAACCACGCCGAACATAGGCCAGTAATTAAATATCCCCAAAAAGACAATGACCGGAAGCGCCAGCGTCAAAAGCTGCAGGTTATCTTTCCAGTATCCCTTCTTTTTTGACTTCCTTTCTTTCCCTCTCACATGTGTTCCTTCCTTTCCTGTAGTTGATGAGTAAAGTATATCGACTTCCCTTTCAAATGAAAATGACACAAAACTGGAAAAAAGGGGGACATTTTTGACATCCTTACCGGGTATTTATATACTCCGCTATCCGGTTGTTAAACAAAACCGCTGCCGGATTTTTCATAAACCCTTCCAGCGCGATCTGGCACAGAAGGATGCTCCCTGCCCCCACTTTCAGTTCCGCGCACACAGCTTCTCTGCGCCAGCTTCCCTTTTCGTCCTTGTTGCCGCTTATCAGTACATCCCTTACTGCATCATCACCCTCTCCTGCATCTGTCCCGGCCTTGATCTGCAATGTGGTGCTGCAAACCGGCCCGAGCCTTTCGAGAGAATCGTCATACCAGTATCCGAATGCCTGTTCCGGGAATCCCGCCGTCAACTCATGACCTGTTTTCTGAGAGACAAAATACACAGGATCCATCCCACAGGGCTTCACCGTCACCTTATAACCGCAAAGCTCGTAAATTCCTGTTTCCAGAGGGGCTGCTATCACCCGCCTGCCATGCCGAATCTCTTCAACCGTTTCCCTCTGTTCCAAATCCCTGACTTCCAAAAGGGAAAGGGCTTTCGGTTCGGCCTTCGGGTACACCGTAAAGGTTTCTTCCGTTCCGTGCAGCACACAGTCCTCCTTTTCTACCGTCATCCGCACCTGCAGCCTTGCCGTTTTCCCCTTTTCCACCCCGGCATCTTCCAGCTTCGGGATCGTAAAAGTCACAAAACCGGCAAACTCACCGGCACATTCCGGCACAAAAAGCTCTCTTTCCCCGCTGCCGATCAGGCGGCAGGCGCATCCTTCCACGGGCGCTCCCGCGTCCTCTCCCGCCCGGAGCTCCGCCTGGTATTTTACTGTCATAAGGCATCCTGAAAGGTCGTTGCACACATAGCTTTCCAGCCGTACTCTCTCCCCCTCAAAAAAGGTAAATCTGTCGCTTCTTAAATCTGCCAGCACCGGCGAAAGCTTGTCGCGATAGGTAAAAAAAGCCTTCTTAGGATTTCTTTCACAATCCATGATGGTTTTCATCCACCCTGCCGGCCACGCATCAATAAACAGATGGAGGGCAAAGGTATTCATCAGGTTATTTCTCCTGAAAGCGGTTGTCATAATTTTCGTGGCAAATGCCTGGTAGGTCTGGCTTTTTTCCACCCAATCCTCAAGGTCTTCCCCCTCATCAAAGAAGAAGTGGTAGAAGTTTCCGGTCTGTGCCCTCAGAATATTTCCGGGATGAAAGGGCTCCCTTATCCACTCTTCCGGATAGCGCCTTTTCATCAGCCCGCCAGAATCCAGACCTTCCGCGCCGAATTCGCCGCATCCATAGTACCATCCCGGTTTTACCGCCAGCCAATAGCCCTGATGAAGCCTGCCCATTTCCATGCCGTGCCCGTTATACCACATGCAATAGCAATGATTGTCCGGCATACTCTCCGACGGGGGATCATAATCCCCGTCCACATGCTTGATCACACGCTCCGGATTGTGAAGGCGCACCACAACATCCATGGCTTTAAACAGCTCCTCCATATCCTTCCGTGAGATCATTCTGTGGGGCAGATTATTGGAATTAGGAAAAGGTTCATTTATATAAGACACCAAAATGCAGCATGGATGGGAGCGGATCAGTTTCTCCATCTCCTCCGTCTGTCGCAGCACTTCGCAGAACTGGTTAATTCGCACCTCCCCGAACAGGGGCATATCCGTCTGCACCATAAGTCCCAAACGGTCGCAGTAATCATAAATCTCCTCCTGGACCGGCCTTTGCGTAATCCTCAGAAAATTCATACGACAGGCTTTCGCCAGCAAAATGTCATCCCTAAGCTGTGCGAAATCTCCCCGCATCACATCCCACTGCTCAAACCCCATGGTATTGGCGCCCCGGAGCTTAATCTGTCTGCCGTTTAGATAGAACCTTCCCCTGGGCGTATGCTCCGTGTCCTGTGAAAATGTGCGCAGGCCGAACTGACGTTTTTTTACATCTCTTACCTTTCCGTCTGTCAACAGCTTTACCTGCACCTGATAAAGCCATGGACTTTCCGGCTCCCAGAGGCGGCCGTCCGGGATCTCAACGGGAAAGACGAAACGGTTATAGCCCTTTTCCAGATAGAGCCGCGTTCCGCTCCCCAGAAGCCCGCTTGCCCGCAGCTCCGCCTCGGTCAGTGTATCCCCTACCCCCGCATGGATGCGGGTAAAAGGGATATACTCCTTATTTTGAAATACCGTCTCTTCAAAATTCTGTCCATAGACGGATACCTCAAAAGACACATCCTTTAAGCGGTAATCCGCATTATGGCATTCTATCCATAACTCTTTCCCTTCCCTGACAAACAGATCTGAGATCCACTCCCGCTCCCGGATCTCCACAAAGACATCCTGGTAAATTCCCATACCTGCCGGGCAGTGATGCCAGCCTTCCTTTGGATCGTCCCACCCCGGACCGGTAGCCGCATAAATCTTGTCGCCGCTTGTAACGGAAGCCCCTGTACTGTTCAGAGTCATGGTATTGTCATTTTTTACCACCACCTTAAGTCGGTTCGTCCCCGTCCTTGCCTGATCCGTTATATCCATCTCAAACGGGGCAAAAAAGCCTTCGTGTCCGCCTGCATACCGGTCATTTACATATATTTGGGCAATATAATCTACCCCCTTAAAGCACAGGGCGACCATCCTCCCCGAAAAATCCCCCAGCACAAATTCCGCAGTATACTCCTGGACAGCGGGCCCTGTGGGGCCTCCATAATACGGGATGGTAACCTGCCGGGCTTCGCCGCCCTCCGGTGTCAGGGTAAATTCTTTTATGGAAACCCTTTTTGCCGCTTCTTCCAATGCCGGGGCATAATCCTTTAGATACTCTCCATAACGTTCTCTTAACTTAAACAGCTCTTTCTCAAGCTCCTCCTTCGCCGCCATGGGGCGATAATCCGGCACAGCCGTTTTTCCGGCAGGATCAAGGGCAATCACCATCTCCTCATCCAGCTTTGGGGGCTCCGGATCTACCAGCCCCCGGTCAGTATCTGCTTTGTAAGATTGTGCAATCTGCGCAAAAATATCGTCCATCTTATCTCCTCCCTTAAATTATGGTAAGAGTATATCGGGTTCCTTTTAAAATGCAAATGGCACAAACCTGAAAAAAAGGGGGATAATTTTGACAAAAAAAGCCGCCCGAAGGCGGCACTTTACAGAAGTCATTTCCATGGAATCATTTCCATTCCTGCACAGCGCAATATTTACTATGAAAGTCAAAGACTTTCATAGCATGGATGGCCATGCGGCCCGCCAAAGCGGCAGGCTGAGCATGATGCGGGGTTACTTTGAAAGTCCCTGACTTTCAAAGCATGGTGGCCATGCGGCCCGCCAAAGCGGCAGACTGAGCATGATGCGGGGTTACTTTTGGACTCTCCGTTGACTACATGTTCACTCTGGGGATTTTCACTGTCACACTGGTCCCGATCCCTTCCGTGCTTTCCACCGTCAATCCATACTCCTCGCCATAATACAGCTTGATCCTCTGGTTCACATTGGCAATGCCTATGTGACGGCTTTCCCGGATCATATCACTTTGCATGCTCCTCTGCAAAACCAGAAGATCCTGCCGCGCCATTCCTATCCCGTTATCAGATACCGTAAGCAACAGCAGATCTCCCTCTATCTGCCCGCTGATCACGATCTGCCCCTTGTTGGTCATAGGCTTAATGCCGTGGTAAATCGCGTTTTCGATCAGGGGCTGCAGCACGATACGGATGATCCGGCATTCCTTCATCTCTTCCGGTATCTGCCAGCTTACCTCAAATTTATCTTCATACCGCGTCTTCTGAATTTCAAGATAATACATGCAATGCCTGATCTCCATGCTCACCGGTATCACGGAATCCGTATTTTCCAATGTCATCCGGAGCATCCTTGACAATGCCCCTGCCATCCGGGATATCTCATTTTTCCCTCCAAGCAGTTCTATGGCTATCCAGTTAATGGTTTCCAGCGTGTTATTCAGGAAATGCGGATTGATCTGGGATTGCAATGCCACTGCCTGAGCCTTTTTCAGCAGCCGGACACGTTCCGCCAGCTCTTCTTCCGTATTTTTCTTGGCTTTCATTGTCCTTTTAATAGATGTGAGAATATATTCCAGCTCGTCCTTGTTTTGGAACAGCTCTTCTTCTCCCATCAGGGCATTACGGTATTCCTGAATGGAAGACATGATTTTTTCAATAGGCCTGAACACTCTGACGGAAACCGCCACGGCTAACACCAGCGTAACCAATGTCATCACCAGTAAAAAGAGAAGCATTATATTGCGGATGGTATCGAGCTGATCATTATAACCACTCATATCCATCCGGGTGATCACCTCAAGCGGGCTGTCTTCCGACACCATAGAGCAGATACTCTGGAGGCTGTCCGAATAAATTCCGCCATGTATGACCCTGTCATATTCCCTTATTTCCTCAACCGGCCTGCCGGCCAGTTCCTTTTCGTCTGAGAGCAGTATCGTTTCTCCATCTGTCAGGTATATCTGCATATTCTCCGGAATATCCAGTTCCTTCAGGAGCTTTGCCGCATCCAGGTTGATGCAGCTCACCCCGTTCAGCTGTTTTCCATATCTTATTTCCTGGAAAACAGTCAGTTGAGGATGATAGGCATCCCTCATAATATCCTTCGTGACCATCAACCCCGGTTGATCTTCCCTGCGGTTCAGGTATGCTTCCAGTTTATCACGGCCTCCAAAGCTCTCATATACCGCAACTCCCTCCTGCGTGATCACCCTGTTGTTTTTAGGCGAATATACCCAGATACTCTCCACATAGTCCTTGGCGATCACCGGCATCTTGATCAGTTCCTGGATACTGCTTATTTTATAATTGAACTGCCGGATTGCTTCGTCATCATACAGGTACAGTTCCACATTGGAATTCATGCTTATATAAATCAACTGCATTTCGGCTTCCTTTAAAATATTTCTTAAATCAGAATAAATATCATCCGTCACCCTTTCGCTGGTGCTCTCACGCTCCTTCATCTGTATATTTTTGTATGCATAATAACTGATCCCGGCCATCCCTGACAGGGGAATCAGCACCAGCGAGAGGAGCAGCAGCAGATTGCGGAAAAGCAGGCTGTTAAATTTATAATCTGAAAAATATTTTTGAAGCAATCCCTTAACTCTCATCAGATCCACCGCCTATATGAAGCACTTTCCCGCGGTATTCGCTGGGATTCATCCCTGTGTGGCTGCGGAACAGCCGGGAAAAGTATTTCGGAGTTTTATACCCCAGCATTTCGCTTACCTGGTAGGTCTTATATCTGGGGTCCTTTAAAAGCTCAATTGCCCTTTCCATCTTTAACCTGGTCACATATTGCAAAAAGCTTTCTCCTGTCTGCTTCTTGAACATCCTGCTTAAGTAGGACGGACAGATATAAAGATAGTTGGCTGTCTCTTCCTGTGAGATATCCTTATCGATATTATCCTTAATATAGTTTATGGCCTTTGCAACCATGGATCTGGAATCATAATACTCCTTCTTTTCACCTGCCAGACGGATCCTGTCAAAAATTCTGTCCGTATACTGCATGACCTCTTCCGTCCTCATCATGGAAGAAATCATTGCGTAATTGAAATACGGCAACAGGGACTCCGAAAGCTTCACGTTGATCTCCTTTAACACGGCATTCATCGTGGAAAGGATATCGATTACAATATTATTCCGTTTCACGGCAGGCAGCTTCCCCAGCTCCTGCAAAATATTGTGGAACAGCTTTTGGGCTGTCACAACATTGCCCACGCTGATATGGGACATTACAAGCTTTTTCTGCTCCTGTATGTATTGATCCAGGATCTGCCCTTCCCCTTCCTCCTCCCAGAAAATCTCCTGAAGATGCCTGATTTTGAAGATATTTTCATATTCACGTCTGACCTTATAATCTGCCCGAAGGCAAAAATATTTCTCCAGCTCCTGCATCAGTCCATCCATGATCTGTAGGCAGTCCGCATTTTTCTGCTGCCCGCCAACCATAATCCCCATGACTTCAATCAGATTATCCGCTTTATACACAATATGGAACCCACAATTCTTATTGTAAATACCCAGGAAATTTCCCAGATTTACTTCAAACTGGTCATAACTGTATTCCCATATGTCCTTCATGAAATGCTCATAATCCTCTATGTAGATATCCGCTATAAAGCATTTGCTGTTCTCAAAATCCATCTGAGGGTACAAAATCCCCATGCAGCTCCGGATATAATCCTCACTTTCAACCACACCCATCACAAGGTCGCCAAAAAAACGTTCTTCCAATAACGGGATCATTTCTTCCATCCGTTCCTTATCCGCACGGGATTTTTGCAGCCTTTCCTTCATTTTATCCAGCTCGGCCCTGATCTTCCGGAAGGTTTCCTCCAGCTTATCCACATCCGTAGGCTTCAGCAGATAGTCCTCCGCCCCATACCTGATTCCCTGCAGTGCCAGTTCAAATTCCTGATAGCCGCTGACAAGCACTACCTTGCTGGGAAGCTGATGCTCAAATACATACTTTGCCACATCCAGCCCGGATACATGATTCATTTTAATGTCGGTCAGAATCACATCCGGCACCAGATATTCCAGAGACTCGATAATCTCCTGCCCATCTGAAAAAACATCCACCACCTGAAATCCCAGGCTTTCCCAGTCCACAATATTCTTAAGACCCTGCCGGATCCGCCTTTCATCATCTGCAATGATCAGTTTATACATCTTTTGTCCTCACATGGTAATATTGCCATTGTCCTGTCTATATACAGCTTTATGCTCCCGGCATCCTTTCCTGCATATAGTTTATCATTTTATATGCAGATAATCAATTTTATATACAGCTTCTGTATACGATGAGCGATGAATCCTCTTTATGTGAATAAAACAGTGTGATTTGGTCATACTATGTCTTGCGTTATGGATTTGGGGAACATTTTTGTATTCATGTTAATAAAAATGTTCCCCATTCTTCATTGACTATTGGGGAGTATTATGGCATAATAATTGCAATAATTGTTCCCCAAAGAAGGAGAGACAATGGCAGCACAATATAGTGAAATACAAGAATTGCTCAGAAGTCGTGCTGACCTTCATGCAAGACTGAATTTGATGCCATACGATGGCACACCTGAAATCAAAGAACGTGGTGATGGAAAATACCTCTATGTGAGAAAGCGTGTCGCTGGCAAACAGACATCGACTTATGTGGGTGCATATACCGAAGAACTGTATAATCTGCTTCTTCGAAATGCCAGAGAAGCCCGTGAAATCAGAAAATCACTCCGCAGTATAGAAAAACAACTTGCTGCAGCTGGATACTCGGAAGACGAGCTTTCTGTTGATATCATCAACAACATTGCCTTCGCACGTGCCAATATGAAAATGAATATCTACGACCAGGCTGTCTTAGAAGGTGTTGCTACATCGTTCCCACAGACAGAAGAAATCATAGAAAACGGAAAAGTTTCTGGTATGACCGCTACTGATGTGCTGAAGATTTTGAATCTGAAACACGCATGGGAGTTTATTTTGGACCGAGATGTAGTTGCCAGTCGTTCCGATTATTATATGCTCAGTCATATTGCGCGACTTGTAAATGAAGGTTTTTTTGCCGAAGGTGGTCGTATCCGAGGTGTTCCGGTTACTATAGGCGGTTCGTCTTATGTTCCGCCTCTGCCAAATGAACTGGATGTAAAAGACAGAATCCAGGAAATCGTTGAAAAGGATGATGAACCCATTAATATTGCTATCAAATTGTGTCTTTACTGCATGAAGACGCAGATATTCCTGGATGGCAATAAACGTGCTTCTGTCATTTTTGCAAACCATTATCTTATTTCGCATGGCGGTGGTTTCCTGGTAATTCCTGAAAAAGAAGTATCGGGCTTCAAGCAGCTGCTTGTAAAATACTATGAAGGTGAAGATATTGCTGTTATTGCAGCATTTATGAAAGAACGTTGCTGGAAAACAACAGAGTCGTAAATAACATTTATATTGGGTTTGGGTGCCCGTGTGCATATAAAAGGGAGACGCCTCCCCTGACTGCATCTCAGTCCTTCCGGCATCTCCCTTTTTCTCTGTTCTCAGTTTACCGCTGCAGAATCTCGTTCCGTCTTACATCCTTTCAAACACCGGAATCGAATCGATCGGGGCAGCCGCCCTGATTCTTCCTCCGCCCTGATATTCCTTTCCATCTCTGGTATCCTTCCATCTGCCGGCCGGAAGATAAACCTCCCGCTCGAACTCGTTCAAGTGGAAGATGGGCGCTACCAGATAGCGGTCTCCGAACATATACTGATCCTGGAGCTCCCAGCAGATTTCATCCTCCGGGAACTCGTAGAACATGGTCCGGATCAGGGGCGAACCGTTCCGGGAAGCTTCCTCATAGAGATCTCTGATATAATTGTGCATGCTGATGCGGATATCGTAGTATTTCTTCATGATCCGGTAATTTTCTTCCCCATAGCTCCAGAGCTCATTGTCATGGCCGGTAAAAAGGTAACCGCCGCCCCAGTCGCGCTCATCCAGCCTGGGTATATTGTGGGGGCCTCTGTCCCCGTGCATGCGCAGTACCGCCGAATACACGGCAAATTCATACCACCGGATCAACAGCTGATGAAAATCCGGATCCTCTACATCGTCTGTCATAAATCCGCCGATATCCGTGGTCCACCAGGGGATACCGGCCAGTCCCATATTCAGTCCCGCCTGCACCTGATCAAAAAAGGCTTCAAAGGTGCTGGGCACGTCTCCCGACCAGACCACATTGCCGTATTTCTGACTGCCTGCCCAGGCACAGCGCAGAAGATTTACCACATATTCCTCCCCAAGCGCCTTCATGTTGTCATAAAAAACACGGCTGTAGAGCTGAGGATACATATTGCTGCAGGACATGGCAGGTCCTTCCATATACCGGTAGTGGTCAAAATCATAAACCCCCAGATCCGGCTCGGAATTGTCCAGCCAGAAAGCGTCGATCCCCAGGTCATAGTAATTTTTCTTACATACTTCCCAGACATACTCTCTGGTCTCAGGGTTAAACACATCGATCTCCACGCAGTCCCCCTGGAAATCATAGGTCTGCAGCTCTCCCCGCTCTGTCCTCATCAGCAGCCCCCGATCCAGCATGGGCTGGAAATTCTCGCTCCGGCGATCCACAGATGGCCACACGGACACGATCACCTTAATGCCCATGGAGTGAAGCTCATCCACCATGGCCTTGGGATCCGGCCAGTACTTTTTGTCAAACTTCCAGTCTCCCTGCACGGTCCAGTGGAAAAAGTCGATCACAATCTGATCGATCCTGATTCCCTCTTCCTGATACTTCCGCGCTATGGAGAGCACTTCCTCCTGGGTCCGGTAGCGGAGCTTACACTGCCAGAGTCCCATACGATCCTCCGGGAAATGGGGGGCACGCCCTGTAACCGCCGTATAGTTCTCCAGAATCTGCTTCGGAGCATCCGCCACTGTCAGCCAGTAATCCATCTGCCTGGTGCAGCGTGCGGTCCACTCCGTATAATTTTTGCCAAACATGACCTGTCCCACCGCCGGATTGTTCCACAGCATACCATACCCCAGGCTGGATACCAGAAAAGGCACCGAGATCTGGGAGTTGCGCTGGGCCAGCTCCAGCACGCATCCCTTGAGATCCATGTAGGACTGCTGATACTGCCCCATTCCAAATAATTTTTCACCGTCATTGCTCTCGAACTTCACATTCAGACTGTACTCGCTTCCGCCGATCACAGCCTTCCACTCTCTGTTCACGATTTTCAGACAGCGGCTCTGCCTGCAGAGAGTCCCATCATAATTTCGAAAATATTCCTGCAGGAACTTTTTTCCGTCCCTGTAAAAGGTGATCACGCCGCCTGCATTCACCACAGCTTTGATCCGCCCGTTTGTAATGGATGCAAAAACCTTCCGATCCTTTTCGCCATCCTCTCTCCGGCACTCCTCCCAGCCGATCACCACCTCCGCCTGCCATGTCCCTGCCTCTTCTGTCAGGGCCCAGTCCCGATCTGTAAAGGCTGGAAGCTGCGTGGCTCTGACCCGCAAAGAATCCTTCCCCCACGCTTCTATGCGCAGCATCTCTCCCCTGTGACGGGCTGTCAGCACACCATTCTCATTCCCAAACTGCATTCTTTTCTCCTTTCCCGAAACACCCGCGTATCATAAAATGTACGCAATTTTTGCAAGGTATATTCTGCATGAACCGGCAAAAATCGTCGCAGTGAACGCCAGAAAACAAAATTATTGTCGTTCACTCTAATAACCAGCGCAGCCAAAACTCCGGCAGGCCGGTGATCCACAGGTAGCATTTTCTTCGTATTTGTATTATACTAATCTGATCAGGGAAATACTTGATGTTTTTTGGCAATTACTAACACAGATTTGATATGTAAAAAAGGAGCCTTCCCATGAACCGACATGATCTCGCTCTGTTCCATGAACCCTCCCAGCACGGCAATATGCGATTCCATTTAAAGGTACATGAATATGCCTCCGATCCTTCCCGGCCGGAGCGCGTCAGCACTCACTGGCACGAAGAATATGAGCTGCTCATCATCCTCAAAGGACAGGGCAGCGCCCTTGTAAACAGCCGACGATTTGAGGTACGTACGGGAGATATCCTGTTCATCCACTCCGGGCATCTCCATTTCGTCTCCGCAGAGCCGGGCAGTCCCTTTGACTTTTATGCAGTGGATTTCGGACTGGAGCTGATCAGCAGTCACGGGAACGATGATATCCAGCAGAAATATATAGGCCCCCAGACCGCCGGCAGGCTTCTCTTCCGGGATCATTTTCACGCCGAAGAAGCCGTCTGCCGCCTGTTGCGCTCTTCTCTGGACGACATTCGCGCTCTGTACTTTGCAGAAGCGGACGGTTATGAGCTGCTCATCAAGGCCCGGCTTCTGCACATCTGGTACATTTTGTGTCAAAATCCCGCAACCGCTCTCCTGCCCGCCCGCAGAAACATTGATTCCCGCGCCGCCCTCACGAAGGATGTGCTCCAGTTCATCAGCGGCAATTATGCCGCTCCCCTTACCCTGCGCAGGCTCGCCCGGCAGTTCCATATGAGCGAGGGCCAGTTCTGCCGGTTTTTTAAATCGCAGATCAATATGACCCTGATCGAATACCTGAATTACTACCGCATCGGCGTATCCTGCGACCTGCTTCTGGAGAGCGACTCTCCGGTAAGCGCCATCGCCCTGGACTGCGGGTACAGCAATATCAGCTATTTTAACCGGATGTTCCGCAAATATATGCATTGTACCCCGGTAGAATACCGGAAGGCCGCCCGGGATGGGAAGAATAGTCTCTGATAGGATTTTCCGCTCTTTTCTCACCGGAAGCCCTGACAATTGCCCGCTCTCTTTTCCCGGTATTCTCTGGGAGAAAATCCGTAATGGCTGTGAAAGGCCTTATAAAACTGCGCATAAGAAAGAAAGCCTGCCGCCTCCGAGACTGCCTGAAAGGATTTGTCCGTTTCCAGAATCAGCTCCCGCGCTTTCTGCAGCCTCTTCCGGCGCAGATACTGAGAGGGGGACATATTCAGGCCGCTTCGGAATATGCGCATCAGTGTGTGTCTGCTCATATTCAAGGCTGCCGCTATGGTTGAGGTATTGATCTCTTCGCAAAAATGCGCGTCTATGTAATTCAGAATCTGCGACAGCTCCTCATATTGATATATATTCCCGTTCGATGAATCCGGAAAGTTCCTCATTCTCTGAATCAGCAGGAGCATTTCATCTGAAAGGTCTGCATAAATCTGATCCGCACAGGGGCCCGAGTACATTTTGCATTCATGTATTTGGGTAAACAAATCAGCAAACCTCTCGGCCATTTCTCCTGTTGAAATAACCGGGATATGGTCTCTTATTCCCATTTGCGCTCTTATCATCTGATCTTCCTTCAGAGTTGCCTGTATTTCACAACTGTAAATTTTATATGTACCATCAAGCGATCTTATTTTTTCAAATCTTTCATAATGCTCTGTTTCCGGGTTAATCATTACCAGATCTCCCTCCTTTAAAAGATACTTTCTGTTCGGTAAAAACACCTCTCCAATTCCTTTATAGATAAAAAGCAATTCCGGATTATTATGCATATGTTTTCCGGTCAGAATACTGTCATTTGCTTCCAGCAGAAAATCCTGCATCATAACTGCATAGTGTCTCAGACCAAAATCGCTGTAATACACTCCTGCCTGTTCACCGGAAATTCTCGATACCTTTCGGTACTGTCCGGGAGAAATCCCTGTCTGCATCCGAAATATCCTGATAAACACAGATACATTTTCATATCCCACATAATCCGCGATTTCAGAAATGGAACTGCCTGACATGAATAAAAGCCTTTTCGCTTCCTCTATCCTTTTCTGCTTCAGATATTGCATTGGCGCAATACCATAACAGGCTGTAAAACAATGGGCAATATAATATTTACTGACACCCATTTTTTCTGCCAGTTTTTCCAATCGGATGTCCTCCTGTTTATAACACTCATCCAGATAATTCCTGGCGGAAAGCGCTATCTTTTCCCTGCTTTCCTCCTTCCTTGTAAAAATCGAAGATGTATCTGACGAAAGAGAGTATATTTGCAACATAATAATCTCAAGTCTTTTATAAATGACCTGTTCAAATCCGGACATCTGTTTTCTGCTTTCTTCAAGTATTACTTGAAAGCAACTGCAAATTAATTTGCACATATCTCCTGTATCATAAATCTGCTTTGTATTTTCCGGTAATAAATGGTCTGAATCTAAGCCTTTTATCTGAAAATACCGTATCTTCAGATAATAAATTTTTGTTTTTTCTTTTGTTTTTAAAAAAAATTCAAAATGTAATTGCGCCGGATGATAAACGACCAGACTGCCTGCCTGCACGGTCTTATAACAGTTTTCAATCATTACCTGGACTTTCCCCTGTTCCACAAATATTATTTCTGTTATATCTTCATGCTTATGGGGGCTGGCCTGACAGCTCTGTTTCGGCTCCAGCAAACCGATTTCTATCAGACGGGGACAGCGTATAATTGGTGTTTCATGCATTTTTCTCACCCCTCCCTCTCCAGGTCAATGGGACAATAACTCTATACTTTCTGCTACAAAACAGCATAGTTTTCTCCCCCGCTCTGCTGTTAAAATATGTGTATCAAAGGTATTACATCTATCATTTATCTTATTGAAAGGAGATGCTTTTTATGGATCAGGAAAAATCCTATCGTATCACCAAGGCTTCCACGCCTCCCTATCCCAAATCCGACTATATCACCGGCGCAAAGTTTGACCAAAGGCGCTACCATCAGGGCAACGGCGACATGTGGCCCATCACATGGGGGCTGGATGGACACCTGTATGGGGCAGCCGGCGACAACCGTCTGAGCCCCATGAATTTCTGGCGGGTTCGCGGCGAACCTCAGTTATCACAAAAAAGTCAGCAGAATGCCTGGTTTGCCGACCTGGTCAATAATCTGCCGGTAGATCCCATCACTTACTGCAGACGTCCGGATGTGGATGCAACTATGGGAATCAAACCCGCCGGCCTGATCGATGTGGAGGGCTGTATGTATTTTGCCGTGGAGCTGCAGAATTACGGGACAGATCCCGCCTTCACCCGGCAGGAAAATGTGTGCGGCTGGATCATCACTTCCTGGGATTACGGAAAAACCTGGAATACCTCCGCCACCCCTACTGATTTCTTTACGGGACGGCTCAGCTCTGTTCATTTTGTACAGCAGGGAGGCCCGGGCTACCGCAATGCGCCGGATGAATACATCTATGCCATCTTCCCCTGTGCCCACGATGGAAAAAGCTATTGGGAAAACGGCGACTGCATTCTGCTGGGCCGCGTACCCACAAAGCACATCATTGACCGGGAATACTGGGAATTTTATATCGGCTGCCAGAATGAGAAGCCCATCTGGTCCAAGGATGAGAGCCAGGCTGCTGAAATCTTTACTTATTACCATATGTGCGGGGAAGATCATATCAGCTATAATGCCAAGCTCGGCCGTTATATACTGGGGAACTATTCCTTCCTTGACGATGAAGGAAATCCCAGACCGAATCATCAGGGAAAATGGCCGGACAGCGCTTACCGCAGCCAGCTGACCCTTTATGAATCCAAGAATCTCTGGGGACCGTGGAAGCTGTTTTATCAGGATGACAACTGGGGAACCTACGGCGATTATCAGCCTGCCTTCCCTGAAAAATGGATGTACAATGACGGAAAAACCATGTTCATGGTATCCTCCGGTACCTACGATGACTATAACTTTACCGTGCAGAGACTGGATATCACCACAGGGAACGGGAACTGATCCAGTCAAAGAGTTCAAGGAAACGGGAGGCAGATGAAAGCTCATCTGCCTCCCGCCTCATTGTCCGTATAAGGGGGAAGAATCATTCCCCCTTCTCTCCTTTTTACTCTGCCAATGCGCCCAGGAAGGTCATGGTATATTTTTTCAGCTCACTCTTCGGCATGGAGCCTACAGGCACTGTCAGTATCTTTTCAAAAGCCTTTCCCGCTCTTTCATACTGCAGGGTCACTCTCAGCTCGCTCTCCAGTCTCATTTCCTCCGATGCCATCCACAGCTTTCCTTCTTTTTGCTTAGCGCCTTCCATAAACGGATGGCCGTCAAACCATACCTCTGAGGCATCATACTCCGCATCTGCCTCTATCCACACGGCTACCGTTATCCTCTCTCCGGCGCCCACCAGATCTCTGCTGATCTCACAGCCGTCACGCTGCATATTTCTGCTGTCATCCCATATACGCGGCGTCTTTTCCTTTACCTTCATACAGGAAGGAACACTGAAAATCAGCTTCACCTTTTTAAGCGGCTCCGGATTCCCGTTTCCGAGAACAAAGGGAAGCAGGAAAATATTTTTGTGATCCGGGCTGTCCATGGAGGGCTGCTTAAAGCCGTAGTGATGCAGCAAAATGCCGTCCTGATCCGCAAAGCGCGCCAGCTCCTGTCCTGTTACAGAGAAATATGTATCCTCCGCTTTTTCCGGCCTTCTCTCTAATGTCAGTTCCTCTTTTGGCTGTACTGTTCCTGATTCTTCCCGGATCTCTCCCTGAGCGCCTGCCCCGTAAGGCCTGCATCCGAAGATCACCCGGAAGGTGTCACGGTTATGATTCCGCACGGTGATGCTGCTCTTTTCCTCCCTCTCACAGTAGGAAATATCAAAGCAGTATCCTCCCAGATATGCTCCCTTCCAGCAGAAACAATCGGGAAGTCCCCTGGGGCTGACGTTTAGCACTTTGTTTTCCGCATCAAACCGGATACCGAGCCACTGCTTTATAAACTGCACAATCCAGCTACCCTGTCCCTGACTGCATCTGGCGATCATACGGCGCATATTTTCCGCCCTGGGCCACCAGTACAGAGAACCGGTATCGTCCACCGCGCTGCTGATCATATTTTCCAGAGCGCGCTTCATTTCCTTCCTGGTCAGACTTCCTCCCAGCTGGGATACATAGGCGGTTCCATCCAGCGCTCCCCCGTACGGGAACCAGCGCAGTACATCCATCTCCGGCTCATAGTTGGAGCAGAACAGAGATCTGGCATACCTGTGGTAGTTCACCCAGGGTTCCCAGGTAAAATCATAGATTCCATACACAGGCGCCAGAACCGAGGAAGAGTCTTCTCCGTCATAGTACAGGAAATCCTCGTCCATATAAAAGTCTGTCTGCTCTCCCATATTGGTTCCGCCGGATATCTGCCTTCCGAAGGGACCATCCGCCACCATATGGCTTTCGATATCCTCTTTCAGCTGATCCGCATAGGCAAATACCTTCTCCGCCTCTGCTCTTTCCAGCGCCCTGCAGATGGTTCCATAGCACTGTGAGGCATACCAGAACTTCACATTTGTCCCGTGATCGTAGCGCCTCATCACTTTGCCGTCGCTGGAATACCGGGAAGGAACAAGGACGGAATCTTCCCGGCAGAAAGACACGATCTTTTCCCAGATCTCATCCAGCCTTTTCATAACAGATTCATTGTTCAAAAAGTACTCTTTGTTTCCCGTATAGGTAAAATATTCTCCAGCCATCACCAGGGGCGCCATCATAATCGGCACGGAGTGATCCGGATATTCTGCATATCTGGGCTCGTTCCGCTCCACCATGTATTCGATCAGCTTCTCTCCCAGCTCCGGAAACATATGGATAAAGCTTAAGGTGGTGGGCTCCACATCGATCCCCCAGAGCCTTCCCATACAGTGAGAGGGAGCTCCCTGCCAGTGCACCAGAACTCTTCCCTCTTCATTGGTCTGAATACAGTTAAAATCATCCAGAATATTTCTGATGTGCATATCCCGCACCTTGCCGGAAAGGGCCTCCTCGCCCTTGATCTCCACAGAGAGACTGCCCAGGTACTTTTTCCAGAAGCTGTCCGTTATCCCGATCCACTCCAGTGCGTCATGCATAAACAGAAGGCTCATGGCCTCGCTGATCCCGTCCGCCTTTTCCGATACCGCCATCTGGGTTTCCAGCAGGATCTCCTCTCCCGGCCTTAAGCAGATCTCTCTCTCACAGCGCCAGCTTCCGTCCTCCCGGGTCCAGAATCCTTCCTTCATATAAAGTCCGGTGTATCCTTCCGGACGGCTCATCAGAAGAAGGTTCCTGTCCACCTGGCTGTACTGTGCAGGATAGGCTCTTGTCTCCACCGCCTCCCCGCAGTGCTCGTATTTTGACATAAACTGATCTGCAAACAACAGGCTACTCTTTCCCTGCCAGGTCTCTTCTCCCTCATTTTTCACGCGCATCCCATAGATCATTCCAGCAGGTCCCGGAAGCGGAAGGGTTTTCAGCCCCGGACGGCAGGGATATTCCAACACGGGCGCAATACTGAAGGTATCCATCCGGACTTTTTCGTTTACCGTACTTGTCCAGGGCAGGAAATCGTTCAGATAACGGGTAATACTTCCCTCGCTGCCGTTTCGCAGGATATGTCCCTCCACGGATTCCAGCTGATAATACGCCTTCCCCAGAAACAGGGTCAGATCCGTCTGATAAAACATGCCCGGACAGGCCGTAATATGGCGATGGGATCCCATCCTGCAGGTGGGCAGGGCATAATCCTTCTCATGGGGAATTGCCAGAAAATGCATTCTCCCCATATTGTCCTGGCCCAGCAGCACCCGGGCGTTGGACTGCACAAACAGCTGCCGCTCGCTCAATGCCATATTGTAATCATAGCTTTGGGGATCATACCCGGCCTCAAACCAGTCAGACCAGCTCCCCTTCTCCAACAGTTCATCAAATCTGCTCATCTTGTTCTCCTTTTTAACCTTTTACACCGCTCATCGTCATACCTTCAATAAATTTATTCTGTGCCACCATGAACACTGCCAGGATGGGCAGGGAAGCCACAAGCGCCGCTGCCATCAAGGGCCCGTATTCCGTATCGTTGCTGGTCTGAAAATAAGACAGGGCCAGAGGAATTGTCCGCATGGATTCGCTGGACGTTACCAATAAAGGCCACAGAAAGTTATTCCAGGCATTCATGAATACGAAGATCACCATAGCCGACAGCGCCGGCTTCGTCAGCGGTACAATGATCCGAAGCAGGATCTGAAGGCGGTTACATCCATCGATCATGGCCGCTTCATCCAGCTCAAAGGGAATGGAATACATAAAGTTCCTTAAAAGAAAGATGCTGAACGCCGATACCACTGAGGGCAGGATCATTGCGCCGTAGCTGTTCATCAGCCCCAGCCTGTCCACCATGATATACTGGGGAATAATCAACACATAGCTGGGAATCATCATGGTTGCCAGAAAGATCATGAAGATCTTGTCCCTTCCGATAAAGCGGATCCTGGCAAAGGCGTAGGCCGCCAGATACCCTGTCATGATCTGTCCCAGCGTGACTCCTCCCGCCACAATCACAGAATTGGTGAAAAACTGACCAAATGGCATATCCGTAAAAACCCTTTTGTAATTATCCAGAATGATCGGATCCGGTATCCACTGTATATCATGTTTCCAGATCTGCCCTTCTGTTTTCAGGGATGTAGATATCATAAACAGCAGAGGGGTGATAATCAGGATGCCGAATCCCACTGCCAGAATGGTTCTGATGATCTTATAGATCTCCTTTTTGACTTTCATTGACATATCCCCTCACCCCCTTAATAAGTCTCGCCGCTTTTGGACAGCTTCATCTGGATCGCGGTCAGTACAAAGATCACTACGAACAGCAGCCAGGATACCGCCGACGCGTAAGGCATATCGTAATTCTTAAAGGCCTGCCGGTAAATATAGTAGACGATCACATCCGTCTTTTTCACCGGTCCGCCTCCGGTCAGCATAAAGATCTGGTCAAACACCTGAAAGGTATTGATAATAGAGATTACCAGCAAAAACTGGGTGGTGTTTGCCAGGAGCGGCACTGTAATGCGAAAGAAGCTCTGTCTTCCGGTTGCGCCGTCGATCCTTGCCGCCTCATAGAGCGTCACCGGTATGTCCTGAAGGGCAGCCAGATAGAGCACCATAAAATATCCGATCCATTTCCACACTCCCACAATGATGATCGCAATCATGGCAAGCTTCGGTGATTTCAGCCAGGCGATGTCCGGCGAGATGCCGAACAACGCCAGAAACTGATTGAACAGTCCCACCTTGGGACTCAACATAAATTTCCATACCATGGATACCACTACTGTGGAAAGAATCACCGGCACAAAATACATGGCTCTCACCAGCGGCCTGAAATGAATACTCTTGTTAACCAGTACCGCCAGCCCCAGACCGATGATCAGATGCAGCGTCACCGTCGGAAACGTATAAACTGCCGTCACCAGAAAGGCATTCCACATCTCCTTGCTCTGGAATGCTTTGGAAAACTGGGAAAACCCTGCAAAAGTGAACTCCATCATACTGCTGCCGCTTTTTTCCTGAAGGCTTAAGTATGCGCTGTAAAAAAACGGGTAGATTGTGAATATCGCAAAAATGAGAATGCAGGGAAGGATAAAAGCAAACCCCCATATATTATTTCTCTGTTGTATTGTAAGCGTTCTTTTTCTTCCTTTCATCCGTCTTCCTCTCTCTTCTGAAAAACCATGCAAAATACATTTGGATTTCACGGTCGGTTACGCTCTTTTGTTATCCTTAATTATATTTGTTGATAATATCCTTTGTCTGAGCCTCCAGATCTGCCAGGGCATCCGCACAGCTTATTTCTCCATACAGACAGGGCTCGCATATCGTATATACCAGCTGTGACCATTCGTCGTACCATGACGTTCTTGCTCTGTACCCGCAGTGCTCCATTGCCATCTGCGCCACCTGCATTGCCTGACTCTTGCCGAGATATTCCTGATACTCTTCTGTCTCTGCAATATATTTCTGGCATACCAGTTCTCCCTGATCCTTACTGTTGGCAATGATAACCTCTGCTGACATCATATAAGTCAGGAATTCGAAGGCTGCATCATTGATCCTGGCATCTCCTGAATCTACAATCATCATCTGATCTCCGCCTACCATTACTTTAGATTCTTTCTTACCCGGCATCAGACCAAAACCCAGATTTTCTCCTAATGCTTCCTGAAAATCATTTATCTTCCAGGAACCGTTTATGAACATTCCCAGGCTGCCGTTTTCAAATCCTTTATCCGGATAATTCAGACTTGCAATTTGGGAATCTGTAACTGTTCCCACCAGGAATTCCAGTGCTTCTATTCCTTCCGGTGAATTAAACATAGGTTCCGTATAATCTTCATTAAACATCTGTCCTCCCGCGGACTGTACCATAGCCTGCCACTCCCAGGAAAATGATTCATAATAATCATCTACGATTCCGTTATAGGCAAACGGAATGATATCGCTCCCGCATTTCTCCTGTATCTGTTTCCCGCAGGCGATTATATCATCCCAGGTAGCAGGCGATTTTTCCGGATCAAGCCCGGCCTGCCGGAAAATTTCTTTGTTGTAAAAGAGCATCTCGCAGTTGGCACATACGTGCAGGCCTGCCAGTTTGTCTCCTACATAGCTTTCATCCTGAAATGTTTCATAGAAATTATCCAGCTTCAGCGTATCGCTTGCATCCAGATAAGGCTTTAAGTCCACCAGGGGAGCAACACTGTCCACCGTTGCCGTCATACAGGTGTCCAGCTGAATCACATTGGGCATCTGGGCATTCCCGGCTGCTGCCTGTACCTGTATCTTCTGTAATGTTTCCTGATGCCCCGGAAAGATCTCGGCCGTAACATGGATATCATCGTGTTCTTCATTGAATTTTTCAATAAGTCCCTTATATGCATCCACGTTATAGGACTTCCAATAAATCAGTTCTACTACATCCGTGTTGCTTTCTGCAGCTGCATCCTCTTTTGTTCCTGTATTGCTTTTTGTTTCCGTGTTTTCTTCCGCTTTCGTCCCCGCAGAATTTTGCTCTTTCTTATCTCCGCATCCAAACAACGAAAGCGTCATACATCCGATTAATAGTGCTGCAATCCATTTCTTCATAATCCATACCTTCCTTTCTCTTTTTATCAGGTATTTTGATTATATATTTTCTGTCATTTTTCACAAAGATAGTCACTTTTGATATTTATATGACTATTTTTACATTTTTATTGTGTATTTTGTATATGGTCAGAAAATATAATATATTTGTCTTTTTCATGTGATTTTTTTACTGTAAAGAATCGATCAGGTAAAGATTTTCTCCCTGCTCGCCGCGCGGCCCGCACGCCGCTTTAGCGGCATATTCCTCTGTGCGGGCCTGTGCATAAAAACTGCCATGAAATAACGTTATCATTATTTCATGGCAGTGCCCGAATCATACTTCTATTTTTTCTCCGGAGAGATCATCGGAATATTCAGAATCACCCTTGTCCCCTCCCCCAGAGTGCTTTCCACCTGAATTCCATAGGCTTCTCCGAATAATACGTGTATTCTCTCTTCAATGTTGCGCAGTCCGATGCCTGTGGTAGAGCTCCGCCCGATACTTTTAATATTCATAAGCTGTTTTTTGCTGATCCCCCGCCCGTTATCCCGAATCGTGATACTCAGCTCCTCCGGTCCCTTTTGCGCCACGGTGATCTCGATCCGTTTCTTTCCAAGGCCATACTCCTGACTGAATCCGTGCAGGAAGCTGTTCTCTACAATGGGCTGAATGAGCAGCTTCGGCACCAGCTTTTTCTTCAGATTCTCATCACATTTTATTTCCAACTCCAGCTCTTCCAGATGAACAATATTTTCGATCTGAAAGTAATGCTCCACATTCCGGAGCTCCTCCTCCATGGTGAGCATCTCGCCCGAAACATCCAGCGTGCCCTTAAGCAGCCTTACCAGAGAGGTAATCACCCTGTTAATATCCTCATTTCTTCCAAGCACAGACAGCAGCTTTATGGAATTGAAGATATTGTAGAGAAAATGGGTATTAATCTGGGCGTGGAGGTAATTGATCTCATTGATCTTCTTTTCCTTCTCTTCCTCCACCAGCCTGACGGTATATCTTTTAATTTCGTCCTCCATCAGGTTAAAGCTTTCGCCGATTTCATCCAGCTCGTCATAATACTTCACTTCGTAGCGGGTATTATACTGCTCTGCCGCTGCATTCTGCATCAGGAGCTTCAGATAGTCGATCCTGCGGGAAAAACGGAAGGTGAAGGCGATCACCAGCGCGCACGCGCTCAGACAGCCTACCAGAAAAATCGTCATGAAAGAGACGGCGGTTCTGTCATTGCTTCCGATATAATCCAGGGGAATTTTATTGACCAGGATCCATCCCCGCTCGGGAATCCGGATACAGTTGTAAAGATATTCCTCATCCTCCAGGGTGCTTTCCGGATGTTTTTTGTTTACACTTTCTCTGATCTTATTCATCTCCGCCATCGGAATCTCCAGTCTCTCCTCCGGATCCAGGCTTACCATCCTCCCGTTGTCCGGGCTCTGTTCGATCAGGAAGATCTCATTTTTCACATCCGCATCCTGCCAGGATTCATAGCACTTCTTCAGCTCCTTTGCATCGATGCAGACACAAATATAGCCCTTCCTCTCCTTGCTTACGGATGCGCGATAGCTGTAAATACACATCAGCATGTCCTTGTCCACATCCTTCTGAAAGGACATGGCATCTCTTCCGTTTATAATCTCCCATTTATAGTTTGAAAGTTCGTTCTCAAAATAGCCGTCCCAGTTTTCCTTTTCTTCCGTCATGCTGGAAGAGTAATCCAGAGAATTTTCACGAAGCCATGAGGTATAGATGGCACCCTTTTCCGTGATCAGTGTGGCTCCGCCGTTCATCTGGGTATAGAGCATGGCGTTTTCTCTCAATACCTTCCGCACCTTTTTGAGTTTTTTCACCATATCATAGTCCCCGGCTTTTCTCTCTCTGAATTCCTCACTGTCAAGGTCTGACAGATCCGCAAAAAATTCCTGCACATTGGGATCGGAATAGACATTGATGGTCTTTTCCGCCATCAGATCCGTCATAAGAACGATGCTGTTGGAAATCTGGCGTAGCGCCTCCTTGTCTGAGCGGATCAGCTCCCTTTTGTACTGCCTGTGAAGAGCGCTTAAGCTGACCATACACATGCCTGCAAATATCAGAAATACGATCAGCGTGTAGGTTACGATCAGCTTTGTGCTGATCTTATGGATGCGGAACCCTTTCATTGTCCTTCCTCTGTTCTTCCTTCCTTTTTCGACCGGTATTTTTCCCGGTACTGAAAAGGCGTCAGTCCGGTATACTGCCGGAAGCTTTTGATAAAGTAGCTCTTATCTCTGTATCCCACCAGCTCCAGTATCCTGGAGATCTTATAGCTGCTGGATTTTAAATATTCGCAGGCCTTATCCATGCGGATATCGATGAGATAGCGGGAAAAATTTTTGCCTGTGATTTCCGGAAACATCCTGGAGCAGTAGGAATAGCTCAGCCCGATGGCCTTTGAAACCTGCATCAGGTTCAGGTCCGTATCTGCCAGATTGGCTTCCATGTAGGCTGTAATCCGCCGACAGAGCTCCATAGTCTCTTTTTCCTTTTTTTCTGTCAGGAGTCTGTGGTAATTGTCAAAAATAAGGCGGATTTCCTGATTGAATTCCTCATAAGTATTCTGCCTGCAGAAAATCGAAAGGATTTCCTGTTCCGTTTCCTCATCCTGAAAATATTCCCGGTAAGAATAAAACAGGTGCAATATACCGCTCATCAGGCTTTCCTTGGAGGGTCTGTCCTCCGCTATCATCTCCTCGATCCGGTTCCAGGTCCCCTGCAGACTTTCCACATCCTCCATCTTCAGAGCATATTCCACGTCCTGCAGCATGCCTTTTAACACCTCATAGGAAAAGCGGTTCTCCTCCTCCCGGTAATCGGTGAATTCATAAAGGGTTCTCTCTGCCTCCTCTTCCGTCCTATTCTCCCTTTCTTTCCCTGCCATCAGCCTGTCCATGCATTCCAGAATATCCTGAAAATTAATCTCCGGCTTCCACAGATATTCATCCGCATGATACCGCAGGGAATCCCTCACATAAGAAAATTCATTGTGGGCGGTCAGCATGATCACACACATCCCGGGAAAAAGCTTTTTGATATCCTTCAAAAGGGTGATGCCATCCACCTCCGGCATGGTGATGTCCAGAAGCAGAATATCCGGACATTCCTTTTTGCAGAATTCCAACAGTCCGGATGGATTTCGGAACAGTCCCGCCAGCTCATAACCGTGAGCCTGCCAGTCCACAGCCTTTGAAAATCCCTCCAACATCAGCGGTTCATCGTCTACTACTGCCATTTTGTACATAAAAATCCCCATTCCGGAGCGTTTACGCGACGGGATGACGCAAATCTCCAATTTGCGTCTATCATCAAACAAATTTGTGACGCTCCGGCACAAATTTGCGTGTGAAAAATCAGCACATCAGTGTGATTTTTCACACTATTACCTCTTATCGGGCGAAAATTCTTTTCACATCAGTATTGCAATCTCTTCTGATCTATGGTATCATAAGCCATTTTCAAAAACAAGCTTTGTACTATTGGTAAAGTCAGGAGGATTTTTTATGCCAAATCCGATTCCGGTCATTGTTGTGGGTATGGGGGAGCGCGCATCCATCTATGCCCGTGAAGCATTATCGCACCCTGATCTGCTCCGCATTGTGGGCGTGGCAGATGTGGATCCACAGAAGCTGCGCCAGGCGCAGAATATGTTCCATATCCCTGACGGGCACTGCTTTTCGTCGGTGGAAGAGCTGGCAGCTGTCCCCCGCTTTGCCGCCGCTGTCATCAACGGCACCATGGATCAGCTCCATGTTCCCACCTCCCTTCCCCTGCTTCGGCACGGCTATGATATCCTTCTGGAGAAGCCCTTTGCGGTCAGTCAGGAAGAAGCAGACCGGCTCCTTTGCTGCGCCAGAGAAACCGGCAGGCATGTGATGATCTGCCATGTACTGCGCTATGCCCCCTTTTACCGTAAAATAAAAGAAGCTCTCACAGCTGGAGAGCTCGGCGATATCATCAACATTCATATGGCGGAGCAGGTGAGCTTTTTTCACCACTCTGTTTCCTATGTCCGGGGAAAGTATGCCTCCCCTGAGCTGTGCGGCTCCGGCATGCTGCTTTCCAAATGCAGCCACGATCTGGATATCATGGCATGGCTCATGGGCAATGTTCGTCCGTTGAGCGTATCCAGCGCAGGATCCCAGTTCCAGTTCCGTCCTGAGATGGCCCCCGAAGGCGCCGGAAGCCACTGTCTTTTAGACTGTCCCATAGAACGAAGCTGTATCTATTCCGCCAGACGTCTGTATGTGGAGCACCCCCAGCGCTGGGCAAACAACATCTGGCGCGATTACGGCAGCCGGGCCGGTTCCGATGAAGAAAAGATGCGCATCCTCTCAGAACCGGACCAGCCCTTTAGCCGCTGCGTCTACCGCTGTGATATACCTGTTGTGGACCATCAGTCCCTGCTGATCAGCTTTGCAGGCGGCGCAACCGGCACCTTTTCCATGAACGGAGGGGCCTCCGCCTCCGGCCGGCACATTCACATTACCGGCACCCGGGGAGAAATTTCAGGCATCTTTGAGGAGCAGTGCTTTACCATCTCCCGCATCGATCCCTGCGCGCCCGAAGGCAGACGCCTTCAGATGATCGATGTCTCTGATCTTCAGAAGGGCAATGCCCACGGCGGCGGCGATCAGGCCATCGTCCGGGATTTTGTTGCCATGCTCAGAGGAGAAGAGGTATCCTCCTGCCACACCACTTTAGAGGACTCCATGACCGGACACCGTCTGGTCTTTCTGGCGGAGAGGTCACGGGAAAGAGGGGGAGAGGTGCAGCATTATTCCTTCTAAACAATTGAGAGTAAAACAGCTTGACCATTTCTTATGGGCGTTTGACGGCATCCATCATGTATCGAATAAAGGCCGGCGTATCTGCTGAATTGGACAAGCTGATCTGCAGGCCGGACTGTCCGGGATGCATGATCTGAAAAAGCTGCTGAGCAGTATGGCTTCTTTTCAGGTTCAGCCGGTTTCCGTCCGGCAGATGCAGTGTTACATCGCCCTGACTGCTGTTTACCAAATTAAGAAAACTTCCCGCATCGGGAATGGAAAATAGTTTCAATGCTTGTTCCTCCTTCTATCTGGCATTTGTATAAATACGGACCATATCTTCTTCTGTGAGGACCTTCGCCGAGCCTGTGTGCCCTCCGCAGGCCGCCATGCATCTGCCGGCCATTTCTCTGATCTGCTCATCCGACGGGGCAATCCCCAGCTCTGCCATATTGACAGGCATACCGATCTGACGATAGAAGCCCTCCATTGCCCTGATACCCGCCTCGGCAATCTCCTCATCCGTTCCCCTTAAGGAAACGCCCATAACATTTTCGGCATAACGGACAAAACGCGGCAGGCAGCTTGCTTTCACATATCTGGCCCAGCTGGGCCAGATAGCGGCAAGGCCCGCACCGTGGGTAACGTCAAACATCCCGCCCAACTCATGCTCCAGCTTATGGGACATAAAGTCTCCGCCGTCGTTTCCGCAGCCTGTCAGATCGTTATGTGCCAGACTTCCTGCCCACATTACTTCGGCGCGGGCATCGTAGTTTTGCGGGTCTGTATGCAGAATCACCGCGTTTTTCATTACGGTTCTCAGCAGTCCCTCCGCAAGGGCATCCGTGATCTCCATATTTCCGCCGTTTGTGAAATACCGCTCCATGGTATGCATCATGATATCCACACATCCGGCTTCCGTCTGGTAATCCGGAAGCGTAACGGTATACTCCGGATTCATGATGGCGAATACCGGCCTTGCAAGGTTGTCGTCATAGGCCCTTTTGGAGCCTGTTTTTTCATTTGTAATGACACTGCCTTTGGAGGTCTCGCTTCCTGCCGCCGCAATCGTAAGGACGCCTGCAACAGGCAGACACTTCTTTGCCTTCCGCGTATGTTCATACAGCTCCCAGACATCCTGCTCCGGCTCCGCAAGGCCGTAGGCGATTGCCTTTGCAGTATCGATGGCACTTCCGCCGCCTACCGCCAGAAGAAAATCCGTTCCGTTTTTCCTGCCAAGGCTGATTCCCTCATACACTTTGTCAAGATGGGGATTGGGAACGACTCCGCCAATCTCAGAGAAAGCTATGTTTTCGTCACGCAGGGACTGTCTGATCAGATCCAGCAGCCCGGATCTGCCGGCACTGCTTCCGCCATAGACCAGCATGACATTTTGGGCTCCATATCTCCGGATGTATCTCCCCGTATTTTTCTCCTCCCCCCTGCCGAAATATACTCTGGTGGGTGCATAGTATTCAAAGTTGTACGCCATAATGTGTCTCCTCCTGTTTTTTTATGATTCCATATTAAGTCAAAAACAGGAAATATGATATGATTTTTCAGACATATAGTAGTATTATCTCGCCGGATATTGTATACTGATGTTGTTGTCAGATTAGAAACAAAAGAGGAGGGTATGATATGCAGACGTTTGTTACGGACCAAAATCAGGTAGAAAAAATAGATGGCATGACCCTGGAATTTCCCTATTGTATGCATGAACGGGATATGACAGATTTTGTTGTTCCCTGGCACTGGCACGAGGAACTGGAATTGGGCTATATTGAGCGGGGAACCAGCATCATAAGGACCCTCTATCAGGAATATCCGGTCCATCAGGGAGACGGATTCTTTATCAACACAAATGTTGTGGATACAAAGATCAACGGAAATCCTGGAAAACCCGCTCTTGAAATCAACCACATCTTTCATCCCATCTTTATCGGCGGCCATTTCGGAAGCCGGATCACCGCCAAATATCTGAATCCGATTCTGCAGAATCAGCAGATTTCGGTTCATATTATCCGAAGAGGTACGAAAGAAGCGGACGCGGTTCTCGACCAGCTGGTGCTTTTGAAGGAAATAAACCGCAGGCCGGACCAGGAAATTCTCATCAGAAATACCCTGTCTGCCACATGGCTTCTGCTTCTTAAGGAAATTGAAACGCATTTTGAAACATCACAGCTCATAGAGACAGAAAAGTCAAACCGCATCAAAAATATGCTGTCCTATGTTCACAAAAACTTTGGGAATAAAATTACTCTGGAAGAGATTGCGGCTGCCGCAAATATTTCAGAGAGAGAAGCAAACCGGATTTTTCAGAAAACGATTCGTCAGACCCCTTTTGAATATCTGTTGAGTTATCGTTTAAACGCGGCAAAGGAGCTTCTCTCCCGCTCAGATTTGTCTGTCACAGAAATCAGTTATCGCTGCGGATTTACGGACAGCGCCTATATGGGAAAGCAGTTCCGAAAGGCCTGCGGCATGACGCCCAACGAATATCGCCGGAAGCATTCATGTGCCACAGCCTGACGATATTGCCTGATTTTCCGGTCAGGTACCCGGACGATTACCCGTTTCCTCATAATACTGCGCCTGTGCCTGCCACAGCTCATAGTATTTCCCGTTCCGATCTGCCACCAGTTCCTGGTGGCTTCCCCTCTGCACCAGTCTTCCTTCGTCAAACACCGCAATATCATTGCAGAACCGGCAGGAGGACAGCCGATGGCTGATATAAACGGCAGTCTTTTCCCCCACGATCTCGTTAAACCGGCTGTAGATTTCAAACTCCGCCACCGGATCCAGAGCCGCAGTGGGCTCATCCAGGATAATAAAGGGGGCGTCTTTGTAAAGGGCTCTGGCCAGCGCCACCTTCTGGGCCTCTCCTCCTGAGATCTCGATACCCGCCTCGTCATAATTGGTGTAAAGATACGTATCGATGCCCGCCTCCAAATTCTCCAGCCACGCTCCCAGTCCCGCCTTCTCAAGACAGGCAGCCACCCTTTTTCTGTCGATGGAAATGCTGGCCGCCACATTTTCCGCCAGAGAAAAGGAAAACAGCCTGAAGTCCTGGAACACCACGGAAAAAATGCTCTTATATTCCTCGTAATCGTATTTGCGGATGTCGATTCCGTTCAGCAGAATCTCCCCCTCGGTGGGATCGTAGAGGCGGCACAGAAGTTTGATAAAGGTGGTCTTCCCGCTGCCGTTTCTGCCCACCACCGCCAGCCGCTCCCCGGTCCTGAATGTAAAGGAAAAATCTTTAAGGGCGTACTGCTCTGAAGAGGGGTAGCGAAAGCTCACATTGCGGAACTCAATCTCATAATCGTTGTCCCTCTCCTCACAGAAAAACCCCTTTTCCACCGGAAGGCTCCCCCGGTAGAGCACATCTTTCACATTCAGATACTCTAAGGTAGACTGGCTGCGTTTTGCAGCCGCCACATATCCCGAAGCCGCGTTGCATACCTCCGCCAATGCCTGGGAAAACCGGTAAATAGCCGCGGCATATTTCATCATGGCTCCCACAGTGAGCGCCCCGGAAACCGCCCGAAGCACCACAAACAGCCAGGCCAGCACCTGCAAAAGTCCGGAGGAGGAGCCGCTTACCAGCCCGCTTCGGCTCTGGGATCCGGTGATCTTTTCTCTCTTTTGCGCTGCCGCCGCTTCCCCCTCCTCCATATATCCAAGAAGCAGCCTCTGCCCCTGATAAATTCTGATATCCTTTCCCTCCCTGTGATTCCATGGGCGGTACAGGAAGTAGTCCTCATATCCAAGGCTGTTGCTATATTTGGAAAACATCTGAAAGAGTCTTTCCCGGCACTTTGTAAGGTATACGCCGGAAACAAGGATGACGGCCCCAAAGCACAGAGCCAGCAGCGCCGTCCAGGGCGTTTGCAGCGCGCGGCTGTCTGTAAGCAGCGGCGCCAGCACAAAAACGGCGATCACAAAGCTTAAGCATTGCTGCATGAAGTAGTTCGACTGCTCGATTATGGAATAGAACCCTGCGCCCCAGTCCCGATCAGTGCGGATCCTGGTACGGAGCTCATTCACTGCCGGGCTGTCCAGCAGTTCATAGTCCATGGTGAGGGTGCGTTTTCCCATCTCCATATCAAATCTGCGGACACAGATATCTCTGTGCACTTCGAACATCTTTTTCAGATAGCCGCTTGCCACCATCAGCACGAAGACGGCTCCCACCGATGCGAAAACCACCTTAAGCAGTGCCCTCACATCGCATCCCGGTCCAATATGATCCAGCACGTATTCCGACAGATAAATCCCCACAAAGGGGATGACTGCCCCGATCAGGGCATTTCCCGCCATGGCGGTCACCATCGTGCGGTCCAGCCGCCACATCATTGTGAGCGTATCCACTATGCTCTTTCCTGTCCTTTTTCCTTCCAGGCTGCTCATTTTTCCCGTCCTTTTTCCTTTCAGGCTGCTCATTTTCCCTGCACCTCCTCCCCCTCCTGTGCATCCCGCCTGTAATACTGGCTCTGGATCTCATACATCCGGGCATACGCCCCGTCCTTTTCCATTAATTCCTGATGGCTTCCCTCCTCCTTTACCCTGCCGTCCTCAAGCAGCACGATCCTGTCGCAAAACCGGGTGCTTGCCAGCCGGTGAGAGATATAGATGGCCGTCTTTTTTCCGGAAGGAGACTGCTGCCCTGCTCCGGATTCCTGATCGCCGGGAAAATTGTTCCTGCCAGATGTTCCGCCAGATGTACCAACATGCCCGGCTGACGGCTGACGCGATGTGAGACGGTGGAAGCTCTCATAAGTTTCGCTCTCCGCTATAGGGTCCAGAGCTGCCGTAGGTTCATCCAGGACCAGCACCGGCGCATCCTTATACAAAGCTCTTGCCATCAGAAGCTTCTGCTGTTCTCCGCCGGAGAGCACGATTCCATCGTGAACCGCTTTCAGCATATAGGAATGGATCCCTTCCGGATACTCGCAGATCTTCTCATAAAGCCCGGCCTGCCGCAGGCACTGCACCACTCTCTCCATATCCGTATCCGCCCCGGGCTTCATGGAAACATTCTCCGCCACCGTAAAAGGCGGAATATAGATATCCTGAAAAACTGTAGAAAAAAGAGCATACCGCTCCTGTCTGGAAAAGTCCCTCAGATCCCGTCCGTTTATCAGAATCCGTCCCTCGTCCGGCTGATAAAATCCGCACAGCAGCTTTACCACAGTGGTTTTTCCCGCACCGTTGACCCCCACAAGGGCCACCTTTTCCCCTCCTCTGATAGAAAGGTTAAAGTCCTTCAGCACAGGCTCCGCCTTTTCATCGCCGGGCGGGACGGGATAAGAAAAGATCACATGCTCAAAGTCAATGGAGACGTCCTTCTCTTCTCCCTGTTTCCTCTGCTCTCCCTGCCGTTCCTCCAAAGCTGCGCTGTCCGGAAAGGCGCGCATATCGTTCATCATCAGATTGGATCTGTGAAGGTCGTTTAAGTTATTCACCATCTTTCCCACATAGGCCGAAAACCCGGTGACCGCACCGAAATACAGTACGAAGTCCGGAGCCGTGACTTTTCCCGCAGCAGCGCTTCCAATCAGATAGGCGTAAACCAGCCCATCCCGGAAAAACAACGCAGCCGCGTTCACCGCTCCCGCCGCGAAATACCGGTTCCGGATCTTATGGCTCAACTTTGTCCACGACCCCAGCACCTGATCCTGCAGCCGCAGAAGCCAGGAACCCATGCCGTAGAGTCGGATATCCTTGCCATACTGCGCGTCCCTGGCTGTCCACTCGATATAATTCAGCTTACCTGCCAGAGCCGCCTCCTGATCCTTATGCCGGAATTCCCAGGCATTTGCCCCTCTCATTGCCAGAAGGCTGATCAGGGAAAGCCCCAGCAGCAATACCATCGCCCGGACATCCAGTGTGGAGATAATACCGGAATAGATCACAAAGCCCCCCAGGTTTACAAGCAGATTTACTACCTGGTTACACATGACTGTGCATCCCGAAAAATCGCCGTCGTCCAGCGTTTTCCACGCCCTGGCGTATCTGCGCTGTCCCTCCAGGCTTTCAATCTGCGCATATTCACAGTACAGGGATGCCATAAACAGCTCTTTCCGGTACAGATAGCGCAGATTGTTCTGCTTCATGTATTTTCCCTGCCCCGCCATGGAGGACAGCGCCATGGAAAGGGCCATAATCCCTCCCACCCCTCCCAACTGCACCGCAATCTGGGTAAGGGACGCTCTCTCCTGGGCCAGCTCCACTGCCACCTTTGGGAGCCAGATTCCCGCTACCGGACCTGCCACGGAAAATATGCTCTCAATCCCCATGAAAACCAGCAGCACGGGACTTTCCCTCCTGATCCTTTTCAACAAAAAAAGGACATTGTCCGCCACACTGTAAACGGGTCTGTCCTTCTTTTTTGCTTTTCCCACATCTCTTTTCAATTTTTCGCCCTCCCTTTGGTTTGAGGTTATTCTCTCATATTTGAGGGAGAAAAGTAAGTGAATCCCGTCAACGGCGGCTGTGGGAGCGCGAACGGTCTGCCTTTTTCACCGCATTTTCTTGCGCTGCTTTCCCACAGTCCCGTCGTCTCTGCAGCCCCTCACCCCAGCGGCAGCATCACTTCTGTGACAAAGGCTCCCTCCTCGTTCTGGCGGTTTAAGTAGCCGTGATATTTCTCCACAATCCGGTCAATCCGCGTAAGACCATACCCGTGACCCCTGCTGCCTTTGGTGGACAGATACCTCTTTCCACTCTTGCTGATTTTTCCGAAAGAGGAATTGGCCACGGAGATATAAAGCTGATCTTTCAGCACGCCGATGTAGATCCGGATAAAGGCTCCATCGGACTTTTCCGAAGAGGCGCCCTCTGTCGTATTTTCCCGGCCGGCATCTCTTCCCCTGCCGGTGCCTGCAGGGAGACAGGCCTCCATAGCGTTGTCCAGCAGATTCCCGATAATAACACACAGATCCACCTCCCCGATACCGGGACTGGCCGGAACGGCGGCCTTTACCCGCAGGGGGATCTTTCTGGCTCTGATCAGTGACAGCTTGCTGTTTAAGATGGCGTCCACCATCACATTTCCGGTTTTCACCACCGTGTCCACGGCGGTCAGATCATCGTTGAGGCTGTCCAGATATTCCTCCAGCCGAAGAAGCGCGCCGCACTCTCCTCCCTCCTGCCGTACCTGCAGGGTCATGGCTTTCATGGCCTGGATATGATTGTGATAATCATGCCGCCACCCCCGCATGGTCTGATAGATATTCTGCACCTCGTCGCACTGTTTTTCGATCAGCTCATTCTGATATCCGGCAATCCGTTTATCAATCGCCCTTCCCAGCCAAAGGGAAACCAGTCCCATCACCCGTCTCCCCCTTCCTGTCTGTAGTAACGGATAAACGCCTGGTTCACCGCGTCATACCTGCGGCGGGATAAGGGAATTCTGGCCCCCGTATCCATCACCACATCCGTGCGTGTAATCTTTCTTATATATTTCAGTGCCGCCAGATAAGAGCGGTGGCATCGGACAAAGCCCTCTCCCAGCCGCTTCTCAAGCCCGGAGAGAGTCTCCTCCACCCGATAGCTGCCCTCCCGGACGACCACCTCCACCTCGTGGGAAAAGGCCTCCACGCTCACAATCTCCTCCAGGGAAATCCGAACCGTCTCCCCGCCTGTATGAAAAATCTCATACCGCTCCGCTTTTTTCAGATTGGCCGCCGCCCGCTCCAGCACGGAAAAAAGCTTTTCCTCCCTGACCGGCTTCATCAGATAGTGCAGGGCCGATACCTCGTAACCTTCGGCCATAAAATCCGGCCAGGCAGTGATGAACAGGATCTGCACATCCGCATTTTCCCTGCGAATCCGCCGGGCCAGCTCCACACCGTTCATCTCCCCCATCTCTATGTCCAGAAGCAGAAGGTCAAAATCCTTCTCCTCCTCATATTGGAACCAAAAAGCCTCCCCGCTGGGAAACAGGGACAGACTGACGCTGTTCCCGCCCTGCCTGGCCCAGCTGCGCACAAGTCCGGACAAATATTGAAGCTCCGCCGGCTCATCGTCACAGATCGCCGCTTTGTATTCCATATTCCTGTCATGCTCCTTTCAATCTGCCCCCTGCAGCTCAGAGGACGATCTGATCTTTCTGATCCACTTCCCGCTGCGAAGCCGGATCACACACCATATGGCCTTCAGAACCTGATCCACCTTCAGGAAAAAATAGATCCAGAACGCCGGAAGGTGAAGTACGGGCCCCGCAAGGATCCCCAGCGGAATGGATGCCACCCACAGGAAAATATTGTCTGCCACCATCAGGATCTTCGTATCTCCCCCGCCCCTCAAAACCCCTTTTGTCATGATGGAGTTGGCGGCCTGAAACAGCACGATCAGGCTGATGGCCAGCATCAGCTCCCTGGCAATCTCCTGGGTCTGGGGAGAAAGACTGTATGCGGCGATCATGGGCTCTGAGATCAGCAGAATGATTCCCGCGCCGATGGCTCCGAATAAAATTCCGATGCCCAGGAATGCATAGCCCTGCTCCTGCGCCTTTTCCCGGTTTCCCTCTCCCAGGGTATAGCCGGTGACAATGGCTCCTGCCTGAGAAAAGCCCTGAATCACGGTGGTGCTCAACTGCTGGGTCACCGCCGTCACCGCGTTAGCCGCCACAAAGCTCTCGCCCAGCCTCCCGATGACCATGGCCACCGAATTGTTCCCGATGGCCAGAATCCCGTCGGACAGAAGAACCGGAATGCTGATCCGTATGTATTCCCGCCACAGATTCCCAACCCGGCAAAACACGTCCGGAACGCGGACTCCGATCTCTCGATCTCTGAAAAACAGATAGCCGCAGATGATTCCAAACTCGAAGATACGGGCGATCAGGGTACCAATGGCCGCCCCGGCCACCTCCATCCGGGGAGCTCCCATCTTGCCGAAAATGAAGATATAGTTGGCCCCCACATTGATGAAAAACGCGCCGATGGAGGTATAAAGAGGAAGCCTGACCTTCTGCACATTGCGGAGGACAATGGTGGAGGTCAGCGACAGCCCCAGAAGATAGTAGGTCACCACGGAATATTGCAGGTATCTGATTCCGTTCTCTATGATGGGCTCCTCCACCGTATAAATCTCCATGATCCATCGCGGAAAAAAGGCGGTCATCAGGCAGAACAACGTGGCGATGCCCACGCAGAGCCTCACCATGATGACAACCGTTTTTTTCAGGGAATCCTTTTCCCTCATTCCGTAATACCGGGCCACCAGCACTGAAGCTCCCATGCCGATTCCCATACAGAGAATCTGGTAAATACTGATAAACTGATTCGCCAGCGAGACCGCCGAAAGCTGTGTCTCCCCCACCGTGCCGATCATAATCGTGTCCATCATGTTCACACCTGTGGTGATAAATCCCTGCAACGCGATAGGAATGGCGATCCCCGCCACCCGTCTGTAAAATTGTTTGTCGCCGGATATTAATTTCATCTTTCCTGCGCCTCCAGCACAGAACTTACAATGCACACCACAATCGCCAGGAAGACTGCTGTCCTCTCTATCTTTGTATTAATGCGTTTCCACCGCTTTTCCTTCCATTTCCGCCTCTTCTTTTCCTGCTTCCATATTTCCTTTTCCCGCCGCATTCTGTTTCGTAGTATTTTCTTTCGGTTTTCCATTTTTTCCCTCATTTCTGCGCTTCTTTGCTGCGCAAAGCCATGATATGGCTAAATCCATAAAATATGGATTAACGAGTTTGTGGCAAGCAGTGCGCAGACACAAATCTCGCGATTGAAAATTTTAATTTTCAATCTTCCACTCCGTTCCCTGAGAATTCCAACTACAAATCAGTATAACACAAAATGTGTGGAAAATGGGGAACAGATTGATTCTTAGGTTGATAAATAATGATACTGTAGGATATAATTATTGAAGCATTATATTAATGTTTTTCATGCAGAATATTTAGGCATGCTTCATCAGTATCAATTTTTTATTGATGAAGAACAGGCAAAAAAATTATTGGAGGTGTATCATTATGAATGGAACGAAACCTAAGTTTATGGAAAACCAGGTCATTTCACCAAGCTATTATGAACAGCCTGATCCATATGCTAACGCACCTTCTTGCCATGTGAATTTGCTGGAGCTCTCAAGATATGCAAAAAAATGTGGAAAAAAGTTGATTGAGCTTACGCGGGATGAAGTGAAAAATTTCTCAATCTAATATTTTCTTCCAGGGAATGCGCAAAATTTTGCAAGAGTAAATCTTGTTTCCTTCACGTAACACAAAATCGGTGCCGTGAACGCCAAAACAAAAATTTTTTCGTTCACTATAAAGTCGTACATATAAAAAGCAGGAGATCCTCATAAGGCATATCCTGCTTTTTATATGTGTGATTGACGTTTTATAAGTCGTACATGTTTTTTCGTCTGTCGCAGAAATCAGTTAGCGCTGCGGTTTTGTATCCCATCCCCCAGCCCGTAAACATCATTTTCCGTTCCCTTAATCCCTTCCCACTCTATTTCCTTGTCAAAAACAAGCTCTATGATGGTATCAAAAGGATCCCTGTCCGCCACCGGAATGCCAATCCGAATCTGTCCCTCCTTCTCCTCAAGATGGACATTGGCTGCATTCAGCGCTCCCCAGGCCATAAGCTTATGGTTCGGAATGGAAAATGTCACTCCTTCCTTCTGCCATTCCAGGATATGGACATACACCGTATTGCCGGTATAGGTGGTTCCGCCCCAGTTTCCGGGAATCACAGGGCCGCCTCTGGTTCCATAAAGTGTCTGTCCATAGCAGGCAAGCCACTCTCCCATCTGTTTTAATCGCTCTGTCTGCTCCTCTTCCATATCCCCCTCTCCTGCGGGTCCTACGTTGAGAAGATAATTGCCGTCCCGCACCGCAATGGATACCAGATTATGAATCAGCTCCCTGAGCGATAAAACGGGCCTTCCTGGAATATATCCCCAGGAATCTGCAATACAGTCGTTGGAGTCCCAGGGCTTATCCGTACGGATATCGTCGATTCTCCGCTCTCTTACATGGAAGTCCCCCTCCCAGCCGAACCGGTTATTGATCATGATCCCGGGCTGGAGTCTCCGTATTTCATTGATGATTTTCTCAGACTCCCAGAAATAGTTCACTTTCATATATTTGCCAATCGCCCAGTCCGGCCTGCGAAACCACCCTGCGGTTTCATTCCAGTCCATTCCTCCCAGTGCCAGCCACTCTCCGTCAAACCACAAAAGATCAATTTTTCCGTAGTTGGTCATCAGTTCCCTGAGCTGCTCATGGCACTGCTTCTTCAATTCCAGGGCATTCTCCCAGTACAGATCCGGCATAAAATATCCCGGAAACCGCCAGTCGAGAGGGGAATAATAAAATCCCACCTTCAACCCTTCCTCCCTGCAGGCATCCACGTATTCCCTCACAAAATCCTTATGAGCCGCACTGTTCATTGCCTGAAAAGAACTGCACCTGCTCTCAAACAGGCAGAATCCGTCATGATGCCGGGTGGTAAGCACCATATACTTCATTCCTGCCGCCTTCGCCGTCCTTGCCCACTTGCGGGCATCAAATTTCACGGCAGAAAAATCATCCGCCAGTCTTTCATAATCCTTCACATTCAGACGTTCCTTAAACAATACCCATTCGCCCTTTCCCAGCATAGAGTACAGTCCCCAGTGAATGAACATCCCAAACTTGGCATCCCGGAACCATTTCATCTGATTCTCGTTCAGACGTTCCACCTGTTCGGGAATATAATTTTTATACGCCTGCTCAAAGGATTTCATTTGTTCTGTGGTTTTCATCCTGTTTTTCTTCTCCTTTCTTTCCCATTCTTCCAGGCCCATGAAGAGCGTTTCCCTTCATGGGCTTTTCTACACAGTAGCTTTTCTACGCAATGGCTTTTCTCTGCGCGGGCTTTTTGTTATCCTTTCACCGCCCCCACCGCAATTCCTTTGATAAAATATTTCTGGACAAAGGGAAATACCATCAGAACCGGCAACAGTCCTACGATCGCAATGGCCATGCGGACTGTCTCCTGGGGAATGCCCCCTCCGATACTGGACAGATTGATATTGCTGTTAGCATTTTTGGACAGAAATTCAATATTTTTGATCATATTATTCAGAAGCTGCTGAATACTGAAAAGCTTTGCATCCGTCACATAATACAGTCCGTTTGTCCAGTCGTTCCAATACCCAAGCCCGATAAACAATCCGATGGTTGCTATGATGGGCTTGCACAGCGGCAGCACCACCTGTCCGAAAATCCGGAATTCCGACGCTCCGTCGATCTGTGCCGCTTCACTTAAGGCCGCCGGTATATTGGACTGAATATAGGTCCGCGCCAGAATTACATTAAAGGCGTTCATCAGAAGCGCCGGTATGATAAGGGCGCCTATTGTGTTTTTCATATGCAGATAGCGGGTGTACATGATGTAAGTCGGTACCAGTCCCCCGTTAAACAACATGGTAAAGAACAGATAAAAAGCCAGAAATGTTTTCCCCGGAAACGGAGCATGCGCCAGTACATAGCCATACAGCAGTGTGGCCGCGGTTCCCATCCCCGTCCCCAGAATCGTCACCAGAAAGGTAATACCATAGGCACGGAAAATCTGTCCCTTCTCATTCCATATGTATCTGTATGCCTCCAGGCTGAATTCCCCAGGCCAGAAGGAATATCCATGCAGCACGATCTCCTGGTTACTGGTAATAGAAGCCATCACCAACAAAGCCAGAGGGATCACCATAATCAGCGCAATCATTGCCATTACAACCGTCAGCATCATCTGATACCGTCTTTCTGTTTTTCTTCCAGTCATATTTATCCCCATTTCTGCGCTGCTTTGTTGTGCAAAGCCATGATATGGCTAAATCCATAAAATGGATTAACGAGTTTGTGGCAAGCAACGCGCAGACACAAATCTCGCGATTGAAAATTTTAATCTTCCTCCCTCTAAAACAACGCATTTTCCGCACTGTATTTTCTGGTGATCCGGTTCGCTGCCAGTACCAGCACAAAGCCCACCAGCGACTGATACACGCAGGCGGCGGATGACATGCTGATATCCCCCAGCTCAATCAATCCTCTGTACACATAGGTATCGATGGTGTTCGTGGCATTGATCAGCGCCCCTGAATTCATCGGCACCTGATAGAACAATCCGAAATCAGAATAAAATATTCTTCCTATGCTTAAAAGGGTGAGCGTGATCACCGTGGATTTCAGCATGGGCAGTGTAATAAAACGGATTTTCCCCCAGCGGGTAGCGCCATCGATTTCAGCGGCCTCATACATCTCCTGATCGATTCCGTGAATGGCCGCCAGATAAATAACCGACGAATAGCCCGCCCCCTTCCAGCAGTTGATAAAGATCAATATACCCGGCCAGTATTCGGGTTCCGTATAAAAGGAGATTGTTTCTCTGCCCGCTCCTGCAAGCATCCCGTTAACAAAGCCCGTCCTTCCGCTCAGGAATGCATAAGCCAGATAACTGACAATGATAATGGATATCAGAGACGGGATCAGCACGCAGGACTGAAAAATCCTTACTTTAACTTTACTTCGGATCTCACTTAAAATAATGGCGATCACCATCGCCGCAACTGTATTGACGATAATAAACGCCACATTATAAAGAAGCGTATTTCTCGTGATCAGCAGTGCGTCAGGCGCTTTAAACAAATATTCAAAATTGGATAGCCCCGCCCAGTCGCTTTTCAGAATTCCCTTTGAAAAATTAATATTTTTAAAGGCGATCACAATTCCAAACATTGGAACATAATTATTGATCAGGAGATACAGAAATCCCGGCGCTACCATAATATACAGCGGTATCGCCCTGCGGATCCTGCTTTTCCTTTTTTTACCATCCATACTCTTTCTCCTCAGACCTATCCGGCAGCAGGTCGTGCACATTGCAAGACAATTTCTTAATAAATTAAGCGGCCGATAAAACCATATCCATCGGCCGCTTATCTGTGTCAGCATCTTTTACTTATTCTCATTCAGCCAGGCATCTGCCTGTGCCTGCATATCAGCAATGATGTTTTCAATTCCCGCCGCTTTTAATTCTTCATTGAACGCTTCCAGAGAGGTTTCCGGATCAGCATCCCCGTTTTCAATAATCGCTTTATACTTATCAGTTGCATTGCTGATCGCCGTGATCTCATTTCTCACATTGCCTGTATCATAGATGAAACCATACAAAGGCGAGAGCACTGCTGTATCATTAAATTCAGCATATCTGATGAACACCTCTTCCGGATCCGTTTCCCACGCATATCCCACTGCTGCATTACCTGAGATCCACATTTCATTTCCCCAGCCCACATTTGCACTGGTAATCCCTTCCGGATAGCCCGCAACACCGTTCTTCTCATCCTTCACCTCGTAGTCTTTCCCCTCAATACCATAGCGGAACAGATTCTGAAAGTCGGCATTGGAGTAGAGAAGATTCAGCACTGCCAGGGCTTTCTGCGGATTTTCACATTGTGCTGCAATCAGCCATTCCACAAAGTTTACGGATTCGGTAGAAAGAGATTTTGCCGTAACCGGAACTGCCACAATTTCCATCCCGGTATTCATGGTCTCCTGGGTCACGATGCCCGGATGATAATTTCCAAGGTATCCGAATGCATTGCCCGCCTTCAGAATATCCTGCCGGGGTGTGGTATTAGTGGTGGAATCCGGCATAAAATATCCTTTCTGATTCCAGTCATATGCTCTCTGTGCAAGGGCCTTATACTGCTCCGTCTCATAGAGGCTGACGATGGTAACGCCGTCGGAAGGATCGTCTCCCATATCCACTCCCACGCCTGCGGCAATGTTATCAAACTGTCCCTGTATTCCTCTCATAAGACAGCCGCTTGTCAGGTCCGAGGGAATCAGAGGATACATATCCGGATGAAGCTCCTTTACCTTTGCCAGGATCTTTTCAACATCTTCTAATGTTTTAATATCGTCTGCTGTATAATCGGTCTCATCCAGAATATCCTTCCGGCACATCAGTCCGGCCTGGGCCGCCATATCCCGGAAGCTGGGAAGGCCATACAGAGCGCCGTCGAAATAGCACGCGTCAATGTAACGTTCCAGCGCCTTATAGGCATCGGGCGCATAGGTCTGTATGTCCTTTGAAATATCATACAGCTGTCCCCTCTGCCCTTTTTCCCTGATATTGGAGGTGGTGAAGAAAATATCCAGTTTCTCCCCGCTTGAGAGCATCAGGTTCGTCTGATCGTCATAAGATCCCCATTCAATAATCTGCAGTTTCACCTTTGCGTCCACAACCGGAGCAATGATCTCATTCATGGCATCTTCCACTTCCTGCATGCTGGCAGGGGACGCATTGGAGCCCGGCCAGACCATAAGCAGTTCCGTCATCTCCCCATCCTTCAATACAGCATCTCCGGAAGCTTCTTCTCCCTCTGACTCCTCGCCTTCTCCGGTTCCCTGTTCTGTTTTCTGTACCTCCTCCTGTCCCGATTCCGCAGCCTGCTGTCCGCCCGCACCTTCCTCTGATGGCTTATTCCCGCAGCCTGCGAGTACGGATATTGCCATGGAAGCTGTCAATAACATTGCAATCAGTTTCTTTTTCACGTTTATGTCCTCCCTTTCTTTATCACAGTTTTGTCTGTTTTTTATTATCATATCCGTTCAGACATCACGCTGCAATTTTAATACCGGTGCATTCTATAACAAAACCGACTTTTCAGGTAAGGGACCCTCGAAACAAACTGCCTCTCCAGGACGCATCCTTTTTGAACTGCTTTCATTCATGTCTGCTCCGGTACTCGCTTGGCGTTAAGGATGTCTGCTTTTTGAAGATTTTGGCAAAATATGCCGGAGAATCATAGCCCATCTGTGCGCTGATTTCCGTCATGGACAGGTTTGTCTCCCGAAGCAGCTTTTTGGCCATTATAATCCGGTAGCGCTGTATATACTCCATTAAAGTGTAGCCGGTAGACTTCTTAAATTCCCTGTTCATATAATCCCCGTTCAGATGAACCAGCGATTCTATATTTTTTCGGGTTACCACTTCGTTGTAATGAGCCTCCAGATACTCTTTCACTGTCTGTATGGGATCAGCCACATTCTCGGCCGCCTGCATCCGGGCACTCCGGGAGGATGCCATGGCTTCTTCCTTTCTCTCTATTGCCGATATAACCGCCTGCTCCATCTCCTCAAAAGCAACTGGCTTCAGCAGGTACTGATAGACTCCCAGAGAAATCGCGCTTCTTGCGTAGTTAAAGTCCGGGTAGCCTGTCAAAATAATACAGACAACTTCCGGATACATATCCTGCATCCACCTGATCAGATCCAGTCCGCTCTCCCCCGGCATCTCTATATCGCACAACAGGATATCCACAACAGAGCTTTCCAGAATATCCCTTGCTTCCTCTGCATTATAAGACGTATAAACCTTATGGATCCCCAACTTTTTCCAGTCAATGGATTCCTTCATGATCTGGATCATGGCGATCTCGTCATCTACCAGCAGCAGGTTCATTTTTCTCTCCTCCTTCCGCCAGAATATCCGGCAACAGTACCGTCACCATAGTACTGCCCGGCACACTTTCTATGGACAGGTCTGCCTCCTGCCCATAAAATTCCCTGATTCGTTCTTTCACATTCTGAATACCGATGTGTTCTCCATCTTTTTCGATGGACTCGTTTTTCTCAATTTTTTCCAGTATTTCCTTCCGGAATCCGATGCCGTTATCCCAGACCCTGATCTCTATTTTACCCTCCGCCGTCCGTTTGACAGATGCCTCCACCCTGAGAACAGGGACACGCATGATATTGTGTTTCAGACTGTTTGCAAAAAAGGTCTGGATTACCAGCGGTAGAATCGGCTGTTCCTCCAGTTCCGGCTCCACACAGATATTGGTCTCGAATCTGTCCTGATACCGGTATCTCTGAATTTCTATATAGCTGCTTAAACATTTCAACTCTTCCCTGACCGGCACGAAGGTCCCCTTCCACCCAAGCAGATACCGGAAATAGCTTCCGCATGCAAGAGAAAGCTTTTGAATGGAAGTATAATCCCTCACCTGGGCCATTCCATAGATCAGATTCAGTATATTCGTATAAAAATGAGGCTGTATCTGTATTTTCAGATAATTGCTGTTTACCCTTTGTTTCTCCAGTTCCGTTTCATATACCCGTATTTTCAGATCCTGAATCTGATCCGCCATATTATTGAATGTCTGATAAAGCCGGTCGATCTGTGTTCCGTCCTCCACCACCGGAAGGCGCATGTCCATGTCTCCCATACGGTAGTTTTCCATGGCGGAACGCAGCTTTTCCAAAGGTTCAAACACATTTCTCCTCTGTCTGCCGAATACCAGAAACACAAGGAGAGAGGAAAACATCATAGCCCCCAGCAGAATAAACAGCCCGCGCCCTGCATTGCCATAGAGCCTGGCGCTCCTTATGGTCACCCTGATTTCCACGTTTGTATAATTCAGCGCCCTTGCATAAGAAACTGTCACTCCTCTGTGAGATTTTCCTTCCTCCAGTATGATATTTCCCCTGGAGTCTACCATCTCCAGAAACCAGTTTTCTTCCCGGTTATGCATACCGTTTAAGATCTTCTCCGCCGCATACAGGCTGCCGATATACCCGTTATCCATCTTGTAAATTTTGAACAGAAACGGCTTGTCCTGTACATAAAGAACATTCCATTTTTCCCGGCTTTCTATGGAATGATTTGCAATATAATCATAAATACCTGCCTTCATTTCCTGTTGCTGCAGATAGCTGCTTCCTTTTTCTTCCGCCGAAATATAAATATTCCTTTCCGGCACACAGACAAAGGTGGTCAGCTCATATCCGTACCTTGCATTCAGCTCTGTGATCTGTGTCTGAAGCTGCCTTTTAGCCGACTCCACGGTCAGCTTATCCTCTGACCCGCACAGCTGATGGTAAAGGGTTCCCGTCTCGATTCCGACAATTCCCAGCATGGCCGTTGCCGTTTCATTCAGCTTGTTTTCCCATAATACCGCGTAACTGTCAATGGCATCCTCAAACAGCTCCTGGGCGCGCTGTCCATCCTTATGAATTAAAAACAGGCTGGCTATCTCGATGATCAGAATCCCACCGAGCATAACCATGCCCATTGATAAAATCACTTCTCTGAAAATAGATTTTTTATTCCGTCTCTTCGCCACTGCCTTCCCTCAACACCTCCACCTTACAGCTGTGCTTTTTGCTTTTCCTGTCAAAGGCCATCCCCACCAGAAGAATCCGTCCTTCGCATGCGGGCTCTTCTCCCAGCTTTCCCATCAGCCGAAGGATATACCTCCGCTCAAGGATCTGAGCGATGGCCTCCTCCGGCGTATGATCTACCTTCAGCTCCAGAATAATTCCGTCCTCTTTTCTGCATCTGGGATAAAAAATAAAATCCACATATCCGACACCTGCTTTATCTTCCCTCTCTATCCTGTAAGAATCTCTCGCTGAGAGGTAAATCAGATTTACCACCGCGGTCAGCTCCGCCTCGCTGCTGTAACCGAAAATAGGGGTTTCCGTGTCATGAACGTATTCCAGAATTCCCACCATTTCGTCTGTATTTCCTGCCAAAGTGGCTTTCAGCATTCTGTCGGATTCCCTTGCAAGGCGGTGTACATATCCCAATGAAGCCTCTTTCATCAGCATTTCTTCAAACTTGTCCATTAGCTCTCTGTTGGGAATCACCACCCTGCCGTTTTCGCTGCTCAAAAATCCATACACCACCATAGCTGAAAAAATTTCTTCCCTGGTGGTCAGTTCCATGGACGTGGCGGCATACTCCCTTACCTTCGCCGGCACCGCAATGCCCGAAACCAGAAGCGCGATCTCGTCTCTCACATCATCAATGTTCTTTTCCACATAATAAAAAATCTCATCGTAAGGCCCCGAACTGGTCCAGTAATTTCCAAGATTATTATTGGTCAGGGCGGCCACAACAGAACGGGGGTTATAAACCTTCTGCCCGGACATGGTATGATACCCATCGTACCATGTCCGAAGTCCCTCCCTGGTTATCCTGGGCTTTCGCGTTACAGCGGTATACCTCTCAAAAATCCCGTCTACCTCGGTCTCCGAAAAGCCGAAGTATCCGCCGAACCTTTCTTCGGAAGCCATTGTATACTCAAAAAACATATTTAATTCCGAGCCGCTGGAGTACTTTGCGATGGGAAGTATCCCTGTCATATAGGCCAGTTCCACATAGGGCTGATCCTTCAGAAGATTACTCAAAAATCCAATATAAGAGCTTTTATCCCTGTCGGTTACAAAGTCTCTGTGAAAAATGAAATCCCACTCGTCCAAAACGAAAATAAATTTTGCATTCTCTTCCAGCTCATAGATGTTGTTAAAGGCGTCCCAGAGCGCATCCTCTCCGTCGATCTGTATCTGTGGATATTCATGGATCAGATCTTTCAGCATACGTTCCTGAATGCGATTGATATACTGATCATAACTATGACAGTTACGCGGCAGCTCATTTAATGTGATACTGATCACATTATGCCGGTTCAGATGTCTCTCATACTCCTTACTGGCGCTGATTTTCAGAGAGTCAAATGTAAGATGACCGTCATACCCTTTTCCAAAGTAGGCGGCGACCATATTGGCCGCAATCGTCTTTCCGAAGCGGCGGGGCCTTGTGATACAGATATATTTATTGCTCTGGCCGGTGGACAGACCAGCCGGATTTCCGTCCTCTCCCGGTCCCACAATGGGAATCAGCTCCTCCAGAAGACCCGTTTTATCCACAAAATAATCTGACTTCACAACTTCCTGATAGTTATTATGAGGTTTTCTGCTGTTCAGATAAAGTCCCATTTGCCGCTCTCCCTTCCTTACACACAGTATAACCCGCTTTTATAGGGAACGCAATCTTTACGTTACCTTTTCAGTGGTTGGACAGTGGAGAGCCCGGACAGGTGTAAATTTCTGCGTCGCCTCGCTTTCGCTCGACAAAAACGTAGCAGTACCGGGCTCGAAAGGACCTCGCCTGGTACTGACGTTTTTGAACGGGCTCCTTCAGAAATTTACACCTGTCCGGGTTACAATCTGGCAGGCTCACAGAAAAGCGGCATAAAAAATCAGGCATTGTTATTACCGGATAAATGCAATATAATAAAGCCATCTATAAAACCGAAGGCTGTATGTGTTTAACGGGCAGCTGTCAGCAAAAGGAGGCGTATCATGAGCGAACTATTGGAATTTCCCAACAGAGAGGAATTCAGGAAATGGCTTGTCCATCATTGCCTGTCAGATGAGGGCGTCTGGCTTTTATTCGGCAAGGCCGGCGGTCCTAAAACCATAAAGGCGGGCGAGGCGCTTGAAGAAGCGCTCTGCTTTGGCTGGATCGATGGTCAGATGCAGAGCATAGATGATAAAACTTATAAAAAGTATTTTTCCATGCGCAGAGAAAAGAGCAAATGGTCGGAGAAAAACAAGGCTTTAGCGCAAAGCCTTGAAGAGCGGGGACTTATGACCGATTTCGGCAGAAAGAAAATAGAGGAAGCCAGACAGAACGGACAGTGGGACGCTCCAAAGCCCGCCGCGGTTACAGAGGAACAGATTGCGCAGCTTTCCGCACTGTTGGAAGGCTATGAGCCTGCCAGCACAAATTTTCAGGCCATGTCCTTATCGGTGAAAAAGACTTATACGCGGGCCTATTTTGATGCCAGGACAGATGCCGGGAGAGAAAAGCGGATCGCCTGGATGGTGGACAGGCTCAATCAGAATCTGAAACCCATGTAACTGTAACCCCTTATGTCAGAGAGCGCTTCCCGCTCTGTATTTTGAAAGGAATGAAATGAAATATATAGCAGCTACTTCCGACATGGCAGATGCCATTTACAATGTGTTACATACAACAATCCTAACAGTATATCCCAAATACTACCCTGCGGAAGTGGCGGATTTCTTTTGCAGGCATCATAGCAGGGAGCACATTCTGGAAGGAATTGCGTCCGGAAATATGGGCGTGTTGACAGATGGTAACAGGATCGTCGGAACGGGATGTTTTGATCACAGCCATATCACAGGCGTCTATGTGCTGCCGGATTACCAGGGCCGTGGATGCGGTTCACAGATTATGGACGCGTTGGAAGCTGAAATTGCCAAAAAGTACGAAGTATCTGTCCTGGACGCTTCCCTTCCGGCGGTACGGCTATACGAGCACAGAGGATATAAAACGGTGGGGCACGGCGTTTATGAATTAGAAAATGATGTCAGACTGATTTACGAAATTATGGAGAAAAAACTGAGCGTTGACTGATTTAATGGAGAAGAAATGTATGCAGATTAAAACTTACCTGCTGCCTGCCGCAATGCTGTTGCTGTTTGAGACAGTCGCCGTCGTATTGTGGCTGACGCAGGATAATTTATTTTACCTGTTCAATTTCAGTTACATCGGAATATCTCTCTTTCTGGGAATATTCCTTTTTATGAAAAAATGCAGGTATGCCCGGCGGGTTACGCAGCTTCTTGTGGGACTTTATATGCTGGTTTACCTGGGACTGATCAGTGGCGAAAATATGCAGATTGAAGGGTTCTGGTACTATCTTTTCACGGGTGTATTTGAAGCCGCAACGATTCACTACGCTGTTGCCAAAATTTTCGGACCATTGTTTTTTGGCAGGGGCTGGTGCGGCTTTGCCTGCTGGACAGCAATGATCCTTGATTTTCTTCCCTACAAAGTTCCCCGAAAGCCGGGAAAAAAGATCGGATGGATCCGCTATGTCACATTTGCCGTTTCCTTCCTGTTTGTTTCCGCACTGTTTCTCGCACAGGTGGGTAATCTTGAAAAAATCATGTTCTGGACGTTTATCGCTGGAAATGCATGCTACTATGCAGTTGGGATCCTGTTGGCTTTTGTCTTTCAGGATAATCGCGCTTTTTGCAAATATATATGTCCCATCACCGTGTTTTTAAAGCCTATGAGCTATTTTTCACTGTTGCGGATCCGATGCGATAAAAGTAAATGTGTGTCCTGCGGAAAATGCAAAAAGGTATGTCCCATGGAGGTGGACGTCACCGACAATTCACGCAAACGGAAAAACGGAACGGAATGTATTCTCTGTATGGAGTGCGTCAGGAGCTGTCCGAAGGGCGCGCTGTAATCCTGATAAGCGCGGTCAAATGATTGGTTGGTTGACACAAAATGCACTTTAAATGATTGCTGAATGATGCGACATATGATAAGATTTGGATACGGGAACAATCGTATCACTACAAGGTGTTGGCCTCCTATTACAAAAGATGGGAGGTGGTGCGGATGAAATTCGATTTCAAAGACTTAATTTCTTTCGGAATGTTCATTCTTGCATTGCTGACCTTAATCATTTTGATAAGTCAGTAGCGTTTTTCACGTCCTGGCAACAGGCATGGCGATCAACATAGAAAAACCACCCTTGTATACTTGGTCGGTAAAGAGGGTGGAATTTCTATCTTCTTAAAGGTCAACCCTTTGTGAGCGATTGTTCCTTTTATGTGTTTAATATAGCACATCCTGCCATTTTATTCAAGTAGATTAGCATTGCCCGCCTGTTTTTGAAAAGTCCCCGTTACTGTTCACGGTGCTTTGCCCCCCGCTGCAAGGCATCCGGCCGATAAAGATACGGTTTCAGGCATCCAGCTCATCGCCTTTCGGCTATCAAAAATGTTGATCGGATTTTTGCGGGGTAAATTTCCGCCTTACATCATCCCTTCCCTGATCACATCGTGATCCCGCAGCAGCTTTTCGATCACGGTTCCCTTTATCACATGCAGCAAAGGCTTTTTCAGGGCATTCAACGGCCCCGGCAGTTCCATCTCCAGAGGGGATTTTCCGTCCATAAGCTTCACGCTGCTCTCAAGGAGTTCGCGGATATCATAGACACTTCCCCAGACCTCCGGCACGCCCCTGTCAATCCCCAGAAGTCCGTAAACCGCCTCCATGGCTGTCCGCACAGAATATTCCGTGGTGAAAACCGTATCTCTGGGGGTCTCTGCAAACTGTCCCAGGAATGCAAAGTTCACACATACATCAGGAATCACATCGGGACGGTCCCCCCTGGTCCTGGGCATGAAGAATGCAGTAATATAAGGCATCATGGTGGGAACGCATACGGCGCTGTTCTCCGCCAGATCCGGAATCTCCTCCACAGGCACTCCCAGATGGTAGAGCCATTCCTGGGTGATCTCCATGCCGGTACATTCCCGCATGGGCTTTTTCACAAAGTCTCCGGGCACATCGGTAAAGAGGCCGTACACCCAGACGCAGACCTTATCCTGATCCTGATCCTTAAACTGTCCCTGCCTGTTGATGGTCCAGCTCATCAGCCATGCGGAATCCTGACAGCTCACGATGCCTCCCGTCACTACGCGGCCACTTCTGGGATCCCGCTTGCAGATATCGGTAATATAGGGAAGGATTCTCTCATCCAGCGTGGTGATGGTGGCGGATTCCCAGTTGGTCTTTGCAATATCGGAACAGAACTTCTCCGGATGCCCGAAAGAAGGATCCTGTTTGGCAATATTTTTCCACAGGCTCCAGCATCCGCTGGTTCTCACCTCTGCATCCCCGTTGGGTGCATGGTGCTGATCTCCGTAGACGGTTCCTTCGGTACAGCTTCCGTTGGTCACAAACACCAGGTCATTTTCCGTAAGCATGATTCCCTTCTCGATTCCCTTTACCCGGCACTCGATGGCTCTGGCGATCTTCTTTCCGTTCTCCTCCTCAAAAATCACGTTGGTCACTTCCGTATTAAACTGGAAATCTACCCCCGCCTCCTCAAGGTATCTCTGCATGGGAAGAATCAGGGACTCATACTGATTGTATTTGGTAAATTTCAGAGCGCTGAAATCCGGGAGTCCCGCAATATGATGAATAAATCTCTGGAAGTAAAGCTTCATCTCCAGGGCACTGTGCCAGTTTTCAAAGGCAAACATGGTCCGCCAGTACAGCCAGAAGGTAGAATCGAAAACTTCCTCGTCAAAAACATCCTCTATGGTCTTATCGTAGAGATCCTCATCCTTTGTCATAAACAGCTTCATGATCTCCATACAGCCCTTCTGGCTTAAATTAAATTTGCCGTCCGTGCGGGCATCCTTTCCTCTCTCCTTTGTGGCCCGGCACAGGGAATAATTGGGATCCTCCTTGTTCAGCCAGTAATATTCATCCAGCACCGATACTCCCGGCGTTTCCAGCGAAGGAATGCTGCGGAACAGATCCCACAGACACTCGAAATGGTTCTCCATCTCTCTGCCGCCCCTCATCACATATCCTCTGGTGGCGTCATAGATCCCGTCGCACGCCCCTCCGGCAATGTCCATTGCCTCCAGAATGTGAATGTGGGAACCCGGCATCTGCCCGTCACGCACCAAAAAGCACGCCGCCGCCAAAGATGCCAGCCCGCTTCCTACCAGATAGGCATTTTTTTCCTCCACCCCTTCCGGCTTCTTCGGTCTTGCAAAGGCCTCATAGTTACCGTTTGTGTAGTAAATTCCCTTGCTGTTCTTCTGATTTTTGTCTCTCTCCGTGTTGCGGTATTCCTGCCTGCGGGCTTCCTCCTTTTTCTTCGCGCCTGTCTGCGCCTTCTTATGATTCTTTGCCGCAACTGCCGCCATTCCGGCTCCCGCCGCCAGAGCTGCCATTCCGATTCCTACGCCTTTTTTTCCTGCCATATGTGTTACCGCCTTTCTTTGTATTTTTTGATATTACGTATATATTCTGATGATCCGGATCTCTCCGATTCATTTCATGAGCATATCTTATTACACACGAAAAGGTCTTTCCACTTACAAAACAGGCTGAATGATAAAAAACTTATCATCCAGCCTGTTTTGATAAAATTTTTCGTTTTACTATACCATGTAGTCAAATCCTCGCCTCAATGCGCTTGATCCATTCTGCAAAATGACTGCATTTTCCGGCAATCTTCTCAACTCCGATTCTTTCAAGCACATCTACTCCCACATTTGCCTTATCAAAACAATTTATACAGTTTAATATCCGTTTCGAAGGCGCCGTTTCGTTTCCTCCCCATCATTGATCAATTCCGGATTGCTTTGCACTTTTACACATTCTTTCAGCGCTTTCAGATCATATTCAAAATATTCTTCCTCCAGTTTTGCTACATCAGAAAGAATCATTGACTCAAATTCATACAATTCACTATAGGGAAAAAAGAACTCTTCGTCATACCCTTCTGTTTCTCGTATTTTTCTCTCAATAATCCCCACTTTTTCATATGGATCATTTACCTTTTCTGCGTCTAAAACGCCAGGTACATCTGTCTCATATTACGGCTGACCTCCGATTATATTTTATAACTTCTCGGAATCTTCAGCCCTTATTTCATGGGGCTTTCAGAACCTATTTTTCAAAAATCACCCACTTTTTTCTCAAAAACACTTGACAAACCAGTCAAAAAATGCGGCGCTTCGCGCCCTTGATCAATAAGTACATTTTTTGATTGGAGGCGATTTTTGATGTTACCTTGTAACCCTGGCGGTCATGCCGCCTTTCAGGATACTTTCGTATCCCAGTTCCTTAAATTTTACCCTGATCCCTTTGTGCTTCCCAAAAGCACTTGGGATTATATCGTGCAGTTCTGGTATCTCGATCTTTCCAAGACGGATTCTATCATGCAGGAATGTTACTCTGTTTTTGGCCCGGAACCAAGGCTCCCTTCCTGCATGCTGCGTTCCTACCTGCTTGCTTTGAAACTGAAAGTTACTTCCATCACTGTCTGGTGCCGCATGCTTAAGGAAACTCCCCTTTATGCCATCCTCAGCGGGTTCTCTTTTGGCGATACCCCAGGCGTTGGGACTTTTTATGATTTCTTTTCCCGCATCTGGCAGGATGACTCCAACAACCTTTCCCCGAAAGACCGGTTCCCTAAAATGAAGAAAACTCCCAAGGGGAAGAAGAAAGGTGATAAGACTCCCTGCGATTCTTCCAGCACTGCTTCAAAACTTCTTCCCCTGCTGGAACGCTGGCATTTAAAGCCTGAGAATCCCTTTTTCCTCATTTTCCGGCTTTATCAGCAGCAATTCCTGGACCAATCCATCCACAGGGGTTTGGTTAATCCCCGGCACCTGGCTCTTGCCGGTGACGGCACCCCTGTCCGTACTGCCGCACAGCAGCGCAAAAAGCGCATCTGCGATTGTAAGGAGAAAGGCTGTTCTTCTTGTAACCGCAAACGTCATTACTCCCAACCCGACTGTAACTGGGGATGGGACTCCCACCGGGAATGTTATTTCTTCGGCTACCACCTCTACATGTATGTGGCTTCCTATTCCTTCAGCGACCTCCCTGTGTTTCCGCTTTTCAATCGATGACGATGGTGTCCCTGTCTGTAAGTTGGGCTTACGTATGCATAAAGATGGATATGAAGCTGCCAAGCACCGCGCAAAATACCGGTGCCCGAAATCAGACCGGAAACGTGGCTGTTTCTGTGAACACCCCTGTTCACCGGCGAAATATGGAAGGACCGTACACATCTTTACCGATGATAATCCAAGGTTATTTAACATACCGCCAAGGGACTCTAAAGCATGGGAAAAGGAATATGACAGAAGGACTTCCGTGGAGCGCTCCAACAAGCGCGAGAAAGAGGACTATAGTTGGAATCTCATTCATTGAAATTCCGAGAAGTTATAATTTTTATATTGCAATTTTTTCGTGATCTTGGACTTCACGATAAAAGCTTCCTTACATCCCCACGCTCTCATAATGCCGGATCCCCCGGTAAAACACAGCCCGCGCCACCAAGAAAAAGACGGCGCTGACTCCCGCCACGCCAAAGCACTCCGTCCAGGCGGCACTGCCCCGCAAAATCTCCACCGGCACGACGCAGATAAAACCGTAGGGCACCAGGAACAGCAGCAGAAACCGCATGATATTCGGATAGATCTCCAACGGATATCTGGCATACTGTCCCACCTGCGACACCGTATAGGGAATCGTCGTCCTGCCGCCGGCATCAAACCAGAAGACCACACAGTTGCCCATCAGATAGATCGACATACACAGCAACGTCCCGCACAGGACAAAGAACAGGCTTAATACCACGCCCAGCGGATGAAATAAATCCAGTCTTTTCAGGAATACCGGCAGGCTGACCGCACCCACCAGAAAGACACTGATCCCCTGCAGTCCCATTCCATAAGATATTACCTGAAACAGGGGCGAGACCGGCCGCGACAGAATGCAGTCAAATTTGCCGTCAAACACCATGGCCGGCATCTGCCAGATTCCCTCAAACAGAACACTGCACAGGCCTTCCGCAATAAAAAGAAAGGACAGGATCAGATAGATCTCGTCTCTCTTCCAACCGGCAATGTCGGGAAGATTGCTGTAGATCACGAAAGGCGCCGCCATACTCACCAGCCGGGTGAGTACGCCGGAGAACAGCATCATCCAGAAGTTGGCGCTGTATTCCATCTCCGTCTTAATATACTGTGCTTTCATCTCCAGAAAAATTCTGATCATTTTTACCTCCAGCCTTCATCCTCCCGCGATCGTCAGATTCCTGCGCGCCAGGCCGTAGATCAGGCCGTGAAGCCCCAGAAAGATCAGGATCCAGACCGTCTGCAGGCCATACACCGCCGGCAGGCCGACCAACGTATCCTGTCCCAGAAGCACCGCCACAGGCGCCTGCAGCATATAAGGAAAGGGCGTACAGCAGGCTATGGCTTTCAGCCATCCCGGAAACAGCGCCACCGGGATCATGGCGCCGGAGAAAAAGTCAAACAGCGCCGCCCGCGTCCAGGAGATCCCCAGATATCCCGTCGTAAAAAAACAGAGCAGGCTGAAAACGTCGATCATCATAAGTCGCAGCATCACCGCAAGAATCAGGCACAGGGCAAAGGCCGGCAGTGCAGAAGCTGACGGTATTGTCATATATCTGCCAAAACACAGAAATCCAACCAGAACCACAAACAGATTGACCGCACCCTGTATGAGCAGCGCGCCGACCATCTCCGCCAGATACTGCGTCAGAAAAGCCGCCGGCCGGACACACCTGGCCGCCACCTGCCCGGTCTTGATCTCTCTTGACAATCGGTTCTCCCGCCCAGTTGAGCAGGTTGCTCATGGCAAAAGCCAGCAGTATGTAGGCAAACATCTCCTGCCGCTCCATCCCGCCGATAGCCGCGCCACCCTGCTGCGCATAGAGCGCCGCCCACAGCAGATACTGGCCGAACAGCAGTATGACCGGGCTTAGAAGATTCAAGAAAAAGCTGGTCCTGTAATAAAGCTGACTCTGCATGGAGATCGCCGTCAGCTTCCAGAAAGTCCTCATGCCGTCCCCTCCCCCGCGAAGATTCTGGACACCACCTCGTCGATATCCGGCTCTTCAATCGTGATATCCTCGATCGCAAAGCAGGCCGACACCGCCGCCAGCACCTCGGCCGACGAGTATTCCCTGACCGGATACACGATCTTCGTCACCCGGCCCTCCGCGCCGATCTTTGCCAACGGGAGGCGGCTGTGAATATCTCCCTCCTGCTTGCCCACGACCTGTATCATCTTATCCTGCACGAACCGATGCTTCAACTGCTCCAGGCCGCCGTCATAGATCAGTCTACCGCCGGAGAGGACGATCGCGTCGTCGCAGATTTCATCGATATCGTCCAGGTCATGGCTGGTCAGGAAAATGCCCGTCCCCGTCTCCTGATTCATCTGCCGCAGAAAAGTCCTGATCGTGTGCTTCACATTGATATCCAGTCCGATCGTAGGCTCGTCCAGAAACAGCAGTTCCGGGCTGTGCAGGAACACCATGCCGATATCCGCCCGCATCCGCTGCCCCAGCGACAGCTTTCTGGCCGGTACCGAAAGTAACGGCTGCAGCGACAGAAGTTCCACCACCCTGTCATAATTTCGACGGAACACCTTTTCCTCCAGCTTGTACAGCGTCTTTACCGCCTGATAACTCTCGATCACCGGAATGTCCGTCCACAGGTTGGTCTTCTGCCCGAACACCACGCCAATCCTTCTCAAATAGCCGTGCCCTGCCTTGCGGGGATCCTTTCCGAAGACCCGGATCTGGCCCGCCGTGGGCGTAAGGATCCCGATCATCATCTTGATCAGCGTCGATTTCCCGGCGCCATTCTCCCCGATACAGGCCAGCGCACTGCCCTCTTTCATCTGAAAAGACAGATCGCCCACAGCCACCTTCTCCATCCATTCCGAGTGGAACAGATTCCCGAGAGCGCCTTTTAAGCCGGATTTCTTGACGTTGATTTTGTATACTTTTCTGAGATTCTGTGCGTTGATCATGGTGCTTGCTTCCGTTCGGGTTTGTAACCGGTTTCATGTTCAAATATTTCAATATACTCTTCTGCTGTGACGGATAGGAACAGTATCCCATATCTGTGATAATATGTAAAGAGCATTTTGTGCCGCTTGATCTATAAAAGCAGCAGTTCACCGTTATTTCTCTGATCAAGTTTTTTTGAGAAAAAAGAGGATGATTTTTGAAAAATAGGTTCTGAAAGCCTCATGAAATAAGGGCTGAAGATTCCGAGAAGTTATAAAATATAATCGGAGGTCAGCCGTAATATGAGACAGATGTACCTGGCGTTTTAGACGCAGAAAAGGTAAATGATCCATATGAAAAAGTGGGGATTATTGAGAGAAAAATACGAGAAACAGAAGGGTATGACGAAGAGTTTTTTTCCCTATATCGAATTGTATGAATTTGAGTCAATGATTTTTTCTGACAAAACGGATATTAAACTGTATAAATTGTTTTGATAAAAGAAACAATCAGCCTTTTTATTGTGTTCTGTAAAATAATTATGCTTTACACGCTAAAAGAAAATATACTCAAAAACATCAAACTCCTGCCATATCTCATCCACAAACGCCTTATAACATCCCAGGCTTGTGAAACCGCATTTCTCATACAGGCGCCTGGCAGGAATATTTTTATAATGAGTATCCAGCCTGACGGCCCTTGCGCCGGATTTTTTACAACAGTCAATGCCAAACCGGACCAGCTTCTCTCCCAATCCCTGCCCCCTGTAATCGGGATCTACCACAAGCGTATGGATAACCATAATGTCCTCATCCGGAGCCTGCAATGTCCATGGTATCTTTTTGTACTCCGGATGCTGGAAAGAGTCGATAATAACAGACCCCAAAATCCCTTCCGCTGCCTTCAGTATATATAGTGTCTGATCCTCAAATGCTCTCTGCGCATCTGCCAATACAGGATATTTACCCTTTTGCCAGTTAGGATAACAATAATTTATATGTTTCTCAAAATAATCATTTACAGAATCATATAGCTTTCCTACCAATTCCATTTCTCCGGCAGAAGCCAAAACGATTTCTTTCATTGCGTGTTTCTCCCTTCTGCCATAGATTATAACCTTTTCGTCTGCTCAAAATTGCTGATAGAATTGGTGATATTCCCCCGAAGGGTAATTCCCATCTTTCTTACGATCTCCTGACACTCTCCCTTCATTCCCCGGTCAATCCAGTCCAACATAATTCCCACAAAACCAAATTTATAGAATTCTGCGATAAATCCTTTTTCCTCTCCAGTCAGATCGGTTCCTGCGCATTTTTCCTCCACCACATCTGCAATCAGGTTGAAGGTCAGCTTATAGAGATAGTTTTCTATTTTTTCTCTGCTGATGCTGCGGTAGACATTCTGGATGAAGGGTTTGTTTTCCAGCACCGCTTCAAATATCTGCAGCATTCCCTCCTGCCAGGTGTCATAGGTCTTTTTACCCTGCAGGGCGCGCTTTCCGTCCTCCACACAAACCCACTCCACCAGATCATAGATATCCTTAAAATGATAATAGAACGACATCCGGCTGATACCGCAATCCGATGTCAGGTCATTTATTGTGATTTTGTCAATCGGCTTATGAAGCAAAAGCTTTTTCAGAGACGCCTCCAGCGCCAGCTTCGTTGTATTGGGCATAATACAGGTTCCTCCCGCCATCTCTTGTAACATTCGGATCATTTTATTCTTCCATATGCATTTCGGATTACTCCTCCTGAAAGAATATGGTTTTTTATCTTTTTCTGCAGAGAGGTGTTTTCCGGAAGATTTGCATCATCAACGGCATTGCAGTTATAGACCCATTGAACAAATTCCCTGTCCGCCTCGCCTTCGTCCAGGATTTCAAAGCGGTTCTGGAAGCGGATGATGTTTGATTTTTCACTCAGCATTCCCCTCAGCTGCCTGTCCAGAAGCCAGGAATGACACCGGTATTCCAGGTTCTTTACTGCCGGGTAACGCCCGCCAAGGAGCTTTTCTGCACGCTCCAGAGAGTCATCCACGGATGCGGGAGAAAAGTCAGCATCCGAGGGGATATGAAGACTGATCTGCATGGTTTCACCGACATATTTTATCTCATATTCAAGCGCGCCGATTCTGAATAAATGGCAGCCCGCCTGCCGGATGGTCCACCAGTATCTGTCAAAATAAAGCTTCCCTGTCATGCGGCAGGTTTCGTCAATAAAGCGCGTGTAGCACTTCATGGTGTCAAAATAAATTTCGTCGCTGATCCCCTTTTCTCTGTAAAAATCAAAGGCATCGGCCGAGGCCTTCAGCGTACAGGCAAGTATCTTGTCGTTGTCTTTATCCTCGCCCAGAATCTCCTGCAGCTCCTTCAGGGCCGTTTCCCTGTTTTCATAGGACAAAAAGCCTTTCAGCTGCCTGTCAACCGTCTCAAAATCAAACCGGTCCGCAAAAGCCAAAACCCTGCTTTTGACGTCCGCCTGCAGATTGATTTCATTGCAAAGTGTCGCTATGTCCATATTGATTCCTCCGCGTTTTGTCTATCGGTCATCCATCCTCTGCTGCCTGTAAGGATTATCCTCTGTGGCGTCGAACCCCACCGGGAGATATTTATCCGGGATCAGATTCTTATAATCCAGATCCAAGAAATAATTGCAGAAGATCAGCTCTACATAAATAATCTCTCTCTTCCTCTCCGGTCAGCGCATATACAAATCCATAATAGGGATCGGCCTCCATCGCCAGCAGATCATACCCTTCTTCAAAACCTTCCGCCCCATAATATCCTGTATATTCTGTGGAATCGTAGCCCGCAAGCCGCGCGCGCTCTCTCTGGTACGCTTCCTCTTCATATTCTGCCACAAGATAGCTCAGGTACTGTGCATCCCAGGGATTATAATACACCATTTTATAGTCCAACACATCCATTTTGTCAAAAATTTTTTCCGGAAAATACTCTCATCCATTCCCCATTTATCTGCATATTCTTCTTTTGCCTCCTGTCCCATATACCAGAGATAGTGATCCTTGTCCGTATCCTCATATATTTGGGCATTTTCGCCATCCAGCGCCAGAAAACTGACCAGCGCCCCCATCAGGGCCAGACGGACAAAAACAATCAGCAGAACAATCGCTGCGGTTATGAGGGCAGCCTTAATCCCGAGCCTTTGTTTTTTCTTCTTTACATATTTATGAAAGCTCTCCGCCGGTGTCCTGTCATACTGGACCTGCAGATCCGGTGTTTTTATTTCCTGATACGTTTTCCGGCATTGTTCACATTCTCTTAAATGCTCTTCCACCAACCGGTTGCTTGCTTTGCTGGTGATCTGCTCTGCATATAAGGGCAAAAGATCCTTCACAATATCACATTCTGTTTTCATAGATTCTCCTTTCCCCACCGTTTCCTTGCTCTCATTCCCCTCAGACCTTCAATTCCTTCCGGATCATTTCCTTCGCACGGTGATAGGTTACACACGCCCAGTGCTCCGATTTCTGAAACAGCTCCGCGATCTCCTTAGAAGACAGTTCCCCGAAAGCTGTGAATGGATTTCATTGCACGACAGAATGTTTCCTGTGTCAGTTCTTCCGCCAGATATTCGTCTCTGGAAAGCCCTCTGAGGAACCGCAGTACATCTTCATAATATTCTTCAAATGAAATATCATAGTTATCCACCAGGCTGCCAGCACCTGCAAATTTGGGCGTCAGCACAAATTTGTCCGTGAAAAATTTATTTTTCACGGTATCCACCAGGCTTCCTCCTTTCCCTTATAAGACGCTTTTTCTTCAAAAATATCACAATTTTTTTCCAAATTTTTTCCCGCCTGTTGCGCGGCACATGTTGCACCGGCAACCGAGTTTCCTTTACGGGCCAGTGCAGTCAACAACCCCGCGGCATTCGCCAAATATCTATGAGATGCTTTGCATATCTATGGGCAGCCGCTTGGCTCATTGCTCGCGGGAATCAAGCAGGAGGTAAGTGATTCATTCACCTACCTCCTGCCCGATTAAATTTATTTTTCCTGCTCTTCCGCATAAGCCTCTCATTTCCTGATCATCTTATGCCCGGTATAAATGCACATGATCCAGCTTACCAGAAGAACCATGCTCCAGAAACCATGCTGCTTTATCATACTTTTCATATTATCTCCATTCCGGAGCGTTTGCACGATGATGTGCTATCGGGGCTGATTTGTGACGCTCCGACACAAACAGCCGTATGAAAAATTTTCAGTTATCCTGATTATAAACCATCTCAGACATTTCTCATACCGGATTTCGGCTTTTCCTGCGAAAAGAGCCTATGATTTCCGTCTTTTCTCGGACAGCTTCTGTTCAAACCGGTCCTTCCGTGTGTCGGAAGGGACCGGCGTAGGGTATTTCCCATCAAAGCAGGCGCTGCAGTATCCCTCTCCTCCGATCAGGGCTCCCAGTTCGGCTGCCGGAAGATATCCCAGCGAGTCCGCTCCGATGATCTCTGCGGTCTCCTCCGCCGTGTGATGACAGGCGATCAGGTGATCTCTGGAATCAATGTCTGTTCCATAATAACAGGGATGTAAAAAGGGCGGCGAAGAAATGCGCATGTGAATCTCTTTTGCTCCGGCCTCACGAAGGAGCTTTACGATCCGGCCGCTTGTAGTGCCCCGTACAATGGAATCGTCGATCAGCACCACCCTTTTTCCTCTGACGCTCTCCTCCACAGCGCTGAGCTTGATCCTCACCTGATCTACTCTTGTATTCTGTCCGGGAGAAATGAAGGTTCTGCCGATATACTTGTTTTTGATCAGACCGATCCCATAGGGAATTCCGGATTCCATGGCAAAGCCCAGGGCTGCATCCAGCCCGGAGTCCGGTACGCCCACCACAATATCCGCCTCTGCCGGATGCCTCCGGGCAAGAATTCTTCCTGCCTGCATCCGCGCTCCGTGCACTGAAACCCCATCGATCACCGAATCCGGCCTCGCAAAATAGATATACTCAAAAATACAAAGCTTCTTTTTTTGTCTGCCGCAATGCTCCCTGCGGGAAACAATGCCCTCCGGCCCGAATACAAGAATCTCTCCCGGCTCCAAATCCCGCACAAATTCAGCGCCTATAGCTTTCAGCGCACAGCTCTCAGAGGCGGCCACGTACATTCCCTCCGGCGTCCTCCCATAGCAGAGAGGGCGGAATCCATGAGGATCTCTGGCACAGATCAGCTTCTGGGCAGACATCAGTACAAGAGAATAAGCGCCATCCAGAAAGTTCATGGCGGCGCTTAAGGCATCCTCAATGGAGGGCGATCTCAGCCTTTCTCTTGTCACGATATAGGCGATGATTTCCGTATCACTGGTGCTGTGAAAGATTGCTCCCAACATCTCCAGCGTATCCCGCAGCTCCGCCGCATTGCTTAAATTTCCGTTATGGGCAAGGGCCATCTTCCCCTTCTGATGATTGACCTCCACAGGCTGACAGTTGCTGCGGCTGCTGCCTCCGGTGGTTCCGTAGCGTACATGTCCCACCGCCATGTTCCCCTGAGGCATCCGGGATAAAATATCCGCTGAAAACACCTCGCTCAAAAGTCCCGGATCCTTATGGGAGGAAAACACACCATCATCATTGATCACAATTCCGCAACTCTCCTGCCCCCGGTGCTGCAGCGCGTATAATCCGTAATATGCCATGTGCGCCACATCTGCCCTTTGGGGCGATATCACGCCAAATACACCGCACTCCTCATGTAAACTCATATTTATCCCCTTTTCTGCGCTGCTTTGTTGCGCAAAGCCATGATATGGCTAAATCCATAAAATGGATTAACGAGTTTGTGGCAAGCAACGCACAGACACAAATCTCGCGATTGAAAATTTTAATTTTCAATCTTCATCCTCTCTTCCATCATTTCTACACCGGTATCTGTCTGCTGACTCACTTTTCTACGGCAGGTCTGTCTGCCCTTTTCATGGCATATTTCCTCTTCGCAGATCTGCTTATAACCGCTGGCAGCCCTGCTGCCATGGCAGCAAGGCTGTCTCTTTGCGGGAAAGAAATCTGATATTTCCCGCCTTCTGTCAAACTCATTCCACATCCTGTAAAGCGTCGTATCCTTCCTCGCCGGTACGGATCTTCACCACGTTCTCCACGTCATACACGAAGATCTTGCCATCTCCAATGTGCCCTGTATAAAGAACCTTCTTGGCGGCATCGATCACACTCTGAACCGGAACCTTGCTGACGACCACGTCCACCTGAATCTTGGGCAGCAGATTTGCCTCCACCTGTACTCCACGGTAATATTCCGGTTTTCCTTTCTGAACGCCGCAGCCCAGAACATGGGAAACTGTCATTCCGGTAATTCCGATCTTCATCAGCGCTGCCTTCAGGATTTCAAATCTCGATTCTTTACATACAATCTCGATCTTAGTGAACTTGGGTGTTCCTTCTTCAAAGGAAGGTACCTTCTTCACCGGCACAGCTTCCGCCACAGGTACTTCTCCGGTAACCGGCTCCGCCTCCTCAAACCCGTAATCCAGAGCGGAAACGGCAGGAGCAAAATCCGCATAAGCGCTGGGCAGGCCATGCTCTGTGCTGTCCAGTCCCTTCACCTCTTCCTCCGCGGAAGCCCGAAGTCCTGCGGTCTTGTTGATGATCACAAACACAATGGTCATAAGCGCTGCCGTCCATGCCAGAATCGCTGCAATTCCAAGCGTCTGTATTCCCAGCAGTGTGGCGCTTCCCGTATACAACAGTCCCTGCAGGCCTGCAGGCGCCGCAGGATTTGCCAGAAGACCTACTGCCAGCGTTCCCCAGATACCATTGGCAAGGTGAACCCCTACCGCGCCTACCGGGTCATCGATATGAAGTTTTAAATCAAGCAGCTCAACCACTGCCACCACAAGGATCCCCGACACAACGCCCACTACTACGGATCCGGCCGCATCCAGCGCATCACATCCGGCGGTGATGCCTACCAGCCCCGCCAGAGATGCGTTCAGACACATGGATACATCCGGCTTGCCGTTCTTGATCCAGGTATATACCATGGTGGTGCAGGTGGCAACCGCCGGCGCAATGGTAGTGGTCAGGAAAATAGAGGCAAGAGAGCTTCCGCTCCAGGCCGCCGCACCGTTAAAACCGTACCATCCAAACCAGAGAATAAAGCATCCCAGCGCACCAAGGGTAATGGAATGACCGGGGATCGCATTTACCTTCGTTACCTTTCCCTCTTTATTTTTTATGTATTTTCCGAGACGGGGACCTTCTATCATGGCGCCGATCAGTGCAGTGATTCCGCCCACCGAATGAATGGCTGCGGAGCCTGCGAAATCATGAAAGCCCATTTGTGCAAGCCAGCCCTGAGAGTTCCACACCCAGCCGGCCTCCACGGGATAGACAAAAAGGGAAATCACACCGGAGTAGATACAGTAGGAAAGGAATTTGGTCCGCTCCGCCATGGCTCCGGAAACAATGGTTGCCGCCGTGGCGCAGAACACCAGGTTGAACACAAAGCTGGAAGCGTTTCCTTCAATAAAGCTTCCGAAATCTGTAAAGATATTCATGTTCGGTATCCCGATAAATCCCAGAATATAATCTTCTGACATCATCAATGAAAATCCCAGCAGGATAAACCCTACCGTACCGATACAGAAATCCATCAGATTTTTCATAATAATGTTGCCGGCATTTTTCGCCCTGGTGAACCCTGTCTCCACCATGGCAAAGCCCGCCTGCATGAAAAATACCAGTGCCGCGCCGATCAGAAACCAGACGCCGAACACTTCACTTGTGACTGCTTCTTCCACAATCCTCGTAATTTCTTCAACTGCCATTTTTTCATCCTCCTCATTTTTCTGTAATACAGACAATCCGTGATCGAGCAGGGAAGATTTTCTCCCGCCCGCGCACCGGACATTTCCTTATACGAACCTGCAATCAAGTGGGGAAACGCTTTTTTCCCCGCCCGCGCGCCGGGCATTTCCTTATGCGGGCCTGCGCATAAAAAGAGGGCGCTCTCTGTGTGAAAATCACAAAAGACGCCCTTGTCGGTATTACAATTTGAAAAGGCGCCTTTGAGTCTGCTCTCAAAGACGCCCTTGCCTTTACGTTTTGCATTATACGCGTGGATTATTTATTTGTCAATCCTGTTTTTGTCTTCTTTTCCGTACAATCCGGCCGGAAAGCGATAGCTGCGCGGGCAGCTCACCGCAGCTGGTTTCCTTCCGCTATCCCCTTAATCGACGAAGAGTATTCCGAAGGCGTCATTCCCGTCAGCTTTTTAAACTGCCTGGAAAAATAATGAATCGAACTGTATCCCAGGACATCCGATATTTCCGTAAAGTTCATCCGGTTCTCCCGGATCAGCTGCCGGGCGCGCTCTATCTTAAGACGGGCAAAAAGATCAATGACCCCACAGTCATGGTATCTGCGGATCAGCTGCTGAAGCCGGGATCTGCCCATCATCGTCTCCCGCGCAATCTGCTCCAGGGTGAGCTGACAGGAAAGATGCTTATCCAGATAGGAGATCACCTGATGATACTCCCGGGCATCCTGCTTTCTGCGGATCACTTCTTCTTTCGCCGAAACCGGTCCCTGCCTGCCAAGACGCCGCAGCTGATGCAAAAGCATCAGCTCCAGATACAGTTTTATGATTTGCAGCGCGCCTGTCGGCGCATCTTCTTTTTTTGTCATATGCGTCTGATATGGATCATCCAGAGGATCACGAAAGACCGCCTTTGCTTCCGCAATAATCTTTGCCAGGAACTCCCTCTCCTGCTGGTCCGTCGCAAAGATACGCTTCCTGAAGGAATTCATGGCCGGAGAATCACAACGGAAGGCGATCACCACCAGGTTTGGCGCAATCCTGTGGTTTGCCGTAAGGCCGTGGAATTCGTCGGGTTCATGAAAAATAATATCCCCCCTGGTCAGGATATGATGCCTCTGACCTGCCAACACCTCTATTTCCCCCTTGTCCACACAAAGAAACTCCCAGAAATCATGGGCTTCCCCAGGAAAGGAAAAATCACAGCCATATTCAAAATAGTGAATCGTTATAATCTCTGAAATCTCGATAAGAGGTTCCAGATAAACACTGCTGTATGACATAAAAAATCCATTTCTGCGCTGCAGGCAATATTGACTGCTTTCACTCTGTCCTCTGTTTCAGAAACGCCATCAGCGTCCGTATCTATATGTTACCATAACAGATTGTGCAAATACAATGAGAAATCATGCAAATACCTCTCTGCCGATCTGCTGTACAATCATGATCAGAACCAATCGATACCGTGCAGATACGCTCTTCTCCACGCAGCGCTCTGCCACAGTCAAAACAGAACAAATGGGAAATTATGCGCAGAAAGCAGCGCAGAAATGGAGTAAAAAAATGGAAAAACAGGAACTGATTCAACAATTTACAGTGGAAGGAAATCTTGTAAGCGTATGCGAATACGGAAACGGACATATCAACCGAACCTATCTGGTGGAAACCGAAGCGGACGGCAAACGGAAAAAATACATTTTCCAGCAGATCAACACAGATATCTTTCATGATGCAGACCAGCTCATGGAAAATATCGCAAATGTAACCTCCTTCCTGAAAAAGAAAATAGAGCAGGCAGGCGGCGACCCGGGACGTGAAACCATGCAGATCATTCCCACAAAAGATGGAAAAGGCTATTACAGAGACGGCGATAAGTGCTTCCGGATGTATCACTTTATTACGGATTCTGTAAGCCTTGACATGGTAAGAAGCCCCCGGGACTTTTATGAAAGCGCGGTTGCTTTTGGCAATTTCCAGTCCCTGCTTTCAGATTATCCGGCTGCCACGCTCCACGAAACCATTCCTGATTTTCACAATACGCCCAGACGGTTCGAAACCTTCTGCAAGGCTGTGGAAGCAGACAGCTTCGGACGGGCCGCACAGGCAAAGCCGGAGATTGCATTCCTCATGGAGCGGAAAAAAGAATTCTCCCTGCTGACCGATCTCCTGGAGCAGAAAAAACTCCCGCTTCGTGTCACGCACAACGACACCAAGCTGAATAACATTATGATCGACCAGCAGACAGGTACCGGAATCTGTGTGATCGATCTGGATACGGTCATGCCGGGGCTGTCCCTGTACGACTTCGGGGATTCCATCCGTTTTGGTGCCTGTACAGCCGCCGAGGATGAGACAGACCTGACAAAAGTATCTCTGGATCTGAATCTGTATGAACTGTATGTAAAGGGGTATCTGCAAGGCTGTCAGGGAAGCCTGACCGAACAGGAACTTGAACTGCTTCCCGAGGGTGCAAAAATGATGACACTGGAGTGCGGAATGCGCTTTCTCACAGATTTCCTTTCCGGAGATACCTATTTCCGGATCCACAGAGAACATCATAATCTGGACCGCTGCCGGACCCAGCTGGCGCTGGCCGCTGATATGGAGCGTAAGTGGGCGGAAATGAAATCAATTACACGGCGTTTCGCATAAGTTCCGCCATTCAAAAAATCCATTTTCCTGTCCGAAAAACTCATGTACTTATCTTTAAATCTGCGATACATTAAGGCTGACGAAAAAACCATAAACTTCATCAGGAGGTATTTGACATGGACATGAGACAATGGTTCAAAGAGGCACAATATGGCATGATGGTGCACTGGGGGCTTTATTCCCTGCTCGGCGGCGAATGGAACGGAAATAAGAGCGATTTCCAGTCAGAATGGATCCAGGCCAGCCTGCGCATTCCCAGGACAGATTATGACAGACTCACCCAGGCATTCAATCCTGTATTTTTCAATGCCGATGAGTGGGTCCGTCTGGCCAGGGACTGCGGAATGAAATATTTTGTCATCACAAGCAAGCACCACGACGGCTTTGCTTTATTTCATTCAAAGGTTGATCCGTTCAATGTGGTGGATGCGACTCCTTTCGGAAGAGATATCATTGGCGAGCTCTCTGAAGCATGCTACAAGTATGATATGAAATTCGGGCTTTACTATTCTCAGGATCTGGACTGGCATGAACAGCACGGCGGCGGATATCTTCCTGATTCTCCCTCCTGGTGCAGATGCAATGACTGGGATTATCCCGACAGCAGTACAAAAAACTTTGAAATTTGCTTTCGGAATAAGATCCGGCCGCAGGTAGAAGAAATTCTCCGGGGCTATGGAGATCTTTGTCTGATCTGGTTTGATGTTCCTGTAACCATCAATGAGACGCAGAGCCGCGAGCTGTTTGACCTGGTAAAAAAATATCAGCCGGACTGCCTGATCAACTCCCGTCTGGGGAATGGCGCCTACGATTATGTTTCTCTCGGCGACAACGAAATACCGGATTCTTTCCCGTCAGATCAGGAACTGGATCTGTCTGCCTCAAGCCTCAATGAAGGAGGCGGGTTCAAGCCCTCCCCCTACGGCCTGTATGAGACTCCCGCCACCATAAACAACAGCTGGGGGTACTGTGCATGGGATCATGACTGGAAGAGTGCGGATAAAATCCTCTCCATCAAACAGAAATTAAACGGAATGGGCATTAACTACCTGTTAAATGTGGGGCCCGATCACCTTGGAAGAATTCCGGGCGAAAGTCAGAAAATTTTACGCGAAGCCGCCGAAAGGTTATAATGACTTCCCTTTTTTCTCCGGAGTTTTTATTTCTCCGGAGATATCACATATTTTCCCTTTGCTCTCACTGCCGGATCGCTCAGCACCTCTTCCAGCTTTTCCAGACCGCACACCTCGCAGATCATGCTCTCCACGTCCAGACGGCCGCTGTCGATTAGATCCAGAGCCCGCTTCTGGGTATAAGGATTGATATAGGATGCTTTAAGAGAAAGCTCCTTCTGAAAAATCTCAAAGGGCTTCACCGCAATGGTCTCATCCGGTCTGGTCAGGCCAAACATCATGACAACCGCCTTATTTCCGGCTATATCAATCGCCTGCTGTATGGTTGCAGGGCGTCCCACACATTCAATCACCGTATTCACCCAGGTAAAGCCCGCTTTTTTCAGTTCGGCCTTCACATCCCGGCCAATGGGATCCATACATACATCCGCTCCCAGTCCTGCCGCCACCTCTCTCTTTGCCGGCACAGGCTCTAAGAGCGCCACCTTTGCAGCTCCTTCCAGTTTTGCAAGCTGCAACATCAGAAGCCCTATCATGCCTCCGCCAATCACCACCACTTGAGAACCCGGCTGGATCCCGCACATATCGATTCCATGGAGACAGCATGCCACCGGCTCTGTCATAGCCCCCTGCTCAAAAGAAGTGTTCTCACCCAGCTTGTATACCTGCCTTTCGTTCACCGCGCAAAACTCAGCAAATCCGCCATCCACAGTGGTGCCGTAACCGATCATATGCTCACAGTAATGCGCCGCCCCGTTTCGGCAGGGATCGCAGGCCCCGCAATAACAGTTGGGATCCACACACACTCTGTCGCCAATCTGACAGGATGTGACCTCTGATCCCACCGCTTTCACCACACCGGAAAACTCATGGCCGAGTATGGCAGGAGGCGTCACCTCCGCCGCTCCTTTATCCCCCTCGTAAATGTGCACATCGGTCCCGCAGACACCGCAGGCCTTTACCTGAATCAAAACATCCTTCGTCCCCACCGCAGGCATTTCATGTTCCTCAATCCTCAAATCATGCCTTCCGTAAAATACCGCACTTTTCATCTCTTCCTCCTTTTCTGCGCTGCTTTTTGCGCATATCGAGTTTGTGGCAAGCAACGCGCAGACACAAATCTCGCGATTGAAAATTTTAATTTTCAATCTTTCCTCCTTTTCTGCGCTGCTTTTTGCGCCCCGACATATGGTAACCGGCAAACTGATTGTCGTTCCCTGTAAATAGATATAAAAATTATAACACGCTTTCTTCTGACATGTAAACTTGGAAAAAAGTGTGTAAAATATCTCTCTTATTTCCGCTCGCGGCTGCCGCAGAGACGATGCCATCACCAATCTTCCTCTCTATCTTGCGCAATCGAACAGGGAAGGCTTTCCCCTGCTCGCGCACCGGGCACCCATCAGCTTCTGCTGATATTTTTCCTCTGGGTGCCCGTGCGCATAAAATGAGGGCGCTTCTCTGAAAAGAGAAACGCCCCGCACTCATTTCACTGACTGACCGAAGCCCACACGCCTTTCATATACCGTATCGCTTCTTCATACTCGTCAAGCGTTGACAGATGCTCTGCAAATACCGGCATATCGCGGTCAAGCTCATCCGCCAGCCGAAAGACCAGTCTGAAGTCCACTCTGCCTCTCCCCGGCAAAACCTCATTGATACACACCGGCGGCGCGTTCTTAAAGACCACATCCTTGGCATGAACGCTTTTCACATAAGGTCCCAGCTTATGAAAACATTCTCTGATGAACCCTTCACAGTTACGATACCGCTCAAAACTGGTGATCATATTGGTGTAGTCCATATGTACCGCAAAGCCCGGCCGGTCAATATCCTTTATCATCTGAAGGTAATCGTCCGGGGAATCAGGGTGCATCCAGTACATGGGCTCCAGGGTAAAAAAGGTCCTGACTGGCTTTACCGCATCAATGATCTCCCGGGTTACGTCGACGATCCTGTCATACGTTTCCCGGCTGTAATTTTCCGGATAATATCCATCCCATATTTCCCCGGCGGCGCCTGCAATATTCACACAGCACCCTGCTCCGATCTCGTCCGCAAAAGCCAGTTGCTCCTTTGCAAAGGCAATGGCCTTCTTTGCCCTCTCCTCCACAGGATCAAGCACATTCTTCCAGATGCCTACTTCGCCGATCACAATGTCATTTTCACGGGCCAGCCGCAGATACTCCCGCTTCACATCCTCCGGAGCATCCCGCTCCATAGGTGCGATCGCCGCTCTCACTCCGAACGCCCGGATTTTTCTGATCCATTCCTCCGGACTTTTGTGTTCCAGATCCCCATTGATGCCAAGTCTCATTTACTCTCCTCCGATTTTATCCCTCACTGCCGGATATGCCGATCGCTTATCCGTCACATTATTCCATCCTGATTTATATTCCATTTTGTCTGTCAAACTCTTCCAGTATGGCAAGGCTGCTGCTTGTTCCGATCCGATCCGCTCCGGCGTCTATCATCTGCCGGCACGTCTCCCAGCTGCGAATCCCGCCTGCCGCTTTCACCTTCACCAGCGTACCCACCGTCTCCTTCATCAGACGGACATCCTCCGGATCCGCCCCTGAAGAGCCGAATCCAGTGCTTGTCTTAATGAAATCCGGCTTCACCTCAGCCGCAATCTCCGCCAGATGTCTGATTTCCTCCCTGTTCAGATAGCAGTTTTCAAAAATCACTTTGCACAATACGCCATACTCTCTGCAAACTGCCGTTATCCGCTCCATCTCTTCCCTGATATAGGCAAAATTTCCGTTTTTCACTTCTCCCAGGTTCAAAACATAATCGATCTCATCCGCGCCGTTTTGAATTGCATTTTCAGTTTCGTACACTTTTGTCTCTATCGTCGTCTGTCCAAGGGGAAAGGAGATTGCAGCTCCTACATGGACATCCGTACCTTTCAGCAATTTTTTACAGAATGCCACCGGTGCAGAATTAATGGCCACCATTGCGAAGTTTCCTTCCCTGGCCTCGCTGCACAGCTTTGTGAGCATCTCATGATCTGCAAAGGGCTTCAGGCAGGTGTGATCAAACATTCTGCACAGCCCGGCCCGCGTAATTGTTTTACTGTTCATTTTATTTTCCTTTCGTCCCGCCGGATTTTTGCGGGAGATTCCATCATTTTACCACTACTACTTCCACATCCTTGTCCTCGATCGCCCTGAGACTCTTTTTATCTGCGCCCGCGTCCGTGATAAACACATCAATCTCAGACAAATCCGCATATTTGGAAAAAGATACATTATTGATCTTACTGTGATCCGCCAGAAGCACCTTATGTCTGGCGTTCATAATCATACATTTTTTCAGTCTGGCTGTGTCCAGATTGGGCGTCGTCAGGCCTTTCTGCGCATCCACACCGTTTCCTGCCAGAAAGAGTACATCCAGATACAGATCCTTCAATGTATGTAATGCCGCATCCCCCGTCATATAATGAAAATGCTTCCGGATCTCTCCTCCTGCCAGAATAACCGTATTTTCTGTGTTGGCATCCAGATAAGCAGCAATATTCAGATCGTAGGTTACGATCGTCAGCCTGGAAAAGCCCGACAAAAGCTTGACCAGCTCAAAGGTCGTGGTTCCCGCATCCATTCCGATGCAGTCGCCATCCCTGATATAAGAGAGAGCCTGTTTTGCAATAGCCTCCTTCTCACTCTGAAGCCACACGCCCCGGTTCACAATACTCATCTCGTAATTCACAGAGTGAGTGGAGATCGCTCCTCCATGTGTACGCTTGATCAGTCCCTTTTCGTCCAGTTCATTCAGATCATTCCGGATCGTCGCCTTAGACACTTCAAACTTTGCACACAGCTGAAGAACCGTTGCCTTTTCATGCTCGTTGATAAATTCAACGATTCTGCTCTTTCTCTCTTCCACAAACATTCCCTGTTCCAGATTGCTGCTCATCCTCATCCCTCCCACTCAGATTTCACTGCCTGCCGAACGCATCCTGCTTCCGGTTCGGACTGCTGCGTTTTCCTATATTTACTTTTCTATGTTCCAGTGCTGCCAGAGAGATTTCAATGTCTTCCCTGGCTTCCTCTTCATGAAAACACCCTACCGTCACCATATCGCAATCCCGGATGGTCGCCCATGAAAAATTCAGTCCCACAAAGGGAGTACATCTTCCCGCCGCCATAGATTTGATGGTCATTACCGGCTTTTTGGCTTCATGAATGATCTGATTGACTGTCTCTATTTCCACCTGCATCAAAAATCCCATACAATTATAAATCTGAATATAGGTCTGCACATCATAGCCATTCCGGTCACTGTATACGATCAGCTCCGGCATATGCGCTGACAGTCCCGGTATCATCCCGGCCTCTCTGATCATGGATGTGTAATCGCCCAGACGCTCTATGGTCTGCTTTCCCTTGTTTACCAGCTGCTCTGCACTGGAATGATGGATCAGGCAAATCTTCGCTCCCAGCTGCTTCCCTTTGCAGATCAGCTCTTTTGCCTCTTTCCTCGCCTCCGGGCTGTCCTCCACATTGATGATGGGCGTATCGATCATGATAAATTCTTTTCCCGTCTTTTCCTCTGCTTCCTTCAACGCCCGGCAGACTGTCGGCAGCTGCGAGAATGGCGCCATGATGGTATCCACTCCCGCCTGCATGAATACTTCCAGCATGGGCACAATAGAACTGCCGGATGCATGCGCTTTCTGTATCATATGGTCAGCGGATGGGCTCGTATGGCTCCAACCTGCCATCCAGTTGGTTCCGATGATCATTCTGGAAAGAGAAAGCCCTTCCACTTCCGTCCTTGGAAATTTACCGCTCATATTCTATCCTCCATTCTAACTGCATACCACCCGGCAGTCAAATAATCTCTCCGTTGGACTCGATTACCTTCTGATACCAGTAGCCGGAATCCTTGATAATCCTCTTCTGCGTTTCAAAATCCACATAAACCAGTCCGAACCGGTTTCCAAATCCGGTAGCCCATTCAAAATTATCGGTGAGGGTCCAGTGAAAGTATCCGCCGATATCGATCCCTTCCGCAGCCGCTCTTTTCAGTTGTTGTAAATACCGGTGTGTAAAGTCAATCCTCTGAGGATCATGAACCTTTCCATCCAGATGAACCCAATCGGTATTGGACATTCCATTTTCCGTGACAATAATCTGCGTGTGATAGCGTTCTGCAAAAAACTTTGGTCCCCAGTACAGTGCCTGCGGAGTGACCGGCCATGGATAAGCCGTTTTATCATAGCCGGGCCTGTGTGCTACTGTGATGCAGTTTCCCTCTTCATCCGCCTTTCCCGGATAGGTCTGATAGACATTGATCCCCAGAAAATCAATGGGCTGGGAGATGATTCTCATATCATCCTGCCCGATCGCCGGAAAATCTTCTCCTGCACTCTCCACACCGCTCTCAGGATATTCTCCAAGAAAGACCGGATCCATCCACCAGGAGCTTCCGCCTGTCTGGTCTGAGGCCGCGTTAAAGGTCTGCTTTCTGCATGCCTCTATATCCCGGGGATCTTCACTGACCGGCGACCAGAGCCACCAGGCCGCAGGCGCATAGCCTGTCACCGGCTTCTTTTTCGCGTTTGCGCGGACCGCCTGTACGCCATGGCCATGTGCCAGAAGAGAATGGTGTGCTGCCAGCAGATAGTCCTTCCGGTTCATCTTAAGTCCCGGCGCGTGGATCCCCGCCGCCAGGCCGCTTCCGATATAGCACTGTGGTTCATTCTGAGTGATCCAGTGATCCACTCTGTCTGAGAGCCTCTCCACCGCCACCGCCGCATACTCCCCAAACCATTTGGGCATATCCGGATTCATCCATCCGCCACGGCAGAACAGCTCATAGGGAAGATCCCAGTGAAACAGTGTGATATAAGGAACGATCTCATTTTCCAGGAGCTCGTCTACCAGCCTGTCATAAAAATCCAGCCCCTTCTCATTGACTCTTCCCGTTCCTTCCGGCAAAATCCTGGGCCATGAAAGAGAAAAACGATAAGCGTTCATGGAAAGCTCTTTCATGATTCTTATATCTTCACTGATCCTGTGGTACTGATCGGAAGCAATATCCCCATTCGTCCCATCCGCCACTCTTCCCTTTTCATGTGTAAACACATCCCAGACGGATAACCCTTTTCCATCTTCTCTCGCTCCGCCTTCATTCTGATAGGACGCCGTGGCCGCACCCCAGGCAAATCCTTCTTTAAATCTCATCCTTCTCAACCTCCTTTCTTTCTCTGTAAAGCCGTTCCTAACCTTTGATTGCTCCTGCCATCATACCATCAATAAAGTTTTTCTGGAAGATCAGAAAAAATACCATAATCGGCAGTACTGCCATACATGCTCCCAGCATCAGCGCTCCATAATTGATGTCAAAGTTGGGCTGGGCCAGCAGCGAAATTGCCACCGGGACCGTATACTTTTCGGTGGTATTCAGCAAAACCAGCGGAACATAATAGTTTCCCCACTGATTCACAAAGGACAATATTCCCAGAGAAGTCAGCGCCGGCTTCATATTGGGCAGCACAATCGTAAAGAAATTTCTCGCTTCCCCCGCCCCATCTATTCTGGCCGACTCCACCAAATCCCTGGGGAAGGAAAGCATGGCCTGCCGCATCAGAAACACTCCGAAAGCGCCCGGCAGTCCGGACAGGATGATTCCCCACCAGGAATCCACCATATTCATCTTTGAAAACTGGATATACAAAGGCACCATCAGTACCTGAACCGGAATCATCATTGCCGCCAGTATTACGATAAACAACGTATCACGGCCCTTAAACTGATACTGAGAAAATCCATACCCTGCCATAGAATCAATCAAAAGAATCAGCACCGTATAAACAGCCGCAACGAAAAGCGAGCTGAACAGATTATTCCAGATCGGCAGCGCCTCCAGCAGATCATAGTAATTTTGAATCAGATTGCTCCCCAGTTTAAAGCTGTATTCAAAATTGAATACCTGGGAATTGGTATGGGTAGCTGCCAGAAACGTCCACAAATAGGGGAACAGGGTCAGTACCACACAAACTGCAAGCAGACAATAGCAGATAAAGGATGCCAGCCTTGTCTTGTTCTTCATTTTCAACCTTACACCTCCGTTTCCTGCAGGTTCCTCTGCGGCATTGTCAGTCTTTCTCCTTTCCCGCCTGCAGCTGAACTATGGTCAGAAGCACTACAATGGCAACAACCACATAAGAGCCGGCACACGCAATACCGAAATTGAAGTTCTTAAAGCCCATATTATAGAGATAAAACATAACCGTGGTCGTGCTTCCCGTGGGACCGCCATGGGTAATGATATTCGGCTCTGTAAACATCTGGACTGCGCCGTTGACAGAGGTCACTAAAACCATCAGGATCATGTTCCGAAGCAGCGGAATGGTGATTCTGAAAAACTGCTGGATGCGGCCGGCGCCATCTATGGCGGCCGCTTCATACAGCTCTCCCGGTATATTCTGCAGCCCCGACAAAATAATGATCATATTATAGCCCGTCCATTTCCAGGTCTGGGCAATCACAATCATCATGGTAGCCAGACCCGCATTGGTATACCAGGACTGAGGAATCAGGCCCATCCTGGCAATCATACTGTTGATGAATCCCTTGTCATTAAAAAGCAGCGAAAAGATAACGGAATAGCTCACCGCATCGATCAGAACCGGAATAAAGATTGCCATCCTGAAAAATCCTTTTCCTTTAATCAACCTGGAATTCATAAGACATGCCAGAAAAATGGCAAGAAAAATCATAACAGGCACCTGAATCAGACCAATTTTAAAGGTGTTCAGAATCGCCTGGAAAAATGACTTATCCGAAAGTAAAAAGGAATAATTCCGCAGTCCTGATAAGCTTACCTGTCCGCCCTTGTAGGTGCCGAAGCTCAATATCACGGAATAGATCACCGGATAAACTGCAAAGATGAGAAAAACAATAAAAAACGGAGCGATAAAGCACCAGGGGGCTATTTTCATTTTTAATCTGTAACTCATACATCTCTCCCTTCCTGCACGAATCTCCTACAGGAACCGGCCGGTTTTTGCCGGGTTCTATAACAGACCGAAAATTTAACAAAGCGGCGGACACTTCTTTCAAGTGCCGCCGCCAACGGCTTGCAAAGCCTTTTTTATATGGGTTTATTCATTCCTCAGATATTCAAGCTGCTTCTGCGCTTTTTCTGTGGCTTCATTCAAAACCGTTTCCATATCCTTTCCATCCACGAAATAAGGTCCAATGGCGTCAGACTGGAAAATCTGTCCGATGTCCGTAAAGTAAGCCGGGAAAGGAAGATCCGGAATTTCCGAACACAGTTCGCCCGCCAGGCCTGCCGGAGACATTCCGAAATAGTCGTCCACTTTCGTATACGATTCATCTGAATAAGCCGGCATATAGGCATCAAACAGAGTGGATACTTCCATATTGATACGGCTTCCTTCTGTGGAAAGCAGGAACCATTCTATAAATCCTTTACAAAGCTCAGGATACTTGGTATTAGCAGATACCATAACCGTAGAACCCCCGGAGTTTGCCTGATTGTTTCCATTCTCGCCTACGGAAGGCAGTCCCATGCAGGACCATTTCCCCGCCTGATCCGCCAGATTTTCCTTCAACGTTCCGGCAAACCATACGCCATAAGGTACGGTACACAGATTATCGTTGGTCAGTGCTGTGATCCTGTCCGTCCACTCACTGGGCAGATTCATGGCGATATCTTCATCCACCATTTTCTGGAAGATGGTAAAGGCCGTCTTTACCGCTTCACTGTTGAACTGTACGTCCCCATTCTCATCAAAGAAAGAACCTGACTCCTCGTAAAAGATGATCAGAGGCATATCAAAGCTGCTGGTTCCATTATAGTCAAAGCCCATGATCTTCGTCTTGCCATTCGTCTTTTCATTGATCACCTTACCGGCTTCAATATAGTCATCCCAGGTCTTGATGTCATCCGGATTCACACCGCACTCTTCAAAAATATCTGTTCTGTAGAACAACAGGGCCGGCGCCACATCCCAGGGTGCCGAATACCAGGTATCCCCATCCTTCAGCAACGGAATAACCGCCGGCATGATGTCCTTTTCATATTGGGACATCAGATCGGAAATGTCCAGGAAGGAACCCGCATATTTATCAAAAGCCGTAGGGTTATCTCTGTTCTGGAACTGCATGATATCGGGTACGCCCGTTCCAGCCGCAAGCTGTGTAAACAGCTTGGTATTGTCCGCCACCTGTTCCACTGTGATTGTTGCCTCCGGATGCATCTCCATAAACTGCTTTGCTCCTTCCACGATCGCAGTATAAGAAGAATTCCATGCGGTTACCGTAATCTCTCCGGACAGATCCCAGGAAGATTCTCCTGCATTTTCTGTTCCTTCTGTCTCTTCTGCATCATTTGCAGATTCCTCAGCCCCGGTGCTTTCCGCTGAAGAACCTTCTGAAGCATCGGACGAATCGGAAGCGGCAGGCGGCGTATTCTCTTTTTCTCCGCATCCTGCCAGTGATGCAGTCATCAAAGCTGCCAGGCATAAGGCCATCACTTTTCTCATTCGCTTCTTCATAACAACTACCTCCTTCTTTTTGGTAGAAACATTTTACTTGCGAAATGTTTTCTTTTATTTTCGTTTCTTGTTTTTTATTATACTATTCTTGTTTATTTTTTCAATCTGTTTTTTTGTATATTTCCTACATTTTCTGTAATTCACAAATATAAATGTCGATTTTTGTTACAAATGCACAAAATTCAATAAATTATTTATTTTCGTTTATTATTGTTTTATTGCTTTTTCTTTCAATATAGGATATACTATCATTTATCATTAACAGCTTTTCCGGCGGATGCGCAGAAAACGGGAGAGGAAGATGTCACTTCGTGACCCCGTTCTCGCGCAGTTCAGCGCCGGAGCGCTGAACTTTCATAATAAACCATACGAAAGGAGATACATACACTATGCAGAAAACCTTCAGAAAGCGAATCGTCACACAAATCGGTATCCTGACTGCGAATATCCACACCTCTAAAGCCGCATGGGAGAAATTCCTGAATCTTCCCCCCCAGGAAATCACCGAATCCTGCGGCTATGAACAGACTCGCGCCCTCTACCGCGGCCAGCCTCTCAACGGACGCATCTATCAGGTGGGATTTACCTTTGAAAACATTGAATTGGAATTGATCCAGCCTGTAGACGATACTCCCTCTTACTGGAAAGAATGCCTGGACAAGAACGGCCCCGGCATCCATCATATCGCTTTCGCAGTCAAAAATATGGAAGGATGTATCCGGGACTGTGAATCCATGGGAGCCTGCCTCACCCAAAAAGGAGATTTTCCCGGAGGCAGCTATGCCTATCTTGATGCCATGGATTCCATGAATGTGATTCTGGAACTCCTTGAAAAAGACGGGGAGGTGTTATCAGAATGAGCCGTTTTGTTTTAGTCACCGGAGCGGGAAAAGGGCTGGGATACGCTGTTGCCCGCAGGCATCTGGAGGCCGGAGACCGGGTATTTGCTCTGGAATACCAGCTCACCGATTCTCTCTTATCTCTTCAGAAGGATTTCTCAGCCCTTACCATCAGGAAATGCGATCTGTCCAGTACCGGAGAAGTGTCAGAGGCTCTGCAGGATCTGGCCGCTTCCCGGGCTTCCATTGACATCCTTTATAATATAGCGGGAATTTTCTTTGAATCTGACAGGGTACCCCTGGAGGAAACCGATATTGACCGCTGTCTCCTGCTTTATAACGTAAACAGCCTTGGCCCTCTTCGCGTCATGAAATATGCGCTTCCTTTTCTGAAGCAGGGCTCCGTTGTAATGAATGTCACTTCTGAAGCCGGAAGCGTAGGAGACTGTACCCGGAAGGGAGAATACGGCTACAGCATGTCCAAGGCCGCCTGCAACATGGCCTCCAAAACCTTTTCCAACCAGATGCAGGGGCGGGGAATCCGGGTATTCTGCTATCATCCCGGCTGGATGAAAACCGACATGGGTGGAGAAGGGGCACGGCTCTCACCGGATGCCATTACCGCCGGCCAGGCCGCAGCAGCTGTCATGGATATCGCTGTCCGCCCGGAGCAGATCCCCGAAAACGTCATGTACCTTGACTATACCAAATCTCCTCTGAACTGGTGAAAACGCCAGATTTCCAAAGGCGGCCGCGTAACATCCGGTACGCCGGCCGCCTTTGGAAATCTATATCACAGCTTTTTCTCTCCTGGTCAAAACACAAACACATGCTTCATTCCCATTCCCATTTTTGCATTTTCAAAAGCTTCATATGCCTGCTCTATCCCATAACGATTTGTGATAAGGCCGCCTACCTTAAGCAGCCCATCCGCCACAAACCCCATAGTTTTCCGATATTGCGCGATACTCGAACGGGTGGATCCGGTCAGATACAGTTCCCGGTAATGCACCAGATTCGTATCGACAGGCACCGGCTCCTGTCCCTGGGGAATCCCTCCAAAAAAATTCACGCGTCCTCCGAAATTCATTAATGTCAGGACAGACGCCTGAACGGAAGGCACAGGGCAGGCTACAACAGCCACATCCAGCCCCTTTCCCTTTGTCCACCGATCCACGTACCCTGCCAGATCCTCCCCACAATAGATATCAATATATGGAAAAATCTGTTTACAATATTGTAACCTGTTCTCGTTAATATCATTCACCAGCACCCTCGCACCCGCCATGTGCAGCAGCATGGCATGACACATCCCAATGGGGCCGGCTCCTGCCACCATGGCACTTTCCCCCGGCTTTACATCACATTTGGAAAAACCGTTGAAGGCACAGGAGAGCGGCTCCACAACCGCCGCTTCCTCCGCAGGAATTTCCTCCGGCAGTACCATCAGATTCCCGCGCTTAAGAGCCTGCGCCGGAATTTTTATGTATTCTGCAAAGGCGCCATCCATATTAATGCCAAAAGCACGGTAACTTCGGCACAGATGAAATTTCCCTTCCACGCACCGTTCGCAGATGCCGCATCCGATATTCGGCTGCATGGAAACCCGCATTCCCGGCTTATAAAACGAGACCTTTGTTCCAGCTTCCACAATCCTGCCGGCGAATTCATGCCCCAGAATGAGAGGGTGTCCGTCATCCACCCCTTTATAACCATACTGCCACATTCTCACATCCGTGCCGCATATGGCGGCAGCCTCTGTTTTCAGCAAAACTTCCTCTTCATTGATGTCAGGAATGGCCGTTTCCTCCAGCCTGATTTTTTCCGGTCCATATAGCCTCAATACTTTCATGCCCCAGTTCCCCTTTCTCTTTTTTTGTGTACCAGAATATTCCTGTTTACAGGTCATCTGATCTCATCTTCCATTCCTCCATCTTCTCCAGCATTTTCCGGTACTGACGGATTTTTGCGCAGTAAATTTCTCTGTTCTCAGGATTCGGCACATATCGCTTTTTCCTTTCAACAGACCCAGATATCATCTTCCGGTAATCCTTCACCATCCCTACTGCAATCCCGGCCACTGCAGCACTTCCCACCAACGCGGTTTCTCCCATTTCAAAGGTTTCCACTTCCATATTCAGCACATCCGCCTTAATCTGATTAAACAGATCTGACCGTGCGCCGCCGCCCACAATATCGATCTTATGAAAGTGCTCCTGAGGGTAATTTTCTCTCAGAATACTCAGGTAGATGGCATACTCATAAGCAATCCCCTCCATTACCGACCGATACATATGCCCTCTGGAATGATTGAAATCAAGCCCCAGATAAGCCCCTTTCATCGTCGGTGCCGGAGGGAGCACCCTGCCCGAAAAATGGGGATTAAACAGCAGGCCGTTGCAGCCAGGCGTCACCTTCTCCGCCTCCTTTTCCAACTCCTCATAGCTCATGGACTCAGGTCCTGTAAGCTGGTTTTTTACCCAGCGGATGCACATGCCGCCTCCCCCTATATAAGAGAGAGGAAACCATATCCCTTCTTCCGGACTGCGCATCATCACCAGTGTCCTGTTCTTTTGATCCGGAACATAGCTGTCCACTACACTGCACAAAATAGAAGCCGTTCCCGCGCAGTCCAGAACCCTTCCCTTCTCAAACATTCCTGACCCAAAGGTGCTTGCCGCAGAATCTCCCAGCCCCGCAGCTATGGGGATTCCTGCCTTTAAGCCGGTCAGCTCTGCAAACTGCCGGGAGACGGTTCCCACAATCTCAAACGGGGATACGATTCTGGGCATTTTATCCCCAGCCACTCCAAACAAATGGAGCAGTTCCTCATTCCAGCACTTTCTTTCATTATCACTGAAGCTGTTAAAGTGAAGGCATGTGTGGTCAAACACAGCTTTTTCCGCACGGTTTCCCGCCATCTTGCCCGTCACATAGCCATGAGGAAGAACGAATTTGGCTGTATTCCGGTAAGCTTTCGGGCGCTGATTCTTCCACCACAGAATTTTTGCCCCCTGTGTTGCGGTCACCGGTCCTCCGCTGGATAGAAGAATCTCTTCTCCCGCTTCCTTTTCCAGCAGGGGTACATACGCACCGCACCTGGTATCCAGCCAGGAGTCATAGCAGGTGGAAGCTTCTCCCTCCTGATCAATCCCCATAATACCTGCCATTTGAGAGTCCACGCCAATGGCCTGTATCCGGGAGCCCGGAATATGATTTTTTTCCAATAATTCCCGAATGGTACGCACACAGGACCCGAAGAGATCCTCTCCCTCCTGCCAGACGACTCCCGCTTCTCCTCCCAGAAGTCTGGAAGCCTCAAAAGCAGAAGCCTCCACCCGGAGCTTTTCATCCACAAGCGCCGCTTTGGTTCCCTGGGTGCCAATATCAATTCCAATCAAATACTCTTTCATCCCGACCTCAAATCATATTACATCTCCACTACTTCCCATCCAAATATCTTTGCCACCTGCCGGAGCTGCGGGATACACTCTCCCTCAATAATCAGGGAATGATGGGAGCACAACTCCTCCATCACGCGGTAACCGTCCTGATAGCGTATCAGTGCGCCATTTAAACAGTCTGATCCCGGATACTGCACATACCCCTCCAGTTCCGCCCGGATCAGCGAAAGCTTTCGAAATCCCGGATAAATTTTGGCCAGTGTCACCGGTCCCTCCTTCATCCGGCAGTCCACCGCGCAGGCATGTTCATTCACGATCTCCAGTACCCTGGGACGCAGCGTCCATTCCGTGCAAAATTCCCTGGGCATCATCCCGAAATATCCGCAGTGTACTCCCAGCGCATGCTTGTCCGGCTCTTCTATTTCCGGAAAACTCTTTATCCTTTCGTGAGCAAGCGCTGCCATCCCCATTAAAAACGGATAAAGATTGGTCATCATCACCGGCTTTTGCAGCGTATTGTAAATAATAAACGTCGAAAGAAGAGAGAGCGTATCCGCCTCGCATGCCCATATAATCCTGTCCCTTTCAAAGAGCATGTTCCAGGCAAGGCAGGGTGTGGTATCGCTGAATGCAGACTCGTTCAGACAGTTGGCGCCCACGCCTTCCACTCCTCCCAGCTCATCAATCACCTGCTTTACTGCAAGATAAATTCTGGCACTGCGCTGCAAATCTTCTTCTTTCACTTCCCGGCTGCAGATCTTCCACTCCCTGCAGACCTTCTCTGCTTCCTCCAGAGGAATCCGCCCCGCCTGTTCATTTAATTCCTTCCAGCTCCGGTAAATGAGCCTGCATCCAAAGGTTTCTTCCATAGAGCGGATACTCTGCTGTTCCCACCAGTAAAATTTTTTAAAAATATAGGCCTGCTTCCCTTCCCCAGGCGTATCCTGAAACAGTAAAAACTTCGCACCCTGCAGGAGCTTCGCCTGAACGCCCAGCGCACGCAGTATCACTTTCGCCATCTCCACACTGTAGGGAGCCAGCACCCGGCAGCCCAGATCTCTCAGGTAAGTCACGATTTCCCAGTCCCACATTTCGATGGTGCCATACTGGCTGGTAAGTACAACCATCGGCCTCTCTATCGCCTTCATCTCTTCATCATGACGGAAGGCTGCATAAATCATTTTAGGGAAAACTGCCGCATCCACTTCCTGCGGCAATGCCTCTCCCAACGTGACAGGAGCGAGAAATTCCGCTTCTTCCCGGTACATTTCCTCCAATTGTGCCAGCTGCTCCGCATATTCCGCTTCTTCTCTTTCATTCATTTCCGCAAATTTAAGCGGTACGATTCTTGCTTTCATTTCGTTGCCCCTTTCATCTGATACATTCATCCGGCCGGACCACTTTCCCCGTAAGGATAGACTCATTTCCCGCTTTTACCACAGCCACCGCCATCATACCGTCCCTTCCGCTGACAGCAGGTTCTCTTCCTTCCCGGACGCTCTCCACAAAGCTTCTGTCCTCCTCAATGTATGCCTCTGTGAATAAGTTCATCCAGCTTCTCACCACATCCCCGGCTGCTCCGCCCTCTCTGGTATAAGTCATGGTAGAGGTGCCTTTCAAGTCTCCCACTGTAATCAGCCCCCTGGTTCCCACAATATCTACTCTGGCATCGTAACCGTATTCCACCCCCTGGGCGCCATCGATACACCCCATCATACCGTTGTCCATTTTCACACTCATCAATACACTGTCATAAAAATCGGGGTATCTTTCCCTGGCATCATCACATCTGTAATTTCCCGCAATTGCATAGACACTTTTCACTTCCGCTTCTGTAATCCAGCGAAGCGTATCGATATCATGACTGTTTACCTCTGCCAGAGGACCGTTGCTTTTTCCGATATCGTACATCCATTCATGGGGCGTACTGGGTCCGTGGGTGAGAGATTTCACCATAACTACATCCCCGATCTTCCCTTCTTTCACCAGTTCCTTTGCCCGCTGAAAACTCCTGTCAAAGCGTCTCATAAAACCAATCTGCAGAAGTACACTGTTTTCCTCCGCCGCCCGGATCATATCTGCACATTCTTCCACACTCATCGCCATGGGCTTTTCACAGAAAATATGTTTTTTTCGGAAGGCAGCTTCCAGCACGATCTCTCTGTGATATTTGGTGGGAACAGCCACGATCACCGCATCTATATCTTCTCTTTTCAGCATGGCTCGATAATCCGTATCATATTCACACCCAAGCTCTTTTGCCGCCATACAGGCACTGTTCTCATCAGCATCACAGACGCATACCATCCGGGCCTGCCTGATATGGAAAGACATATTCCTTGCATGGATCATACCGGCTCTTCCCGCGCCGATCAATCCAATCCCAACTTTTCCTTTCATATCATTTTTTCTCCTTATTATTATCTTTTATAATTTTATGTTATTCTTTATTATCGTTTTTGTCAATAAATGTTGTTATTTTATTTTTAATTTTCGCGTTTTTAAGACCTCCTAATATAACCGAAAGCGCGATTCTTAACTGAAATTTTAGATTTTTGGATTTTTCAGGGTTTTTACAGAGATGAAAAACAAACGCTGTCACGCTTCGCGAACCAGCTTATTGTTAAATGATATAGGCGCGGTAACCGCGCCTATTAAAGAATTCTTTATTTGTTCTTCGAAGAAGAAGAGATGCCACCCCGGCGAGGGGTCAAATCCCTTACACATCGAAGATGTATTGCGCTTTGTTGCGTTGCAAGTTTAATGCCCCGTCAGCTTACTGCGGGGTCTTTGACTTTTTCATGCATATGAAAGCAGCGGAAAGCGTACGCCCCAGGAGGCAAAGTCATCGAACCCTTTCCCCCTGACAAACAAAGTGGTATCCTCTTCCTGCACCCTTGCTGTGGTGAATTCTGAAGAATCCTTTGGCGTAAATCCCAGACTGACCTCCCTGATACCGTTTCCGAACGCTTCCAGTATCCTGTGGAGACTAATCTCTTTCTCCGAATAGACATCATAAAGCAGGAGACTCTCTCCCTCCTGCTCCGCCACCGCGTATACCTCCAGTTCTTCATCATAATACACATTTTCCTGCATGAATTTGGTAAGATGAAACATAGGCAGCGCGCTGTTACCCGCCATTTGGAAGGCACTGCTGCCGCAGCTCTTTCTGATCGCCTCCTCCAGCTGCTTCCACGCCCTTTTCTCTTTCATGGAAAAAGGCATCATAGTTCTCTTTCCGGGCACGGAAAGTTTCCCCGGCACGGAAAGTTTTCCGAGCGCGGAGGATTTCTTCGACACGGGAAGTTTCCTGGTATGCAGCACCTCTTCTTCCACGCGGAACCCGAATTTGGGGTAAAAATCAAGCACATTGTCATTGGCAAAGAGGTAGATACCGTCCGCTTCCTTTTCCCAGTCCCTGTCGATCTCTTCCATGATCCTTCTGATCAGTCCCCGGTTTCTGTACTTTTCATCCGTCATCACCGTTCCCAGCTGGATATATCTTTTTCGTTCCCCGTTTCTGATAAAATCCATCCGGTTCACAGACACATTGGCCGCCACCTGTCCCTCAATCACAACAGAATACGGATTATAAGAATCCCCCCAGTATCCGTTTTGATACCAGTCCTCAAAATCCAGTCCAAAGGTTTTGCCTGCCAGCCTGTTAAAACTGCCGCGCAGGTTTTCATTGTCCCGGTAATTGTTTATTACTTTGTAGTCTTTCATTTCGCATTACCGGTATCCTCAAAGAAATACCGCAACATGCTCAGATTCAGGGTCTTTCCAAAACGTCTGGGACGGGTAAACAGATTGACTTTCCCCTTCAAATCCATGAGTTCTTTAATAAACATAGTTTTATCTACGCAATAATAGTTGTTTCTTACTATATCTTCAAAATTGTCGACACCGATGGCTAATGCTTTTTTCATACTTTTTCCTCATTTCTGTGCTGCCTTGATGGCATACCCGTGCTAAAGCTTTGCCGAAGCTGTGCAGGCTTCGGTCACGCTCCATCTTCCACATACCCCTGCCTCCGGTCTTTCACCGTCTTTTTGCACACCATCTCCCCGGTAATGACCTGAATGCCTTTGGTGTACTTTTTGCCCCTGATCTTACGCAGCAGCGTCCTCACACATTGATAGGCCATATACTCCATATCTACGATATAAGTATCGATCTCTCTGCCTTCCCGTCCGCTCTGCTGAAAATCGTCAAAGCCGGTGACCGACAGATCCTCCGGCACACGCTTACCCATAGCCTCCAGATTCTCAATCACAATATTGGCGATATAATCACAGTTGCATACCAGGGCGTCAAGCTCTCCGTCATTTGCGGCAGCACCGCCTGCACCGACGCTGTCTGTGTCTGCACTGTCTGTGACTTTCCTGTCCGCTCCGGAGACGGATCCAATCGTATCCTCAGAGATGATCCTGTCATATACCCTTCCGTTTTCGTCTCTGTCCGGGATTTCCCAGTGATCCCGGTAATGGATCCCGCCTTTCCGAAGCGCCATCCGGTACCCCCAGTATCTGTCGGAGATACTGCTGGTAGCATCCGCGCTTCCCACGAATCCGATTCTCTTATGGCCGGTTCTGATCAGATATTCCGTCAGCATATAAGTCCCGTAAAAGCCATCAGATATCACCGTATCGATCATCAGCTCCGGGTGATAGGTATCAAGAAAGATCACCGGCACATCCGACCTTGCGAGAACCTCCTTTATATATTGTTCCTGCATCTGCCCCAGAAAAATCAGGCCATCCACTTTATGATCCCGGAGCATCCTGGGTGTATTCCCCGCCAGCTCATCCTCTTTTGCAAGCAGCTCCAGAATCCCGTAGTAATCCTTTTTAAACAGCGCTTTCACTACATTTTCATACAGTTGCCCATAAAAGGAGACAGAACAGCCGTAATACTGCTCCGGTATGATGACGCCGATATTCCCGGTCATGGGAGCGCCTTCCCCCTTTTTCCCGTAGTTTGAAGAGCCGCCGTGTCCCTTTGGGCTGCGGTGATCCGAAGGACTCCGGTATCCCATTTCCTCCGCCAGCGCCTTGATCCTTCTGCGCATCTCATCGCTGACGCCAGGCTTGTCCGTCAGTGCTTTGTGTACCGCCACGTTGCTGACCCCGGCTCTCTCTGCAATATCCACAAGTGTTACTTTTTTGGCCATAATGATTTCCCACTTTTCATCCTGGTTAATTTTTTATTAATTAACTATAGATGACTTTATGAGGGCTGTCAAGGGAAGGCTGCTCCTTCCCATAATATTGCGCCTGTGCACTCCACAGCTCATAGTATTTCCCGCCCTCCTCAGAGAGCAGTTCCTCATGGCTTCCTTTCTGCAGAATGCTGCCTTCATGAAACACGACGATTTCATCGCAGAACCGGCAGGAGGTAAGCCTGTGGCTGATGTAAATGGCTGTCCGATTTCCCACGATCTCATTGAACTTTGTGTAGATCTCATACTCTGCCACCGGATCTAAGGCTGCCGTAGGTTCGTCCAGAATGATAAAAGGAGCGTCATGGTACAGAGAACGGGCAATGGCGATCTTCTGAGCCTCGCCTCCGGAAATTTTAACCCCCTTTTCGTCCAGGTCCTTATAAAGAATGGTGTCCAGACCCTCTTCTCTTGCAGCGAACCACTCTGAAAGGCCCGCCATGCGGATACATGCTTCGGCCCTCTTCCTGTCATAACCTCTGCTGCTCCCGGCCGCCACATTCTCACCCAGGCTCATGGCAAGAAGCTGGAAATCCTGGAATACCACAGAAAAAATACCAAGATATTCACGGTAATTGTACTTGCGGATATCGATCCCATTTAACAGAATTTCTCCTTCTGTGGGATCATAGAGACGGCACAGGAGCTTGATAAAGGTGGTCTTGCCGGAACCGTTCTGCCCCACCACCGCCAGCCGCTCTCCCACTCTGAACTTCAGCGAGATGTTCTTAAGTGCCCAGATTTGTGTATGGGGATATCGGAAGCTCACATTCCGGAACTCCACCTCATACTTTCTGTCGGAACGTTTTTCCACTGTCAGGGAGCCCTGATACATCTCGTTGGGAATATCCAGAAATTCGAAGGTCATCTTCAGCGTATCGCTGTTCACTCTGGCCTCACCTATCACCTTCAGCACCCCGGACAGGCCAGCGGAAAGAGCCGTGATGGCGCCGATATACCGGGTCACGGAGCCCACTCCGAAAGCGCCGCCCCAGGCTTTTAAACACACAAACAGATAGGCCGCTCCCATGAACAGCCGGGAAGTTGCTGCCGAAAGCCCGAAAAGGATGCCCATCCGTCCTCTGGCGTCCCTGATCACATCGCGAAGTACTCCGTCCTTCACGCTTGCCGTTTTCCTTATTCTTTTCAGTCCGAAAAGATCCTGTCTGTAAATACGCATATCCAGCGCTCTTTTTTCCTCCCTGAACAGATCCAGGCAGAAAAAATAATTCCGGTTTCCCCGTTTCATACTTTCATCATGATCCATCACACACATTTCCGCCAGGGTAGACAGATAAGGGGAAAGCAGTGTCACTCCTGCCATTACCAGTGCCAGTAAAAGGATAAACAGCGGACTGTTCAGCAGGGCAAGCCTCCCTGCCTCTTCCGGCACCGGCAGACAAAACAGGGAAACGGTAAGCGCCGCCGCTCCGATGATCCGGAACAGCTCCTCTGTCAGACGCTCAAAATGCCAGTAAATCCTGTGGATTCCCCAACCGCTCCAATGCTCACGCTGCCTGATCCTGCTCAGCAGCTCATGAGTGGCTGTATCATCCGCTGCACAGAAATCCATGGACAGAATCTTTCGCGAGATCCGTGCCTCTCCGTGATAATACATGGTGGCCGAAAGAGCCTCCTTCCATCTGAATACCAGAGCCTTCAGCAGATAAGCCCCTGCATCCGCCACCAGCAGGATCATGATCCACCGGATCAGCTCCTCCCGTCTTCTTGCCCCTGCCAGCTCGTCCAGAAGTCCGGCGGAAAAACAGAGGGTCAGATAGGGAACCAGGGCGGCAATGGCCGAATGGAGCGCAGTAGATATAAACAGCTTAGGGCATTCCCTGCACCAGAGCAGAACCGCCCTTTTGTTCAGCAGAAAGACTTCCTTCCATGAAAGGCCTTCTCTTTTTTCTTTCTCATGATCCCTCATTTTACTGTAATCCTCCATCATGCTCAGCCTGCCGCTTTCGCGGGCCGCATGGCTATCCATACTATGAAAGTCTTTGACTTTCATAGTAACCTCCCAGCATGCTCAGCCTGCCGCTTTCGCGGGCCGCATGGCCATCCATACTATGAAAGTCTTTGACTTTCATAGTAACCTCCCAGCATGCTCAGCCTGCCGCTTTCGCGGGCCGCATGGCCATCCATACTATGAAAGTCTTTGACTTTCATAGTAACCTCCTGTATCTGCATCACATTTCACTGCTGCCCGTATCCGGTCCGCTCACATAATATTTACTCTGAATTTCAAAAAGCCTTGCATAGCTTTTTCCCTGTGCGAGCAGCTCCTCATGAGTTCCCTCCTCCGCAATCTTCCCTTCTTCCAGCAGAATAATACGGTCGCAGAAGCGGGTGGATGCCAGCCTGTGAGAAATGAAAACAGAAGACTTCCCCTGGCTCATATCATGGTACTTCTCATAAATCTCGCTCTCGGCAATGGCATCCAGCGCCGCAGTCGGTTCATCCAGAATCATAATGGGACTGTCCTTATAAAGGAGCCTTGCCATCATCAGCCGCTGCATCTCCCCGCCTGAGAGTTCCACCGCGTCATCGTACACTTCTTTACCCAGATGGGTGTGATACCCTTCGGGAAGGGATTCGATCTTTCCGGCAAGTCCCACCTTTTCCACACACGCCCGCACCCTGTCAGGATCCACCTTCTGATCAAAGGCGGCCACATTCTCCCCTATTTCCCCCGCCAGCAGGGAAAAATCCTGAAACACCGCAGAAAAAAGCTGATAATAATCTCTTCGGTTGTACTCCTTAATATTTACCCCATTCAACAGCACCTCCCCCTCATCGGGATCATAAAAGCCGCAGATCAGCTTTACCAGCGTAGTCTTGCCGGCGCCGTTTGCCCCTACCACCGCCAGCTTCTCTCCCGGATGCAGGGTCAGATTCAAATGGGAAAAAATTGCCTGCCCTGATCCCGGATAGCGAAAAGTGAGATCCCTGAGCTCTATGGTACAGGCAACCCCTTCTGCCGCTGTCAGCGCCCTTCCCTCCTCAAAAAGGAAAATCTCCTCATAATCCAGCAGCTCCCTGATACAGGAAAGCTCCATACTCTGCTTATGCAACTGGGAAAAACTGCGCATGATTCCGGTGATCCAGGTGGTAAAGCCTCCGGCAGCGGTAAAATAGAGCAGAAATTCCGAAGCGCTTAAGTTTCCCTGAAGTGTCAGATAAAGCAACCAAGCGTAGGCTACCCCATTCCGCAAAAAAGAGAGGACAATATCCGTAAGATCTGCCAGCAGATATATTCTCTCTCTCCTCAGATAGAAATCCTGCAGCATTCTCATACATTTATCCAGAAGCTCCCCCAGCCAGTCTCCGATGCCAAAGAGACGCACATCCTTGGCCAGACGTCGGTCCCTTGCCCTGTCCCTGAAATAGAAAAACCGGTTTTTGATATCGGCTTCCTCCTGCCTGTGCCGGTATCCCCAGCCGTTTAGACGGCTGCTCACCAGATAGCCGGTAATCGCAACTACCAGCGTCACAATGATGATCACAGGATCCACATGGGTCAGCAAATACAAATAAATCAGAAATCCAAGAACATTCTGTATGATCTCGGCAAAGGTATTCCATATGTACTCCGCCGCAGATGCATTTCCCATAGACGCATCGGTCGCCTTTGCAAAAGCCCGGATGAACTCCTGGCTTTCCCTGACCGGATAAGAACAGGTACCCACCTTCTGCCACATCCTGGAAATAATATAAAGGCGCACCGGCGTCCTCATAAACATCTGATTATTTTCGAGATATGCGGAAAGCGCATAAATCCCCATGATCCCCAGAGAAAAAAAGCCGATACTGCCAAGCAGCTTTTCCAGCGTGTCATGCCGCTCCAGATTCCCCAGAATAACAGGAGTCACATACAGCTCCAGGAGAGATGCCGTCACCACAAACAAGGCCTGCAGTAAGGTGTAGATCAGCACAACGGGATTTGCGGCCAGCGCTTCCTTTATCATAAACCGGGAATTGCTCAGCATTCCATATTTTACAGCGGCCTTTGTTTTCAAGTGTTTCATTTTCGTAAGTCCATCTCCTTTCGCAAAGCCTCCCCATGCGGCGTACTATCGTAAACAGCATAACATAAAAATCCCCCGGCAATACATTCCGGGGACGAAATGCATCACTGGGGGGATGAAAACAATTCTTTTCACTGGGGCAGCAGAACCTCCGTGGTAAACGCGCCGTCCTCGCTGTTTCTGCTGATATATCCCTGATACCTGTCTATAATGGTATCAATACGCACCAGCCCGCAGCCGTGCCCCGCGCCTTTGGTTGAGGCGAAACGTCCGTTTTCCTTTCTCTGCTTCTTTAAGGCAGTGCTGTTGGTGAAAGACATATAGAGCTGGGTATTCTTCATCTCCATATATACCCGGATCATCCGCTCCTCTTCCGGAAGCGCCATACACGCCTCGATGGCATTGTCAAAAAGATTCCCAATGATAACACAGAGATCGATCTCGGCAGTGGCAAGTGCCACCGGCACATGGGCATCCGCCTCCACCCGGATGTTCTTTGATCTGGCAAGGGATATCTTGCTGCTTAAGATGATATCCATCATTTTATTTCCCGTTTTCAGTGCCGGATCCACAGAGCTTAAATCCTCGCTGAGGGCATCCAGATAATCGGAAGCCGCTTCTACGTCTCCCATGGCCAGATAGCTCTTCAGCACCTGTATATGGTTGCGGTAGTCATGCCGCCACCCTCTCATCTGCCGGTACATGTTCTCCACCTCAGCATAGTGGGTGGCGAGGAGATCACTCTGATAAGCCGCGATCCGCCTGTCCATTCTTTTTTCCCGGAAAGATAGTTTCGGTAATGACATTATAATCCTCCCTGCTGCCGGCACCTGCAAATTTGGGCGTCAGCACAATATTTGCAAAACGAACAAGTTCGTTTGTGAAAAATTTATTTTTCACAGTATTCTCCTTTAAAAATAATGTATCATCGCCCGGTTGATTTCCTCATAAAATTTCCGGGAAAGGGGGAGCTGACCTCCATCCTTTAAGATTACCTGTGTTCTGGTAACCTTTCTGACAAAATGAAGGTTTACGATATACGACCGTCCTATCCGAAAAAAGCGCTCGTCCAGCTCCTGCTCCAGTTCATTCAGCGTCTTTTTCACTCTGTAGATCTCCTGTCCGCAGACCGTCACATAATTTCTCTGCACCTCCAGATAACGGATCTCCCGGAGGGGTATCCGCACCACTGCTCCCGGCAGCGACAGGCACAGCTCCTTTTCCCCGGCCTCCAGCCGCCGCAGCGCCCTCTCAAGAACCGCCCGAAGCTTTTCTTCCGTCACAGGCTTAAGCAGATAGTGGAGCGCTTCCACATCGTACCCTTCCGCTATATAGTCCATGTAACCCGTAATAAAAATAATCTGCACAAGGTGATCCTTTTGCCGGATCTTCCTTGCCAACTCTACGCCGCTCATCTCTCCCATCTCGATATCCAGAAGTAGAAGATCAAAAGCTTCCTCCTCATACCGGAAAAGAAACGCTTCCGCAGATGGGAAGCTCTCTATTTTCAAAGCGGCTTGTGTCTCTGCCGCCCACCTTTCCAGAAATACCTGCAGATAGGCGATGTCCGCCTGATTGTCGTCGCAGATTGCCAGCCTGTACATATTTTTCTCTCTCCGTCCCGGATTCCCTGATAAACGCCTGCACCTGTAGGGAACGACAATTTTACTCGTCGTTCCCTTTAGAATAGTTTATATCACTATCGGCAATTTATCAAATATTTTCAGCAGATATCAGAGCGCTGCATTCACCTCCCATACACCCGCACCTCAAACACAGCCGCATTCTCACTGCCATAGGTGCCAAGAGGCAGGATTCGGATCTCATCCGCAGATATTTCTTTCTCTATATCTATCACCTGCAGGCGCTGCCCCTTTCCATCGCAGAGTAATTCTTTCTTCACTTCCCCTTTTTTACAGAAAATAAGCCTGAAATCCCGTATCAGCTCAGGCGGCGTTCCCTTTGCCTGGCGGGCGAGCACGCCTCTGTTAATGGAGGGCGTAATCTCTCTGCTTAAATTGGAATCCAGAAGAATTCGCACCTGGGCAGGTCGAATCTCCTCTTCCCATTTCAGGGAAAGCACGGGAGATTTGCTCATGGGAGCCATCCAGCAGTTTTTCTCATCCCCCACGGTTCTGGGAATTCCGTTGATCACATTCTCCGCCCCGCATCCCGGAAGCTCTGCACTGGCGCTGGCCCGGGCGTTCCTGGCCAGATCCTTTTCGTCCTCATTTTTGAGGCCGGGGATGTAGCAGTCCGCTTTCAGCAGCCTCTGCTGCAGCTCTCGTACATGGTCAAGCACCTGTCTCGGGGAAAGCTTTTTTTCAACAGCCATGGCCGCCGCCGTCCCGGCCGCCTGACCCGCCACGGCGCAGGTCGCCATCACTCTGGTGGAGGAAAAGGCTACATGGGAACAGCTGATGGCACGTCCGCCCAGAAACAGATTTTCAATATTGACGGAGTACAGACAGCGGTAGGGGATCCGATACAAACCGTTGACCTGATTCCATACAGTGGGATTGTCGGATTCGTTCAGCATCCCGCCCTCTGTATGAATGTCCATGGGCCATCCGCCATAGACAACCGCATCCCGGAAGTCTGTATTTTCCAGACAGTCCTTCTGGGTCAGAACATAGTCCCCCAAGAGCCTTCTGCTCTCCCGTTTTCCCGGAAGAAAGCTCACCCACTCCAGATCCAGATTTTCCGCTCCGTGATCGCCGCCGTTTTTAATATGATCCCATACGCCAAAGACGGTTTTCAGCAGATCGTCCCGGATCTCCTCCGTATCCGTGATGGTGTTGTGCTTCTCATCTCCCAGCTCAATCCACCAGTAGCCGGAGGTGACATCCTCATGATCCCGAAAACGGAGCTGTTCCTCTGTATAGGTATTTGCCCAGAAGGGCTTTACAAAAGGCACCGGATGTCCCATATCCTTCGCCAGAAACATCAGAGAATTCCCCATGGTCACATGATCCTCTGCAGTGGGCGCCAGCGTTTCCCCGTAAGTGCCTTCCGCCTCTCTTCCCATTCGGTATTCTGCTCCTGCCCTGGCTCCCAAGGTGCCATCTCCTGTGGCATCCATAAATAATGGGGCCCGGAAACAGTATTTCTTTTCCGTGGTCATCTGCTCCGCTTTGATCTCCCGGATGCTGTTTTCCCGGCAGAGCACTTCCGTCATATGGGTATTCAAAAACAATTCCAGATTCTCCTGGAAATTCACCTTTTCCCACAGGACGGCGTCAAATACCGGGTAGTTCATCTCCGGGTTTCTTCTTTTGTTTTCCAGCAGGATCTCCTCCAGAATACCGGTTTCCCGCAGGTTGGGATTGGACATATGATGATCGGCGCCGCAGATGTGCATCCGATGCTCCGAACTGGCCATGCCGCCCAGGACTGGCCGGTTCTCCACAAGCGCTGTGCGCGCGCCGCCTCTGGCCGCCGCAAGAGCCGCGCATACGCCGGCCATTCCTCCTCCCACAATTACAAAGTCAAATTCTTTTGTTATGAGTTGTTCTTCCATATTTTTCTCTGCCTTTCCTCCGGACCCTTCCTGCGTCTGTATCCGGATACGGATGCGCTGCATTCCGCTGCTCTTCTCTACTGCCAGCTGCCTTACATTCCACACCCGGCTCCCACACACGCTTGCCCCCTTACGCTTCACACCCGGCTCCCGCACACGCTTGACCCTTACGGCTCCACTCATAGCTCCTGCACGCTCGCCCTCTACGGCTCACTCATAGCTCCCGCACGCTTGCCCCTTACGGTTCCGCTTACTCTCCTACGGCTCCACTCCCAGCTCCAGCATCCTTGCCTGAACCGTTTTCGCCTCCAGACTGCGGGGGCTGCATTCTTCTTTCACACACATAGCTGCGGCAACTCCCACTGCCTGCCCCATGTTGGCGCAAATGGGCATCACCCGATAATTGGAATGGGCCATATGGGTACCGCTGATGTTTCTTCCCGCCAGATACAGATTCTCCACCTTTAAAGGAACAAAACACCCGTAAGGAATGGTGTAGCCTTTTTTCTGTCCAAATTTTTTCTGTGCTCCCGTCTCATCAAGGCCGCTTCCGGTGATATTGTGAACGTCAAAGTTAAAATGGGCTTTCGCAACCACCCAGTCCTCAAAGACTCTCGCCTGCAGGATGTCCTCCTGGGTGATCTGCGCCTCTCCTTTAAAGTGTCTGGTCTCCCGGATCCCCACCAGAGAAGCGGAGCTGATCAGGTAACACTTTTCAAATCCCGGCACATACTCCCGCAGGAAGTTCACAATCGCATCCATCTGCTTCCGGCACACAATCGTGGCCCGGGTCAGATCCTCCGCCTTCGTCCCGTCAATGTCCGTACAGTTGGTCATGTTGCAGGTGACTACACCCGGAAGAGTGGTTCTGTACAACAGTACATGTCCTGCCGGAGCGGGAAGATGCTCTTCTCCCAGCTTCTGAATATCGCCTGCCGGGATTGCCAGATGATCCTCAAAGCCCCCCGGGAAAACCCCTCTTTCCACGTCCACTCCGGCTACCTTGAACATTATGGTCGCCGGCTGCATTTTTCCATCCGTCTCTCTTCCCGTGTAATAGGGTGCGCCTGCCCTGGCCGCGATATCACCATCTCCGCTGGCATCCACTACGATCTTCGCCAGAATGGCTCCCCGGCCCGACTTGTTTTCGGCGATGATTCCCTTTATTCTGTCCCCTTCCATGACCGGCTCGCAGGCAAAGGTATAAAGCAGCAGCTTTACTCCCGCCTCCTCAAGCATTTCCAGAAGCACGGTTTTGAGCTTCTCGGGATTGATCACCTTCTGCATCTCTCTGTCATTTACGTCCGTATCGGAAGATCGGGCAAGGATTTCCTCATAGAAACCGCCCTCAGTGTTTCCCGTCCAGTGGCTCATCAGCCCTTCCGTAGCAATTCCCCCTACGTTTCCCGACTGCTCCACAAGGATAACCGACGCGCCCTCTCTGGCTGCGGTAATCGCCGCCGATACGCCGGCCGGTCCTGCGCCGGCCACCAGTACGTCTGTCTCCTCCCATACCGGGATCTCTCTTCTTTCCTCTATAATCTTCATTTTCAATTTTCCCTCCTTTTTGTCTCTGAGTACTGTTCTGTTTGTTAAAATCATGATAGAATGATTCTGGTAAAAAAAGAAGATATTATTCTGTCAATAATCTATAATTTCGTGCAAGGAGATATGAATGATAGAAGAACTGATTCACGACATTGCCCGTTATTTTGAAGTCCTGCAAAACCGGGGCTATTATCTGGCTTTTCATAATTTTTTTATTCCCCTTCAGAATTATATGACACTTTTAACTCCCTATAATATCAGCAGCAATCCCTTCTGTTTGATGGTCAAATCAGACAAAAGCGCATGGGATCACTGCATTGAGAGGCAGAAAAAAGTATTGGAGGCCTGTGCAGACGGCCCCATGAAAGGAATCTGTTATGCCGGAATGGGCGAATATGTATTCCCTGTCCGGGTATTCCCTGTCCGGGATGAAAAGCATTCCGTTCTCGCATTCATCAGTGTCAGCGGTTATCGGATTTCTGATGATGTATCCATAGAACGGATTAAATATGTTGCAAAAAAATATAGATATAACGAAGAACAACTACTGCAATCCTATTACCGGAACCTGTCCCCGGAGCTGCCTTCCATAGAAGCGCTCCGTACAGAGATAGCGCCTCTGTGCAGAATGTTTGAGCTTTTATACCATCAGCTTCCACCCGATTCCGCACAGTCTGTCGCAAATGTCACTCAAAGCAATATCCTCAGCCATGCCGTGGTCTACCTGCGCCGCCACTATGCCCGGCCCGTATCCGTAAAGGATATTGCAGAATACTGTCACTGCAGCGTATCCACGCTCAGTCACCTGTTTAAAAAGAATATGAAAATGAGCATAACCGATTATCGGCAGCAGCTGCGGATTCAGAATGCCGTACGGCTTTTGCAGGATACGGATCTCCCTGTCGGAATCATCGGCGCTATGTCGGGATACGAAGAGCAGAATTATTTTTCAAATGTGTTCCGGAAGGAAATGGGCTGCTCTCCTACTGATTTCCGTCAGTGTAAGCCGCCCGGACTATAATCCGGCGTCTGTGCCCTTATCTCCTGTGTTCCGTTTCCTCAGCCCTTCCATACCGGGCTCCTGCGTCCTGTGTCCTCAGTCCTTCCATGCCGGGCTCCTGCATCCTGTTTTCTCAGCCCTTCCATGTCCGACTCCTGCGCCCTGCATCCTCTGCCCTGCCATGCCGGGCCTCTGCGCGCCTGCCTCTGTACGCCTAACCTTTCACTGCTCCGCTCACAAGTCCCTTCACCAGAAACTTCTGCCCCAGCAAAAATACCACAAAGGCCGGGATCAGTGCGGAAGAGGCCGCCGCCATGACCAGATTGTATTCGGTCACACTCTCCTCTATGAAATTCGTCAGTGCCAGGGGTATGGTATACAATCGCCAGTTGCTCAGGAATACCAGAGGCTCCAGATAGCTGTTCCAGTTCCAGAGGAACACCACGATAGCCAGAGACGCCATGCTGGGCTTGGCAATGGGCACCATAATCCTGGCCCATATCATATATTCGTTCGCTCCATCCACTCTTGCGGATTCCCGCAGTTCGTCCGGGATCTGCATAAAGTACTGACGCATCAGGAAGGTTCCTGTGATGGTGATCACACCGGGCAAAATCAGCGTCAGATGAGTTCCCATAAGTCCCATTTTGTTGAACATGACAAACTTGGGGATCAAAGTCACCTGGCTGGGAATCATCATGGTCGCCAGATAAAACAGGAACAATACATTTCTGCCCTTAAAATTAATTTTGGCAAAAGCATAGCCTGCCAGCGTACTGGTAAGCACGGAGCCTGCCACATTGATAAAGGCGATCTTCAGCGAATTGGCATAGGCCACTCCGAAATGGTAATCTCTGGCCCCTTTTCCCGCAATGTTCCATACCTTCATATAATTGTCCGGATAAAAATATTTGGGGATCCACTCTATGGGAAGCTTCATCACATCCAGCGGCAGCTTCATGGAGGCGGAAAGCATCCAGATAAAGGGCGTTACCATGGAAACTGCCAGCAGACCCAGCACCAGCGTCCAGATCACACGCGGCATTACTCTCAGCAGCTTCTGTTTTCCTTTTTTATTTTTCATATACTTCCTCTCCTTAATAGCTCACCCATTTTTTCTGCCCGTGCCACTGGATCATTGTGACGATAAACAGAAAGATAAACAGGACCCACGATATAGCCGACGCATACCCCATCTTATAAAATGTAAAAGCCGATGTGTAAATATAATACACCAGTACATTCGTGGCGGTTCCCGGGCCGCCTCTGGTCATGATCTGAATGGGTGCAAACACCTGGAAGGAGCTGATCAGCGTGGTGATGACCAGAAAGAATGTTGTGGGAGATAAAAAGGGGATCGTCAGCCTGAAAAACTTGGCAACCTCTCCCGCTCCATCTATATCCGCCGCCTCATATACATCCTTCGGCAGTCCCTGAATGGCGGAGGTATAAATGATGATGGCGTACCCTACCCCTGACCACACCGTCATCAGCATGATAGCCGGGAGCGCCCATTTGGTATCCCCCAGCCACTGAGGCGGATTGTCCACTCCCAGCGCAACCACCAGACGGGTGAACGGGCCCCAGGGTGAATACATCATAACCCACACAATGGCCACCGCAACCACATTGGACACATAGGGCATAAACAACGCCATCCGGATGGGGAGCTTTGCAAAACAGAATTTGTCAATGACCACTGCCAGCACCATGGCAAGAAATACTGTTACAGGCACCACTCCGACCACAAATATGAGCGTGTTCTTAAGAGCGCTTGTAAACCACTCGTCCGACCACATGGTGATAAAGTTTTTGATGCCTATGAAGTTCCAGTTTCCGATCCCTTTGGTATAATCCCAGTCCGTAAAACTGATCACCAGAGAAAAGAGCATCGGAAATAAAGTGAACGCACAGACGCCGATAATATTGGGAAGAATAAAGGAATAACCCACCAGATTGGTTTTTGCCTGACGGCTTAGGCCTTTCTTTTTCTCTTTTTCTTTTTTCAAATCTTTACCTCTTTTCCGCTCGGTTCACAGCAGATGATCCCGCGCTCCGTAATGAGCTCATCCGGCATATGCCGACGCGTTCCGCCGGAAAGCTCATCTCCGCAAACACCGGCAGGCGCTGCTTTTTTTCAGCGCCCTGCCATCTGCTTCTTTCATAAAAATATCTGTTTCAATGCTATCTGTTTATACAGAAAACGGCAGATTCATCTGACATGACAGATTTATTTGATATGGCAAATTTATTTGTTATTGCAAATTTATTTGATATGGCAAATTTATTTGCTATTGCCTGTAAGTCCCTGCCTACTCCTGCAGAATTGCATCCGCCCGTTCCTTGGCATCTGACATTCCCTCTTCCACCGTCTTTTCTCCGATGAAAATCTTCTCCAGCTCCTCCTTCACCACCTGGGAGATTTCCGGCCCGTGGGCGGTAATGGAAGGCACTGCATAATTATCCGCAGGTGCGATCAGTATATTCTTGGTGGTCTCCGCATCAATAATGCCTTCTGCTCCCTTTAAGAATGCGTCTGTCACTGCCTGAGTATCATAGGTGTTAGCTGCGGGAACTCGTCCGCCCTCTGCCACGGGAAGCATACCTTCCAGTGCATACCACTTTACAAATTCCCATGCTTCATCAATGTACTCGGACTTGGGATTGATGGAAATCAGATCTCCGTATCCACCCTGGGTAAAGTTTCTCTGTCCTTCTTCCACTACCGGATAAGGTGCAAAAGCCGTCTCGAACTCATGAGGATAGTTCTCCAGATCCTTGATGCTGCGGATCATCCAAGGACCCACAGTCATAGCGCTCTTTCCCGTCAGGAACATCCCTTCCTGGGAAAGTTGTTGCGTAACGGAATCCGTATGAGTGGGTGAGGAGCCATCCACATTCATCATGTTATTGATCAGTTCAACCGATTTAAGTACCACCGGGTCCATAAATGCGGATTCTGTTTCGCTTAAATACATGGGATCTCCGCCATTGGTCTGTGCTGCCAGATAAGTAAACAGATAAGTGAGATCCTGTTGGCTGTTCCAGAACATGCCATAGACCTTATCCTGTCCCTCTCCATGAGTCAGCTGCTTTGCAATTTCTCTGAACTCGTCAAAGGTCCACTCTGTGGGAATCTCAATACCTGCTTCTTCAAACATGGTCTTGTTGAGCACGATACCATACTGATCCAGCTTGGTAGGTACACTGTAAGGCTTTCCGTCCACATAATAGGCCTCAGCCATTTCGCCGAAATATTCCTTCTGATCAAATCCATCCCTCTCCATAAGTTCTGTGAGATCCAGGGCCATATCACCGTCCGCTCTCTTCTGCAGAACAGAGAGTCCGTAAGTTACATAAATATCCACGCCTGTGCCTGAAAGAAGGTTCGTCTCCAACTTCAGATTGCCGGTATCATCATTTACAAACCGCTCATACTCTACCTGAATTCCCTTATCTGCATAAAGAGCGTTGAAGTCGTCGCATGCCTTTTGAGGACCGCTTTCCGGGGGAACTCCGCCCCACATTCTCAAGGTCACTGTCTCTCCGCTGTTTTTTGTTTCATCGGCCGCATCTGCCGTCTGCTCTGCATCCTCCTTCTTTTCTTCAGATGCTGCATCCGTACTTTCCTCTGTCCCTGCAGAGGATGAAGCGGAATCCTGACCGCTGTTCCCACAGCCCGTAAGAGCGGTGAGTGTAAGAGCCGCTGCCATTCCCAGTGCCAGCCATTTTTTGTTTCTCATAATAAATTTCCTCCTTCTTTTAATTATTTTTGACAACAGAAGACCTCCAGATCTCTCTTCTATTGTCGGATGAAGATATCGCAAATTATGATACCCGTTGTCTGATGAATGCATTATAGCAAAAAAATAACCGCGGCCGTGACGGCCATATCTGCTGTTTTTCTTCCAGAATCTGTTGTGTTTATTTTCTGATATCCCTGCCCTTCTTTCAAATACAGCCGCCTCCTTCCCCCTGACCGTCCTCCCCTTGAAAACATCCATGGTACATCTTCCATATCCTGCTGCCGGTCTTTCAAATTCTGTCAAAACAATGCTTTCGTGTTTTTCATCATTTTCCGTGTACCATAAACTGCAACCAGTATTTCCGTAATCGGCATCGCAAACCAGATCGCGTCTGCTCCTGCCGCAGCCGGGAGAATACAGATTAATATTCCGCTGACTACAATGCCCCTGGAAACAGAAACAGTAAAGGCGGCCGCAGGCTTCATCAGCGCCTGAAAATAATAGGTTGAAAAAATATTAAACGGAAGCAGGAGGAAAGAAATGCCATATCTGCGAATAATAGCCGGAGCAATGACCAGGATCTTCTCCGTCGGCTTCATAAAGATATGGACAAAAAAATCGGGATCCAAAACTGCAAGCGCAGACCAGATGATTCCGAATACCGCCGCCGTTCCCAACGCATGCCGCAGGATCTGTATAATACGCTTCCCCTTACCCGCGCCAAAATTTGCAGAGAGCATTGGCTGCGAAGCCTGGCCAATACTGTATGCGCAGCACTGGACAAAGGTGTTAATATTGATAATAATCCCATAAACCGCCAGCGCATCCGTTCCCAGGTATTTTAAAATCTGTCTGTTAAACAGCACGGTAAGAATTCCCATAGCCACATCAATAAAAAAAGCGGAAAATCCGGTTACGCAGATGGATTTCAGAATCAAAAACAGTTCCGAAGGTTTCACAAGCCTTAACGTATTCTTTTTACTGAAGAAATGAGTCAGCATAACTGATAAGGAAAAAACAGAGCCGGCAGCAGTTGCCAGACCTGCCCCCATAATTCCCATGTTTAATACAAAAACAAAGAAATAATCGCCAAACACATTAAAAATTCCTCCGGTCAAAACCGCCTTCGCAGCAAGAGCCGGATTTCCATCGTTACGCAAAAAAGCCGCCATAAGCTGCACAAAAAGGAAGCTCGGCACTACAAATTTAATGGGAAACAGATAACTTCTTGCCAGCGGAAGCAGCGTCTCTTCCGCTCCGAACAACCGCAATAGTTCCCGGTCAAAAAAGATTACTGTCAGCCATGTGACAGCAGCCAGCGCCGCTGCTCCGACCAGCGCAGCTGTAAAATATTCATTGGACTTATTTCTATTTTCTTCCGATTTTCCCCGCAGGGTAGTGAACAGGACAGAGCCGCCGATTCCCATAAGCAGACCCAGGCTATACAGAATACTCCAGACAGGGGCCACCACAGCCAGCGCCGCCGTGCCTTCCGGCCCCTGATACTGCCCCACCATTGCCATGTCCACCACGCCGTAGATAGACGAAATCAGTGCGCTTCCGAATGCGGCGGCCAGATATCTGAAATACATGGGTTTAATCTTACCTGTCAGCAGCTCCATCCCATTCTCTCCTTTCCTTTAAGCAGTTGATCTCAAAGAGCGTTATCCGTTATTTGACAAACGGATTATAGCAAAAAAACAGCACCGGCCGCGACGACCATATCTGCTGTTTTTCTTCCGTAATCTGTTATGTTTATTTTCCAATATCCTTTCCCATCTTCCATATCCTGCTGCCAGTCTTTTTATCCCGTCAATCAAATGTCTATAAGATGCTTTGCATCTCTATGGGCAGCCGCTTGGCGCATTGCTCGCGGGAATCAAGAAAAAAGAAAACGCAATGGCAAATTCAGAAAGGCGCCGTTTCCCCGGGTTCTGCCATATTCCTGTAGGCAAGAGGTGATTTTCCCTTCCTCTTCTTGAACTGAGAGCTGAAATAATTGGGATTATCCATTCCAATTCTTTCCGCAATATCCCCGATCCGCATATCCGTCTCCTTGAGCAACTTTTCCGCCTGATCCATCCGCACCTGATTCACATATTCCCAGAAACTGATCCCGGTTTCCTTTTTGAACACATGGGCAAACCGGCTTTCACTCATATTGACCATCTCCGCAATCTGTGCTACAGACAGCTTTTCTCCGTAATGAGCCTGTACAAAACTCTTTACCTCCAGAACCTCCTTCCGGCAGGGGCGTCTGCGGCTCTCCTGAGAGCTTCCGCCTTCTCCGGCAAACGCCAGGTACTGCTGCCGAAGCCCCTGAAAGCTCTCCTCGATCTCCTCATAAAAGTCGTACTCCCGAATGGCCGTCTCCAGATTCACGCCGTTTCCATCCTGAATATGCCTTACATCGATACCACCTTTTTTCAGATACCAGGACAGTACCCTGCAGATACCGAGAAGCGACTCCCTGAACTTCTGTACATCTCCGGCGCAGCTCCTGCGCACTTCCTCCATCAGTTCTTCCCAGCAGGCAAGCCCCTCCCTGATTCCGCCCGCCTGTATTTTTACTTCCAGCCGCGCTGCCCGATCCGATTCCGCCGAAACACTTCCACTCTCTGCCGGCATGAGTCTGCCCGGAAAACCAGCGTTTTCATCCGCCAGGGCCATAATTTTCCGAACCTCCGCCTCTGACCTCTTCGTCCCTCGAAGCGGCTTTGCATCCTCCTCCGGCCACAGGAGCCCCTCCTGCCGGTTCCAGAAGCGCATCCTCAGCCTGCCTGCATTCTCCAGAATTCCCTCCTTCAGAGAAAAAAGGCCCCTGCTTTGAGAACAGACCGCGCCGCTGATATGCAGTCCGCAGTACTTCTGTACATACTGATGCAGCCTTGCAAATTCAGCTTCTGTCTTTTCTCTGAAATTCTCTGCTTCCGATCCGGAGGAAAGCACAAGAATAAAATCGCATTCTCCATACCGGAAAATTTCCTTTTCCCCATGATCCTCAAAAATCTCGCCGATCATGTTCTCGATGGCAAATTTCAGAAGATCGCTTTCCAGGAAATTCCCGCTGCAACGGGCAATAGAAAGATCGTCCAGTGTAATGGTCATAATCCGGTAATCTTTTTCAAAGTCAACACAAAAGGGGTATTCCGACAGCGTTTTCAAATTTACCTCATAATACCCGTCCCTGGCCTCCATGAGATTTTTCAGGATACCGGCCTTTATCATCTCCCGATTCTGACCGGGCGGCATTTCTCTCTCCGCCCTTTCAGTCTCCCTTGCCGGTCCTTCTTCCGATACCGCCTTCCCGCTCTCCGAGCCGCTTCCGCTTACCTCGTCCAGAACCTGCAAAAGCTCCTGCGCCTTCAGGGTCAGCTTGAACACATAGTCGCTGGCCCCCATCTTCATGGCCCGGCGCACATTTTCAAAGTCATTGTAGTTGCTCAGCACCACAAACTTCATCTCCGGATATTTCTGCCGGCACTGCTCAATCAGAAGGAATCCGTCTCCGGGGCTCATTCTCAGATCTGTCAGTATGATCTGGGGATGTATTTTTTCTATTTTTTCAAGAGCCTCCTGGCCGCTCTCCGCTTCTCCCACGATTTCGTATCCATAGTCTTCCCAGTGCAGCAGGGATTTGATCCCCAGTCTTACCAGAAATTCATCGTCCACGATCATAACCTTTTTCATACACTTTCCTCAACTTCTGTTGACTGCCCCTGTCTTTCCAGAACCGGCAGCAAAAACTGCACAACAGTTCCTTTTTCTGCATTCCGGGATATTTTCAACCCATATTCCTCCCCGAAGGTCAGCCTGATACACTCGTCCACATGATGCAGCCCGATCCCCGTCAGTCTGCCCTCCTTGATGCCGGAAGACTTTTTCCCCTTCTCAAACTCTTCAATCTGCTCCGGAGAAATTCCCACGCCTTCATCCTCCACATACAGCATCAGATGATCTCCTTCTCTGTCCCCGTAGATGTATATGGTATGCTGCTTTTTGTCCTTGTTTCCGTATCCGTGAATGATCGAATTTTCCACAATAGGCTGCAGGATGAAACGCATGGTCTTCAGATCCTGAAGTTCCTCGTCTACGTCAATGTCCATGACCACATAGTCCTCATACCGGTAATTGTGTATGGATACATAATTACAGATATGCGCCAGCTCCTCTCTGATGGTCACCAGCTCCTCCGTGCTTCCCAGACTGTATTTCAATAAGCCTGCCAGCGCATCAATGCTCTCCACAATATTGTCCGCTCCTCTTATCACAGCCATCCATCGGATAGAGGTCAGCGTATTAAATAAAAAGTGCGGATTCAGTTGGGCGCGCAGTGACTCATATCGGTACTGCTCCCTCGCCTTATACTCCTCCCGGGTCTGCCGGAAGGCTTCCTTAAGAGAGTCCGACATACGGCAGAAGGACCGGTTCAGCTCGCCGATCTCATCCTTCCGGTTCACATCGATTCCCCGGATCTCCCTGTCAATACGGTAGGTATTCATCTCCGTAGTCAGAACCGTGATGGGCTTTACCAGAAGCCTCACCGCCATAAAAGCGATCAGCAGGATAAGCAGAAGAACGATAAAGATCACGGCGCCAATCCTTCCCGTAATGCCCTCCACCTGCTCTCTGATCTCTCTGTAGTCCGTAAAATGAAAAATCTTGATAGGCTGTCCGTCAAATTCCCAGGGTCTGCGCAGCGTATAGTAATTGATCAGGTACTCCTTCTTCCCCACATTTTTCTGAAGCATCCCGCTGCGCTGTCCTCCCGTTTCCCGGTACAATCCCTCTATTTCTTCATCTCCGATTTCCTGCTCCGGGTCATTATCCATAAGCACCTGGCCTTCATCGATGCAGACGTATACCCTGTCTCCCTCATAGGCATACCTGGTCATAATCTCGCTGAATTCTCCCCGGTTAATGCTCATGATCAGCGTCCCCACTCTGGTTCCCGCTGTTTTTTCATCCAGAACCGCCCTTACAAGGGAAATGTACTGCTCATCCCGGGCATCCTCAATAATATAGGCGGGATTGAACATCCTCCATGTGATATGCCCGCTCTCATTGGCCTCCTTTACCCACTCCTCCTCCAGAAGGAACTGATAGCTCTGAAAATTCAGCCCCCAGTTGGAATAGCATCTGCCGCTTTCATCAAACAGAATTACCTTGGCGGATTCCACAATCTTGTCCTGTCCGTTCAAAGCCATTTTACCCAAAAGCTCCTGAAAATAAAGAGAATTCCTGTAATAACTGCTTTTTTCATCCCGCATGATGTTCTGCAGCTCCTCATCACAGACAAGGGCGTTTGAGAAATAAGCTATCTTCTGCAACTCTTCATAAATATTCCGTTCGTCCCGGGAAATGTTCTGTATGACCTTGTCGCTGATCTGTTCCTGCAGGAAATGCTCCATACTGTTTTTGATATAATGACAGAGAAGAGTGAAAGGAATCACCACACAGATACAGATCATCACAAATATTTTGATTGAAAATTTTTTCATCAGCTTTTCCCCGCAACAGGCCGCCGCCCTGTGCAGCCTGTTACTTTCCATTCAGCCGGCCCGCGAAGGTGACGGCGCTTATTTTCCTGTTGCGTGTTTCCCTGATGAAAATTATACTATATCGGTTTAGAGATTGGGAAGAAAAATGTTAGATATGTCTGATGAGATAGTTTTTAATCTGCCCATTTGTATCGCAGTTTATAGCTGCTGAATGCCTTATAGTCCAAAAAATGCTCCCTCTGCAGTCGTCCAATCACAATATATGGCATTACATTCTGCAACCGGGCATATTCGATAATCGCTTCAATAGAAAAGTCTGCCTTTTGAATAAATTTTTCATAGCTGTCCTGTGCTAAAAGCATATTACATGCAAAGCGGTCAGCCGCCTTTTCTTTCTCCTGATCGCTTCCATCGTCTATAAATTTTACAGTCTTTCCTATATCTCCATTCACAATATGTCCGATTTCATGAAACAGAGAAAACCAGAAAATATCCGCAAAGGCTCCCCTGATTGTCAATGTCATCTGATATATGCCGTCACTTTTCTGGAAAATATACCCCTGTACCGGCGCTCCCCTGAAATTTTTCCTGACTGAAAAATCTATGCCGTAGTTTCTCATAATTTCCTTCAGATTCCTTTGAATATCCGGACTGTTCCGGCACATGACCTCCTTTATCTCCTCTGTCAGGCGGGGAATATCATCCCTGTCAAACTTTACCATAATATCCTGCTTCGTCTCAGTAATCTGACATAGACGAATCCATGCCCCCAGCACGTATTCGTTTATGGCAATATTTTCTGCCATTCGAAACGCCCCGGCCGGAATCACTTCTTTCAGATTCGCTATATTGCTGATCTGTAATGCCTTTCTTAGAGAGAGAATGGATTCTTTTCTCTTCTCCCGTACCGGCATCTTCCCCTTATTCCTCAGGTATTTTACAACCTCATCCAGCTGATCTCTTACGTTTATCTCTTCCCCGGTAATTGACAGCTCTTCATTTGCTTCTAAGAGTTCCGCCTCGTAATTTGCCTGGAGATTCAGCCAGAAAGACTTGGGCACGCCCAATGCATACTCAAGGCCCATTGCAAAATTGCCGGATATTCCTTTCTTACCTGCAATCACATTACTTACATAGGCTGGAGAAACTCCTGTTTCCAATGCCAGTTCCGCCTGTGTAATCCCTCTTTCTTCCAGCACATCAGCAACAGTTTCTCCCGGATGAATTATCAGATTACGGGATATACCAGTTTTCTTTACTGCCATGATAATCGCTCACTCCTTCCACTTCAATCTCAGTACAAATCATTACTGCATCCTGAGCCGCCATTGGCTCGATGATCAGTCTGACATTCGGCGCTACATGCAACGAGTAGCGCATGTGATCATATCCTTCGAGCCGTTCCGGTTTTCCCAACCCCAACTTCAGAAAATCTCCAAAACACTCTGCCGCCCTTAATCTGTCCATATGCTTTTTTACTGTCTTCACCCATTCAAACGGCAATTTCTTCTGCATCCTGTTATAATCTTCAAAGTATTTTTGTACTCTACTATTAGCATATGTAATTTCCACCGAAGCATCACCTTTCAATTAACCATTTGGTTAATTTTATTATGCAGTGTTTCTGTGAATATGTCAATGATAATTGATCTCTATATTCACATGCAGACGCAATGATAAAGCGCCGCCGCCACAATTCCGGGAAGCATATTTCCAATGCGGATCCTATTTCCGAAAATGAGATTGATTCCAAGACAAAAAAGAAGTGTATTTCCCACAGCCGACACATCTGAGATCACTCTGTCGGTCAGTAATGGGGCGCAGGCTTCTGCAAATAAGGTAATGCTTCCCTGCCATAACCCCACCGGAATTGCCGAAAAAAGTGCGCCCTTCCCATAGACAGCCGCAAGAACCAGCAGAAAAACCGCATCCAAAACTGCTTTTGCATACAGAACAGAAGGATTCCCATTTATCCCATCCTCAAGCGCTCCAAGGATCGCCATGGCTCCCACGCACACCACCAGCGAGGTATTGACAAATCCTTCCACAAAATGCTCGTCGCCTCCGCTGGCAAATCTCTTTTTCAGCTTTCTTCCCGCAGACTCCATTCTGGCTTCCACATTGATCCATTCTCCCACAAATGTTCCCAATGCCAGTGAGAGGATCAGAAGCATGGAGCCATTGGCCCTCAGGGCTCCTTCTTCTATGATCAGCAACTCCTTCAAAGCGCCTGACATTCCCATAAAAATCACAGCGACTCCCATGGCCTGCATCATCCCCTGCTCAACCTGTTCCTTCAGACCGTTTTTTAAGAGCAGTCCGGCAATGCCTCCCGCTAAAATCGCCGCCACATTGACAATTGTTCCTATCCCATGCATATCCGGCCTCCGTTCAAAGAGTATCCCAGTCCAACGGCGGTATCTCTGCCTCGCTTATATCAGAGACAGGATACTGTGCCTTTGCTGTAACCTGCTCAGCTTTGACCCTCAATACCAGAAGCTCTTCACTCTTCGGTACTCTTTTCAACAAAGGGCGACCGTTGTTTTTCTGAAGAGCATTTAACCCTTTCAGAAATTCCTGCGGCTCATTTGCAGTGATGATTTCTGCTTTTCCAAAAACGGAAACACTGCGGTAGTCATGTCCCTCTTTGCGATATTGTTTTTTCCCGAAACGATCCAAAAACACATTAATATTACAGGAAATATGGGGATCTTTTCTGATCAGGCCGACTTTGTGTCCCTGCCTTGCCATATGCAGATAAAGAATCAGTCTCTGTTCCCATACATATCCGTAATTCATTGGGACAATATAAGGATAGGGCTCGTCCAAAAGTGCTGCCGTACATATGCTGTTCATGTCCAGAATCGCCTTTATAATCTCCGGATCTGTGATCCTGCGGTCCTCATGGTACATAATAAGCTGATTATGATCTGTCATCTCTTTCTCCATTTCTACGTAGCTTTAACAGTTCCGTTTTGCCAAGGGTAATGCGCATAATATCCGGAAGCCAAAGACTTGCTTTTTTCGGATCCTACATCTCCAGCCGCCTCTTAAACTCCTGCACGTAGGTCCTGCTCACAGGGATCTCATCCTGATTTCCCCTCATCTTCAGGATATAGGTGGAGTTAAACATGGGCGAAAAGCTGGCGATCTGGTTGATATTTACCAGAAAGCTCTGATGGCATCGAATCCAGTCATAGGGCTTTAACTGATTTTCCCAGTAGCCGATGCTATGCTTTAAGAGATATCTCTGCTGCCCTGCCACCAGAATAAGCTCTCTGTTTTCATTTACGATATATTCTCCCTGCTCCGGGGATACAATAAAGAATTTGCCGTTCTGATTTCCTATGATCCTGAAATTGCTGTTCAGCTGAGTATTCTCCACCTGGTACTGGAACAGCTTGTTCAGCGTACGCTGCATTTTCGTGCCGGTTATGGGTTTCATGATATAATCGGCCGCGTTTACCTGAAATGCCTCCACCGCGTATTCATTGTAGGCGGTCACAAAAACGATCTTGATGGACGGATACAGCGCGTCGATGCGCTCCGCCAGCTCTATGCCGTTGATTTCCGGAAGCGATATATCCAGAAACACCACATCCGGCTCAGCTGCCGGTAATTTCTCCAGCAATTCGGCATAATCCGTTGTAGCAAGCATAATCTCAATATCCTGAAAGGCGGATAACACCATTTTAATATTGTCAAGAGCGGGCCTTTCATCATCCAGTATACAGACTCTCATAAATGATCCTCCTCCTTTACCGAAATCTTAAATTTGACTGTGGTGCCCCTTCCTTCCACACTGCTGATCTCCAGTTCTTCATTATAATAAGCCTTCAGCCTTTTTTGGATATTGACCAGGCCAATAGAATTTCTGTTAATTTCAAAAATTTTATCCATACATTCCCTGGAGATCCCGGTTCCATCATCACTGACCTGAACATAAATCCAGTCATCCTCCTGAAATATTTCGATTTCAATATGAATGGGATCCACTCCGTTGAACCCGTGCTTCACACAGTTTTCCACGATCGGCTCTATGAGCAGAGGAAGAATCCTTATTTCCTCCTCACAGAACAGATTAATCTGATACGAAACCAGATCTCCGAATCTGGCCTTTTCCAGCTCCAGGTATGCCTTTGTCATCTCTGCCTCTTTATAAATCGTAGAGCTGAACTGACATTCATCCGTAAAAAGATTTCCCCTCAGATATTCTCCAAAGCTCCCCAGGAGCCTGTAAGCTTTCTCCGGCTGCTCTATACACATGGGCATAATCGCATTGATGGAATTAAAGATAAAGTGGGGCTGTATTTGTGACTGCAGAAAATCCAACTGGGTTTTCAATAACATTTCGATAGACTTCTGATGCATCAGCGCATAGTTGACCTTTAAAATGAATTCATCTCCATGAAAAGGGAAGAACAGAATATCATTGATCATCTTCAGTGTTTCACTGTCGTGCATATAATGACTGTCCTTGCACAACAGTATCACAGACACCTGACTGACACTGAATCTGCTCCGGATTTTACTACAGAGCTGGCGGATACTCATACTCTCAAAAATTGTTCCAATCAGAATAACCCCGATCTTCTGAATCCTTCCGATATATTCCAGCGCATCCTGCTCCGTGTAAAAGACGGTAAGGGAATAATCGCAGTGTACCAGATAAGCCTTTACCAACAGCACCTCTTCCGTAAGAGATGTGATCAGAATAATCTGATCGCCCTTTTCTTCCGTTTCAGACGGCTTCAAGATACCTGCGGTCCCCGGCTGTTCCCGGGAAACAGGAATCGTATATCGGACGCGGTATCGGTCCCCTTCCAGAGAAGAGACCAGAGCTCCCTCATGCATCCGTATAATATAGCGGATGATCACAAAGCTCATATCTTCATCCTGCCCTGCGCTTACTCTGCTTTTTTTGCTACCTAAAATCTTATGAATCCTCTGACACTGTTTATAGTGAGCGGCGGTCACTCTTGTCTCCATCTGCGTCACAATATGCTTCTCTTTTTCCTGCAGGGTGATGTCTATATGTCTTCCATCGCACAATTCATAAAAAGCTTCCAGAAAATTTCTGTGGACGTACAGAAGCTGATAGGGCGCCCCCAGCACATACCTTTCTTCCTGCATCGTATGATAAGAAAAAGCTTCCCTGCAGATTCCCTCATCCTGCATTTTTTTCATTGCCAGTTCAAAGATCAGGCGATATCCTGTTCTGATCTTTTCCACAGGGAGTGAATTACTGAACACCTGATCGTATAGCTGCAGATTATTCATGGAGCCTATCAGACCCCGCAGCACATCCTGGATATTGGTCAGAATCTTCTCTGATTCCTCCCCCTGTCCCTCCTTTAGAAGATGATCGTTCATTCTGACCACATTGGTAAGGGGCTGTACATAATAATCATTTACCCGCTTCAGAATCTCTTCCTTATATAAGGTGGCCTCATTCAGCTTCCGATTGGTAAATCGGTCGTAAAAGATCATTCTGCGGTATTTCCCAAATTCCATCAAAAACAGCACGATGCAAAAAAAGGCTGTCGCATAGGGCAGAAGCTTTATATAATGGGTATGAAAAGGGGACATAAAATCAATTTTATTCCATCCTGTCAGCCAGGTCGTATAGATGATACTACAAACCATAAACAACCCCGTCCAGAAACCGTCACTGTGCTCCATCCGCAGTCTGATCAGTATGACAGCGCTCGTTACACTCATCACTACCGCAAAGCATTTCAAAACCGCAATCGCCTTATATTGGGGAATATTGATCAGGAATAAGAAAAAGAAAGCGCCTTCCGCCAGCAGTATACAGCCCATCAGCTTTTTGCCTTTCTCCAGATAACGCAAAAGAAGGAGCAGAAGCTCCACTGCAAAAAACACTACAAACACGTCTGCATTCTTATTCCATATCCTTCCTGCTTCTTCTCCAATAAAAAACAGGGTATCCAGCTCCCATATGGTACTGATGATGCCCGCCCCATAGAAAAAGATTCTTGCTATATTCAAAAAAACCGTGTTTACCACCAGATAGTCCAGAAAAAAGCAGCAGATCCCCAAAACCAGTACCACGCCGCCAAGACACAGCTTCTTGATCAACAATTGAGAAACAGCTCCGTTTACCGCAAGAAAATTCCGATTAAAAAACAGCATATGCCGCATAAACCTGAGCTGCTCCCTGACCACAAAGCTCATCACCAGAGCCGCCCAGATACCGGTACATACTGTTATTATTTTTATGAACGAATTCTGCAGCCTGGTATTCATAGCCAAACTCCTTTAAAACAGATTCTCATAAATAATCAGATCCTGCGCTGCATTATCAATACAAATCTCCGACCCCTTTTCCTCCCCTGCGGCACTGTCATTACCATTTCGGAAAAAAATATTGTGCGCCACAATATTTCTGTGAGAAGCATTTTCATCTTCCTCCGGTCTGAAATAAATTCCGCACCCTTTGTTATCATGGATCCGGTTTTTGCGAATTACATTATCAGTGTCTCTATGACCGATGCTGATCCCGTATAATCCATTATAACTGATTTCATTATTCTCAAAAAAGCCTTTTTTCACCCTCCAGCAAATATAAATTCCCGCCTGTCCGTTATGATGAATCTGACAGCCTTCCACTTCCGAAAATTTGGAGCCCGCACCGGGATGTAATCCAAAATTACGGCATCCTGACACTTCACACTCCCTTATGCAAATATTCTGTGTGGTCTGCCAGCTGATACCATCTCCATTAAAATTCTTGACCTTCACATGCTCCACAATACAGTCCCGGGCTTTGTAAAAGTAAATTCCTCCGCCCCGGCATCCGTTCAGGAATTCATTGTTTTCTCCGTTTCCGTCTATCACAAGGTCTCCGATATAAATATTCTCCGCTTCTATCGCGGAAAGGCAGGCGCAGGAGCCTGCCACAATCGCTCCCTTTTTGTAATCGCGCTCCAGATAACTGTCACAAAACAGCTGGTTTCCTCTGATATCTGTGATCTGTGTTGTGGTAACGTCCCACGCCTCAGCCCTTTCCTTCTCATAGATCTGAATATCCATTCCCACAGCAAAGCCTTCTACTGAGTCCAGGCAGATACGCCTCTGGTTGTAATCCGCATCGCACACAGCCACGGCTTTTGCGCCGTCTGTCTTCCGAAGGATGGTATCCTCGCCGCTGCCGATCAACCGAACATGACTGCCAAGCCTTACAGCATGATCTATGTGATAAATGCCGGGACTCAGTTTTATGCTTCCGCCTCCGGAGCTGCGGCAATATGCCGCAGCCCGTTCTATTGCGTCCGCATCAAATCCCTGGTAATCGCTCCCCGGCTCTCCCACGGTAATTCTGTTTCTTTTCGGTTCATGATAAAAAGACATATTCCCGCCTCCTGATACCAGAATGAATTTCAGACATCATCAGCGCTGCAGATTTAATTCCGTCCGCTCGTACATGCCGATGTATTCCCCGTTTTCATCCCTCACCGGAACAAAATACAGCCTCTCATTTCTATCCGTGACGGAACTGAACTTTTCAGGCGCATTCTGCTCAAACTCTTTGGCCAGCTGCCGGATCCTCTCATGAGACTTTGGATTCTTATGGCAGTCAAAAATACTTTTTCCCCGGATATCTTTATAGCCCAGAACCTGAAAATTCTGATACATAGCCTCGCGGTTCATATACCGGACAATGAAATCTTTATCGATAAATACGATCTGAAAGGGCATACTGTCCAGTATATGGGAATATAATTTCTCATTTTCACTGATTTCTGGGGTTTTTACTTCTTCTTTTTGATTCTGTTCGTTCATATTGCCTGTCCTCACTTCTCCTGCTTTGTTCTTGCAGATTATTTGTTTAAAATTCATCCACATTCTCCATAATCAGCCGCATCAGGTCCGGAAGCTGCGGGAATGCAGTTGCCGTAAAGAGGTTTCCGTCCCGCACCGCATTGTCCGTGACATACTCTCCCCCTGCATTGGTAATATCGATTGCCATGTCCGCCGGACAGGAGATCTTCCGGCCCCTCACCACGCCTGCCGATATCAAGATCCAGGGAGCATGGCAGATGGCACAGGTCATGATTCCTTTGTCCATGCTCTCCCTGACACAGTTCAGAGTTGCCTCATGGGCTCTCAGGGCCACCGGAGACCAGAGTCCCCCCGGTAAAAACAGCATATCATAGGGCTCCGCCATCGCTTCTTCCACTGTATGGGTGATCTCCGCAATGCTTCCATCCTTTCCGTGAAGCCCTTCTCCGCATACGATTCCCTTCTGGGGGCCGGCAATGATTACCTCCGCCCCTTCCTCCTGAAACCGGTAATAAGGCGTCCACAGTTCCGGCTCCGTATACCCTTCCGTGATGATCATGATCACCCGTTTGCCTTTCATCAGCATAATATTATCTCCTCCTGTCTTGTATAAGATTGTCGAAATCAGTCATTGTTATTTACTGATAGCAGCAAAATTTTGATCCAATTCTGCACACAATGCATCAATATCAAGAGTATCCTGCATCGCATATTTCGTTATGGTATCATAAAATACCGTTTCATATTCAGAATTGAACAGGGTCAGCCCCGCAGAATTCCAGGTTCTCTCCGCCGGATAGGAAAGTGCATCCATAAGTGCCGGGGAAAAACTGCAGTCGGCATTTTTCAGAGTGGAAATCTTGAACGCGTTCCTCGCGTAGCTGTTTCCTGATTCCTCTGAAAGCAGATAATTAAAGAACTTCCTGGCTGCTTCCAGGCGGGCTTCATCCTGTGTATTATTGTACAGGCAGATCCCTGCGCCCGGCTTCATGAGGATGACGGAACTGTCCTTTTCCTCAAAGGTGGGCATTGCAAAGATACCGATATTAATATCAGGATTAATGCTGCTGACGCCATCCACGGTCCAGGAGCCGTTCACGATCATCGCCGCTTCGCCGTTTGCCATTTGATTCTGTACCGTATCCCAGTCTGTTCCCCAGGGATCGTCGCCTGTAAACTCATAGAAGGAATCCCAGAGTTTCATGGCCTCCTTGAATTTTTCATCCTCTGCAAAGGAGCTCTTCCGCTCGATTTTGTTGGTATGCCATTCTCCATCCATGCACAGCGGAAGAAGCAGTACCTCTACGCTGAACTGAACGCAGAACTGCGTGGCATACCCCGCGCCAAAAGGCTTAATCCCGTTTTCCTGCAATACCTCGCATACATTCCTCATTTCCGAAATGGTGGTTGGGACTTCCAGGTCATATTGTTCGAAAAGGTCCTTATTATAGTGAACTGCATAGGCATTGACATCCAGAGGAACTGCATACTGCACACCGTTTACCTGCCCATCGTAAAGCATATCCGGATTAATATTTTCAATTCCTTCCAGGCTGCTGAGATCATAAAGACGCTCTGCAGCGGAAAATTCCTGATACCGGCTCTGATTATCCAGAACAAATACATCCGGTGCATCATCTGATGCAATCTTAGTCTTCAGCATCTGCTCATAATCATCCGCCGGAACCGTTTCGGTATGGACTTTCATATCCGGATTGGCCGTCTCAAAATTGGCGATCACTTCATCCACCCATTTCAGAATTCCCGGTTCCACAAACTTATGCATCCAGGTAATCTCAATCGTTTCCCCTCCCCCTGCCTGTACCTGTGTCTCTTCGCCCTGCGGTTCAGAGCTTTCTCCTTCTGCTGCTCCATTTTCCACCGCAGCATTCTCTGCCACAGCATTCTCTGCTGTTCTCTGCGTCTCTCCGGATGTCCCGCTTCCTTCGCCGCTGTTTCCACAGCCTGCCAGAGGCAGGATCCCCACAGATACTGTGAGCGTCAGCGCCAATACTTTTTTTAACAACTGTTTCCTCATTTCTTCCTCCTTTTCCGCACTGCTTCCTGTGCATAGCGGGTCTGTGGCAGGCAGCGCGCAGACACAACCCCCGCGATTAAAATTATGGTTCCCTAACCCTTTACCGCACCGCCCGAGATGCCTTCCACCAGATACTTCTGCGCCGCCATAAAAAAGATGACCACCGGAAGCATGGTGAGGATCGCCGCCGCAAACGCCATCCCATAATCGGAAGCATACTGTCCAAAGAAATAGTACTGCTTTACCGTCAGAGGCCTTACGCTTTCCTTCTGCATCAACACAAGGGATATATTAAAATCATTCCACAGCCACATCACATGGAGCGCCGCCACCGTGGTAGTAATGGGTTTCAACATGGGAAACACAATAACAAAAAAGGCTTTATAGGGTCCGCAGCCATCGATCAGTGCCGCCTCCTCCAGCTCTCTTGGTATGGACTTGACAAATCCCACATAAAGGAATGTGGCGTAGGCTATACTCACTCCTGTGAGCATCAGTACCATACCCTGAAGTGTGTTCAGAAGCCGCAGGCTTTTATACATCCGGTAGACCGGGATCATCAGAATCTGGAATGGAATCATCAGCGACGATACATAAAGTCTGTCCAGATATTTGAATATCTTGTGCTTCGCCGAATGTCTGGCGATACTGTATCCCCCCATGGAAGAACAGATCACGATCAGAAGCACTGACGGAAAGGTAATGGCGCAGCTGTTCTTAAGTGCTGTCAGAAACTGACTTTTCCTGATGGCCTCTATATAGTTCTGAATCGCAAAGGTTTCCGGAAAGCTCAGCGCCGACCGGGAAACCTCTATCCTGGTTTTCCACGACGTCAGAAGCGCAATATAGCTGGGAAACAGAAAAACAAACATTACCAGAAGCAGGAACAAAATCTGAAATACGTTTACGATCCTTTTTTCTCTCATTAAGCTTCCACCTCCCTGGCCCGGAAAAATGCAGACACCAGATTTCCCAATACTACGAGAAAAATGACAAAGAGCATGGAGACTGCCTGTCCATATCCCGCTTTGCTGTAGTCGTACAGGTTTTCATAGATATACAGAGAAACGGTTCTGGAAGACCCATAGGGGCCGCCGCCGGTACTGCACATGGTCGTGGCAAACTCCTTCAGCCATGAAGTCATGGAGATGGTCACGCACACGGTAAAAGAAGGCATCAGAAGTGGAAGCGTGATGTAACGGAAAGATTTAAAGGCGCCCGCCCCGTCAATCCGGGCTGCCTCATACAGATCCCCGGGTATATTTTTCAGTCCGGAAAGATAGACCAGCATGTTGATTCCGCAGGAATTCCACAGCCCCATAATCACAATGGCCAGGATAACCAGCGCGGCATTTCCCAACAGGTTCTTGATATGGAACAGCTGTCCAAACACATCCCTGTAAATGAACTTCCACAAAAAGGCGGTCAGAACCGCACTGAAACATACCGGAATAAAGAAGATCATTTTCGCAGCCGAAGCAATCTTCCCAAGCTTCTGGTTCACCAGCAGGGCAAGTCCCAATGACACCATCGTGTTGCCTGCCGTCCCAAGAAGTGCAAAATACAGGGTATTCAGGATTGGCTGCCTGATACGCTGATCCTGCAGCGCATCTGTGAAATTTTTCAGTCCTATGTAAGTGTATGTGTCGGTAATGCCGTTCCAGTCTGTAAATGCAATGTTGATTCCCATGACAAGAGGTATCATAATCGCAAAGCAGAAAAAACAGAATCCCGGCAGAATGAATACATAGGCAGACCAGTCAGATTTTCTTTTCATATCACATTTCCTCTGTGCTGTTTTGTGTCTTTACCTTGTGCTCATTCTACGGGGATTCACTTTTTCTGTAAATAAATCCTGCAGATCATGCATATATTTGTGTATTTTTTACATATTTTTTAATATTTTTCTTTGGGTGGATCACCTTAAATTTGTCACCCTCTTTTCCAGCCTGTCATACAGTAATTCTTCTTCTCCTGTTGAAAGAGTTACTTTCTTCTTAGTATAGAAAAGCCCATGATGCCTGATTTTTTGTATAATCCATTTTATTCTGTGGGAAAAACGAGCGGCAGATCCAGCAGTTTCTCGAAAACCCTTACACAGTCGTACACATTCCGCATCAGACTTACCTCTTTCTCTTTTGACCATCCGGCTTCACTCCCGCCACTCCACCACATCTTCCATTTTTTTCCTTGGCCGGGCCGAAGGCGCTTCATCCGCATACCCCAGGGCCATTGCCGCATACAGCTCGCCCTTTACGGCCAGCCAGTCGCACAGCTCTCTGTGGGCAAAGAATGTATCGCAGATCCACAGACTTCCCAGCCCCTGTTCTACTGCAGTCAAAGTCATATTTTCAATGGCGGCTCCAATGGACTGGGCATTACAGATCTCATAAACCCGCTCCTCCAACGACAGCTGCCGGCCGATATCTTCTCCCAGCGTATTCACTATAAAGATAATGACCGGGGCCTGCTTCATGATCTCCAGTGTATATCGCGCCGCGCCTAAATGCTCCGCACTTCCCGGAAGCGCCGGGTCTGTTTCTTCTCTGTCCAGTCCCTTTTCCATAACCCCCAGCATTTCCGCCCTGGCATCCTCTCTCACCACGATAAACCTCCACGGCTGCCTGTTTTTTGAGGATGGCGCCAACATTCCTGCTTTCAAAATATTCTCTACCATTTCACGCGGCACACTTTGCGGTTTAAATTTCCGAATACTTCTCCTGTCACTGATAGCCTGTATCATTTCAGATTCCTTTCCGATAGCCATATGTCCCTTGTAAGACAGGTTATATGCTCTGTTCGCAAAACACCCTCCAGTGCGCAGGGAACATTCTCCGATGTGTGGTGATAAGAAAAGCCGCACTTTTTCTGCACTCGCTTTGACTTTTCATTTCCATCAAAGTATCCGCACCAGATTTTTTCAAGATTTAAAGTATCAAATCCATAACGGATTATTTCTCTGACCGCCTCCGGTATAAGTCCCTGTCCCCAATAGGGAACCCCAATCCAGTAGCCGATTTCTCCCTCCGTATCAGGAATGCCGATATTACTGGCCTGTCCAAGCATCAATCCGATGCTGCCTGCAGGACGTCCGGTTTCCTTCAGCACTACCGCATACGTTTCCGGCGCCGACAACACGCCTCTGATAATCTCCCGGCTGTTTTCTACGCTGGTATGAACCTCCCAGCCTGCGATTGGTCCCACGGCAGGATCACTGGCATATTTGTATAAATCCTCTGCATCACTTTCTTCCCACGGACGCAGAATCAGTCTCTCTGTTTCTAGTATCACGATTTTTGCTCCTGTCGATTCTTTGACTGCTTTTAATTCCTGTTAGGAATATCCCGTGGAATTCACTGCTTTTTCAGTAACACTCTTCCACGGGATATCCTTATCAGGAAACGTCAGGGATTCATCTGACGTTCGCTGCATATACTATCTCAGCACCTTCACTGCCCAGTCCATCTCTCCGAACTGCTCTCCATAGGGCCTGCAGTCCTCATAGGCAAGAGACTGCTGCACGATGTTCAAAATCCGCCAGGTGCAGATCTGAAGCTGTCCCATCGAGATCTCTCCCTTTTTCACTGCTTCCACAATGCGGTCATAGATTCCGGCCGAGCCGGGCATCTGCAGATCATTGCCTGCATTCACGCAGTCCGCCGGGTCTGTGTAGGAATATTTCAGATTGCCAAAGCCGAATACCTTTGTCATATCCTCAGAGGTGCCCCAGTCGGTCATGATCAGTCCGGCGAATCCCCATTCGTCTCTGGCAGCTGCCGTAAGCAGGTCATAACTTCCTGCCGTGTGCACGCCATTCACCAGGTTGTAGGAGGACATGATGCTCATGGGCTGGGAGGTCTTTACTGCGATCTCAAATCCCTTCAGATAGATCTCCCGCATCGCCCTCTCGCTGATGTGCTCATTTACAAACATCCGGTTATCTTCCATATTGTTGGCGGCATAGTGCTTGATGGTGGTTCCCGCACCGGCATGGGACTGTACGCCCAGAGTGGTTGCCGCCGCACACATACCGGAGATCAGAGGATCCTCGGAATAATACTCGAAGTTCCGTCCGCAGAGAGGATTCCGGTGAATGTTCATTCCCGGCGCCAGCCACAGACTCACATGGAATTCCTCCATCTCACGCCCAATGATCTCTCCGCATTTTTCGATCAGTTCCATGTCCCAGGACTGGGCCAGAAGCGCTGCCACCGGAATGGCTGTGCAGTACTGATAGTACTCTCTGGTTCCTTCCGGAACCTTGAGATCCTCCACATCCTTTCCTGTCAGGGGATTGGTATAGGAAACCGTTTTTCCCTCCGGCGTCATGCCGAAATGTGCGGTAAGGCGCAGTCCTGCCGGTCCGTCGGCCAGGATCATATTCTGGATTCCTCTCTCCTGATACAGGGTAAAGGTGGTCTCTCCGGCGGCTCCTGGGGCTGAAAAAGATGCATTTCCCACCACGCCGGATACATCCTCTCCCAGAGACATCTGAGACGCTCCCTTACATACCGTGGCCATTTCCTCCACCGTCAGCTGGGATACCAGATCCTTCAAAGAAGCCTTCCCGCTCTTTACATCCTCCATGGTCAGCTTATCCCCTGCATAAGGCGGGAATTCTGCTACTGCTCCGCTGTATGTAACCTCTTCTTTTTCTATTTCCGATGCTTTTAAGGGAAGTACCTCTGCCTCCGCCTTTTCCTCCTCCTCACCGGGATAGCTGTAGGATACTGTTCCTGCCCTGCTGATCTCCGTCAGATCTTCCGCCTCCCCGAAAAGGTTTTTCAGCTGAACCGTAACCGCATCCGCATCCAGCGTAAGGGCTGCCGCGATCCTTGTGTTCCGGGAGCTGTTTCCCACACGAAGATAGTAAGTCCCCTTTTCCATGATCCATGCCGCCCTTTGGCTGTCATAGGAGGCCATGGACGCGGTCTTGAAGCACACTGTCAGCTCCTGGCTCTCCCCCGGTGCCAGCTCTTTGGTCTTGGCAAAGCCTGCCAGCTCCTGATAGGGCTTCTCCAGAGCTCCTTCGGGCGCTGAATAATAGACCTGCACCACTTCCCTGCCTGCGTACTGATCCCCTGTATTGGTCACCTTTACACTGACACGGATCTCCTTTGCGTCAGCCTGTACGTTACATACCTCAACAGAAAAATCCGTATAGCCTTTTCCATACCCGAAGCAGTAATTGGGCGTGATGTTAAAGGTATCGAAATAACGATATCCTACAAAAATGCCTTCCCCGTAATATTCATCGTTCACATCCCCGTTGTTGTGGCTGAAGGAAGCGCTGGAAGGATAATCTGCATATGCCTTTGCCCAGGTATCCGTCAGCTTTCCGGAAGGAATGGTTTTTCCCAGGAGCACGTCCGCCACCGCATAGCCTCCGATATTTCCCGCCTGCCCGGCAAGGAGAACGGCGCTGATCCCATTCATTTCCTTCAGAGGCGTGGTGTCAATAATATTGGCCACATTCAGAATCACGATGGTATTTTTGTAATTTTCCGCCACCTTCTTCAGCGCCTCCAGCTCCGTCCGGGAAAGCAGATAATCTCCCTCCCTGTTATAACGGTCGCACCCCTCTCCGGAGTTTCTTGCCAGCACATAAAGAGCCGTATCCGTATCCGACTCTCTGATCATTTCCTCCGTCACCGCCGGAATCGCCGCCTCCTGGAGCTGATGACTGAACATTACTCCGAATTCCGGCTGTCCCGTCTCCTGAGAGATCCTCTTAACCTCTGCCAGATAGTCGCTCTGGGCCTTGTCGGCCGCCTGATCATACAACGCAAGCCAGTCCTTTGTTGTGACCTCAAAGCCTGCTTCCTCCAGCCCATCCTCCACCGTGGCCACCGACCTGGAGTTTACATTTCCGGAGCCTGTCCCGCCTTTTACTGTTCTTCTGGCTCCATTCCCGTAGAGGGCGATTTTTCCTGCGCTTTTCAGCGGGAGGGTTCCATCGTTTTCAAGCAATGTCATACACTGCCCTGCAAGCCCCCTTACCTCCTCCATATGGTCCTTCTCTCTCTGAGAAATCTCCTTTGTTTTCGCCGCATAAAAATCCGCCATTTTCTGCTATACCTCTCTTTCTTTTTTTATAATGGGAACCTCTATCGGAGATCGTTCCCTGCTTTTTCAAAGTCAACAGCCCCGGCTCACTGCCCGCGGAGATCAAATTCTATAATCTCTCCACATTCCGGATGTCTTCCCCCCGTTACCGCCTGTATCATCATACCATGGCAGGCGACGGCCACTTTCCCATAGGATGCGTACTTTTCCAGCACACCAAGCACCCGCTTTTTCATGGATGCTGCATCTTCCCATGCCATTTCTCTTCCGACCGGATACCTTCCATGATTCCTTTCATATTCCTCATATGCCCTTTCCGCCGTCCCGTCATCCTCATAGACAAAATTTTTATTGGCCAGCCATTCATGGAGATCCGTCTCAATCACGATATCAGCGCCTGATTCCCCGGACAGAATCGCCGCGGTCTGCACCGCCCTTGTGTAGGGGGAACACAGAATCAGATCTATCCCTTTCATTCTCTCATCCTTCGCGGCTTTCCTGATCTGCTCCTTCCCCGTTCCCGAAAGCCCCGCCAGATTCACCCCGAATCCCTGATAGATTTTCGTATTCCGTTCCGAATAATCCGTCTTCCCATGCCTTACAAAATAAAACATATCCTCTGCCCTTCCGCCCCTGATCCGTCACTACAATTATAATTTATTTCCGGCCCAAACTCAATTCCAAAAGACAGAGGAAGATCAGAAAGTGCTACCGTACATTACTTTTCAGAAATTGTCTGTCCGCGCGTCCGCGCTGAGGGAAGAACGATTCCAACGTCGCCACGCTCTCGCTCCTTGAAAAGCGTAGCAGACGCTAAGCTCGCGAGCTGCATAGCAGCTCATGACCTCGCTAAGCGCTGACGCTTTTCAAGGGGCTCCTTTTGGATTCGTTCTTCCCTCAGCGCTACACTCCGGCTATCCAATGAAAAGCAAATGCCATACCTTCAAGGGAGCGGATTGCACAAAATACTCTCGGATGCCTTGCGAAGGAAAATGAGATTTTCTTAATATTCCGTACGAAAATCAGCAATTTCGGAACATGGATGTTCCGAAAAGCCCGCACTGAGCCAGGAAGGCGAATGCGGGCGGTTGCGTTCGATGCCGAAACCTCCCCGGAATATTTAGAAAATCCATTTGACGCAGCGGCACAAGAGAGCATTTTGTGCAATCCGCCCCCACAGCCTGCCGCATCTTTCACTCATACATCTTCCACTCTGACACACGCAGAGCCTCAGAGCCTCAAATCCTCCATCTCACCTCATAACACCCCGATCCATACTCCTTCGCCTCTTCCCCCGGCAGAATCAGACTGGCAGTGGTATTTGCCGGAATCTCAAAGCGATATACCATCTCTCCTTCTCTCTTCTCCCATCCGGCCCGTATCACGCCATAAGGGCTGCTCACACTTCCCTTTGCAAAGGCCAGCGGTCCGATTTCAGGCTTTAAGATAAAGCGCTTTCCTCCCGGAGAATTTTCATCCTTCTGAATTCCCAGCACCACATGATACATCCAGGATAGAACGCTTCCCAGAGAATAGTGGTTGAAGGAATTCATGGAATTCTGTCCTCCAAAGCCCTTCTCCTTTGTGTAGGAATCCCAGCGCTCCCAGATGGTGGTGGCACCCTGGGTCACCGGATAGAGCCAGGATGGAAATCCGGTCTGCAGAAGATTTTCGTAGGCGTCCCGGGTATATCCCATATGGGTCAGTGCCTGATTCAGAAGTCCGGTTCCGAAGAAGCCGGTTCCCACTCTGTGTTCCAGCTCTCTGGTCTTGCGGACAAGATGCTCTCCAAAAGCTTCCCGCAGCTCCTCCGCCGCCACCTGATATTCCAGCCCCAGCACATAGGAACACTGGGTGTCGCAGGCTTTGCCGTCCGCCCCTTTTGTCTTACGGGTCAGGGGATCCACAAAGGTATCGTTCCAGTACCGGCGGATCTTTTCCGCCAGCTGCCGGTAATGCCGGGCATCCTCTTCCTTATGCAGAATCTCCGCAAATCGCTCCATGAGAGAGGCTTCGCGGAAGTAAAAGGCGTTCCACATCAGCTGCAGATCCGTCTCCTGGGGCGCGAGCCAGTCGCCCAGGGGGCCAACCAGGGCAAAGTCGCCTTTTCCCGGCATTCCCGATTTTTCCGCCATATAGTCCATATATTTTTTCATGGCAGGATAAAAAGTTTCCAGAGTACGTATATCTCCGTACTGCTGATACAGCTCCCAGTTCATGAAGATCGAAGCGCATTCATAGGTAACCCCTCCGAAGCCTCCCCCTATGGGAGCGATCTCCGGGTATCTCCCCTCAGGCGTCTGCAGATCCTGCATAGCCTGAAGATTTCTCTCATAAAATAACTTCAGATTGCTGTTCTGCAACGCCGTATGGCAGAACACATGGGTATCCCCCGCCCATCCCATACGCTCGTTTCTCTGAGGACAGTCCGTGGGAATACTGATAAAATTACACTTCTGAGACCATTTCACATTCAGGGCAAAGCGGTTTAAAAGCTCATTGCTGCTTACAAAGCTTCCGTCCATTTCCCTGATGGAAGAATACTGAAGGCTCTTTACCTCTTCCGGCGCAGGGGGATTTTCCAGACCGCTCAGTTCAATATAGCGGTATCCGTGGAAGGTAAACCGGGGCTGATAGATTTCTCCCGGCTTTCCGCTGCAGATATAAACATCCACACTGGAGGCGTCCCGGTAGTTTTCCCGCATGATCCGCCCCACATTTCCCGCATAGTCCGGCAGATCCGGATACAGAATCTCCGCAAACCGTATGGTGATGCGTGTTCCCTCTTTTTCATGGAAAGGAATCCGGGGCACTCCCGCCATCTCCTGCTGCAGATCATAAATATAAATTCCCGGCTCCGGCTGCGTTACCGTCTTTGCGCATAATTCATCTGTCACCGTTACCGGCGCATGCCATCCCCCCAGAAGCAAAGTCTCCGGATTCTGATTCACTGTCGGCCAGCTGCGTCCGAATCCGGGAGGCATGGACCGGAACCCATCGATGGGCACAGGCGTCACCTCCACAGGCGCCTGCCAGGCGCTGTCGTCAAAATCCCCTTCCGAATATGCTTCATAGATACCGGCCCGCCGGGCATCATAGATCTCTCCCGCAAAGAAGCCGGCATAACGCCAGGGACCTTCCCCGTAATACTTCCAGTGGTCGGTATCGCTGACCAGCACCTGCCGCTCTCCATCCTCATAGGTGACCACCAGCTTTGCAAGCAGGGATTCCTTATCTCCGAAATAATTGAAATTCCTCACCACAAAGGTGGCCGCTTCGTTCCACCAGCCGGAAGCAATGGTTACGCCGATGCCGTTTCTGCCTTCCCGCAGCTTATCTGTGATATCATAGGTCTGATAATTCATCCGCACATCATACTGCGTCAGTCCCGGATTCAGCCTCTCCTGTGTCACCTGCCGCCCGTTGATCCGACAGTCGTAGATCCCCCGGGCTGTGAGATAAAGCCGTGCCTTTTTCAGTTTCTTTTCTTTTTTTACCTGAAAGCTGCTGCGCAGCATGGGAACCGAGGTGTTGGATGGATCTGCTGTGATCTGGGTATTTTCCACTACAAAACAGTCTCCTCTTACAGGTATGATCCCTTCAAACAGACTCTTTTCCCCGTACAGATTTCCCGCCGGTGTTTCGCGGATAAACGCCCGGGAGGGATGGCGCATATTTCTCACAGTCAGATGCTTAAAACAGGCCCTGCTGCCCTCCCCTGCAAAAAAGCCGATCCTGTTTAACCGGGGATAGGTGAGCACGTCATTGGTTCCCCTGGGGTTGAGCACGCGCCCGTTTCTCTTTTCTCCATAGGGCATTTTCAGCAGCACGGCATCTGTCAGAATGCCGTCAATGTAGGTCCAGCTGTTGTTTCCATCCACCTCGATCCGCATGGTATGAAATTGTCCGGCGTTTTCTTTCGTGATGATCTGCTCCTTTTCCTCCCCGTCGAAATTCACAACCGGAACGGAGGCAAAGGGAGTATCCGCCGAGTCCCCCGGTCCATAACCCACCCGGTAGATATCCAGAAACGCCTCCTCTCCCGACAGATTCAGTTCAAAACGGATATAGTTCTCCCCCTCCATTCCCAGCTCGTTCTTATTATGATCCAGCAGGCTTTCGTCACCGGCACCAAACACAATTCCGGCACGTCCCCGTCCGCCTTCCATACAAAATTCGCTTTCCATTACAAATACGCCCCGGTTTGCTGCGCTGACCGTGTAGCGGGGCGCTCCGATCCACTTTGCTCCTTCCCATGCACGAATGGAGGGATCCAGAAATCCGGTTTCAAAGCAGGTGTCCTCTTCCGCCTCATTTCCGTGATTGTCCCATACCGTCACATGAACCATATAGGCCGTACAGGGTAAAAGCTCCTTACCGGCGTAAGCGATCCCCTGCGAATGATCCGTCTCGAGCCGTCCGGAATCCCACACCTCTTCTGCTTCCGACCGGACCAGGATCCGACACGCCTTCTGCACAGTTTCTTTTTCTTCTGCTGTTATCTGCCACGAAAACCGGGGCTTTTTTTCATCCAGCCCTATTGGCCTGCTTTGATATTCCACAAAAATATTACTGATCTTCATATTTACCCTCATTTCTGCGCTGTTTTCTGCCTGAGATATTCATCCAGCTGGCGCTGTTTTTCCTGTATCACCACATCGATCCCCGCCGCTTTCATTTCCGCCTTTGCCTGCGCCAGAGCGGGTTCAAGCTCCAGCACCCCCGACATCAGTGCCGGCGTGTACTTGTCATATACTTTGCAGCATGCTTCGTATTCTCTGACCACCGGCCCTGGATTGAATATAAACCCAAAGGCCCTGGACTTCAGGGTCTCTCTGTTGAAGGCATCCTGCTTTTCAGCGAAATCCGCCCCGTTCATCTTTAACGGATAGGCATGCCTGGAATAGGGAGTTGCCCAGTTTGCTTCCACCATCCCGTAGGTACAGTCTGCGTATGTCACACCCGGCGGATAAGAAATTGTCCCATCCGGATTTTTTACATAGTGGATTCCCTCAATTCCATTATTCAGCAGGATTTCCACTTCCCGGTCCGTATAGAGAATCTCCATCCCCTTCCAGGCAGCCTCCTTGTGGGATGAGTTGGCGGAAATCCCATACACCAGCACGCTGTAGCTGTTCGACATGCTCCATTTGTCCACGATCATAGTCCGTATCATTCCACTTACATGGTTGACACTGTAATTGTCCAGACAGGCGATCCCCTCTTTCTGATAGATCAGATCCTGCCACTGCCGGTCATTACTCAGGACGTTATCCATGATCATTCCTTCTTCATGCCACTTTCTCATCCAGGTACACAGCTCCACAAAATCATCCGTTTCATACAGATTCTGAACCACAGTGGTCTGCCCGCAGTCCGGAAGCACACCCACGTATTTTACATCCCCGAGCCCGTCCCAGGTCCATTCCCCGATCATGGTATCCAGCCCCTGGGGCACCAGCACCGCTCTGTCCGGATACCGCTCCTTCAGCTGTCCAAGCAGAACATCCACCTCTTCCATGGTCAGTCTTTGTCCGTCCCGGATCCCTTCTTCCTGCGCAACCTGTCCGTCAATATTCAGCCCGATATAATTTCCGAAATTCCGGAAGGTAGGCAGACCGTAGAGCTTTCCCTCAAGAGACACTCCTGCCAGAATCTCCTCAGACCATACCTCTTTCATCTGTTCCGACGCCTTTTCCATATAGGGAGTCAGATTCTCCAGCTGCCCATTCTCCACATATTCAAACAGAGGCTTGCCGGTTGCCGCCACAATATCCGTATCATTGTTGAGCATTGCCACGTCCGCATTTTCCGAATAGACGGCGCCGGGTATCATATGAAACTCAAACCGGATCCCATAACGCTTTTCAGTAATCCTGTTGATAGCCTCCTGCACCATCTCCAGATCGTCCGCATTGCGGTGAGCGGGCATAAAGACACTCACCGTCTCGCATTCCGCCTTTCCGTTCATCCCGGATATCCACAGAACTGCCCCGGATACCGCTGCCAGAAGCACTGTCATGACCAGGGCTTTCTTCCATCCGCATTTCTGTTTCTGATCCATTTACTTCTGATGTTCCTTTCTGTACTCCTGAGGGGTCTGATCCGTTATCTTTTTGAACATTTTGGAAAAATGGGAAAAATTATCATATCCCACCTTAGACGCAATGATTCCCACAGAAAATTTAGACTGCCGGAGAAGCTTTTTTGCCTCCTCCATTTTTTCCATAAGCACATAATCCTTAAAGGTCGCGCCTGTCTTCTGTCGGAAAAGCCGTGAAAAATATTCTTCGTTCAGATAGACCTCACGGGCTACCTCTGCTCTGGAAATATTTTTGCTCAGATTCTTTTTCACATAGGCGATGGCTCTTTCTATGGGATCCTCTCCCTTTTCAGCGGTATCTGTCTCCTCCGGCGCCTCCCAGCAGATAAAGGCTTTGTGCTCCCTGTTCTGATCCGCCATCCGGCACAGTCTCTGATAGGTATTGTGAAACGCTTCCTCCTGCATTCCGCCCGGATAAACACTGATTTTAAAGTCAAGGCTGGTATTGACGAAATGGAAAAACAGCTCCACATTTTCCCGGATCATCTCTTCCATCCGCTCCGCCCTCTCCATAGTCAGCAGCATCCAGTAACGGTTTTCAATCAGCGCGGAGATCCCCGCCCGTCCCTTCAACGGCGCAAGAAGCTCCTCCATCACATTACACAGTGCCATCTCCACCAGCTTTTCTTCCCATACATTGGTGATCCTGTTCCACTTTTCCAGCTGGATCAGAAGCGTATAAAATATGGCCTCCTTATATTCTGATTCAAACATCTCCCGGGCGCTGCGGAAAATCTGATCCCCATCCTCGTATTTCCCCTGCCCCTGCTTGGAAAGAACCGCATCCAGAAGCGCATTTCTCTGCTTGAGTACCATCTTCTGATTTCTCATCACACTGGCCATTTTCAGATGCTCCTCCACCCTCGCAATGGCTTTGGCGATGGAATGCTCCACATCCTCATATCTGGCAGGCTGCAGAATATAGTCAAAACCTCCCATTTGAATTGCCTCTCTGGCATACTGAAATTCCGCATGGGAAGTGAGAAAAATGCACTCCAGATGCGGGAATTCTTCTTTGGCCCATCGTGCCAGCGCAAGTCCGTCCTCCTCAGGCATCTCAATATCCGTCACAAGAATATCCACCGGAAAATTTCTCAGAATCAGCTTTGCCTCCTTGGCGCTGGAGGTGGTAAAAACCTGCTCCACCTCCAGATGCTCCCAGCAGATCCCTTTTTTGAGACTTTCCACCACCGCTCTTTGGTCGTCTACCAGCAATACATTCATTTACTCCTCCGTCCCGGTCTTTGAAAGTCCGGACAATGCTTAAGTTTCATCCCGCAGGGACACCCCGCCGGGAAGTACGATCTCACTGACTGCGCCCTGATCCGTCTCAAAATGATACTCTGCCTGCTGCCCGTAAAGGAACTGGCAGCGGCGCTTAATATTGTTGATCCCCACACTTCGGATACCGATCCGGGTATCTCCATTAATTTCCTCCAGAATATCCTCCGGATACCCCTGACCGTTATCTCTGATGATCAGATCCAGATACTCTCCCTCTTCCGTCTCCAGAATATCCGCGCTCACCTGAATCTTAAGAGGGATACTTTCTCCGCCCAAATGGGCATACTTTACACTGTTCTCCACAAAGGTATGAACGATCAGTGTGGGAACCTTCCACTCCATGGTACCGTTTCCTGCCGTTATATCGATCAGGACAGGCCTCCCTGTCATATGCTTCTGCAGCGCCACGTAGTTCCTTACAAAGGCAAGCTCCTGCTCCAGGGTCACCACCTCACGCTCTGTCTGCAGCAGATAGCGCAGATGCGTTGAAAGAGAAAGGATCAGCTCCTGAATCTTATCCGTCTGATTTCCAATGGCAAGCGCATTTAAGGTTTTCAGACCGTTCAGATAAAAATGAGGTTTCAGCTGCAGCTGCAGATACTGCATCTGTGCCTTCTGTTTTTCAATAATCTCCTCATACACCAGAAGCTTTTGCTCTTCTAACTCCCGTACCATCTCCTCAAGAGTATGATTCATCTCCTGAAGTTCCTGAAAATGAGTCTCCAGAGACGGAATTTCTCTGCTCTCATGGTTCTTTATGGTATCCATGGTCACGATCAGCTGACGGATCGGACGCACCATCTCTTCCCTGATGAACCGGTACGCCGCCACCACCGTCAACGCGGAAATCAGCGTTACCGCAAGTAACAGGATCTGCTGTACATTCACTATGCTCCAGATGGTTCTTGGATAAACGGTAAAGACCCACAGCTCCGTACTGGGAACCCGCATTCCGCAGATCTGATGGTTTTTCACCGCGGTCTGAATCATATTTTCCCGAGTCTGTGTCATCCGTACAAGGTTAAGGCGCTTTGCCTGCTCCTTATCTCCGTAAATCATTCCGTTTTCAATCAGTATGACCCCGGTCTGCCCCTGGGCAAGCGTACTGATATTTTCCATGCTGTAGACACCGGCTACTGCAGCCCGCCCTTTTTTATAGATGATCACCTGATAAAGATGATCATCCAGGCTTATGGATACCCAGTGTCTGCTTCTCTCCCCATCCTGCAGATTCTCCCGTATAGCCCGGTTTAAGGGAACGCCGTTTTCCTGACGGATCTTTTCATTTTTAATGTAGTACCAGTTTGTCTCGCAATTATCATAATAGATGAAAAATCCGCCCATATCTTCTTTTACCAGAGAACGGTAATGAAGGGTCTCATGAAGCTCGTAGGCATTTCCAAAGGACAGAACCTCATTCGTCTCCTTCTGCAGAACCTGGAAATTCGGATTATTGGTATAGACCTCATACATCTCATGATCGATATCTTTCATCGCCTCTGCGGTTCGGTCGATATATGCCTGCAGTGCTTCCTTCTCCTCCTGCCTTCCCTTCGCCTGGTAGCTCCGGATCAGATACCAGTCCATCAGGAGGAGCAGGAACAATATGGCCATGTAACCGATCATGGCCATAATGACAATGGTTTTGTTCAGCTGAAGCTGCTTCTTTTTCATTGGCCGGGCTCCTGTTTACGTTCTCCTGAATTCCGCCACGTTTTCCGTCTCACTACAGTTTCCGATCCATACCCGGAACAGACCCGCCTCGCTCCCCACGGTTCCATCCGCCCGGATAAAGGACAGCTTCTCATTATCAATGAGAAATGCGACCTCTCTCTCCTCTCCCGGCTGCAGAGTGACCTTTTCAAAGTCCTTCAGTTCCTTCACCGGGCGTACCACGCTTGCCGCCACATCCTGGAGATAGAGCTGGACAACCTCCGTCCCTGTCAGCGATCCTGTATTCTTTACTCTGACTCTTGCCGTGATGGTTTCTTCCTCACTCATCTCTTTCCTGTCGAGCATTACGCCTGAAAATGTAAAGGAAGTATAGCTGAGGCCGTATCCAAAGGGATAGAGAGGCTTATTGGGTATATCCAGATATTTGGAGAAAAAGCGGTTATTATCTCCTTCCCGACAGGGCCTTCCCGTGGAAAACGCATTATAGCAGACCGGACATTGTCCCACGCTATATGGAAAGCTCATGGGAAGCTTTCCCGAGGGATTGACCTTTCCGGTCAAGACATCCGCAATCCCATGGCCGCCTTCTGTTCCCGGCATCCACACCACCAGTACCGCCCTGGCAATTTCGCTGATTTCCCGCAGATCCAGCGGTCTTCCGGTAAATAATACCACTACAATATTCGGATTCACCGCCGCAACCCTGCGCAAAAGTTTCATCTGAACCCGGGGCAGCTCGATCATAGCCCGGCTGCAGGCCTCTCCGCTCTGAAGAAAAGATTCTCCCAGAGGCATCACCACCACTTCCGCTTCCCCGGCCGCTTCTACTGCCTGCGCGAACATCCTTTCCTCTGCTTCCTCATCCCACTCTCCGTCTTCCGGAGTGGCGCCTTTCCACTCGATACTTTCGAATCCCACCAGCTTCATATCCCTGTCCAGAAAGGGGGTTCCTCTGTGATAGGTGGTGACAGCCTGATCAAACACTTCTCCGGCAGCCTCTTTCAGAGAAACAGTATCTTTCTGGTCTCCTGTGACGGCCCAGTTGGAAAGCATCTTTCTCGTATCTGTATAAGGTCCCACAAATGCGGTCTTTTTCTTCAGATCCAACGGAAGCATCCCTTCATTTTTCAACAGAACGCAGCTTTTCCCCACAGCTTCCCTTGCCAGCGCCCGGTGCTCCTTACAGAGGATCAGCTCTTTTTCCTTTTCCGGGTCTGCATCTTTGTAAGGATTTTCAAACAGTCCCAGTTTATTTTTCAATTCAAGAATCCGCCGTACGCATTCGTCCACCAGGGCTTCTTCTATCTCCCCCGACTGCACCAGATCCGCCAGATACCCGCTGTAACAGCTGGTCATCATATCGATATCCACTCCGGCTTCCACTGCTTTTCTGGCTGCATCCCGTTTATCCTCCGCATACCCGTGAGCCACTGTTTCCTGAATCGCCGAGAAGTCGGAGATCAGAACACCGTCAAATCCCATTTCCTTTCGGAGTACATCCCGCATCAGCCACTGATTGGCGGTAGCCGGGATATTGTTTACCGTATTGAAGGAGGTCATCACCATACCGGCGCCGGCATCCACACCGGCCTTATAGGCGGGAAGATAATATTGACGGAAGGTGCGCTCCGAAAGCTCCGCCGTATGATACTCCCGTCCGGCCACGGCTCCTCCATAGCCTGCAAAATGCTTGATACAGGCGCAGACTTTTCCTTCCTCTTTCATGTCCTCTCCCTGAAATCCCTTCACCTGTGCCTCCGCCATCAGAGCGTTTAAGTAAGGATCCTCCCCTGTGGATTCCATGACACGTCCCCATCTGGCATCTCTTACCAGATCCACCATGGGAGAAAAAGTCACATGCAGGCCGCTTGCCGCCGCCTCCTTCGCCGCTGCTGCGGCGCACCGTCCGGCCAGCTCCGGCTCAAAAGACGCCCCCAGGGCAAGAGGCATGGGAAAGATGGTCTTCATCCCGTGGATCACATCCATCATAAACAGAAGCGGGATATGATGAGGCTGGTTTTCCATATAGTTTTTCTGAATCTCCATAAGCGTCTGCGCGCCGTAGGTTCCCAGAATAGAACCTGCCATACCGATGTCCTCTTCCGAAACGCCAAAGGCCGCTGCCGGTCCCGTAAGGATCGCATTCACATCCAGCTGATAAAACATGCCCATAAGCTGCAACATCTGATCCGCTTTTTCCTGCAGGGACATATCCTCAAGTAATGCTTCCAGCTTTTCTTTTTCCATAGTTTCATTGCCTCCTTTCAGTACGGCTGATGATTTATCTGTTCTCCTGCCTTACAAATTCCACCTCGTCGATCTGCACACAGCCGCTGATAACCCTGACCGTTATCTTCTGCCATTCGGCTTTGGCCGCCTGCACCTGCACTGCTGTTCCCGACGAGCTCTCTGTCAGGCTTCTTCCCGCTCCGGCAAGGAGCGTTTCGGATACTTCCTTTTTTCCCTCCGGGTCCTCGCAGATCACCTGGAGTTTTCCCGGCGCCATATCCCTGCCGCAGATCCTGACCAGACAGGAATTTGTCACGTCACGGATGGTATAGGAGACTTGCTCCCCTTCCCCCAGTTCCAGACACAGATCCCTAAGAGGGTCTGATTCACGCAGTTTCTCTCCTGTGGGAACCACTACCCTCTGGGGCGGCAGAACCCCCGGCCGCAACGGCATCTTCATGCCGGTTTCCGTGCGGTATCCAAATGCATTTCCAAAGCGCCATCCTCCCGCCTTCTGGCTCCCCTCGTCAAATCCCACGCCCGGAAGCCGAATCCCTGGCTGGCGCAGGTTATAGCGGTTGTATGTCCAGTCAATGGTATAGTTTTCCGGTTTCATTTTTTCCAGCATTTCATCAAAAATTTTTCGGGATTCCCGATAGGATGGACGGGGGCCTCCATTCCGGATAAATTCCCGCATCACATCCCAGTTATCCGGAAGCGGATAGCTGACAGCCGCCCTGCCGTCTCCTTTGGGATCATCCGCCTTCTTCCAGGACCAGAGAGCATACCCGATATCATAAGCTGCCGCTATTTCATAGAAAATACTGTTGGAGACAGGATCACTTCCGCCCTCTCCGATCCAGATGGGAACCTGACAGCGAAGGGAGGCGTCCAGGAAACGGTACAGGTCTCTTACCTGGGGGGAAAAACCATAGTAATGAATATGGATACACCAGTTATGCCACCGGGGATCATAGTCATGGTCAAAAATATCCATATCCATGGAAAACACTGCTCCCTCCAGGGTCAGCATATGCTTTGTATCAATCTTCCGTATTCTTGGAATCAGCTCGTCATAGAATTTTCCCAGTTCCGGAATCAGCCTTCTGCAATCCGGACCGGAGAGCGGCTCGTTGATCAGATCATACCCGCCCACAATCCACCGCTTTGCATACCGCCGGGCAAATTCCTCCCAGAGAAAGATCGTCCGCTCTCTGCTCTCCGGCTCCATGAACATGTGAGGCCGGTTGTCGAGCCCGTCATCACAGGCCAGCGCCGACTGTCCGCCCGGGGCTCCATGCATGTCAAGGATCGCATAGATTCTGTACTTTTCGCACCAGTCAAGAACCTGATCCACCACCGCAAAGCCTTCCTCTATCCATCGGATCTCCGGCTCCTCCTCCAGAAAAAGGCGCGCGCTTACCGGAAGCCGCACAGAGTTATATCCCATCTCAGCCATCAGGCGGATATCCTCCTCCTGCAGATATTCCCGGTACCAGCGTCGGGCAAATTCCTTCGCATAAGCTGTTCCGCACAGCTCCCGCACCGTTGACTCCATCGTCCTGCCCCGCTCAAACCTTCTGGGCAGCGCAAAATCCTCAAATGTCCCTACTTCCGTAAAAAGAGGCACGCCCCCGATCATAAACCCTTCCGGATTCATCCAGCATCCCACACCCCAGCCCCGAAGGACGATGGGCTCCCCATCTCCGTTGACCATTCTGGTTCCATCTGTATGAAGAAACCCTTTCACACGTTCTCTGGAAAATTGATTCATCGTAACCTCCCTTGCTTTCAATAATCCCCAAATTTATGCCGCTCCTTTCACGGCGCTTTCTTCCTTCTTTTATCTTCTCTGTCTCAAATATATCATGATTCCTTATCCTTCACAATGCAAACGAAGGAGGACTTTCCCATCATCCTTTGACGCCGCCAACCACAATTCCTTTCACAAAATACTTCTGGAAGAAAGGATAAATACAGAGTACCGGCAAAATTCCGATCACCGCGATGGCCATACGGGCGCTGACGCTGGGAAGCTTTCCCACATCCACGGCGGAAGCAGCTGAGCTCTGTCCACTGGTCAGGAATTGGATATTTGTAATGATCGTATTTAAGATTGCCTGAATGCTGTAAAGCTTTTCGTCTGTCACGTAGTACATGCTGTTCATCCAGTCATTCCAGTAGCCCAGCCCCGACATCAGGGAAATGGTCGCCATCATGGGCTTGGAAAGAGGAAGCACAATCTTCCACAGAATCATATATTCTCCCGCTCCGTCGATCCGGGCCGCCTCCACCAGTGCGTCCGGTATATTGGCGGTAAAGAAAGAACGCATCATAATCACATAGAATCCACTCATCAGAAGGGAGGGAACCACCAGCGCCCATAAGGTATTCTTAATATGGAAGGTCTGAGTGTACATCATATAGGTGGGCACCAGCCCTCCGTTAAACAGCATGGTGAAAAATACAAAGAAAGAAAATCCATAGCGGAAGGGAAGCTCCTTTCTGGAAAGCGGATAAGCAAACATAATCGTCATTGTAACGCTTGCCAGTGTCCCGATCAGAGTTACCAGAATTGTAATTCCATATCCTCTCACAATTTTCATACTGCTTTTAAACAAGTAAGTATATGCTCCAAAGGACCAGCTTTTGGGCCAGAACCTGTACCCGTACTGTGCCAGTGCTTCTTCACTGGAGAGAGAGGAGGACACCAGAAGCAGAAACGGCGCCAGCGCAGCAATGGTCAGCAGAATAAAGATGATATTTAAGACAATCTGTCCTGTTTTATTTTTTGATACCATACTTCTCCCCTCCTAGAATAAAGCGTTCTCTTCGTCGATCTTCCGGACAATGGCGTTAGCCGCCAGTACCAGAATAAAGCCAAGAACAGACTGCAAAAAGCCTGCTGCGGAAGATCTTCCGATATCATTTAACTGTGTCAGTCCCTTGTAAACGAACACGTCGATGGTGTCGGTCACAGAGGAGATCATGCCGGAGCGCATGGGAACCTGATAGAACAGACCGAAATCCGAATAAAACATACGGCCCAGATTCAGCAGTGTCATAGTAATAATGGTGCCCCTCAGTCCCGGAAGTGTTACATGCCATACCTGTTTCCACTTGCTGGCCCCGTCCACTGTCGCCGCCTCATAAAGAGATGAGTCAATACCGATTACAGTGGCATAGTACAGAATGCTGGTATAGCCGAATCCTTTCCACAGATTCACAATGGTCAATATTACCGGCCAGTACTTCGATGTGGTGTACCAGCTAATGGGTTTCCCGCCCAGGGATTCAATGATTTTGTTCAGATAACCGTTTTCCTGACTTAAAAAGCCGAAAACAATATAGGAGACCACTACCATGGAAATCAGATAAGGAATCAGAATCACTGTCTGATAGATTTTCTTGTTCATGGTTCCCCTGAGAAAATTCAGCATAATGGCAATCGCCACTGCCACAACGGTTCCCAGAATAATAAACACAAAATTATAGCCAATGGTATTTCGTATAATATTAAATGCGTCATTGGTCTTAAACAGATAAGTAAAGTTACTGATCCCTGCCCAGTCGCTTCCCCAGATTCCCTTGCTGTAATCAAACCTCTTAAACGCAATGACCAGGCCCGCCATGGGAATATAATTATTGATGATCAGATAAATCAGGCCCGGCAGCATCATGGAAAACAGGGCAAGCGTCATTCTTGCATTTCTGGCCGGACTTTTCTTTTTTGCCGCCGCTTTTGCATTCTTTGCCATAGAATTCTTCCTTTCTTAAAAATTACCGCTGTCTCGGGTTCGTTCCGGCAGGCTCTACGCCTGGGGCTTTGCCTTCAACAGCGGTTATATTCTGTTTTATTTTACTCTTTTCTTTCCTGCAGAAAACTACATGAAACCTCTACTGTGCGCTGAGGAACTCGTCCAGCTGTTTCTGCTTTTCGGCAATGATCTCATTGATACCGGCTGCTTCCAGCTCGCCCTTTGCCTGATCGATGGTACTCTGAACATCCACAGCGCCGGACATAAGCGGCTGATAATACTTATCCATTACGCTTAAGCATGCGGCATACTGATCGGTAACCGGCGTGGTATCAAAAGCAAATCCAAAAGCCTTGGTCTTAAGAGTCTCCTTATTAAAGGTGATCAGATCCTCAAAGAAGGTCGGTCCGTTGATATCCAGCGGGTAGGTGTTTCCTGAATAAGGAACGATCCAGTATCCTTCCGCCATACCGTATCCGCAGTCGGCAGCGGTTTTTCCCTCCGGGAAGGAAATGGTTCCGTCGTCGTTCACCACATAGTGTGTCCCTTCGATACCGTCCGCCAGCAGCGTGCAGATCTCTTTGTCCGTATAAAGAACTTCCATTGCTTTCCAGGCAGCATCTTTATTGGAAGAATTCTGGTTGATTCCATAGCACAGAGCCTGATAGGAATTGGACTGTGCCCATTTGTCGATTACAACGGTACGGATACATCCGGCAGCTGCATTGACGCCATAATTGTCAAATACGGAAATCGCCTGCTTGTTCAGAATCATTGTCTGCCAGGGGGTGGTATTGCTGAGAATGTCCGGCATGATCAACCCATCCTTATACCAGGTCTCGGCCCATGTACAGAACTCTGTAAAGTCATCGATATCCAGAACATTCTTAACGGTGGTATCCTGCCCGCAGTCTTCCAGGACGCCGACCCATCTCTCGTCTCCGAGCCCGTCCCATGACCACTGGCCGATCAGAGTTGTTCCGCCCTGAGGAACCAATGCGTAACGGTCCGGATATTTCTCATGAGCTGCATAGAGGAAATCACTTACCTCCTGCATGGTCAGATGCTGACCGTCTTCAATATTCAGCTCGGCTGCCACTTCCGTATCAATATTCAGGCCGAAATAGTTACCGAAATTTCTCAGATTGGGAACCGCATAAATCTTTCCGTCAATGGTTGTTCCCTTCATTTCCTCTGCCGACCATACCTTCTTGAACTCGTCGGATGCATTGGCATAATAATCAGTAAGATCTGTCAGCTGTCCGTTCTTCACGAATGTGGTAAGGGGTGTTCCGAATACTGCGATCACATCCGCCTCATCACCTGTAAAAAGAAGGTTGGACTGCTGCTGCCAGTTTCCTGTGGAGATAAAATTGATATCAAAACGCAGGCCGTATTTTTCTTCTGCAATCTTATTGATCTCTGCTTCCACCATTTCGGCATCCGGAAGATCATAAACCGTGGGAAGATGAAGCGCCACCCCCTGCACCTCTCCGCTGCCGCCGGCGCTGTCCGATCCGCCCTCTGATGAACTGCCTTCCGAAGCAGTACTGCCTTCTGATGAACTGCCGCCTGAGGAATCACTTCCGCCGCAGGCTGCAAGGGAAACTACCATCGCCGCCGCACTGATCAGTGCGATCACTTTTTTCATTTTCATAATGAATCCCTCCGTTTGATTCAGTAAAATTGAATGTTTGTTGAAATTCATTTTATCTGTAAACGAAGGGATGAATCTGTAATTTTTGTGTTTCAAATTGTTATTTTTGTGATATAAGTTCTGATAATCTTATGCACTCTGCGAAAGAAATGTTGTTTTTGTGATGGGGTTTTTTCTTTTTGTGACATTTTGAAAAAGCAAATCTTATCTTCAATCCAGAATCGCCGACAGTCTGTTGCCAAGAGCAATGTCCGCCGCACCCACTATCCCAACGTTGCGGTGGATACTCGGAATAACTTTTACCTGCATCGGGATCATGTCCAACTGCTGCAGCTGCTCCAAATGCCTGTGTGTGCAATCGAAAACCACATCTCCAAGGTAGTCTATGAGGGACCCGGAAAGAACATAATTTGTTATATCCAGAATATAGTTCAAATTATAGATCATAGGAAGAAAACGTTCTACTACATACTCGCTTATTTTCTGTTTTTTGTCTTCACTGCAGGGAATTTTATGGGTAATATCTACACAGAATCTTTTCTCAATTGCGCTGACGCAGATTTGATTATTCAGACGTAAGGACGCAAAATCCCCGGGCAGACTGACAAGATCCAGCTCGTTCATCACCATGCCCACATCCCCGGCATAGTTCATATTGCCATGCCATATGCGGTCATTGATGATAAGGCCGGCGCCTGTGCCGGTCCCAATGGAAAGGAAAAAAAGATTGGAAAAATCTGGATCATTTCGCAGGATCGTCTCGCCAAGAGCGGCCGCATTAATATCATTTTCTATAAAAACAGGTAATGAGAAATTTTTATCAAACGTTTTATAAAAATCATAAAAATGATACAATTTCCCCCATCTGCGAAAGGTGCTGTTTTTTGCGTCAACTACACCCGGCATACCAATTCCGACTCCAAGCACGCGTGTTTCCGGATGTGCCTGCACAAGCGTATCAGCCGCGTCCGTCATATGTCTGGAAATGACTTCATACTCCTCTGGTGTAGAAGGATCAATCTGCAGGGAGTAATCAATACAGTCGACCACTTCATGCAAAAGATTCATCAACCCCACACGTAAATGATTTCCCTCAAAAAAGATCCCGATTGTACTGACGGCATTCTCGTTCAAACGCAATTGTACGCTCTTTCGTCCCAGTCCGTTCTCAGATGTGAACATGTTGTCGGTTTTCGACACAAGACCCATCTGAATGAAATCCGAAATAACGTTTGTAACCGTGGGAAAAGTCAGACTGGACTGCTTTGCAATATCTGCCTTTGAAAGAAGTCTATGTTGAATAAATAATTGCAGTACCACACCACGATTCTTGCTGCGAAGATATGAAGGAATATATGTATGCATGATAACAGACCCTCCTGTCGATTATAATCTTTTACCGAACGCTGTTCTGTAAAAAAATGCTCTTCAGGAATTATTATAGCAGAAATTCGCAAATGTTGCCGTAAGCAACTTATATTCTTCCTGAATTTTACTGAACCCAAGCCTCTGACCGGTTATCTCTGATTAATTGATTCTCAGTTCTTGTTTCGCGGCAGGATAAAGCTCTCGCCTCAAATACTTGTTGGGTGTGTTTAATACATGCTGCAGATAGATCAAGCAGAGATCGTTTTCTCTGTCAACCGCACAGTAAGCGCCTGCGGCGCCGCCCCAGCCAAAACAGCTCCAGCCCGGCGTACCATTGGGACATCCCACTCCAAGACCATATCCATAGCGTGTATCCGACTGTGCCCTCTGAAACATCCCGGTCTGTATTCCGGATAACTGATTCCCGGACAAAGCTGTAACCGTCTCCGGTCTGAGGATTTCTCCTTTGCGCAGCGATTCCAACAGCTTCATCACATCCTCTGCGGTGGAACAGCATCCCGCCCCGCCGCTCTCATACAGATCTCCGAGTCTGAACCCATTCTGAATCTCTTTTCCACAGTTTATCAGCTCATGTGTTTCTTCCCTGTAACGATATTGTGCACACAAATCCTTTTCCGCTATTTCTGAAACATCGAAGGTGGAATGTCTCATCCCCAGGGGAGCAAACACATGATCCCTTACATATTCTCCAAAACGTTGCCCGCTAAGTATCTCCACAACTGCCGCCAGAATATCATGCGCAAAACTGTATTCCCACCCTTCTCCCGGTTCATATTCCAACGGTTCCTGTGCCAGAAAGCATACTGTCTGTACGGTGGGACAATGTCCGTCCGAGGCCGCGCGTGCCCGACGCCATGCGGGGCGTTCCAAAGAACGGTCGTAATTAAATCCTGCCGTCATTGTAAGCAAATGTCTGATCGTGACAGGAATAATCGCATCCCGGATACTTTTCCCTTCCTTTACTGTCATATGTTCAAACTCCGGAAGAAAGTCGCTCAGTCTGTCCTCCAGCCGAAGCCTGCCCGCTTCCACCATTTGCAGTACAGCAGTCACTGTCATCAGCTTTGTAACCGAATAAATATAAAACCGCTGTTCCGTACTCAGTGCTCTTGTTTTTTCATAATCGCCATACCCCGCCAGACGACGGTAAACCTCTTCTCCTTTATAATAGACCAGGCAGTCAAACGCCGGAATATCCATATCCAGGAATTTATTTAAAAGAGCGTCTAAAGCTCCTGACATAACACCCAATACTCCTTTCCATATCTTCTAACGCCTCTTTAAGCCAACCGCATGCAGATACCAGATCGCATGGGGAAGCCATTCCTCCGCCCACCTCCAGTTGTCATCCACCGGCGGGTTATCCAGGGGCGAGGCCACATATTCAATTCCCTCTTCATCGTCTATTGCACTGGTAATGCCGTTCACAATCCCACACGGCGCTCCGATAAAATCATACTGATATTTATAAAAATACTCCGGGTTATGCCTGCCACGATTCACCATCATACAGGAATCATAAGGGTTCATTCCCAGCACCCACGCAATCTGATCATCTGCAAACTCCTGCAGCGCCTTTGCCAGCTCTGCGTCCCGCGTCTTCCCCATCAGCAATCTTGCCGCCGCCGAAAGCGAGAGAATCCGGGCATTCTCGCCCTGCCACCAGGGCGCGTCATCCGAGTTATGGGGAAAGAAAAACTGCTCTCTGCGGTTACCTTCTCTGTCCTGTATATACTCGCGGGCATAGCCGAAGGGATTGGATACCCGGTTCGTCATTTCCAGCAAAAACCACATAACCTTTTCTGCAGTCTCGATTGCTTTTTCTCTCCGCTCCGCGTCCTTTTCTATTTCCGTATAGTGTAGCAGCGCCATAACAGGCGCGCCTTCCTCCGCCGGGGAAAAGAATGGTCTGTCCGTTTCATCGTGGCTCAGATAACCGCTGCGTTCTGTCCTGCCAATATAGTGCCCCATAATCTTCTCCGCATAATTCCGGGCCCGCCGCATAAATCCGAATTCCCGGGAAGTACGGTACAGCTCAATGCAGGCCTCCAACGCACAATACTCATCCATTAAATTCCATTTGCCGTCCTTTGTATACTTCTCGTTATTCTCTTCCAGATACAAAAAGGAACTCCGGGCCGCATCCAGATATTCCCAGGAGGTATATTCCGAAGAAGCATAAGGGTATCGGGCCGCCATGGCCAGCGCCGCCACCGCATAACCACCGCCGCCCCTGAAGGACGCCTCATAGCTTTCGTCTGTGATCGTCCACTGGTCCGGAGGAATCTGTTTTCCATCTGCTCCAATCGTATTCTTGTATTCAAATCCACATTTACGGGTCACCTCAGAAAGTTCATAGGCATCTGGCAGCCGCAGAGGTCCTGCCTTGAAAAAAGATCCGGAAGGAGCACGGCGGCGCATAAGCCAGTTTGCTCCATAGGCAGCTTCATCCAGAATACGGCGGTTGAAAATAGCGTAATATTCCCAGCTGCTCTCTTCTATCAGTTCCATCAGTTTGTAGAAAGTAAAAACCGCCAGGTTTCCCTGCTGCACATTAAAATAGCCGGATACCGTCTGATGCGTCAGATGGACGCCGATATCTCCCGTAGCATCATTCCATCCCCCATGCATATCTACGGTCCCCTCTCTGGGGCCCTTAAAGGCCAGACAACGGTCTGCCTTTTCATACTCCCCTGTCACCCGCTGGGACTTAAAATAATACATAACAGAGGACAAGGTTGTATACTCAAGGACATTGCCGTATATCTCAAAGGGAGATGATTCCACCACGCCAGCCGTTGTCTTTACACGAAGCTTATAAGAATATCCATAATTTTTACTCTTATCCGGCTGAAAATCCGAAAAGGGCATCACATAAAAATCCCCTTTGTTCCATCTGGCAACCGGTGCAGACTTTATCAGCAAGCCCTGGTAGACCTTCCTTCCCGTCAGTTCTTCAAAAATGGTAAAGCTCTCTTCCAACGGCTGTTCACCGGCTGTCACCTGCAAAACAGCTTTTTTCGTATCCTCGGAATCATACCCCAGTTGATTGATCAATATTCGGATCATCGTTTCTTCTCCCTTATCATTTTCTTTCTGTTTTCCCCGCTGAAGCGCCGCCCTCTCAGATCACACTCATCCTTTTACAGCTCCCGCTGTCAGCCCTTTGACAACCTGTTTTTGTCCTGCAATATACAGCAGTAATACCGGCAGAATCGTCAGGCAGATAGATGCCATCATAGCACCATAATCTGTACCGTACATATTGCTCACAAGAGACAGAATCACGCTGACCGGCTGCAAATTCCGGGTAGGCAGATATACCAGGGAAAGCAGCAGCTCATTATACGTCCAGATAAAAGCCATGGTTCCCACCGTAACCAGCATGGGCTTGGATAATGGAATTATAATACGGACAAATACCTGCATAACACTGGCTCCGTCAATAATAGCAGCTTCATCCAGTTCTCTTGGCAGGGAGCGCACATATCCTGTCAGCAAAATTGTAGAAAAACTCATATTACTGGCAATCAGCGGCAGTATAACTGCCCACTGTGTTCCGCGGAAAGGCGAACCGCTGATGAGTACAAAGTTCGGGATAAGTGTTGAAAAAGCCGGAATCAACATGCAGCCGGACAACAGTGCGTTTACATATTTATTAAACCAGTTATCAAAACGTCCCAATGCAAAAGACGCAAATCCCGCACCGATTAAAACCCCCGACACAACCCCTCCACATATCAACATACTGTTTTTAAATGCCGTGATCAGATTCATATCCGGATATGTGGACATATTGATATAATTCCGAAGATCCCATCTTTTAGGAAGATCCAGGGAATTCAGCAGAATATCGTTTGACGTTTTAAAGGAGTTAATAAACACCCAAAGTAACGGAACAATGGTCAGCAGTGCCCAGAAGATCAGAAACGCGTATAGCAGACATCCGTACACAGAAGCCTTGATTCTGTCACTTTTTTTCACATAATTATATTTCATGATCTTTTACCTCTCAGTCGTCTCCCTGCATTCTGCCTGTCAGAAAACGGAGAATTCCGGTCAGGAAAATGCCCATAATAATCATTACAATGGCAATTGCACTGGCATAGCCGGTATTATAATCCGCAAAAGCCTTCGAATACATATAGGAGCTGAGCAGCTCAGATTCATGGCGTGGTCCTCCCCCTGTAACCACATACACCATGTCAAACACCCGAAAGCTCTGGGATACCACCAGAACAATATTAGAAACCAGTATCGGTTTCAGCATGGGAATCGTGATATGAACCGCTCTTTGCCGGAAAGTTGCCCCATCCAATGTAGCGGACTCATAAATATCTCCCGGGATATTGGTAATTCCGGTTAATACCACTATGAAATAAAAGCCCACATGCTGCCACACAGTGGGGATCGCTACGCAATAGATTGCACTTTTGGCAGTCAGCCACACCTGCTTCTCTTTCCCAAAACCCGCCAGAATATTATTGAGCAGACCATAATCATATTTATAGATCAAAGAAAACATCAGCCCAATCGCCGTTGCCGAAATAATGACTGGAAAAAAGTAAACGGTACGGAAAAACTGAAAGCCATGACGGACAGAATCAACACAGACCGCCAGCAGCGTAGCGATTCCGATTTGAAAGATCAGCGCAAATACAATTAAAATTCCCGTATTGCGTAAAGCAATGCGCAGTACGTCATCCTGTAGCAGATTCACATAGTTTTGAAGCCCGATAAACTTCTTCGTCGGCGCAAAATTGAACCATGCCGTAAAGCTGTAATAAACGGTCCTTCCCAAAGGCAGAAGTAAAAAAATTCCTATAAAGGCAAGCGCCGGAATGAGGAATAAAAGCGGATACTTTTTGCTTTTCAACGCCATAGAAATGCTCCTCCTTATAGCCAATGTGTCAGGGCAGACAGCACATCGCATCAATACTGCCTGCCTGAGATCAAATGTCTTATTCCATTGCCTCAATAGAGTCCAGCATGTCCCGGGACTCCTGAAGCAGCTCTTCACTGGTCATTTCATCTTCACACACAAGCACAATGTTACCGGAAAGTGAGTTATAAACCTCACGATTCATATTCTGATTAATGGGAGAAACCATCCGTGTTGCCGCAGCCATCATCTCAGCTGCACTGACATTGACAGGTTTCGTATTTTCGGTGGTTTCTATCTGCATGGCTGCATAACCGCCAACTTCGATAAACCGGGAGAGTGTTTCCGGAGAACACATAAATTTAATGAAATCCAGGGTCGCGCTGCTGCGCTCATAGGCCGCTTTGGACATAAACCAGCCGGATGCATAATCCGCGATTACAGCTCCTTCCTCACCGGTTCCGTCTTCAAAAACAGGGCATGAAATCATACGCATGTCAGGATTATCTTCAACGCTGTTTAATACCCAGGATCCATCAAACATCATGGCAGCTTTTCCTTCCGCGAACATCGCACGGACGTCAGCCAATGCCAGTGTTGCGGCATCCTTGGGAAAAGCGCCTGCCTCATACAGCTCTTTAATCCGGTCCAGTCCTGCGGCCCAGGAAGAATCCATATATTCATTACGCTTTTCAGGGCCCACCTGTGCAAGCAGGATACAATCAAACAGCGCCGTCACACGAAGCAGAGAATTTGACAACGGAATATAATCCGATTCCGTTGAAAGCACCTGACAGGCCTTTATGATATTCTCCCAGCTTGTCGGGTACTCTAACTGGTACTCGTCAAAAATAGCCTTATTATAAATCAGTCCTTCAAAAGAGCCGATATAGGGAAGGTTGCTGATTTCACCATTCGTCTTTCCTGCTTCAAGAGCTGCCGTCAAAAACTGATCCCTCCACTGTGGATCTTCATCCAGAATTTCATCCCATGTAACATAAAGCCCGGATTTATACAACGGTTCCGCATCTGTCCCATTAAAATATAATGCGCAATCTGCAGGGGTATTGGCCGTAATATCAGCATTCATCTTCGGACGGATCACATCGCTGGTACCGGCAGTGGGAACCGATTCATCTATAATCGTAATATTAGGATGAGCCTCCATGTATTCAGCAATTACTTCTTTCCATGTAGGCGCCCAGGTATCAGAACCTGCAAAATATGTGATAACCCGAATGCTTTCCTCAGGAGCATCTGCCGGATCGTCACCTGCCTGCGTCTCTGCGGAACTATCGGCTGTCTGGCCTTCCTGGGTATCTGCAGCACTGTCAGACGATTTGCTCTCCTGGGTATCTGCAGCACTGTCGGTCGATTTGTCTGCACCGGAATTGCCGCATCCCGCAGACAGAACCATAATGCAGGCCATTAGCACAGCAAGAACTTTTTGGGGATTTGATCGTTTCATATAACTTCCTCCTTCTCTTAGGTTTAATTATTAATTAAAGTTTAATTATAAATTATATATACAATATTTCCATTGCCTTGTCAATCTCTTTTTGTTATTTCTTATCATGTTTTGAATTCAGGAAATATATACACCGGGAAATATTTACAGGAGATGATTAATTACAGAAAAAGGAAACAGGCCATAACAAAAACCGCGGGAGAGTTCTTTCCCTCCCGCGGTTTTTGTATTATGTGTACAACAATATTCCAATTTTTTAACTGCCCGGCCATTAACCAAGGAGCGAAAGAACACCCTGGTTTGACTGATTTGCCTGTGCAAGCATTGCCTGACCGGCCTGTGCAAGAATCTGGTTATTGGAGTATCTGACCATCTCAGTAGCCATATCCGTATCACGGATCTGGGATTCTGCGGCGGTTGTATTCTCAACAATATTGTCCAGATTGTTAATGGTGTGTTCCAAACGGTTCTGAACTGCACCAAGGTCGGAACGCTGCTGGGAAACCTTCTTGATAGCTCCTTTCAGTGTCTCAATGGTCTCTCTGGCGCTGTCCTGCGTGAGAACACCTGTCTTCACCAGTCCATCAACACCGATCCCGGCTGCGCTCATGGACTCGATTTCCACTTCAATCATATTCCGTTCCGTACCATCTGCTCCCACCTGAAGCTTGAACTGCAGCTTGGAAGTGGCGGCACTGCTGTCTGAACCGTCTGCATTTTTAAAGGTAAAATATTTTTCGATCTGCTCCGCACCGATCTCCTTCATGGCGCCTGCATTATCCTCCAGATAGAGACCTCCCTTGTATACACCATATTCATCAAAGTAAGCAGACATATCCGCATCTTCTGCCAGAGCCGGATCGGTATTATTTGCTCCTGTGCGGATCGGTGTTCCTTTTGCCTCAAAATAGGTTCCCAGATCACCTTCTGCAATCTGTTGACTGCCGGTTTGAGGAGTCTGCGCACCATGCTGGCCTGTTGCATCAGCAGCTACCTTGTACAGCATTGCACCAGCCTTATACTTTAAGTTACCATCGGCATCTAATTCTACATATTGGTCGAGGGTGCCGGTGGTTGCGGTTGTTGCTGCGGTGCCCTTCACTACAGCCACACCATTGGAAGTCGTTCCACCGTTAGCATTGGCAACTGTCGCATTGGCTGCCGTTACAAAGCTGAGACCTGCTTTCGCCGTAACGTTTCCCTGTGCATCCACGTCAAAATAAGTAGAAAGATTTGCGTCTGTTACCTCCACATGATCGGTTGCTGCTGTTCCACCGGCCGTCGGGCTTACAAATAACTTGTTTGTTCCAAGTGTGGCCGTATCCAACGCCATTGACGCAGCAGCGGCAGCAGCGGTAGCCGTAACCGCATCTGTCTCACCTGCACCATACACAGCTGCTGCACCAGCCTTAAGAGTGATCGTCATCTCTCCCAGCTTCTTTGCCGCGTCATTCATGACAGCGGTCTTTTTAACAGCCGCCGTATCTGCTGCGGAATCGCTGTCGCCGCCCTTGAGCAGATACAGCTCATTGAACTTGGTGGTCTCTGCCACACGGTCAATCTCATCGATGAGAGCATCAACCTCGCTCTGGATGTATTCGCGCTCCTCCGAGGAGTTTGTTCCGTTTGCCGCCTTGGTTGCCAGCTCGTTCATTCTCTGGAGCATATCGTGTACTTCTGTCAGAGCACCTTCTGCCGTCTGTACTGCGCTGATACCATCCTGTGCGTTTAAGGAAGCCTGAGTCAGACCTCTGATCTGCCTTCTCATTTTTTCACTGATCGCCAGTCCTGCCGCGTCATCCGCCGCACGGTTGATCTTATAACCGGAAGAGAGCTTCTCAGTGGACTTGGCCTGTGACTTTGTGGTCAGACCGAGCATTCTGTTGGAATTCATTGCTGTTAAGTTGTGTTGTACTACCATAAATTTACCTCCTTGGCTTTACCTGATGTAAATCCGTTTACATCGGTGTGAATTGTTTGTGTGTCTTTTATAATGACCGGGCATCCCTCTGCCGTGCCCTTGCTGCAATGCAGAACGTCCGGTTATTACCTGATTGAACTGCTCCTTACCTTTCCATGAACAATTGAAATAACAGGCTTTTTCCCTTCGGGTGCCGGACTCTCCTGTTCCCTGGGTCCTCCTCCTCTCTTCTTCACATATTTCTCCGGATGCTCCTGCTCCGCGTAATAGCGGGGGATCCTTGCTCTCTCTTCCGAATCCCTGATGTCCCTTTCCAGTACGGTACTCCTGACGATATTTCTGTCCCTGGGTGCATCTATCATGATTCTCAGGTGCTTTCCCGTCCCTCCCAAAAACACCAGCCTGATGTCCTCCCCGATCATCAGATATTCCTCTGTGCTCACTGTCAGTCTCAGCATGCCAACCTCCTTGTCTCTTTCAGCAATCCCTGCCTGTTTCGAATACAACTTTTTATATACAAGTGTTGCATTATAATGAAAGCGGCTGCTTCAACACAGCCGCTTTACTTCATGACATGGAAGACCCAGAGAGAGTCTTCTATGATGTTTACAGGAATATTTAGTGTTAACAGGCATGGAACATCGCCGGAAACGGAAAGGAGAAAAATGAGTACAACACAACCGATCAGAGATACTGCATTGCTTCACGAATTTAAGAATTTTTATCTGGAAAAAGAAACAAACATCCGCAATTATACCCTTTGCATTCTGGGTCTCAACACCGCCCTCCGCATCACGGATATTCTTGCATTAAGATGGGGTGATCTTTATGATTTCAGCAGAAGCTGCTTTCTGGAGCATCTGGCTGTTACAGAAAAAAAGACCGGCAAATCGACTGCTATCGCCTTAAACCAGGCTGTCATGGATGTTCTCACCGTATACAGGAGTCAGCTTTCATCCGCCCCTGAAAAAGATACCTGCCTGTTTCCCAGCCGTAAGGGCGCAAATCAGCCTTTGAGCCGCAGTCAGGCCTTCCGGGTCATTAAAAAGGCCGCCGAGTCCGTGGGTCTGTGCCATAATATAAGCTGCCATTCCCTGCGGAAGACCTTCGGTTACCACGCCTGGCGGCAGGGAACGCCGCCGGCCCTGCTGATGAATATTTATAACCATTCTTCCTATCAGATCACAAAGCGCTATCTGGGGATTGAACAGGACGACAGGGATAAGGTATTCAAAAATATTTCCCTGTAAAGATAACAGAAATGAATACAGACAAAGAAAAAAATAAAAAAGTAAAAAACTTAAAATATGACCTAAAGTATTTTCGACTTGATCCGATAAATATAATAACAGGCAGGGATGCGACATTTGTATATAGAATGTTGCATTCTTATTTTTTTATGCATTTCAGGAAAAATAACACAGACACCTCTGCCGGGTTTTTAAGCCCGGTCCCCCCTCAAAAGTCAGGGGTTTGTCTGCGCGATATTTTGATATGGGCTTTAGCCTGTTGAGTATGACGTAGTTTTTCGTGTTCCGAAA
>CAMWFQ010000008.1 GCA_947173495.1 uncultured Lachnospiraceae bacterium | reverse complement strand
GATCACTTAACGACTTCTCAACAGCGTCTATCCGCTCATTCAACGACTTCTCGACAGCATCTATCCGCTCATTTAGTGACCTCTCGACAGTATCTATTCGATCACTTAACGACTTCTGAACGGTGTCTATCCGCTCATTTAGTGACCTCTCGACAGTATCTATTCGATCACTTAACGACTTCTCAACAGCGTCTATCCGCTCATTCAACGACTTCTCGACGGCGTCTATCCGCTCATTCAACGATTTCTCGACGGCATCTACCCGCTCAGTTAACGTCTTCTCGACGGTATCAATTTTTTTATCAATCCGCTCAATTTTTTTATCAATCCACCCAATTTTTTCATCTACACACTTGATTTGTTCACTCACATTACCAATCTGTTGCGTAAGCCCAATAACAGTTTCTGTCAGCTGTTTTAGACTCTCCACTACCGGTTCATTTTGCTGCATTCTCTTAATCCTCCTCTTCTTAAAATAATTTCAGCTCTATTCACCCCTTGAAAGTCCCCTGAAAACAGCATAACTTATATACAAAATACTGTATATCCATACTACACCCTGAAGTTTTCATACGTCAACAGAATCTCTCATGCAGACAAATTCGCCTGTTAAGTTGCACAATACAATATCTTGTGTAATCCATAAATATGCTCTGTATATATTGCTGTTTTGTTCTGTTTTTTTCCCTGAAATCAAAATAGAAAACGAAAATTTTCTCCACATTTGCCAATACTTTGTCCCGTACCTTCACTTTCTTGCAAAAAGTAATTGTATGACTTCAAAAAAGCCTTTATAATAGGATTGTCAATCCACAATCGTTAACGGAGATTTGTTGTATGAAAATTCTATTTTATGATATGGGAAGCTATACTTATCATGATCTTTTATACTATTTAAGAAAAGCAGGGCATGTCTGTAAAACGGTTTATTATCATTTTCCGGATAAATTTAAAGACCCCTTTTTTTGTGAACGTTTTTCATCTTATCTGAAAGCAGACCATTATGATCTGGTATTCAGCATTAACTTTTTCCCACTGGTAGCACAACTCTGCAATGAGTCCCATATTAAATATATCTCCTGGTGTTATGACAGTCCTCTGGAAGAGCGCCTGCAGGAATATTTCAATTACGAAACGAATTATATCTTTCTGTTTGACCGTATAGAAGTACAGCAATATCAGCGCGAGGGATACACTACCGTATTTCATCTGCCCCTGGCTGTCAATACCCATCGTCTGGATTCTCTTACTTTCCATCCAAAGCTGGTGGAAGCCTGCCGCGCAGATGTATCATTCGTTGGGCATCTTTATGATTCCCCTCTGGCAACGCTGCTGTTTTCCGCTGGCGATTTTGTCAAAGGGTATATTGAAGGGATCCTTCAGGCACAGCTGCGTATTTACGGATGCTATATTCTGGATGATCTGATTACAGAGGATCTCCTGAATGCAGTCAATGCTTCTTTTAAGAAGATCGGGCAGACCTCTCTCTTCCTGAATCATCGCGGTCTTTCCTATGCCATAGCTACAGAGGTAACGCATCTTGAACGTAGTTTTCTGCTGGAGCAAATGGGTGAATTATTTCACACCCATTTCTATTCCTCTCATCCCTGTTCTCTGAAGCATGTCAGATACCGCGGACCTGTAAAATATGCAGATGAGATGCCCTGTGTTTTCCGCTGCAGCAAACTGAACCTGAATCCGACTTTAAAATGCATCCAATCAGGTATTCCCTTAAGAGCATTGGATATTATGGGATCTAAAGGCGTACTTTTATCCAACTATCAGCCTGAACTGGCAGAATACTTTGAAAGTGAAAAAGATGTGATCATGTATGAAAGCATGGAGGATGCGGTTGCCAAAGCTGATTTTTACTTAAAACATGAAGATTTGCGAAAAGAGATCGCGCTCAGCGGTTACCGAAAGGTCAAAGAACTTTTCTCATATCCGGAACGTATAAAGGAACTGTTTCGTATTGCCCGGATCAACTGTTTATAATATAATAAACTGGAAGTTCAGAAAGCCCTGTTAGCAAGCATGAAGGATGGAGGATTACAATGGAAAACATGACGACAGAACAACTTGAAGCACTGGAAACACTGGCAGAGTTTAACGACCGCCTGATCAAAAATCTGCCCACGATCATCAGTGAATTATCCGGAAACAGGCAGACCGATACTGATCAGTATCTGAAAAATATCATTGATGCTATCAACTGGGAAATCTCTGTTACCAATTCGACACTGGCGATTCTTAACAATGAGCACACGCGTATTGATAAAGAAACTTTTAATCAGAAGATGCTGACATTAAACTCCGCAATATCTACCAAAGCGGATTCCGAAATTGCCGCCGCACTGGAAAATCTCATTCCTTATTTTAAGCAGCTTGGCGCCGCTGTAAAAGAGGTGACTTCATCCCCCAGATAAAGCCAGACAACGGGCTTCGCGCTTTGCGGACTGCTCTTATCTTTACATAACATTCTAAATTATGCGGCAGATTCGGGCCACCTCCTGAACGATGCCGCATAAAATTTCCGCATTCGCGGACGGAGCTTTCTCTTTGCTTTCTTCCTGGCGGAAGTTGATCTCCTTCAGCCAGGGAATATCCGGATATCTGTCCAAAAGATATTTATAGTAATCCGTACCTAGGCAATAAAAAAACATGGAAATGCTCAGCTGCTTCGCAAGATATTTCTCATTTGGAAGTTTATCGTCAAGCAGAATATGAATCTGCTTACAATCAAGCAAATTATAAGCAACGCCATCTGTCAGTGTACTCTGTTCAAAACCTGTCAGGTTGAAATTCAAAAACAGATCCGCATTTGACTTTCTTACATCCTCGCAAACCAATTTGATATTTTTGTCACTGTGGATTTCAACAACTGTATTGGAATCCTTTGTCTGCAGGATCTCTTTTGTCTGTTTCAGGATGGATGTCAGCTTTCCCGAGGAAGGCTGCAAAATAAACAGTTTCATACTTACTCCCTTTCTGCACAACATTCTGTCGCATCACACACATTCCATAAGATATTTTAGCACCGTTTCCGCCATCTGATTGCCTGTATAATTATTTTTTACCTTTTCCCGTCCATTCTCAACAATATCGCGCTGCATTTCCGGATGATTCAGTAATTGATAGATTTTATTCGGCACCTCATCCAAACGCTCAAGAGAATAGTAAGCGCATTCTCTGTCAGCTTCCAAATTCTTTAACAGCCATGAACTTGTATCTGTAAGAGGACATGAATAATGCATCAGGGCATTGAATACTCTGTCGTCCCCTCCTCTATATATGGGATTTATCATTATATAAAATCACAGTACAAATCTCAAAATCAATTGCGCAGAATCCACAGAGTCGTTATAATAGACTTATTAAAATATGCAGAAAAGAGCAAATTATATGTCTCATTTATCCCTTGAAGCAGAACTGTATTTTCAGGAATTAGAAGCAGAAAAAGACGCGGCTCTGGCCGCGGAGCAAACCATTACCAATACCCTTGACCGGGCGCTGAAAGCACAGGATACCGATCTGCTTCTGACTCTTATTCCTTATATTGAAACCGGAGAAGGACATCTTGCCTACAAATACCGGGGCGAGATCCACAGGATCCTGCGGATGCTCCATATCATCGAGCTGGAACAGAAGTATCAGAAGGAGCTTTTTTCCTCAGGCTGTACCTGCAAAGATTCTCTCTGGGAAAAATACATGCTCGCTCTGTTTGCCTTCCGCCGGCTGCTCTTTCAGCTTTCAGATACCTCTGTGGAAGAGGCTGCCTCTTATCTGCAGCGAGCTGATCTGTCTGTGTTCGCCGTATATGTGATCCTGAAGGATGATCTGATCGTTCCGGATGACTCCTTATATGAACAGATCATCTCTATCTGTTCCAATCATTGGGACAGCGGCGATATCCGGCTGCTGCTTACGCTGGTTCAAAGCGAAGAGACTGCAACTGCAGACAGCTCCCGAAACGATTCCTTATCCAGAACCGGAAACACACCAATATCGAAATAAGGAGATTTCTGTCATGAATGACCAAAGTTTTTGTTTTATCATATGCTCCAACAACGATCTGCTTCTGGAGGAATGCATTCACTATATCAACCATCTGTATGTGCCTTCCGGCTATGAGATTGATCTGCTCACCATAAACGATGCCCCCTCCATGACACAGGGCTACAATGAAGGCATGGCCGCATCCCATGCCCGGTACAAAATTTATATGCACCAGGATGTTTTTATTCTGAACAGAAATATTCTCTCCGATCTTCTGGAAATCTTCCGCTCCGATCCAACGATTGGTATGATCGGCATGATCGGCTATGACTCTGTATCTCCCGATGGGCTCATGTGGCACTGGCGGCAGACAGGAAACCTGTATCCCCGCGAGGCAGCGCAGTCCCTGCCAAAGCCGGATGATTATCGCTATCATTTCTCAGAAGATGGCATATCTTTCGCTGCGGAAATTGACGGTTTCTTTATGGCCACCTGCCATGACCTGCCGTGGGATACCGAATATCTGAAGGGCTGGGACTTTTATGATGCCTTCCAGAGCATCCGCTTCCTGGAGAATGGATACAAAATCGCAGTGCCGGTGCAGCATTATCCCTGGTGCATGCATGACGACAACAAATTTCCCAATATGAGCAACTATAATCAGTACCGCCGTATCTTTCTGAAACAATACAAGAAGTACCTGGGAAAGCACTACTCTCAGATCCTCCCGTCAAAATAAAGTAAGATAATGTAAAATCGTCTCTGTAATCTGCCGGCTTGTATAATGGTTTAAAACTTTTGTCCGCCCATTTTCAATGATGCTTCTTCTCCGTCCGGGATTTTCCAGAAGAGCTGTGATCTGCCCGGGAAGCTTTTCCAGATGCTCCAGGGAATAATAGGCGCATTCCTTATCCTCTGTAAAATGCGCTGTCAGCCATGTGCTGGTATCTGAAAGAGGGCAGGAATTATGGAGCAGCGCATTAAAAATCCTGTCATGGGTTCCCGCCTTGAACCAGGGCATCACATTCAGCGTTATGGCCGATTTCTCCATATAGGGAAACACTCCGGTAAAATTCGTGTTGGGCAGGATGGTCACATTTTTTGACTGCGTCAGCGGAAAGGCCTGCCAGTTGCCTCCCATCACTGCCACCGGGATTTCCGCTCTGATAACCGTCTCCAAAACCTTTCTTCTGAAATACATGCGGATGAAATGATCCAGCAGTTTTGCATGGTCCAGAAAATAAGCGATCAGCTCATCCGGCATCTCCATCCCGGCATCCGCCAGGCACTGATCCATGGCCGCTTCCATTGTTACCCAGGGATGGGCAATCAGGTATTCCAGCACCTGCAACGCCAGTCTGTTGGCCTCACTGCCGGCAAACCGTTCATTAATATCATCATACAGTTCCTCCACAGAACGATAGCCGCAGGGAAATAACACCGGAATCTCCTTTTGGTGCGAAAAAGCTTCCCGAAACATGCTGTTCTCCTGAACGGAACCGCCCTCCTGCTCCCTCTCCTCCCAGATTCCCTCTGAAAGGCTGGCCATGTGAGGCAAAAAAAATCCATTTTCTATATGATAAAATCTCCGGGCAAATTCCACATGATGCTCGTCGGGCATCAGCTGAACATACCGGGTGGGCGGCTCCGCCATGCAGCTTGCAAAGCTCATGGGATGATCCATGAAGATATTGATCATGGTAATATTCAGCTGGTCGCATATCGCTTTATCAAAGGCACACATGCCGTCGTAACAAACAGCTCCCTCCACCGGCCGGCTGCAGAAGCTCATCACTGCTCCGGCATCAAAACGGGTAACATCTGGCACCAATGTCTCATGCCCCATAGCCTGAAGCTGGATGTCCAACTCATCCACAAAATGATTTAAGGATTCCACGGGTCCTTTAAATAAAATCAATCGCATATTCCGCCGCTCCTGTATTGTTTCTCTCTTTGCATATGAACCGTTTTATGGTACACTGAATGTAAGTCTATTAACTATTATAATCGGGAGATGCCGGGATGTAAAGCAAGGACGGGTAATAGTACAACGAATATTAATGAAACACAGGAGATTATTCATGACTTTAGACGCATCTTTTTTCAAAGAAGAAATACGGTGTGATTTTCTTGTAACAGAAAAGCGCAAAAAAATATGGGCCGTAGAGCTTCGCCTTCTGGAGAAGCTGGACGAAGTATGTAAAAAGCATCAGATCAGATATTTTGTCTATTATGGCACGCTCCTGGGCGCGGTCCGCCACCAGGGCTTCGTCCCCTGGGATGACGACCTTGACGTGGCCATGTTCCGGGATGACTATGAACGCTTTCAGGCGGTTGCGCCGCAGGAATTCAAAGAACCCTATTTTTTCCAGAATGCCTATACAGATGGAATCATTCGTCTCATGTCCAAAATCAGGGACAGCCGCACAACGGCTATTGAGCACCTGGCTCCAAGCCTGAATCAGGGTATTTTCATCGACATTTTCCCTCTGGATGCCGCTCCTGACGGGAGGAACGATCAGCTTGAAACCATTCAGAAGGCTCAGAAGGAGATCTGGACCTCTATTGTAAATCCCGGCGAAATTCTGACCAATCTGGAGCGCGGAGAAACATACATCCTTGCTGCGGATGTGCTGGTTGATCTCATCAAACTGGAAAAACGGGAACGTTTTAAACAATTCGAGGCTTTCAATCTCTCCCAGTTTGAAGAATCCGAGAATGTGGACTTTCTTATCCGGCAACTGTTTTCTGACGGCGCTCAAAGCGCTAAAAAGGAGTGGTTTCAGGAGACTGTATATCTTCCCTTTGAAAATCTCCTGGTTCCGGCGCCTGCCGGATACGATCAGATTCTCACCATGCTTTACGGAGATTATCACCAGTTTGTGCAGGGGGGAAGCACCCATGAAAGCGTGATTATGGATCCGGATATTCCTTACGGAGAGTATTTTGAAAAATATATTTTAAAAAAGAAGCATAAGGATTCTCCGGAAATCGAGTAGAGCAGAGCGGGCAGGGAAAATTTTTCTCTGCCCGCCTCCTTCCTATTTTATAAAAGCTTCTTTGTGATTATTTCTTTCAGTTTCGTAGAGCTGGTACTCTGGTTATATGGGAAAAAGACCAGATCGGATCCCTGCTTTTGCAGAAATACTTTTTTGGCAAGCCACTCGGGATCATTCTCATAGTCGCTTCCGGAAAACTGCACATCAAACCGATACCTGCGGTACGCTTCATCTGTATCCCCAAAGTCCGCCGGAATCTCCACCGCCTCGTCTACATAGCGGCAGGAGCGAACCATCTCTATTCTCTCCGCAAACGGAATATAAGGACTCGTTTTTTTGTCCCGAATAACGCTTTCATCCGTGACCACTCCTACAATCAGATAATCGCACTGCTCCTTGGCACGTTTAAACATATTCAGATGCCCCACATGAAACAGATCAAACACCCCTGCAATATAACCTGTATGATATTTTTTCGGGGCTGCATCCTCCTTCTTCTCCACGGCCACAACAGTACGGTTGGAATGGACAATGCTCATATTGCGTCGGCAGAGCTAATGAAAGCCCGCCAGAGCGGCAGATATCGGTTCAGATGATACCTCTCCTGAAGTTCCTGGCGAGGCAAAACTGCTTCCATCTGGGAATGCCTCCAGTAAATCAAATCAATGGACCGCCAAAGCATCACATTGGCCGATCAATCGCCGTTTCCCCTTGGATATAGGGCATGACATAGTTATCCTCCTCCAGCCAGGCATTCAGCATAGGTACTCCATGCTCCTTCAGATGCATGAAAAAGGCCGTTTTGGATCAGACTGCTATAGATCCTCTCCTCTTCCAGAAAAACCGTATCCGGACTGCGGTAAGAAGGAAAATACCTCACATCCAGCTCTTCCTCCGGCAGATAGTCTTCCGCATAGATCAGCTGCGGCATGGCTTCTCTCGTTAAGATACTCCTGTCACAAACAGGGCCCTGCAGTTTCTTTCAAATTCATACCAGTTAATCAGTCCCTTGGGCAGTTCCCGGATCAGTTCCTGTTCTTCCATTTAATCTCCCTCCAACTGAAAGTCTTTCTCTTTCTGCTGTTTATCATTATACCCTATGAATCAAAAAGTGCAAAGTCTTTTGTCTTAGTGGGAGAGTGCCTTATGGTCAATACAAGCCCCTTCTATATTTCGGTTCGTACCCATCGTCGCCTCCATTGCCATCACACGACAGCACTTCAAACCCACTCTCCTTACCCCATTCGGTTACACAATATTCGATCTCAAAATCTTCTACAACCGGCTGATAATAATCATCACATGTACAGTACTCTTCAAATTCATCATCCAGATAGTTCCTGATTTTCTTCTCGAAGTGGTCATGGATCGCTTCCTTTGTCATAAACGGATTCTTCTTAAGAAGCCTGAGTAACTCAACGTCCTTGGCAGCTTTATCAGTTGGCAACAGAGCTATTTCTGCTTCATAATGGCAGTCGACAGTTCCGTTTCCTGCGTCCCAGACAGAAAGGCCTTCCCAGATACACGTAAAATCTTCTTTCATAAAAGCCGCCAGCCCTGCCATATCCTTTTGCTTCCATTCATCTCTGTTTCCATCCGAATAAAGATACAAAAAGATCTCTGCTAACCGCTCTGACATTCTTTTATTGAAACAGCATTCCTTCTGTATTATCTTTGCCAATCCTGCAAAATCACAGCCTGCCCCGATTGCGTCGCCTATGTTGCTAACCAGGCAATACAGGATCGCACCGGCTGTTTTTTTGTCTGCTGTTTTTGAATTTATCAATTCGTTATAGACTTTATAAGGTTCATCAATCAGATATCCAGGACCGTTTTTCTCAATGAGTTCTTTCATCTTTTTGACTATATTTTCCACCATCATCCCTCCTCCTCAGTTTCCTGCCGTATTAAAGACTTATGGGATTTAAAAGCAGGATTTCAGAATAAAGAAAACAGATTGTTTTCGTCAGACGCGTCATTTACACAATATCCGTCTGTCATAAGTTGACAATTGCCGGAAGAAATCATTTGCTTTGATAATATAATAACATCATATCGTTGGTATTTCAACCAAAAGAGGTATACCGCTATATTGGGGAATACAATTTAAATTCAAAAATATTTTTTTGATCGACAGTATGATCCGGGGAGACCTGGTGAAGTAACGTGCTCTATCGTCATACTTATAAGAAGCTTGCAGGCGTCGGCGCATGCCTGACGCCTGAAGAATATTTTGCAAGATTACACCAACCTTTTATTGAGCGCTGCATATATGCGACTACAGTCATAATCAGGGGCATGTTCCTCCGCTACTCTGCAGATTTCTGTAACCGTGGTTAACTCTTCTTCCAGTTCCTCTGCAATGGTCTCCGGAGTTTGGCCCTTTGCAAGTTTTTTACATATCATTTTTATCAGACGCAGCCTGTCTCCTTCTGCAACTCCTTGCTCTTTTCCTTCCTCTTTTGCATAGACCAGTTCTTCCCATTTCTGCATATATTTCACCCCCATTTTCTCTGATGTTCTGATCTTTCTAACACTTTCATGGATCCTGTGAAGTTTAGGGCTTTCTGAATTTTCCGCCACGATGTCCGTTGAATCCGTTATGTATTTCATGAGATCCAGAAATTCTCCGGAAAAATCGTTTCTATTCGTTCCTTTCGTATTGATGAAAACTCTGATGGCGCCGTCCTTGATCTTTAATTCCGGACACTCCCTGCAGATTCCCTCAAAAGTGTAGCGGTACAATCCTTTCCCGAAGATATCAAAAGGCGCGATCAGGATAAAGCAACTGTCGTTCAACAAATTGAAATTGGCTGTACCCGGCTCTAAAAGGGATACGTCCAACTGTGCCTGATAATATCTGCTTCGTTTACGCAAGTTTCCGGTATCCGTTTTCTGCATTTCCGTGTAGTACAGCTTTTGGTTTACGTCCATGCCAACCACATCCAGCCTTACCTGTCGGAGCTGCGAGGAGACTCTTAATTCCTTCTCTGTCTCCGGCCTGGTGAGCAGCTGGATCTCATTTTCCAGCAGGATGCTGACGAGGGCCTGATAGGATTCCTGATCCTCCATAACCTCATCAAAAAGGAACCTGTCCACCAGATTTAAATCTGCGAGTTTCGTAATTATGTTGACTGCCATGCATTTTCCTCCTTTGAGGCAGGAAACTTTTCCACTCTACGGGAAAATGCAGCTCTGAACTTCGCCTTTATACGAAACATGCAGCCATCTCCATATCAATTCCGTCAGTTCTTCTGATTTCCTGCCGTGTTTAAGATTTGTGGGATTTAAAAGCAGGATTTCAGAATAAAGAAAACAGACCGTTTTCATCAGACGCGGCATTTACACGATAGCTGTGTGTCACAGATATGACATTTGCCGGAAGAAATCAATTGCTTTGACAATATAATAACATCATATCGTTGGTATTTCAATAAAAAGTGTGTGATTATTGTATTTAAACTCGGAAATAACTCGATTTTCATTATATAAAAACAAACTGGATAATCAAAATCGTATCATCCGGCGACAGGCGTGGACTATTTCATCAATCTCCTTAAATATCGTGCCGCCGTTGTGTGAGAATATTGGATCGTATAGAGTCTGAACGCTGTTTGATTGCATAGCGGGCAGGGAAAATTTTTCTCTGCCCGCCTCTTTCTTATTTTATAAAAGCTTCTTTGTGATCATTTCTTTCAGTTTTGTGATTCCTCAGACGCCTGAGAAGTTTCATCTTCTTCCGCGCTGTCTGCCGGCAACGACGGCACTATATTTTCTTTTTCCGTACTTTCTGAAGGTTGCGGTTGTGGTGTTCTTTGTTCCTCCACGTCAACTGAAGGCTGTGGTGTTCCTTCTCCCTCCATGATGTCTGAGGGTTGCGGTGTTTTTTCTCTTTCCGCATCATCTGAAGGCTGTGGTGTTCCCTCTTCTTCCATATCGTCTGAAGGCTGTGGACGCTCCTCGCCATTTTGTCCCGGACTCTCTGTCGGCTTCAGTAATTCTCTGTTGACTCTAACAGAATAATATTCTTTTTCGCTGTTCAGGCAATGAATATTGTCTCCGATTGCCCTGAGACATAGCTGATAGTCTCCATTCTCCAGACCCTCACTCCAGCTCCATACTACCGAACCGCTCTCAGCCGCAATTCTTCCCCGGCTAATCTCTGTATCATCCTGTAAAAATATATATTCATATGCCTGTATCCCTTCCTCTGCAGTCCAGGACCAAAACATTTCCTCTTCATTTATTATTTCTGAAACCGGCAAAGATGCCTTTGTTATTCCATTTGCTGATACCACTACATCACCCGTTATCTTTTCAAGGGAAATTTTACCGGTTATAGCATCATATAGAAATTCTGCCTCCTGCCCGCCTACATATACTTGAATTCTGGCAGGAAGAGAATATCCTTCGTCCGGAACAAGGTAAAAAACTACACTTTCCCCTGTCGTCAAATTTTCCTCTTCATATTCAATCCTGATATGCCAGCCATCTATTTTAACCTTGTATTCAGACTTTTCTCCGTTTTCCACAGACATGGCATATAAAGCATTAACCGCCAGTTCTCCACTCTTCCAATCCTCTGACCGGCTCAGCATACCGCCAAAGCTTATATAGGCTGTATCTCCCTTCTGTCCTGCCGGAGCTAACAGCAGTTCCTCCTCACATGGTTCTTCCACGTTTGATAATACATGTATCTGCTTCTCCTGCTCCTTTTCAAATACAACATACATGTAAATGCTTCTGTCCAAAGGCTCCGCATCCCATTCCTCACTGCGAAACTCTATAGATGACTGGCTGTCCAGCCGCACAAGAGACATGTCGATGGAAAAAGTAACCTCTTCCTCCCCTGCGTTTCGTATCATATATTTTGAAGAATAAATCTGTCCCCGACCGTTCTCATTTTCAGGATCAAGATAAAAGTTTAGATTTTGTGGAAGTTCAATCGCGGTTATGCGCCTCTCTGCCGTTTCCGATGCTACTGTCTGTATACTTCCTTTTTCAAATATCAGAGCTCCAATTATCCCTATCCATAACAGAATCTTATATTTTTTCATTCAGCTTATCCTCTTTCAAGATCCCTCTCCAATTTTTCAGTAGCCTTCCTCCAACAATCCATGCGGAGCTCTCATTCCTTCCTCTGCCTGCCGCAGGGTTCCTTCGTCATATGTTTCCTGTTTTTGTATTGTATACACTGCATGTATGATTACACGCTCTCTATTCTCGCCAACATAGGCAGACCAGTCGGCATTTCTGTTTACTCTCCCCCCCAAAACAAACGATGCACTGTCATAATTATCCGCATAATCTGCCAACATATATTCGCCGGTATCCTCATTCAACACATAATCGGCAGCCTGCAACAGGAATGAAAATGTGGTCATTTCATGGTCCTTTTCTGCCAGAATGGGAATCTCTGTATCTGATGCTGTAAATTCGCTCATCGATTGTATTTTGGACGCTCCAGGCGTTGCTGTTAAGTACATCTGAGGCCAGCCCCCCTCGTCCACATAATCATCACTTTCCAAAAGAGCAATGGTGGAAGGCGTTCCTTTTGCGTCCTGCTCTATCGCAATTCCAACCCTGATCCTGACAGGAAAAGAGCTTCTGTTAACAAAGAGCGCACCTCCATCCTCTGTCATATGTATCATTCCTGCCCACGAACTGTCATATTCCCCTTTTTCTGAAATGGACATCAATCCTTCGGGATCCAGAATAATTCCAAGGTCATTACCTGTGGGAAGCGTCACCTGATAAATATCCGGTTTGTCTTCTCTTTCTTCACTGGCCAAAAGACCGATTCCTGACAGAGTACCACCAGCAAAAGTTTGTATCGGAAACATTAATATACAGGGAATGAGCGTTCCCAAAATAACTTTTCTCAATTTCATATCTGATACTGCTTCTCCTTCCCATAAAAACCATATTACTCTACTGATAGCAAACACCGCTATCCCCTGCAGGACAACCCGTTGAATAGTGAACAAAAGGCGGAACTTATCAACAGTTCCGCCTTTTACTATGCAATCACATAAACAGAAATTCACCTAAAATAAACCTACCGATGATACATATAAAAAGCCGACGTCTATCAGTAAATCAACCCAAAAGAACATCCTTATTTATACATAGTAACATTAACAGTAGTCTCTTGATCATCACTTGTAGTGATCACCACCGGCACCGCCACACCTTCCGGCGTTGCTGCCTCCATAGCTGCTTTTACGTTTTCTTCTGTAGACTTAAAGCAAATCTCACTATTAATAACCTTGTAGTCTGCTGAGGCAATTTCAGCGCCATTTACCGTGATTGATTTGATTTTCAGCTCATTTACACCAGTACCAAAGCTAAAGGGAATCTGAAGAGCCACGCCGCTACCTACAACATAATCCATTGCGCCTTCAGCAGGTACTCCTGTCGGCTCGTCATTTTCATCATAACCCATCCCTGCAAAATATTCAGCTGCCGCATCTTCCAATACACCATGCGCCCTGCCATCTAAAGCAGCAGCACTATAATCTGTAGACAATTTATCAAAATCAAAAATTGTCTTAACGATAATTTTTTCCGGTGTACTTCCTGTATAGACAGACCAATCTGCATTTGTATTAGCCCGTCCACTCAGTCTCATTCCAACAGAATCGCCTTTTTCGTCTGCTTTCATTTCATATGTATAGTTTCCTGCTGATCCAGTAAACTGATAGGCTGCCTGATTCAGAGCAAATGAGATCTGAGTGCCTTTCTCACCAGTTGCCGGTTTACCGTTCTGTGTAATCGCTATCACGTTAGCATTGACAGTATCTCTCGTAATTTTTGTTTCATCTTCAAAAGTTGTTACATCCAAATCATCGTTAGTAATGTCAAATGTCAGCCACATATTATTATCAATACCGGAATTTACTTCATTCGCCTGGGCATCCGCTAATAAATTAACGCTGGACGCATCACCTGTAGAATCATCCTTTTCTACATATGCCTCCACCATCAGCTTAATCGGCACTGAACTTTTATTGTTGATATATGCGCCTGTTCCCTCTGTGGCGATAATATGGCCCGCTGTTCCTTCCGGATAGAATTCTTCGGTGTAGGTCGCGCTGTCTACTGAAGATAAAATACCCTGCGGGTCTACAACAAAGTTGAAACAGCTTGACGTTGGCAACGTAACGGAATAAACCGTTGTATCTGCATAGTTAACAGTTCCTTCTGTCGTCACATCTGTACTGCCGGGTGCAGTCTCAGCTGCAAAGGCTGTCAATGACATCCCCATGCAAAGCATCCCTGCCAGCATTAATGATAAAGCTTTTTTCTTCATACCTCTTCCTCCTTGAAAATGTTGGGTTAATTTAGTATATGAATCACAACTGCTACAGAAACAGTTGTTAACTCCTTCTTTGCATCATCTACAAGATGATACACCATAATAACATTATAATCGCCGGCTTCAAGCTTCTCGTCTAATGTAAATGTGTCCATAGCTTCCCCTACAGGAATATAAGGTGATGAATAAATCACTTCACCGGTTTCTCTCAGCTGCAGATCAAAATATACGGTGCGGCTGTTATTCTCGGTATTTTTTACATAAAAACCTTCCGCCTGTGCCTCTCCGTTTTCAAATGTCCATTCATTGGTCATAGTAACCGTATAGGAAGCATCTGTACTCTGTTCACTTCCGGATTGTATAATCTCCTGAACATTTTCCTCTGTGACGATTGTTGCTTTCCCCTGTGTCTCCGGCTCGTCCTCCTTCCTGGTAAGTATATATACCAAAATTGCGGCGAGTATCAGCACCAATACTATCGCTACTATAGCTACGATCATTGATGCTGATAATTTTTTCTTTCCGTTCTTTGCTGTATTGACTGTTACTTCTTTATCTGACTTTGCCATTTATATTTCTCCCCTGTCAACTCTTTAGGTGTATTCAACTGCACAAACTATCATATAAGTTATCGGCTATTTTTATGATTTTCTTATACAAAAAGTAAAAATAACCTATAATTATTCTTCCTACCAAGATATTTTGCCATTTTGTGTTAAAAATTATTTATAAATAACCTAAATTACAATAGCTTCACCTTCCAACACAAGCTCGTGTTTTTGATTGAAACATTCTGTTTGTAATGTCACATAATTTCGAACCGTATCTATTGAAGAAACAGTAACACGTGTTGTTATGGTATCTCCATAAAATACTGGTCGTTTGAAGTTCAAAGTCTGTTTTACATAAATACATCCGCCTCCTGGCATGACTCCCCCAATTACACCGGAGATATATCCTGCAAGAATCATACCATGAGCTATCGGTTTTCCATACCGCGACTGATAGGCTTCAGGTGTTTCGAAGTGAATAGGATTGTTATCACCCGTTATAAGGGAATATTGCATCGCTTTTTCATAGGTGACGTTATCTTTTTTTTCTGCGCAATCACCAACTTTAATATTATGCGTCCGCTTTCCGCTTCGTCCTGAAACAGTCCCTCTATCTAAAAGTTCAAACTCATCCAGTTTTTTAATCATTTCAATTAATATTGCCGTATCTATATTAATTTGATTGCTTATATCAATTAGATCATTCTTTCCATCACAATAAGCAATAAAATTCAAAATAGCTTCTCCTGAGTCATAGTTTCCTTTCTGCGAAACCGTTGGATATAGGCCTCTTCCCCCAAGTTGCGGCTCACATAACAAATTGATTTTATAATGTTCATTGTACTCCAAAGTATCAATACACCGTCTCATCAAATTATATGTGCCAAGCAATCCCTTTTCCGTTACCAAGGATAGGTCATCTGCCGAAGTATGATATTCTGGATATGTTCTGAATTTACTTCTGCATACACTGCATACAGGCAATTCAATTCCCGGCGCATTATATTGCCGCTCATCTGAGCCACGGTCTAAAAAGGAATATTCCTGATATTCAGGATAGTAAAAGCTTAAAATATTCTTTAAAAGTTTGTCTGTCAAAGTATTTCCATATCTTGTATGAACAAAGGAATATGTTCGTTCATCCCCCACACAGGTCAACACAAATCCCGCGATTACACGATCCTTCATTTGAAGGCGCTCATAATTTTTGCTTAACCATGTGATAGAACCAATTGTCTCTGGAATATACAAAAAGCGATAGCCATACTTTCTTCTTTTCATGTTTGACACATATTTTGCTAAAAGAGCTGATACTGCCGGACCAGAACATTCATTATTTGCCATTGATGGATGGCATAAATATGTGGATATCAAAATTTCTTTTTTACTCTCACCAGGATAATAAGCCTCTCCATATGTTAATGAACCATTTTGATCCAGCTCACTTCTAATAACAGCATGATACTGTCCGTTTTTCAGGGAATCCAACATATTCTTACTCATGCAAAAACCCCAGCGCTCTTTGTAATAAGAAGTCACATATGGTATCACATCTGGCTGGTCTTCCTGTACATAAATATGCTGTTTCAATTCTTCCAGATTCATCCATTGATCCACCGGCGTTGAGTACCCCATAACATGCAGATTGTGTTGTTTAAAATCTATGATATGATCACCAGTCTCGTTTTCGATATAGGCATCTGAAATATTCCATTCTGCCGGTACTGTCCAGTCAAAAGCCCTTGTACCGGATTTTACCTCACAAATTTGTAATTCCGGCACATAGGATTTTATAATTTCTACAGAATTTCTGAAACCATCGCCAGTAATGCTTCTGCACAGCGGAAAAAGTTCCTCAACAATTCCGTACATCAATTCTTGAACACTTAATTCACTGTTTTGGCCTTTCCAAGTGCACAGCTTTCTGCTTCTATTCTCTAAAATATCTTTCTTTATTATAGGGTACGCCTTCGCCAAATCTATGATCGCAAATTTTAATCCGTTAATATAAACGTTCTCCTGGGCTTTCTTTTCAATGAATTCATCTTCAAAAAAGTCTACTTCTTCCACCACATCATACCAATAAGATCTTACACACATCGAATAGACTCTTTTGGAACAAATACCCTCCTCATCTATATAATTTGACCTGAAGTTCTTCATATAACGATATGGAACAAATTTTAAAAACTCTTCTTCTACAAAATGTACGAAAGTAAAAGAGTTTGCAAAGTTAACATTAATAATTATATTTTTAACATGATTATCTCGAAAAAACGCAAATGGTGAATCTTCTCCGAATGCACTTCTATTATTCAAGGAACACAAATATTCCTGATCTTTCCCCCATACCGCAAAAGAATAAATCGGATGATTTGTTCTTTTGAAATCATCACGCTCTAAAGCTACCTGGGACAATGCTCCTACTTTTGAAGGTGAGTGCTTATAGTCAAAAATACCCCCCCCGCACCAATCCCAATTATATGTTGGGAAAATCAGGGTGCCTTCCCTGCCTACTGCTTCAATAAATACGTCAATTAAAGCATTTAAATCGGGTTTTTCTCCATTTTCCTGACATATCCTCATCAGATCTTTTACTGCGGAACTGATAAGTATCTTATCTCCCTTTACAATTTTGAGCTTTTTAGATATATCTCTTATCTTAACATAATCCATTTTTCATTACCTCCTTTTGTATATGCTATGTCTCTGTTTTAATGGCTACAGAAATATATATCTTTCTCACATACAAAACTCTTATGCACTTCATAATATTTTCTTCTCAATCAACCTCTTAAGCTTCGTAGAACTTGTTCCCTCCGTATAAGGAAAAAATACAAGCTCCGCCCCATGCTGATGCAGGAATTCTCGTCTCGCATCCCACTCAGGATTGCCCACATAATCGTTTCCTGAAAACTGTACATCAAACCGGAACCGCATATAGGCATCCCTCGTATCCGCATAGTTATACGGTATTTCTACCACCTCGTCCGCGTACCGACAGGCTCTTACCAGTTCTATCCTCTCCTGTAACGGGATAAATGTTTCTGTTTTCTTCCCATCTCTGACCCACTCATCTGTCGCCACTCCCACTATTAAATGGTCACATTGCTCTTTTGCCCGACGCAGCAGATTCAGATGTCCGATATGAAATAAGTCAAATACACCGGCAACATAGCCTACATGATACTTATGGGCTATCTGCCCATTACCTGTTTCTTCTCCCTGACTGCTTATCGGTGCTTTCCCAACAGGTCTGCTGCGAGGATACTCCATATTTATATTATAAATCCCAATATCTGTCGCTCCTAACTCCTGCACCTGTCTCAATACTTCTTCAAATTCCTTAATACAGATAATTACTTTATAACTGTTCGTTGGCATCCGTTTGATTGTTTCCGGGGTCAGAATGCGAATCCCTTCCAGCTCTGTTCCCCATTTGGCTGGATTATTATCCAAAATCCCCTCGATCTGATAATCTGCCTGATAAAAAAGAAGAAATTTTCGTGTATACATCCCTGACCCAAATAAAAACAGCTTTTTATTCTCAATATTGTCGAAGAGATTTACAAACAGACGGGCATACTCATAACAAGTGTAATTTATCTTCTGCCGATTCTCTATTATACCGCTCGGACTGGGTTTGGTTTGAGCATGGTATAACGCTAATTCTTTTTCATTTCGAAGCTTCTTTAACAGTCGCTCCGCCATTCCACGCAGTTTGCTCACTTTTTGCTCTAATCCATATCTCTTTATAAAGAATTCCCGTGGCAAAACGGCATCCATATCCTTACGGTACACCAAATCAATCTGACGCATAACTACCAGTTCTATAGGATAATTCTTCTCACAAAATTCCTGGTCAAAAAAAACAAATTCCCCCTTCACTACAAAGGCGTTTAAAGGCACAAGATCCCAGTAGCACTTCTCAACATAGGTGAGCCCGTCATGTAAGCCTCTCTCCTTCTCTACCGGATCTGAAGACATTAAAATACATTCTCTGAAACGATCCATCTCCCGGATAAACAGCTCTCTGTCCTGAAACAATAAGGTCTGCAGATAAGAAACAGCCGAGATTCCCTCTATGTAAGGCATGGTATACCTGCCTTCCGCCGTGAGCTTTCCCTCCACTACAGCAATTCCACGACTCCTTAACTCCTCCGAGTGACGTGCTGTTTCCCGCAATCCCTGGCTTCCTTCCTTGTATAAGGTACGCTTCTCCACGCTCCCATCCTCACGGATCACGGTGGCCATAGCATATTCTTTCCCGCGCTCCATGGATAAGGTTACATGATTAACCGATTCGAAAGAACCATCCAGCGAACATTCCACCAGATAAGCATTTGCCATTTGAAAAAACATCCCGTTACAGCACAGATCAGTATATAAATTCTTTTCCTCCAGAAAGACCGTCCCTGGATAATGGTAGCGCGGGAAATAGCGTGTGGAAAGTTCTTCATTGGGGAGAAATTTCTCGCTGTAAATCAACTGAGGTGCAGTCAAATCAGGCATTACCGCATAAAATTTATGGTGTAAAAATCCCGCCTCCTCCAAAAATTTCTCTATCTCAGACTTTGCATAGCAACGTCCGTCCAACCTTTCTCTTGCCTTTTGATCCAGTCTTCTATAGTCTTCGATCCCATCGAAATTTTGTTGCGTAAAGGGATCTCTGTCTCCGCAAAAATAACGAAGCCCCAGACGATTCTCCACTGCCAAAAGCAGCTTCCCGTCTTCCTTAAGCCTTTCCCTGCATCCATTCAGCATCTTAAGCGGGGACCTGCTTCTCTCCAGCACACCAACCACTATGATGTAATCCGCCTTTTTTTTATCTACCTCTTCCCAGTCAGCCTCTCCTGCACATAATTCCTCCTCAGTGACAACGGACACTTCCCGATGATCTTCTCTAAGCATAGCCGCTATCGGGCTGTCCTGAGCGCCAACCACCAATACTTTCCTGTCTCTGCGGAAGTTATACCAATTTAGTATTCCCTTTTGGAATTCACGTACCATCTCATTCATGACATTTTCCACCGCTTATTAAATGTCCTCCCCATAATCAATTGTATTTCCTTCCCGGATCCCCATATCAAGCAGTTGGCTTCGAATTTGTTCTCTGCCCTCTTTCACTGCAATCACATATTTTCCCTCCGGCCATAAACGCACACATTCCTCCGGCGCTTTAATAAGAAGCCCGTCTTTAAATGTATTCCATTTCTTCGGATTATTATCACAGAACCCCGTCACTCCTACTCCGTTTTTGTTCAGAAGCTCCTCCGCCTTTCTCCCATATACTCCGCTCCCAAAAATAATAATCGGATCGGTTCCGAGCTTTCTACAGAAAAACTTCTCTTTCTGCTCCTTTATACAATCCTCTACATAAATATGATCTCTATAGGATCTCAGAGATTTCACTGCAAGCATTAATTTAAACCAGCCTGCTTCTGTAAAATCCTCCATTTCTATTATCTGCCCCTCTATTCCAGATGCTATCTGCTCTTGAAACCATGAAGCAAACTCATCAACTCTTTTTAAACTTTCCTCACCATATGCAAGTGTTCTGACGCCTTTTTCATAGTGGGTCAAAAATTCATCGGCCATCCTTGCATAAATAAATCGCAATTCCTCCTGTGAAGCTCTTCCTCCTACAGCTTCCCCCTGCAACAGACTCCTGTATTCATCATAGTCATATTGCAATGTATTGGGATTTCGAAAGGAAGATTCCGGTCTGTCCAGTCTATATTTATAAAACGGACTGTCTATATACATAATACGTGTCGCATAGAGCAAAACCTGGTGATGAAACCCTGTATCCTGAAACGCCGCCCCCGGTGTTTCATTCAGCCATATATTATTTCCCAGTAAAAATGATTTTCTGTAAATTCCCCGCCATATATTAAGGCCTCGCCTGTGTAATACCGGATACTCCTTCGGATTTAATACCCTATTGTACCACTTACTCTCTTCCCTCTCGCAAAACATAGGCACCGTTGAAAATCGGTAACTGCCATCTTCCCTGCTATAAGTATTCTGATAATCTCCCTTAATAAAATCAAGATGGTTTTGCTCCGCTTCCCTATATAAAGACTCGTACATCCTCTCATCAATAAAATCATCTGTCTCTACAATCCCAATGTACTCTGCCTCCGCCATTCGAATTCCCATATTAACTTGGGCTCCATAGCTTCTTTTCTCTGAGACACAAACCTGGATTCGTGTATCCCTTTTCTCATATTCTTTCAAAATCTCATAAGTTCCATCTGTAGATGCAGCGTCGATACACAGAATCTGCAGTTCGCCAAGGGTCTGTGCAAGAACGCTCTCAAGGCACTCCTGAATATATGGTTCCACATTAAGGGAGGGCATTATCACTGTTATTTTGGGGGACATTTAGCAGTTCCTTTCCTTTTGCTGTTCTATCCTTTGCCTTACAAACCGTATCTTCTGATTTATCGCTGTTCTCTTTTCCTGATAAGAGTCACTATGATTCCAACTGCCTGCATACTTATGTATAGAATACGAATTATCCGTTAATTCGCCTGCTCCTTCATAATATCCCCCCGGATTAAAAACATCTCTGGGATATACTGCAACACCATTCACAGCCTGAAATTTCCCATTCATCTGAAATCCTGCCTTCTTCATAATTTCAGACTGAATCACCGGACAAGTCACCTCGTTTAAGCTCCCATCTTCCTTAATAAAACTCATTCCGTCATAATAACTCAACATTTCCGTGAGCAGCCAATGATTTGCCACTGCACCAAAACCTAATCCGGAAGCCACATATTTGTCATTTTCAAAGCCGCAGAAAAAATCCCATCCTAATAGCTCATCAAAGCTCTTAACCACTTCTACATCTGTATCAAAGTAAATCCCCCCATATGTACGCACAATATCCAATCTGGCATAATCCGTAACAAACGCCCATCTCTCACATTCATATGCCTGCCTCATGTACAGGCACTTTCTAATATCATAATTTGTTTCATTCCACTGTATAATTTCGTAATCCGGACAATATTTTTTCCACGAATTGATATTTTGTTCGAATTCCTCTGGCATCTTATTGCCTCCAAACCAGCAATAATGTATTTTTCTGGGAATTTTTTCTTCCATTGCCAAATCCGGTCTCTTGAAATCGGAACACTGTACTTCGTTCTTCAGGAAAAAATACACACAACATTCCATCCCATCTAATTCCTTTATTTCATCCAATTGCCTGATGATTTCGTCAAATCTCATCGTCGTGATTATCAGGAAAATATCTGCATTATATGCAGGACGGAACTGATCAAGAGACAGTACTTTATAGTGTTTTCCTCCTGCCTCCAGTCCGTTTTTCTGCTTTTCCCCGTCGTTATCTATAACAGCCACTATATTCGGATAGTTCCACTCTCTCAAGAAGGTTTCGAACTGCTGTCCAGCTCCAAAACAGTATACTTTGCGCATCTTAAAATAAAGCGGTATTTTTTTTCTACATTTTGTGAGTATCTCTACCAACAGATCTCCTCCCAAAGCTAACCTACGTTCAAAAATTCAACTATTCATTTCCTTCTCAAACAGCATAAAGCTTTTGCGCTTCTTTTCATCTACCCACGAAGCCTCGTAATGATGGATAGACTTTGTATAACTGGTAAGCTGTATCCTTCTTGTATAGCCGGATTTTCCACTGAACATTTTTTCCGGATATACCGCCATGCCATTTACAATTTGGTACTCACCGTTACAGACAAGTCCCTTTTTTTTCAGATAAGCAGTCTGATATACAGGACTGGGGATCAGATTCAAGCTTCCGTCCGCCTTGATAAATTTCCTCTCCTGATATTCATCCCTCATTTCCCTCACAGCCACACAGCCTTTTGCCGCGCCGAAAGCCAATCCTAAAGCCACACTATCATTTGACTCAAAGCCGCAGAATCCCTCCTGAAACAACATATCGTCCAAACTCTGTATAAGCTCAACATCCGTATCCAGATAAATACCTCCATGCTGATAAATAATATCCAGCCTGGCATAATCCGGAACAAATCCCCATTTTCTCTCGCGGTATGCTTCATACATATACTCATTTTTCGTAATATCGTAGTTTTCTTCATTCCATTCCCTGATTTCATAGTCCGGGCAAAACTTATGCCAGCTCTCCATCCATTTTTTATGCTTATCAGGTATCGGATTTCCTCCAAACCAACAGTAATGAATTACTTTGGGAATAATCTGCTCTTCTGTAATATGGCAGTTCTCCGGAATCTGCTTTTTCATAGCCTCAGCCTCCCAGAACATACCTTCTATATGCGCAAAACAATAATAGCGAATTCCCTCCAAAAGCCCTTTCTCATTCAAATCCTCAATTACCTGATCATAATAGGCATTTGTAATCAATAAAACCATATTCGTATTCTTGAAGGACGACAATTCTTCCGGAGGACATACACTCAGCTTTCTTCCATTAAAATCTATGCCTTCCGCATATGATGAGGCTTCACGATCTATGCAGAGAGCCACTTTGTTCAATATTTCATGTCCCTGAAATATCTGTTGAAACCTTTTAAACATCCTCCCTATACCATAACACAACAGGCCGTCACTTTTATCCGCCTGCTCTATAAATTCTTCTATCGTATACATACGTTACGCCCCTTGTCAGAGTAATTTACTTTTCATTCAATAAACTATGATAATGATTCAAATAGTCCTGCGCCATTCGTTCCATTCCAAAATACTTTGAGTACTTTATAATATACTCTCTATCCCAATCTTTTTGATGCCATGCAGCAATACTCTCTGCCAACGCCTTATCACTTCTGTTCTCTGCAAGGCACACCACTTCGGGATCATTCATATCTTCCGCGCACTCCGAATCAGAAAACATAATAACAGGAATGCCATAGGCTATAGCCTCCAGAGCCGCAATACTTAACCCTTCTGCCAGGCTCGGCATAATCAGTCCGTCCGCCACTGAATAATATTCCTTCATCACCTCACTGCTAAATGTTCCGGCATAAATCAAACTGTCCTGCAGTCCAAATTTATTGATCTCCTCCTGCAATTTACCATCCATGCCGTCTTTCCCACAAAAGATAATCTTAATATTTCTTTTTATATTTTCCGGCAGCAGACCGAAGCAATGCACGATCTGAATCTGATTTTTCCTGGCCAACAAGGTCCCCACGCACAACAAAACCTTTTTTCCTTTAAGATCATATTCTTTTATCAGATTACTCTCCACATGGCAGGGAATAAAATCGGTCCCATTGGCAATAGAAACAATATGATCCTGAGAAATATCGGGAAAATCCTTCAATATCGCTCTTTTCATTCCGGCACTTACCGCTATCACATGTAAATCCTCTACAGAAAAGATCTGCTTTTCCCAGATCACATCCTGATCATATTTTGCAAACATCCTGTTTCTTGGAATAAATAGATGCTCGGTATATACAAAGGGAATCTTACTTTGCAAGCATACTTCTATACATCTTTGAACCAGGTCGCCCTTACCATGCAGGTTCACTATATCCGGCTGCAAATCGTTCAACGTTTTTTCAAACGCCTTTGTCATCGTTTTCAGTCTGATTTCATTGGAAGTATCCCCATCCGCTGCAACATCCGGTACATCATCCGTTTTTACGATGCAAAAACTTCCCAATTGTATTTTCGGAAATTTATGAGCCCCGATGAATAAATATGCTTCTTCCTTCCTCCCAATATATTCGCACAGGTTCTTGATGACCAGACCACCGCCTGTACAATCTTTCGCAAATTCCTTAATCCGGTCGTCATAAATGGACCAGGTTACAAGTAATATTTTCATGATTTTATAGTTGCCTTTCTGTCTGAGTCAGCATCATATAAAATGCTTAGAATTCACATTTTCCAGCCTGCTCAGTAATTCATTGAACTTTGTAACCCGGCACTGCGGACAGTTCCGTCTGCAAAACTCTTCATCCTTTACCATCTCTGCCTGTTTATGCCGTTCGACCCCTGACCAGATTTCCCTGAAAGACTTTTCATTTATATTTCCTATGGGGTGAATCCAGCTATAAATATTCAGACGACCACATAAATATACACTTCCATCACCGGAAACGATGCTTGTTAAGCTATGCGCCCGGCAGGGAACACCTCCATTTCCTGAGGATGCGTTCTCCTTCATTCCATCCACAATAACAGCAAATTCATGGGTCTGATAGAATTTCAGAAACGATAAATCAACATCGTAAGGATAAAGTTCTTCGCTGTCCACCACCGGCCTGAGCTGTATATAGGAAGCCCCTGTCTCCCTCAGCCGCATTACCAGCGTCTCTATCTGCGATATATTCCTGTTTGTAACCACATAGCCTACACCGACTGTCCCACAATACCTGGAATAATGTTCAATGTTTGAAATAACTCTCTCAAAGCAATCCACGCCTTTCAGTTCCATATATTCACTTGATGTAGAGGCATCCAGGCTCACTCTTATCCACTCAAATTCTCTGAGCACCTCCTCATCCAGACGAACCGTCCCATTCGTAATCAGCCCAAGCGCAAGTCCATTATCTCTGGCGCAATGCACTACTCTAGCAAAGTCAGGATACAACGTAGGCTCGCCACCTCCCTCCAGCGTCACTCCTTTCGTTCCGCCCCGGGAGAGGTCGGCAAAAAAGCTTTCTACCACTTCATATGAAATTGCCTGTTTTCTTCCCTGCCTTGTTCTGAGCTCCTGATCCGAGCAATATACGCAATTCAAATTACATTGATTTGTCAACGTCATTTCCACACTGACAGGATACAGCTCATCCACACCATTATTCTTAAGCAGGTTATCAACTTTCTCTGAATGCAGAAAAAGCTTCTCCAGTCCCACCTCCTTTGCCGGCTCCTCTACGTTATATGCCGCCAGCATGCTGTGCCTGGAATAATATTCTATAATTGCTTCATTGTCAATTGGCTCGCTCAGATTATCAGCCAGTTCACGAATAACCGCCAGATCTTTTTTGGTCTCTAAATAAAGTTTATATCCCGGCCGTCTGGCACATATCTCCTTTTTGAGTATATGAGCATGCTCTCCACTCTGTCTGATATAAAACCCAATTGATTCTTTCTGTCCTTTACGCAGCTTCTGCTGGTCAAGGCTATTCAGAAACGCCGTACGAAACACTTCGCAACCAGTACCCCACAAAGCCCCCTGCTGATGCTCATTGTAGGAATAGTCATAATTTCCCTCTATATGTTCCTCGTACAACTCCTTCATTTGCTCCAAATCCAGCAACGGATAATTCGCAAATATCCTTACAAAATTCTCAGCCCCGCACTCCTTTGCTGCTCCACAAAGACGCTCAAGCACATTATCATATGCTCCTCTGTGAATTTTTACGTTTTCACTCTTTGCGATCTCCGCAAAAATATCATCTTCCGTTCTGTCAGATACCGCCAGAATCATATTAATATCATCCCTGGCCTTCACCCGTCTTATAATATAAGAAATTACCGGAATACCCTGAATCATCTGAAAGCTTCTGTTTTGAAAGGATTCTCTGTAATTGGACGCCTGTAAAATAATTGTTATCATATTTCTCCTTAATCATTCATCAAAATATCGTAAATACGTTTATATCCTCTGCCATCCGCAATTTTTTTGCCTGCTGAGTACATTCTGGCCCTTATATCCTTCTTTTTCATTCGAATATATAGTTCCCACAGTTCCTCATATGTAAACTCATGCGCTATACTTCCACAAAAGCCAAAGCCCTTTCTCTCGAAGGCTTTACCGTTTTTTATTTCATGCGGCATACTGGGAATCACAATGGCTGGTGTGCCTATTACCGCCAGTTCATGTAAGGTGTTTCCCCCGGCGCATATAGCCAGATCAGATTCATAAAACAGTGCATTTAAGAAAGAGATATTTTTATATACATGAAATTGCTTCTTTCCTCTGATAATCCCCTGCAGCGTATCTTCCTGCCGATATGCTCCTCCCAACACAAGATTAATCTCCAGGTCCTTGTCTATTGAGGGCAGCCACTGCGCCAGCTTCAAGGTACTGTTTCCCAAATCTGCACCCCCCATAGACACTGTTAATTTCTTTACATTTGTATGAATCTCTTTATTGAGTCCATGAAATTTTTGAAGTTCCATAGGAAGAACCAGAAATTCGGCTCCACAATATAGATGCGCCTCCGTATCATATCTCCAATAGCTCTCATCGATCATTGGATTAATGATCACATCTGCATCCAGCCTGCGATTTCCAAATTCATCGATACAAATAATCCTTGTCCCGATATGCTCCTTTATTTCAAGAAGGAAATCATCTCTGATCTCCCGAAGGTTAAATAATATCTGCCCGTAATCACGCTCTTTGAGATAATTTATCAGAAACTCCACCTCATTTTGTATGTTGCTTCGATAGGTAATATACTCGTCTCCTATCCTGGCTTTCAGCGCATTCGGCATATCCTCATTGATCATCAAATCAGCATTTATGCCCTGCTGTTTCAGATATTCTCTGCATACAATACATTCAAAGAGATGCCCGCTGGCTACCTGCCTATTCGCTTCTGTAATGATCAGAATTCTTTCTTTCCTCATCGCTCTGTATATCTTCCTCTCAGGAACTTCATCAGTACCTGCTCTCCCTCCGATCTTTCCCATCTCCAGGGCCCTTTTAGTCTTTCAACTCTGCGAATCCCCTCAACCATTTCCTGTAACTGCTTCGGCTCTATAGACAGAACATGATCTGTTCCCATGTACTCCAATCCCTGATTGTAGTGCTCTATTGGAGTCCGTCTGTCGAGCGTGATATGTTTCTCTATCACATCCGCCCCCATTGCAACCGCTGTTATCGGCGCCCATATGTCATCTGTATGGTCGGAATACCCCACCTTGCAATTCGGATACATATTCTTTAATATCAGCATCATGTTTAAATGTGCGTCAGTCTCGTCCAGGGCCTTTAAGCCGCGCTGCTCCAACAGCGGCCCCGTGGGATATTCTGACACACAATGCAACAGAATTCTCTCCGCAGGCTTATCCAAGGCGTCCATTGCCATCCGAATTTCATCCAGCTCCGCCATACCGGTAGACATATAAACCGTGTCAAAATGTTCATTCACATATTCCAGTAATTCTGTCTTTCGGACAAAGCTGCTTGCAATTTTTATTTTTCTTTGACCGGCCTTATAAACAGACTCTGCAGTCTTTACCGATACCGGCGTAAACAGAATATCTATATGATTCTTCTCTGCACAGTCTATCAACAGCCTGATCTTTTCCAAAGGAAGATTTAATTTTGCAAACCACTCATACTCCGGATCGTCTTTCGCCACCTCATCCATATCCAACAGCTGAAACTTCACCATATCACAGCCTGCGTGCGCCGCCGCCTGTATCATCTGATATGCCGTTTCCATACTGCCGTTAAAGCATTCCCCTACTTCCGCAATAATCCTTACTGCCACGTCTCTATTTCTCCCATTTCTTCAATATTTGCTCCAGGAGCCAGAAGTCATATTCATCATCTATTTCAGCATTTTCATATCTGCTGATCAGTTTCCGCCCTATCTTTGTTCCATAGCGATCTCCTTTTAAAATGTTCTCCGCCCGTATCACATATACATTGCCATCGTCATAAAAAAAGCCTTCTATCTGCTGCCTCGGCAAGGTATTCTTCCCATACTCTTTATAATCACACATAAATCCTGTTGCCAGAGAATCATAATCATTCTCCTGGAATTCTTCTATGCAGGAGTCAATCAGTCCATCTGAGCGACAGGGTGACGTAGGCTGCAACAGTACCAGAATATCCGCCGGATGATGCTGCAGGGCATGTACCATCACATCCTGTGTCGATGCCGTATCTGTCGCCAGCTCCGCCGGACGCATCAGCACTTCTGCCCCTGCCTCTTCCGCTATATGGGCGATCTCTTCACTGTCGGTAGATACAAGAACCTTGTCAAGTTTATTACTTTGTAAGGCACGCTCAATAGTCCATACAATCAGGGGTTTTCCATTGATCATCTTTCTGTTTTTACCAGGTACCCCCTTGCTGCCGCCGCGGGCAGGTATCAATCCCAAAATCATCTTTCTCTCCGTTCATACGCCGTAATTCTTTTTTCAACGTCAAATCCCTTCAGGACCTCCTGCCCACAGGCGGAAGCATATTCTTCTATTAATGGTTCCCAGTCACACATCTTCCCATAGGCACAGGTCATACAGGGCGATCCCTCGATTTCTCCTTCTAAATGCCTCCTGCGCAAATTCGTTATGACCTCATTATGCCAGGCTTCTTTTATGGTTGTATGATTCAGATCTGCATATACAAAATAATTTTGAAAATCTGCACAGCAGGCAGTTGCATATCCTTCATAGGTAATAAAAAGGCTGTTCCATATCTGATAGCAGGGAATCGTCATACCGGTTCTGAAATCAGTATCCTGTTTCGTTCGCAGATAGGAAAGCTCTTCTGTCATATAACCACCCATCTCAACTACAGAATTGGTCACAAGATCATCGCAATATTGTCTGCAGTAATCTACAAATTCCTCCAGCGAATCCTCTATATATCTGGTTACACAAACAGAAACATAGACATTTAACGGGCGTGTCAGTTCCTTTTTGTAGCTATAAGTCTTTTTCAGATTATTTATCGCCCTGTCAAAATCATCCCGTCCATGAATAAGCTTATAGTTTTCTCTGCTTGTTCCATTAATAGAAAATTTAATACTATCCAGACCTGCGTCTATCGCCTCTTCTATCTTATCAAATTCTGTGGCTCCGCCATTCGTATCAATATAAACATACGTAAAACCAATCTCTTTCGCCCAGCTGATGTACTGAGCCAGCCTGGGGCTGACAAACGGTTCCCCATTTGCATAATAGCCCACTTCACGGAATCCTTCCTCATAGGCTTCCTTGAGAATTCTTCTCAGGAAATCCTCATCTATAAATCCCTTTTTTCTGCTCATTTTCCTGTTTGCACAGAACAGGCACTGATGATTACATACATTGGAAAGTTCAATGTGGAGCCCCTTTAGTGGGTATGGCGGATATAATTTTTTCTGGTCAATATCATGATATTCGGAAATACGTTCCTTATACTCTCGCTCGGACATTATTTTACCTCTTATTTATCTTCTATTGCATAACATACAGTTTCTTCATCTGACAACTCATATTGTCTGAAGTATAATTTGTATCCTGGATATATTTCTTTAATTAATGTGGGAATCGTATAAAAATCATCTTCTTTATGATATACGCAAATTGCCAATATGGGATGATATTTCTGAATTACCCTTTTGGCACCCTTTAATGCGCTCACCTCTGCTCCCTCAATATCCATCTTTATAAAATCAATATGCTCATACTTTTCTGCTTCGCATATGTTATCTATACTATCACAATTTACTCGAATATCTCCTGTTTGTGATGTCCTCGCAGACATACCGCTTTTACTGTCAAAATAGAGAACCTGTTTTCTGTCAGAAGCCCCAATCTCGAGAATGTCGATATCCTCCACACACATCTTTTTGATAGTCTCCTGCAATATGTCAACATTTTTCTTCACTGGCTCCAAACAGATCACTCTACCAAAATTACCCTTTGTATATTGAACAAAAGCTTCCAATGTATCTCCTGTATAACTTCCTGCATCTATAAAATAAGTATCATTTTTTAACTTTACAAGATCACTATCGAAATACTGCAACTCATCTACAACAGAACTAGTGTATTCAGGTTTATAGGTTAATTTATAATTCAGAACATTTACAAAAACCTTCTTCGATTTTTCGTCTGCCAATTGGTTATATATACATTCAAATTCATCTAGGTGCTGCATGATAAACTCAGCTTTTCCTGCAGGATGTGTCAGCCACTTTACATCGAAATATAATATATTTTCTTTAGAAAACCCATATTCCTGAAGCTGCAAAGTAATCTCCCGGAAAGCATTACATGTAATAACAATAAATGAGTTTGGTTCTATATCCACAGGAGATATTACATCTATCCCATTCCATTTGCTTCCCACTTTCGTCTCATTGTTATCGCAATAGCATAAAGGATAAACCCCATTCTCTCTCAGAAAATCGCAAATAATCTTTCCATATTCTGCTGCTCCAAATAAAACAACATTATTTTGTTTGGATATTGCCCGTAAGGCCTCTTCTGCATAGTTCGCCGGTCTGCTATTGTCAAGCATTTCTCTAAGCTTCATTACTTTTCTCCTTTTTAGCCAGTACCCGATACAGTTTTTTTCTCTGATTTTCAGGTGTCTGATCATCTTTATCATAGTACGGATATATTTTACATTCCATACCATACTGTTCTAAAATATTTTTAATGTCTTCCTGTGAATAGGATTTGATTACATTTCGAAACATATCCTGTTCCAAACTATTCCTTCTTAAGAAAAGTTTATCGTCTACAATGTTGCCATCGTTATCTACGCAAAGGTTATACAGACCATACCGGAAAACATCTCCCTCAGGGAATTCTTCCCAAAATCTTATTCCTCCCCCATTTTCTTTAATCTGTTGCATCTGCCCACTGTAATCTTCCAGTTCGAGGAAAAATACCCCCCCCCACCTTTAAATGCTCTTTAATCCATAAAATAACATCTTCTTCTGCCCTGTCATAAAGGGGTGATAAAATTTGTAAAACAATATCAACCGCAATAATAAGATCATACTTCTGGTTATTATCTTTGTCCTCCAGGAAATTCTGATTTCTTATCTCTGAACTTTTACAGTCTATAAACGATTGAAGTCTCTTCGCAAAGTTACATCTGTTTTTACTTACTTCATATCCCAATGCAGAGCAGAGCAGCCCCTCTTTTTCTAACCTGAACAGCAATTTGCCGTTTCCCGTCCCAATCTCACAGACATTCATCGGCTTATTCCTGTATACATGGCGCTTGATGAATTGTAAATCTCCTTCCGCAGAATCAAGTTTCGTCCTGCAATATTCTTCAAACTCTTTTCCTGTCAGCTCGCTCTGCAGTTTTTCCACATTATCGTAGCTGTGAATATTAGCATAATTCTCCATCTGGATTTTCCTTTCAATACATGAACAGATCTCTTATTTCATCCTCACTTCTGACTGCATTTCTCCTTTTTAGCCAATACCCGATATAGCTTTTTTCTCTGATTTTCGGGTGCCTGATCATATTCATCATAGTACGGATATATTTCACAGTTCATACCATATCGCTTTAAAACTTTCTTAATATCTTCCTGAGAATAGGATTTAATGACATTCCGAAATGTATCCTGTTCCAGGCTATTTCTTTTTAAGAACAGCTTATCGTCTACCACATTGCCATCACTGTCTATACAAAGGTTATACAGACCATACCGAAAAACGTCTCCTTCCGGAAATTCTTCCCAAGATCTTATTCCTCCCCCATTTTCCCTGATCTGTTGCATCTGCCCACTATAGTCTTCCAATTCAAGGAAAAGAACTCCGTCTTCCTTTAAATGTTCTTTAAGCCATAAAACAGCGTCTTCTTCCGCCTTATCATAAAGAGGCGATACAAATTGTAAAACAATATCTATCGCAATAATAAGATCATATTTCTGATCGTTGTCTTTATCATCCAGAAAATTTTGATTTCTTATCTCTGATTTCTTGCAGTCCATAAAGGACTGAAACTTTTGCGCAAAGACACATCTGCTTTTGCTTACTTCATACCCTGTCGCAGAACAGAGAAGCTTCTCCTTTTCCAGTCTGAAAAGCAGTTTTCCATTGCCGGAACCAATCTCGCATACATCCAGCGGTTGATTCTGATATACATGGCGTTTGATAAATTGTATGTCCCCTTCCGCAGAATCTAACTTTACCTTGCAATAGTCTTCAAACTCTTTTCCTGTCAGTTCGCTCTGCAGTTTTTCCACATTATCATAGCTGTGAATGTTAGTGTGGTTCTCCATCTCTGTTTTCCTTTCAACGCATCAGCAGAACTCTCAATTCATCCTCGCTCTTACCTGCATGTTCCCAGCCGAAATAGATTGGTGCACATTTATGATGCTCTGTCACCCATATACTGTTCGGCACATCTGCCTCCGTCTCCGCTATTCTGTGCCCCAGATCGCCAGACCCGAAGACTTGTCCTGTCTCTTCTTTCAGCGGTGTGTCAAACACAATATACTTATAGTATCCGGAAATCATGCCCTCCGGAAGCATTACTCTGTTTTGAAAGATCCTGTCATACTTCCCCGCCAGCTCTCGCTTCCACTCCAGTATCATTGGAAGCCTTTCCAACTGTACAATCCCCAATGCCGCTGAGAATTCATTCAACCTGAAATTAAATCCGTTCTGCATCCGATAATATACATGTCCGTCTACTACTTCTTTTCCATAATTTCTGAACTCTTCTACCCATCTCAGGAAATCCTGATCCTTGCTTACCACCATACCACCATCCCCAAGCGGCATGGTTTTAGTGGCATAAAAGGAGTATGCACCGGCAAATCCATAATGTCCCCCTGTCTTTCCATTCCACCAGGCGCCATGAACATGGGCGCAATCCTCTACCAAGTAAATTCCTTTTTCTTTACAAAATGCCGCTATTTCTTCAATCTGGAACGCAATATGTCCGCCGATATGCACTACAATTACGGCTTTCGTGTTATCTGTTACTTTCCTCTTCAAATCCTCCAGGCTCAAACATAAATCTTCCTTGTTGCAATCAGCAAATATAACATTACCACCCGCATATTTCACTGCCTGTGCATCCGCCCAGAAAGTATTATCCGGTACAATAACATCTTTTCCTTCTACATTGATATATGACAATATAGCCGCAAGTCCCGAACCCCCGTTGGAGACGGCTCTTGCCCCTAATTTTACATATTCACCAAATTTTTCTTCAAAAGTACGGAGCATCTTACCTTCCGACCAGAAATTGGATTCAAAAATCTGATTCTCCAACTCATAAAATTTTTTCCTGTATTCTTCTTCAAACGGTATAATCATGGTTTTCCTCCTCTTCATTTATTGAAACAATGAGTCAAAATCAACTCTTTCAAATACTTCCAATTTTCCTCCACGAGTTGCATTACAGATTTTCATATCATGTGAATCGGCATATAGTTTCGCCGACTGATATGCTAAAAGAACCTGTTCTGTATACGCTACTGATTGTATATCATTTTCTCTATATTGAAAAAAATGTGTATACTTTACGTTTCTCGGTAGTCCATAATACGAAAAGTCGACTCCCAATAAATAAATATTTTTAAATCCCATATAAGCAGCTAACTGCATACAGGAATATGTCACCGTGCCTGCCGCATAGCACTTCTGTGCAAAATTCTCCGAGAACTTTGGCAGTTTTTTCTCCGAATACTCATAACATGCATGATACCTCAACATATTTGAAGCATGATCCTTATCCCAAAAATCGCCATTAGTATCCCCCACAAAAACATATCTGGCCTCTATATTCTTTGTCCCTTCCCCATAGCGCCCCTCCATAGCCTGATGATCTTCCACAACATAATAATCGGGCCTCCACTCCGTCATTGTAAACGCTTCCCATATGCTGTTCAGACTGATACATATTTCATTATTCTCCTTCAACGTATCCAGATCATCCATCCGCAGGCTTGGACCTGTTGCCACAATAAAACACCGTTGTCCTTGATGAATATTCTTTAATTTTTCTATTTGAGGATTATAATATGCCTCTATCCTGTCTGAGCAATCATAAACATTTATGACTTTACTTTTCCTAAACTCCTTGCAGATATCCGGGAAATCGGCTTCTATCGAATCCCATACAACATCTATATCAGACTTTTTCGCTTCCTCCAATGTACAGAATGAATACTGAGGGAAATCCTTCTTCAGGTTATCTATTACTTCTTTTTCTAATTCTTTATGCGGAATAAGGTACGTGTATTTTCCCGTTTTTTCTTTAATCCATTCATTTAATATAAATGAATATACCGTACAACCATAAATAATATATTGTTTTCCACATTCAATCTCTTTCCATATATATTGTCTCAAAAGATCACGTGGATTTGGTTCCTGAAGTTCCCCTGGGAAATCCGTCATCCGAAAATACTTCTTTATCCCGTTTGCATTTAGTATATCTATGACCTCATCTTCATGAACATATGAAATTATTATCCAATAATCTCTATAATCCTTTTTGTACTCATCAAAACTGATTATTCTCTTTTCAGCAATCGATTTTCCGATTTTTTTTTCATCAGAATCTATATAGGCCTCTATTTTTTCCGCTCCCAGATGCCAATAAAGCCTTTGGCCTCTTGCTCCTGCCCCCCAAATTATGAACTTCATATCGTCCTCTCCTTTGGCGCTGTTCTCAAAGCACTGAATGTTTATTCATCCTATTTCTTTTATTGTCATAATAAGCCTGTCTGTAAAGCTGGCTCTACCTCTTCAGAATTCTCTGGTGTAAATCCCCGGCACCTTTTACAAAAATTGGTATACCCTTTTGTCGTGTACCCCAGTCTGAACTCAACCAGCTCCTTTTTCTTATCAGCTCCAAATTGCGTAAGGTCATACACCTCTTCCAAATCCTGTTCGCCTGCAATTCCCGCCACCGTGGCATAAGCCGCATAATTACAATTGTAAAGCTTCCCGCTCCGTAATTCCTGCCATGACTGACTACAGGATTCTCTGTGCATTTCTAGCTGATCATCTGTCAAATCTGAATAATCTGTTTTGTCTGGAGCCAAATCTATCCAACTATCCGCTTTATTAATATAATAATTTATTTTATACTCTTCAAATTTACGGATCAGCTCATCAAAACGCCCATTAAATCGTGGGACCGCCTCCCGGTAGTCATCCACTGTAACCTCTATATTACACCGGGACAATTTTTCGAGCACTTCGTCCTTTGGTACAATCGTCCCATTCGTCACAGTGCGCAATGTATCAATACGATCACCATAATTATGTGCGATATATTCGGCCAAATCCGCCGTATGCTTATAGATCATCGGCTCCCCACCACTGATATGAAACAGCATGATCCTATCTACGCAGGAAAAAAACAAGTCAACATCTTTTATTAGCTCATCCCATTCCCGCACATAAAATTGTTTTGCAAACGGATTGAAATTAAGGCAGTTTTTACAATTTAGGTTGCAAACTGTACTGGGTAAAAAGGAGATGCTTGAAAAATATACCATGTTCTTTTTATATACATAGTAAACTGAAAGGAATTCTTCAATAACAAAAAAATCTTCATTTTTTTTGTATCCAAGCTGTTTCAGTTGTTCAATCGCCTTTACCCGGGCTATTTGGGACATTGTTACAATAATTCCCTCATTTCTTTCGAGGGAAACCTCGTCTACTGAATAGCACATCTTCCCATTAATGAATCTTTCATGTTTTCGAGGATCATTATCTATATATCCCTTTATCTGGATCTCCGTTTCAAAAATGTGCAGAAACTGCCTGCCATAATCCCCTGCTCCAAATAAATAAAAACCAGTTTTCTCATTCATTTTATGATACACATGATCATATTCATGACCTCTGTTTTTCCACCTCATATTTTAAAGCCTTTCATTTTTATCCGAAAACTTATTGTTCTTTAACATCTCATCAAGTTCTGATACCTTAAAATTCTTTCTGGATACTCTATATTCAATGATATATATTCCTGCTCATATCGCCTCATAAATTCCTGGAATTCTGTCTTTGCTTTATCATCTCTCTGGCGGACGGCAATCTCTGTCGCATTACTACTATGATATGCCAGAAAACGTTTTACATAATTTACCACCCGCTTGTTTATCTGTTCCTTTTCAAATATCTGAATGACTATCTCATAGGCTCTCAACCAGTCACGAAGTTTATGCGCATCTTTTGTATGGCATCCCGATCCGGGCCTCTGACTATAATGATAAAATGCTCTGTCAACATATTTTGCTCTGTTAACATTTAGCGCAATCTCCGCCAGATAAAGAACATCTCCCCCAAGCTGCAATGTCTCATCAAACAGGATCAGTTTTCCCTCTCTATCTCTTAGGACTTCTTTCTTATACAATTTATCCCACATATAGGAAAATCCTCGATAAGAGTCCCGCATATACAAATATTTTAATAACTCATCTCTCCCAAAAATCTCCTCTGTTACAGGCAGTTCATTCTTTATCTCCTGGCTAAGGGATTCAGTTTCTTTATACCAGCTTGCAATTGCCATGTCAACTCCTTCTCGCTCCAAGACCTGTACCAGGACCTCATACATGTCCTCGTCAATCCAGTCATCGCAATCGCAAAAAGCAATATAATCTCCTGTAGCAATCTTTAATCCCACATTTCTGGCATTGCTCTCACCACCGTTTACTTTATGGATCACTTTAATCCTGCGATCATCTTTAGCAAAATCATCTGTAATCTGGCCTGACCTGTCAGTAGAGCCATCATCAACACAAATTATTTCCAATTCTTTATAAGTCTGATTACAAATGCTATCCAGGCATCTGCCAATCTCCTTTTCTGTATTATAAATTGGAATAATTACTGATATTTTTTTCACTTCTTTTCCTCACGCGATGCAATGCTCTGTTCTTTTAATAATTTCATTTTGAAGAGATTTTTCTAAATTCACAAAATAAGCACTAAATCCTGACACTCTCACTACCAGATTGCGATATAGAAAAGGATTTTCTTGTGCTTTACGTAAAGTCTCTCTATCTAAGACATTAAATTGTATCTCCATGCCTCCCTGTTCATAATATTCCTCTATTAATAAACGGACAGCTTCTCGATGTTCTTCTATTCTAAGAAAATCTGCTGTAAACTTTAAGTCCAACACCATTCCATTGCTAAATCTCTCCATGTTAATGTGATTTGCAGAATTTATTACCGCGGTCGGTCCATTTATATCGACCCCTGCTACAGGAGACAAAGAAGATGAAAGCGCTTCTCTCGCTTTTCTCCCATCAGGTGTGGCTCCGGTCTGTTCACCCATAGAAGCATGAAAATAAGATGTATAAAATCCGGCCTGAAATTTTCCCCTCCTGTATTTCATCTGTCTCTTTGACAAAGTATCGGTAAACAGTTCTGTCAGTTCTTTAACTTTTCTATCCACAGAAAGGATATCATTTCCATACTTCGCACAGGACAACATTTTTTTCTGTATCGCTTCATATCCTTCAAAATTATTTTTCAAGATGACAGCCAGCTCTGTAAGTGTAATCATTTTGTCTTTAAAAACGAGTGTTTCTATCGCCTCCAGAGAGTCGGCAACGCTTGCTATTCCAACGCAATTTACTGTCAGATTATTATAAATTGCCCCGCTATCCGTAACATCTCTTCCTTTCTCAATACATCCATGCATCACACTACTCAAAAACGGCACTGGCCAATACCTAGCATATTGATCGCTGAGAAGATCTATACAATCGCATATATATTCTGTGTAGTATACCAGCTCTCTTTTATACCATGCATAAAAATCCGTAAAATCCGTAAATTCATCTAAATTATGATTTTCTGCTAACAATATCTCACAGCCCGTAATCGAACATTTTCCTCCCTGTAACATCAGTTCAAGAATCTTTGTCCAATTAAATCTGGCTCCTTCTGTATGTGAATATTCCTTTCCACCGGCAGATAATTCTACACATCCTACAATAGAATAATTCCATGCATCCTCTTCCGATATTCCTGCATTCAACTTTGCTTTTACAGCGATCTGATCGTTATATAATTCCGGAAATCCCATCCCCGTCTGAATTAAGTCAAATGCTTTATTCCAAACACTTTCCGGCATACCTTCATGTACTCTCAAAGAAACCTGCGGCTGATCACCTTTTACCGCCAAAGATGCATTCATGCATAACAATGTCAGATCATTGCACATATCTTTACCTGACTTATCACTTCCGCCAAGAGTAACATTCTGCCAGCTCATTTCATATTGTGCAATTTTTTTCCACAATGCCGTTATGATTTCCTGTGCTTCATCCTTACAGATCACTTTTTCACGCAAATCCTTCTCATATAAGGGATACAAATATTGATCCATTCTTCCAAAAGACATGGAACCGCTTCCCTCTCCAGATAGCACGTGTTCCTGCACCAGCAGCACCAATTGGACTGCTTCAAAAAAATGAGCTGGCGGATAATAAGCAATTCTTTTGCAGGCTTCATAAATACGCCTCAAATTTGGTTTTCCGGAAATTTCATATTGATTCAATGCCTCCTGGGCGTACTTCAATATTCTTTCCTGCATAGCGGAAAGAAGTATCAGTACTGATAAATAAAAATTCCTCTTGCTGCCTTCCAAAGCGCTGTCCGTCTCCTTCAAGCATTGTTTTACTCTGTCAATACGATGCTGAATCCCTTCGCAAATTAGTTCCTCGAAACATGGAATTGCGTGTGCTCCCGGCGATCTTGTAAACAGCCCTGCTTCTTCCGCTACCAGTACCCCTTCGTATTTCTTTGCTAATGTAGCATCCGTATTTACAAGAAAAGACAACTCCTGTTTCATATTCGCCGGGTATAAACTGGAACAATTACATTTTATTTCAAATTTCCCAGCCAAAATATCGTCTTTGTTTACGTCCACTTTATTCATTAAGAAAAAGGCTGCTTCCCCGTAGGCCGTCTTTTCAATTCTACTTTTAGATGACATCTCCTGGTCTGCAACCATACTGATTTTACTGCGCAAATCGGTATAAGAATCTATTTTATCCATCTTCTTCAATTACACTTCCTACTTTCTAGCACAAAGATAATTTATGTTTTTTCATAATTTCACGGCACAAATCCAGTTGTTCCTTTGAAGGCGGCTCCTTATCCTTTAGAGGATATTCCAAGCCATATATCTGGTACTTTGATATCCCCATTCTATGATAAGGAAGTAATTCTACCTTTTCAATCCGCTTTTCTTCCAGAAAAGATGCCATTTTATCCAACTCATCGTGGGTAATGTTAACATCCCAAATAACAGGAATCCTAATCCACATTCTTTTTGACATATCAGTTAATCTCTGTATATTTTCAAGAATATTCCTATTAGATTTCCCTGTGCATCTTCTATGCACTTCCTCCGAAAAGGCCTTACAATCCATTATTATTAAATCAATGCTCTCAAGCAGTGGTTCTAATAAGCTGAATGGATAGTTCCCTGCTGTTTCAATTGCTGTGTCTATTCCATTTTCCTTACAACTAAGTAGTAAATCCTGCAAAACCTCCGCCTGCAATAACGGTTCTCCACCTGAAAAAGTAACCCCACCAGATGATTTTTTATAAAAACGTTGATCCTTCTTTATCTGCGTTAATATCTCTTCTACAGACATTTCTTTTGAATTCAGGTGAAGTGCTTTATCCTCGCACACTCCTATACACTTCAAGCACCCTTTACATTGCTCCCACTTTATCTTGTGCCCATCCTCAGCGATTACATGAACGCCTTCATTACAAACCGCGCTGCAACGTCCGCACTTTATACACTTATTTTCTTCGAACGCTAGCATTTTAAAAGCAAATGCTTCCGGATTATGACACCACAGGCATCTCATATTACAGCCTGCCAGAAAAACTGTTGTCCGTATTCCGGGACCATCATCTGTACTAAATCTCTGTATATTAGTTAAAAGCAGTTTGTCCTTACTCATTTTATATATCCCTCTACATGACGCAGGACATCACATATTTCTTCTTCTGTTGGCAGTATATCTTCCTCTCTAAATATATCAATGATCTGTTCTTCAGGAAATGCTTCATATATTACCCGCCTGATTTCCGTCCCAAACATACTATTCCAACTACATATCAGAAAATATGTATTTTCATTATTACGTTGTTTCGCCTGTTCAATACTCAGGACTGTCGTTCCATTATTTTCTTTGTTGTCTATCGTATATTGGGGGGAAACAGAATACTTTCTAAGGCACTCTCTCACTAATGCCCCCCCCAATCCGTTTGTATAGATCACAAATCGTCTTTTTCCTTCCTCCTCCACAAGACGCCGAATGACCTTATCTATATGTACCATTGCTCCCCAGGTACTTCTAAAAGTTACCATTATAATCTCCTATAATATTTTTATTTTGCTCACCGGATGTACCTTCCGCCCCTCTATTGGTGGCAACTCCATATAGTCTCCAAACTTAAAACTCAAATAACTGTCATAATCTCTGATTCCCTGAAATATTTTTCCCTCGAATTCTGTATCAACACTATTCTCATACCAATTCCGATAATATCCATACTCGTTATTCGGTGTCGGAAACATTAATATACGCACCATACGTGTTTTATTTAAATTTGCATGATGAATCATAATATGATAATAATAGAATATTTTCTCCTCTGGAATTTTGTCTAAGAGCTTGTACCACTGTCTCTTCCAGAAACTTTTATCTGCGATCTTTCCAACCCGGGACCACAACATTTTTCTTACGCAAAAGCATTCAAAATTCTTAATACTCCTCAAAAAATAATTATCCGGCACGCCATCAAGAGGAAAAATATCTATAAAAATTCCCTGACGATACGGCATATGTTCCTGATATTCCCGCAAAAAAAGTGTATTCTTTCGGCGAAGCTTGCCATATCCCCAACGATACCCTTTTGTATTTCTGTGATCCTGAAAATAAAAGCGTGTTGTGTCTAACTCGGTTTTACATGCCTTGCGAAACCTCTCGTACTCATCCCGAAGCATGGCTATGTCTGCATCGTCATCCCACGGAATATAACCACCATGACGAATCGCTCCCAAAAGTGTACCTGCAATAATGTTATAATGAATACTACATTTTTTGCATATTCTGTCTACTTCTTGGAGCATTTCCAACTGAATCAATTGCACCTGTCGTAATGTAGCATCATCTAACTCTATCATCTCTTTTCTCCATTATTTGTATCCAAAGTGTCGCCTATATAAACTTCCCTTAAATCTTTATATTGCCAACATGCTAACATGCTTCATAGACCACCCTTATTGTAATATAAAATGAGCCGTTGCATTTTAGCTGCAACGGCCCATAAACCTACTATTATCCGCTTATTTCTGCCTCCATGCAACTCAAAGCTTTCGTATATAATTCTTTACTGCTTTGCTTTCTTCCCTGAAATCAATTTACTATTATATATATCGGCAGATGCCTACGATACTTTACCGTGAATTTTGTGCTAATTTCTGACATCCGGAACCATATTATATCTTCTACCACATTCTCAAACTCGTCCATAACCTCCTGATTCGGAATGTAAATCTCCTGCTTCTGTCCGTCATATGCCAGATATCCCAGATGGATCAGCAGGGTCATCACATCGTCTCTGCTCTTTATGCTGGTCATATCGTTCTAAAATCTGCGGGTATTGATTCTGCCCCGGATGCCCCCAAGCATTTGTATGACGGAATCTTTCAGGCCGTCAAAATTCATATCAATGTAGGATTTTAAATTCTCATATGTTTCTGTCTCTGTCCAATAGTTCTCTATCTCTATAGATCCGGAAAGTTCTCTCTCCCTGATGAAAAGTCTGTCTACCCAATCAACACCCTTTTCCCTTCAAATGCAAACCCGTATTTTTTGATCTGCTCCGGCCGGGTCCCCTTTGCCTCCAGCTCTGCTGCATATTTCATACGTTCAATCTGTTCCAGCGCTGAACTGACTGTCTCCTCCAGACTTTTTTCCTCCACAGGATCATGTACCTTGAACTCCAGGATAATGGCATTTTCCCCTTCTCTGAGCGGCTCCAGCAGCACATCATATCTGCCGAATCCGCTTTCCCGATTGGAAGTAATCCTGTATCTGCCTTCCAGATCTACCATCAGCCCCAATACAAATCCATGATAAAACCGCTCCGGCTCTGTATATTCCGACGCATTTTTCCCGGTATCAAAATAGCTGAATGTCGAGAGCGCCACCCGATTCATATAGACATTCATTGCTCTTTTATCTCCGCACAACATAGCCTTCACGAAATCATTATAGGCAGGAGCAGATTCCGAAAACCAATCCCTGATCATCTGTTCAAACATAAGGCGCACTTCTTTATTGGTCAGTACCAGATCGCACTCTTTCTGTCCCTCATTTATTGCAAACCTTTCTACCCGAAGATAACCGCTTGCCAGCAGTAAACTCCAGATAGCGCTTTCCCTGTAATCCAACTGATCAAAGACGATCTGCTCATCTATCTGTGTATGAAATGTCTTTCCCGTCAGCAAATCCTCCATTATAACCTTGACGTCCTTGCTTCCTTCCCGTATCAATTTCCCCACCAGACTGTTACTGCTGGTATTCGCCCAATAGGTGCTGAAAACACGCTTGTCGAGGAAGTTGATAATTGACCACGGATTATAGATACCTGTTCTGTGCCCAAAGGTAAAGCCATCATACCATTCGTTTACTTTTTCTTCGTATTCAGACATGCCGTATTCCTTTAGCGCTTCCGCCACTTCCTGCCCGGTGAAACCAAAGGAATCCTGATACTTTGCGGAAGTTGTAGTCACTACCTCCAGATTATTCAGGTCGGAGAAGATTGACTCCTTACTGACTCTCGTAATTCCTGTCATAATTGCCCTGCCAAGCCTTGGGTTCGTCTTAAAGGTTGCATTGAACAGACTTCTGATAAAGGATACCAGTTCTCTCCAATACCCGTGAACATAAGCCTCCTGCAAAGGCGTATCATACTCATCCAGTAAAATAATCGCTTTCTTTCCATAATACCGATACAAATATTCGGAAAGCTGATTAAGTGCCAGGGTGGCATCCGTATCGCTCATATTAACATTTTTTCTGTCAAAGGTTTTCTTTTCTCTATCCGATAGACAGTTCTCCTCTAACAAAAATGCAAATTCGTCATATTTTTCGGTAATTATCTGGCATATTTTTTCACGGGTATTATGGTAGTTTGTTTCTTTCACGTTTGCAAAGGAAAGACTGATCACCGGATATGTCCCCTGAAGCCTGCGATACTCTTCCTCTTCCCAGATCGAGAGCCCCTCAAACAGATCCCCCCTGCCCGCGTACTCCACTGAAAAGAACTGCTCCGTCATAGACATATTCAATGTTTTGCCAAATCGCCTGGGCCGCATGATCAGCGTCACCACATCATTATTTTCCCACCATTCCTTAAGGAACATAGTCTTATCTACGTAAAAGTTATTGGTTTTGATGATATCCTCAAAATTCTGATGCCCTATCCCAACTTTTCTTGCCATGCCATATTCCTCCCGGATCATCCATCAGCAGTGACTTCCATCCTTTCATACCTGTATTATACTATGCCTCCGGCCTGGAAACAAGATTCTGTCTGTCTCGAGACCGCAGGAACTCCTCCATAATCCCCGCCATAGCAACAGATTCTTCCTCTCTCATCCCCTTTGCATCATCTGTATACCTTTCTCCTTTGATCTGCCTGCAAAAAGACTCTATCTCATACCGAAGCCCCTGTCCCTCAAAGGGAAAAGTATATACTTCCCGTTTATTCGGATCTTCATACCTCACCTCAAATTTTCTGGTCAGCCACCAGGGCGATTCCGCCAGAATATACCCTTCCATCCCGGAAATCAGGAGCTGTCCTTCTGACTTCACGGACAATCCTGTCTTTACAGAAGCCATCCTATCGCCATAATCCAGAAATCCTTTCGTGTACCAGTCGACTCCATCTTCATTCTTCAGGCTTTTAAACCTGACATCTGCATACTCTGTTCCCAGGAGCTTGATCACCGGCAGAAGCACATAGCTTCCAAACTCCGTAAAGCTGCCGCCGTAGGCCGTATCCGTAAACTCTCGGGTATTTACCGGCGTCAGTCTGGTAAAGCAGGCTTCCACATCCCGGATCTCACCGATCGCACCGCTCTTTGCCGTCTTAAGCAGCTCTGCAAAGCCCGGACAGCAGGAGGTCTTTACCGCTTCCATCATTACCAGATTTTTCTCTCCGGCGATCCGGAACAATTCCTCCGCTTCCCTTTTCTTCAGACACAGGGGCTTCTCGCAGAGCACATGTATGCCTCTTTCCAGCATTTTCCGGGCATACTCATAATGAGTCTGGTGAGGAGAGGCAATGTAAACCGCCTCCACCTTTTCACTGAAACATTCAAAATCATCCGTAAAAAAATCGATTTCCTGTTCCCGTGCAAATCTTTCCGCGCTTGTTATGTGGGGATTATAGACCGCTGCTATCTCTATTCCTTCTACAATCTGTGCTTCCGGCACAAATCGTTTGGCAATTCGCCCGGTTCCTATGATTCCTGTCCTCATTTATTTCTCCTTTTTCGCAAAGCAATTGAGTTAGCAGATCGATTTAAGTAATCGAGTAGGGGGAGATCTTTTCTCCTCTGCTCGCCGCGCGGCCCGCCTGCTGCGTCAGCAGCAAAATTTCCTTATGCGGGCCTGCGCATCAAAAAAGCAACCGCCCCTCGCCAAAGGAATAAGTTGCTCTTTGATCAGTAGTTATAAACTCAGCTAACTCACTTTTCCCTCTCGAATCTTCAAAAACTGCTCCACAATATCCGCCATAGCGATAGATTCCTCCGGCGTCAGTTTATAATTACTGTTTTCTCCTCTGCCGTTGATCTTAGAGACGAAGTCTCCCACCTCATAACGCAGTCCATCTCCCTGAAACCGCAGCTCATAGGTATCTATTTTATTGGGATCCTCATAACGGATCTCAAACTTCCGGGTCTGCCACCAGGGTGACTTGGCCAGAATATAACCTTTGGTTCCGGCAATAATCAGCTGCCCTTCCGATTTCACTCCCACGCCCATCTTGGCCATAGCAAAACCCTGGGGATAGCGCAGATGAATCTTCGTATAAAGGTCAATCCCATTTTCTCCCGGCAGGGAGTCGATTACAATCTCCTTATAGTTGATCCCCAACAGCTTAATAATTGGGAGCAACGGATAACCGCCGTATTCCAGAAATGCTCCACCATATATCCGGTCTGTCATTTCCCTGGATTCTATATCCGCAATTCGGGAAAAGCATGCCTCCACATCCCGGATCTCGCCGATGATACCGCTTTTGGCCACATTCATCATCTGCAAAAAGCCTGGACAGTATGCCGTTTTGACTCCTTCCATCAAAACAGCGTGGTGCTCCCGCGCCAGCGTATACAGCTCCTCGGCCTCCGCTTTGGTAAAGGTCAACGGCTTCTCACAGAGCACATGCTTTCCTGCCAGTATGGCTCTTTTTGCATAATCGTAATGGGTCTCATGGGGAGATGCAATATAAACCGCATCTACCTGTTCCAGAAAGCCTTCATAATTTTCTGTATAGGTTCTGATTCCATGTGCCGCCTCAAATCTTACTGCACTTTCCCGCTCCGGATTATAGGCACACTCTATAATAGCGCCGCTGACATATTTAACTTCGCTTAAAAATCGCGGCGCAATACGTCCTGTCCCCACAATCCCAATGCTCACAATATTAAACCGTTCATTGCGCAGCTGACTGGAAGAAACGCCGGGAGTTCTGCTCAGGTAAACCACCTTACAAAAACTTTTTAAATAATCAAAGGTTCCCACCCAGTCAGAACCCACCGTAAAAATATCGGCTCCGTATTTCTGAATATCCTCTATCTTCTGTCCATCATGATCTTCCACAATGATCTGATCCGCAAAGCCCGTCTTTCTCACATTCTCTATTCGATCCACAATAGGATCGATCACATTGACCTTGCCTCTGGCCTCGTCAAAGTGCTCCGTGGTCACGCCCACGATCAGATAGTCGCCAAGCGCTTTTGCCCTTTTTAAAAGGTTGTAGTGTCCTTTATGGAACAAATCAAATGTCCCATAGGTGATTACCTTCCTCAACTCTTTCACCTCATTTGTTTTTAATTGTTTATAGGAACAACATTAGTCGTTTCCGTTTCCTTTCGGGTATCAATCCCGTTCCAGGTGCATACAGCATGCGCCATCTCCTTCGCATCTTCCCGGTCAGTCATCATCCCGGATCTCGCTCCCCAGATCCGGCTTGTTGGTGATAATGCCATCCACGCCCCGATTGCACAGACTGCGCATCTGTTTGCCGGAATTCACTGTCCAGGTATTGATCCTGATCCCGCTCTTTTGCAGATCCGTTATCACATCCTGCTCCTGAGACATGCCGGTGAGCAGATCCTGCCTCTCCAGCAGATGAACCGCCGGATGATAGATCGCCGTGTGATTTTCCCTCAGATATCCTTTTACATCCGTCTGTATCTCCGACGTGAGGAACGCTGTCTGAGCTGCCGGCTCCAGCCCCGCTATCTTTCTCATGGAAAAATGGTTGAACGATGAAAAGATGATCCGATCCAACATTCCGTATTTCTTGACTAGCATCAACGTCATGATTTCCAGTCCTTCATTGGAAAATATGCTGTTCTTCAGCTCAATGTTAATCAGAAATTTCCTGTGTGAAAAATAATCCAGTACTTCTTCCAACAGCGGGATTCCCGCATCCCTGTATTCCGGATGATTCCGGTTAAAGCAAAGAGACTTAAGCTCTCCCAGTGTCATGTCCTTTACAAGACCTGCGCCGTTTGAAGTTCTGTTTACTGACTCATCATGTATCACCACCAGCTGACCATCCAACGTCAACTGCACATCCAGCTCAATTCCATCAGCGCCCAGCTCATAGGCTAGCTTAAAGGCCTCCATAGTATTTTCCGGCGCATACTCACTGGCCCCCCGGTGCCCGTAGATTTTTGTCGCGTACATCCTTTTCTCCCTCATTCTCCCAAGCCTGCTCTCATAGTCCGTCCGAAAATGACCGGACTGCTCAAACCCGCTTGCGGCGCTGCAAGTTTGATGCTCTGTCAGCTTGCTGCAAATGTCTTTGGCTTATTCTCAATCTGCTCTGCAAAATATTCCCCGATATCATGAAGCGTCCTCAGCACATCCTCCTTCATGCCATAGGGAAACGCATTCATGCAGGGGAAGGTTTCAAAGCTTAAGGTTCCCTGGAAGTTAATATCACGAAGCCCCTGGAATATGGCGTCCCAGTTCTGGTTTCTCTCCTTTCCTGTTCCAAAGGTAAAAGGCATTTCATGGAGATCTCCTATGCTATCATTTTCATGCAGATGAAGCACTTTGATCCTCGCCCCCAGACGGGTAATGAAATCATAGCAGTCTCTTTTGACCAGCTGCAGATGGCCAGTATCCAAGCACATGCCGAACATCTCCTCCCCGGCTTTTTCATTTAAAGTATCCACATACCAGATGGCATCTTCCGGATCCGCACATACTCCCTCCACAATACGTTCTCCCACACCCTCATAGAGGTTCTCAAAGCAGACCTTTACGCCACATCTTTTCATCAGCGGAATCAGCATTCCGAAATACTCAAGATTCTCTTTTCTTTCCTGCTCTCTGCCATGGGTATATTGAAGCTTAAAGGGATGGATCACCATCCAGGGTACCTGCAGAGTCTCCGCCACAACAATACTCTTAGGAATTACCTGCGTCTGCATGTAATAAGTAATTTCCGGCCTGGCCCGTACTCTCACCGGATAAGGCGCATGCATCTGGGAAGGCGCTATATTGTAATAGTCCATTGCCTTTTTATACTCAAGAAAATAATCCGCGATCTCCGAAAGTTCCTTGTCGAAGAAGGAGTTAATCTTCCCCGAATAAATATCACTGTTCAGTAAAAATGCATCCAGATTAAAGTCCACTCTGTCAAATCCGGCATCGTGAATCTTTTTAAATCCTTCCCATGGTTCATCATCTTCCATGGAAACAATCCCTTTTGTCTGAATTCCAACTTTAAGCATAAGTCAACTCCTTTTACATATAATAATTATCATTGTAAATGTGATAAGCAACTCCCATTTGCGTAAGCTGCGCGCCAACAGAACCGTAAAACCGGTTGCAGATAAAAACATTTCTCTGATCCTCCGGGACTTCCAATATAGCCTCCGGTTTTCGTATCGGAACATCATAGTATGTTTTATCCCAAAGGTCTGGATTGTTATCCACCATGAAGGCAGGCGGATATTTATTCCCCCACTCACACATATAATTATATGCCATTCTACCTGTACCGAACAAAATGAGTTTCTTTCTGGGCTGATCCAGCTTCTTTTCCAAAAGCATCTGGTCTTCCCATTCCTCAGCCAATTTGCGCATCAGACGCAGAAAGCCTCCCTGTAAGGGAACAGGGCATCTCTCGAATAAGCCATTCGTATCAAAAACAATCCACCCCTTAAAATTATTTCTGCTTAGAGCACCAACCAGCCTGAAAATATCGGTACTCCTTATCCCACGTCCTGTAGTGAAGGTTAAAGGCATCTGCTGATCATCGTGAAATCCATCATTATCATTCATATGAATCATCTTCAGCCCTCCCTCAGCCTCCTCCACAAACGCACGGACATTTTTTCCCGTCAAATTCGCGCAACCCACATTCAGGCATAATCCAAATTTATCCTCGCCGCATAATTCCTTATATTTGTCCACAGATGCTTTCAAAAAGGATATCTCTGAATACTGGCTGCAACAATAAGTACCCTCCTCTGTCCGCTCATAACCATTCTCCAAATATACAGAAAACGTACTTTCCTGTAATAGTTCTCTGTTTTCTTCTACCCATAAATCCAATCTCTCGGAATCTGCAAAATTTCTAGTATCAAGCGTCAGATATTCTGCTTTCGTGTCCTGCATTAATTGCAGAATGTCAGAAGGCCTCTCCCTCAACAACTCTTCCACAGAAATTACTATTCCGGAAACAGGCATTCCTATATCTGTCTGCTTTGTATCCTTTATTTCCGAGAAATTTATTTCAACCTGATCAAATCCTGCTTCCTTCACGTTGTCTATCTGCAATTTTCCATGATATTGTACGGCTGCCAACACAATGTATCTGGGGTCTTCCATATCATAACATTTCGGCATTTCCATCCCATTTTCCCGGTATATCTTTTTCAAGCTTTCTATCTGTGACTTAAAAAAAGGATAATCATGGGCTCCCCATCCTTTTATCGGAACCATATAATTCTCACCATATCGAAGGCGCAGTATCTGATCATATCCCACCGGTACCGGAATCATGATATTTTCAAAAGGCATCTCTATTGTACTCTCATAGCAGGACGCTGGGAGACGATAATAAGGCTTGCCTGCCATAAGGCATGGAAAGCTCACCTCATTCCCGCCCACATCCCAATACATTGCGGATACCTTATTAGACAACTCCAATAGCTGCCTTTTCATAGATAAATCAGGATTAAAATGATAATTGGTAAGCTCCTCAATTTCCTTAATACATTCTCGTTTATCCTCTTCTGACATTTTCTCTGATTCCCAATGGTTTCCTGCATAGTTAGTCAGGGTCAGTATCTCCATGAAAGTTTCCTCCTCCTCCTTATCCTGAGGAAGATAATCCAGACAAAAGATGTCTACACCGCACGCATAGGGACATCCATAAAACCTTTCTAACAGCGCCTCATCCAGCACAAGCTTGTCTGAATTCATAACCCTTGCCATCAACTGATCATACTTTTCGCTGCTTACATCAAAAAGAAAATAAATCTCCGGCAATTCCTTCCTTGCATAATGAAGAAACCTTTGAAAGTCCCCCCTTAGCATGGCCACATCCATATCATCATCCCATGGAATAAACCCCTTATGTCGTACTGCACCCAACAAAGTTCCCCATTCTGCAAAATATTTTATATTATGCCTTCGGCAAATCTTATCGATCTCCCTCACAATCTCCAACTGGACCGCCCAGGCACGTTTCATGATCGGATATATATAGAATCCTTCTCTGATTTCACCATCAAAATACGAATCTTCAAATTTCATCTTTTACTCCGCAAAGCACTGCGGCATCTCCTTATTTAAATTTTTGCATATTTCCATCAACATTTCTTCCTGTGGTTTGAAAAAAGGATAAACATGGGTTCCCCAATTCATCACAGGACTCATATAATCTTCTCCATAACGCAGTCTTAATATCCGTTCATATCCCACCGGAACCGGCATCATAATATTTTCAAACGGCATTTGTATTACCCTTTCATAGCATTCCTTTGGCAACCGGTAATTTTCATTCGTTGCCAACATACAAAGCTGAGAAATCTCGTCTGCTTCTTCATCATTATACATTGCGCAGATTCGATCAGAAAGCTGGCATAGTTGTTGTTCGATGGGCCTGTCCTCATCCATTATAACCCCTGTCAGTTCTTTCAGTCCCTCCAGGCAATCTATTTTTTCTTTCTCATCTGCCTCTCCGTCTGCCCAGATTTCCATAAGCACATTTGCTGCCTTTAATAACTCTAACTGATTTTCCTCATCCTCCTTATTTCTGGGCACATAATCCTGTGGAAAAATATCCACTCCCACCACATATGGACAGCCATGATATTTATTCAAGTATTCTGCCTTCAGATTCAATTCTCTGCCGCTAATAACTCTAGCCATGATCTGATGGTACGTACTGTCGGTATAAGAATTAACCAACTCCATTCCAGCAGGTAACTCCTCCGATGCATAATGCATAAATCTGTCATAATCGCCCCTTTTCATCCCAATATCCAAATCGTCATCCCAGGGAATAAACCCTTTATGGCGAACTGCCCCCAGCAAAGTCCCCCATTCTGCAAAATACATAATATCATGCCTTTTGCAGATCCTATTGATTTCCTCCAGTATTTCCATCTGTGCCGCCCAGGCACGTTTTATCATTGGCCTTATATAAAAATCTTCTCTTGTCTCGCCTTCAAAGAAAGAACTGTCAAATTTCATAATATATCTCCACACATGCCTTAATTGAGCAGGAAGCGCTTTTTTCTGCCCGCCGCGCGACCCGCATACTGATTCAGCAATAATTTTCCTTATGCGGGCTTACGCATAAGGAAACGCTGTCACGTATCGCGAACCAGCTTACTGTAAAAAAAGGGAGTTAACTGATGTTAACTCCCTTTCCCTTTGGTAGTTATCTACTCTAATATTAGCCAAGTAAGGACAATACGCCCTGATTAGACTGATTAGCCTGAGCCAACATAGCCTGACCTGCCTGAGCAAGAATCTGATTATTGGAGTATTTAACCATCTCTGTAGCCATATCTGTATCACGAATCTGGCTTTCTGCTGCTGTGGTATTCTCCACTACATTGTCCAGGTTGCTGATGGTGTGCTCCAGTCTGTTCTGGATAGCACCCAGCTTTGAACGCTGTGAACTAACTTTACTCAGAGCAGTCTTAATCGTGCTGATGTAAGTCTGAGCCTTGGAACCGGTCTTGTCTACAAATCCACTATTAACCGCAAGAGAGCTGTTCTTAAGGCTTGTAATGCCAAGATTTGATGCAGACATTGCCGAAATAGTCACCTTGATACCATTTGCACTTGTGCCTTCTGCACCAACAAACAGATTAACATTGTTGAAGGATCCGTTTAACAGCATTCTCTCATTGAAGGTTGTTGTCTGCTGAACACGATCGATTTCATCGATCAGTGCGTTGATCTCGCTCTGGATGTAAGCACGGTCTTCTGTCTGATTGGTTCCGTTAGCTGCCTTAACTGCCAACTCGTTCATTCTCTGTAACATATCATGAACTTCGTTCAGAGCACCTTCAGCTGTCTGCACTGCGGAAATACCATCCTGTGCATTCAGGGAAGCCTGTGTAAGACCTCTGATCTGACGTCTCATCTTCTCGGAAATTGCAAGACCTGCTGCATCATCTGCTGCACGGTTTACTTTGTAACCGGAAGACAACTTCTCTGTTGACTTAGCCTGTGTCTTGGTTGTCAGTCCTAACATTCTGTTAGAGTTCATTGCTGTAAGATTGTGTTGTACTACCATAGTATATTCCTCCTTGAATTTAAGGCCGCTTCCCTGCGGCTCATTTTTGGCTGTAATGGTTCCTGCAAGTCGTACGCTCTTCCAAGAGCCACCACTATAAAGCATCGAAACAAATTATCTGTCTAATTTGTTTCCAGCACTCAGTGCCTCGTGATTCAGGAAACACCTCGTTCTGTTTTAGCTGTATTATATATCGGATTGTTTTTCCGATACTTAACACCTTTTTTGATTTTTTTGATTTATTTTTTCTGATCCATAAACTGAGGCGATACGGTATTGCTGTTGCTTATGTTCTTATAATAGCCATAGGCTGCTTTTGACGACTGTCTTCCCTGACGGAGCCTGTTTCTTTCTTTAGCGAAATAGTCATCCACCAGCTTTTTGTTCCGGGCCTCCTGAGCCTGAATGGAAACACTTTTCTCTGTCACCTGCTGAATCAGCTGCTGGAGACGTCCGATCTGAGCCTTATAGGCGTCCTTGTTCATCAGGAGCTGTTCGCTGATCCTGGCATACAGGGACTCAAAACCCGCGTCCAGATCCACCAGCTTCTGAATAAGAGCGTCCTTTTTCTCCATATTCTCATCCAACGCTTCCAAAGAGAGAGTCTCTCCTTTCAAGAGCTGTTCCTGGGTGCTGTTGTACTCGCCGATCTCATCCAGAACCGCCGATTTCTTTTGAAGGCTTTCCTCCAGAATTCCAAGGTAATTTTCGATCATAGCAGTCCTTTCTCCCGGTTGATACGCATAACATCTTTCCAGGTACTGCGGATAGCGTGTAAATGCTCGTTGACTTCTTCCAATATGACTTTACTCTTCTTTACATTGGCCTCTGTCAGTCTTCTGTCCAGATAGACGTACATACGCTCAAAATCCTGTGCCACCTTATATTTCATATCCAGTGTCTTGCGAAGATAGTCAACGATATTTGCCACTTTGATAATATTGGTGTGTGCCTTTTGAATGTCTTTGCGCTCCACAGCGTCAATTGCAATGTTACAGAATTTGATGGCCCCATCATAAAGCATCAATGTTAATTCCGCCGGTGAAGCCGTCATCACCTTATTGTTATTGTATTGCGCATAAGCATTTTGCATCGCCATGTTTTATCAGCCTCCTAATAAGCCGGTTACCGCAGACATGTTGGACTGCATTTTAGCAAGAGCCGTTTCCATCTTGCTGAATTTCCTATACCACTTATCTTCATACTCGCCCAGCTTGATTTCCATCTCTTTGATCTTGCTGGTATAACTGTCATAGTCCGACTTGATCTTCTTGTCGTCATAGAAATTACCGAATGAACGGTATCCCTCGACTGACTTGGACATATCGAACATCTTATTATACAGGTTCGAGGACAGTTTTGTAAAGAAGGAAATTACCGTATCGGGATCGTTGGATATCATGCTCTTCAGTTTATCGGAATTTCCCGACGTAAAAGCATCATCCGGATCTCCGTCAATATGGTACGCATGCTTCTCATTGTCAGCCGCGTTGAAATACCCCAGTGTATCGATACCGAAGTCATAGAGATACATGGTCTTCCCGTTTACCTCTATCCCGCCGGCCATAATCGTCTGCAGAGCATTGTTGACAGAGGAAAGGTTGTCATCCCGGCGAAGAATGGAATCCTTGATCTTCGTCTCCCATTTCTCCACCTCTTTCTCGGACATAGCTTCCTTTTCTTCATCTGTCAGAGGCTCATATCCCTTGGCCGGATCCGCATTGTAGAGCTTATCCATCTCGTTGACAAGTGCATTATACTCCTTCAGGAAGTTCTTGACCATATCATAGATGCCATCGGTATCCTGCTCGGTGGTTACTGTGACTTCCTCATTGCCCGTAGTTTCACTCAATGCTGTGAAGGTCAGGCCATTGATTTCGAAGGTATTGTTGTCGTTTCTGTAGATGGCTCCGTTCAGCTCTATCTCGGCGTTCTGGCCGGAGACTTTGGAGGCTCTTTTGGCAGCATCTGAAGGGAGGCCAAGAGCCGTATCGTTTACTGTGCCATCTGCGTTTACTATAGCAGCAGCATAAGCTGCCTTGTCATCATATCTCTTCTGAACTTCATCTGTAAGTTTGGAAGCTGCCGTTGCACTGCTTTTATCTGCCGCAAGAGTAATATAGCCAGCCTCAACAGTTCCATCCGCCTTAGTGCCTCCTGCAATCTCAGCCTGCCGGTCTGTATACTCGGTAATTTTCTCCTGCTGTGCCTTTAATGTTTCGGCATCGGCCTTTTTCTCCCGAATAGCCTCTGACTCTTCGTGCAACGCTTTAAGTTTCTGGTCAAAGTTCGGATCAGGATTCGTTTCGTTTGCCTTCTGTAAAGCAGAGATCTCATCCGCAATCCTTTTGGTTTCCTGTTGATAAAATTCAACCGTTCCAAGTGTCTCGCCTTTATCGGTATATTTCTGATTTATATCATCAATTACTTTCTGAGAAGCCTCAATAGAAGTCTGCAGATTCTTATACTCATTAAAATATGCATTGGTTCGGGATGCAATGTCATCCTTAATCATTTGCTCAATTTTCTTTGTTGACTTATTAGTGGAGTCGCCTTTATTTCTAAAATACTCCGCGTACAGACTATACTCCTCATAAGTAGCATCGCCCTTGCTGATACCCGTCTGCAGTCCCAGGGCCGCCAGCGCATTCGCTCCGTTTGCGTCGGATGCCGTGATACTGAAGTCATTTGCCGCGCCTGACTGTGTGGCACTGATGTTGAATCTACCCCATTTAGCGTCAAAACTGGCATTCAGGCCCACGTCTTTAATCTTATTCAGCACATCAGAAATCGTGGTATCTCCTGTCACTTCAATGTCTACCGTACCGCCTGCGCTCTTAACTGTGAATGTACCCTTATCACCGGATCCGAGATTAAATCCTTCCAGCTCGCTGAGCTTGGTCAGCGCATTTACGCTTCCATCCACGCCATCCTTAAGCTCCAGTTCTCCGCCTGTCATATAGCCCGTCTTAGCCAGCTTATTGATCTTCAATGACTGCACGCCGTTCACCGCATTCTCACCGGTAATCACACTGACCTTGCTGCTGTCGGATACTTTCGTGGTTTTCTTACTGTAAGCCGAAGAAAAACGCATATTGGAAATATACTTGGTCTGAAGGCTCTTGAGCTTGGCGTTCAGTTCTTTCCACGCCTCCTGCTTCCAGTCAATTCTTGTCTGCGCTTTCTTTTTGGCATCAACCTTTGTTCGTCTGGCAGCTACCAGCTCCTGGATGATGCTCTCCGTATCAAGTCCGGACATCATGCCGCTCATACGCATTGCCATATGTCAAATTACCTCCTATCTTCTCTCATCTACCAAAATGCCGGCAAGCTCCCATGCTTTCGCGATCATATCCAACGTCTTCTCGGGAGGAATCTCTTTGATTACCTCTTTGGTATCCTTGTCTACAATCTTGATCGTCACCCTGTTGGTCTTCTCGTGGATTCCGAAAATTGCTTCCGAATGGGACATGCTCTGGTTCAGCTTCTCCACAGCCTTCTTGATCTGGTCGCTGACAGCCTGCTGCTGTTCCTTAGGTGTGGCATTGTTATAAGCCGCGCTGTCCTGCCCGTTCTGACTGTCCTGCTTCTCGACATTTACCACCTTAAGGGTTGTGGCATCATATGTGTTTACCTGCTCCTGGGCAGTAACCTCCGTGTTTTCTACTGCCGGTTTCTGCGCCGCCTTTGCCTGCGGCGTTCCCTGTGCCTGATATGTCATGGCACTGCTTAATGGTTCTATTGCCATTTTGAATCACCTCCATGTGATATAAAGTATTTAGTTTGGTACTTAGAGTCTATAAGTCTTCTTTAGTTTATATCGGATAAATGGGGGAAATATTTAGAGATTTTTCATAAAAAATGCCCCGCTTCCTCCAAAATCGGGCAGGGGAAAATTCCCCTGCCCGGTGCGCGAGTAGTGGAAAAAAACATCCCCTACTCGATTTTCTACTCCGCCAATGCATGAAATCGTAATAAAACCTCTTTATCCCAGCAGACTTTTCAACCCTTCAAGTCCATCCGTGTTGACGGCCTCCTTATTGGCCTCCTGGATCTGCAGATAGACCTCTTTACGGTACACAGGGACATCCTTCGGTGCGCTGATGCCCAGCTTTACCTGCTCGCCCTTTATTTCGAGAATGGTTATTTCCACATTGTTATTGATAACCAGAGCCTCATTTCTTTTTCTGGATAAAGCTAACATCTATTCACCCGCTTTCTTTCTGGCATTCAGAATTTCGTAAATGGGATATTTGACCGCATAATCCTCTCCCTCCACAATCACCTGACACGCCTTTCTTTCTGCCGCATTGATGATGACAGGTCCCTTTAAGTTGACTGTCATTTTAGTAAGATCCGTGGGAACGGTCACCGTAACCAGAACCAGAATTTCTTCTTCATTCAGCTCTCCGATATGCTTCAGAAGCTCATCATCTACCTCCGGATTATATTCCGGCATTATCAGAAGAGGATCCATAACCGGCATGGCAAATCCGGGTTCCTGAAGAGACTGAAGCCAGTGAATGGCTCCCGCCCCCTTTTCCTCGTCATGCAACAGGGCAAACTCTGTCAGATCAGGAAATCCGATGATCCCTGAAGGAAAACTTATGATTTTATCATCCGCTATCTCAACTTCTCCGAAAACCTTCGTGTTAATTTTCATATATGCTCCTGTCTGTGTGTGATTAAATGTAGTTCATCAGGGAAGTCTGCATGATCTTTCCTGTCGCCATAAGCGCTGAGTTATAGGTAAGATCCGTACTGGTGAGCTGGATCACCACTTCTGCAATATCAATATCTTCATTTTCCGACTGAAGCGTCTTAAAGTTGGTTCTCTGATCCATAAGCCGATTGCTGATCAGATCAAGGCGCTGGCTCCTGGTACCATTATCGGTGATCGCCACATCTGTAGCATCCAGATATCCCTGCATTTTGGTAACGGTATGTTCAAACATATTGTGGATGTTTTCGCGAATGTAATCGTATGCCTTATTTGCCGCTTCATACTGTTTTTTCATGGCACTGTAATTGGGATTACCTTCGTCCATCTCCTTAAACTTCAGTTCAATATCCTTCTTGGTGGCATCAATCTCCACCAGATCTGCAAGCGCTCTTTCCAGATCATCAATATCTCTGTCAAGATTCAAATTAAACACTTCGTCCGCTGTGGTATTGACCCGTATCTTCTGATTATAGCCCACATCATATTCTATGGCCTGGTTATTTTTATTTCCCTTAGTCAGGTATTCCTGGTTATATTTAACCTCTTTCTTTTCCTTGGCATCATTTATATACTCCTTTTCACAGGCAAAATAATGCTCAGGACGCATATCACCCTTCTTCCACTCGTTCTTGGTATAGGTCACCTGGAACTCCGTATCCTGGGTCACATTGGCAGCGATATCATTGTAGGCGTCCTTTCCGAAGAGAAGTTCTCCTGTGTCCGGCACAAAGATCATCGCTTTCGGATCATCAAGTACTTTTTTGTAAGGATCGTCTGAGGAAGAAACGATCTGGGCGGCCGCAACCGTCAGCGTCTGATCGACTCCCGCTTTGTCCTTGTAGGTTATGACTGGCGCGTTGGCGGCATCATCGCTGACCACATCGTAGGACAGCCTGAGCCTGTACATATCTCCGTTCTGGACATCCTTCTGTTCCGTAATATCCTTAGGAACTCCATTGGCATCCAGATAATTATTCTTATTCAGCCCTGCCAGCTCACCGGTCCAGGTATAGTTGATCTGGTCAAAGGCCGTGATTCCCACCTGCTCTGTAATTTTATAGCTGGGATATCCCGGATTCTCCTTCTGTTCCGTCTCCACTTCCTCCGTAAAGCTTAAGGTCGTATCTGTGCGGTATCCTGTAAAGACGTATCTGCCTGCATAGTCCGTATTACCTGTGGAATAAAATTCGTTCCGAAGAGCCTTGAACTGTTCCACAAACACCTGAAGGTCTTCGCTGCCAAATTCCTTGTTGGCACTGCGGTTTGCCAGCTTGATCATATTGGTTACCACCTCTGTTACAGTATCAAGGGCCCCCGCCGTCACATCCAGCCAGCTTTCCGCATCCGGCGCATTCTTTTCATAATACTGCGTCATCTCAGACACGCTGGTACGCAGACGCAGTGCACGGATTGCAATCACCGGATCATCAGAAGGTCTTGTGATTTTCTTCTGCGTGGACATCATCGTACTCAGTTTATCCTGCATGATTTTATTATTATTGATATTATACAGAGAATTATTCTGCATAATCTTGTTCGTCATTCTCATAGATGCTCATTCTCCTTACTTTAAAAGTTCAGCGCCAAAAGCCATTTATACTCCCGTACGCAGAATCAGCTGGTCATAAACCTCTGTCAGCGTCTGCACCATTTTAGAGGCCAGCGTGTAGGAATACTGGAACTTGATCAGGCTCACTGCTTCCTCGTCTTCATCCACACCGGAGATAGAAGATCTCTGGTTATCAATGCTGTTCTTAAGGGCATTATAATTGGTATAAAAGGTGTTGGCATCGCTGGCATTTAAAGAGATATCGGACAAAATAGATTCCAGAAACTGGCCTGCGGTACCGTTGCGGAAGCTGAAAACCTTTTTGCTGGTAAGAAGAGTAACCAGTTCCTGGATCTTTCCGCACTCCTCCACACCCACATCACTGCTGCTTCTGGTCCTCAGCAGATTGGAATCTCCAATCAGAGCAGCATTGATAGTGAAATTCGCCGCTGTCAGATTATAATAATCCTTCCCTGTCAGCTCGCCTTCTGTATACTGGCCGTCTCCGTTTTCTTTTGCCCCTGTAAACAGGAACCCCGTCTCCGCATCCTTTACCTTATCGTCGCCGGAATTGCCGTAATAATCTGTACCTGCCTTAAAAATGTTATTCACTGCCGCCGCAAAGTCGCGGATCCACCAGTTCATCTGTTCCATATAGTAAGGAATTCCCTGATATTTGATTTCCTTTTCTGTCTGGGCCGTTTTACCTGTTTTGCCTCCATCGATCTTCGGTCCCTTGCTGTCGTCCAGCGTAAATGTATACGTATCCGTACCGTCAAATTCCCAGCTCTTATAATAGTAAAGGGTATTTCCAATATTGATAACCCCTCCCGTATCCGAGAGCTTACACTGGGACATGTTTTTAAGGTATTCCTCATCCACCTGGACGCTTACCTTATTATCTGTCAGGTCGACATTGGTTACTTTTCCTGCGAAATTTGCGCCGTTATTGCCGTCGCGAAGCTCCACCAGTCCCTTCAGTTTTCCGCCCATGGCGGCATTTACAAGGCTGAACTCGTTTCCGTTGTCCCACATAAAACGGTAAAGACCATCCGCATCTGTCTGATTCACCTTTTCGTTGTTATCCCTGGCCACATAGGAGATGGTATGGTAATCAGTTCCATCCACCAGAGTCTGCCTTCCGGCAATACGCACAATATAACGGTTGGCCCCGGTTTCCCGATTCGGATCGTTCACATCCATTACCGGTATCTCGCTGATCTCTACATCCACGATTTCTGAAAGTTCATCGATCAGAAGCTCTCTCTGGTCTCTCAGCTCATTGGCCGTTGTGCCCGAAAGCTCTATCGTATTAATCTGCTTATTCAAAATAGAAACCTTCTGCGCAATAGAATTAATCTGATCTATATGCTGTTTGATCTCCAGATTGATATCCTTCTGAAGCTCCTGAAGGTTCCCGTACATATTGTTAAAGTAATCTGTCAGGGACTTGGCCGCCGCGATAAACTGCTGCTTGGACTCTGCACTGCTGGAATTCGTCGTAACAGACTGCAGGGCATTGCTGAATTTATTAAAAATGGCCGTAAATCCGCTGGTATTGTTATCATCAAAATAATCCTCGATCATTTTCATGTAATACTGTTTAGCGGAATACTCCCCGTATTTACAGTGATTATCCCAGTACTTGACATCATAAAAGTGATCCCTCACACGCTCAATGGCTATGGTGTCAACACCGGCTCCCGCACATCCATAAGTGGTAAAGGTCCGCAGGGCATTGTTGGCCTGCTGGGTCACCTGCTGACGGCTGTAACCTACAGTCTGTGCGTTGGATATGTTGTTGGCTGTAGTATTTAACGCGGCATTGGCGGCACGAAGCCCCGAGCCTGCGATATATAATCCGAAAAATTGTGACGGCATTTATTTCACCCCTTCCTACCTTCCAAGCGTGCTGATCAGATGCTCCATCATCTCACTGATCACATTGATATACCGGCTGGACGCATTATAAGCATTCTGGAACATGACCATGTTGCTCATCTCCTCATCTGCGGAAACGCCCAGGATCTGCTCTCTTGCCCCGTAGATTCCATCCACCGTCTCCTGCTGGTTCTCACAGATGGCCATCATTACATTGCCGGTGTTGGCAGCCTGGGAGATCAGGTCGTCATAGTAGCTGATAAAGTTGGTCTTGGTCTTCACATTGGGATTCAATGTGATTTTCTCATCCGTGAAAATCTTCTTCAGATTATCTGCAGTCTCCTGATCAATCTTATCATCATCCTTCTTAAATCCAAGAAGGGAAGGAGACTGCTTCAGCTCTCCGTTAATCAGAATATTTTCTACTGTATAGGCCCCCTCATCATAATCTGCAACATCGTAACTTCCCCTGTGGGTATTGGTATTGGTATCAAATATCAGATAAGGCTTCCCGCTGGCATCACAGAGATAATTGCTGTCCGGGTTCTCTGTCTTCGCTGCCAGAGCAGCCTCATAAAAGACTCTGTTGACCTCCGTGGTGATCTGATGCACCAGCTGGTCAAACTCCGCCTGCATGTTCATCATAACGGACTGTGAAATCTCCTTGTTATAGGTTTTGGGATCCAGATCCTTGAAAGTTGCTCTCTTATCCCCCCTTGCAAACAGCATGGATTTCAGTGCTCCAATGTCTGTATTGCTCTCGGTGGAAATAGTCTGCTTCATATTAAAAAGCCTTGCTCCTTCCAGTCCTATGGGATCTACTGTACCGTCCGCTTTGGTCTGGGTCAGCACATTGCCGTCCTTGTCAGTCCTGGCAAGATGAGACCAGTACGGCGTATAAAACCCGGTTACAGGATCCGTATACAGTTTAATCTCATTGGCGGAATCCGTCTTGACAAATTCTTTTCCCTCCAGACGGATCAGAACATTTCCAAAGGCGTCGGTTCTGCACTCGATACTCCCCATAGCGGAGAGTTCATCTATCAGCAGATTTCTCTCATCCTTTAAATCGTTGGCTTTCTCTATTCCGCCTCCCTCAATCCTCTGTATTGCCTGGTTCAGCTCTGCAATCCGCCTTCCATAGGCATTCATGGTGTCTATCTGCTGGCTGATCTGTTTGTTGAGATTATCCTGATACTCGGAAAGGCTGGTATAAACGCCCTGTGCTCTGTTCACAAACTCGCTGCAGCGTTGAATGAAAACGCCCTGATTCACAGCATTACCCGGGTCTCTTGAAAGGTCCTGGACAGATGCCCAGAGATTATTAATTGCAAGAGAAAAAGATTCCCCCTCCAGCTCCTGAAAAATTTTGTACACTTCATCAAAAGCATTGGCGGAAACCTCATAAAAAGCACCTCTGCCGGTTTCACGGCGATATGCTCTGTCAAGGAATTCATCTCTGACCTGTTTCACCTGAACATAACTGACACCCAGTCCTGTCTGCTGATAGGAAATAGCAGTCTTGGCGGTGGAAAGAGTATTATAATTGCGGGTTCCCTGCTGCACCTGCTGCCGGACATACCCCACTGTATCAATATTAGACATGTTATGCGCCGTCGTATTAAGCGCATTCTGACTTGTTTGCAATCCGCTTGCACCAATGTACAAACTTCCAAATAAAGACATAATATCACCTCATAATTTCTGCAAGGATTACTGCTTGGCATCAAACCTGCCATCCACCCCCATGTGGGTTCCGGCACTGTAGGCGCCCCGGTTATAATTAGCCGTCTCGGGAGCCGCTTTCATGGACTGCAGCATATTCATGTCAAACTCTACCATTTCCAGGGCATTCTGTATAAGCACCCTGTTCTGTTCGTTCACACTTCTCACGTTATGCACAGCAGTCCGTAGTCTGTCATGTACTCTAGCCAGTTTCTGCTGCTCCTCGGGCCTTGATGAAAGCATTTCGATCAGGTCCGTAAGCATCAGTGTGTTAACATCCTTGTTAATTACAATAGCGATATCAGTATATACTTCCTGTCTCTTCTGTTCCAGACGGTTGATTTTACCGACAACGATCTGTTCTTCATCCGTGATTTTGGCTAATTCATCCAGTTCACCGGATATAATCACCGGTGTTTTCTTCTCTGATAACCCCAGCAAGTTTTCATATTCCTGACTTTCCAAATCCAACACTTCTATCAGATTCTCCATTAAACTTGCCATTGATTACCTCATCTCTTCGTATTTCTGAAATAATTTGTCAGCAAAACTCTCTGCACTCACTTCATATGTGCCTGCCTGAATTCTGGCTTTCACAGGCGCAATCACATCTTCCCTGATATCACTGCTCTCTGCCACGGCCTGCTTTGCAATCTGTATCTCCTTACCAAAACTGGAAATCTGTAATTGATCGGAGGCCCCCACCTTATCCTTAAGCTGAGTCTTCGCTGTTTTCTTGGTATCATAAAGCTTCTGTACCTGTGTATAAGCTTCAATACGCATTCGGATTCCTCCTTCCGTGGATCTAAATCGTTATCCTTCTGCATTTTACCCATAATTTGATTACATTATTTGTATCGGATTATTTCCCCAAGACTTTAGAGGAAAATTGGAAATTTGTTGAACAGCCATAGAGCTGTAAAGACATGAAATTTTTGAAAAGCAACGGAAAGGACAGGCTTGTCCGTCCTCCCGCCGCTTATCTGCTAGACAGATCTTCTGTTACTTTTTTTCCTTAAAATTCGGACGCATATCCACGCCGCGTGTAGTGTCCCCCTGAGGGTTATCTCCGAATACATAATCATTGCCGGGAAGAAGCGCGTTTAACAGAATTCCGGCAATCGCTGCAATTGCAAGTCCTGTAAGGGTAATGGAAGTGCCTCCTGCCGCAAAGGTCAGACCGTTACTGAAGCCCAGACCGCAGACCAGGATCACTGCCGCAATGATCAGATTTCTTGATTTTGTGAAATCCACCCTGTTTTCCACAATGTTCCTTACTCCAATCGCCGAAATCATTCCATAAAGCATAAAGCTCACACCGCCGATAATTGCAGAAGGCACCGAACCGATAATTTCGGCCATCTTGGGGATAAAGCTCAGCACAACGGCATATATGGCCGCCAGCCGTATTACCTTGGGATCATAAACCCTGCTCAGCTCCAGTACGCCGGTATTTTCACCATAGGTAGTATTGGCAGGGCCGCATACCAGCGCGGATAATGATGTGGCAAGTCCGTCTCCGACTAATGTTCGGTGAAGACCCGGATCCTCTATAAAATTTTCGCCTACCGTTGCGGAAATGGCGGACATATCTCCAATATGCTCCATCATGGTGGCCAGCGCAATAGGCGCCATAACCAGTATTGCCGTCAGGTCAAATCTGCAGATCTGAAAGGGCGGAAGTCCTACCCATCCTGCTGCCTGCACACCGGCAAAATTCAGAATTGCGCTGCCGTCCGCATTGGTCATCCCGGCTGCATGAAAGATCAGCGCCGCTCCGTAGGAAATGACCACCCCCATGAGAATCGGAATGATCTTAAGCATTCCCTTCCCCCATATGTTAAAAATAACGATGGTTCCCAGTGCAATGATTGCAAGAAGCCAGTTACTGGATGCATTGGAAACCGCTGAAGGCGCCAGAGAAAGCCCGATACAGATAATAATAGGCCCTGTCACCACCGGAGGAAGAAATTTCATCACCTTTTTGATACCAATCAGTTTTATAACCGCCGCCAGCACCAGATATAAGAGGCCGGCAATCACAATGCCGCCGCATGCATAGGGAAGTTTTTCCCCCATAGTCATATCTGCGAAAATACCGGTATCCAGCTGTGCCACTGTCTGAAAACCGCCCAGAAATGCGAAAGAAGAACCTAAGAATGCAGGAACTTTAAGTTTGGAACAAAGATGGAAAAATAACGTTCCCAGTCCCGCACAGATCAAAGTTACCTGAATCGAAAGTCCTTCTCCCTCGAAGTAAACGTTCACTAAAATTGGTACCAGAATGGTGGCGCCAAACATGGCGAACATATGCTGCAATCCCAGAATCAGCATCTTGGGAACCCCAAGAGTCCTGGCATCCAGAATCGCCTCCTGCTGTTTCATCATCTCACTATCCTCCTGTTATGCATTTGTCTGCCGGTTTAAGTCATTTCTCAAACCGCTTCTACCAGTATAAAGGATTCCTTACTGGCGGACAAGAGAAATTTAAATAATATTTTCTTCCGTTGACTTAAGCTCTGAGTTGAACTAAAATTTTATTAGAGATTTTTTCTGTTGCAAAGACAAAGCCAGTTTATGGAGGACTGCCATGGAACAACTAAAGAATATGAACAACGTGTTTATACTGAACCACCCTCTGATTCAACACAAAATTTCCCGTCTGCGGGATGAAAACACCGGAACCAATGAATTCCGGAAGCTGATAGAAGAAATTGCCATGCTGATGGGCTATGAGGCCTTAGGCGATCTTCCTCTGGAAGATGTGGAAGTCAAAACCCCTATTGAAACCTGCATGACGCCCATGATCTCAGGCAAAAAAATGGCCATCGTCCCCATTCTCCGGGCCGGTCTGGGAATGGTGAGCGGAATGCTTGCCCTGGTACCTTCTGCTAAAGTCGGGCATATCGGTCTGTACCGGGATCCTGCGACCCATGAGCCTCATGAATATTACTGTAAACTCCCTGAGCCCATCGACCAGCGAACGATCATCGTCCTGGATCCCATGCTTGCCACCGGAGGCTCCGGCGCAGAAGCCGTGAATTTCATCAAACAGCATGGCGGAAAGCATATCAAGTTCATGTGCATCATCGCCGCACCCGAAGGTCTTCAAAAGCTGAACGAGCTTCATCCCGATATTCAGATCTATGTGGGCCACCTTGACAGATGCCTGAACGATCACGCTTATATCTGTCCGGGCCTGGGAGATGCCGGAGACCGTATTTTCGGTACAAAATAGCTCCTGCGGACAGCCAAAGGCTCTGACGGATCAGCCAATTCTCCCAAAGCCTTTTTATAAAAGAAAAACTTTATCCAGCCGTTCATACCGGGCCGCCGTGCCGATGCGCACGGCCAGGTTCCCTGCATCCTGATACAGGTAAGCAAGGATATCCTTATTATTTTCATAGAAACGGTTCACAATCCCTCGCATAAAGTACTTTATGGTATTTTCTATGTCAGGGATTGTTTTTTCTTTAAATATACCGGACAGTACGGCATATTCCTCCACACCTGCCCCGCTTTCTCCCAAAGGCGTTTTAACCGCTATATGGCCTATGATATTGGGCAGTACAATTCTACATATATTTTCCGCCATATCCCGGTAGGAAGGATCATACCGCTCCAGAAGATTCGTTATATATTTTCTTTCCAGCTTCTCCAAAAACCGTTGTTCTGTCCGTACATCACTGATATACTGATAAACTGCATCCACTCCGTTCAGGGAACTGATGTCCGTAAGCAGAGGATAGTCCAGCGTTAAAATCGTGTCCTGTGGGCAAAATGCGGCATCATACCATTTTAAAAATTCCGGAATTCCTTTCTGTACCGTATCATGCAGGCATTTTACACCGAAGTCACTGAAACCAGCCGACAGTTCATTAAAAATTTCCCGTATCCCGGCCGCCTTTTCAAGTACGAGCCTGGCGCCTGCTTCATACCATTCCCTGGCAGAGCCGTCCTTAACGCTCAGGCTGTCTTTCCGGACCCCTCCTTTCGCTCCGGCCGGATTCTCTGCACCTGCCAGAGAATGCTCATATTCTTTCAGGCAATATAAAACAGCCCCCATAAGCATCTGCGCTTTTTCATATGTGACCGAAGTACTTTCGTACCCGGTATATTTCTGCGCCAGTTCCGAGACGATGGGCAACAGTTCTTCCATTTTATAATCCACAGCAGTCTCCTTTCCCGAACCATTTAACCGTAAAGTTCTTTCAATGCTTCCAGGTACAGTTCTTTATCCCACCTTTTGACAATATCCAGCTCTGCAAACTCCCCCTTTCCACGGCTTCTGTGATATCCCCTGTATCCTGCTCTTACTGCCTGCGCAAAAATATTCAGACAGGTACTCTCCAGATAATCCAAATCTCCGCAGCATACGTTTTCAAACTGTTCCCTCATAAAATTCAGCAGCTCCTCGTCCGTAATTTCATCCTGCATCTCATTTTTGTACATATAAAAGATTTCCTGCAGGCGTATAAGCATCTCAGCATAATCGCTCTGTGACAGATAGGCAGAATCGCAGAATGTATAAATGATCTGAGGCAGAATGCTTTCCCCGAATTCAACCCTCCGCTCTGTTTTCAGAATCTTGCTCCTTTCCGACAGTAAAAGCTCAGCATCTGTTTCCGACAGTGTCAGACCGAACCTTTCTGTGTACTGATTGGTCTCCTGCACCTGCTTAAGCCAATTCCGTCCGCTTATCAGCTCCAGCCAGTTCTGTTCTCCCATATAAGCAACACCTCCCATAGGATATGTAGTATAATCCCATGGGAGGCTGCGTACAAGTCTTTATTTTTCAGTGGTTTTGTGCTATAATATAGATAGTGGGAAGAACGGTGCAAAGAAGCAATCATAATTATTTTTCCTGTTGTATTTATAACCAGACCCGCTTTTAAAGCCCTTTTACCGTCTTACTATATGCTGCAGCCCTGTTCGCCTGCCGGCAGACAAGCGGAAAACAGGCGACGGAAGTGTTACGGAAGTATATGTCCTGCCGCAAGATACAGACGGTACCATTCCTGCCTTGTTAATGTAATGTGCACGGCATCGCAAATTTCGCGCAGGCGGCTTACCTTCATGCTTCCGGCGATCAGCTGCATGTCAGCCGGATGCCGGAGGATCCATGCTGCCGCAATTGCTGTATCAGACGTATGGTACTTCTTTGCAAGATGGTCCAGCTCCTGATTTAATTCCGGAAAATCCGGATTCCCCAGAAATGTCCCTGCAATTGCGCCAAACTGAAAAGGCGACCATGTCTGTATCGTGATATCATTCATACGGCAGTAATCCAAGACCTCGCCATCTCTGTCAACCGCTCCATCCGTCAGCATATTGGCCTCCATACCGCTTTGAATCATCGTTGAATTGGTCAGGCTCAGCTGCAACTGGTTTACCATGATCCTGTGCACCAGGTACTTTGATAGAAGGCGTATCTGTCCGGTTCTGTAGTTGGATACCCCAAAAAATCTGACCTTTCCTGATTGGTACAGAGTTTCCAGCGCATCAGCCGTTTCCTCCATATCAGCCAGGGCGTCCGGTCTGTGGATGAGAAAAACATCCAGATAATCTGTCTGCAGACGTTTTAATATCCCATCTACGGCCTTCACAAGATAATCCTTTGAATTGTCATACATAATCCCCGGTACAATACCCGCTTTGGACTGTAGAATCATTTTTTCTCTGAGGCCGGGATTCCGATGCAGCAAAGAGCCGAAAATTTCTTCGCACTTTCCTCCCCCATATATATCTGCATGGTCAAAATATGCGGCTCCCATATCCACAACTTCCTTTACAAATACCTCTGCCTCTGAAAGCTCCAGGCTATTCATCCTCATACACCCCACCGCAATCGCCGGTATCTCCAGATCGCTGGAGCCTAATTTAATTTTCTTCATTGTTATATCCATTCCTTCCTCCGACCGGTTACTGTTATACTGATTCCCTCTCGATAAGCTGGAGCGGCAAAACGATCGATTTGCATTCCACTTTCTCTCCACGCATGATCTGAAAAAGCATCTTCACCGCATTTAATCCTTTTTCCTCCACATTCTGAGAAACCGTAGTCAGCTTTGGCGTCACAAAATAGCTCATCCGCTGATTATCAAACCCGATTACCGCAAAATCCTCCGGTATTCGAATCCCATGGGTTTTCAAATCCTCCATTATCTCTATGGCAAAATTATCTGCAAAAATAAACGCCCCCGTGTAGCCCTCCTGCATCAGCGCCCGGATTCTTTCTCCCGCCTTTTCACTGTCTTTCTCTATGATGTGCTCCCCAACATATTCATCCTCGCTCTTTCGGCAGTATTCTTCTATGCACTGCCTGAATCCACAATACCGCATATGCGCGGATTCCTCAGGAAACAGGACCGGCGCACTGACCATAATCAGTTTTTTATGCCCCTTTTTGATCAGATATTCTGTGGCAAGATAACCGCCTCTCTGGTCATCAATCCCGATATGGCAGACGTCATGGTTCCTGGTATCAATATACACTTTCGGGATAGGATTGCTTTTTTCAATGTCTTTTACTACATCGCCCTGAATTCCCATCAAAATACATCCATCCACCCTCCAGGATTTCAGACACTGAGTGATTTCAGATGCGGTATTCACAAAATGAATCATCATATAGTAGGATTCACTGCGAATTTTTTTTGCCATTATTTCAAGAAGAAGCGCATTATGAGGAGACATCAGAAGGCGGTCGTTCACTTCCATATTGATAATTACAGCGATAATCCGGGAATTTTTTACCACCAGGCTTCGTGCGGATGAGTTGGGAATGTATCCTGTCCTGTCTATTATTTTCTGGACCCGCTCCGTTGTCTCTTTCGACACTTTCTCCTTGTTTCCATGGACAACTCTCGAAACCGTCATCGCGCTCACCCCTGCCTCCTTCGCTATATCTTTAATCGTAACCAAATATAACGCCTCCTCTCTAAACGGTGCGCTCTTTCAGGGAACGGCAAAGCTGTACCGTCAATACGTATTTTCTGTCAGGATGTGTTCAGGTTGAAAAATAAGTCTGATGGCCTTACTTTATGGAGATTATTATAACATCAATCACCTTTCCTTTCCACTTTCATTCTCTTTCATTTATTTCCTTTATTTCTATCCTTTGACTGCGCCTGCTGCCACATTCACCACCTGAAATCTCTGAATTATAATATAGGCGATCAGCACCGGAAAAACTGCAATCGAAACGCCTGCCATAATCGTAGGCCACGGCGTAGACAGCCCATCGCTGGCCGGCAGCAGGGAAATTGCTACCATCAAAGTGTATTTCTTAGAATTTCTCAGCAGAATCAGCGGCCAGAAGAAGTCATTCCATCGGGCTATCATCGTCAACATTGCCCATGAAGCAAGCCCCGGCTTGATGATAGGGCAGACGATCCTTGCATAAATCATAAACTCAGAGCATCCGTCCATCCTTGCGGCTTCCATAATTTCGTATGGAACATCCCGCATATACTCTGTCATATAAAAAATGCCTACTGCCGTAGCCAGCCGCGGAATAATCAGCCCCCACAGACTGTTAACCAATCCCATTTTCCTGAAAATAATAAACAGTGGAATCACTCCTGTCTCCTGAGGAATCATCATAGTGGCAAGAAGAAACAGATATAAAAAATTTCTTCCCGGAAACTCATACTTTGCGAACGCAAATCCGGCCAGAGAGCAGAAAAACAAAGTACTTACCGTTCCCACCAGCGAGACGAACACATTATTAAAAAAATTTACCGGCAGGTTGGGGATCAACTTTAATACCCTTTTATAGTTCTCTAATGTGAACCCCTTTGGAATAATTGCCGATATCCCCATCATAGATTCCGTCACCGGTTTAACGGAAATCAATACGATCCAGACAATCGGAAACAGGCAGACCAGACAGACCAGGACAATCAAAAAAAATTCCACTACTGCAAAATACCGTTTTTTTCTCCCCATTGCACATACCCCCTAATCATTATTGCCCTGCTTCCTCCGAAAGATAAACTGAGCAGCAGAAATCGCCATCATAACCATCGCCAGGATATACCCGATTGCCGCCGCATATCCCAGATCAAACAGTTTAAACGCATTTTCATACATATATTGAAAAAGCGTTGCATTGGAATAAGCCGGCCCTTTTAAAATATAGGATTCATTAAACATCTTCCACGTATCGCCAGTTGTGGTAATCAGGCAGAAGAAAAGTACATTTCTCATCAGGGGAACTGTGATATAAAAAAATTTCTGTATCACATTTCCCCCGTCAATTGTCGCAGCCTCATAGTAATCGGCAGGTATGCTTAATAGTCCAGAGAGAATAATGATGCTGTACCACGGAATACTTCTCCAGCAAAAAAGTATGATAACCGGTATTCTGGCAAACTTCGACGTAGTCAGCCAGCCTATTTTTTCAAAGCCAAGCCGTGACAGAATATCGTTAATCAGTCCGCTGTTATGGTCGAACAGCATATTAAAAACCAGCGCAATTGCTATGGAGGCACAAACATACGGAAGAAATGCCGCCGTCTTGATAAACGCCTTCCCCTTCAGCTTTTCGCGATTCAGAAGCAGTGCCACCCCAAAAGCAAAAACAATGATGAAAAAACTGCAGACCATCCAGTAAATCACTGTGTTTTCCAAAGAGTCCCAGAAGGCATAATTCCCGGTCTTAAACAGATTCCTGTAGTTTTTCAGTCCGGTAAATTCCGGTGTGTGCATACCGTCAAATTCCGTAAAGCTGTAATAAAAAGACTGTACCATCGGAACCAGCTGAAATAAAAGAAATAAAATGAAAAACGGAGATATAAACAGGTAGGGCGTCTTATACTTCTTTATCCACTTACGGATTTTGTTTGATCCAACCATAAAAGCTCCTCTCTAAATTCCTTTACTTCTGCATTAACTCAGCTTTTTGTAAACTCTGCATGCGGTTTTCCAGCAAATGTTTTCCGCAATCTCCATGGCCTTTTCATAGGAAATAATCTCATCACACATATACTTTTCCAGTGCCCTGGCCAGCTGCTCCTTAAAGTACTTCGCCGCGAACCAGGTAGTTTCCGGATATCCGCCAGTATCGGAAGCATACATGATTTTATTCGTGGGCGCCATCGCAAGCATATCAAAAATTGCCGAAAACGTCGCCGTGGATGCCGTGTAAAGCATAGAAGAAAAATCACTGTACACGTTACTGTAATTATTCACCAGAATTCCTGTCTCCTTTACATATGGATAGCCGGCATGCAGCAACACAATGGAAATCTTTCCTTTATAGCGCTCATCATTCAACAGATCGTACATACCAATGGGATTCATTTTTTTCAGGTTACACATGGGGGCCGAACCAAAACCGGTATGAAACTGCATTGGCAGATCCAGTTCCTTACAGATATCCAGCGACAGAGGGATCATATAATCTCTGAGTGACTTCTCATCCTGTTCCTCTCCCGTGCCTGTCACATACTTATCATATCCGGCCTCCGCACATTTTTCACTTACGGGCTCAATAGCCAGCCCTGTATGATATCCAATCACAGATTTGACGCCAATTGCATTATGCTCCGCTATCATCTGCCGCAGCTGCACCAGAAATTGGTCTGTAAACTCCTGAAATGACAGTTTTTGTTTAAACAATTCTCTCATGATCGGTTCAATCCGCACAATCTCACGAACCGATCCTTCCGGTATTACATCCCTGTAAAATGCCTCTTCCTCTGCTGTATGTAGTTTTCCCTCTACCGGAGCTCCAATATCCACACAATAATACTGAATTTTGCTGTTATCCCGCAGTCTCTTTACATATGCTTTCGGATCCTTCCGGTATTGCTGATTCCGGTATGCAATCACCTCTGCATCCGGCGTGCCTTCCGGCATCTTATAATATCTTCGCATATACCGCATCAAATTCATATAAGTCAATGTACTCTCATCATCTTCGTCAGGGTGCGGATCTCCTGTCATTGAAACACACTTCGCAAAAGATCTATTTTCCCTGCCAATTGCAAAATCATGACAATGCGTATCTGTCAATTGCAAATCATTTAAATCAAGCCTCATGTCCGTCTCCTTCCACCGTAATAATTATTCTATTTTTTCTTTCAGCTGCCTGTCAGCATTGACAAGCGCCTCTTCTATTGTCTGTTCTCCTGCCAGAAACTTCTCGATTTCCGGCGAAATAATCCCATCCGCCAGATTATCGTTCAAATCCGTTTTCAGCGGAGGCGCACCTCCCATCAGACCATCCGCTTCGGCCTTCATCAAAGACTGGCCTCCATAATAATCATCTCCCTGCTGCCAGAATGAATCTTCCAGCGCCTCCTTTACTACACTGTTGGAATACGGTCCGCCTTCGTCCATCATCTGCTGAACATATTCTTTTCTTGCTTCAAAATTAAAATTGTAGTCCATCCAGATATCTTCAAACAGCTCTGCATACTTCAGATCCGGTTTTTTAACGATTGCCGCACCTCCTCCCACAGGAGCGCCCTTTAAGCCAATTTTTTCAAAATACGGTGCCGGAAGAATCCCCCACTTTCCCGCATCATCCGGTACATTTTTCTGCATATGCTCATCATAAAATGCTCCAATATAGAATGTTGCGATCTGATTACTTCTCATAGCGTCAAAAGAAGCCGGCTGCATCCACGGTGCGGAGATCAAAAGCTCTTCTTCCATCAATGTTGCCAGTGTATTCATGGCCAGCTTTGTCCCCTCATCCTCCCCGAAAACAACATTCCCTTCCTCATCAAAAATTCTGCCGCCGGCCTGGGGAATAAATCCGCGCCTTAAGTAATAACGCCACGTATTCTTTCCCGGGTCGTAATTAGAAAGATATACTTTTCCATCCGACTTCTCCTTTAATTCACGCCCTACTTCGATCCATCCTTCAATGGTCTCGCATCTTGCAGGGTCTATCTCATATTCTTCAAAAATCTCCCTGTTATAATACAGTACCTGCGGACGGATTTCGTCCGGATAAGCATAGATCTTTCCATTGTAAGTTACGGAGTCCAGCGCGCCATCTACCAGCTGGTCTCCCAGCGGCTCCAAAATATCCGTCAAATCAACCAGCATATCATACTCCTGAAACTGCGCAATTTCCGCCGGCCCTATATAGATCACATCCGGGAGATCCTCATAGGTTCCGGACTGAAAACCCAGAAGCATCTGCTGCTGAAGCGTACTTGCATCTGCCGCCTGGTACTCCACATTAATTCCCTCAATTTCCTTTCTTTCCAGAAAGGAATCGAAGAATACTTTTTTATACTGCGGTAGTCCTGCAGAACAATACATGAATGTGCCCTCCGGATATTTTCTCCCTGTTTCCTCTGTACTGCTGCATCCTGCAAGGACTGATATCGTCAGTGCGCTGCCCAATACCATCATCATCCATTTTCTTATTTTCATTGTCGGCCCTCCTTCGCATCTTTCATTCCTGCTTAAATTGTCTGAACATTTACCATAAATTACCTTTATTTTGTTTTAGGTTAACGTTATCCTTATCTAAAAATAGCACACTTGTTTGAAACTGTCAACCTGTATTTATGTTGCATGAAATAATTCAGGTCATGCAGGATTTGAAAACGGCTGAACACAAAAAAGCGGTACCACCCTTGTAATCCGGGCTATACCGCCTGATCCGAAGTCAATCCCCGCGTCATTCGCCATACAATAGAAAGCAAGTTTTCTATTGTCATGAATGTCTGCTTTGCAGGCGCCTGGCTCATAACTCGCGGGAATCACTTCCCTGGTGACTGTAAATATTCATTTTATCTGTGCTTCCTTTTCGTCCTGAAAAATCTGTCCGGCACTTCAAACACCAGTACAATCCCCAGCACAATAGCAAAGGCCGCCTTAATCGCCGCAAATCCGTTGTCAGCCGCCTCCGCCGGACGGTCTGTCACAAGATAGTACGCAGTCCAGTAAATTCCCGCCCCCGGCACCAGAGGAAAAATCCCGGTCGTTAAAAACACAGTGGCCGGACACCTCTCCCAGACTGCCAGGAAGCGGGAAAGCAGAACCACCAGGAAGGTTGCAAAAAACGTAGCCTCTGTAACCGTACATGGGGTACAGCCTGTCAGCACTGAATAAAACAGCCAGCCGGCGCCCCCCACAAGACCACAGTAAACATAATATTGCCGCGGCACACCATAAAGAACCGAAAAAGCCACTGTACCCAAAAAGGCGGCTGCCGTCTGACCCATCATAGCAATATTCCTCCAAACACGCGGTGATAAATAATAAACATCACTCCCACACCAATTGCCACACACAAAAACACCAGAATTGCATCCAAAAGTCTCACTGCCCCGGAAATATAATCTCCATCCGCTATATCACGTATCCCATTGGTAAACGGGACTCCGGGCACAAGAGGCATGATCGAGCCCATGATCATTTGGCTGAGATTTTCTCCCATTCCCAGACGGTAGCTAAGGATACAGATACATGTAACCCATGCACCGCCGCATATATTCTTCGTAATTTTGGATATATGAAATCTGCTGATCGACAATACATAAATATATAGCAGAACACCGGATACAAACGCTGCCGCACTGTCCGTCAGGCTTCCGCCAAGAAGGTAGCAAAAGCCGGCGCTGCCTGCTCCTGATGACAATACCTGTATACGGAAGCTTTTTCCCGGCATCCGCCGTATCTGCTCCAGCCTTTGTCTGGTTTGTTCTATACTGTAACGCCCTTCTTCTACCTCTCGTGAAAGCTGATTAACTGCCACTACCCTGTCGAGCCGCGCTCCTTTTACCGGAATATGCAAAACCTTTGCAAACTGTCCCCCCGGGCTTTGGCTCCCTGTTGTAAAAATACCGTTGCTCAGCACAAAAAAGCTTTCAGATTCCACTCCGAAATGCCGGCATATCCGCTCCATGGTTTCCTCCACTCTGGAAATCTCCGCCCCGTTTTCCAGCAGAATATGTCCGGCCTCCATGGCCGCCTCCAGAACCTTATTATCATCCTGCTTCGGTTTTGTTTCGCTCATAACATCCTTCTCTCTGATTTCTCTGTAAACCCCCATCATGCTCAGCCTGCCGCTTTCGCGGGCCGCATGGCCATCCATGCTATGAAAGTCTTTGACTTTCATAGTAACTATTCAGCCTTCGGCGAAATCCGGATTTACTCTCGACAGAATACATGCTTTCTTACGGTCTGCGCAATAAATGTACTGAATCCAGATATTTACTTTAGCAGATTGTCCATTATCAGTAAATACTTTTGCTGCCGTTTCTGTACTTTCATATGGTGCGCCACTGGTTACGGCAGACACGGAAGCTTAATTGCTTCTGTGCCTGCGTGCATAATCCTCGCGGATGGGAGCCAGGAGCGTTTCCTCATCCATGGCGTTCTCCATATCCATAGCAGTTGCGGACATCCTGGCGCAGCTGACAATATTCGACATCACCTGATAGTTCAGTCTTGTCCCGGCTCCATCGCATTCATACCTGACCGCCCGGCTTTTCTGAATTCCGAATTGCCCTGCCACCCGGACCGCGTCTATATTGGCTCCCAGGAACAAAAACTCCCAGTGATACTTCCTTTTCTCATGCTCCACCATTTTTCTCACCTTTTCATAAGTGTATTTCTGACTGGAATTTTCCATCCCGTCCGTGGTAATGATGAAGAGTGTCTTTTCCGGCACATCCTCTTTTCTGGCATATTTGTGGACATTCTTAATATGGCGGATCGCACCGCCGACTGCATCCAGAAGCGCCGTATATCCTCCGACATAGTACTGCCTGTCATTCATGGGCTCTATCTTCCGCAAATTCACGCGGTCATAGAGCACCTGCGTCTGATCGTTAAAGAGAACCACTGATACGAACGCTTCTCCTTCTTCCTTCTTCTGCTTTTCAATCATCCCATTAAATCCGCCGATGGTATCAGCCTCCAGCCCGGACATTGACCCGCTTCTGTCCAAAATAAATACCAGCTCTGTTAATCCCTTTCTCATATCCTGCCTCGCTTTCCGCCGCTCTGCGCAGCCTCCTTTTGGTTTGTAAATCCACTATAACAAACCAGGAAGAAAAAGAAGTCGCCCTGAAAGCGACCTCTGAAAAATTTACGATATAAGGCAGGGCAGACCATGTTCCTCCAGCTGAATGTCAAGCTCAATCATATCATAGATTTCATGCTCTATAAAATAGGAAAAAATAATGTCCGTCTTATCGCAGGGGGACAGCGCATAGCCTGCTCTGGACAGCAAATCCTTTGATTCATCCAGGCTCAGCCTGGCTCCCACACACAGGCATAAAGCCGTAATTTTCTTCGGGTGATAATCCGGGTTGTTCCTGATCTTCGAAAATACCTTTCTGTCTATAACCGCCCTCTTGTAAACCTCTGTGCTTTCCATTCCCTTGCGCTCTATTAAATACATCAGATACTGGGGAAATGTGTCCGACATATGCTTCATCCGCACTGCCAGCTCCCCCTCCAGCGTTTCCAGAGCATCCTCATATTTCTCCTTTTTCCCGGGACCTGGGAATCTTCTTTTGGGCGGTACTGCCGGCAGCGCCTGTGGCATTGCCCTGTTTGGCGCCGGCATGCGCGGCGCGGCCGGTTTATGCGGTGCAGTCGGCTTATACGGTGCAGCTGATTTACCCGATACAGCTGATTTGTCCGGTGCAGCCGGCATAGCCGGAAAAACGCCGCAATATTCTTCCCTGCCCTTTTCCCTGACGTAGTTCTGATCAATGTATGCTTCCAAATCCGGATAAATACGCTCTCCAAGCCGTGTCGCCCCGGAATCAAAGACCACCAGATAAACCTGCATTTCATGAGTAGAAAGACTGGCCTTTATCTCATCCACGGCAATCCTCATTCCTTCTTCCCGCGGATAACCGAAGCTTCCTGTGGAAATCAGTGGAAACGCAATGGATTTAATACCGTTCTCTGCCGCAATCGCAAGACTTTTGCGGTAGCAGGAACGAAGCATTTCTTCCTCTCCCTGCCTTCCATCCCTGTACAGAGGACTTACCGCATGAATAATATACTGCGCCTGCAGATGAAATCCCGGCGTAATGAACGCATCGCCTTCCCTGACAAAACCGATCTTTTTCTTTCTGTAATCAAGGAGCTCCTCATATCCTGCCGCCATATAGACAGCGTGGTCGCAGCCTGCCCCCACTGCCGGTCGGGCGCTTGCCGTATTCACAATGGCCTGGGTATTCATTTTGGTAATATCATTCCGTACAATCTTAAAGGACATAAACGTTACTCCTGTACAGTTCATTCTGCTCCTTGCAGATCAGATTTTTAAAACAGTTCCAGATATGAGAACTGCATCCCCGGCACATTATTCCGCATCCAGAAGTCTGTGTAATATCTGTTCCCTGTTATTGATGAACATCTCCGTAACCTGATAACTGCCGGTCTCTTCATAACTGCATGTATGGATCTGCCCGTCATCGAATGAAAAGATTTCCGAATCCGGTATACTCAACAGGATGGGGGAGTGTGTCGCAATGATAAACTGTGATTCCGCACGGGCGCATCCCACGATCTCAAGCAGCAGCGTAAGCTGTCTCTGTGGTGACAATGCCGCCTCCGGCTCATCCAGAAGATAAATGCCATTGGACTTAAAATTGCTTTGTGCCATCACAAGAAAACTCTCTCCGTGGGATTTCTCATGGAAATGCTGCGGTCTTCCGCCCGGTTCTCTGCTGTATTCATCCTCTGCGGTGGCAACATTATAAAAGCTCTCTGCGCGGAGAAAGTATCCCCAGCCCGGCTTATGGTATCCCTTGATCAGACGAACGGCTTCACACAGCTCCGAGTGAGAGTCATAGGTCGAGAATCTGTAATTCCTTGTGCCTCCCTCCGGATTAAACCCATATGCCACTGCTATTGCCTCTAGCAGCGTTGACTTCCCACTTCCGTTTTCACCCACAAAGAATGTAATCGGCTTATGGAACTCCAGTTGATGCAAGCCGGCAATTGATTCTATCCCTCTCAGATAACTCCGTGGCTCAATCTTATCCCAGTCAATACTCAGCCCCCTTATAGGAAGCTGCTCATTATTATTCATCTTCACTCCGCCTTCAACGCCTCGCTCAGAGAATGCGGTATTCCTCTCGGCCCCCTGACAGCAAATATCCCATACTCTTCTTTCAACACTTCAAAGGTAAACTTCTCCGCATGATATCGCTTCAGCAGCTTTATCTTCATCACTGCCCTGATGGTCAGATTTCCATCCTGATACCTGTACGGAATATCCGTCTCCCTCACCTTGCATTTATACAGGATGGCAGACACCGGCGCCGCCACATACATGAACACGGTATCTCCCGCTTTTATCCCGGCTCCCTGCTTCCAGTTGATCTCATCCGTCTCATCAAATGCACGGACGATATCATAAAACTTCGGATTAGCCGGAATGATCCACTCTTTCGGGCCTCTGATCTTTTTCTTCTTCTTTGCAGAGGCAGTAGCCGTAAAGCTCATATCGATCAGATCAAACACTCTGTCATCCGGAACCGTCCCATCTAAAAGCACTGTGATCCAATGCTGTTTATTCATATGATATGCCGGCAGAATTCCCTCCTGCCGGATCAGCATGTCCCGAAAGAACATATCATCCATCTTCAGATTGACCACGTCGACATATTCATTCCCGTGCTGTCCCAGCTTGTCTCTCCGGACATTCATCACAAGCGCAAACCATTTTTTATTGTCAGCATGCCTGAATACAGCGTTGCTGTCATATTTTTCCCAGGGATACTCCGGCTCAATCTTATATTTTTTTCTAATGTATTCAAACACAAAATCACGCACTTTAGCTCAGTCCCGCCTCCCAATATTTCCGGAGATCCTGCCGTCTGCTCATAACGCCTCCCTCCAGTCATCCTCCTTAAATCCGGTCAGCACCTTATCCCTGGTAATGAGCAACGGCCGCTTCACAAGCATACCGTCCGATGCCAGGAGTTTGAACATATCATCCTCACTCATATCAGGCAGCTTCTTCGACAGCTCCATCTCCCGATAAAGCTGTCCACTGGTATTAAAGAACTTTTTCAGTGAAAGACCGCTCTTCTTATGGAGCTGACGCAGCGTCTCCTCATCCGGATGATTCTCTCTGATATCGATCAGCTGATACTCAATCTTGTTATCATCCAGCCACTTCAGGGCTTTCTTGCAGGTTGTACACTTTGAGTAGCAATATACCTTTATCTTTATCATCTGTTCCGTTTCCTTTCATCCTCCTGTTTCTTCCCGGACTTCCTGTTGCGGGCAATCATAATGCTCGCATTATCGGGCATAAAATCCTCCCGAAGGCTGTAAAGACACCACCACCTATATCTCTATAAGTAATGATGTCTTAAATTTTTACGATATTCCATGCCCGTCATTTGTCGTAACTCTGTCGTAAACTGCAAATATCAGCCATTTGAAATGCCTGTAAATGCCCCTGTTTCAATCCTTTTTACTTATCCAGACTTTTCATTGTCGGGAACAGTAAAACATCCCTTATAGCCGGCGAATTCGTGAGCAGCATCACCAGTCTGTCGATTCCGTATCCTATTCCTCCGGTAGGCGGCATGCCGATTTCCAGTGCATTCATGAAGTCTTCGTCCGTTGTGTTCGCTTCCTCATCCCCCGCTGCCAGTGCCGCCTCCTGCGCCTTAAAGCGCTCTCGCTGGTCAACAGGGTCATTCAGCTCGGAATAGGCATTGCACATTTCCCGTCCCGTGATAAACAGCTCAAAACGCTCCACATAATCCGGCTTGTCCGGCTTTCTCTTGGTCAGAGGAGAAATCTCCACCGGGTGGTCCATGACAAACGTGGGCTGTACCAGATGTTCTTCTACAAATTCCTCAAAAAACAGGTTCAGAATATCGCCCTTTGTATGTCTTCCTTCATAGTGGACTTCCTTTTCATCCGCAAGCTTTTTGGCGGCGGCAGTATCGGGAATCTGGTCAAAATCAATACCCGTGTACTTTTTGACCGCCTCCACCATGGTGATCCGCTCAAAGGGTTTCCCCAGATCGATCATATGCTCCCCATAGGGAACCGTTGTTGTGCCGCAAACCTCACCGGCCACATATCGGAACATATTCTCCGTCAGGTCCATCATGCCGTTGTAATCTGTATATGCCTGGTAAAGCTCCATCAGCGTAAACTCCGGATTATGCCTGGTATCCAGTCCTTCATTTCTGAAGACTCGTCCAATCTCATATACCCGCTCCATGCCTCCCACAATCAGCCTCTTAAGGTATAATTCCAGCGAAATACGCAGCTTTACATCCTCGTCCAGCGCATTAAAATGGGTCTCAAAGGGCCGCGCGGCCGCGCCCCCGGCATTAGATACCAGCATGGGAGTCTCCACTTCCATAAATCCCTGGTCATCCAGATATCTCCTGATAGCGGATATGATCTTTGACCGCTTGACAAAGGTCTCCTTTACTTCCTCATTCATGATCAGATCCGTATATCTCTGACGATAGCGGATATCTGTATTGGTCAGCCCGTGGTATTTTTCCGGCAGGATCTGAAGGCTCTTGGAAAGTAGTGTGACACTGGCTGCATGAATGGAGATCTCTCCGGTTTTGGTCTTGAAGACCTCTCCTGTGATTCCCACAATATCCCCTACATCATATTTTTTAAAGTCGGCATAAGGCTCTTCTCCAATACTGTCCCTTGCCACATAGGACTGAATATTTCCTTTCAGATCCTGAACGTTACAGAAAGATGCCTTTCCCATTACCCTTTTCTGCATAATACGACCGGCTATGGAAACATTTTTTCCTTCCATCTGTTCATAATTCTCTTTGATTTCCCCGCTGTGGGCTGTTACATCAAATTTAGTGATCTGAAAGGGATCTTTTCCCGCCTCCTGAAGTGCAGTAAGCTTTTCTCTTCTGATCTTTAACAGCTGTCCCAGATCCTGTTCCTGGCCGCCGTTGCCCTTTTGCGGTTGGTTATTCTGCTGTGCCGCCACTCTTTATCCCTCCTGTCAGACATTAATTGGATCTCTGAATCTCAAGCACCTGATATTTCAGCACACCGGCCTGGGTCTCGACTTCCACAATATCGCCCAGTTTCTGACCGATCAGAGCCTTTCCTACCGGCGACTCATTGGAAATTTTCCCCTTTAAGCTGTTTGCCTCTGTGGAACCTACAATTTTATATTCAAAATCCTCATTATACTCTATATCTCTGATCTTAACACAGCATCCGATGTTGATCTTGTCAAGATCCACCTCGTCCTCCACGACCACTTCCACATTCTTCAGAATCTTTTCCAGCTCTTCGATCCTTGCTTCAATGTCGCGCTGTTCATCCTTGGCGGCATCGTATTCCGCATTCTCCGACAGGTCTCCCTGCTCTCTTGCTTCCTTGATCTTCTGCGCTACTTCCTGTCTTTTTACCACCTTAAGGTCATGAAGCTCCTCCTCATATTTTCTCAGACCTTCATAGGTAAGTATGTTTTTCTTTTCTTCCATTGCCGACTGTCCTCCCATACATTTATGTTTAAATGAATTCTAATATTATTTCTGATTAACTTTCGTATTATAACCATTTTTTACGACAGTGTCAAGGAATTTCAATGCTCCTCCGGGATATACACACTGCAGAGCACATGATTCCATAGATGACAGAATCCCATCGTACCTTTCCCCTCCCAGGTTCAGCCACAGCATATGGGACGGCGCTCTCCGTCCCCGCATCATGACGATTCCAAATTCCTCATAAAGATAATTCTCCAATATCTCATCTTCCTCTTTCGCATCGCCCACAAGCATTACCTGCCGCATTCTGGGAAGATAGGGAGTGATCAGCCGGATTACCTGCTCCGCACAGCCTCTCATCTCATCTTCCGGAAAAGAAATGCAGATTCTGTCAAAGGGCCTGTACCGATATAGACAGGCAGCCAGCAGCTCCACCGGTATCTGCCGGAAATCGCAGTCTGTCTCCGGAAAAACGATCTGTTCCCTGCATTCCAGCTCCTGAAAGGCCCTTTCCATCGCCTGCTCTGCAAGCTGCTCTGCATTCTGTCTTTTCCATTTCTTCGGCCTTCCTTTCCATAAGGTTTTCCCACTGTATTCCGGCAGAAGCGCATAATAGATCTGTAATTTTCCGCCCGCTGAACGTCCCTCGCCCAGAAGATAGGGGAAATCCTGCTCCAGTTTTTGAATGGGAAGCCCTTTCTTCATCAGTTTTTTCCTGTCGTCCGGGCAGGCCTGCTTTAAAATTCCCGCATAAAACAAATTCATATGATTCGTCTCCATAGCAAAGCATATGTAGACATCCCTTTTCCTATTCCGAAAAAATCATATTTACGGCCTGTGACAGCTCCTGAAAAGTTTCTACTTCATTGACACTTTTTCGGAACATTGCAGCCCCCCGTATCCCGGCGGTATACCATGCGATATGCTTACGCATCTCGCGGACAGCTGTGTATTCCCCCTTCAGCGCAAGCTCCATACGGGCATGGCACAGAATCATATCCCGTATCTCTCCCGGCTGCTTCCGGGGCGCTTCTTCTCCCGTTTCCAGATAATGAAGAATCTCTCTGAAGATCCAGGGATTTCCTCTCACGGCTCTTCCAATCATGATCCCATCGCACCCGGTCTGTTCCTGCAGCGCCCTGGCTGAGGCTCCATCTGTCACATCGCCGTTTCCAATGACAGGAATAGATACTGCTTCTTTTACCTGCCGGATAATTTCCCAGTCTGCTTTTCCCGAATAATACTGCTGCCTGGTCCTGCCGTGAACTGCCACTGCTGCCGCCCCGCTTTCCTGAGCGATTCTTGCCATCTCCACGGCGTTTACACTGTTTTCATCAAATCCTTTCCGAATTTTCACTGTAACCGGTTTTTGAACTGCCTTCACCGTCTGTTCAATAATCTTTCCCGCAAGCACCGGATTTTTCATCAGTGCAGATCCCTCGCCGTTATTGACCACCTTGGGAACCGGACACCCCATATTGAGATCCAGAAATGAAAAGGGACGCTCCTCGATTCTTTTTGCCATCTCGCTGACAATCATCGGATCGGACCCGAACAGCTGGAGAGAAACCGGCAGCTCTCCGGGGTGGATCTCCAGCAATTCCTTCGTATTCCTGTTATTATAATAAATGGCTTTGGCGCTGACCATTTCCATGCATACCAGTCCTGCCCCCTGCTGCCGACACAGCAAACGAAAAGGCAGGTCTGTTACACCTGCCATGGGCGCCAGTATCAGATGATTGTCCAAAACCACATCTCCTATCCGCAGTTTTTTCGCCGTCTCTGTCATTGCCGCTTATTCCTTTTCTTTTTCGTTCCGAACGATCGTTTCACACACAGCCTGTTCGCCGTCACTTCAGTCTTCCTGAAGCAGCTCCTCCACATCCTCATGCAGAATAAACACTCTGTAATATAATCTTAAAGTCTCAAACAATTCCTGCCGCTTACGGCGTACCTCATTGATCAGCAGACCGCTTCCGATCTCATCATACAGATAATCCTCCTGGGAATACTCAGTCCGCATGGAGACGTTCCCATCTTCTTCGAATTCTATGGTGAAAATTCCTCCCACTTCCTCCGTAAAAAGTACACAGATAATATGAAGCTCCTCTTTCACAGAGTCCGGTATGCCTGAGAATTTCTCATTAAAGTAATACTTCTTTTCATATGCATTTGCTCCGCAGAGTACTGTTCTTTCTCCGGCCTCTTTCATACATATCCTCCTGTCACAGGGTGGCTGCCATCACTGCTTTGATGGTATGCATCCTGTTTTCAGCCTCCTGGAAAACCACTGAGGCCGGAGATTCAAACACTTCATCTGTCACTTCCATCTCTGTGATGCCGAACTTTTCTCCTATTTCCCGTCCGATTCCGGTCTTCAGGTCATGGAATGCCGGCAGACAATGCATAAAAATTGCTCCTTCCCCGGCATTCTGCATCGCCTTTGCATTTACCTGATACGGAGACAGCTTCCGGATCCGCTCCCCCCACACTTCATCAGGCTCGCCCATAGATACCCACACATCCGTATATATCACGTCCGCGCCTCTGGTTCCCTCCTCCACACTGTCTGTAAGGAGAATCTCTCCGCCTGTCTGCTTTGCGATCTCTCTGCACTGCTCCACAAGCTTCCGGTCAGGAAAATAATCCGGGCTGGTGCAGGCTGTAAAATGCATTCCCAGCTTTGCACTCACTACCATCAGAGAATTTCCCATATTATAACGGGCATCACCCATATAGGTCAGCTTTACGCCGCGGATACGGCCCAGCTTTTCCTTGATTGTCAGCACATCCGCCAGCATCTGCGTCGGATGAAATTCATTGGTCAGGCCGTTCCACACAGGAACGCCCGCATATTTTGCCAGTTCCTCTACAATCTCCTGTTCAAATCCCCGGTATTCAATTCCTTCATACATACCGCCGAGCACTCTTGCCGTATCTGCGATGCTTTCCTTCTTACCGATCTGAGACCCGGAAGGATCCAGATAGGTGGCGCCAATTCCCAGATCGTGGGCCGCCACCTCGAATGCACAGCGGGTTCTGGTGCTGGTTTTTTCAAAAATCAGCGCAACATTCTTGCCGCGATGCATCTCCTGAGTGGAAATTCCCTTTTTCTTTTTTTCCTTCAGCTCTGCTGCCAGATCCACCAGATATAAGATCTCCTCAGGTGTAAAATCCAGCAGCTTTAAAAAACTTCTGCCTTTCAAATTCATTGGTTCATCCTCTTTGTGTCAACGGCCTTATTTATTGTCAGCCAGCTCTTTTACAGATGCAACAAGTCCCGCAAGCCCCTGAATCTCTGAAGGAATGATGATCTTGGTCGCTTTGCCGTCCGCCGCCTTTTCAAAAGCCTCCAGGCCCTTGATCCGCAGAACCGCTTCGTCCGCTCCTGCCTCCCGGATCATTCTGATACCATCGGCTGTCGCCTGCTGAACCTTGAGGATCGCTTCAGCCTCACCTTCCGCCTCCCGGATCATTTTTTCCTTCTGGGCTTCCGCACGAAGGATAGCCGACTGTTTTTCCGCCTCCGCTTCAAGAATCGCTGCCTGCTTTTTCCCTTCTGCAACGGTTACGTTTGCCTTCTTTTCACCTTCTGCACGGGTAACGGCTTCTCTTCTCTCCCGCTCCGCCTTCATCTGTCTCTCCATTGCATTCTGAATCTCCGCCGGAGGGATAATGTTTTTGAGCTCTACTCTGTTAACCTTAATCCCCCAGGGATCTGTAGCTTCATCCAGGGATGCCCGCATTTTGGTATTGATGGTCTCCCTGGAGGTCAGCGTCTGATCCAGCTCCAGGTCGCCAATGATATTACGAAGGGTAGTTGCCGTCAGATTTTCAATGGCCATAATGGGATTTTCCACACCATAGGCAAACATCTTGGGATCCGTAATCTGGAAGAACACTACCGTATCTATTCTCATCGTTACATTATCTTTCGTGATCACCGGCTGTGGCGCAAAATCCACCACCTGTTCCTTTAAATTGATCTTCTTTGCCACCTTATCAACGATCGGCACCTTAAAATGAAGTCCCACCGACCAGGTACCCTGGTAAGCGCCCAGCCTCTCTACCACATAGGCATAAGCCTGTGGCACAATTTTGATACATGATGCCAGCAAAACCAGCACCACAACAAACAATACAAGAATCAACAGCTCCATTTTCAATTCCTCCTTTTCAAAATTCCGCATCCGCCCTGCTGAGCGATGCTGTTAAAAGTATCCGGGATTATTGCTGTGTCTTTTCCTCCACCATCAGCTTCACTCCACTGATAGCACGAATGATCACAACACTCCCCACAGGCAGTGTAACTCCCTCTGCCGTGCTTCTTGCGCTCCACTCCTGCCCGCCGACTGTCACCTGACCGATACCCTGAAGATTATCGATCTCACTTGTCACAATAGCCTGCTTTCCCACCAGGCTCTCCGCATTGGTCTTTACCCTGTCCTTGTTAAAGTATTTCACTGCTATGGGACGGGTAAAATACAATAATACCAGCGACACCGTCACAAACAGAGCCGCCTGCAGCCAGAGCGGCGCTCCCAGAGCGGCACCTGCCGCCGCAATCAGCGCACCCCCTGCAAACCAGATCGTGGTAAGCCCCAGTGTAATGATTTCAATCACAATACATGCGACAAAAACCACCAGCCAAATCGTTGTTAAATTCATACTTTATTCTCCTCTTAATCCTGTCTTACCAGAATACGTGATTCCCGATTACGTACCCTTCTCTTGAACCCGCACGTTTAAAATGCGTAGCATCTCCTACCGTGGTTTCTCCGTCAAGAGCCGCCTGCGCCGCCTGCAGACATGCGCCTGGAACCTTGTTCGATTCATACACCTTCGCCACCTTTCCTGTTGCCGCCGGTGTAAACTGTCCCGAAGCATAAATAACAGCGTGAATGGTATTCGGATAAGCGCCGCTCTTGACCCGGTTCATTACCACCGCGCCTACACCCACCATTCCTTCATAAGACTGGTTTCCGGCTTCACAGTAGATCAGGGCCCCCAGAAGTCTCAGCTCATCTGCATCCGCAGATACCGCTCCCCGGTTGGCTTTGCGCTTTGCTTCCTCTTCCTTGCGCCTGCGCTCTTCTTCCTCGCGTTCCCTTGCTTTGATTACCTCTATACTTTCCCCCTCGTCAATATGGAATTTTACATTCACGTACTCGGAATCCACATAACCAATCTCATCACCAAAGTCCACGCTGATCCACCCCTCTCCCACAGTCTCGATAAATTCTACCGAGTCTTCGTAGGCCAGAAGTCCGTACACCTCAGCGTCCTCTCTGGGCTGCTCTCTCACCCGCACGGCCTCCACATCCAGCGTCACGATCCAGTTTCCCACATCCTCCGCCAGCGCCTTGGCTTCTTCTCCAAACAGTAAAAATTCATCTTTGGCCCAGCCGATTACATTGCCGCTTTTCAGCTTCGTCCATCCATTGTCGCGTTCCAGAATTGTACCGCCACAGTCCTTATACAAAACCCCGACCTTTTCAGAATCCTCATCGGCCTGGGCTCTGACATTCAGCGCATTCTGCACATTGACCATGGTCAGCTCCTGCTCCATTCGCTCCTTCTCGGCCTCAAACTTCTCATTGATGTCCAGCTCCTCCTGCTCCTCCACCGGTTCCCCGCTTTTCAGCGCTCCCGGTGCGAGAACCTCCGCAACACCGGCGTTGGGAAAATCATAATTATCCTTCTCGCCTGCGCAGACAGTCATGTTTCCTTCCGAAAAGAAAAATAAAAACATCGCAAAACCTGCCATGGCTGACAGCAGCTTCCTTCTCTGATCCATTTCGCCACCTCCCTGAACCTGTATTCTATATATTACAGATTTATTACATCAAGTGTGACCTTCATAGTAACAAATTCCCGTAAGTTTGTCAAGAATCTACAGTTTAAGGTGGCCGGATTACCATTTTTTTATTCTTTTTATATCAAAATGTGTTACGATTTTTTTACATTCTTTCGGATTTTTCGACACAGGACTCTATCGCCTTCATAACTGCTCCCCGGAATCCTGACTCCTCTAATGCCTGCACTCCCTCTATGGTCGTTCCTCCCGGCGAGCATACCATATCCTTCAGCTCTCCCGGATGCAATCCGCTCTCAAGCATCAGCTTTGCACTGCCCAGGACCGCCTGGGCTGCCATCCGGCTGGCCTGCTTCCTGGGCATTCCTGCTTTCACTGCTCCATCCGACAATGCCTCCAAAAACATAAACACAAAGGCCGGAGAGCTTCCGCAGACAGCGCCGACAGCATTTATAAGCTTCTCCGGTACCTCGCAGGCAATTCCAAAGCTGCTTATCAGTTCCATGCACTGCCTCATCTCCTCATCCGTCACCCTGGTATTACGACATACACCGCTGCAGCCCTCTCCCACCATGGCCGGTGTATTGGGCATACAACGCACCACCTTAAGCTTCCTTTTAAAGGTCTCCTCCAGCCAGGATATGGTCTTCCCGGCGGCAATACTGATGATCAGCGTATCCTCCCGGACATCGTCTCTGATCTCATCGATCACCTCCTGCAGCATCTGAGGCTTTACTGCCAGGATCAGAATATCCGCCTCCGCTGCCGTCTCCCGGTTATTTTTCAGAATACGGATTCCATATGCCTTCCTGATCACCTCTTCTGTTGCCCTGGTTCTGGATGAACCCAGGATCTCCTCCGGCGCTGCTGTTTTTTTCTCCAGCATGCCTTTAATCATAGCTTTCGCCATATTTCCCAAGCCAATAAAACCGATCTTCATTTTACCTGATCTCCTCCTCTTTTGCCTGTATCTTCAAAGCTTTTCGATACGCTCCCGCTGTCTGGTACAGCAGAAGCGCCGCTGCCACAGCCGCATTCAGGGATTCCAGCACTCCCTCCATGGGAATTTTTAACAGCATATCCGCTCTTGCGGATGTTTCTTCCCGCAGACCGTTTCCTTCATTGCCTATAAGGAATGCGCTGCCCGTATCATAGGAAACCTCGTCAAAGTACTTCTTCCCCTGCAGATGAGCCGCATATACCAGAATCTGATTTTGCTGAAGCAGTTCGATCACTTTTCCCAGATCTTCCGCATACAGAAAGGGCACCCTGTAGAGGGAACCCATGGTAGATCGAATGGTTTTTGGATTATAGATATCCACTGTTCCCCTGCTCATAATCATCCCATCTACTCCCGCTCCCTCCCCTGTGCGCAACATCGTTCCCAGATTCCCGGGGTCCTGAATATCTTCCAGGATCAGAAACAGCGGCGGTCTTCCGCCTGCCCTCTGTCTCGCCAGGGCACGCTCTATCATTTCCTCCAGCACATAGGTAAACTGCCTCATCACAAACAAAATTCCCTGGGGCGTCTGTGTATCCGAGATTTTCCTAAAAACTTCCTCTGACACCTGTTCCACATGCGTTCCCTTCGCGCTACATTCCCGAAGCTTCTCCCTCAGCGCTGAAAAACAAGGTTCCGCCTCAAGTCTTTTGCAGAAAGACTCGCTTATATAAACCTCGCTGACCCTCTGCAACGGCGCCTCCTCAAACATTTTAATCCCTTCCGCAGCGAAAACTCCCTCCTTATTTCTGATGCGGCTCTTTTCCTGTAATAAAAGGAGCTGCTTCACCTTTTTGTTCGACACACTGGTGATCATCCGTCACGCCCTCCTGCTCGCCCGGCCCGACGCCGCTCTGGCGGCATATTCCTCTCTGCGGGCCTGCACAATCGAGTAGGGGAAGGCTTTTTCTCCCTACTCGCCGCACCGGGCACCCGTCAGCTCTGCTGACATTTTTCCTCTGGGTGCCCCTGCACAATCGAGTAGGGAAGGCTTTTTCTCCCTACTCGCCGCACCGGGCACCCGTCAGCTCTGCTGACATTTTTCCTCTGGGTGCCCGTGTGCATAAAAAAGGTAAAAGCCCGCCACCAAGGGCAGGCTTCTTTGTCTCTTCCGGTACAGATTACTATGAAACAGTTCAGCGCTCCGGCGCTGAACTGCGCGAAAATGGAGTCACGAAGTGACATCTTCCTCTCCCATTTTCTGCGCATCCGCCGGAGGCCCACAGTAAACCCCTTTCATGTTGTGGTGATGCCAAGAAAGCGGCATGGGGGTAGTGTGAAAAATCACACTGATGTGCTGATTTTTCACACAGCTATTTGTACCGGAGCGTCACAAATAAGCCCTGATGGCAGACGCAAATTAGAGATTTGCGACTTTGCGGTAGCAAAGTAATGCCCCTTGTCGCGTAAACGCTCCGGAACGGGGTTTACTGTGATAAGATCTTGCTGACCTTAAACTGATATTCCGGAATCTCCTTGTGCATATTAAGTGCCTCTTCAATGTCAAAATCCTTAAATTCCCCGTTGGTGTATCCCACCACACGATTGGTCTTGCCTTCGCACAAAATGTCCGCTGCATAAGAACCCATAATAGAAGCATAAAAACGGTCCTTACAGGTCGGGGAACCGCCACGCTGCATGTATCCCAGGATGGTTGCTCTGGTCTCGATTCCGGTGGCCGCCTCTATTCTTCTGGCCATGGAGGTTGAGTGTCCGATCCCCTCTGCATTTACGATGATATGGTGCGTCTTGCCCCGTTTTCGGTTGGTGATAATGTTATTGATAATATTCTGCTCATTGAAATCATATTTTTCAGGAAGAAGAATATCCTCCGCACCGTTTGCCACACCGCACCACAATGCGATGTAACCTGCATTTCTTCCCATAACCTCAATAATATTGCAGCGTTCATGGGAAGAAGAGGTGTCTCTTACCTTATCGATGGCGGCCATGGCTGTATTGATAGCTGTGTCAAATCCTATCGTATATTCCGTACACGCAATATCAAGGTCAATGGTTCCCGGAATACCAATGGTGTTGATCCCGTGTCTTGAAAGCGCCTGCGCTCCTCTGTAGGAACCGTCTCCTCCAATGACTACCAGACCATCAATACCATGTTTTCTGCAGATCTGCGCTGCCTTTTCCTGAAATTCCTCTTCCTTGAATTCCACACAACGGGCCGTGCCCAGAATGGTACCGCCTCTCTGAATAATGTCAGACACATCATGTTTCTGCATATCCATAATTTCTTCATTGAGAAGGCCCATATAGCCCTTTTTGATTCCCTTTACCTTTACACCGTTTCCAATCGCTTTACGCACAATCGCCCGGATTGCCGCATTCATGCCCGGTGCGTCGCCGCCGCTGGTCAATACTCCAATGGTTTTAATCTCTTTCGCCATAAGTAAATTCCATCCTTTCTTTCCTCCCTATATATTACCTCTATTTTATACGGTTTTCAATCTTTTTTCACGTCCCAGACAATTTTTATATTTTCGGCTCCGAACCGCTCGCTGAGCTTTCCGGACAGCTCTTCATCTGCGCATACATTCCGATTGGGAGGAAGCCGCTTCATCATCTTCTGGTTTTCGATATAAATAACGACACTGTCATTTCCATCGGAATCCGCAAGCATCCCCAAAAGCTCCTCCGCTGACTTTTCGTAGTCTTCTTTTTCCCTGAATTTAATCCAGAGCTTTCTGGGAATTTCATCAAAGGAAGTGATTCTTTCACAGATCAGCTTGCCATCCTTATCTTCCTCCAGAGATACCCTGCCCCTGACAAAAATTTTATTATCCTCCGTCAGTCTGGCGCTGTTTTTCTCATAATCCCTGGGGAAAACCACCACTTCCACGCTCCCCAGAAGATCCTCTACCTGGAGAAATGCCATGATCTTGTCATTTTTGGTGTATTTGATCCGCTTATCCGCGATCATTCCTCCGATCACCGCCGTGGCATTATCCTTCACCGCAGGCTCGCCGCCCTCTTCGTCCAGCAGAAAGTCCGCTGTGGTATTGGTGATCCCCTTTCTCCACAGCTCCTCCCATTCCTCCAGTGGATGTCCGCTGACGTAAATTCCCAGGACTTCTTTTTCAAAAGAAAGCATCATCTCTTTTGAATATTCTCCCACATCCGGAAGTCTGACGTCGTATTCCTCCTTCTGATCCTCATCCACGATATCAAACAGGCTGATCTGTCCTGCCATATTATTTTTCTTATCATGGATAATGCTTTCCATGATCTGCACATAAGCGCTCATAAACTGCTTTCGGGTACCCGGAAGGCTGTCGAAAGCGCCTGCCTTGATGAAATTCTCAATGGTCTTTTTATTAATATCTTTATCCGCCATACGGGTAATAAAATCTTTCAGATTGGTATAAGGCCCTCTTGCCGCTCTCTCCTCCACCACCGCGTCGATCACCGGACGCCCCACACTCTTAATGGCTGTCAGGGCATAGCGGATAGCGTTCTGATCCACGGAAAAGTTTCGCTCTCCCTGATTAATATCCGGAGGAAGAATGGTGATTCCCATATTCCGGCAGACCACAATATATTCCGCCACCTTTCTGGGATTATCAATCACGGAAGTCATAAGCGCCGCCATGAACTCCACCGGATAATAATATTTCAGGTAAGCTGTCTGATAAGCCACTACCGCATAACAGGCTGCATGAGATTTATTAAAGGCATATTTGGCAAAGTCCATCATGTCATCATAAATCTGAGAGGCTGTTTCCTCGGGAATGCCGTTGGCCACGCATCCCGGCACTCCTTCCTTTTCATTTCCGTATATAAAATTGGCTCTCTCCTTCACCATCACAGACTGCTTTTTCTTACTCATTGCCCGTCGTACCAGATCGCTCCTCCCCAGGCTGTATCCCCCCAGATCCCGGACAATCTGCATCACCTGCTCCTGGTAAACAATACAGCCATAGGTGGCCGACAAAATAGGCTCCAGCTGAGGGCAGGAGTAGGTGGTCGCTCCCGACTGGTTCTTCCCCCTGATATACTTGGGTATAAAATCCATGGGGCCGGGGCGGTAGAGCGCGATCCCGGCAATAATATCTTCCAGATTCTCCGGCTTCAGCTCCTTCATAAAGCTTTTCATACCGCCGCTTTCCAGCTGAAATATCCCATCGGTCCGCCCGGTTCCGATAGAAGCAAGTACTTTTTTATCATCAAAATCTATATGATCAAGATCAATAGAAACTCCTTTATCTTTTTCGACCAGCGCCACCGCATCCCGAAGCACGGTAAGCGTGCGCAGTCCAAGAAAATAGTGATAGGTAACCCTCTCCTGCGGCTTTGCCCGGTCAGGAAGGTTTTCCCCCACTTCACACCGTGCATGCGGCTTTCACCGCACACGGCGTTCCATTGTAAACACCCGGAATATTGTCAGAACAGTTTAATCTGTAATTCTTTTATCTGACACTTCTTTTGGCTCTGAATTACTATGAATCAGTTTGCGGCAACATCTGTGGACTGTAATGAGGTTTTCCGTCTTATTTATCCGGTCCGCAGAAAGCTGTCTGTCCACATGAAGTATTCTTGCCTCCTCGGGTCTCACATAACCGCCGCAGATCCTGCACCGTCCTCTGTCCCTCTTATATGCACAGGCTCTGTTCATAAAATACTCCATATCATACAGCGGATTTCCGCTCATTCCCACTGCCAGCGCATGAGAGGAAAGGTTCACTTCATCTGCCAGCGCCCGCAGTCCTCTTTTCTGCATTCTTTTATCATAAAGCTTCCGGCCCTCGGGCGTGTAAGGTGTTTCTCTCTGGTCCTTGCATTCCGCCTCCCTCCAGCCGGTAAAGGCGATATCTGTGATCCCGATATACATTCCTTTATATTTCACTGCAGATATACAGGTTCTGCGGGCATGATGCAGCCCCATCAGATTGGCGCTTTCCTGTGCCCGTATCCAGCGCCCTCCATGGTTTCTGAGCGTTCTGTATGCCGTGCACCGCAGCATCCATATATCGCTCCGGCAGGCGGCGCTTCCCTTCTCGCACATGCTGTAATCGTTCATAAACTTTGTCAGCATGATATTTGCCATAACAATGTTCAGAATCAGTCTCTCCTCATCATCACCGCAGGTTTTTCCCACGCGAAATACTTCACAGGCCAGTTTTCTGATCTGCCGGCGCAGCTCCTCCTTTTCAGGCATTATCCGACAGAGCCACTGCCCGTTTTTCCTTCCCATTGCAATCTCAAGTTTTAAGAACTTAAGAACCTGCCTGCGCATATCTGTAATCTGTATGTTTTCCTCTGTCAACTGCAGATGTAAGTCGTCGCACAGACACCTCTTTGCTTTCCGCCGGATCCTTTCCGCTTCTTCCGCGCTTTCTGTCAGAATCACCCACTGACCGGCATACCGGACATAGCTGAACTCTCTGAAATGTCCATCAAACCGGGTCAGGTAAATATTGGCCAGCAGCATCGCAATATCCGTCTGAAAGGCCCCCGGCATGTGATGCCTTCTCTCTTTCAGAATTCCTGTTTTCAGCATCTGCTTCATAATGCTGAGAACCCGTTTATCCCGAATGCCGATGCCCCATAAACTGCTGATCATGACATTATGGTCAATATGAGCATATAATTCCTTAATTTCACCCTTTACCGCCCAGAACTTTCCCTCAAGACTCATTTGCCTGATCTGTGCGACTGCCATATCTGCAGACCGCATAGGCCGCATTCCATAGGAATGCTCCGAAAACTGTGCCTCCGCCACAGGCTCCAGAATCCCTTTTATGCACTCACGTATGATCTGGTCAGTCGCTGTTATGCCTGCCGCAGGACGGCTTTCCATCCTTCCCGCTTCAGGAATCCAGACCTCCTGCATCTTTTCCGGATGGTAATCATAAAGCCTGGTCCTCACGATCTCTGTCACTTCATCATGGTTTTTCTTAAAAGGCTCATTGATTCTACGGTTTTCTCCTGCCCTCCGGATCGCTTCCATAATGTTGGGAGTGGAGGCGATCACCTCCAGAATGCCTGTAAAATTGCTCTGTATCTGATTTTCATAATTCTTTTTTGCCGTTATATAAATGTCCTGTAAGAGTTGGTCAAGTTCCTTCTTGTCTGCTGGAATCTTATTAAGCTTAATCCTCATTGCATCACCTCCGCGACGATCCATCCTTTCGTCAGGCTCAGCCCTGACGATTAAACTGCTCTTACAATATTCCGTTTACAACTATGCCCCTTCCCTCCGGCGGTTTATAGCCGCTTTCAACGGTACTACGGGCTGCTGCCCCTTAAATCCGCAGGTCATTTCCTACTCTGCTGGGAACATCGGCCCCTAACTGCCTTGTCATTTCCCTTTAAGGTTCAATTGTTCCGTCCGTTCTATCCTTTTATTATGATAACTTAGCTTCCGCCTTTAACCCGTCAGCCGGCCTTTCTCCCCTTGTCGAATGGAATAAGGCCCGGTACCGTCTCAGCGGCAGAGACAGCGGCATCAATGGACAGTAACGCCGCCGCGGCCAAACCTGTCATCCGGCTTTCGCCGGAGTCTTAATCACGAGCTTTTCAAACAGCGGTTCCCGGTAAGTAAGCATATTATCTTTCACAGGACCCCCGGCCTACTTCGTCGCCGTATTTTTTACTTTATACGTTCAGACAGGCGGGTTCTGACCACTTTTGTACCAATCCTACTTATATATTTCATCCACTTAGGCTTCTTTTGGGCCGCCTTCACCGAGCTTCATACCCTCTGCCGTTAAGAGCAGAACGCATGTCGGAGTATCAGGGGGTGGAGTATCGACATTTACTCCGCAACAGGGATTTCACCTGTCTGATCGAACTGACAGTTAAGCAGGCCTGCGGTACCGCATCTGCCTGCTCCGCCGGATTGTTTCCGTTTCCGGAGTGTTTCGCCGGCGAACAATTCGCACATCCATTTTAAGAAGTCCCAGTTCCTCGATGGTGGTCATCGTAAACTGGGTGGTGACAGAGCCATCGGCTCCTCTCGAGAGCGGCACCAGTTCTTCCGCCGGTCTCGAACAGATTACGACTCCTGCTGCATGCATGGACGCATGTCTTGGAAGTCCCTCCAGGCACTTGCTCATATCGATCAGCTCTTTCACCTGCGCATCTGTCTCATACATATTGCGCAGCTCCGGATTGACCTGAAGCGCTCTGTCTATGGTGATGTTCAGCTCATTGGGAATTCTTGGTATCATCTTGGCCAGCGAATCCACATAGGCATATGGCAGATCCATAACCCTGCCCACATCCCGTATGACTCCTTTCGCCGCCAGCGTTCCGAATGTGACGATCTGCACCACCTTTTCCGGTCCGTACTTCCGGCTCACATAATCAATGACCTCCTGACGTCTTTCAAAGCAGAAGTCAATATCAATATCCGGCATGGAGATACGCTCCGGGTTCAGGAACCGTTCAAACAGGAGGTTATATTTGATAGGATCTATATTGGTGATCTTCAGCACATAAGCCACAATGCTTCCCGCCGCCGATCCTCTTCCCGGCCCCACCATGATCTGATTGGATTTGGCATAATTGATAAAATCCCACACAATCAGAAAATAATCCACATATCCCATGGTCCGGATCACATCCAGCTCATAGTCCAACCGCTCTTTTAATGTCTGCCCGGTATCTCCCGCCGGCGCATTCTCATCTTCCCCGTACCGCTCTTTCAGCCCTTCATAACAGAGCCTGTTTAAGTACGTCCATGAATCATACCCCTGAGGCACTTCAAAATGCGGGAGTTTGATCACGCCGAATTCAATTTCCACATGACATCTGTCCGCAATCCGCTGGGTGTTTTCCACAGCCTCCCATGCGTAAGGAAAAAGACCCTTCATCTCCTCCTCGCTTTTCACATAGTACTGCCCTCCCACATAGCGCATCCGGTCTTCATCCGAAAGCTTTTTACCCGTCTGTATACAGAGCAGGATATCATGCGGCTTTTCATCTTCAGCATAAGTGTAATGTACGTCATTGGTGACCACCAGAGGAATATTCAGCTCTCTGCTCATCTGCAGAAGTGTGGTGTTCACCATTCTCTGCTCGGGAAGTCCATGGTCCTGCAGCTCCAGGAAAAAGTTTTCTTCTCCGAAGCAGTCCCGGTATTTCAGAGCCGCCTTTTTGGCCTCTTCTATCAGCCCTTTCTGAATATACCGCTGCACCTCCCCGGCCAGACAGGCTGAGAGCGCAATGATCCCTTCATGGAACTGATTCAGGATCTCCATGTCCACCCGGGGCTTATAATAATACCCTTCTGTAAAACCACGGCTGACAATTTTCATCAGGTTATCATACCCTGTATTGTTCTCTGCAAGCAGAACCAGATGATAATATCTGTCTTCTCCACCCGTCAGTTCCTTATCAAATCTGGAATTGGGCGCCACATAGATCTCACAGCCCAATATAGGTTTGACCCCCTCTGCCTTACACGCCTTATAAAAATCGATCACGCCGTACATAACACCGTGGTCCGTGATGGCGGCGCTGTCCATCCCCAGCTGTTTCACCCGTTTGACATATTCTGTTATTTTATTGGATCCATCCAGCAAACTGTATTCTGTATGGACATGCAGGTGAACAAACGCCATGAGACACCTCCTTTACCTTTTCTTCTATATCGCGGCCTTCATGCCGTAACATACCTTTTTTATCATAACAAAAAAGAAATGCAATTACCAGTAGTAACGCATTTCTTTGTCTGCTTTCTCACGGCCTGCGCAGCAAATGCGCAGACCTGTCTGAATCGTTATTTCTTTCAGGTTCCCCGAAGCCTGTCGATCTCCTTGATGGTCTGCTGACTTAAATAGGGAGCAAGTTCTGCAAATTCAGAGTAGGAGAGCGTATTGCCCTGTTCTATATACCAGGAAATGAGCTCTGTCCTTTCTCCGTCATCCAGGTAAGGCATACTCTCTTCCAGCACTTCAAAGGTCATATTCTCTTTCAGTACCTGAAACAGTACGCCCCGCTCTCCTGTGCCCGTATAAGGAAGAATGGCCAGCACCTGCTCTTTCGTCAGCGGCTTTATCTCCCCGCTCTCAACAGCCTCTGTCAGATACTCCAAAGACAGATCGGGGTCGGAATAGATAAACACCTCCTGAAGTTCTCCGGCATTCAGCGAAACGCCCTGCTCCAGCATCAGGACAAATAATTTACTTACCTGCTCTTTATCCATGTAGATCATGGTGTCAAAAATACTTTTTTTGTCTGCTGTTCCTTCCCGGATGTCATCCCATACGAGATCTGCATACTCTCCGGCTTCGGAATAGTAGATCGTTTCGAGGCTGCCGCCTTCCTTCTGTCCCCGAAAACGGATGTTCAGGTTTTTAAGCTTGCATCCCTGCCCAACCATTTTAATCACGTTCCGTCCTTCCTCAAGCGTAATGAGAGTCTTCTTCTTTTCCCCCTCTTCCACCAGTGTTTCCACCGTTTTGTCCGGCTTCACATGCACAATCTTATATCTTCCTTCCAGCAGGTCAAAGGAAGACTCCATCTCTATCTCCGTCTCCTTCACGGCCTGGGTAATCAGAATGGAATCAGAACCGTTCATGAACATGCCCCGTCCCTCTATGGCCCCGGTCTTCCCGCCTCCACTGTAGAAAAAAGCCGCCCACTGACCTTCCACGTCCTTTCCGGCCAGAAGCTCATCATCCTCATATACCTGCCATGGCTTTCCTTTCTTGTCAATGGTCCTCTGCATGGCAAGAAAATCATCTACATCAAAGTGAAGCAGGGAGGAAATCAGCCGCTCTCCCAGGGACATATGTCCGTCTTTGGGTCTGCTGAAGCCTTCCTCTGTCTCTTCTTCCCCAGCCTCCCTGAACGCCGTAAGCGGCATGGCATCCCGGGCCACCTCCACACTGCCGCAGGCTGAAAGAAAGATCATGAGAAATGCAGCAACTACCGAAAGTATCATTTTACCTCTGCCCTGCTTTTTGTACCTCAGGATTCCCTTAAGGCGCTCCTTCAGATTTTCCTTCCTGTTCACCAGCGTCATAGAGGGAATATTTCTGCCAGACTTTATATTCTGCTCGGCGGCATTGATCAGCGCATTTCCATAAGCTTTTCTTCCTTCCGGGTTCAGCGCTGCAAGCACAGCCTCATCACAGGCAAGCTCGCAGTCTCTGTTGATTCTGTTCCCCACCAGATACAATACGGGATTAAACCAGTGAATACACAACAGCAGCTGAAAGAGCCACTTATACCAAAGATCCCCGCGCTTCACGTGGACAAGTTCATGATGAAGGATCAGAGATAAATGTGACGTATCCTGGCGCTGCTTTGGCAGAACAATACATGGTTTTAAAAGCCCTACGGTAATTGGCGTCAGAATCCTTTCACTTTCCCACACCACCGGAATCTTTCCAAGTCCAACGCTCACAGCCATATTTGCCGTCAGACTGTTCCGTTCAAAGTCCGTGATCTTATTGCTTCCTTCCTGTATATAGCGGTGAAAACGTCTGTAATTTTTTATTTTAACTAAAAGAGCCGCTGCCGCGCCTAAAAGCCATATCATTCCCAGCGCCGCCGCCGTCGAGATCTTCTTTCCCGTATCAGAAGGCCTGTGCAATACCGGAGAGCTCTGTCCCAGGGCGGATGCCTGTGAAGAGGAAGCTGACTGCTGCACAGCCGGTTTCTCTGTCTCATCCATATCATCCTGCGTGAGGATTTCCTCAGCTGCCCCAAAAGCAGCTTCCCTGGCCGGAAGCGCCATGCTCTCTGCCGGATTTCCAGTCATCTTTTCCCAGATGGGTTCTACCGGAAGCTGAATGCTGTTGGGCATTTCAATATGCACAGGAATCATCAGCCTTACCGCCACAAGCAGCCAGATATAATAATTCCACTTCTTTGACAGGCACTTCTTTGTAAGAGGATGAACCAGCAGAAGCCCTATCCCTGTCACAGCCCCCGAAAGCGACAAAGACAACACACACGCAAACACTTTCTCCATATTCATATCCTCCGTGATGCTCCCTTATAATTCTGATTAAAATAGTTTCTCAGCTCTTCAATATCCTCCCTGGTTAAGGCTTCGCTGTCCATCAGCGCAGCCGCCAGATTCCGGGAGCTTCCCTTATAAAACTTTTTTACGAAATTCTTCGTCTCCTCTTCCACATATTCCTCTCTTTTGATACAGGGAGCATAATAGTACACCTCCCTTTTCTCCTGAGACAGCATACCCTTCTTTAACAGTCTCTGAATCAGCGTAAGGACCGTTGTCCTCTCCCAGTTCTCATTTTCACTGAGAATACTGCGGATCTGAGCCGCATTCAGCGGCTGTTCTGCCGCCCATAAAGTTTCCAGTATTTTCAGCTCAGCGTCTGAAATTGTTATTTTTTTATTCATGTCCGCCTCCTGTGTCTACTTTTGTAGACACATAAAGTTTACACCTGTAGACACATTTTGTCAACTGTTTTCGGATCACTTTTTCCCGCCTCTGTAACTATTCGTTACTTTTCACGGCCTGGGGCCGCTCATAGCAACAATTCGGGGCGGTATTTTCCTCACATCTGCATCAAGTTCTCACGGAATGCGCAGCCTGAGCGCATTCCTGATCCGTGAACAGTGACGGCACCCTGCCGTATAGAAACGCAAAACATTCTCTCTCTAGTGTCCTTTCCAAAAGTATGTTACAATAAGTCAGTAACCCCGCAGCGGCTGTCAGCCTGTCAGTTACCGGAAAGGTATGATCACTGTTATGAATGAAAAAGTACTTCACACTTTAGAATACACCAAAATTATAAGCCTGCTCTGTGAGAAAGCCACCTCGGCGCCCGGCCGGAATATGTGCCGGGACCTGAAGCCGTCCACAGATCTCTCCGCCATAAATTCCGCCCAGCAGCAGACTGCCGACGCTCTGTCCATGCTTTTTGCCAGGGGATCTACTTCCTTCGGCGGAAACCGGGATGTATCCCTGTCTATGCGTTCTCTGGAGGTGGGAAGCACCCTGTCTGCTCCCGAGCTTTTAAAAATTGCAGGGCTTCTGGATAATGTCGGCCGAATCAAATCCTATGGCCGGGGTCCCAAAGAGGAGGAGATGGAAACCTCTTTAACGCCTTTCTTTCAGACCTTAGAGCCCTTAACCCAGCTTGCAGCTGAAATTAACCGCTGCATTCTATCCGAAGAAGAAATTGCCGACGATGCCAGTCCGGGACTGAAGCATGTGCGGCGTTCCATCGCCATCACCGGGGACAAGATCCATGCTCAGTTAAATTCCATGGTAAACGGATCCTGCCGGAGCTATCTGCAGGATGCGGTGGTCACCATGCGTGACAACCGGTACTGTATTCCTGTCAAGGCCGAATATAAGAATCAGGTGCCCGGTATGATCCATGACCAGTCTTCAACAGGCTCCACCTTTTTTATTGAGCCTGCGGCAGTAGTAAGCCTGAATAATCAGCTGCGGGAGCTTGCCCTGAAAGAAAAGGAAGAGATCGAGGCCGTTCTGGCAGACTTAAGCGGACAGGCCGCCGGACATATTCCGGAAATCGCGGAAAACCAGCGTATCATGACTTTCCTGGACTTTGTTTTTGCAAAGGCCTCCCTTGCCATGGACGAAAACGCCACCCGTCCGCTTTTTAATTCGGAACGTACGATCCATATCCGTAAGGGACGTCACCCGCTGCTTTCTCCCAAAACAGTGGTCCCCATCGACATCCATCTGGGAAAAGATTTTGACCTTCTGGTCGTGACCGGGCCAAATACCGGCGGCAAAACCGTTTCTTTAAAAACTCTGGGGCTTTTCGTTCTTATGGGTCAGGCGGGGCTTCATATCCCTGCCCTGGATCGCTCCGAGCTTTCTGTTTTCACAGAGGTCTTCGCTGATATCGGCGATGAACAGAGCATCGAACAGAGTCTTAGTACCTTTTCCTCCCATATGACCACCATTGTTTCCATCCTGAAACACGCGGATGAGCATTCTCTCTGTCTGTTTGATGAACTGGGAGCCGGGACAGACCCTACGGAAGGCGCTGCCCTGGCCATTGCCATTCTGGATCATCTCCACACCCGTGGGATCCGGACAGTGGCAACTACCCACTACAGTGAGCTTAAGGTTTATGCCCTCTCCACCGATTTTGTGGAGAATGCCTGCTGTGAGTTTAATGTGGAGACCCTGGCGCCCACTTACCGTCTGCTCATCGGAATTCCCGGTAAGAGCAACGCCTTTGCTATTTCTTCCAAACTTGGACTGCCGGACTATATCATTGACGCGGCAAGGGCACAGATTTCCACAGAAGATAAAAGTTTTGAAGACCTTCTCACAGATCTGGAGGAAAGCCGCCTCACTATCGAAAAGGAACAGCTGGAAATCACTGCCTATAAAGAAGAAATTGTGGCATTGAAAGAAAAGCTACAGGCTAAAAACGAAAAAATAGATAATGCAAGAGACCGTATTCTGCGAAAAGCCCATGAAGAAGCAAGGGATATTCTGCAGGAGGCCAAAGATGTGGCGGACGAGACCATCCGCGTCTATCAGAAGGCCGGCCCCGGCGCTTCTTTAAAAGAGCTTGAAAAAACGCGTGAACGTCTGAGAGGGGAGATCGGGAAGAAAAATGATAAACTGGCTTTAAAATCCACAGAAACCAAATCGGAGGCCAGACCAAAACCGGAGCAGCTGAAAGTCGGCGATCACGTAAAGATCCTCTCCATGGGACTCAGCGGTACCGTCAGCACTCTCCCTGACCACAGAGGCAATCTTTTTATCCAGTGCGGAATCCTGCGCTCTCAGGCAAATGTAAAGGATCTGGTTATGGTCCGTCCGGAGACTTCTCCTCAAAAGGATTCCTTACCCCGCGCCGGCCACACCGGAAAGGTTAAAATGTCAAAGGCCATGCATATTTCCTCAGAGATCAATCTTCTGGGACGTACGGTAGACGAAGCCCTTTCGGAGCTGGATAAGTATCTGGATGACGCCTACCTGGCCCATCTCTCTTCTGTAAGGGTAGTTCACGGCAAAGGAACAGGCGCTCTCAGAAGCGCCGTTCACAGCCACTTAAAACGGATAAAATATGTGAAGTCCTATCGCCTGGGAGAATACGGAGAAGGTGATTCAGGTGTCACAATTGTGGTATTTAAAGAATAAAGATCTGCTCTGATCTCTGTGCAGAATGAAAGTCTAACTATTAAAAGTCAAGACCTAAAATGAAAATTTATGAATGAATTGCAGGAATGCATTTCAGATATAAAAGAATCGAAAAACGATTCTTAGTACCTTGAAAACTGCATGACAAATAGAGCATCATTTACGATGCTCAAAAAGGGGATATGAGGTTAGAGCCTATGCCATTCGCTTATAAGATTGTCCCGTTTTTTCCATCTGGTAAATAACCCGCACCAGTTTCTTGGCGGCATGGGATATGGCAACATTGTAATGTTTCCCTTCCGCACGTTTCTTAGCAAGGTAAGCCGCAAAGGTATTGTCCCATATGCAGACAAATTTTGTGGCATTAAATAACGCATAGCGCAGATACCTGGAGCCACGCTTTTCCATGTGGGAATAACTGCTGTCAAGCTGCCCTGATTGATAGGTAGAAGGCGAAAGTCCTGCATAAGCAAGGATCTTATCAGGGGAACTAAACCGGTTGAAGTCTCCGATCTCAGCGATGATCATTGCGCCCATCCGGTAGTTGATACCAGGGATAGAGAGGATTGGGGAGTGAATGTCATCCATAATGGATTTGATGGAGATTTCTATTTCTTCAATCTCTGAACTTAGTTCCTGAATAAGCTTAATTGTATGCTTTAATTCAAGAGATTTAGCGGGCATACTTGATCCGATAGACCGTCTGGCAGCATTTCGGATCTCTATAGCTTTTTCCCTGCCATAGCGTCCTTTAGAAGCAGTCTCTAACAGCTTAGTGAGATGTGTTAAATGGCAGGAGGAAATCTGGGCCGAGGACGGAAGTTCGGCGAGGAGCGAATAGACAGAAACCATATGGAGTGTAGGTACAAGTTTTTCCAGTTCAGGGAAAAGGATGTTGACGAGCCGGGAGACAGAAGTTTTCAGTTTCGCCCGTTCCTTTACCTTATCAAATCTGTATCTGGTTAATGACTTAAGTTCCTCGTTGTGATAAGATGTGTCTGAGTAGGACTGTAAGTTTACTCCGGACATCATCATAAGAGCAATCGTATGGGCATCCACTTTATCTGTTTTCGTCTGTCTGAGGCTGAGACTTTTACGGAACAGGTTGGTATGTAAAGGGTTGATGACAAAGGTGGGGAGACCTTTATCAATGAGAAATCCTAACAGATTGTAATTGTAGTGTCCGGTGGCTTCCAGCCCTACTTTTACGTTAGAAAAATCCTTAGTCAGGGAAGAAATCTTTTGATAGAGGTTATTGAATCCATCTGCATTGTTTGGAATGGTAAATGCGTTAAAAAGTGCTTCACCTTCTGAATTTGTGATAAAGCAGTCATGTTTGTCTTTTGCGACATCAATACCAATGTAAATCATGGCAAATCTCCTTTGTATATATTTGACACTGTTTTAGAACCACAGATGCTCTTTGCAGTTGTGAACTCGTTCAAAATAAACCGTCATGCGGTATCTAACTGATTAACAATCAAGCAAAGAGACTGTGGCTGGACACTTTCTGAAACCATCAAGTGGTAGCGAGGTAACACCAGTCCACAGCATCTTATATATCATAGCCATACCGATAGAAAAGGTAAAGAGAGGCTATGATGGAAATAGTATTAAGACCTTGGAGAGGGTCTATAAACACTACTACTTTATAATACGAGTGAGGTTATCAATGGTAAACAGACAGAAAATTTTAATTGTGGATGATGACAGTAATATTGCTGAACTGATCTCCCTGTATCTGACAAAGGAATGCTTTGAAACCATGATCGCGGGTGATGGAGAAAACGCCCTGCTTCTGGCAGATTCCTTTTCCCCTAATCTGATCCTGCTTGATTTAATGCTTCCCGGTATCGATGGTTATCAGGTATGCCGGGAAATCCGCGCCAAATCCTCTGTCCCTATCATCATGCTTTCCGCCAAGGGAGAGATCTTTGATAAGGTTCTGGGGCTGGAGCTGGGCGCCGATGATTACATGGAAAAGCCCTTCGATTCAAAAGAGCTGGTGGCAAGAGTAAAGGCCGTTTTACGCAGATATAAACCCGCCCCCGCTGTCTCCGCCGCTTCCGATATCAAATGCGTGGAATATCCGGATCTTGTGATTAACCAGACCAATTACTCTGTGATCTATATGGGCAAAACGGTGGAAATGCCCCCCAAAGAGCTGGAGCTTCTGTACTTTCTGGCCTCCTCACCCAATCATGTCTTTACAAGAGAACAGCTTCTTGACCAGATATGGGGCTACGAATACATTGGAGATACCAGAACCGTGGACGTACATATCAAGCGCCTACGGGAGAAAATAAACGACCATGCAGGATGGCGGATCGCCACCATCTGGGGGATCGGATACAAATTTGAGGTAAGACAATGAGGAAGACTCTCTACTTAAAATTTCTGCTTGCTTATTTTATCTTCGGCTTCTTTGGATTTGTGGTGGTGGCCACCTTTGTAAGCAATATGACCTTTGAACAGCTCCGACGTGAAAAAGCGGACGCTCTTTACCGGGAGGCCACTCTCATCGCCAACACCTACGCTGCCGATCTGTACAATAATGAGACCTCTCTGGACACCGTCAAGAAGCAGCTGGACGCTCTGGACACCTACCTGTCCGCCAATCTGTGGATCATCAACCCCTCCGGGCTTATGATCTTGGATTCTCAGGCGCCTGTGGATGTGGAGAATGAAACCGTCATCGAAGGCTTTGACCCCACCGTCACGGAAGGCTCCTACTACACTGTGGGAACCTTTTTTGACAGTTTCACCCAGAACCAGCTTAGTGTCTTTGCCCCTATCACCTCCGGCTACAAAGTAAGAGGCTATGTCGTGATCCACTACCCGATCAGTAATATCACCGCCTCCTGCAACAGCCTTTTAAATATTTCCTACTTAATGCTGATCATACTATTTTTACTGTCTCTGATCATTCTGATCTTTTTTACGGAAATGGTATACCTGCCTCTTCGCAGAATTACAGAGGCCACAGAACAGTATGCTTCCGGCAACATGCATTATGAACTTCAGATCGACAGCGAAGATGAGATCGGCTATCTGGGAGCAAGCCTTTCCTATATGGCCAATGAGATCGCCCGTTCCGAGGATGACCAGAAAAAATTTGTGGCCAATGTTTCTCACGACTTCCGCTCTCCCTTAACCTCTATCAAAGGTTATCTGGAGGCGATGCTGGATGGAACTATCCCACCGGAGCTTAATGAGAAATATCTGACCATCGTTTTAAACGAAACGGAGAGACTGATTAAGCTCACCAACAGTCTTCTGGTATTAAATAACCTGAATACCAAGGGCATGCTTCTGGATAAAAACGTTTTCGATATTAACAAAATCATACGCAATACCGCCGCCTCCTTTGAGGGTACGTGCAAAAACAAGACCATTGCCATTGAACTGCTCCTGACCGGGGATGAGCTGTTTGTAAGTGCCGATGTAGGCAAAATCCAGCAGGTACTCTACAATCTTCTGGACAACGCCATCAAATTCAGTCATCCCGACTCCATTATCAAGATCGAGACCACCGAAAAGCATAACAAGGTATTCGTATCCATAAAAGACCGCGGAATCGGCATTCCCAAGGACGACCTGAAGTTAATCTGGGACCGCTTTTACAAATCAGACTTATCCCGCGGCAGAGATAAAAAGGGCACCGGCCTGGGCCTTTCTATCACTAAAGAAATCATCCATGCTCACGGAGAGCACATCAATGTCATCAGCACGGAAGGGGTCGGATCTGAGTTTATTTTCTCCCTTCCTCTGGATGAGGATGAAAATGAAGACTGAAGCGCCTCACGATCATTCTCTGATGTAACAAATTCATAATCCGGATCCATAAAACAGGAATCCTCCTTCGTATCTTATAGGAAAGGCCAAGCAAAAATGGTTGTCGTTCGCTATAACGACAGGCAGCGAACAAGATCCATGCCTGATCTATCAAGATACAAAAGGAGGATTTTTGAATGAAAAAAATACGTACACTATTTATCGCAGCCCTGCTTCTCACCGCTTTCACCGGATGCGCTGCCAGCTCTTCCGGCGCGTCCCCTCAGGAGCCTCCGGCGGCCGATTGTCCCGCGGAGCCGGTTTCCGAACCGGATTTTCCTGTCCCTGTGGAGGGAAATTCCATCCTTGTAAACAGCAGCGAAGAGGTCTCTGTAGTTCCCGACATTGCCGAGGTCGTCTACTCTGTCCGCTCAAGCGCAGGTGATCCCGCTTCCTGCCAGCAAAAAAACAGTGAAGCCGTCAGTCAGGTAATCGACTGTCTGAGATCACTGGAGGTGGCAGAAACTTCCATACAGACTACGGATTACTATATGAACCCTGTTTACAACTACAGCGGCAATACCGCACGGATCACCGGTTATGAATCGGTTACCACCCTTACCGTCTCGGATCTGCCGCTCCGCGGGCCTGGCAGGCTTGACGAAATTCTCTCTCAGTCCGTCATCACCGGCGTCAATACCATACAGTCCATCACCTATCAGGCAAGTCTGTATGATCAGTGCTACCAGGAAGCTCTGGAAGCAGCTGTAAGAAGCGCCCGTCAGAAAGCCCAGGCACTGGCGGACGCCGCCGGATGTAATGTGGGGGCCGTACTGAATATCACGGAAACCAGCGGCTATTCTCAGGCCCGCTATTCCGATTATGCACTCGCCTCTCAGTATAATGCCAGAAAGGAGGCAGCCTTGGAGGATACTGCCGGCATCATGCCCGGAGAGCTTCAGGTGGAAGCCCGAATCACCGTGGAATATCAGCTTTACTGACTTTCGCTGCTCCATTGCAGTCTGTGGAGCGCTCCTTCACGCTGCATGCGGGCAAAGTTCTGCTGACGGAGTGCCTCATAGAGAACAATAGCCACGGAATTGGAGAGATTTAAGGAACGGATTTCGGAAAGCATGGGAATACGGATACAGGTCGCCTCGTATTCCAGAAGAAGCTCTTCCGGAATCCCTCCGCTTTCCTTACCGAACATAATAAAATCATCCTCTCCATATGAGACTTCCGTATAAACCTGCTTTGCCTTCGTAGTTGCCATCCAGATCCTGACGCCGGGATGCATGGAGTTAAACTCTTCAAAGTTCATATACCTTGTCACGTTCAGGTGCTCCCAGTAGTCCATTCCGGCCCTTCGAATCTCTTTTTCGGTAAGGCGGAATCCCAATGGCTCTATCAAATGAAGATCTGCTCCTGCAGCTACACAGGTTCTTCCTATATTTCCGGTATTTGCCGGTATCTCCGGCTGGTGTAAAATGATATGCATAACTATTTTTTCTCACTTCTGAGCCTTGTGATAAAGGCATTGATCTTGCCCAGCGCCAGCTTCAGATTTTCCAGCGAATAAGCATAAGAAATTCTCAAAAATCCTTCTCCACAGTCTCCAAATGCCGTTCCGGGAACCACTGCCACCTTCTCTTCCGCAAGCAGTCTTTCCGCAAATTCTTCGCTGGTCATTCCAAATTCTCTGATACAGGGAAATACGTAAAAGGCCCCGTACGGTTCAAAGCACTCCAGTCCCATCTCCTTGAAGGCATGCATCAGAAACCTTCTTCTCTGGTTATAAGACTCCCGCATCATCGCCACGTCATCATCGCCGTTTCTGAGCGCCTCCACCGCGGCATACTGGCTGGTCGTGGGACCACACATAATGGCAAACTGATGGATCTTCAGCATCTGTTCCATGATCTGTGCCGGCGCACAGGCATAGCCCAGGCGCCATCCCGTCATGGCGTAGGCCTTGGAAAAGCCGTTGATCAACACCGTCCTCTCTTTCATACCGGGCAGACTTATGATGGAAACATGTTTCCCTTTATAGGTAAGCTCCGCATATATTTCATCGGATATAACAAAAATATCCTTTTCACGGATAACCTCCGCGATGGCCTCCAGATCCTGTTTTTCCATAATGGCCCCTGTGGGATTATTGGGAAACGGAAGGATCAGGACCTTAGTCCTGTCTGTGATAGCACTCCTGAGCTCCTCCGCGGTCAGTCTGAATTCATTCTCCGCCTTCAATTCAATAATCACCGGCCTGCCGTCCGCCAGAATCGCGCAGGGTTCGTAAGACACATAGCTGGGCTGCGGGATCAGTACCTCCTCCCCCGGATTGAGCATGGCGCGCAGGGCAATATCGATAGCCTCTGATCCGCCTACCGTAATCAGCACCTCATGAACCGGATCATAGGAAATATCCTGGGTTCTCTTTATGTATCCGGATATTTCCTCTCTCAATTCCTTCAGACCTGCATTCGAAGTATAAAAAGTGCGCCCTTTTTCCAGTGAATAAATTCCCTCGTCCCTGATATGCCAGGGCGTGTCAAAATCCGGCTCCCCCACTCCCAGAGAAATCGCATCCTTCATCTCGCTTACAATATCAAAAAACTTTCGTATTCCGGAGGGTTTAATGGCGACCGCCTTGTCTGCTAACGGGCTTCTCATGGACTCACCTTCTCTCTGGTATCCTCATACTTTTTGGCAAGTATGGTGCCATGGTCCTTATACTTCTTTAAGATAAAGTGTGTCGCTGTGCTGAGCACGCCTTCCAGTGTGGAAAGCTTATCAGATACAAAGCTGGAGACTGCCTTCAGGGATTTTCCTTCCAGCGTTACCAGAAGATCATATCCCCCCGAAATCAGGTAGACACTGTTTACCTCCGGATATTTGTAAATTCTCTCGGCGATATTATCAAAGCCCTGTCCTCTCTGGGGCGTGATCCTCACCTCAATCAGAGCCGTCACCTTTTCAATCGATGTTTTCTCCCAGTCAATCATGGTGTGATAACCACAAATGATTCCTTCCTCCTCCATTGCCTTCAGCTCATTTGCAATGGTTATTTCTTCCGCTCCCAGAATAACCGCCAGTTCTCTCATGTCGATCCGGCTGTTTTTTTCTATGATCGCCAAAATCTGTTCTCTCATACATCATCCTCTCTTTCTGTCTTCCTGTTATTTGATAATTTTAAAAATTTCATCTGATGCTACCGGTCCCAGGTATCTTACATTCTCCCCATTTTTCACGATCCTGTCGTTGCTGCCGTTGGTACTTCCGATCACTGAAAAAGGGATCTCCGCCTCCTTAAGGGATTCTGAAAGTGTTCCCACATCTGCCGCCGCCATAAGCAGCATCCCTCCTGACAAAAGTTCATATGGATTTAAGTGAAACCATTCGCAGACCTCAATGGTTTCCTGTCTCACCGGGATTCTTTTCAGGTCCACACAAAATCCTCTCCCCAGCTCCCGGGAAAGTTCCCACAACGCACCAAATATTCCGCCATATCTCACTTCGCGAATCGCATCGGCGCCTGCCTGTACCGCTATCGCAGATTCCTTTTCCACCGAAAGCCACTTGTTCTGCTCCTTCGCTGCCGCCACAAGCAATGGCGGGTAACGGGTTAAGAGCTCCTCAGACCTTTGGGTGGCGATCCGCCATGTTCCTTCCAGACCGATCCACTTACTTACCACCAGCCAATGCTTATCCGACAGTTTTCTGCAGCGCTCTGTATATGACAAAAAGGCGCCGTCATTTTCCACGCCTGCGCCTTTTCGATTTTCAATTCCCTGATTCTCTGTCTGCTCTCTCTTCATCCTTTGTTCTCACTCAGCAGGAACTTCCGCAGGGGGCGCTGCTTCAGCCGGCGGCGGAACCGGGGCTCCTCCCTCCGGAGCCGCTCCCTGATCCGGGGCGCCTTCTGCCGGCGGCGCTGTAAGCGATGATACCACATTTTTTACATGATCAATACTGTTTGTAGCGATTGCCTCCATCATCTGGTTGTGGATATTGGGATCCTCCGTGGCAACTCCCACTGTTGCAGTCCGGGGCACCATCTTATAAGAGCTGGAATTGACCTGTTCCCTGCTCACTTCTGTCCCGTTCTCCATAACAATCTTCCACAGATTTGCTTTATAGCCTATATGTGCTGACTGTACGGAAATAGAGCCTACCGGTAACGATTCATTCGGATAAATCACCTCTGTGTCAGGGTAGGTTGTGCTGACCACTTCGCTTTCGTAGCGCACACTGTGGCTGCTGTCCCTGGTTTCCATACCGTAAATCGTAAAAGTAATATGCTTATCGTCTGACGTAACTCCTTCAATATAAAGAGGCGCTCCCGTATTATTTACAAACTTGAAATCTTTTCCTGCGGACTCTGCAATAGCGGCATCTGCCGAAGGATCCACATAAGTGACGATCATGGAATGGTTATGTCTCTCTGTAACCTCCAGCTCTGACAAAAGTACCGCATTATAAAGGGTCGTGGAAACCTGGCAGATACCGCCGCCCAGACTGTCCACCACCTGTCCGTTCAGATAAGACCCCGCCATATAATAACCGTTTGCCTCACTGAACGGCGATACCGCCTCATAAGTGGAAAATTCATCTCCGGGATACAGAGTTGATCCGTTAATCAACGCACACCCGTTTCTCACATTAGCGCTTCTGGAAGGTCCTGAGCTGCTGAAACTTGTAGTAAATGTTCCAAGTACATCCTTCACCTTGCCCAGCTCTTCCTCTGTTCCTTTCGGCTCGTCTACTATAATCTCCAGATCGATCGCCGCGTCCTCTCTGTTCCAGCTTTCACGAAAGAAGCTGCAGATTTTTTCCAGAGAAGCCTCCTCATCCACTACCTGTCCTCTTTGGCCCGGGTGGACCACAAAACTTTCATTTTCTCTGGAAAGAGAGGCGTCCTTTGCTTCCACATTATACACAGAACACTGTTCTGTCAGGATCTGTCCCGCCTTCTCCCGGTCGACATCAAATTCCAGCCGATATACTTTATTCTGATACTGAAGGTCCTTTTTTACCTTATAGCGCTGTATCACATTGCCTCTCTGGCCGATTTGGGCTGCTTCTTCTATGATCCCCTGATTGGACCAGTACAGTCCCACATCTTCCGGCGTGACTTCTACTGTATTTCCATCTATCCCCGTCAGTGCGATCCGCTTTCCGCTGAGGCCGTTTACATATTCCTCCACCAGCGTCTGCGCCTCTTTCGCGTTTTTCCCCTCCAGGGATATATCTTCTATGTAGATTCCCGGCAGAATTCTGTTTTCTTTCCAGGCATCATCCTGCGCCCCGGCCCGCGCACTGGGTTGCGCCATATCCTGAGCCTGCACCTGCCATCCTGCTATCATGAATATGAAAGAAAAGCAGATTATGCCCTTAATGAATTTTTTCATATTGCCTCCTCATTTTCCATGGCTTTTTTATTCTCAATCAAACAGGGAAGATTTTCTGCCTGCGTGCAGATCGCTCCTCAGCTTCTGCTGTCAATCTTCCTCCGGACGCCCGTGTGCATAAAAAATTTGCCTTAGTACATAAAAGATGCTATAGTTGGAATTATCATAGCCAGAATGAGTAAGACTATGATGACCGCCGATATTGTTTTTCTGCTTTTTTTATGATAAAAATTAAACATTTTGTACCTCCAAAATAAACCTCTTTGAAAGGATATTATAAATGAGATTCCCTTTTTTTGCAAGTTTTATCGTCTTCTGCATCTGGCTGGGATATGAACTCCACAAAAGCCGGAACAGGGAAGCAAAGACCAATAAGAGCTTCTGGGAGAGAGAGGCACTGGCCAACAGCACACGCCGCAAATCACTTGATGACCTTGATTATATCCAAATCCCCTTTGATACGCTCCCTATGGATGTTATGGCCGATCATCCCTCTGTCGCCGAGTATCATGAAACCCTGCGGATGCTTTCTCAGTCTCCCATCGTTAATTTTACCGGCATCAGCAATACCGATCTGAAACTGATGTACGGCGCTCCAAACATTGACTGCCTGTCCCGGTATGATCAGAATTACACAACCCTTGTTCTCACTCTTCAGAGCTGGGCAAAAATCCTGTATGATCATAGCCAGACAGAACCGGCACGTCAGGTTCTGGAATTCGCCGTAGAAACCCGGAGCGATATCAGTGCCACCTATAAGCTGCTGGCCACGATTTATCAGCAGGAAGGCATGTCCGGGCGGATTGCGGATCTGATTCCCATAGCCCGGAATCTGAACACACGCCTCTCGGACCACATTGTTTCCACTCTGGAGGAGATGCTCCCGTAATACCAGTGTATGCAGGCGGGTCTTTTTCTATAACCGCCTTTATAATTGATCAGGAAAAGAATTTTCCCGCGCAGCGAAAATCGAGTAGGGAAGGTTTATCTTCCCCTACTCGCCGCGCGGGGTGTGTGCTGCATAGCAGCAATTTTCCATACACACCCCTGCGCATCAAAAAAAGGAAGAACTGCTTATCGGTTCTTCCTTTAATGTCTTATTCCCAGAACTTTTTCTTTTTGGATTTCTTGGTGTCATTTTTTACTGTCTGAACATTCTTGGCGGCATTTAAGCTGTCATCTGTCAGAGCATCAAACTGCTTTAGCAGTTCTTTTGCCTCATGCGACAGTTTTTCAGGTGTCTGTATCACCAGCGTCACATAATGATCTCCTCTGACCTCCTTATTTCTGAGTGTCGGCACTCCTTTCCCCTTCAGACGAACCTTTGTATCTGTCTGTGTTCCTGCTTTTACCTCATAAATCACCTTGCCGTCCACAGTATCCACAAGCACATCTCCGCCAAGAGCAGCTATCGCGTAGGAAATGAATACCGTTGAATAAATGTTATAATCCTGTCTCTGGAAGATGGGATGGCGTCCTACAATCACTTCCACCAGCAAATCTCCTCTGGGACCGCCATTCACACCCGGCTCTCCTTTATCCCTGATACGAACGCTCTGTCCGTTATCAATTCCTGCAGGTATTGATACCTGAATTTTCTTACGGCTGGCGATATAGCCCGATCCGTGGCAGTCCCCGCATTTTTCCCTGATCACTTTCCCTGTACCGTTACATTCGGGACAGGTCTGCACATTCCGCACCGTTCCAAAGAAAGACTGCTGGGTAAATACCACCTGGCCCTTCCCACCGCACTTCTGACAGGTTTCCGGACTGGTTCCCGGCTTCGCACCGCTTCCGTGACAGGTCTTACATTCATCCTTTAGGGTCAGCTCAATTTCTTTCTCAACACCAAACACAGCCTCCTCGAAAGTAATCCTTACACTGGTTCTGATGTTGGCCCCCTTCATCGGACCATTATTTCCCCGGCTTCTGCGTCCTCCTCCAAAGAAGTCTCCGAAAATATCTCCGAAAATATCACTGAAATCCGCACTGTTAAAATCAAAACCGCCAAATCCGCCGGCTCCGCCCTCAAAAGCGGCATGGCCAAACTGGTCGTACTGTTTTTTCTTCTCCGGATCACTCAGAATTGCATAAGCTTCAGAAGCCTCTTTAAACTTTTTCTCCGCTTCTGCATCTCCGGGATTCATATCAGGATGATACTTTTTAGCAAGCGCCCTGTATGCTTTTTTTATGGCGGCATCATCTGCGTTCTTATCAATGCCAAGCACCTCATAATAGTCGCGTTTCTGTTCTGCCATTACAAATTCCTCCCGTGCCCTTTGACGCACAATATACCGCCCGGGGCACCATCCGGTGCACCGCCTGAGACGGCATAATATCAATTGACGGAAAGAATGACTCCAGAGAGCCATCCTTCCGCAAATCATTCAGTTTCCCAAATCTTCTTTCTGCTTTTGCACTATACCTCGCGGTAATCTCCGTCAACTACGTCATCTGCTGCTCCTGTATCGGCTCCGCCCATGTCAGGACCTGCACCTGCTCCCATATCGGGACCTGCTGCCCCTCCTGCCTGCTGCATGTTTTCATACATCTTGGTAAACAAAGCCTGTGCGCTTGACGTAAGCTTTTCTCTGGCCGCTTTTAACGCATCCAGATCGGAATCAGACATTTCCTGATCTTTGGTTCTCTCCAGAATATCCTTTACTGCCTGCACATCGGCTTCCACTGCAGCCTTCTCGGAAGCATCGATCTTATCCCCTACTTCACTTAACGCTTTTTCTGTCTGGAATACAAAGGAATCCGCCTCGTTTCTTGTGTCAATAGCTTCTTTCCTCTTCTTATCCTGTGCCTCAAATTCGGCAGCTTCTTTTACCGCCTTGTCGATTTCGTCATCAGACATATTCGAGCTTGCCGTGATGGTAATATGCTGTTCCTTACCTGTTCCCAGATCCTTGGCGGAAACATTTACAATACCGTTGGCATCAATATCAAAAGTAACCTCAATCTGCGGAACTCCACGCATTGCCGGAGGAATTCCATCCAGTCTGAACTGTCCCAGAGACTTGTTATCTCTTGCAAACTGTCTTTCGCCCTGCAGAACATTGATGTCAACCGCTGTCTGGTTATCTGCTGCAGTGGAGAAAATCTGGCTCTTCTTTGTGGGAATCGTAGTATTTCTCTCAATCAGTCTGGTTGCAATGCCGCCCATGGTCTCAATAGACAGAGAAAGCGGTGTAACATCCAGAAGAAGAATCTCGCCTGCGCCAGCATCGCCTGCCAGCTTACCGCCCTGAATAGACGCTCCCAGTGCAACACACTCATCCGGATTCAGGCTCTTGCTGGGTTCATGTCCTGTAAGCTGCTTTACCTTATCCTGTACTGCCGGAATACGGGTAGATCCGCCTACCAAAAGTACCTGGCCCAGATCGCCATTGGTAAGTCCGGCATCCCTCATTGCATTCTGAACCGGAATCGCTGTCTTTTCCACCAGATCATGGGTAAGTTCGTCAAATTTTGCTCTGCTCAGATTCATATCAAAATGCTTCGGTCCCTCAGCAGTTGCGGTAATAAACGGCAGATTGATGTTGGTTGTTGTCGCTGAAGACAGTTCCTTCTTTGCCTTTTCAGCCGCTTCCTTTAACCTCTGAAGAGCCATCTTATCATTGGAGAGATCAACGCCTTCTGCTTTCTTGAATTCACTGATCATCCACTGAGTCAGCTTATTATCAAAATCATCACCGCCAAGGTGCGTATCGCCGTTGGTTGCCAGAACCTCAATAACGCCGTCTCCGATTTCAATAATCGATACGTCAAAAGTACCGCCTCCAAGATCATATACCATGATCTTCTGTTCCTTCTCATTGTCAAGTCCATAAGCAAGGGCTGCTGCGGTAGGCTCGTTGATAATACGCTTTACATCCAGTCCCGCAATCTTACCTGCATCCTTGGTTGCCTGACGCTGCGCATCATTGAAATAAGCCGGAACGGTGATCACCGCTTCTGTCACCTTTTCTCCCAGATAGCTTTCTGCATCTGCTTTCAGCTTCTGAAGGATCATTGCTGAAATCTGCTGAGGTGAATATCTCTTATCATCGATGGTACGTCCTCTGTCTGTACCCATATCTCTCTTGATAGAAGAAATCGTCTTCTCTGCATTCGTCACTGCCTGACGCTTTGCAGGCTCACCGATCAGTCTTTCGCCTGTTTTAGTGAATGCCACTACGGAAGGTGTGGTCCTTGCGCCCTCTGCATTTGCAATGACGGTGGGCTTGCCGCCCTCCATAACTGCTACACAACTGTTTGTTGTACCCAAGTCAATACCAATTATCTTACTCATAATGAACTCCTCCTGATTTTTATATTGCTGTTAAGTTCTTTGTTTTTGTTGTTTGGATGTCAGCTTACGACTGCCACCATGCTGTGTCTAACCACACTGTCCCTGTAAGTATAGCCTTTCTGCAGTTCCTGAGCGATCACGCCGGATTCATACTCGTCGCTTTCCACCTGCATCACGGCATTGTGGAAATCCGGATTAAATTCTTCTCCCACCGCCGCAATAGGCTTCACTTCCATTTTTTCCAGCTCCGTAAGAAGCTGCTTATATATCATTTCCATTCCCTCAGCAAAAGCCGAACTTTTCTCTTCCTCGGGAATAGCGGACAGTCCTCTCTCAAAATTATCGACCACCGGCAGGATCTTTTCGATCACACTTTTGGCTCCCATTTCAAACATGGTGCTCTTCTCTTTTTCCGTGCGTTTCCTGAAATTATCAAACTCCGCCATCTGGCGCTTTACTCTGTCCTCCAGCTCATCGATCTTTTCTTTCAGGGCATCCTGTTTCTTATCCGCCTTCAGCTTTTTTTTGGCGGCTCTCTTTTCCGCCCAGCTTTCGCCTGCTGCTTCCTCAGCGGAATCCTCCGCCCTCTCCTCTGTTTCTGAGGCCTCCGATTTGTCATCGGATTCTGTATTTTCTTTCTCTTCTGAATTTTCGGACTCCTGCACCTGCTCCGTATCCGGCTCTTCGTGTGTCTCCTTTTCCGTTTCCTCTGTATCCGGATTATTCTGTAAATTTTTCATTTCTTCATTCATCCGCTTCATCCCTTTCCATTCTATGTCTTGTTTCTGTATAATTCATCCAGCTGATGGGTAATGGTTTTCAGTGCTCCTACCACCTTGTCATAATCCATTCGCTTTGGCCCGATAATGCCGATGGTTCCGCGCATCCCCTCTCCCAGTTCATAGGTAGCTGTCACTACACTACAGTCCTTCATGGTCCGGATCGGCGTCTCATTTCCAATATAAACCTGGATACCTGTATTTTTCTCATCTGAAAGTGTTTCCTGCACCAGCTCCGTAAGCATCTGTTTTTCTTCAAACGTATTAATGATCTCACTGGCCTTCTGCTGATCCGCAAGCTCCGGATACCTGAAGATATTATTGGCTCCGCTTGTATAGATCTCCAGATCCTCTTCCGCCTTCAGGGATACGGCAATCGCGTCTATCACATTTGATACAATGGAACTGTGGATACCTGCCTGCTGCTTCATGGCGGAGATCATACCCAGATTGATTTCTTCTAATGCCAGCCCGTTTAGGTGTGTATTCAAAAGAATATTCAGTTTCAGCAATGTCTCGTCATTCAGCTCCTCGGAAATGGAAATAATGTTGTTCTTGATCACATTTCCCTCTATCACCACCACTGCCAGGAGCTGCTCTGCATCCACTCTGGAAAGCTGTATAAATTTGATCTTATTTGTATGGATCGTAGGCGCTGAAATCATAGATGCATAATTGGTATTCGTGGCCAGAAGCTTTGCCACCTGTTTGAGAAGATGCTCCATCTTATCTTCCCGTTCGAGCATCATTTCCTTTAATTCTTCCAGCTCCTTATCCTTCTCCTCCATCATGGTATCGACATACAAACGGTACCCTTTATCAGAGGGGATCCTTCCCGCGGAGGTATGGGGCTGCAGAATATATCCCATTTCCTCCAGATCTGACATCTCGTTTCGAATGGTTGCCGAGCTTAAATTCAAATCTGTATATTTGGAAATGGTCCTGCTGCCGACCGGCTCTCCCGTTTCAAGATAATTGCGGATAATGGCCTGCAATATCTTGATCTTTCTCTCGCTTAACTGCATTTCCATCATCCTCTTTGCTCAAAATATTTTCAGGAATATTTGATTTTTGTTTTGTTAGCACTCGATTGAATGGAGTGCTAACATCTTCTTAACCTAAAATATCACTTACCCTATTTATTGTCAACACATATAATTAAAAATAATTATTAAAAAATTCTAAAAGAAAAATGGACACTGCAAAAGCAGTATCCATTCTCATCCGCGCTGTCACAAACTATAAAACTGTAAACAATTAAATATTGAAGCTTCCCTGCACATCACCGTTGATCACATAATATGTAACGCTTTCTTCCGGTTTTACATACAGTTCAATGCTCTTAATATCTTCATCTTTTCCATTCAGATCATACTTCCATACATCTCTGCAGATCTTGATCAGATCTTCGCTTGTATAGGACTTTCCGCTGAATTCCACATGGACAGCTTCCTTTACCTGAGCCTTCACTTCTTTTTTTACTTCAGCTTTTGCGGCTTTTTTGGCAGGTGCTTTCGTTGTCTCTGTGGTTCCGGCTGCTGTCTTTCTTGTCTTCTTTACAGCTTCCTTCTCTGCTGTTTCTACTGGAACAGCCTCAACCTCTGCTTTAACCTCAGATGCCTTTTCCACAGGCTTGCTTACTTTTTTAACCGATGATGTCTTACTCCTGGCTGTCGTTTTCTTTGTTTCTGACACGATATAAACTCCTTTCACGCAGAGCAATAAACCCTCTGACATGTAACAAAACAATCAGTTAACTTTTTCATTCCAAAGCAGTATACCTTATCTTTTGTATTCTGTCAATAATGAACAGCTTTTTCGTAAAACATTTCATATACTTTTGGTTATTTTCTACGATTTGCGACAGAAACCATACATTTTCACCAATATTTTATTCTGATTTCTATGCAGATTGCCCCGCGAATCGTTATACAGACAGACCAAAGTACAGCAGTACAATGATTCCCAGCACGATCCTGTACCAGCCAAACACCTTAAAATCATGCTTTTTAATATATCCCATCAGGAAACGAATCACTGCCACAGAAACCAGAAATGCCGTAATCATTCCTGTCAGAAGCACCATCAGTTCGTTCTCCGTGAAGGCAAATCCAAACTTCAGAATTTTGAGAAGGCTCGCCCCCAGCATAACCGGTATGGCAAGAAAAAAAGTAAATTCTGCCGCCACTGTTCTTGACACCCCTATCAGAAGGGCCCCCAGTATCGTAGCTCCCGAACGGGAAGTTCCCGGGAAAATGGCAGCGATCAGCTGAAACAGTCCTATGATAAGCGCCGTTTGAAACGTAATGGCTGAAAGTGAATTTATTCTGACTGCCATTCCTCTGTTCCTGTTTTCTATCAACAGAAAACCCACGCCAAATACGATCAGTGCAACAGCCACACACACGCCATTATAAAAAAGGCTCTCAAAAAACTCATCAAACAGGATTCCCACCACTGCTGCCGGCAGACAGGCCACAATAATCTTAAACCACATCATCCAGATATCTTTTTTGCACCAGGAAAGAAATCCTGACTTCCGTACCGGGTTTCCGTTGTTTCTTCTGCCGAAGGGCCAGATCTGATTCCAGAACAGCACCACTACAGCCAGAATGGCTCCCAGCTGGATCACTACCAGAAACATTTCCCAAAACTGCTCTGATACATCCAGCTTCACAAATTCATCCAGCAGAATCATATGTCCCGTACTGCTTATAGGAAGCCATTCCGTAATACCCTCCACCACTCCGAATAATACGGCTTTCAAAAATTCGACCATTTATTTTTCCTCCAGATTCATCCTTTTACCGATAATTTTCCTCTACAAATTTTCGAAGGGCCGGAAGCGACCTTTCCACTTTTTCCGTATCAATACAATATGCCATTCGGAAATACCCCGGTGTTCCAAAGCTCTCAGATGGTACCAGTATCAGGTCATAATTCAGCGCTTTGCGGCAGAAAGCCGTTGCGTCCTCCTCCAGAGCCTTCGGGAAGATATAAAATGTTCCTCCTGGCTTCACCACCTCAAATCCCAATGCAGTAAGCTCCTTGTAGAGGATATTCATATTGGTCTCATAAACTGACAGCTCTCCTGTGAGAGCCCCCACCTCCGCCACTGCAAGCTGAATAATAGAAGGCGGACAGTTATGCCCGATCCCTCTGGAGATCTGAGAGCAAATCGCGCTGATCAGCTCCGCATCCCTGCATCTCGGATTCGCTGCCACATAACCGATCCTTTCTCCGGGAAGCGATAAGGATTTCGAGTAAGAATAGCAGGAAAGGGTGTTATCATAGTACTTCGAAACATAAGGCGCCTCCACCCCCTCAAACACAATCTCTCTGTAAGGCTCATCCGAAATAAGGAAAATATCGTGTCTGTACTCTCTCTGCTTCCGATAAAGCAGATCCGCAAGTTCCCGGAGAGTCCGTTCATTATACACTGCCCCGGAAGGGTTATTCGGCGTATTAATCAGCATCGCCGTCACCTCTTCCGACAGCATCTCTTCCAGCTTCTCAAAATTGATCTGAAAGCCTTCTGTGTCCGCAGAAACCACTTTCAGCTTTGCCCCGGTCATATTCACATAGAAATTATATTCAGGAAAATACGGCGCAATAACCAGCACTTCATCTCCGGGCTTTGTAACGCAGCGCAGTGCATGTGCCAGCGCGCCCGCTGCGCCTGTCGTTGGAAAAATGTGATTTCCCGTATAGTTCATCCCAAATCTCTCATTTAAAGAGTCGGCAATTTTGCTCTTCACAGAAGATATCCCAACACTGGGACTGTATCCATGAAGCTCCATGGAACTCTTTGTTTTTAACAGGTCTATCATAACCTCCGTGAATTTCTCCGGGACCGGCACAGACGGATTGCCAAGACTGTAATCAAACACATTTTCGTAACCGATCTGCCCGCCTCTTGCAGTTGCAAACTCAGAAAGCTGCCTGATTACAGACTTTTCCTCCAGCATCTTTTTATACTGCTCATTGATCATTTTTCCCTCATTTCTGCACAGCTTTTGTGCGTATCGTTGCCTTTTTTCGAAACCTTTCTTTATATCGCAAGAAACACCGTTTCATATGGCTTTAATTCTACTGTTGTTTTCCCTGACTCTGTCTCCACCACTGTGCTCTGCAGACCGGCACTGTTGTTGATCACCGCAAGCATACCGCTGTCCGGATAAAATGCGCACTCTGTGTAGAGATTATCTGTCATATACGGGCCTGTGATCCCTTCTTTTCCGGCATAGCGGATCAGCTGATACAGCAGTCTGGTATTTTCCGCGCCCACCTGGAAAGAAGAAAGATAAATTCCCAATCCTTTTCCAAAAGAATTCAGGCTAAGAACCGGCTGGTTTTCTTTGGAAAGGAGTACATCCGCCTTTCCATCTGTAAGGAACCTGTTTTCTTTTGCCGCAAGGGATACGCCTTCGGGCACAATTCCTTCTTTATCCTCCGCCGTAAACTCCCATCTGCCATGGCAGATCCTTGCACCGGTATCCTCATCCACACCCAGCACATGTGCCATCCTGAAATAAGTATCATATCCCTCCACTGCAGAGGGTTCATTTACTCCCAGGAAGGTACCGCCTTCATACACCCATTTGGTCAGTTTTTCCACCAGATCATCATCTTTCCATGCATCGCCCCCGCTCCAGGCGCTTCCTGCATAGCCGGCATTGATCAGCACATCCACCTCTGAAAGCCTTCCTGCCTTTACATCCTCAAAAGAAAGGAAGGATACCTGAACCGGCAGGCCGGCCAGCGCCTCATTGATATGAATAAGGTCGTGCTGCCATGTTTCATGAAAATGGCCTGACAGTGTCCATGACCTCAGAGCACCCCAGGCATGCAGAACACCCACACGTGTTTTTATAGTATAAGGTCTGCCTTCCTTATGAAGATCCCGGATCATTCTAAACTCATCAGATACCTGCTCAATGTAATCGCAAAAATCCGGGAACCCTTCTGTCAGATGCAGGTAACCGCCCAGACCAATCCGGTCTACCGGGCTGCGCAGAAGAGCCCTCCTGATATTATTCCAGAAGCGTTTTGCCTCTGTGGTGGGATCCCCGCCCTCCATAAAGGTAGGCGCTCCTCCAAGTCCCACCGGAAAAAGGTAGGGATGAAGCCGCAGTTCATGCACCGGCACATCCACACCGGAGCACAGTCTGGCTTCATAGCCGGAAAATACACACTTAATCAGTCCGTCAAATCCAAACTCCTGAAATCTTCCATTATAAGGCTCCAGACCCACCCAGCTGTCGTCGTAAAAAACATAGGCCTTTTTGCCATAGGAATGTACAATATCCACAAGCTGTCTGCCAAAATCAATCACAAAGTCATTGATAAATCTCATCCAGTCCTTTTTACGCTCATCTCCCGGCATATGAGTCACATGAAGTTTTCCCTGATTGATAAAATCTTCCGCGCTCATCTGATAGCCGTATTTCTCATAAAATTCATCCAGCGCACGCTCACTCACCGTAAAATCATAGGAGCCCCAGTCAGTAAACAGGTTTCTGCAGGCAGGATCGCTCCCCCATATCCAGACAAAATTATAAAATAACGATGTAAACCGCACTACTGTAGTATCCGGATGCGTCTCACACCATTTTTTCATCCAGTCTGTCATATAAGCTCTTGCCTCCGGATAACGGGGATCAATCTGCATCAGATGTTCTTTATCCCAATTGTTGGTGGTGTGATTATACATGGAAATCTCTTCCCAGATCCGATAGGCCAGAAAGCTTACTGTATACTTATGCCATGCCACCGGATGGAGAATTTCCACCTTCTCCTCCTGCCCCTGGTAACGCCAGTCAGAAGCCTGAAGCAGCACATTGGACGTTCTGTCCCATACCTGCCAATATTTCATGGCGTTTTCACAGTCATTGATCTTAAACTGCTCTCTGAAAAAATCCTTCATAAGAGCTATGGTTAAGGTATCTGATCCTTCTCCATCCTCTGTCGCCACTACCGGCTGCGTACACAAAAAGGTCTGCTGCAGCTTATCTGTGTTTTCCTTCGCCCATTCATTGTGATCACGAATGATGCAGATCGTGGAATAAATTCCATATCCCGCATGAATAATGTCCTCCGAAAGTTCTGTTCCGTCACTGTCTCTGATCACGTCCGCTCCCCACTTCTGCGCCAGCTTTAATGTCAGATCTTCGTACCCCGATTCACCCGGAAGCGTGAATCCGCCCTGCTTTTTACTCATTTAAAAATACCTCCTGATTCCAGTTTCGCTGCTGTTTTTATCGTATGGATGATGCGATCAGCTGCATTTTGCCTTCCAGTTTTACGCTTCCGAAGCCGTCCGGCAGGATGAAATGCTCTCCCTTTTTGATGGGGTGTCCGTTGATGGTGCCTGCTCCCTCTGTCACGCTCATGATCAGGAAAGGATGGGACTGTTCAAAGGAAAACGGCTGATCTGTCTCCAGTTTCCAGACCCTGTAATAATCACATGTGATCAGCTCATTCATAGTGTTCTTCGGAAGATCTGCCGCCGGCTTCACGCTCTCTGCCGCGGAGGCTGCCGGCACCGTGATCACGTCAATGCTCTGTTCCACATGGAGCTGACGCGGCTTTCCTCCTGTGAGTCTGTCATAGTCATATACCCGGTAGGTGATATCGCTGTTCTGCTGCGTTTCCAGGATCATCATACCGCCTTTGATAGCATGTACGGTTCCCGGATCGATCTGAATAAAATCTCCTTTCTTTACAGGTATCTGCCGAATCAGCTCAGACCACCGTCCCTGCCTGATCATCTCCTCAAGTTCCTGGCGGGACGCGGCATTATGCCCTATCACCAAAGCCGCGTCTTCCGGACAGTCAAGAATATACCAGCATTCCGTCTTTCCCAGCGAACCGTTTTCATGTTCCCTGGCGTAGGCGTCATCCGGATGAACCTGAATACTCAGATCGTCTTTGGCATCAATGATCTTGACCAAAAGCGGAAATCGGTCCAGATCGGAATTTCCAAACAGTTCCCTGTGGGATTTCCACAGTTCCGACAACTTCTCTCCCGTATACATTCCTTCTCTGACTACGCAGTCACCGTTGGGATGGGCGCTCACTGCCCAGCACTCACCGGTATCTTCCCCCGGAATCTCATAGCCGAACTGACCTCTCAGGCGGTTTCCTCCCCAGATCATCTGCTTGAAAACAGGATCTAAAAATAAGATTGGTTTCATCTTTCCTCCCTTTCCGCGCCTTCTCCGGCACACTGATAATGTCACTTATAAATCCAGAAATGCAAACGGATGCTCCTTATCCATCTGCAGAAATTCCATTAGGAGAAATGCCGCCCGCAGGGAAACTCTTTCCTCCTTAAGAATTCTTTTCGCTTCTTCCTTATCCACTAAAAGCACCTCTATGCTCTCCGTATCCTCCCGCAGCCTGCCGGATATCTGACCGCCGGCCAGGCCGAAAACAGATGTACTGGTCTCGTCTGTCATGCCTGCTCCCAGATAGAAAGGACGCCGCAGGGATGAGTTTCCTCCTTTATAGGGGAAAAAGTCCAGTCCCGTTTCCTCCTTCATTTCACGGACTGCCGCCTCCTCTGCGTTTTCTCCCGGATCAATCAGCCCGGCCGGCAGCTCATAAAGCCATTGATCGAGCGGATATCGGTACTGTCTGATCATCACCAGCTTTTCCGGATCCTCCCGCCATAACGGATAGATCACGATCCCATTGGAGCAGAGCTTTCCCGTTAAAAGCGGCAGGTCCTCCTGGCTGTTTCTGGATGCAAAATAATAGTGATAAGGCTCTCCCTTATTGGTCAGAGCATCCATCTCGTAAAGATTTAAATGCCGGTTATCCGTCAGTTTTCTGACCGCCGTATACTTTTTTCCCATTTTTTACACCATTTCTGCGCTGCTTTTTGCGCATATCGAGTTTGTGGCAAGCAACGCGCAGACACAAATCTCGTGATTGAAAATTTTAATTTTCAATCTTTATCCTTTCTCCTCCCGGAAACCCTTACCCCAAACAGCAGGCAGGTTTTGCCGGCTAAACGCGCTGTTCTTCTGTCCAGTCAAGGGCACATTTCACAGCTCTCTTCCACCCTTTCAGAAGCTGTCCGCGGCGTCCCTCGCTCATCTCATGGACAAACTCTCTGCCCAGCTGCCAGTTCTCACATATTTCCTCCCGGCTTTTCCAGTAACCGCAGGCAAGTCCTGCCAGATATGCTGCCCCCAGCGCAGTGGTCTCGATACACTGTGGCCGGTATACTCTTGCCCCCAGAATATCCGCCTGGAACTGCATCAGAAAATCATTTGCACTGGCGCCTCCATCCACTTTCAGTCCGGCAATGGAAACCTCCGCATCCTCCTCCATGGCCTTTAATACATCATAAGTCTGATAAGCGATAGATTCAAGTGTTGCTCTGATAAAATGCTCCTTTCCGCAGCCTCTGGTGATTCCCACCACACATCCCCTGGCATAGGGATTCCAGTAGGGCGCTCCCATCCCTGCAAAGGCAGGAACTACATATACTCCCTCTGTATCCTCTACCTTTTCCGCATACTCCCGGGTCTGCGCGGCATTCTTCACCATGCGCATCTCATCCCGCAGCCACTGTACTGCCGCTCCCGCCACAAAAATACTTCCCTCCAGCGCATATTCCACCTGATCCCCCACGCTTGCCGCGATGGTGGTGATCAGTCCGCTGCCGGATCGAATGGCCTCCTTTCCGGTATTCATCAGGAGAAAGCAGCCTGTTCCGTATGTATTTTTTACCTGTCCTTTGGAAAAGCAGCACTGCCCGAAAAGTGCCGCCTGCTGATCCCCTGCAATACCCGCAATGGGAATACGGCCGCCCAGCACCGAACTGTCCGCATATCCATAGACACAACTGGAGGGCTTCACTTCCGGCAGCATGCAGGCCGGGATACCGAACAGCTTCAGCAGCTCCTTATCCCAGCACAGGTTATGAATGTCATAAAGCATGGTGCGGGAGGCGTTGGTGTAATCCGTCACATGAATCTCTCCTCTGGTAAGATTCCAGATCAGCCAGCTGTCCACGGTACCGAAGGCAAGCTCTCCTCTCTCAGCCTTCTGCCTCGCCCCATCCACATGCTCCAGAATCCAGGCAATCTTGGTGGCACTGAAATAAGCGTCCGGAACCAGCCCGGTCTTTTCCCGGATCATCTCCCCGCTTCCTGTCGCCACAAGTTCGTCCACTTTCTGCGCCGTCCTGCGGCACTGCCAGACTATGGCATTGTAAACCGGTTCTCCACTCTCCTTATCCCATACGATCGTAGTCTCCCTCTGGTTCGTAATGCCAATGCCTGCAATATCCTCAGGCCCCGCCCCCACCTTTGCCATGGCCTCCATGGTCACCGCCAGCTGGGAAGACCAGATTTCCCTGGGATCATGTTCCACCCAGCCCGGTCTGGGATAGATCTGCCCGAACTCTTTCTGAGCAATGCTTTGTATTTCTCCCTTTTTGTTAAAAAGAATACAGCGTGAACTTGTTGTCCCCTGATCCAGTGCCATAATATATTTGCTCATCCCCGATACCCTTTCCTTTCATCCGATGCCCGCTCTCATCACTCGTAATTTCCGGTGGCAACTACCGGAACCGATGTCCCTGCCACATTTTCGATCAATACATCCCCTACTCTGACAGGCGCGTTTACCTGCCGCTCCCGTATCTGATCCATACACGCCCCTATCTTTTCTTTCGGAATTTCCGAGGCGGTCTTTACCGGAACCACGCTCCCGCCTCCCCCCTTAATCCGTATAACAGAGGTCACTGCGCGTACAGGAGCCGTCATCTCACTGCGGGCGTAATGTTCGCCCTTTGCGCAGGTATTCCCGGTAATGGAAAGGCTGCCATCCTCCCTTGTTCCCACCGTGATCAGGCATCCCACAGGGCATCCGATGCAGATCAGCTGGCTTCTGGCATCCCGGTTCTGAGGGAGCGTGCACTTGGTCTTGGCCGGGATTTCAGGCCGCACAGCCTCCCCCCAGTCCTTCTCCCCATTCAGAATATAATCTGCCGCAAAGGCTCCGGCTTCTTCCGCCTCCCTGGATACATTATCCACCAGATCATGCACGTGCAGCACATTCCCGCAGGCAAAAATCCCCCTTACAGTGGTTTCCAGCCTTGCGTTCACCACCGGTCCCTGAGTCGTATCATCCATCTGCGCGCCGGCCTGCTGGCTCAGCTCGTTCTCTGGAATCAGTCCACAGGATAAAAGCAGGGTATCGCATTTCACGAACTGCTCTGTTCCCGGAACAGGATTCAGGTTTTCATCCACTCTGCTTACCGTCACGCCTTCCACTCTCTCCCTGCCATGGATCCCTGTGACAGTATGGCTGAGCTTTAAGGGAATGTCAAAATCGTCCAGACACTGTACAATATTTCTCTTTAAACCTCCGGAATAAGGCATGATCTCCGCCACCATTTTTACCTTTGCTCCCTGAAGCGTCATGCGCCTTGCCATGATCAGGCCAATGTCTCCGGAACCCAGGACCACGATCTCCTTTCCCGGCATTCTTCCCTCTATATTGACATATCTCTGCGCGGTACCGGCAGAGTAGATTCCCGCCGGGCGATATCCCGGGATATTCATGGCCCCCCGGGGCCTCTCCCGGCACCCCATGGCCAGGATCACCGCTTTGGCGGCGATCTGAAAGATTCCCTGTTCTCTGTTCATGGCCGTTACCGTACAGGGTGAGCCCCCCTGCACATCCACTGCCATGGTGTTCAGCAGGCTGGGGATCCTCTTTTCCCGGACCATATCTACATAACGGGCGGCATATTCCGGACCTGTCAGCTCTTCTTTGAACGTATGCAGACCGAATCCGTTGTGAATACACTGATTTAAGATCCCTCCCAGCTCCCTGTCTCTCTCCAGGATCAGGATATCCCTGATTCCCTTCTCAAAAGCTGACAGCGCCGCCGCCAGTCCCGCCGGTCCTCCTCCCACTATGACTAAATCTGTTTTTTTCATGGCTGTCCCTCTTCGTCCAATGGCAGAAGATAAAAAGAACCGTCTCCCGCCTTCTTTATTTCGCTCTCGTCTACCTGCAGCTCTCTTGCCAGAATCTCCACCACTTTTGGATTACAGAAGCCCGACTGGCACCGCCCCATTCCGGCTCTTGTTCTCCGCTTAATGCCATCTGTCGTGGCAGCTCCCAGCGGTCTGTGTATGGCGTCCAGGATCTCGCCTTCCGTAACCATCTCGCAGCGGCAGATCACATTTGCGTAGGCGGGGTTCTCCCTGACCAGTCTCTCCCGTTCCTCCCCGGAAGCGAGCGCCATATTGGGAATCCCCTTCCTGGTGCTGATAAAGTTCTCCTTCCACCGGGGATTCAACATCTTCCGGACCAGCTCCGCCACATATTCCCCTGTGACCGGTGCGCAGGAAAGCCCCGGAGATTCTATTCCCGCAACATCAATAAATCCGGGAGCATCCTTTACCTCCTCAATAATAAAGTCTTCCTCCCCTTTTCCTTCTTCCAGTCCGGGCATCTGAGAAATATGCGCTCTCAGCCCTGCAAAAGAAGTGATCACTTCTCTTTCCGGTATATGGCTCACACTCATGGATGCCTGTTTCAAAACCTGCTGCATCCCTTCCCGCGATGTACTGACTTCCTCCTTTTCCGGAATATCCCTGGCCGTGGGCCCCAGCAGAAGATTACCGTGTACGGTAGGCGTCACCAGAATTCCTTTTCCCAGAGCGGTGGGAAGCTGGAACAGCGTATGGTTCACCATTTTGCCCGTCTTTTTGTCAAAAAGAAGATACTCTCCCTTCCTGGGCGTAATCTTCATTTTATGGCTGCTGACCATATTATGGATCTCATCGGCATAGACACCGGCCGCATTAACCACTGCTCTGGCCTCATACTCCTGCCCCTGCGTCCGGATCAGATAGCCCTCTTTTTTCTTCCGGATCTCCGTCACTTTTCTGTTAAACCAAAATTCCACTCCATTTGCCGCGGCATTTTCCGCCAGCGCAATAGTAAGCCCAAAAGGACAAACAATGGCTCCCGAAGGCGCATAAAGCGCTGCCGCCACATCCTTCGCCACAGCCGGTTCTATCTCAAAAAGCGCCTGCCCGGTTAAAATTGAAAGCCCCTCTACTCCGTTGGCTTCGCCTCTTCTTTTCAGCTCCTCCAGCCTGTCCCGGTCCTTCTCGTCAAAACAGAGCACCAGAGAGCCGTTCCTTCTGTAAGGAAAATCCAGTTCCCTTGAAAGCGCCTCCATTTTCCGGCTTCCCGCCACATTAAGCCTGGCTTTCAGGGAACCCTCCCTGGCATCATACCCTGCATGGACGATCCCGCTGTTTGCCTTGGATGTACCCTCACATACGTCGGAAGCTCTTTCCAGAACTCCAATCTTCAGCTCCAGACGGGACAACTCTCTTGCGACAGCGCATCCGCTCACTCCCGCTCCGATAATGATCACATCATACATAAGCCTTTCCTTTCCCCGCATTTTTTAAAACGAGCAGCCATACAAAGCATAATATTTTATTTCTTGTATGGCTGCTCTCACTTATCAGTATAACAGATGATTCAGTTTTTCTCAATCGTTCGCGCTGCTACCAGGTAAGAATCTCACAGCCCTCTTCCGTCACTGCTACCGTGACCTCCCACTGGGCGGAAGGCTTTCCATCTTCCGTATAGACTGTCCACCCATCCGCATCATCCACATAGATCTCGCTGCTTCCCATGTTAACCATGGGCTCAATGGTAAATACCATTCCCGGAACCATCAGCATCTCTGTTCCGGATCTGGTGACATAGCTCACAAAAGGTTCCTCATGGAATTCCAGTCCGATGCCGTGTCCTCCGATATCCACCACCACACTGTATCCGTTTGCCTTTGCATGGTCGTTGACTGCCTGCGCCATGTCTCCCAGAAAATTCCAGGGCTTTACCATCGCAATTCCCTTTTCCATGCACTCCTTTGTAACCTGTACCAGCCTTTTCTTCTCTTCACTCACCTCTCCGATACAGTACATCCTAGAGGAATCCGAGAAAAATCCTTTATATAAAGTAGATACGTCCACATTGATAATATCCCCCTCCTGAAGGACTCTGTCCCTGGAAGGTATACCATGGCAAACCACTTCATTGATGGAGGTACACACACTTTTGGGATATCCTTCATAATTTAATGGCGCGGGAATTCCTCCCATCTCAATCGTCATGTGATGTACCAGATCATCGATCTGCTGAGTGGTCACACCGGGGCCTATCATTTTCTCTACTGCATCCAGAACTGCAATGTTCAGGACACTGCTGGCCCTGATTCCCTCCAGCTGCCGCTCTGTCTTTAAGATCGACCTGTCCGGAACAATATGTCCTTCCAGCTCATAATGATGGATTTTTTCATCCAGCGCCATATGACATATTTTGTATTTTTTTCCGCTTCCGCACCAACAGGGTGCATTTCTACTTATCTTTTCCATTTTTCATCATATCTTCTTTTTCTTTAAATGCTGTCATAAACTGTGAAATATTGTCGCTGATGCTTCGCTTTTTAAATACCGCTGACCCTGCCACGCAAACCTGGGCGCCGGCCTCAATGACCTTTCTGACGTTCTTTTTTCCCACGCCGCCATCCACCTCCAGCTTTACCGGCAGATGGTTCCTGTCGATATACTGGCGCATCCGTCTGATCCGTTCATAAGCCTCAGGCATAAAAGGCTGTCCTCCAAACCCCGGCTCTACGCTCATCACAAGAACCATCTCCACTTTGGATAAATAGGGATAAACCGCCTCTATCGGAGTCCCCGGCTTAATGGCAATACCGGCCTGCGCGCCGGCTTCGTGAATTTTATCAATCAACCGGTCCACATACCGGACCGCCTCAAAATGGAAGGTAATGCTGTCAGCGCCGCATTCCACAAATTCAGCCACATACCTTTCAGGATCCACGATCATTAAATGAACGTCAAAAAACTGACGGCTGGTTTCTCTGATAGACCTGATCACCGGCATGCCGAACGAAATGCTGGGGACAAAAATGCCATCCATAACATCAATGTGCAGATACTCTGCACCCGCTGCCTGTGTCTCCCTGATCTGCTGTCCCAATATATTAAAATCCGCCGCCAGCAGAGATGGCGCTAAAATATGCATAATGTGTTCTCCATAGTAAGCGCCGTCCGCATGCTGTCAATGCAGCAAAATTCCCCATGCGGACGTGCGATCCATTTATAGTAAACGGCAAAGATTGTGTCCTTTACTATAGTTGCTAACCGCCTGTCAAAAACGAACCAGGTAATATTTTATCACAACAGTCTCATATAATCAAACGAATAGTCCTGTGAGGTGAGAACTTTGCCATCCAGAAAAAAAACTACTCGAAAACAGAAAATCTATTGCCTGCTCCTGTTCCTTATTTTACCTGCGCTCCTGCTGTCTCTGTACTTTCTGACCAATGACAGCCGCAGGTTCCATGCGCTGGCCAAAGAGCTGTTTTACTCTGAGCTTTCCGGAAACACCTTAAATCTCCACTACACGCTGGCCTTCCCGGAAGAATGGGGCTTTACAGGAGACGTTCTTCTCCCCTCCTATGAACCGGAGGAAGAAAGCGGCAGAGATGGCATTCTCTCCACTTTGGAAGTTCTTTCTCATATTTCACCCGAACATCTTGAAAAAGACGATGCTTACACCTGCGAACTCCTGACCCGTTACCTTAAGCTTCGCCTTACCGGCACAGCTTTTCAGTATTATGACGAGCCTCTCTCCCCTTCTCTGGGGATGCAGTCAGGGCTGCCTATTCTCCTTGCCGACTATACCTTCCGTTCCCCAAAGGACGTGGAGGATTATCTGCATATTCTGGACCAGACCGATACTTATTTTGAGGGGCTGCTCCGGTTTGAAAAAGAAAAAGCCGAAAAAGGACTTTTTATGTCAGATGAAGCTGCAGACAAAATCATCCGTCAGTGCAGCTCCTTAATGGACCCGGAGTCTCTTTCTCAGGGCACTCATTTCCTTCATACCACCTTCAAAGAACGGCTTGATTCCCTGGAACAGCAGGGTCTTATCACTGCAGAGCAAAAGCAGCAGTGGATCTGGGAAAATGATCGTATCCTCACTACCGTAACTGCGCCTGCCTATGAAAAAATTGCCGACGCTTTCACTGTTCTGAAAGGCAGCGGTGTCAATTCCATGGGTCTGTGCCATTTTCCTGAAGGGCAGGATTATTATGAATATCTGCTTTCATCGACTACCGGCTCAAGTCGCAGTGTTTCTGAAATCAAAACCATGCTCTGGAAAGATTTTCAGCAAAATCTCTCTTCTCTGGTTCTGTTACTCCAGAAATATCCTGAGCTGGCCCTGAGAAGTCCGGGAACCTCCCACAACTTCCTTCCTTCTTCTAAAGGCGGCTCCTCCGCAGGTACAGCAGTTTCCTCACCTGAAGAAATGCTGGAGGATCTTCAGACACGCATAAAAGCTGATTTTCCCCCTTTTCCTGAAACCAGAGACGACTTTACTCCTTCTTATACGGTAAAAAGCGTATCTCCCTCCATGGAAAGCTATAGCAGCCCCGCTTATTATCTGACGCCGCCTGTTGATGATATGAGCAGTAACATCATTTATATTAATCACAGGAACGAGCCCGACCCTCTTACTCTGTACACCACTCTGGCCCATGAGGGATATCCGGGGCACCTTTACCAGACTGTTTACAGTCAGCTTTACTTCAATCAGCACAAAGTATCCCCTGTCCGCTATTTGCTGCATTACGGAGGCTACACGGAAGGGTGGGCGCTTTATGCGGAAGATCTGTCCTATCGTTATGCCCGGTCCCTGGCGGAGGCTGAAAGTCCTGTGGAAAGCGCCTGGTTTGAAGCATGCCGCCTGAACCGGAATCTTCTGCTTTGCCTGTACTCTTTGCTTGACATCGCCATACACTTTGAAGGCGCTTCCCCCGCACAGGTACAGGCAATCCTGAAGCAGACAGGAATTAACGACCCCGAAATCGCTGCCTCCATTTATCAGTATATTGTGGAAGAGCCTGCCAATTATCCGAAATACTATCTCGGTTTTCTGGAATTTTTATCCCTGAAAAACCAGGCGGAAAAACTGTGGGGGGAAGATTTCAGTCTGCAGAACTTTCACCGATTTGTCCTGGAAACGGGTCCTTCCGATTTTCAGGGACTGTCCGAACGTCTTACCTCCTGGAAACCATAAAGGGCTCCCCCGCCTCTTCCATCATACTCTCCACATAACCGCCATCCCAGAGAAGAATCTTAAGCTTTTCCGCGGCTTCCACTGCAGGCGACGTAAAATATTGATTGGTCATCACTGCGCCCACCATCCGGTCGTAAAAATCCCGGCCGGCATACGCCTCCTGCACCGCTTTTACACCCACCGGGGCCGAGTAACGTTTACATTGAACCGCGTAGGTCACGCCATCTTTCTCCGCCAGAATGTCGATCCCATAATCACCGCTTCCCCTTGTCACCTCAACGTCCCTGAATCCGCTGCGCTCCAGCAGATCTGCACAGAAAGCTTCAAACTCATGGCCCTCCATGTCCTCAAAGGCCTCCGATCTGCGTCTCCTTCCCCGGAAAAAGCACCTCGCAAGCCACCACAAAATTCCGGCCAGGAGCAGTCCGGCCAGGGCCGCTGGTATCATAAAACCACCCTGCCGTATACCTCAATCTGACTGAGTGCCGGGAACGGCGACGGATCATCCGCCTTGATCAGATTGCTCAGCTTCACCCATGTGATTTTTTTCTTTTCCACCGAAAGTACATGAGCCTGGCTGCTCTTTTCCATTTCCCAGTCCACAGAAGTTCCATCGGAAAAGGTAAGCGTTACCTGCCTCCACCAGTTATCATGCGGGAAATCCGAACGGGTGTACAGTACGATTCTGTCGGCTTCCACTTCTCTGCCGAAATCCACAGTCATTTCCGCATCATCCCTCATATTAATTCCCCAGGATTCATAAGGCCATTCCCCGTGAGAGCGGTTTTCACATACGCCATCAATGGCATTGCGGGCGGCAAACACCGCCTCTCCTCTGGTTTCCACATTGGCGGATGCATGAGGAAAGCAATGCGTATCCCCGTGCTGGTCACACACATTCAGCGCCAGATTTCTGTAAGCGCAGATCTCTTCTTCTGAAGCTGCTCTTGCAAATATGTAATGTCTGTTTCCTAAAAATGCCTTCGGCGAATAGCTGATTCGCTTCTCGCCAAACGGAATCCTGTAGTGAACATGATCTGTGATGAAGCAGAAAGCCTGTCCCAGAGCATCGTCTACCTGCAAAAACACATGGATATTTTTTTGAGAGGTCTCCAGTACCACCATATCTCCCTCTTTATATTCTGCCGTGCAGACCAGACTTACAAAATCCTCCCCGCTGCTGACACAGATTGTTTTTCCGTTCTTATCCAGAACCTTGATCGATAATGTAGCCATATTTTTACTCCATTTCCGCGCTGCTTTGTTGCGCAAAGCCATGAATGGCTTAACCGATTTGTGGCAAGCAACGCGCAGACACAAATCTCGCGATTGAAAATTTTAATTTTCAATCTTCCCCCTTTTCTTTTTTACCAGTATAATTTCCAGTTCCTGTCCAACCTCGTAAGAGCTTCCATATAAAAATAATCCCCCCATGCGTTACACTCGTCCACCCCGCAATGATTGCAGGTATTATAGGGCGAATGATTGGAATAGGTGCTGTGAAGCACCAGACCGTTGGAGGTCTCAAAGTCCTTCACCGCATAATTATCATACAGAGATTTCATAATCTGCCGGGCGTATTTTTCATAAACGATTCCCTCTTCGTTCAGATATTTTACCATTTCCAGCATTCCACAGGCCGCTATGGAGGCTGCGGAAGAATCCCTCGGCTGATCATCCCCATCCGTAAACTCCAGATCCCAGAAGGGAATCATATCTTTGGGCAGATGCTCCAGGAAATATCTGGTCACGTTTTTGAAAATCGTAATATATTCTTTTCTTTCTGTATATTTATAAGCCAGCGCACAGCCATAAATCCCCCAGGCCTGTCCACGGGCCCAGGCGGATCCATCTCTGTATCCCTGGCAGGTGGCGCCATGATCCGGTTCCCCGGTCTCCATATTGAAAAAGAAGGTGTGCCAGGTGGAATAATCCTCCCTGATCACATTCCTGATCGCCGTATGAATATGCTTTTCCGCGATCTCTCTGTATTTCTTATCTCCTGTCTCTTCAGATGCCCAGTATAACAATGGCAGATTCAGGAGACAGTCTATAATCAGACGGTAGTTTTCCGGCGCGTTCATCGGCCCCCATGCCTGGATAAATTCGCCCACCGGATGATATCTGCTGATCAGCTGATCGGCTGCCTTTATGGCAGCTTCTTTTCCTTTTTCATTTCCCGTCAGCTTGTAAGCAGCCACACAGGATGGCGAATAAAGGAATCCCATGTCATGGTGATCTACTTCGAACTTTCTGTTAATCCGGTCCAAAAAGCTCTCTACCTGGATCTCACCCGCCTCTCTCAGCTTCCCGGCAGCAGCTTCTCCCTCTTCCTTCCGGCCCTTCTGTTCCAGTCCAAGGGCATATTCATATGCAAGCCATATTTCTCCCGTCCAGAATCCGGTGGTCCAGTCATTGTTCTCTATCGGCTGGTAGAAATTCCCCTCACTGTAGGCCTTCTGGAATTTATCCGTAAACTCCGGCAGATTCCGCAGAATCTGCTTCATGGAAAACTCCAGAGCCGCCTCAATCTCCCGCTCTGTGATCATTTCCTTTTCTTCAAACAATCTCTCCATAGCTTCCCTTTCTTTTACAATGATTGTATATCCTGTATCTGAATTTTACTTTACCTCTTCCCGCTTTTATATGCAACAATTTCTATAAAATAAATCGTCTCAGATACCGGAACTCCCTTTTGCCGTTCTGATATCTATGATAGAATAAGAAAAAAGTATTTCAGGAGGAGCTGCCCTATGTTTTATGAAAAAGCTGCTGATTATCATTTGTCTTTTACCCCGTTCTCCCTCTATCCGCCTGCCGCAGACCGGACGTCATGGGAGACTCTGGATGCGGAATGGAAAACCGCTTCCCTTTCGCTGGGAGAAAAGTATCTGAACTTTTCTTATCCTTCTTTATCCGCAACTGATTTTATGGATTTTACCCGGACCGGAAACCGTGTCCGCTATGAGAATAAATTATTTTCCAAAAGACATGCGCTCAGTGCCCTTGTGCTGGCGGAATGTGTGGAAAACCAGGGCAGATTTATGGATGACATTATAAACGGGATCTTCTCCATATGTGAAGAAAGCGCCTGGCAGCTCCCTCCGCACAATTCCTATGAAAGAGATGGCGTGCAGTATCCGCTTCCGGATGCGACGGCCCCTGTGCTGGATTTATTTGCCTGCGAGACCGGCGCTGTTCTCGGTACGGCGTTTTATCTGTTGAAAGATGCTCTGGATGCCGTCAGCCCCTTTATCACCAGTAGAATCATGTCTGAGCTTGAACACAGAATTTTTACACCTTATCTGAACTGTTATTTCTGGTGGATGGGAAACGAAACGGAAGCCACAAACAACTGGACCGTATGGTGCACCCAGAATGTACTCCTTTCCGTTTTTCTCACCGATACCAAAGCGGATCTCAAAACTTCTGTCCTCAAAAAAGCCTGTAAAAGTACCGACTATTTTCTTGCCGGTTATGGTATCGACGGCTGTTGCGACGAAGGGGCCCAATACTATCGCCATGCCGGCTTATGTCTTTTTAATATTATGGAGACGCTTAACGCTGTTACCGGCGGTCATTTTTCAGAACTTTACCGGGAGCCCAAAATCCGGAATATCGCTTCTTATATCTTAAACGTACATATTGAAGACAAATATTATGTAAACTTTGCAGACTGTTCCCCGGTCGCCGGAAGATGCAGCGCCAGAGAATTTCTGTTTGCCCTGCGGACAGATAACAGATCTATGGCGGCCTTTGCTGCCGCGGACTTTATCGCCGGTATGCCCGATACTCTGCTTCTGCCTTCCGAAAACAATCTGTATTACCGTCTGCAGAATGGTTTTACTCTTCGAAAGATCAGAGACTTTGCCTCCCAAAATACCGGCTCTGTAGCGCACCCTGACCTTTTTTACCCCAGTGTCGGGCTTTTCATTGCAAGAGATTCCTGCTCACAAGTTCCTGCCCCCGGTGACAGCCTGTCCGGGGATACTTCCCATGCGAAAAGCTCCCTGTACCTTGCCGTAAAAGCGGGAGATAACGCAGACAGCCATAATCACAACGATACCGGAAGTTTTACCGTTTACAAAAATGGACGTCCCCTGCTGATTGACGTGGGCGTGGAGAGCTATACCCGGAAAACCTTCTCATCCAGGCGATATGAAATCTGGACTATGCAGTCCGCCTACCACAATCTGCCCACTATTTATATCCGCAATGACAGCGGCAGCCCGGAGGCTGTCATGCAAAAAGATGGCGAACAATACAAAGCCACAGACATAACCCACAGCTTTTCCGATTCAAAATGTGAAATTTCAATGGATATCTCCCCTGCCTATCCGTCTGAAGCAGGTCTGCTTTATTATAGAAGAAACGCTTCTCTTCTGAAAAGCGCCTCTGCCCGCAGCAACGGAGAGATCCTCATACAGGACAGCTTCGCCTTCCGCGACGAATATACATGCAAATCTCCTTTTGTAACTCTGAGTATCATGACCAGCGAAACGCCTTCTCTGCAGCAGAGCACGGAAGGTCTGTCCTTCCTTCTGGGCAGCCTGGGATATTTGCACATTACCGGTGCCAGGGAGCCGATCATCGAAACCATTCCCATCACTGACCAGCGTCTGCAGACAGCCTGGAAACATGATATTTACAGGATTGTGGTCACTGCATCCGGAAACATGGTTGAAATGCGCATCTCATAAAATGATTTCGAAGCGGAGATTCACATCATCCCCGCCAGCACCACGCTTGCGATAATTCCTGCCACTGTCGCCAGGAGCGCCCCTGCCAGCGTATATCGTGTCTTCGTCACCTTAGCTGCCAGAAAATATACACTCATGGTATAAAAAATGGTTTCCGTGCAGCTCATCATTATGGAAGTGATGAGGCCGATAGGGGAATCCGTTCCATAGTTTTTAAAAATATCCATCACCAGCCCTGTGGCGGCGGAAGAAGAAAACATTTTCACAAAAGCCAGAGGCACCAGTTCCGCCGGGAATCCCGCTTTTTCACTTAAAGGGCGTACCAAATCTCCCAGAAAGCCGAGAAAGCCAGAGGCACGCAGCACTCCCACTGCTGTCATAAGGGCGGCAAGGGTAGGCAAAATACCCACCACTGTCTTAAGTCCCTCTTTTGCCCCTCTGACGAAGTCTTCATAGACATTGGTTTTGTTCAGCAAGCCATAAGCAACAATATAAAAAATGATAACCGGTATGATGATGTTGGAAATATTGGATAAAACGGAGGCCATATAGTATAAACCGCGCCTTTCCTGCGTTCTTTACAATATATGGCCTGATTTCTCTCCCTATTCATTTATCTCGCACCGAAGTATTTCCGGCTGCTTTTTCCCGGCTTACCGCCGGGGAATAAGAGTAACGGAGGCATTTCCAGTAACAGCATCCCGTTTCCGGTAATCAAACAGCACAAACTGCGGCTCTCTCCTTCGCTGTAAATCATCCCGCTTTTCATTCTCCCATACAGGATAAAAAAATACTTCCACATGGGTCATCTTCATCGTCTGCCTGGCATGGAATTCTCTGTACTCCTTCAGAAACTGCGGTTTCTTTTCTTCCTGTTGGTAGAAATCCCATATCTTTTCGCGCCATCCGGAATTATCCCGGCAAAAATCCGGACGGCTCTTTGCATTTTCTCTGCGGTAATAATCAAAGGTCAGAAGCTCCCGATACGCTTCTTCCTTTTCCGGCCTCTCTCCGGCGGCAAACTCCAGCAGAATCTGATATCGTCTGCTACGGGCAGGAGATGCCGTGGTATACCCCTTTTCCTCATAGTAATCCGCCAGTTTTTCAAAAAAAGTAAAGGGATCTGAAAAGTCCTGCCCCAGTGCAGGAAGAACAGCCGTAAACTGTCCCGAATTATAATAAAGTTCCACCATCTCCTCTATCCCTTTCAGCCTGCGAATCTCTTCATAAGAAATCCATTTTGTATAAAGTACTTCATACGGCGGATTGTTCTGATACACAAGTCCATAGCTTTCTGCTTTCTCCCGGATCTGCGTTCCTTTCAGCACCTTTAAAAATCCCAGTTGAAGCTGATGCGGTTTCATCATATATACAACATTAAAAGAGTTTTTAAAGCTCTCATAATCCTCAAAGGGGAGCCCGGCAATCAGGTCCAGATGAATATGAACCTTATGACCCTCACGGAGTATTTTAACATTCCTTTGCAGAAGTTCCAGGTTCCCCGGGCGATTGATCTCCTTTAGTGTACCGGGATTTACAGACTGCACCCCGATCTCCAGCTGAACCAGCCCCGGGCGCATACTGTTCAGCAGGGCAAGCTCATCCTCTCTCAAAAGATCTGCTGCAATCTCGAAGTGGAAATTTGTGACACCATTGTCATGATCTTTGATATACTGCCAGACTGCCATGGCATGATCATGGTTGCAGTTAAAGGTTCTGTCAATCAGCTTTACCTGATGGACTTTATGATCCAGAAAAAACTGCAGCTCTTTTTTCACTGTCTCCAAATTCTTCAGACGCACTTTTTTGTCAACGGAAGACAGGCAGTAGCTGCATCTGAAGGGACAGCCCCTGCCTGTTTCATAATACAGGATTCTGTTTTCGAATTCCTGAAGTGTATGCCCTTCTGCCCCGCATGTATAAAGAAAGGGTATACGATTTAAATCCACAGGCGCTCTCTCATGCGCACTCCCTTCTCTGAGCACCAGCCCCCGTATCGCAGCAAGTTTCTCTGTACTCCCCTGCACGGTCGGACAGAGGGCGTTTTTTTCCTCTGCCCGCGCACGGGGTGCGCGCTGTGCATAAAAGGCAAGGAGTTCCCTGAACGTCTCTTCACCCTCCCCTGCCATAATCCCCTTCACCATGGGATATTCCTGCAAAAGCTTTTCTGACTCAAAGGAAACCTCCGGACCGCCCAGCCACAGGTCCGTATGCGGCAGGATTTTGGGGAGCTCCGCCAGGAGCTCCGTTATCAGACGCCAGTTCCAGATATAGCACGAAAAGCCGATAACCTCCGGCTGCCTTTTGTATAAATCTTCCAGAATATCCTCCGGCCGCTGGTTAATGGTATATTCCGCCAGCGCAATACAGGGCTGCAGTTCTTCCCCCGCATACGCCCTGAGGCTGTAAATAGCCGGATTGGAATGAATATACTTGGCATTTACAGCCGTCAGTAGAAATTGCATGGCTCTTCCTTTCTCCCTTCGGTTCCCTTTGCGTCAGTTTCCCTGGTCTCCGGGGGCTTCGCCCCAAATCAGCTGCGGTTCAGACTTTCAATAAACCTGTCAAAGGCCATCTGCCCTTCCGGCGTACGCTTATATACACCGGAATCGGTAAGTACCTGCATAAATACGAGGCCGATCTCCCTGCGCAGGATTTCTTCGATATTAGAGGCATCGATGCTCTCATATTTTGTCCTGAATTCATCCACCCAGGCGGCATGCTTATCAAGCAATTCATCCCCGCGGAGATCTCTTCCGTCCAGTATAGCCGCTTTCAGCGCTTCCATTTCATCCTTCAGACGGGCCGGGAGAACTGCCAGACCCATAACCTCGATCAGACCAATATTCTCCTTCTTGATGTGATGAAGGTTTGCATGAGGGTGATAAACGCCCAGAGGATGTTCCTGTGTGGTAATGTTGTTTCTCAGCACCAGATCCAGTTCGAAGTACTCTCCTCTCTTGCGGGCAATCGGCGTGATGGTATTATGGGGCTCCCCATCCGTCTCGGCAAAAATAAACGCCGCCTCATCCGTATATCCTCTCCAGTGCTTCAGGATCCTGTCCGCCATCTCTATGATACGCTCCGTGTCCTTCGCTTTCAGCCGGATAACGGACATGGGCCACTTCACGATCCCTGCCTCCACATCCTCAAATCCCTTTACCGTAATCTGCTTCTCCACCGGCGCTTTTGCCATGGCAAATTCGTAATTTCCGCCCTGAAAATGGTCATGACTCAGGATAGATCCGCCCACAATCGGAAGATCCGCATTGGATCCCACGAAATAATGCGGGAACTGCTTCACAAAGTCAAACAGCTTACAAAACGCATTTCTGTCGATCTTCATGGGAATATGCTGCCCATTAAATACAATGCAATGCTCGTTATAGTAGACATAGGGCGAATACTGAAATCCCCATGCATCTCCCTGTATCGTGACCGGAATAATTCTGTGATTCTGCCTCGCCGGATGATTAATTCTGCCCGCATATCCTTCGTTTTCTTTACACAGGAGACACTTGGGATACCCTGACTGCTTCGCTGTTCTGGCAGCCGCAATGGCCTTGGGATCCTTCTCCGGTTTGGAAAGATTAATCGTAATATCCAGGTCTCCGTATTCCGTAGAAGTGACCCATTTCATATCCTTCCTGATCCGATATCGTCTGATATAATCAGAGTCGCAGCTGAACTTGTAATAGAAATCCGTTGCCTTCTGAGGATCCTGCTCATAATAATCCTGAAAGCGGCTGATCACCTCGCTGGGGCGGGGCATTAAAAGGCTCATGATCTTTGTATCGAACAGATCACGGTAAACAACACCGTTCTCTTTCATAATCCCTTTTTCAAAAGCATAATCCAGCATATGATCCAGAATCTCTTCCAGATCCTCCGCATCTGTCTCTTTTATCTCCGCCAGCACCCCTTCATCGGTAATCTCTGCAAGCTCATCTAATTCAAACAGCTCAAGCAGCCGGTTCGTTGTATATATCCTGTCCTCTTCTGTAAGCAATCCTGTTTTGAGACCGTATTCCACCAATTTTCTGATCTCTGTCTGTATCATCATTTCTCATCCCCTATCTATCTCTTATAATTCGCACGGGCCATCCCCTACCTCAACCACATAAAAGTCTGCATTGTAGCCAATTTTTGCACAGTAAGCCTCTCCCACCTGTTTGATAAAGGTATCGATCGCCTCATCTTTCACAAGGCTGACCGTACACCCGCCGAAGCCTGCGCCTGTCATACGGGAGCCGATTACGCCTTCCACCTTCCATGCCTCTTCCACCAGGGTATCCAGTTCAATGCCCGTCACCTCATAGTCGTCCCTCAAAGACACATGGGATGCGTTCATCATCTGCCCGAACTGTACAATGTTATTGGCCTTTAAAGCTTCCACAGCCTTGATGGTCCTCTGGTTCTCATACACGGCGTGCTTTGCTCTTCTTACCCTCACAGGATCCTTGATCGCTGATTTGTACTCCTCAAACTGTTCCTCGCTCAAATCGCCCAGGCCTTTGATGTCCACTACCTGCTGCAGCTCTGCAAGCGCCGTCTCACACTCGCTTCTTCTCTCATTATATTTGGAATCTCCCAGACCTCTCTTTTTGTTACTGCAGGCAATCACAATTTTTGCGCCTTCAAGCTTAACTGGTGCATAGACATAGGACAGATCTGCCGTGTCCAGAAAGATGGCATGCTCCTTTTTGCCCATGGCAATCGCAAACTGATCCATAATGCCGCAGTTGACCCCATTAAAGTTATTTTCAGAGTACTGACCGATCAGGGCAAGATCCTGGTTACTCACTTCAAATCCAAAAAAAGCTCTCAGAATATAGCCTGTCAGCACCTCTATGGAGGCAGAAGAAGAAAGGCCTGACCCGTTGGGAATATTTCCGTTTAAAAGAATATCCATCCCTCTGGGAATCTGAAATCCTCTTTTCTCAAACGCCCACATTACACCCTTTGGATAGTTCGTCCATCCTGCCTCTTTATGAGGCTCCAAATCGTCGAGGCTGGACTCAATGATACCCAGATGAGAAAAATTCATAGAATAAAAACGAAGCTTACGATCCTGTCTTTCTCTCGCAACCCCATAGGTTCCGATGGTCAGCGCGCAGGGAAATACATGCCCTCCGTTATAATCCGTATGCTCGCCTATCAGATTCACCCGGCCCGGTGCAAAAAATACCTTTACCCCCTTCGCATCCCCATACACTTCTTCAAATTTTTTTGTGATTGTTTCGACCATTTTCTGCCTCCCATTCTCCCGCATCCACGGTAAGTATCTTATTGTTTTCTGGTTTCATTATATGTGAAAGCAGCTTTTCGCCGCTATACTGCTTTGTTATGAAAGCCTGTCAAAATGTTAACTGTTTATCTGATTCACCTGATTAATAAAATCCTCTATCTGCCTGAGATACTCCCTGCTTTTTCTGGTTTCTCCTTTCTGCATTTCCCTTCGGTAAGAGGAAGGAGACATTTTTTTCATCTGACGGAATGATTTTGCAAATACCAGCGGATCCGAATATCCGCAGGAAAGCGCCACACTCTCCACTGAAAGATCTGTCATCTGCAGAAGCTCCGCCGCTTTGGTAATGCGAAAGGTAGAGAGAAATTTCTGAGGCGACATATCCATTGCCCTTCTGAACAGCGTATACAGGTAGCTCCTGTTAATACACACATAATCCGCCACATCTGTAATCTTAATGGGGTTACAGTAATTGTTTACCATAAACTCCACCGCACGTCTCACATAATGGCCTGCCTTATCTTCTCCGCCCTTTTCCTCAATATAAGCGCTTTCTGCTATCAGAGACAAAAAAAGATGGAGCTGTCCGTTTCTTCGAAGGTCATTGGCAATACCTGACGCTATGCCGCCGTCCATCCCCGACTTGTTATGCTCCATCATATCTATCACTGCCTGGGAAAGCTCCTGATCCTTATCCGACCTGAAAACAGGATTGGTCAGAGAAAGCCCGATAGACTCTATCACGTCCCCCGCCATCCCACCGTTAAATCCCACCCAGACATAGGTCCAGGGATTTTCCCCATCCGCCTGATAAAAAACCAGTTCTTCCGGTGGTATGAAAAATCCGCAGCCCTGCTCCAAAAAGTATTCTTTACCGCCTATGGAAAACCTTCCATTTCCGTTTAAAACAAAATGAATCACATAGTGAGGCTTAATTGCCGGTCCAAAGCTGTGGAAGGGTTCCGTTCTTGATATTCCGCAGCAATTCAAAAACAGACTTCCTTTCTTTTCACCGAAAAATTCCAGCTCATATGCTTTTTCCATTTCGTCTCCCCTTTTACTCTATTCTTATTTCATCCTGTTCTGCATCATAGACCAGATTCAGAGAAACACCCTCTTTTTCATATTCCTTTACCGGCAGCTCCAGTTCATATTCATGATCATTTAAATCCGTCAAAATGAGGATCCACGGCGTATCGTCCGCATCCCGCTGCAACGCAAGGCCGGTCATCGACTGCTCCGGCGCCAGGGGTTCCAGCCCTTCCAGCGCGTTGGCATGGCTCCCTGTCTGCCCTTTTTCATACAGCTTAATGCCAGAAAAGGAAAATGTTGTATGATTTGTAATCGCTATCGTAATCGGAGTAAGAACTGCTGCCTCCTCCTCTCCTTTAATATCGGAAAGAAGTTCCAGATAATCTCCATAAGAGGCGATCAGCTCGTCCATTGTCTGAATCAGCCGGTCGATTTCCTCATTCTTCATCTCCGCAAGGTTATAGGATTCCAGCCCGGAAACCTCCTCTTTCAGTTCCACAAGCTCCTGATCCAGGGATGCGTCTGAAATCTCCTTATGCGCTTCTACCACCTGATTATGAATATTCGCAAGTTCTGCATATTTCTGCTGCGCCTGTGCTATTTTTTCATCGGATGTGCCACAGGCTGAACAAAGACACAGCATACACAGGATCAAAATCGGAAACACTCTTCTATACATAAATACCCTCTGCTTAAAATCTCTTTCATCTGTCTGATTGTTTTATCACTCCATTTCAGTATAAGAAAAAAGAGAGGAAAAAGCAAGGCTCAATAGATTGATAAAACGATATGAAAGTGATAGTATTATTTTGTACTTTCCCCATACTTGTATGGGGAGGTTACTGTGAAAAATGAATTTTTTACAAACGAACTTGTTCGTTTTGCAAATATTGTGCCGACGCCCAAATTTACAGGTGTCGGCAGCATGGAGGTTATTATGTACCGCAAAAAGAAAACTCTGCAGGCAGCTCTTGTCCTGATTCTCCTGGCCGCTATCCTTGCTTTATTTCACTGGTATTCTGCGCAAAACAGCAAGCGGATTGAAAATCAGAATCTCAACTATGCATTGGATTGTGCCAGGCGGACCGCCAGGCATGTGGAAGGAGAATTTGAAAATGCGCTGAACCGGGTCAGCACCTACGCGCACTTTCTCTCCCAGAGTCTCTCCGATCCCACAGTCACTGCCACCATGCTGCAGGATATGGAGAAGAATTCCCTGTTTGACGTTTTCAGATATGTAAATGCGGAAGGCATAAATCTGACCTCGGATGGGAAGACATCCGATGCGTCGGACCGGGATTACTATTTAAACGGCATGAATGGAGAGAGCGGCATCTCTCTCGTCCTCCATTCAAGGATTACCGATAATACCATGGTAGGATTTTATACTCCTGTTTATTTCCGGGATCAAATCATCGGCGTACTGAGAGGGGCCTACTGGGCGGATAAATACCTGCAGGATATCCTTTCCACCAGCTGTTTCGGCGAAAATGCGGATGTATTTCTCTGCGCACAGGATGGAACTGTAATTGCAAGTTCAAACGATCAGATTTACGGGCAGAATTTTCTGGAAATCATGTCGGGATCCGGCATGATCGACACAGCCTCTCAGGAAAAAGCCGCCGGAATGCTTCAAAACGGCGAGGAGGGGGCTTTTATCTGCAGTTCAGACAGTCAGGCAGGTAACGTCTGCGTTCTCCATCTTCCCGAATACCAATATGTTCTTGTTCAGATCTTTCCCAAAAGCATTTCCCAGCATATGCTCCGGGGCGCCAACCGGACCGGTCTCATTCTGGATGGATTTCTTGTCGCGTTATTTTTCTGCTATATTGTCGCTTTACTTCTTCAGTCCAGACACGAAAAGAAGCTTCTGGAACAGAAAAATAAAGAAATGGGGTATGTAATAGCCGGCGTCAACACTCTGTTTTCCCGCTTTGTTATGGTAGATTTCAGTTCTGACACTTACCGCTACCTGGCCGGCACCCGGCCGGAGCGGCCTGATTTTGCCGATAAAGGCCGCTATGAGGACTTTATCTCATACCTGTGTACGTTCCTGATCGAGGACAGCGACAGGGAGCTGTTCGCCGAACGCTTTCATAAGGAAGCCGTCATTGAAGCATTAGGGGAAAGTAATCCGGATGCCTGTTATGAGTACCGTGTTTTAAGAGATGGAAACGCGCAGTGGGAGCATATGAGCATCATTCCGCTGAAACGAACAGAGGGTAAAGCAGTCACAGCCCTGTTTATCCGCCAGAATACTACTGAAACCAAAGAAAAGGAACTGCGTATCCAGGCTGAGATTTCTCTTGCCAACCGCAAGGAGAGACAGTACAGGATCGCGATCACCTCGAATTCTATCTGCACCTATGACTTTAATCTGACCCGCGACTGTATCGAAGAAGACGTTGTCTGGAAAACCGACATCCAGGAACAGTCTCTGCTTCAGCTGACGGGACTCAAAGCTCCATGCAAAGCCTCCGAACTGTTCCATGCCTGGAAGCAGTTTGTTGCGGAAGAATCCCGGGAAGCGTATTGCCTTACCACCGATTTGGAATATCTGAAAAAATCCTTTGCCCGGGGAGACGCTGAGGTAAATACGGAGTACTGGATCAACAATCCCGACGGGGAAGACATCTGCGTCAGACGCTCTTCTATCATGACTCAGGATGATGAAACCGGCGATATCATGGTCATGGTCGTGATAAAGGAAATAACCAGTCAGATCCGGAAACAGCGGGAACAGACACAGGCTCTGCAGGATGCGTTAATGCAGGCGCAGCACGCCAACAACGCCAAAACCACCTTCCTCTCCAATATGTCCCATGACATCCGCACACCCATGAATGCTATTATCGGCTTTGCAACCATTGCATTCAGCCATATTGACAACAAAGACCAGGTCAGAGACTGCCTTCAGAAGGTGCTTTCCTCCAGTAATCATCTTCTCAGCCTGATCAACGATATTCTTGATATGAGCCGGATCGAAAGCGGGAAAGTGCAGATCAAGGAGCAGGAATGCAACATTTCCGAAGTTATGCACAATCTGGTCAACATCATACAGCCCCAGGTAAAGGCGAAGCAGCTGGAACTGTTTATCGATACCTTTGATATCGCAAATGAAGATGTCATTGCTGATTCTCTGAAATTGAATCAGATTTTTATCAACCTTCTGAGCAATGCTGTAAAATATACACCTGCCGGAGGAACCATCAGTTTTCGTATCCTCCAGAAAACAACTTTCCGGCACGGTTATGGCGATTATACTTTTATTGTAAAGGATAACGGCATCGGCATGACTGCCGAATTCGTGAAGCACATCTTCGAACCCTTTGAACGGGAAGCGACGACTACCAAGACCGGAATCGAGGGCACAGGCCTTGGTATGGCCATCACCAAAAATATTATCGATATGATGAACGGCACCATCACTGTTCAAAGCGAGCCTGGAAAGGGAAGCGAGTTTAAGGTAGAGCTTACTTTGAAGCTTCAGGATATCGAAAAAAATGCAGCGCAGATCAAGGAGCTGGAAGGCCTGCGCGCGCTGGTTGTAGACGACGACTTCCATACCTGTGACAGCGTAAGCAAAATGTTAAAGCAGATCGGTATGCGTCCCGAGTGGACCACCTCCGGAAGAGAAGCTGTATATCGTGCCGAGATTGCTCATAATGAAGGGGATTCCTTCCATACCTACATTATCGACTGGCAGATGCCGGAAACCAGCGGAATTGAAACCGCAAGGCGAATTCGAAAGGCGGTGGGGGAAGATGCTCCTATCATTATTCTGACCGCCTATGACTGGACAGATATTGAAGAAGAGGCCCGCTCTGCAGGTATCACCGCTTTCTGTGCAAAGCCTCTGTTCATGTCCGACCTGAAATCCGCGCTGCTTGCCGCAAACAATCTCATCGAAAAAGAAGAGGAAGCCGCCTCATGGACAATGGCCGACTTCAGCGGGAAGCGCATTCTGCTTGTAGAGGACAATGAGCTGAATCGTGAAATCGCCCAGGAAATTCTCACTGAAACCGGATTTATGGTGGAAACAGCACCGGATGGAACAGATGCGGTTGCCATGATGAAGGAGGCGCCTGAAAATTACTATGATGCTGTATTAATGGATGTTCAGATGCCTATCATGGATGGTTACGAGGCAACCAGAACCATACGGGCGCTTCCCCGGGATGATGTAAAGAGTCTGCCTATCATTGCCATGACAGCCAATGCAATGGATGAGGACAAAGAAGCTGCTCTGAAGAACGGAATGAACGCCCATCTGGCAAAGCCTATTAATATGGATCTGTTTATCGAAATCCTCGGTAAATATCTCGGATAAGACGGGTGAAAGGAAAGTCCCCTGAAAGAATTCAGCCCCTCCCTGACAACTGCCGGCAGCTTAAGAGTATCCGCGAAGTCGAGACGCTCATTTTCTGATCCGGAGATTGTCAGGATAAGGGCCTGTTTTGTTACATTTTTCTCAAAAATCCCACCTGACGCTCATTGATCTCTTTGATTTTATCGGGATCTACCTTAAATTCCCGCCTGATATCCATAAGACCGTTGATCTCCTGCTGAACGTCGGTAACCTGGGTATAGCAATAGCCGCACACATAAGGGATCTCCTTAATCGCCGTTGTAATGCTGTCAAACCGTTTCAAAAACTCTTCCTCGCCGGCCACTGTATTTCCATATCCCCAGCCTTCGGGTTGTCCGTCAAATGCGATCCCGCCAAATTCACTGATGATGACCGGCTGACCGCGGTAGGAATATCCGTTGGCGAAGGCAGACCTGTAGCGGGAATGATACACCTCCCCTGCCATGATTCCGTCTGCGTATTGAATATAACGGCTTTTAAACACCTCTCCGCACTCTTCATAATCATGCAGAGTAATAATATCCGAAATGGTATGCTCCCACCCATCATTGACGATTACCGGCCGGTATCTGTCTATACTTTTCGTCAGATGATAGACGCCTTCCGTAAAATGCTGTTGCTGCCTGTTTGTCTTTATCTGCGGAATTCCCCAGGATTCATTAAAGGGAACCCAGGTAATGATACAGGGATGGTTATAATTCTGTCGGACTATGTCCATCCATTCTCCCGTAAAATGGGAGACTGCCTCATCTGAAAAACGGTAGGTGGCAGGCGCCTCGCCCCATACCAGCATTCCCTTCACATCACACCAGTAAAGGAATCTTTCATCCTCTGTTTTCTGATGCTTTCTCACACCGTTATAACCCAGGGCGTGAATTTTATCAATGTCTTCGATCAGCGCCTGCTCATCCGGAGGTGTGAGGTGAGATTTTTCCCAGTACCCCTGATCCAGAATCAGTCGTTGATAAAGAGGCTCTCCGTTCAGCAGAATATGATCTCCTTCGATTCTGATCTCCCTCATGCCAAAGTAGGACCGCACCTCATCCAGCAGCTCATCTCCCCTGAACAGGAGAAAACAAATATCGTAAAGCTGCGGTCTTTCCGGGCTCCATGTATAGATTCCCCAGGGTTCATCCTCCTCGGACCTGTCAAGGTCGATTTCCACAGTAATGGACTTCTTTGTCACTGCGGTTATTGTCCTTGCAATCAGCCGTCCCTCAAAGGATATTTCCGCTCCCAGATTGCATCCACCCGCTCCGGAGAATAACGGACCGTCGGGAGCATCCACCTGATATTCCACCCGCAGACACTTATTCGGCAGATCAGGCGTCATCTTCACAGCGGCAAGGCTTATCGCCGGCACATACTCCATCCACACGGTTTTCCATATCCCGGTGGTCTGAACATACCAGCAGCCGAAGCTGTTTTTCACCCATCGCTGCTTGCCCCGGGGCTGTTCCGCCTCAGGAAAATCTTCTGCCTTCACGCAGATCCGATTTGCCCCCTCTGTGGACAGATCTGTAATATCAAAAGAGAAACGACTGTATCCCCCCTTGTGAGAACCGACCAGCTGCCCGTTCACCCACACCTTTGTCAGAAAATCACTGCCCTCAAAGTGAAGAATTACCTTATGGTCTGTCTTTTTTGCTCCTTCAATGGTAATCTCTCTCTGATACCAGATACAGGGATGAATTTCCTCCTCTCCGATTCCGCTCATCTCAGTCTCATAAGTAAAGGGAACACGAATCCTGCGGCACTGATCAAATCCGTTAAACCACCCCTCCTGTTCTCCCCTGTTCTCATCATCCATTCTGAATTCCCATTCCCCGTTCAGGTTCGTCCATTCCTTCCGGATGAACTGAGGGCGCGGATAGTCCTTACTGTATGTGTTCATATTCTGTCCTTTCCTCAATCTTTATTTTTGAGTTAAGCCATGTCATGGCCTTTTTCATGGCAGGTTCCCAGAAATCAAAATCATGCCTGCCCTTTTCCCATGCTTCACAGACTGCAGGTAATTCATGCCTTTCAGCAAAGCGCACAAATCTGTTATACTGATAAGGATACAGCGGATCGTCCTTTCCAAACAGAAATAATATCTCTGGAATTTTCCTCCCTTCTTTTACAAGTTTTTCTGTGAGCGCATAATAATCACCCGCTTCTGTTTCAATATTCTCCAGCCCGCCGAAAGCGAGCTGAAGACTCTGTTCTATCATTTTTTTATCATGCTCCGCAGGATCCATCAAGAGTCCCGGCAAATTTAGCGGAGCTGAAAGGCATACTGTTGCTCTGTAATAATCAGAATAGCAGGCGCTGATCAGAGCCGCTCCCCTTGCCCCCATGGAAATTCCTCCCAGGAAACGCCGGTCCGCCCTGTCTGACACCGGCAGCAAAGCCTCCATAGCCGCCGGAAGCTCCCTGGCTATAAATGTTTTCATGTGAACACCGCCCGGAATATCCTCATACCAGGAATTCAGCCCGGAAGGCATCACTACGGCGATCCCCGTTTCCTGGACAAACCGCTCGACAGGCATCATGGTAAGTCCATCCGTATAATCGCCTGTAAAACCGTTCAGAAAATAAAGTACCGGAAATTTACTCTCTGCCGGGAATTTTGCCTTATAGTCTTCCCCGCACGCTCTCTGGAGAGGATACTCCGGTAAAACTGCTGTGACATCTGTGCGCATATTCAGTGATTTTGCAAAAAAATTCATTCTTACCAGACTCATTCTTTTACCCTCTCTTCCACCTTATCCTTTCACTCCCGAGCCCACATCAAGACCCTTCAAAAACTGCTTTCTGAAAACAAGATAGACGACCAGCGTGGGGAGCATGGCCAGCATACATCCCGCCAAAAGCCTCTCCGGCATTCCTCCATAAGAATCATTCAGCAGTCTGATCGCCGGTGTGATGGTGGAATGGGTCGGTGTGGTGATGGCAATAGAAGGCCAGAGGAAGTCATTCCAGGCACCGCTGAATTTGAAAATTCCCACAATCGTCAGCACCGGTTTCAGCAGCGGCGCCTCCACCAGCGCTAATATCTTCAGTTCGCCGGCCCCATCGATTCTGGCCGCTTCCTCCAGCTCCTTCGGAATTCCCTTCATGAAATTACGGATCAGGAAAATATAAAACACATCCGCAACAGTAGGTGCAATGATGGAGGGAAGCCGGTCGATCCATCCCAGCCAGGTATAAAACGTATACTGGGGAACAAGGGCTACCACATTGGGAATACTGCTCAGGGTAAACAGGGTCCAGAACAGGGTCTCCTTCCCCTTAAATTCAAACCGCTCAAATCCATAAGCCGACATGGTACACAAAAGCAATGTCAAAACAATACTTACGATACAGACAATAACCGTGTTTCCCATTGCTTTGTAAATCGAAAGAGTCGGATAATTTACCACATATTCATAGTTTTCCAGCGTCCAGTTATGCGGAATCAGATTCAGATCCCTTGCAAACATCTTTACCTCAAGATTCGATTTAAAGCTGGTAAACGCTCCTGCCACTACAGGCATGATCCAGCATACGGCAATCACAGCCAGAACCATGCTCAACAGCCAGGCGGACAGATTTCTTTTCTGTAACATCTTTGTTCTTCGTTTTTCCATCTTAACCACCCCCTAGCTGTTCTTCTGCATCAGATGTACCTGAATCAGGGACACCACTACCATGATACATCCCAGAATCAATGCCATTGCGGACGCTATCCCCGGGTTAGAGCCGTACGCTCCCTGGAATCCTGCATCTCTGATATACTGCATCAGCATCATATTGGAGTTACGTGCAAATCCATTGACAATTTCCACTACAGGACCGCCTTTATTAAACATCCCCGGCTGTCCCCATACATTAAACTCCGCAATCATGCTCATGGCAAGCGTATAGGAAATCGGGTATTTCATAGCCGGAAGAACAATTCGGAAAAATCTCTGTACACAATTCGCGCCGTCCACCCTGGAAGCCTCCAGTATGTCCGCAGGTATTCCGGCCAGAGCAGCCTGATAGATCACCATATTGCTTCCTGTTCCCCACCAGACCGTTATAATGATGATTGCCGCCCAGTTCAGGGGAACCGTCTTTGTCCAGGAAAGATTTCCGAGTCCCAGGAAATTATTGATAATCCCATAATTGGTGTTAAACATGTAATTCCATGCTCCCATAACAACGGACAAGGACAACAGTGCAGGCAGATAAAAAATCGTCTGATAAAGCTTATAACCCGGACATTTGCTGTTTAAAGCCGCTGCCAGAAGCAAAGGCACAATAATTCGAAACGGAACTGCGATCAGTACAAACAGACAGGTATTCCGCAGTCCCCACCTGAGTTCCCAGTAAAACAGAGAACTCTGATCAGTAAAAATTGTTTTTAAGTTCTCAAGCCCTATCCATTGAGGAGCCTTTCCCAGATCCCATTTTGTAAAAGCGGCATAGATGCCTGCCAGAGACGGAAACAGATTGAAACAGACAAACACTATGAGATGCGGCAGCAAAAACAAAAATGGAACATACCAGTGCCGCATTCTTTTTCGATTTTTCTTTTTCATCTCCTGCACTGTCTTATCCTCCTTCCCTATGTCCAAACTGATGTCTGATAAGAAGCCCTTATTTCTGGGCTTCTATCTCTGCTTCAATTTTGGACATCACAGCGTCCGCATACTCGTCAAGCGTCATATGGCCATACACGCTCTGGAACCCAAAAGAGCTTATGGTTGCATCACAGACACTGCTGTACAGGAAGGTAGGACACCAGTGTCTGGTATCTACTTTGTCCACCATAGCCTGGGGAAGATTTGCAAAGGCTTCGCTCTCAGCCACCTCTTTATAGGCGACAATGGAACCAGCCTCCGCCCACAGCATGGCATGATCTTCAAACCAGCTGATAAATTCTCCCACAGCCTGTTTTTTCTCATCTGTATAATTTCTCTGCGGCATTACAAAGGTATGGGCTGCCGCATAGGTTATCACATTATTCGTATCATACTGAACGCAGGGGAGCATAATATAATCCAGTCCGTAGGTATTGACCATATTCAGGTTCCAGGTTCCGCCCGTTACAAACACGCTTTCTCCCATAGCGAACATGCCCATAGCGTCGGAATCCTCCTCCATGAAGTATCCCTTGTCATACAGATTTTTCCATTCTCCCTGTGCTTTCTTTAATATTTCCTTATCAAGTGCCAGCGTCTTGCCGTCTTCCGAATAGGTTCCTCCCTGTGTCACAAAGGTCTGCAACACATCGTTTCTTGCAAAGCTTCCCACCAGAGGCTTGATCTGATCAATCACATTATCCGCTGCCAGGCGGTCGCCCAGTTCATAAATCTCATCCCAGGTCACAACATAATCTTCTATCATTTCCGGATAATACTGCTCGATCAGGGCCTTGTTGCCGTAAACCACAGCCGACGGGAAGTCAAGGATCACGCCATAGCGCTTCCCATCGTAATCCGCCATATCAACGCTGTTGAAGTGATCCCTGGTGAGATTGTCAAATCCCTCCACCAGAGGGTCAATGGGCTGGATGGCTCCTTTTTCTGCGAGATAAGGAATATAGTTATTGTGTGTCACGGCAAGATCCGGCGCCTGGTTGTCATCCCCCGCCACCATAGGGAGCTTTACATATAAGTCGGATGTAGCCTCCATGGCAATATGAGTCACCTTGATATCCGGGTGCTCGTCATTAAACTGCTTCACAATGGCATCCATGGTCACGCCGTCATCTCCGGTAAACAGCGACCAGAAATTTACTTCCACCACCTCTCCGGATTCGTTCTGAGATACTGCCGTCTCTGTCTGAGTCGATTCACTTTTACCCCCCCCCGGCTCCTTCTGATGTTTTCGGGGTATCCGCCGTCTTGCCGCAGGCAGCTAATCCTAACGCCAGACCTGCCAAAGCTGCTGCAACATATAATTTTCTTTTCTTCATGATTTTTCCTCCTGATTCTTTTTGCCATTCTCCTATGTTCCAAAATAATAACAGTATTATTGTTATTTATTTATAAAGTATATAGCAAAAATAATATCTGGTCAATATTTTTCAATTATTTTTTATGCTTTATGTAGTATAATTTTATATTTATAACAATATTATTGTTTTAAATATGCTTATTTCCTTCCAAGCCTCCGACCAGTTCTGCTGTTAAAATCGAGCAGGAGAGGTTTTCTCCCTGCTCGCGTGCGGGACGCATGCTGCGTAAGCAGCAAATCTTCCTGTGCGCCTCTGCACAACCGAGCAGGGAAGAGCTATCTTCCCCTGCTCACGCGCGGGGTGTGTGCTGCGCATACAGAGAACCGCCGAAAGAATTAAGTTTCTTCCGGCGGTTCTCGCTTTAACGATATTCCAGTTCCAGGAGGATATCCTGCTCATAATCCCCGAAGGTTTTGCCAAACAGATTAAATCCTCCCACATATTTTGCATCTTCCTTATTTCCAATCATCATTTCAATATACGGATATTCTTCCAGCTTTAAGTCCTGAATATTGATATCCGACACCTTCACACGATTCACATAACTTCCGTCCTCCCTGATTTCCCAGACCACCAGAACCCCGAACTGGGTGGAGCCGGTTCCCCAGAAATCAGGAGTCAGGCGCCCCCGCCGGGAACCGTAGTCATCCGTGCTTGTCCACATGGCACACTCCTTTTCGTTTACCCACATGGTGATATCCGATTTCCATCCTTCCGCATATCCCGGCGCCTCTGAACAGATCTCCATGCTGAGCTTTAAGCTGACCGGACATCGATTGGGAGGAAGGTAATTCGGGAATCGATACTTCACATAACCTCCGGAAGTCCACAGCAGTCCGGCCCGGCTTCTCTCTCCCAGATAAAAGCTGTATTCCTTGTCTTCCATCCCGATCACCCCATCCGGAGCACAGAGTCCACAGGTCGGCCAGACAGAACAGTCCACATATGCGCCCACCGGCATTTCGACCCTTGTTATCTCATTAATATCCATATTTCTGGGCACAAGACAAATATTGGCAAAATCTGTTTTCCGGCTGTATACCTTCATGGTCCCGTGATTTCCCGGACGTTCTTCCATCCGTGCCAGCCCCGCCTTTTCAAGGAGCTTTAAATGAAACGCCGTGCTGGACTGGGGAAGATCCATTTTCCTTGCAATCTCCCCTATATTCAGATTACTCTCAACAAGCAGTCTCAGGATCTCCAGCCTGACGGGAGATGATATTGCTCTGCCCAGCTCGCAGATCGCTTCCGTATCTTCCAATAAATATTCTTTAATTTTAGCCATGGCAAATTTCTCTTTTCAGAAAAATGATATTTCATCATTTAATTGACAGGTTTTACCTCCATTATTATACACAGCTTCCCTGTAAATTACAATAAATCAACATCTGTTTTCTTGACTTTCCCTCTATATAATGATAGCTTTTTTACAACGATTATGCAAAGGAGCAGTCTAATGGAACAGCAGCCCTCCCTTTTAAAAGAAATCCGCCCCCACGGCACTCAATCCTTTCCCTGTGCTATTTACCGCACCCACTCTATCGGAAAAGGAACTCTTGTTAAGCATCACTGGCATGAGGAGGTGGAAATACTGTACTTTTCCGGCGGAAAATTCCGGCTGGAAATAAATATGGAATCTTTCCCTGTTCCGGATGAATGCTTTTGTTTTATTAATCCGGGAGAACTGCACAGTATTATCACGGAAACCTCAGACAGCCACTTCGAGGATGCCGTGGTTTTTTCCCCGGATATCTTAAGCCTTGACTCCCGTGACGAAGCGCAGATTCACCTGATCAAGCCTATCCAAAACGGAAAGCTTCTTTTCCCCCGCTGCCTCACGCCGCAGCATCCTGCCTTCCTTCCCGTCAGAAACGCGTTTAGAGATATCATGCGGTCTTTCGGACAGCTCCCGTCAGAGGGCCTTCCGGACTGCGGGCTTGTTACCGAAAATTTTACCAGTCAGCTTACCATCAAGGCTTCCTTACTTCTTATTCTCGCTGCGCTTTCCGGCAGCCGGCTCTTTACGCCTACCGAAAAAAACCTGGACAAGCGTGTGGAAAGCATCAAAACAGTTCTGACCTATATAAGCGATAACTATCAGAATAAAATCTATATATCGGATTTGGCAAGACAGGTTAATTTAAACGAACAATATTTCTGCCGCCTGTTTAAAAAGGCAATCGGCCGTCCGCCAATTGCTTATATCAACGAATATCGAATCAAACAGTCAATGCGTCTGCTGGAAAATACGGATATCGCCGTGACGGATGTCTGTCTGGAATGCGGGTTTAATCATCTCGGAAACTTTATGAAGGAGTTTCGTAAGTTGACAGGCACCACTCCCCTGCAGTACAGGAAAAAGTCATAATACCGTAGTTTTTAATCAAATAAAGGTAAGACTTTCACTTTACAGGTCATTAAAATGAATTTAACGGAGCGGCAGTCGTCAAAAGGACGCGTAAGCATGTATGTGCCCGGCCTGCCGCTGGCAGAAAATATATATAAACAAAAAACCTGCGAGGAGAGGTGCGGCAATGATCAAAAAATGGTGGCATGACAAAGTAGCATATCAAATTTATCCCAAAAGCTTTTATGACTCAAATGGAGACGGCATCGGAGATATTCCGGGTATCATCAGCAAACTGGACTATCTGCATGATCTGGGCATAGATATCCTGTGGCTCTCTCCCTGTTATCAGTCTCCCCTGGCTGACCAGGGATATGATATATCGGATTATTACAGTATTGATCCGCGTTTTGGCACTATGAAAGATATGGAAGAACTGATTGCCGAAGCTAAAAAAAGAAATATGTATATCCTGATGGATCTGGTGGTAAACCATTGCTCTGACGAACATGAATGGTTTCAGAAAGCCTGCCAGGATCCGGATGGCAAGTATGGAAATTTCTTTTACCTGCGGGACAAAGAAGAAGGGAAACTCCCCACCAACTGGCGTTCCTACTTCGGCGGTTCCGTGTGGGAAGATCTGCCGGGAACCAATAAGCAGTATCTGCATGTATTTCATAAAAAACAGCCCGATTTAAACTGGGAAAATCCTGAGGTCCGCGAGGAAGTCTACAAGAACATCAACTGGTGGCTTGACAAAGGACTTGCAGGTTTCAGGATTGATGCAATTATCAATATCAAAAAGGCGCTGCCTTTCCGCAATTATGCTCCCGACAGAGAAGACGGGCTCTGCAGCATCCATGAAATGCTCAAAGATGCCAGCGGGATTGGCACATTTCTGGGCGAGATGCGGGACCGCACATTCAGGAAATACGACGCCTTTTCTGTGGGAGAAGTATTCAATGAAAAGCCGGAGGAAATCCCGGATTTTATTGGTGAAGACGGTTATTTCTCCAGCATGTTTGATTTCAACGAAACGATTTTCGGCGCAAGCGGCAAAGGCTGGTACGATGCGGCGCCAATTACGCCGGATGATTACAGGAACTGCTGTTTTGAATCGCAGCGGAAAGTCGGCAAAATCGGATTTTTATCTAATATAATAGAAAATCACGACGAGCCCCGGGGTGTTTCGCGCTATATTCCTGCAGGCGACTGCTGCCTGGAAAGCAAAAAAATGCTGGCAGCCCTGAATTTCATGCTGCGCGGCATTCCCTTTATTTATCAGGGACAGGAGCTGGGAATGGAAAATGTGTCCTTCTCCTCCATTGACGAAGTGGATGATATTTCCTCCCTGGATCAGTACGATGTCGCACGAAGAGCCGGGCTGTCCCCTGATGAAGCGCTAAAAGCGGTTTCCAGATTCAGCAGAGACAATGCCCGCACCCCCATGCAGTGGTCGGACGAGGCAAACGCAGGATTTACCACCGGTACTCCCTGGCTTAAAGTCAATCCCAACTACACCGCAATCAATGCGGCGGCACAGCTCTCAGATCCCGATTCTGTGTGGAATTTTTATAAAAAGATGATTGCGCTTCGCAAGAATCCTTCCTATAAAGAAACCATTGTATATGGCACACTGGAACCGGTATGGGAAGACCGCCATAATCTGATGGCTTATTACAGAAAAGGCGATAAGACACTGCTGGTAGTCGGCAACTATCAATGGGAAGAGCAGTCTGTTACTCTTCCGGGAGTGTGCCGGAATGTACTTTTAAACAATTATCCTGATATTGCGCTTGAGAACGGAACGCTCCGGCTCTATGGATATCAGGTATTGATTCTGGAACTGTAAGAAGCGGGCAGAACAATTATATGAAAAAGGAGATTAATTATTATGATTAAAACCTGGTGGAAAGAAGCAGTTATTTATCAGATCTACCCCCGTAGCTTTATGGACAGCAATGGGGATGGAATCGGCGATTTACAGGGAATTATCAGTCGTCTGGATTACCTGAAATATCTGGGGATCGACGTTATCTGGCTCTCCCCTATCTATCAGTCCCCTAATGATGATAATGGCTACGATATCAGCGATTATCAGGCTGTCATGAAGGAATTCGGCACCATGGATGATTTTGACGAATTACTTGCAAAGGCCCATGAACGGGGCATTCGCATCGTCATGGATCTGGTGGTAAACCATACCTCCGACGAGCACAAATGGTTTATGGAAAGCCGCAAGTCCAAAGACAATGAATACCGTGATTACTATATCTGGCGCGAGGGCAAAGACGCAAATACGCCGCCCAACAACTGGGGCGCCTGCTTCGGCGGTTCCGCCTGGCAGTATGACGAAATTACCGGTATGTACTATCTGCATCTCTTTTCCAGAAAGCAGCCGGACTTAAACTGGGATAATCCGAAGGTGCGGCAGGAAGTTTTTGATATGATGACATGGTGGTGCGACAAGGGCATCGATGGGTTCCGCATGGATGTTATCAGTATGATATCAAAGACAGCGGATATGCCCGACGGTGAGGTTCATGACCTTTATGGAGATTTTGCGCCTTACTGTGTTCACGGCCCCAATGTCCACAGATATCTGCAGGAAATGAACGAAAAAGTACTTTCAAAATATGACATTATGACGGTAGGTGAAACCGCCGGCGTAACGACTCAGCAGGCAAAACAGTATGCCGGAGAAGACACCCGTGAGCTGAATATGGTGTTCCAGTTCGAACACGTAGAGGGCGACGGAAAATATGGGAAATGGACAGACGAGAAGATTCCGCTCACCACCTTGAAGAAAACACTTTCCCGCTGGCAGAACGAATTATACGGCAAAGCCTGGAACAGTCTGTTCTGGGATAATCACGACCAGCCCAGAGCCGTTTCCCGTTTCGGCGACGACCGGCCGGCCTACAGGGAAGTTTCCGCCAAAATGCTTGCCATCTGCCTGCATATGCTGCAGGGCACACCCTATATTTATCAGGGAGAAGAGCTGGGCATGACCAACTATCCTTTTAAGAGCCCTGATGATTTCAGAGACATTGAAAGTATCAACGCTTATCGGGAATGGTGCGCAGAAGGCCCTCTTTCTCATGAAGTCTTCTGGCCCTGTATGCTTTTCAAAAGCCGCGACAACGCCAGAACTCCCATGCAGTGGGATGACAGCCTTCAGGCCGGATTCACCTCCGGAACGCCCTGGATTGCAGTGAACCCCAATTATAAAGAAATAAATGCCGATGCGCAGACAAAAGACTCTGATTCCGTGTTTCATTTCTATAAAAAATTGATTGCGCTCAGAAAAGAGCTGCCTGTCATGGTATATGGAAAATATGAACTGCTTTTTGAAGAGAGCGAAGCGCTTTTTGTTTACACCAGGACTCTGGAAGACGACGGTCAGCCTGCTCCTCAGACCGGATCTTTAAAAAGCGAAAAGCTGCTTGTGGTATGCAGCTTCTGCGACCATGAAACAGACTTTACCCTCCCTGACGAGTTCATTGGAGCGCCCTGTCTTATTTCCAATCTGGAAAATACCTATGACAGGCCAAACCTTACCGTGAAACCTTATGAAGCATTTGTTCTGTATAAAAAGTGATGAGATGCTGAAAGCCGGATAAGAGAATGTCGCTCTTATCCGGCTTTCACCAACTTGCTTTTCACAGTATGTGTGGCCACTTCTATTTCCCGGGTTGCCAGCAATGCTTTAATGCTTTTTTCCACTGCATAAAACGCCCTGTTATTTGCCGATTTAAAAGATCCTCTGGCAAACAGCTCCTGCAAATCTTCCAAAATTTCCTTGGCCCTTTCCAATCGGAGTTTGACAAGATCTACATAATATTCTCTATCCATATAGCGCCTCCCCTTCCATGTCAATATTTTTAAAATGGCTGTACCATGTCCTCTTCTCAGCAAATTCACCATATGGCAAGCTGACAAAGTTAACAACAGCAAAATATTTCATGGCAAGTTTGGTTCCAATTTCAGCCAAAGCATCATCAAATTTCTTTGCTTCCAAACAATCGCATTTCACAAGCAACGCAATATCTATATCCGAATCATCTGTATAGTCACCTCTCGCGCGTGGGGTGCGTGCTACGCAGACACAATTTTCCTTACGCACCGGGCACCCGTCAGCTTCTGCTGACATTTTCCCTCTGGGTGCCCGTGTGCATAAAAAAGACCCAACAGATTTCTCCACTGGGTCACATTCGCTGGGCTACAAGGATTCGAACCTTGAAATGACGGAGTCAGAGTCCGTTGCCTTACCGTTTGGCGATAGCCCAATCTCAAGTACCTTAGCTATTATACCCGATAGTTTTCCATTTGGCAAGCCCTAAATTTATTTTTTTCATTTTTTTCGGCATATCTATTAACCCGGCAGCTTATATGCCCATCGAGCAGTCTTTCAGCCAGACCAGACGGCAGTTCGGAATCCTTCGGGAAATTATGGTTCAGGACCACCGGCTGATTCACCGGCTAATTCTGAAAGATACGTCTTCACCCTCTCCAGCTCCTGCAGATGATCCCCGTGCATCGCCAGCCGGAAGAAATCATTCCCCTGGACCCCCTTTAGCAGATAGTGATCCGCCTCCAGCTTAAAAAAAGGATTTTTCAGCATCTCCAAAAACACAAAGGAGCCTCCTATCCCTTTAAGACTTCTGATAAATGCCCTGTCCATTGGCTGATCCAGCAGAAGATCATATGCAAACCATCCTGCTTCTGCACAGCGTTCTCTGGATTCTACTACTGACGTAACTTTTGCCATAATCTTATCTCTCCTATTCCAGTTCCGCAGCTGCCCTCCAATGCTCTCTGATCTGGAATGATTTCCTTCTGCTTTCGCAGACGGAATATCATTCCCTGCATTTCCTGGCTTCTGCTGATTTTCCAGTTCCGCAGCTGCCCTCCAATGCTCTCTGATCTGGAATGATTTCCTTCTGCTTTCGCAGACGGAATATCATTCCCTGCATTTCCTGGCAACTGCTGATTTACTACAGTTCCGCAGCTGCCATCCGGTCAATCTCCTCCATCGCGGCTGCGAACTGCTCCAGTTCCTCCCAGGTATTTTGATCTGAAATGCTGATCCTTACGGTTCCTCCCCGCCCGGACCCCAGCCAGGGATGGATGAGAGGCGCACAGTGCAGGCCGGCTCTGGTGACGATCCCATAACCATTCTGGAGAATGTAGGCAGTATCTGACGCCTCTATCCCTTTTACACGAAAGCTCAGCACCGGCCCCTTGTTTTCCTCTAAATTTCCATAAAGGATAACCGATTCAAGACAGGCGAGCTTCTCATACAGCCAGCGCATTTTCTCCTGTTCCTCTCTGTGAATGGTTTCTACCCCTTTTTCCAGAAGATAGGTCAGGCCCGCATCCAGCGCGGCGACGCCAATTCCGTTCTGCGTACCTGTGTCATACTCATAATTCTCTTCCTGGTAGATCAGTCTGCTGCTGTCTCTGCCGCTTCCTCCAAACATCATAGGCCGGAACGGAACCGCGCTCCTGACATAATACCCGCCGCTTCCCTGGATACCGAACAGACTTTTATGTCCGGTAAAGGCCACGGCATCAGCCATCCAGCCATCCACATCTACCGGAATACAGCCTGCGCTCTGGGAAATGTCTGCTATCAGCAACAGATGATGCTCCTTTGCGATCCTTCCGATTTTTTCCATATCCTGAATGCAGCCTGTTACATTAGAACAATGATTGACTACTACTGCCCTGGTCGCCGGCGTAATACATTTTTCCAGTTCCTCCGGCAGTACCCTGCCGTTTCCGTTGCAGGGCACAATCACCGGCTTCCCCTGAATAGATGGGATGTTATAAAGCGGTCTGAGCACACTGTTGTGTTCCGTAGCTGTCACAATAATCTGAGACGCCGGAATCCCAAGACCATACAGAAGCTTATTAAACGCTTCTGTGGAACCGGAGGTGAAATGAATCCTCTCTGTTTCGCGAATCCCCAAAAGCATTCCCAGCTTCTTCTGACAGTTTTCAAAAACATCCGTCTTTCCTGTATCGACAGAACTCCTGAACTGCCCTGCCGGCAGCTGATGAAAAAAATCAATGCAGGCGTTCTGCACACATTGCGGCTTCGGCCAGGTAGTCGCCGCATTATTTAAGTAAATCATCTCAACACCTCGAACAAATCATTTCTTTCTGTACTCTTTTATATTTCGTTCTGTTATAATAAATTAAGAACCCTGTCAGAGAGGAATCTTAAGAAAGTACATAAAATTCCAAAAAAGAGAGACGCTTTTTCCCCTTAATGCCGATAAAATAAACTTATCAGTTAAAATCAGGTATTGGAGGGAACTTATATGAAGCAAAAAGCAATGGATACCAAACTAATCGCCCGTCCTGTTGTGGGCTGCCTTACACACTCTCATTTCTGGGAAGGCCCCTGCCGTGCGGGCCGCAGAGAAGATATGACCAGGGAGGCCGAAACTCAGGCTGCAGATGCTGCCTTTGCTGCTGCCCGTGAAACACTGAAGGGCGTCTCTGACAAAGTTAAGCTTCTGCCCGCCATTGACGCCAGATATGACGAAAAGTTCGTAGTGTCAGGCCAGATGTGGAGCCAGATCGAAGAGGACATTGATCAAATCGACTTTTTCCTTTGCATGAACTGGCGGATTCCCAAGTTGGAACGCTATCATAAGCCTGTGGTGATCATGCAGAATGGAAATGAGGGAATTGACTTTGCCGCATACTGCAGAAATATCGGAGTGGAAGCTTATGTTGCCATGGACCTGCAGGATCTGAATGAGATTGTGCAGCTTCTCTGGGTGAGAAAGGCCGTTCGTAACACCCGCGCTCTGATACTGACTGCCGGCGGTCAGCCCACCTTCGGGATTCAGAGCCTGATCCGGGATCCTGAAATTCTGCGGCAGAAGTACGGTTTCGAGGTGGTCAAGCTTCCCTTCCGCGAAATTTTCTCCTATATGGATCAGATTACTGACGAGCAGGCACGTCCTCTTGCCGACAAAATTTTAGGCGGATCTCTGGAGACAAAGGTAAACACGGACTGGTTCCTGAATGATATTAAATATTATCTGGCAGCCAGAAAAATGATGGACGTATATGACTGCAACGCTTTCTCTACCGCCTGCCATGAGCTGTGCACATCGGAAATTCCTCAGGAGCGTAAATTTACTCCCTGTATGTGCCACTCTCTCATGAAGGACGAAGGAATCCCCAGCGGCTGCGAGGAGGATCTGAATGCACTGATGGCCATGTGCATCATGCAGTACCTTGCAGAGCGTCCCGCTTTTATGGGAAACCCCAATCACGAGACAGACGAACTGCTGCGCCTGCATCATGCAGTACCGGCCCTGTGCATGAACGGATATGGCACCAAGCCCTTAAACTATAAGTTGTGGGCATTTACCGGCCAGGGGTTTGGAGGCAAACTCCAGGTTGATTTCGCTGAGAACCATGCAAATACAGTGACACTGGGAAGGTTTAATCCTGCGGGAGATACCATTTGTCTGAAAACAGGCGAAGTTATCCGTTCCGAGTATGACAGCGTCTATTGCAGTCCATACTATTTTATTAAGATGGATGATGCAAGGACTTATATGCACAATCTGGCCGGCTTTGGGCATCACCAGGTACTTATCTTCGGGGACTATAGAAAGAAGATCAAAGAGTTGTCCCGGATTATGGGCTTTCACGTGCTTGAAGGATAACAGGCTTTTACATGCCTTCCGCATATTCCGGGTATGAAATGGACGATAATTATGATTATTACAAGAGATGCGATCGAACTCAATCCGGAATTCCCGTTTCTGATTATGGAACAGGTTCTGTATGAAAAAGATAATCAGGAGGACTTCTTTCATTGGCACAGCTACTGTGAAATCACTTACATTAAAAAGGGACATGGATACTACTATGTAAATGGCAGGCGATATGAAGTTCACGAAAAAGATCTGATCATTTTTAATAATGTAGAGCTCCACGGCTGGCAGATAGAAGATGATCAGATGGAAGTGGTCGTCATGATCTTTCCTGCAGAATTTGTCTCCATGCCCCTTACCATGTTTGACAATGACTATCTGCGCCCGTTCATGTCCAGAGGAAGCAATTTCCGGAATAAAATAGGCGCAGATGAAGAAAATGCAGATCAGATCGTGGACATCATCCAGGATATCAGCAGAGAATGGAAATGTGCAGGAGTCGGCTATCGTCTCATGATCAAATCCCAGATCCTGCGTATTCTCACCCTGCTTATACGGCACTACCAGAAATGTGGTACCGGCAAAGAAGAATCGATGCTTTTAAGCGACAAAAACCGATCCATGAAACGCATTGAAACAGCTCTTTACTATATTAATTCTCACTATACAGAGAAGCTCTCTCTGGAAAAAGCGGCGGCCGTTGCCTGCATGAGCCCCGCCTATTTCAGCACTTATTTCAAATCAGTCACTCACTACGGATTCAGCGAATACGTGACAAAGCTCCGTCTGAAAAAAGTAAAAGAACTGGAAAAGACTACCGATCTGAATATGTTTCAGATTGCCATGGACTGTGGATTTTCTAATATGTCCAATTTTTACCGGCTGAATAAAAAGTATGGGGACTCTCTTGACGATAGGTCAACAACCCCGCTGCAAAGGCAAGGAGCCATAAGGAAACATTCATAAAATCACGACTAATGCCAGGTAAATGGAAAAACAAAAAATGCTATGCAAGAAGTTATTCGGCTGCATAGCATTTTTTTGTTTTTTGAAAATTATCCATCTAAATTTTTCAGTGTCCAACGGACGCGTAGACGTCACCAAAGGTGACGATCTTTAGGGGCTTGGGGATATGTCACCAACAAGCAATTTTACAGTTTTTCATTTGTGAATAAACTGTGAAAATACGCAAACTTGTGGCAGTTTGCATTGCTTGCGAATTTCCATACGCTTAAGGAAAAGGTACATTTCTATGCGTTTCAGCTATATTTTTGCCAAATGCTTGCCCATTTGGAATACTTTTATTATAATGGCTATGAATATAGAAAAAACGGAGGATTTCTCATGGAATTACGAGTTTTGCAATACTTTCTGGCAGTAGTCCGGGAAGAAAATATATCACGGGCAGCAGATGTGCTTCATGTTACACAGCCCACACTTAGCCGTCAGATGGCACAATTAGAAGAAGAACTTGGAACACAGCTTTTTATCCGGGGCCGTCACTTGGCATTGACGGATGCCGGTGTTATGCTTCGCCGTCGTGCGGAGGAAGTTGTGGCTTTAATGGATAAAATCGAGAATGAATTTGAAAATCATGGGGAGCTTGGCGGCATTATCTCGATTGGCAGCGGAGGACTTAATGCTTCTCAGATGTTGCCTGCCATTATGGCGGGATTTCGGAAGAAATATCCGAAAATACAATTTCAACTTTATACAAATAGTGCGGAGTACATCAAAGAGCGCTTGGATCAGGGACTGTTGGATTTTGGCCTTTTATTAGAGCCGATAGATGTAACGAAGTTTGATTATATCCGTATGAAAAAAGAGGAAAAGTGGGGGCTGCTCCTACGGGCGGGGCATCCGTTGGCTAAAAAGGAAACCATTACAAAGGAGGATTTAATTGGAGAGCCATTGATAACAACAAATCGCCAGTCCATACAGAAGGAATTGGAGAATTGGCTGGGTGGCTCCTTTTCACAGTTAGATATTTTTGCAACCTATAATATTATTACAAATGTGGCTATGCTGGTTGACAGCGGTGTGGCTTCTGCACTTACGATAGAAGGAGCCGTTAATTTATTCGGCAGTGAGCGTATGGTATTCAGGCCGCTTTATCCAGAGCTGTCCATGACTTCGGTACTTGCGTGGAAGAAGTTTCAACCGAACTTTGGGGCGGCAGGCCGCTTTTTGGAATATCTCAAAAGTATGCAATAGGCGTATACTTTTCTATAAAACATAGGTATTGGACATATAGAAGGAAAATGCGTAAAATATAAGTGTAACCGGAAAACGTAAAAAACGAAATCCGGCGGCACTTATTTTTTTGTTCAGATGAAAGAGAGGAAGCCATGACATTAAAAGAAGCTGAAAAAAAGTTTGGCCTGCCCTACAACATTCTGGAGAAATATGTTTCTTTTGGCTTAATCAGAGAGAGCAATATACCGGAGAATTACCGGGATGAAGATTTTGAGCGGCTGGGATTGATAGATACGCTCCTCGGCTCTGGTTTTGTACCGGAAGAAGCAAAAAGGTATTTATTGCTTACAGAAGAAACGGGGACAGATGAACAGCAAATCAATATGTTGAAAAGGGGGCGCAGATCACTTCTGAATGATATTCATAAAAAACAGAAATTTCTTGACAGCCTTGATTATATAATCTGGTCGAAAAAGGGCGGCGGGAAATCATGTTTATTAGGAAAAGGAGCGCAATTATGATTTTGAATGAAAGCTATACACTACCAAACGGAGTGACAATCCCAAAGTTAGGGCTTGGCACATGGTTTATTCAGGATAATCAGGCAGCCGAGGCGGTACGGCAGGCTGTATCTGTTGGTTATCGTCATATTGATACCGCGCAGGCTTATGGGAATGAAGCAGGTATCGGAGCCGGAGTAAAAAGCTGTGGTGTTCCACGGGAAGAAATTTTCGTTACCAGTAAGGTGGCAGCGGAACACAAGACCTATGAGGCTGCTGCAAAATCCATTGACGAAAGCCTTGTGAAGATGGGACTTTCCTACCTCGACATGATGATTATTCACAGCCCCCAGCCGTGGACGGAAGTAAACCAATCTTCAAATCGCTATTATGAAGAAAACAGGCAGGTGTGGAAAGCGTTGGAGGCTGCTCTGGCCACCGGTAAAGTAAGGGCTATCGGAGTATCTAATTTTTTGAAAGAAGATATTGACAGCCTGTGGGAAGCGGCGGAGATAAAGCCGATGGTGAATCAGGTGCTTTGCCATATTTCAAATACACCTGCTGCTCTCATTTCGTATTGCCAGAGCAAAGGGATTGTGATGAAGGCTTATTCCCCCATGGCTCATGGAGAAGCGTTAAAGAACGAGAATATCAAGGCGATGGCGGAGAAATATGATGTGTCTATCCCGCAGCTCTGTATCCGCTATGATTTGCAGCTTGGAATGATTGTCCTTCCGAAAACGGCGAACCCGGAACACATGAGGACAAATGCCGAGATTGATTTTACAATTTCGGACGAGGATATGAACACGCTGATGAATATGGAGAAAATCAAGGACTACGGGGAATATAGCCGTTTCCCTGTATTCGGAGGAAGAAAATAAAAGGAGGAAAAACCGTGATTGATTTAAGCAACAGCTTCATTTTTCCCAAAGGGGATAAGGTCGAAGGAGAGAATTTCAAAGGAGAAGCATGGCAGGAACGGCTGGTTCCTATGCAATCAGAGTGGAACTGCCCGATTGGAAATGTGACCTTTGCGCCCGGTGCAAGAAATAGCTGGCACTCCCATCCGGGCGGACAAATCCTTTTGATAACTGCCGGACGTGGCTGGTATCAGGAAGAAGGAAAACCGGCACAGGAGCTTCATGCCGGGGATATAGTGAGGATTCCGGCGAATGTGAAACACTGGCATGGAGCTGCGAAAGATAGCTGGTTTGTGCATATCTACATTGTTACAAATCCGCAGAACGGCCCCTGCAGGTGGATGGAGCCGGTTTCGGACGAGGAATACAATTCACTTTTATAAAGACGGGAGGAGTATTCTTGAAGTCAGTAAAGCGTTTTGGCGTTTGGCTGCTTGGTATGTTATTACTAAGCGGATGTTCTTCTCAACCTGTGCAGGAGCCTGAACCTATGAATAGAGATTGTTTTGCCATGAATACTTATATTTCATTTACCATTTGCACAGATGTGTCGGAAAGTGTGCTGGACACGGTTGAGGCAGAAATAAAGGACTTGGAAAGCCTCTGGTCTGTTACGGACGAAGGCAGCGAGGTCTATCGGATCAATCATGCAGAGGGAACGCCTATTACAATCAGTGAAAAAACGGCAGAGCTTCTGAACTTTTCGCTGAAAATGTTCGAGCAGACAGATGGCGCACTGGATGTCACAATATACCCCGTTTTGACTGCATGGGGATTTACAACCGGCAGTTATCAAATACCTTCGGAGGAATTGCTTTCTGAAAAAATGCAGCTTATAGGCGCAGATAAAATTTCTCTTTCCGGTAATATCCTGTCAATGCAATCCGGTATGCAGCTTGATTTTGGTGCGGTGGCAAAAGGCTATGCCAGCGACCTTATTACCGAATTATTGAAGGAAAATGGTGTTACTTCCGCTGTTTTCAGTCTTGGTGGAAATATTCAGGTAATCGGAAATAAACCGGATGGAAGCGATTTTAGAATATCCGTCCAGCATCCGGGGAATCGGGATTCTTTAGGAATTTTATCTTTATCAGACAGCAGTATTTCTACTTCTGGTACTTACGAGCGGTATTTTATCGGGGAGGACGGACAGCAATACGGACATATCCTTGATCCGAAAACTGGCAGGCCTATGATAAGTGACCTTACCTCCGTAACGGTAGTCGGCAAAGAAGGGAAACTGTGCGACGCACTTTCCACAGCTCTTTTTGTGAAAGGTTTAGATGGTGCGGTACAGTATTACCAAGAGCAGTATGATTCTGAACTGCTCTTTGAACATGAGGGATTTGAACTGCTCCTTATGACAGAGGATGGAGAAATCTATTTGACAGAAGGCTTGGAAAATTGCTTTACTGCCGCAGAAAACTATCGGGATTTACCTATTCATATCATAAGGCGGTAAATCGGAAATGGAGGTGAACATTTTGAAATGTTGTGTAAAAAAGATGGCAGGTGCGGCCCTCATTCTTGGATTATTGATTGCTGTAACAGGCTGTGGAAAACAGTCTGAGCAGATAGATATTCCTGAAAAAACCGAATCTCCGCCCATTGTGTCGGAGCCGCCTGCTGCTATCACTTCTCCGCAGGAAGAAACGGAGGATATATCGCAGAAAGATACGGAAACAGAGGATATGCCGCAGGAACCGGAGGATGTATCTGAGCCGCCCGAAGCAGAGGGAAACAGTAATATCCTGATTGCCTATTTTACATGGGCGGAGAATACCTATGTCGCTGATCCGGATTCCGTGGATGTGGATGCTACTACCTCGGCGAGTGTTTTGATACCGGGGAATGTGGGCTTGCTGGCGAAGTGGATACAGGAAGAAACGGGTGGAGATACATTCTCCATTATTACGGAAGAAGCCTATTCCAGCGATTATGATACTTGCTTAAACCGGGCGATTGAAGAGCATGATTCCGGTGCGCGTCCGGCCATTACAGGCCATGTTGATAACATGGAGGACTACGATATTGTTTTCTTGGGCTTTCCGAACTGGTGGTATTCCTGCCCTATGGCGATATTAACCTTTATCGAAGAACATGACTTATCCGGTAAAACGATTGTACCCTTCTGCTCACACGGAACGGGAGGATTTGCAGCAAGCCTGCGGGATATTGGAGCGGTTCTTCCTGATGATTGCGTCATACTTACGGAATTTGGTGCTTATCGCCCGGAAGTGGCAAGCTCTCAGGATAAACTGCTTGATTGGCTGGCTGGTCTGGAATTATCATACTGAATCAATTTTGTGAAAACATTGCAGGAAGGAGGTGACTTATGAAACCGAAACAAATACTTAAAATAGCGGTCGATATTGCCATGACGGTTCTCTTTATTGTTTTGATGGCGTATCACGTTACAGGAAATAAGCTGCATGAATGGCTTGGAGCAACGCTCTTTCTCCTTTTTATCATCCATCATATTTTGAACCTAAAATGGTATGGCGGGATTTTCAAAGGAAAATATACAGCTTCCCGCGTTCTTATGACAGCAATACATTTCCTTCTGTTTGCTTCTATGGCAGGCATGATGATAAGCGGAGTTTTGCTTTCCCGCGAGGTATTCGGCTTCTTAAACCTTCGGGCCGGAATGTTTGGACGCAGGTTGCACATGGTATCTACCGCTTGGGGCTTTTGTTTCATGGCGGTACATCTTGGGCTACACCTCGGGATGGCTGTAAGAGCGGCGAAAAAAATCCCGGTACAAGGAAAATGGACTGTAATTCTTGCGCGGGGAATAGCGGTTATACTTTCATGTTATGGTGTTTATGCCTTTTGCTCCCGGCAGATTATGGAGCGGATGTTCCTGCTCATGGAATATGCTTTCTTTGACTATGAGGAGCCTGCTGTGCTTTTCTTTGCAGACTATATCAGCATTTTAATTTTTTTCGCGGCACTTTCTTATTATTTAGCAAAACTGCTGCGGAAAAAGAGAGGAGTGTGAAATTATGAAACGAATGTTATCTTTCTGCCTGTCGGTGCTTTTGCTTTTCGCACTTTCGGCTTGCGGAAAGCAGGAGGCTTTGCCGGAAATGTCGGAAACGCCTCCTGCTTCTTCCGAACCGGTACAGGCAGAACAGCCCGAAGAAACAGAACCGGAGAAGGAGGAAGATGATACTATGCAACAACCCGGAGAAACAGTTTCCAATACAGTAGAAGGCGAAAGTAAAATACTGATTGCTTATTTTTCGTTGGTAGATATAGTGCCGGAAGGAGCTGACGCTTCTGCCCATGCAACACCTGCTATTGGAAATACGGAAGCGGCGGCAATGGAAATTCAAAGGCAGGTGGGCGGAGATTTATTTGCAATCAAAACAGTGCAGACTTATCCGGTGAGCCACCGCGAGTGTTCCGCCATAGCAGAAGAAGAAATGCGTTCGGATGCGCGGCCTGAGCTTTCTACCCATGTGGAGAACATGGCCGATTACGATACAATCTATATTGGTTATCCGATTTGGTGGTATATCGAACCGATGGCCGTCCGAACTTTTTTGGAAGAATATGATCTTTCAGGAAAGACCGTTATTCCTTTTTGTACTACATTAGGAGCAGGTGTAGAAGAAAGTGAAGATAATATGAAATCACTTTGCCCGGATTCAACCGTACTTGATGGACTGACCCTCCATACCGGACGCGACAGTTTTGCCGATCCGATTTCGGAATGGCTGGCAGACATAGGAGTAACGGAATAAACCATAGAAAGGACAAGAATATGAAAAAATATATTATTTTGGCTCTTGCCGTAATTTTGACATTGTCGCTCTGCGCCTGCGGGGGGAACAACCAGACTGCCGGACAGAACGAAAATACCTCTGCTACATCCAGCGAGGTACAGCCGGAAACCTCGGTGCCGGACACGGAAAATGGCGATAATGAGGCTGCAGATAATTCCGCAGGAGAAACAACGCCCATAACGCTGACAATCGGAGATACCGTTCTGAATGGATACCTGAATGATTCAGACCCGGCAAAAAGTTTGATTGCTATGCTTCCTTTGACCGTTACATTAAATGATTCTGATAATGATTTTTGCGGCGACAACCTTGATATTGAATACAGCGAGGATGACGTGCAAAGCGGTTATAAGAATGGAGATCTGGCCTTTTGGCCGCCTGCAAGTAACTTTGTGATTTTTGTGGATGACGAGGAAAATTCCGCTAATACCGGAAATCTGGTTATCTTGGGGAAAATCACGGAACCGCAGGCAGCACTTGACGCTTTGGAAGGAACGATTGATGTAACAATAGCGCTGGCAGGAGAAATGGAAACGCCTGTATCTGAGGGAACAGAAAATAGTGAAGAAATTGAAACAGAAAGCGAAACGGAGGTATCAGAAGTGAAGATTAAAGTTACGGTGGGTGACACGGAGCTGTTCGCAACATTGGAGGACAATGCAACAACGCAGGCTATCATAGAGCAGATGCCTATGACGCTGCCCATGATGGATTTGTACGGGCGGGAAATGTGTTATAGATACGGTGCTTACGCCCTTCCGACAGACAATCTGCAATCGGATGGCTATGAGGTTGGCGATATTGCATATTGGGCTCCGGGCGGCAGTCTGGTTATTCTTTATAAGCAGAACGGCGAGCAGTTTGAACGGCAGCACTTGGGCCATATTGATTCCGGTGTAGAGGTTTTTGAAAATATTGGGGATGTGGATGTTACGTTTGAAGTTGTTGATGAGCCGTGATTATGAGAAGTAGGGAGGTGATTTCAATGGGAAATTAGCTGTACTGGACATATCAGAAACAGGCGGGCAGATAGGAGAAAAGCTGTTCGTATTTCTGAATGCAAAACAGAAAAAAGAAATGAAGCAATTTGTTCTCGAACAGACAGATACGGCAGAAAAATTCCCCACTCCATGTTCGGATTTCCCGGCAAAACAACCTCTGACAGAAATCTATGTGGACGATATATATTTTTGCAAGGAATACCGGCTGGTCAGCATACAGGGGCAGGAAATCACTCTGACCGCAAAAGAATTTGACCTGCTTACGATACTGATAACCCATCCCATGAATGTATTTACTTATAAGGTAATTGCAGACCTTATCTGGCAGAATGAATACGACTTCTATTACCGAAAGACGATCTGCAACCATATCAGCAACTTGCGTAAGAAACTCAGAACCTGTTCTGACAGCCCAAATTATATCAAAAGCATTCATGGTATTGGATACCGCTTTGCCCCATGAAACGATTCTGCTCATATGTCCACCGCAAGAGACCTGCGGTGGACATTTTTATCCCCTCAAAATGTTTCCCGGACGAATAATGAGGAAAAGAATTTTATAAATTTCAAATCAGGCGGCAACTTTTCGCCTAAAAATGAATTGTTATATGAGAAGAACTTTTAATTGCCAAATCAAGATCAATGATAGCATTGGACAGCCTATTTGTAAATTTTTTGTGAACTTTTGCATTGTGGACATCTGTTTTTGCCCAAAAATGTACGGAATAGTAGAGGGATATATTTCAGACCGTCAGAAAGGAGGCGTACCTATCCAAAAGAAAATACCAACCATGACCTACTCACAATACCGAAGAACCAGAAAATTAGTACACGAGTGCTGCAACTACGATAATGGAAATTGCATTGCACTGGATGATGGGGACGGATGTGTCTGTGTCCAGAGTATTTCCTACACCCTGCTCTGCAGATGGTTCCGCATAGCCGTCCTGCCGCTGGACAGGCCATTGGAAACAGAACTGCTCTACCGGGACAACATGAAACGGTGCGCTGTCTGCGGGCAGCCATTTCTCCCAGGCTCTAACCGGGCAAAATACTGTAAGCCCTGTTCGGCAAAAATCCACAGAAAGCAGAAAACAGAAAGCGCCCGGAAACAAAGGCTCCTGTGTGGACAATTAGAAACAGAAAAGGCTTGATTTTGCAGGCTTTGCCGTGGGTGGTCGGCGGGTATGACGGATAAATCCCTTATTCCATCTGAAAACAGGTTTTTAACTGTCTGTAACGCCTGCCAGACCTGAAAGGGATTTTCCCGGACAGGTATGTTTTTCATTACGCTGTTTTTACTGCTGGCAGAAGCTCCGCCAGTATGGGGAAATCCAGGATTGGTTTTTCAGAGGCTGGAAAAGCAGACATTCCAGGCGGACCGAATCCGGTATTTCAGACAGTGGGTTTTCTGCCGCTTCTGACAGCCCATATTTAGACGGAAATTAAAGAGAAATAAGTTAATTACAAGATAATCAATATCAATCAAATCAATCCGTGGATGGATTGATGGAAAGGAAGATATATGCACGATCATGATCTGATTCCTTACAAAAGCGATACTGTTGTACCGGCATATCTCCCGCTTCCCCGTTTTCTTGTATCAATGGATTTATCCAATGACGCAAAAATATTGTATGCCCTTCTCTTTGACCGGGCGGGAATATCCAGGGAAAACGGATACATAGAGCCAGACGGACGGATTCGTCTTTACTTCACGCTGGAAGAAGCAAAAGAAAAACTGCGCAGGAGCCGGCAGGCAGCCACCCGCGCTTTTCAGGAACTGGAAAGGAGCGGCCTGATTATCCGCAGGAAACAGGGGCTTGGCAGACCGGCGGTAATTACGCTGAATATTTTTTCGTCAAATAGGGAGGGCAGCCTGCATGAGTGAGAAAAAAGATTTGAATAATCTCCCGAAATATCTGAAACCAGAGATTGCGGAACGTGTCGCGGAGCATTTCAGGGACGGGGTTTTTGAGTTTGACCTTAGTACGGAAGAATCCATTGCTATCGAAGGGAACACGGTCTACCACACCATTCCCCATTATGCGGAGGACGGGGCAGAAAGTGTATTGGACAAGCTACGCCGTATCATGGCGGGAAATCTGGAGGAAACAGAATGAAAGCCGCTGAAAAAAGGAATACAATGCGCTATAATATAAACATCCGTTTACCTGGCTGTTATCCCGATACACGGGAGGAAAGGAGCTGTCTATGATAAACCAGCAGCCAGATAAGATCACGGCTTTATACTGCCGTTTAAGCCAGGACGATGCTCTCGATGGGGAGAGCAATTCCATCACCAACCAGAAAGCGTTATTGTCCAAATATGCCGCAGAACACGGCTTCTGCAACACCATGTTCTTTGTGGACGATGGATTTTCAGGTACGAATTTTGTTGAGGTAAGATAACGTAACCTTTTTTGCAGAGGGCGTTATCTTACCTCTTTTTGATGTATGTTAGATAGCATAACTCTTTACGTCGGCTCCTATCTGTCTGAAATAGGAGATACTTTCGGTAGGCTTGTCGCCTGTATCAACTCTGCCGACAAAGCTATAAAAGATTTCGATTTTGCGGGTGTTCGTTTCCTTATCCAGTTCGTGAATAAGAATACGGTCAATAAATTCATGGACGTTTTCGTAGGTCAGTTCGGTAATGGCGGTGTACCTGCGTACCAGTGCGACAAACCTTTTCACGTCCGCGCTGCGCTCGGTGGCGTTGTCGATTTCCTGTGACAGCTCCGCAATCCTCCGGGTCAGCGTCTTTTTTTCTTCATCATAGCCGGAAGTCAGAAAAGCAAACTGTTCATCTGAAAGTTTCCCTAAAGCGTTGTCCTCGTAGAGCTTGCGGAATAAGATGTTCAACTCGCTAATGCGGCTCTGTGCCTTGTCAAGCTCTTTCCGCTGCTGTGTCAGCGTCTTTTGTACTGCCTTTGCGCTGCACTCGTTGGCGGTTTCGATAAACTCCTGTTCATGCTCTTTCACATAGGATAGCACCCTCTGTAAATCAGCAAGGACAAGTTCTTTAAGGACGCTCTTTCGGATATAATGGGTAGTGCAAAGCTCGCCAGTCCTTATCCTGTTTCGGTACTTCCCGCAAGTGTAGGCGTGTTTGCGTTCCAGTGTCCCGGCTCCCTGTTGCAGATACATTTTATAGCCGCAGTCCCCACAAAAGAGAAGCCCCGAAAAAATGTCGATTTCTTCTGTTTTGGTAGGGCGGTGTTTGGTAGCAATCCGTTTCTGTGCAAGCTCAAAGGTTTCTTCATCAATCAAAGGTTCGTGCGTGTTGGGGAAAAAGTAACGCTTTTCCTCCGGGTTCTTCTTCGTCTTTTTCGATTTGTAAGATACCTTATAGCTCTTGCCTGTAATGGTATGCCCCAAATACTCTTTACGCGCCAGAATGTCATAGAGTGTTTTATCCGGCCAGTTGTAAATACAATTCGGGTGGGGGCGGGGGTGCCTGTGGCTTCCTGTGCGCCTGTACTGCAATTCTGCAACAGTCAATACCTCATGTTCCCGTAGCCAGTTCTGGATTTCGCAGATACGGTCGCCGCGCACATACATAGCGAAAATCTGTTTTACAATGTGCGCCGTTTCCGGGTCGGGCAATAGATGATTGCGGTCGTTTGGGTCGGCTATGTAACCGTAAGGCACTTCGCCGTTGACGCGCTCGCCTTTCTGTGCCTTTGCCTGTTTGACAGCCCGGATTTTCTTTGAAGTGTCGCGGGCGTAAAACTCGTTGAACCAGTTCCGCAGAGGGGTAAACTCGTTATCTTCCCTCGCTGTGTCTACACCGTCGTTAATGGCAATGTAGCGCACTTCGTATTCGGGGAAAACAATCTCTATCAGCTCCCCGGTTTTCAGATAATTACGTCCCAGACGGGAAAGGTCTTTTGTTATGACGGTTGCCACGTTCCCGGCTTCAACCTCATGCAGCATGGCTTGAAGCCCCTCACGCTCAAAGCTCACGCCGGAAAATCCGTCGTCTACGAAAAAGCGCGTGTTGAAAAAGTGGTGTTCGTCAGCATACTTTTGTAAAATCAGCTTTTGGTTCTGTATGCTCTCGCTTTCCCCGGCCTGCATATCTTCCTGGCTCAATCTGCAATATAAAGCGGTAATCTTGTCTGTCTGTAACATTTTGTCCTCCTTTCCGACGACAGACAAGCATGGTATTTGTACTGTCTATATTATACCACATACCGCTGCCTGTGTCATGTATAAAATGTGAAGAAACGCCCTATTTTCGGGCGTTTGCGGGGTTCAGCTCCATGTCTTTGCGAATGAGCTTTTTTATCTTTTTATCCAGTGTGTCCGTCGCGTGTTCACTTGCGGACGAACATACAAGGTAAGTAACTTTTCCGATTTTATGCTCCGTTGTGGTAACGGGCGTTTGGTTTTGCGTCAAAGAAAATCCCCCTTTCTTTCGCAAACATATAATACAGTCTATGAATAGCAGCAAGTCCACTATTCAATAAAACAAAGGCTTTAATCGGACGGTTATTAGCATAACCTCATGGGAATTTCACCCCGGCATGGTTCTCATGCAGCCCTACCCATTGCCTGCGACGCTCTTAACGCTCGGACTGTGGCTGTAAGGAAGT
>CAMWFQ010000007.1 GCA_947173495.1 uncultured Lachnospiraceae bacterium | reverse complement strand
GTAAATCGTTCCAGCTCAAGGTGTACTTGCGGATTTCTGCGGAACTGGAATAAAAGATATCTTATAAATCCGCATGTGGATATATCCCAGCTGGTACTGACCGAAGTCCTCCGCCTGCATTCCGGCTTTTGCAAGTTCCGCCTGGTTCAGGTGTTCTCCGTTGTCGAAGAACCAGAACCCGGAATCCCCGGCATTTTCGGGAAACTGGCCGGTTTCAAATGCGCCGGCATAATGAAGTCTGGCCTGTGGAACAAAATAGGAGGTGCAGTTGTAGAGGTAGTCGTCGCCGCTGATCAGAAGAATGCTGTCACCCTCCCGGATCTGCTCCTTCGCAAACCGGAGGGTGTCTTCCGTTTTGTCTTCTTTCAGTGTCGTAAGAGCGCCTCTGTACTGAAGAGAGCTGACCAGGGCAAAGCACAGACACAGCAGAAGCAGGATATACCGGCTGGTGCGCCGGGCAAGCGGTGCAAGGCCGAGAAATAAAAGGCAGATGGACATGATCAGATAACGGCTTAACAGAACAGGTTTTACCAGCTGGCCGAACAGGATACAGAAAGCGGCGATTCCCCACAGAGAGCTGCAGCAGATGAGCGACCAGTAATATTCCACTTTCTTTTCACGGAGAAAGAAGATCAGTGCAAGCAGGGTAGAGAAGGCCATAATACTCAGATACAGGTATTCTGTTCCCCTGACAGGGCTGTAAAACAGCTCTTTCAGCGGGGCAAGCCTGGAGCTGGGGGCTGAGATCCAGTTGCCGCTGGATTCCCGAATCTGGAAAATGGCGATCAGAAGAAAGGGAAGATAGGAGACCACTGTCACCCCGGCGCAGATGAACCAGTTCTTCAGTTCTTTTTTGTTCCGTGTGCAGGCAAAGTAAAAAAGAAGCCCAAGATAGGGAAAGATCATGGTAAGTACGGCGTAATAATGGGTGCAGGAGGCCAGCAGGGCAAAGAGGGTAAAGCGGATCCAGTCTTTCCGGGAAGGAGCGCTTAGCAGCCTGTAACAGTACATACCGGATAAAAGCGTGAAAGCGCTGGCCCAGATATACATACGGATTTCCGTGGATTTCTGTAGCATGAAGGGATTTAAATAAAGAATGGACAGATAAAAAAACATGGCCTTTCTTCCAAATTCTTTTTTGACAAAGGTGGTGCCCAAAAGAAACAGGATAAAGACTGCACTCAAAGAAAACAGCCGGGCCATTAATATATTATGTCCGGTGAGAATCACAAAGGGTCTTATCATAAAGTAGTACAAAAAAGGAGCAGTATCATGAAGGACTTCATACAAAAAATCTGACCGGCTGCTGCGGCACCACTGCATGGTAAAGAATTCATCGAAATTGATGAAGTTCCAGGAACAGGCAGTGATGGACATGATCAGAAAAAGGATGATCATAATAAACTCAAATCTGAAATCGGTAAACTTTTTTCTCATGGCAGGTCTCCTCTTTTTATATGTTACCCATTATAACAAGAGAAATCAGAATTTTACAAGCGACAGGACATATATTTTCCTGAAATGGAATAAACTATGAATAAACAGTGTTCGAGTTATTAAGAAATGCTTAAAAATAGTATAAGAAATCTTAGAATGGGTCCGGACAACTGGAATTTTCCCCCAGATGTGATATTCTTAAATCAGTAAAGACCAGGGATATGACGACAGTCGGCGCTGACAGAATATATCCTGAAGAGAGGAGTGCGGATTATGAAAAAAGTAAGAAACAATAAACTGGGAACAGTGTTGATGATCATGATAGCGGCTGCTCTGGTGATAATCGGATGCGGCAGAAAGAACGAGGAAGAGCAGGCTAAAAACGATGTGATTTCCGATAATATTCTGATCACGGAAACCGGAGAGGTTATAGAGAAGTCCAGACCCCGTGCAACACCTGCGCCCTCCCCTTCCCCGTTCCGATCTGCCCATGCCGGCAGCCATTTTGAGCAGCAGCAGATCACGACAGAGATGGATATTGATATTCCGGTGCAGGAGCAGGTGGTGACCGAGGAGGACCAGACAAAGCCTGAGGGGCATCCGCTCCAGCTGGTATTTTTGGGAGACAGTATCTTCGACAATAACCGGGATGGCACGGGGGTTCCTTATCTGACATCGAAGCTGTGTGATGCGGATGTATACAATCTGGCCATCGGAGGGACCAGCGCCTCTATTGAAATGGATGAGGAGGGAAGCGTGGAGCAGTGGACCTCCAGGAGCTTCTGCGGCGTGGTAAACGCCATGCTGGGGTTAATCCCGACGGATATATTTGAGGGAACGGTAGCCAAAGAACTGCTGGATGATCCCGACATTGATTTCACCCAGACAGACTATTTCATTGTACAGTATGGGATCAATGATTTTTTTCGGGGGGTCAGACAGAGCAATGTGGACTATGACGGAGATAACAAGAAGACCTATGTGGGCGCTATGCGCTACGGGATCGGAAACCTCACAGAGGTTGCTCCCGACGCGACGGTAATCGTCTGTTCCCCAATGTTCGCTCAGTTTTATAAAGATGGCCATTTGATCGGGGATTCCAATATGATGGACAATGGGAGCGGAACGCTGGCGGACTATGTCGGGACCTGCAACTATATTGCCAATGAGACACAGTCCGTGTTTTTCAATGCATACCTGGATCTGGGAATTGACGCCTATACGGCGGAGGAGTATTTGGAGGATGGCGTTCATCTCACGGAAGCCGGGAGACGGCTGTATGCGGAAGCCCTTGCCAAGATTATTCTGGATTATGAGGAGACCAAAAATAATTGACCAGTTTCTTATCTTATGCTACCATTGATAGAAATAAAATTTTACGGGTAATGTAGGGAGACAATGGCGGCAGTTAAGAAAAAAAGTATAAACGGCAGGGTGATTCTCATGGGAATTTTCCTTGTCTATCTGATAGGGAACGGGATACTTTTGCTGCGGCATGAGCCCTGGCGCGATGAGGCCAATGTATGGCTGATAGCCAGGGCATTGTCGCCGGCGGAGCTGTTTGCGGAAATTAAATATCAGGGGCATCCCTGCTTATGGTATCTTCTGGTGATGCCGTTTGCGAAGCTGGGGCTGCCTTTTCGGAGTATCGGGGTTCTGAGCTTTCTGGTCATGGGAGCAGGCGCCGGGCTTTTTTTGTGGAAAGCGCCTTTTAATCTGGCAGTAAAAGCAGCCTGTCTGTTCAGTCCTGCTTTTACTTATTTCTATGCGGATATTGCGCGCAATTACTGTCTGATTGCATTGGTACTGATGTTGCTGGCGGTGTGCTACCCCAGTCGGAACGAGAAGGCAATCCTGTACGGTTTTCTTCTGGGGCTTCTGGTACAGACAGATACGGTGGTTCTGGCGGCGGCTGGTATGATCTCTCTGATGTGGCTGTGTGAAAATGTGAGGCTGAGTATCCGGGAAAAGTCGGCCGGACCGCTTGTCAGAGTCCTGAAGGGAATCTGGATCCCTCTGGCAAGTTTTTTCCTGTGGGTGGCGCAGTTTTATCAGGTTTCGGACAGTCCGGTATTTCAGATCAACGATCTGGGGATCCGGGATCTGGTCAGGGAGATCAGAACCTGCTGCCTCTGGATACCGGAGCGTCTGACAGGACAGGAGAAAGTTTTTTGCCTGCTTTTGCTGGTATTGTTTCTGGGAGCATTGGCGGTAGTGTCAGCGAGACTGAAAAGTTTCTGGGCGATGGCAGTAATGGCAGCAGCATATCTGTTCCAGGCATTTTTCAGCGTTGTGGTTTATCAGCTTCACCTGTGGCATTTTATTGCGCTTTGTTTTGTGCTGCTCTGGACCATCTGGATTTTATATGAGCAGAGAAAGGAAATGTGTCCTGAGGACAGGATCAGCAGGAACATTCTGGCAGGGCTGGAGCTGTTATTGGTGGTACTGGCAGGATGTATGTTCATGCAGTGGAACTCGGAGGAGGAGTCTTCCAGTCTTCCCAATGCTCTGCACGGACTTTATTCTGATGGAGAAAATACGGCGGAATATATCCGGCAGGAGATCGGGGAGGAGGAAGTGCTGGTATCGGCCAATGTACCTTTGGTATCGACAGTGCAGGCTTATCTTCCGGAGTATGTATTTTATTTTGCAGGAACAGGAAGCCAGGTTTCTTATGCGGATTACAGCAGGGAGCAGGAGCAGAAAATCGAACTGGATGAGCTGGTCGTCTGGGCGGAAAAAAATTTTCCTGAGAAGAAGGGATTTTATCTGGTGGATTCGGAAGATTCCTGTGTGGAAAGCAGGGAGGGACTGGAGGAATATGAGATGCTGTATCAGACAGGGCAGGAGACGGTGAGCGGGGAGGAGTACAGGATTTATTATATTATTATGGGAAAAGAAAGGTTTTGATAGTATTTTGCCCGTCGGGATGGTATTCTGTTTATGAATCCATGCCGGAAGGAAATACGCGGACAGTAAATAATTTGAAAATCTGTATGAAAATAGAAAGGGGTTATCTGCATGTCCATATGCAATCCTGCACAATATGACAAAATAATAATCGGAGCCGGACTATATGGTATGTATGCGGCGGACTTCTGCGGCAGCAGGAACCAGCACGTGCTGGTTCTGGAATACGATGACGCACCTTTTCAGAGGGCTACCTATATTAATCAGGCAAGGGTCCATATGGGATATCATTATCCCAGAAGTCTTACCACAGCAGTGAAGTCCGCCGGATATTTCAGGCGTTTTGTGGAGGACTTTGGTTTTTGTATTCATGATAAATTTGAGCAGATCTATGCCACTTCCGATAAGTTTTCCTGGACCAGCGCTTCTCAGTTCCAGGAATTCTGCCGGGCAGCGGATATTAAGTGCGAGGAGGTGGCGCTCTCTAAGTATTTTAAAAAGGGAATGTGTGACGGCGCTTTTCTCACCGAGGAATATACCTATGACGCCAGGCTTCTTCAAGCCTATTATGAGGACAGGCTTAAGGAAAATAAAAATGTCGAGCTGTGGTTCCATGCCCGGATTGCCCGGATTGTGAAGGGTGAGCGGACGTTCCGGGTAGAACTGGCGGATGGACAGAGCTGTGAGGCGCCCTATGTGCTCAATGCCACGTATGCTTCTGTGAATCAGATTCTGGATAAGGTGACAGGAGCGGAGGAAAAGGAGCTGTTCGACATTAAGTACGAGCTCTGTGAGATCATTCTCTGCGAGCCTTCTGAGACGCTTAAGGGGGTGGGGATCACAGTCATGGACGGCCCCTTCTTTTCCATTATGCCATTTGGAAAAACAGGGCTGCATTCTCTCACGTCTGTGACCTTCACGCCTCATGTTACCAGTTATGATCCGAAGCCGGTCTTCAGCTGTCAGGCGGGGCTGGAGGAGGAAAGATTAGCAGAGCCGGAGGGCGAAAAGTCCGGTAAAGAAGAATACAGATCCTGGCGGCCATGTACAGTCTCCCAGCTGGGAAATTGCAATGAGTGCGTTCACAAGCCGGATTCAGCCTGGCCCTATATGTCCCATTTGGCGGATAAATATTTAAAGCCGGAATACGCATACTCATATGTGGGATCGCTGTATTCGATGAAGCCCATCCTGAAGAGCTCGGAGGTGGATGACTCAAGGCCCACAGCGATCAAAGTGATGAGCAGACAGCCGACCTTCGTCAGTGTGTTGTCCGGTAAGATCAATACCGTATATGATCTGGATGACTTTTTACAGATGTAAAAAAGAAAGGGGCCATGTCCTGCAGATTTGCAGGGGTCTGTTGAAATAAAAAGCGGAAAAGAGAAAGACAATGGAAAAGAAAGACATGTTTAAAAAGGAAAAGAAGTTTATCTCTCTTGTAATCTATCTCCATGATGCGGCAGCTTATCTGAAGTATTTTCTGGATACGGTGATACCGGTGTGCGAAAAGAATTTCCAGCAGTTTGAAATCGTATGTGTGGATGACTTCTGCCAGGATGGGACGGTGGATCTGCTCAAAGAATATATCGAGAGCAGGCAGATCAGGGTTATGGTCAATGTGGTCCATATGAGTTTTTTCCAGGGATTGGAAAGCGCCATGAATGCGGGAAGAGATGTGGCGATCGGGGACTTTGTATATGAATTTGACGATATTTTTGTGGATTATGACCCGAAGGTGATCATGGATGTCTATGAAAAACTGCTTTTGGGGAACGATATTGTGGCGGCCAGCAGCAGAGGAAAAATGCGGCTTACTTCCAGGGCTTTTTATTCTCTCTATAATAAAACCAAAAGGGGAATCGGAAAGATCGGACCGGAGACCTTCCGTATCGTATCCAGGAGAGCCATCAACAGGATCAAATCCATGGGGCAGTATATTCCGTACCGAAAGGCGGTTTATATGAACTGCGGCCTTAAGACGGCCACGATTTATTATGACAGCCGGGATGTAAACGTGAGGATCAAGAATAAGACGGTGGCATCGGAGAGGACGGCGCTTGCGCTGGATTCTTTTATCTATTTTACCAATGTACTGGAAAGGATTTCCGCTGTCATCTGCGGAGTGTTTCTGGTATTTACCATTGTCATGGTGTTTTATATTATTTCCAATGTGTTTCATCCAACGAAGCCAGTAGAAGGATGGCTTTCCACCATGGGATTTCTGGCGCTGGGCTTTCTGGGAGTGTTTGCCCTTCTTACGATCATATTAAAGTATTTATCGGTGATGCTGAATCTGATTTTTAAGCAGCAAAGATATCTGGTCTCAGACATAGAAAAGGTGGTAAAGTGATGAGAGAAGAAGAATTATCGATCAATCTGCTGTTCCCGGTTTTAAATGAGCGGCTCCGGCTGCAAAGCGGGATCGACAGGACCATGGCATATCTGAGGGAAAATGTAACCATCCCTTATCAGCTTACGATCCTGGATAACGGTTCGGAGGACGAGACTCCGGAAATCGGAAAGGCGCTGGCCGGGAAGTATCCGGAAGTGACCTATGTCCGTGTGGGAGAGCGGGGCGTGGGGGTGGCGTTTCGGAAAGGGATTGAATTAAATGAGTGTGCGCTGGTAGGCTATATGGATATTGATCTGTCTACGGATATCCGGTATCTGGGGCATACGATTAAAATGTTCCAAAAGCATCCCAGGCTGGCGTATGTAAACGGAAGCCGTTTCAGCAAAAAGTCCCGCACAACCGGAAGAAAGTGGTATCGTAAGATCACATCCATGGGACTGGTGTTCCTGTTAAAGATGTTTTTCCATATGAGGGCAACCGACGCAGTCTGTGGTTTTACGTTTCTCCGGAAGGAGACGGCGGAGAGGCTGGTCAGTGTATGCGGCAATGATAACGGCTGGTTTTATACCATAGAATTTCTTCTGCGGGCGGAGCGTATGGGCGTGGTGATCTATGATATGCCCGTAAGATGGCAGGAAGATTACAATACCACCGTCAATGTGGGAAAGACGGTCAGAAATTATCTGGTACGGATCTGCCGGTTATACCGCACCTTCCGGGCGGAAGAGCGGGCAGCAAAAAGAGCCGCGGCAACAGCAGGACAGTGCGGAAACAGGGGAAGGCGTGCGCAGGATACAGCGCAGAAACGGAGTGAGAGATGTTAAAGAGAATCGATCTGACAAGAGATTATCAAAAGCATAAAAAGGAGTATCTGGAAGCCATCGAAGCTGTCTGCGAGGAGACCGCTTTTTCAGGGGGAAAATTTGCAGACCGGTTTGACAGAGAATTTGCGCAGTTTTGTAACGTACCGTACGCAGCGGGTGTGAATAACGGAACTTCCGCGCTTCACTGCGCGATGCTTGCATTAGGGATCGGCGAGGGAGATGAGGTGATTGTTCCTGCCAATACCTATATAGCGACGGCCTGGGGGGTAACTTACACAGGAGCGGTACCGGTGTTTGTGGATTGTACGGCGGATACCTGGGAGATTGATCCGGATAAGATCGAAGAGAAAATAACAGGGAAAACCAAAGCCATTCTGGGCGTGCATCTGTACGGCCAGCCTTTTGAATTTAACAGAGTAAAAGAAATTGCAGACCGCCACGGGCTCTATGTGGTGGAGGACTGCGCCCAGGCGCATGGAGCGGGGTATGAGGGAAAACTGGCAGGCAGTCTGGGCGAGCTGGGGTGCTTCAGCTTCTATCCCGGAAAAAATCTTTATGCTTTCGGAGAAGGGGGAAGTGTCACCTGTTTTAAAAAGGAATATTATGACGCTATTACGACCCTGAAGAATCAGGGCTGTCAGGTGCGCTATTATCATGATGTGGTGGGCTACAATTACCGTCTGGAGGGGCTGCAGGGCGCTGTTTTAAGCGTCAGCCTGAAATACCTGCCTGAATGGACAGCAAGACGGAGAGAGATCGGCAGACGGTATCTGAGGGAAATTATCAATCCGCTTCTCACCATGCAGGCACACCCCGAGAATACGGATCCGGTGTTCCATTTGTTTGTGATTACTGTGGAGGACCCGAAGGATTTCATTGCGTATATGGATGAGAAGGGGATGGAGTGCAACCGGCATTATCCGGTACCCTGCCATTTGCAGAAAGCCTATAAGAATCTAGGATATCAGGAAGGGGACTGCCCGAATGCGGAATATCTGGCTTCTCACTGTGTGACGCTGCCCCTTTTTCCGGAAATGACGGATGAGGAGGCGGAGATGGTGATCGAAGCCTGCAATGGCTACCGATAAGGTGAAGGAAGGGATCAGAGACATGAAATTCTCTGCCGAACAGCAAAAAGAAAATGAAAATCAGAATAAATGGAACAGAATAAAAGAAACGGTTGGTAAAAGGCTGCAAAGGACGGTAACGCCGAAGAGACTTGCCATTGCTCTGACCATACTGTATGTGCTCAGTCTGATTCCGCTGCTCTGGATTGCCTGGTATAATTATCCCAGTGCGGATGATTATTCGATCGGAAGCAGCTGCCGCCAGACGTGGGCAGCGTCTCATAATATCTTTGCAGTGCTCTGGCAGGGCATTTTGAATGCGGCAAAGGACTGGCTCCACTGGATGGGGTATTTCACCTCCAATTTCCTGATGGCAGTTCCGCCCAGCACGTTCGGAGAAAGGTGGTACGTGCTGACTACCTGGATTATGCTGGGAATGTTGAGCTTTTCCACAATGTACCTGTTTCACGGAATTTTTGTCAAGGCATTTGGCGCGGATAAATATATAAGCCACAGTATCTCCATGCTGGTATTGTTTGCCAGCATTCAGTGCATGTGCCCGGTGGGAAGAGTGGAGGCTTTTTACTGGTACAGCGGTGCGGCAAACTATATTTTTGTGCACAGCATGTCGCTGTTTTTCTTTGGTTTATTAGTTTCTTCTGCTTATGATACGGACAGAAAGCGGATATGGGATCTGACGGCGGCTTCTGTCCTTGGATTTTTCACAGGCGGCGGCAACCAGATGACGGCGCTCAATGTGGCGGTGGTTCTCCTGGCGGTAACGGTCGTTATGGTGTACCGTAAAGAAAGCAGGAGAAATCCGGTCTGGATCCCCATAATCGTTTTTTATCTGGGCTTTCTCCTGAATGTGGCGGCTCCCGGGAACTGGGTGAGAGCGGAGGATGCAAGCGGTATGAATCCGGTTAAAGCAGTACTTGTCTCCTTTTATGAGTGCCTGGACCGTGCGGTGAGCCAGTGGACCACGTGGCCGGTGGTTCTGATTATGGTCCTGCTGGTTCCGCTGTTCTGGCATATGGCAGAGAAGATTACCTTTCGATTCCCCTATCCTCTTGTGGCGGTTGGATTCGGCTTCTGCCTGGTGTCAGCCATGGCAACCCCTCCTCTGTTTGCGGTGGGCAATATGGAAGCCGGCAGAATCCAGGCACTGATTTATCTGATGTATGTCCTGATTCTGGCCTTATGCGTGGGTTATGTAACAGGATGGGCGAGGAAGCTGTCGGAGGGCCGGAGAAAGACCGAAAGAGAAGAGAAGGCGTTTTCTGTGGAGAGCAGCTGGTGTATTCTGGGGTGTCTGCTCTTTCTGATATTCGGATCAGCGCTTATGGTAGTGCCGGAACCCCATTATTTTACCTTTTCGTCAGCGCTGGAAGATCTGACAAACGGAAGTGCGCAGGCTTACGGAGAAGCGCTGCAAAACCGCATGGAGCTTTACAGGAGCGGCGCGGAAGGCGTGATAGAGGTGGAGCCTTTGCCGGCACAGCCGATCCTTTTGTATTTTTCGGATATCAAGGAGGATTCCGAAGACTGGGAAAACAGGGGATTGTCACGCTTCTACGGAATTGATGGCGCAGCCGTGCGGCGGGATTAAGACTGCCTGCCATAAACAGCAAAGAGCGGCAAAAGCAGCATTACAAATGAGGGTGGAAATGAAAAAAACAATTATCGTGATGCCGGTGGCAAATGAAGAAGCGACCATGGGGTGGATTCTGGATGAAATTTTGGGTCTGCCCTATGATAATTTATACATATATCCTGTGATCGATACTTATTCCAGAGACCGGACAGAGGAGATTATCCGGGAGAGAGAGAAGAGCAGCGACAGGGTAAAGTGTATTTTTTACCCGGAATCCAGAGGAGTGATCACCTGTTATCTGGAAGGATTCCGGCAGGCGCTTGCGGATGGAGCGGAACAGATCATCGAGATGGATGGAGGGGGAAGCCACCTTCCTTCTGAAATACCCCAGTTTCTGGAGAAGCTGGAAGAGGGATATGACTGCGTATGGGGGTCCAGATTCATGAAGGGCGGCTCCATGAGAGAACAGCCTTTATATCGGAGAATGCTGAGCCAGGGAGGAACTTTTTTATCGAATTTTGTTCTTGGAACCGGACTGGAGGATATGACAAGCGGTTTTGAGGGATTTCAGAGAAAGATATTGGAAAATTTAAGGCTGGATCAGTTTCTTTCCAGGGGGCATATGTACCAGACAGAAATGAGGTATTATTGCAGAAATTTACGGACGATAGAGGTCCCGATTCATTATGTGGGGACAGCCTCCAGCCTGAAGGCCAGTTCGGTTACAGAAGCGCTCAGGATCCTTTTTATGCTGAAGAAGCATGAGACTTGTGTACATAAATAAAAATAAGCAGAAATGGTGTAAAAAATGGAAAAGGTAAAGTATCTGATTCTGGGCGGCGGTCCTGCGGGGCTTACATTTGCAAATTGCCTGAAAAGAAAGGGCGAGACTTCTTTTCTGGTTCTGGAAAAGGAAGAGGAAGCGGGAGGATTGTGCCGCTCTGCCGTGGTGGATGGCAGTCCGTTTGACATTGGCGGAGGGCATTTTCTGGATGTAAAAAGGCCGAAGGTGAATGAATTCCTGTTTCAGTTTCTGCCTGAGCAGGAGTGGAATTTATTCCGGCGGGACAGCAGGATCGATTTGGGCGGGATGGTGGTGAGCCATCCTCTGGAGGCAAATATCTGGCAGATGGATCTGGAGAGGCAGGTGACTTATCTGGCATCCATAGCAAAGGCCGGATGTAACAGCGGCCTGCCCTGCCCGGAAAAATTTACCGACTGGATTTTCTGGAAACTGGGGAGGCGGATTGCAGAGGATTATATGCTGCCCTACAATCAGAAAATGTTTGCGGATGAACTGGATACACTTGGCACCTATTGGCTGGAGAAGCTGCCGGATGTGAGCTTTGAAGATACACTCAGGTCCTGTCTGATCCATAAGCCCTGCGGAAGGCAGCCTGGGCATGCCAGTTTTTATTATCCGAAGCATTATGGCTATGGGGAGATTTGGCGGAGAATGGCACAGGAGATCAGTCCCTGTGTGCGTTATCATGCAGAGGTGTCCTGTCTGGAATGTGATGTCCGGAGAGTGAGAACCGTATCAGGGGATACATATGAGGCGGATATAATCGTCACTACGATACCATGGAGAGAATTTAAGAGCTTGACAGGGATGCCTGAAGAAATGACGAACGCGATTAAAGAACTTAAGCATAGTGCGATCGAGACCAGATATTGTGGTGAGAACCTGGATACGCCGGCACAGTGGATTTATGTGCCGGATTTAAAAGTGACCTGGCACAGAATATTAGTGCGGCATAATTTCTGCCCGGGAAGCAGGGGGCATTGGCTGGAGACGCGGCAGGAGCGGACAGCGATGTATCCGGAAACGAAGAGTGCCGGCGGATGTGAGTCGGAACACAATGAGAATACATGTTATTATGTCAGTGACTATGCGTATCCTCTGAATACTGTGGGCAAACCGGAGATTATGGAAAAGCTGCTGGGGTACTGTGCCGCAAGGGGAATCTATGGTCTGGGACGGTGGGGAGAGCATGCCCACCATAATTCCGATGTAGTGGTGGAGAAGGCGATGAAGCTGGCGGACCAGCTCTGCGGCTGATCCGGACGCATGGATCGATCAGGAAAGGGACAGGAATTTTCAATACATGAGGGAAAAAAAACGAGCAGTCTTTAAGATTATATATATTGTGCTGGTTCTGGCAGGATTTGCAGCTGCCATGCTGGTTCTCACCCACACGGCGCAGAACGGCCGCAGAACTACGGAGATTTTTCCGGAAATCGTGGAGGAACCGGTTTATGTGGAATGTGAGGAGGGAGAGCCCCTTGAAGTGAGGCTGAAGGCAAAGGAGGATTTTAATGCGGGAGGCCTTTTGCTTCTTATGGTCAATCTTTCAGAGGAGAGCAGAGGAACCGTGCGCATTGCGGTGAGTGATGACTCCTCAGCGCTTCTGCTCAATCAGGTGATACCGGCGGAGACCATCGTTCCCGGCAAATGGTTTTCGGTTCCCGCAGATCTGAGCTTTGTGAAAGGACGGGAATATCTGATCTCCATTCTGGCGGATGGAAGCGAGCCCTACTTTATGCAGGTACCGGAAGGAGGAGAGAATGTCCTTCCTTTTGAAGAGACGGTCCTGAAAAACGGAGAGCCTGCAGAGAGTGGCATTTCTCTCGGAATCAGCCGGGTGGAAACAGTCTCAGTTACTTATGGAGAGATTCTGTACTATTCCATTCCTGTATGCGTTGCCGTAACGCTGATTTTGATCCTGGGAATTCTCTTTGGATTTGAGAGGATGTGGAACAGGATCAGGAAGATTCCCTTTGCTGCTTTTTTTCGGAAATACGGCAATGATCTGTTCTTGCTCCTGGTGTTTCTGGCAGTGTGTGTGAGTATTTATTCCAGGGCCTATCTGAAAGGCGTTTATATCTCGGCCGATTCGGCGGGATATTTGAGGGAAGCGGTAAATCTGCGGGAAGGATTTGGCTTTCATTACGATGGACTGGCGGGATACCATAACTGGTTTGCCAACTGGCCCATTGTATATCCGGCGCTGATTGCATTGACCATGATAGTCACGGGGACAGACGCTTACCTGGCATCCAAACTATTGACTATGGTGATCTGTGGACTGATTCTGCTTCTGATGCGGCTGTGTTTCAAAAAGGACGCCTGGGTGTATGCCCTGTGCCTGACCAACATCGGTTTTCTGAATCTTGCCTACTACACCTGGAGCGAGATCCCCTTTATGCTGTTTCTGCTGGGATTTTCACTGGTGCTGGCGAAAATACTGGGAGAGGAAGAGCCTCATGGCAAATGGTATATTCTGCTGGGGATCCTGGGTCTGTGCTGCTTTCTCACCAGATACTTCGGCATATATGTATGGATCGTGACAGGGTGCTATATTTTGTGTCTGCTTGGGAAGTACTTCCGGAGCAGGGAAAAGAGATATTTCAAAAAGGCGGCAGCATTGGCAGTAACGGCCTTTGCCTCGGGAAGCATGAGCATGGCCTACCTGCTTATGAATAAGATCAAAAACGGCATGGCCTCCGGGGTCAGCAGGTCTCTCTGGTGGGATGACTATGAGAGGCTCACCAACGACCTGATCGAAAGCCTGCTGACGGAAGTCTGCAATGTGTTTTCTCTGCAGATACCGGAGCTGATTGAGGGCTTTCCTTATAATCTGAAGGTGTTTGTGGTGGTGATCGTTCTGGTGGGGCTTACTCTGTTTGTGATAAAGCGGTACAGACCCTTTACCAGGGAGTCGGTGATGATCGCCATGTCTGTGATCTATTACCTGGTTTTTATTGTGATACGGTATTTTTCCTCCATGGACAGTTTTTACTTCCGGTTTTTTGAGCCTGCCAGCTTTTTGCTGTGCATCGGACTGATCGGGCTCCTGCTTCCGGGAATCAGGGGGAAAAAGGGACTTCATTTTCTGGCAGGAGCAGCGGCGTCTCTGGTGATCCTGGCGGTGCTTGCGGTTTTCGAAAATGACGGTATGGAGCTTTCAGATGGATATTATGCCCGGATTACCGGACAGTGGGATGAGGCCTACAGAGAGATCCCTGAAAAGTCGGTGGTGATCTTTAATGATATTGATTTTCGCGCATCCTATTACCGGCCGGATGTGGTGGAGGGTACCATCAGCCCTGCAGATACCTTCGAGAGTCTGAAGGAAACCTATTATGGATCAGACTACCTGTGCATTCGCCGGGAGTTTGTACAGGTCATGCTGGAGTCAGGGGAATATGATGAAAGTGTGGCCAGGCGGCTTGCGGAGGGAATGAAAGAGAAGACGGAAGGGGAGTTTCTGGTGATTGCGTTTTAAATCTCACTGACAGAGGAGTGCAGAGGAGAAGAAAAGCCATGTTATGGCTTTGCGCAACAATGCAGCGCAATGAGGTGAATTATGAAAAAGGATTTTGACTACAACAGTCATTACCTCATAAGAGAAGGAAAGCCATGGTTTCCGGTCATGGGGGAAATGCACTACAGCAGATATAAGCCGGATTTGTGGGAGGAATCTCTGCGGAAGATAAAAGCAGGGGGAATCATCATTGTCTCCAGTTATGTAATCTGGATCCACCATGAAGAGGAGGAAGGGGTCTTTGATTTTGAGGACTGCAGAAACATAAGGCAGTTTTTACTGCTCTGTAAAAAGGTGGGATTCTATGCGTTTCTGCGTCTTGGCCCATGGGCTCATGGGGAGGTCCGAAACGGAGGATTTCCGGACTGGCTGAAAGAGAAGGAAGGCATCACGCTGAGGTGTGATGACGAAGGGTATCTGAAATTTGTAAAGCGCTACTGGGAGAAGGTTTATGAGCAGGCAGAGGGACTTTTGTATGAGGATGGCGGGCCTGTAATTGGAATACAGATTGAAAACGAATATGGCCATGTGGGAGCACTTCATGGAAAAAATGCAGGGGATGGCCATATGCGCACCCTTACGGCACTTGCCAGAGAGATCGGTTTTCAGGTTCCCTTTTATACGGCCACCGGATGGGGCGGAGCCAGCATTGGCGATTTGCTTCCGGTGATGGGAGGCTACTGCGAGGCCCCTTGGGACCCCCGCACAACAGAGATAGAACCCAACGCCAATTATGTATTCAGCCATATCAGGAATGATGCTCTGATCGCCTGCGACCACCATGTGGAGGAGAGCGTGACCTTTGACGAGTCGCGTTTTCCGTTTCTGACAGCGGAATTAGGCGGCGGGCTTCAGGTAACCGCACACCGGAGACCGGTGGCATGGGGAAAGGATATCGGCGCCATGTCTCTGGTGAAGCTGGGAAGCGGCGCGGCGCTGCTGGGTTATTATATGTATCATGGAGGAAGCAATCCGCAGGGAAAGCGGTCAACCCTTCAGGAGAGCAGACAGGCAGGGGATATAAATGATCTTCCGGAGATCAATTATGATTTTAACGCGCCTATCAGGCAGTATGGAGAAATTTCAGATCATTACGGAGAGATCAGACTGCTGGCCTGTTTTCTGCAGGATTTTGGAGAAGATATGGCGGCGCTGGAGGCGGAGATTCCGGAAGAAAGAATATATCCCGGGGATCGGCATACCCTGCGGACGGCCGTCAGATGTGATGAAGATCACGGCTATGTTTTTTTCAATAATTATCAGAGAAGGCAGAGGATGGAGACCCATAGAAACGTGATTTTTACAGCGGGAAGGGGAGAAAGAAGCGTGACTTTTCCTCCTGTGGAGATAAAGGATGGGGAATATGGCTTTTTTCCCTACAGAATGAGACTGGGAAATGCAGTGCTGGCATATGCTCTGGCAACGCCTTTGTGCCGTCTCCGCACCGCAGCGGGGGATACGTATGTGTTTTATGGAGACAGGGATCCGGCCTTTACCTGGGAAGGGGAGGGACGGGAGGATATCCTGCATCTTTCCCGCAGAGATGCGCTTTTGGCCTTCCGGGTGAAGACGGATCAGGAGTATCTGATCCTGTCAGAAAACCCGGTCTGGGAGGAAGACGGGAAGATCTGTGTGACAGGAACAAGTCATACGGTGATCAGATGCTTCCCGAAGCCCCCGGAGGGAATCTGTGGGTTTGAGGAATGCGGACAGGAGGGACGTTTTTTTGTTTATGAGAGAAAGATCGAGGAGGAGAAGGCGCAGGTAAGCGTGCAAAAGACCGCTGAGGATGCTGACAGGGCAGAGTATGAACTGACAATTTCTTACGGAACGAGATTCGTCAGGAGAGAGCTTTTGCAGGAAGCACTTCAGGAGAGGAGAAAGAGCAGGCTGAAGGGTCGGGATACCATTTTGCAGATGACCTTTGCAGGGGAGCGTATGGAGGTTTTTGAGGATGGGCATAAAATCAATGATTATTTCTATACCGGACAGGAGGCTCTGCTGAGCCTTGGATACTTTGCTTTCCCGGAAAAGCTGAAGATTGTGGTGCGAAGGCTCTATGAAACGGATCCGATTTTCATAGAAAAATGGCCGTCCATGGAGGACGGGAGCGCCTGCAGTCTGGGTGAGATAAGGGTGCGGGAAGAGTACCGCTGAGCGCAGCTGGCGCAAGGGTCTTGAGGCGCAGGTGTGCGAAAATGTCCCCGTTCGATTAATTCGCAAGAAATCATGAAGGAACTTTTAAATATTTCTTAATTTTGGAAGAGCAGTCTGTTAAAAGGCTGCTTTTTTGTTTATACTAATTATCAGTTGATACGATCGCTGATTTTGAAGAAATCAGTTTGTGTTAAAGCCAAGCTTTTAATGAGACAGCTTTTGTATGGGATCCGGCGCCGGACAGGCGTGAAAATGATATTTCCATAGAAAATATATTTTCATAGAAATTCTGTTTCAGTGAAAAGACAGGCAGCAAATAAGAGTTCGTGAAAATTTAATCATGAATGATGGTGGTGAACAGTTTTGTTTGTGTCAGTATTTTTCCCTGTTTTTCTGGGACTTGTTTTTGTATTGTTTTTTTTGCTGCCTGCGAAATGCCGGCCCTTTTTGCTACTGGGGGCAAGTCTCTGCTTCTGCGCAAGGATCGATCTGCGCGCGCTGGCGGTACTTCTTCTCATTTCAGTCTGTACCTGGGCGGGCGGAATGCAGATAGAGGGATTGTGGAAAAGGGGGCGTGAGAGATCTGCAAAAGGCTGGCTGGCATTTTGGATCTGCAGTTATATAATCCTTCTGTGCATTTATAAATATGTCCCGGCTTTTGCTTCTTTTGTCTGTCAGGCAGCAGGCAGCGCATCAGGGGAGGCGGGTGCATCCGGCACGGAAAGTCCGGGAATCTGGAGTGCTCTGGAGCGTATGGTAATGCCGGTGGGGATATCCTTTTACTTATTTCAGGCAATCGGATATCTGGCAGATGTGTACAGGCAAAAGACTCCTGCGGAAAAGAACTTCTGGTATTTAAGCTGTTATCTTGCCTTTTTCCCGAAGCTGGTGAGCGGGCCTATTGAGAGAGAACAGGAATTTCTTCCCCAGTTAAGGAGGCTGGAGGAAGTGAAGCCTTTTCACAGAGGAAGACTGTCGCTGGCTTTTACCTATATACTATGGGGCTATTTTATGAAAATGGTGGTGGCCGACCGGCTGGCGGTGACAGTAAACCAGATTTTTGGAGATCCGGCACGGTTTGACAGTGCCTGGCTTGCGGCGGGGGCCTTTTTCTATACGATACAGATCTACTGTGATTTTGCAGGTTACTCGTATATTGCAGTGGGATGCGGGGAGCTGTTCGGTATAAAGCTTACTCAGAATTTCAGGGCGCCTTACTGTGCATCCGGAATCGGGGAGTTCTGGCGCAGGTGGCATGTTTCCCTGAGCAGCTGGCTGAGAGACTATCTCTATATTCCCCTTGGCGGCAATCGTCGGGGAACTCTTATCAAATGTAGAAATACAATGATCGTTTTTCTGGTATGCGGAATGTGGCATGGAGCCGGACTGAATTTTGTGGTGTGGGGGCTGCTTCACGGAATCTATTCTGTTCTGGAGGAGCTTATGCGGAAGGCCGGATGGCATATAAAAGGCGGCCGGCTGCTCACTTTTGCGGAGGTGGCGTTTGCCTGGATCTTTTTCAGGGCGGATTCGCTGGATGCTGCTGTGGATTACGTGACCCGGATGTTTACCACAGGGATCAGGCCGGCAGACTGGAAGGAAACGGCATTATCGCTTCAGCTTGGAATTGCGGAAATCAGCTTGATTTTGATCGGAATTTTAGTGGTGTGGGCGGTGGATGAGTTTTGCAGCAGGAAAAGGATTCATCTTCCTGCTGCTATTCAGCAGAAGAAAAATGCAGGCAGATATTTTGCTTTTTATCTGTTGATTATGACAATTCTCATTTTCGGAATATATGGACCGGGCTATCATACAGAGCAGTTTATTTATATGCAGTTTTAAGAGTGGACTGCGATGTGTGCAGACCGGTATAGGGAACGGAATGCATTTGCATGGAGAATGGATATGGAAAGGAAAAAGGAATCTTCAGAAGAAAAAAATTCAGGAAGAAGACGAATCGGAAGAGGGCTGACAAAGGCCGGATTTATCCTGTTACTGCTGATAACGGTCTATCTGGCAGCCTGTGTTCTGAGCATTAAATCAGACCACGGGATCAATCAGCTGGCCGGTCTGTACTGGCAGCCTGAAAACGCCATAGATGTGGTGATGATGGGAACAAGTCACATTCACTGTAATGTGAACACGGCTCTTTTGTGGGAAAAATATGGAATTGCCGCTTACGATTACAGCGGCGCAGAGCAGCCGTTGTGGATGACCTATTATTACCTGAAGGAACTGTACAAGTATCAGACGCCCAGGGCGGTGGTATTGGATGTGTATGCGCCGGCCAGGTTTAAGGAGGATTATCAGTACCACTGGATGGCGGAGAATATTTATGGAATGAGATTTTCAATCAATAAACTGCAGATGTTATCAGCAAGCGTTGAACCGGCCAAGCTTCATGAATATTTTCCATCTTTTGCGGTTTACCATAGCCGATATGATGATCTGGAGGCGGAGGATTTCCAGAACTTTTTCTGGGACAGTGAGATCAAAGAGGCTTTTAAGGGATATAATCCCTACTGGAACAGGATTCCGCAGCAGATACCGGAGATTACGGAGCAGCGCGCGGATGGCCTGACGCCAAAATCCGAAAAGTATTTAAAAAAGATCATAGCGCTGACCCGGAAAAAGGATACAGAGCTGATTCTGATTGCCGCTCCCTATGTGATAACCGGAGAGGATATGAGGACTTACAACAGAATCGAACAGATTGCAGAGGAGGAAGGAGTTCCTTTTGTCAATTATAATGAAGCCTATGAAGAACTGGGTCTTGACTTTGAACTTGATTTTAACGACGAGTCTCATTTAAATTACTGGGGAGGATGTAAATTTACAGACGCATTAGGACAATTTCTGTCTTTTTCGGGGAATATCCCTGACAGAAGAGGGCAGGAGGGATATGAATCCTGGGATGACAATGTGAGGATCATTTATGAGAAACTGGAAGAGGCAGAATAAGGGATTTGCTTCAAAGTCAATTTTGCAAGTTTTTGCGAGTTTTAGGAAAATCTGCTTACAAATGCAGAAAAATGGTGTATAATAGATAAGATTGACAGAGATTCTGCAGAGAACACAAGATGAGGAGCGGACAGTGGTTCAAGGTATCTATAAAAAGTATCTGAAGAAAATCAATATCTGGTATGCTGTTTTTGCAATGTTGTTTTCGGCAATGGTGATTATCAGCCGGCATATTTTTAACAGACAGACGGATCTGTCTACCATTGAAAATGTATATGTCACGGATTTTCATTTTGTGGATGGAATTGCATGGCTGGGAACAGTGCCGGTTATCTATATTCTGATGAAAGCGGCGGCGTTTGTTTTTTCAGCGGCAGGGCCGGTACTTTTTCAGGAAAAAAGAAGCTTCAGACAAGGGATCTGGGTGTTGGCAGGTTCATTTGCGCTGATTATGCTGATGTGGTTTCCCTACCTTCCTTCTTACTGGCCGGGAGGAATTTATTCGGATACAGTGGATTCTATTACCATGGCATTATATAAGGATACGCTGGATAATCATAATCCGATTCTTTATACGCTGATCTGGAGACTGATGTTTTGGGTTACCGGCGCCTTCTCAGGAGCGGGAGAGTACGGCGGACTGAAGCTGTTTACGGTGGTGCAGACTCTTTTGATGGCGGCGGCCCTGTCATGGTTTGTTTACCGCTGTTACAGATGGGGAATTCATAAAGGGTTTGTCATATTATGTCTGCTGGTATTTGCTCTCTTTCCGCTGTATCCGTTTTACGGGGTATCCATGTGGAAGGATACGTTGTTTTCCCTGGCGGTATTTGACTTTTCCATTTTCCTGTACCATATTTTTTCTGAAAAAGGCGCTGCAGGCAGAACTTCCGGGGAAACGATGGCCGGGGAGGTTTCCTGGGATATTTCTCCCAGAGAGCTGACGCAGTATTGTGTGCTCAGTATTTTGATTATATTTCTCAGAAACAACGGAATTTATGTGGCGGCTTTTTATTCTGCAGCAATCACGGTGATCTGCCTGAAAAACAGAAAGGCGGCGGTTAAAATAGGAGCTGCGTCCTTTCTTGTCTTGCTTGTGTGCGGGATGATCCAGGGGCCGGTTTATGACCGATGCGGGTATAATGTGAACAGGTCCACGGAAAGTCTGGGGATCCCCCTTCAGCAGGCTGCTTATATCGTATCCACAGATGGGATAGTGGAGGAGGAGGACAGAGAAGTCCTGGAGCAGATGCTGCCGCTTGAGCGTTGGAAGGAACTGTATAATCCGATTGTTGCCGATACGATTAAATTTTCCCCTGAATTTGACCGGTCCGGTCTGGAGGAAAATGCCAGAGCATTTATAAAAACGTATCTGCATCTGGCGGTGAAAAATCCTGTAAAGGCAATCAAGGCTTATCTGCTCAGCACTATGGGATTCTGGGATATTTTTGAGAGCTCTTCCACTGCCTATATCTGTAATTTTCATTTTGGCAATGTGGAATATTTTATGAGTGACTATTTTGACTACTATCTGGATATATCCTTTAAAGATTTTGCAGAACCGAAGCACTACATCAGTGCGGCTGTCTTTGTATGGATCATGATAGGAACCATCTTTATATGTCTGGCCAGACACAATTACAGAGGACTGGCCGGTGTGATGCCCACTCTGGGAGTATGGCTGTCCATTATGATTGCAACACCGGTGGCATTTTCTTTCCGATATGTGTATGCGCTGTTTCTGTGTACCCCTTTGTACCTGCTGATATGCGGAAAATCTTTTCCGGGACAAAGTGCCGTATCAGAAACAGAGGATGGCAGCAGTGGAGAGGAAAACGGGGAAGGACGGGACAGCAGCGGGAATAGCGATAACGGAGACGAGCGTAAGGAGATGTCTGAATGACCAGAGAAGTAAAAAGTTTTATGGCGGGAAGCGCCGCATTCTTTTTGTTTGCAATGATGCGCAATATGATTCCGCTTCACAATATGGAGTTTTTTGTTAGTGCATGTGTGGTTTTTGCACTGGTAACACTGGCTGCATATTTTCTGACCGGAAGATATGAAAAAGGCCTGAACCGGAGATGGGAAAAGGCGGGGAGTATTCTGGCCATTGTCTGTCTGGCAGGATGGATGGCGGCATTTTATGTGAATGAGACGGATGCAGTGGATCCTTTGGAGGAGACGGAGCTGATCCGCAGATATTTTCCGTTTCCTGTGTGGATTACACTGATGACCGCCGGCGTTTTGCTCTGTCTTTTTATCCTGAGAAAGAACTATGGCGGGAGGTTTATGAGAGCCGGAAAAAGGATCCGGGTTCTGGCAGCCCTGCTGTTTACTGCAGGAACCTCTGTCCAGTTTTATGCGCCCAACGTTTTCCGTGAAGTACAGGGCGGCCTTTATCACAGTCATGCCTATACCAACAGCATCATCAATGCCTGCTGGCTGATTCCGTACAGTAAGGATATGCAGTCTCTGTACGGACATTATGGGATCCTCTATATGCCGCTGCTTAAGTTCCTGCACAGATGCTTTCATATCAATTATCTGACGGGAATTTCTATCGTAACAGCTGTTCTTGCAGGAATTTCTATTCTGGTATATCTGTATCTCCTGAACTATTTTGCCAAAAGTGATCTGATCTTTTATCTCGGTATGTTTGCCATTGGGGAACAGTATTTTATGCTGATGCAGGGCGGGGTTTATCTGCAGGTGCATCCGCATCGCATGATTTTTCCGGTAATTCTGGCAGCTCTGGCGCTGCAGGAATATAAAAAAGGGAAAAACTATAACATTGCAGCTGTTATTCTTATTACGCTTTCCTTTATCTGGTCTACAGAAGTCGGAATTGTTACCATGCTTTCCTTTGGACTTTACCGGTGGGTGCAGCAAATCATGGATGGGAAAGGACTTTCCGTCCGGAAAATTTTACTGCTTTTCCGCATGCTGGCCCTCTATGCCATCGTGCCTGGGGTGCTGGCCTATATCGTGATCAACGGATATAATCTCCTGGCGAAAGGACCGGTCCTGAATATGAGGGAGTTTTTGTTTCCGCTTATTTCCGACAGAGACTATATTGAGAATATCGAACTTCCCCTTCCGGATGCGTCCCATGCATGGGCGGGAACGGCGGTGCTGCTTTTGGGGGCGGTCAGTCCGGCATTGCTGCAGGTGATTTTCCCGAAGGAGGAGGAAAAAGGAAAGAAACCCTTCTTTTTTCTTCTGGGAGTTATGAGTCTGGGGCTGATGCTCTATTATATCAACCGGCCGGCGGAAGGCTGCATGTTTATCACGCTGTTTCTGATGCTGACCCTTCAGGCGGCGCTTCTGCAAAAGTGCCAGGACAGTTATCTGGAATGGAAAGAAAAAAAAGAGCCTGTGTTTCAGAAAGACAATCGTTTTCTGCTTCTTTCACTCAGGATTATAACAACTGCTATTTTATTCATTATGGCATTTGACTGTGTATATTCCATGCCAAAGGCATGGAAAACTTCGGCGGAAACGATCTGGAAGATGGATGACCTGGAGGAATTTGCACAGTATGTATATGTCCAGGTCCCTCCTGATGCCGTTGCTTTTGGGCAGGGTGTGCCGGAGCTTTTGTCGCTGATAGACCGGGATACCCATCTGCATACGACAGAGTGGTCGTATCTGAACATGCCGCTGGATACTATGGAAAAGGTCCGGAATCTGCTGGAGGATCAGGAATGGTTTTTCTGTTCTCTCTCTTCCCTGTGGTATATGCAGAACTATTATCCGGATGTGACCGACCATTTCTATTTACATGAGGAGTTTCAGTATAACGGGATACAGTTTGGATTTTTCAGGAAAAATAATGAAGTATAGACAGGAATTAAAATTTGAAGTTTCAGACGCAGAACTGGAAATTCTTCGCGGCCGTCTGCTTCCGCTTATGAAAATGGATCAAAATCAGGTGGGAGATGCTTACACCATCAGGAGCCTGTATTTCGACGATCTGCAGGATACCTGCCTGAAGGAAAATCAGGATGGGGCGGACAACAGACATAAATACCGGATTCGTATCTATAATGCACAGACAGACCGGATCCGGCTGGAGAAAAAGAGCAAGCTTCGGGGAATGACGCGGAAGGAAGGCTGTAAGATTACAGAAGAGGCATGCCGCCTGTATATGGAAGGAAAGACGCCTGCATTCAGTGAGAGCGCCTCTGACCTTGAAAAAGAGTTTTACTGTGAAATGAAAATGCATGGTATGTTTCCCAAAACCATCGTGGAGTATGACAGAACGGCTTTCGTGGAACCCAGGGGAAATGTGAGGATTACCTTTGACAGAAACATCAGAGGAAGCGTTCTGCCAGGTGAGTTCCTGGAGGAAAAAATAGCGAGAATACCATTATTGCCTTCGGGGATGCATGTGCTGGAGGTAAAATATGATGAATTTCTGCCGGGCTATCTTTTGCGGACGATGCAGGTGGGGACGCTGCGGAGAACATCCTTTTCCAAATACAGCTATTCCAGGATGATATAAGATCATTCCGGCGTCAGATTGATAGAAATGGGGATTAAGATGAACTATGGTGATGTGATAAAAAAGTCGGTGCTGGAGGGATTTTCCTATTCGGATATGTCCAGTACCAGAATTCTGGTGACGCTGGGCATGACGCTTGCCCTGGCGGTGTATATTTATCTGGTGTACAGGCTTTCCTGTCAGAGTACATTTTATTGTAAGAGCTTCCATGTATCCATGTCGATTATCTCGGTGATTACAGCAGGCATTATTCTGGCGATGCAGTCCAGTATTGTGATCTCTCTGGGTATGGTTGGGGCGCTGTCTATCGTCCGGTTTCGCACAGCGATCAAGGATCCCATGGATCTTTTGTTTTTATTCTGGTCCATTGGAACAGGAATTATATGCGGAGCGGGACTTTATAAGGTAGCCATTTTTCTGGCAGTGCTGGTAACCGTCGGAATCTGTCTGCTGGATATGCTCCCGGCGCGAAAAAGTCCGTATCTGCTGATCGTCAACACCTCCGCTAAAGAAGCGGAGGATGAGATCATGAACTGTGTGAAGGAATACACAAAAGGATATAAGACGAAATCCAAAAATCTCACCGGAGGCGGGATGGATCTGATCATAGAGATAAGGACCCGGCAGGAAAAAGAGTTGGTAAACAGGATTTCAGAGCTTGACGGTATTACAGCGGTTTCCATATTAGCGCAGGAAAGCGATGTGCGTTCATAGAAAAATAAGGTGGCAGAGAGTGAACAGAATACGTGCGGTATTGGTGGCAGGCGCCTGCCTGGTGCTTTTGATTTCTATAAAAACATCCATTCAGAATACGGATTATGCAGAACGTATCGTGGAAGGCTTTTATCTGGAAGGAAGCCTGGCATCTTCCGGCGTCAAACTGGTACCCTGGGAGGATAAGACGGATACCTGTTGGTATCTTTTTGTTCCTTCCTGTTTTTCGGGGAAGGAAAATGAATTTGTGATTCATTACCCGGAGTATTATGGAGAACTGGAGATAGACGGGGTTCTGTACAGAGATAAAGACATATGGAGGGATGCGGGCAGAGAGGAATTTCACAGTCTGAAGGTGAAAGGCAGATATGGACATTCTCTGATCGAGAGGGAGATGCAGGTGCTGGCATCCGAAAATCTTCCCGCGGCTTTTGTGACAGTGGAGGCAAAGGACGATCTGCTGAGTATAGAAGAGTTTAAAAACAGACAATATCTTGAGATCGGAGAAATTAAAATTTTTGACGCGGCGGGGAACAGTATTTGTAAAAGCGACCTGGATGTATTTAAGGTGAGGGGAAATCTCACAGCAGAGCTCGCCAAAAAGCCGTTTACCTTTTCACTGGTACGGCCGGAAGAGCTGTTTGGAATGGAGCCTGCGGTGAAGTGGAATCTGCTTGCCAATGCGACAGATGGCGCTTATATCAGGAATAAGATTATCCGGGATCTGGCTTATGAGTGTATTGATGCCTATGAGCCTCAGGGCGAATTTGTGGAAGTGTATTTAAACGGAGAGTATCAGGGACTGTATCTTCTTACCGAGGCAGTTGAAGTGGGAGAGAACAGGATTGAGATTTCACTGAAGGATCACTGGTATATTGAAATGGAACTGGATTTCAGAGCAAGAGAGGATCCCACGCAGATTGTTACCGAGCGGGGACAGGTCTTTATCATGCATGGAGAGGGCATTTCCGAAAGAGACAGAGCGCAGGTGGAAGCGAGACTGAATGACGTGGAGAGTGCGCTTTATGCGGAGGATGGGATCAGCTCTGTAAGCGGAAAGTCCCTGGGGGAGTTGATAGACCTTCAGTCCTTTGCGGAGGCCTGGCTGGTGGAGGAGCTGTCGGGAGATCACGACATTGGAATTACAAGCCAGTTTGCCTATGCCTTAAAGGATGAAGATTCTCTGTGGTATTCGGGACCCGCCTGGGACTTCGATGGGATCATGACCAATGTGAATACGCCGATGTACGGCGTGCCCGAGGCGCTTACCGGAGTGGTTGCCATGTCAAGGCCGGAGGATAATAACAATCAGAATCGCTGGATGTCGGCCATGTGGAACCATCCTGAATTTCAGGAAAAAGTAAAGGAACTCTATAAAACCGTTTTTCGCGGGAAATATCTGGAAATACTGAAAGAAGAAATAGGGGAACACGTAGATCAGATCGGGCGCTCCGCGTCCCTGGATGCCTTCCGCTGGCACAGCAAGAGGAAGGACTGGTGGTTTACAGTGCCATCTGATCTGGAATATCCGGATGCAGAAGATTATCGCAGATTTGACACATTAAAGAGCCACATTGATGTGATCCGGGATTTTATGAGCAGAAAAATTGCCTTTCTGGATAAGCTTTGGCTGGAGGAAAGAGAATTCTGTATTGTGGAAGTGCGTAACCCTGCCGAGTTTTTGGATCAGGGATACAATCAGACGCTGTTTTACTGGGTGGAAGAGGGAGAAGAATTACAGAATCTCCCTTCTTATGAAAAAGAAGGCTACCGGTTCGAGGGATACTTTGATGTGGATACAGGGGAATTGGTTGCAGACGGTACACTAATAGACAGGAACCGGGTGATTGAAGGGATCTGGACGGCAGAGTAGGATACGTATATCAGGAGGCTCAGGGCGTGGAAGAAGTACAGTACAGGCATGAATATAAATATCCATTAACTTATGGACAGGTTATGATAGAAGATGCTAAAATAGGTATGGTCGCCGCAAAGGATATCCATGTCGGGCAAGGCGGGAGCTATCATATCAGGAGTCTGTATTTTGATGATTATGATAACAGCTGCTATTATGATAATGAGAACGGTGTAGACGATCGGGAAAAATACCGGATCCGGATTTATAATCACAGTCAGAGCCGGATCAGCCTGGAGATGAAGCAGAAAAAGCGGGGAAAGACCCGGAAGGAGATCTGCACAATTACTCTGGAACAGTGCGTTTCTTTGATGAAGGGTGAGATCCCCGGAGAGATAGGTGAGAAGCAGGCGCTCCTGCGCAGGCTGGCATATCTTATGGCCGTAAAGCTGATGAGACCGGCTGTGATTGTGGATTACGACAGGATTCCCTATGTGTACAGGCAGGGGGATGCCAATGTGAGAGTGACCTTTGACAGCAATCTCATTTCTATCAGTGAGCCGGAAAAGTTTTTTGAGAAAGAAGCGACAGGAAGAGGCGTCATGCCGACGGGACAGGCTCTGATGGAGGTCAAATATGACAGCTTTCTGCCGGATGAAATATACAGTGTACTGCAGTTAAGCGGACTGCGGGCGAGTACCTTTTCCAAGTATTATCTTTGCAGGAAGTTCATGGTGCGGTGAGAAGGATTTCAGGCTGAAAATAAGTCTGACGACCTTATTTTTCAACCGGCAATCTGAGGCTCTGGCACGGAGATTAGCATGGAGGATTAAAATGAACGCGGTGGATCTTTTTATGAATAATTTGATTTCCAACTATACCAGCGGAGACGTTTCGGTGACCTATGTGGCCGCTATACTGACAATTACCTGTGGAATTGCCTGCTATATCTTTGCAGTATACCGGATGGTTACCCCCAAAACGTTCTATTCCAAGAATTTCAATATTTCCATAGCAGTAACAGCGGTGATCACAGCCGCCATTATTATTGCAGTCCAGTCCAGCATCGTGATTTCACTGGGGATGGTGGGAGCCCTTTCCATTGTTCGTTTCAGGACAGCGGTAAAGGAACCCATGGATCTGTGCTTTCTGTTCTGGTCCATAGCGGCGGGAATCTGCTGCGGGGCAAGAATGACAGAGGTGGCCTGCATTCTGTCTGCCATATTAACGATTCTGGTCATAGTTCTGGACCGGCTTCCTGTGGGAAAGGCCTCCATGATTCTGATAGCCAATCTGCGCAATATAAAGATGGAACCGGATTTTGTCCGGACTGTAGAGAAACACTGCAGACACTATAAAGTGAAGTCCAGGAATATCACGGCTGAAAACTGCAATCTGGTAATTGAGGTGCGGGTAAAGCAGGAGTATGAGCTTGTGGAAAAGCTTTCAGGGATGGACGGGGTTGTGAATGTTTCTCTGGTATCCCATGATGGAGAGGTTACATTTTAAGTGTTGTCAGATAAATTTATTTAAATAAAGAGAAGGAGAAAGAAATGTCAGTTAAATTTCATAATTTCGGAGGAACTTTGGGATGGAATCTTCAGAAGAGATTTCCCAGGCTTTCTTCTGAGAGTTATCTGAAGCTTCAGTTTCTGACCAGAAACAAGCTGCAGGAAAGGTATATTGAGTATTTTCTGAAAGATGAGGAGCCTCCCCAGCCATTGGTGGTGAATCTGGAAACCATCAACCGCTGTAACAGTACCTGTTCCTTCTGTACTGCCAACAAAAATGCAGAAAAGCGCCCCTATAAGCGTATGGAGGAGGAGCTGTTTTACAGCATTATCGACCAGCTTCACGACTGGGAATATAAGGGACATCTGACTTTATACGGAAATAATGAACCGTTTCTGGATACAAGAATCGTGGAGTTTCACCGCTACTGCAGAAAACAGCTGCCAGACAGTTTTATCTTTCTTTCTACAAACGGACTTCTGCTCACAGTTGATAAGGTGAAGGAAATTATTCCTTATGTGGATCAGCTGATTATCAATAATTATTGCAGGGATATGAAGCTTCACGATAATGTAAAAGAAATTTATGAGTATGCCATGGCGCATCAGGAAGAGTTTCAGAATGTGGAACTCCTGTTCCAGATGCGTTATATGGATGCCGTTCTGACCAACCGGGCGGGCAGCGCGCCCAATAAGCAGAATACGCAGAAAATTATTAAGGAAACCTGTCTGATGCCATATACGGATATGTTTATCTTTCCCGACGGCAGAATGGGGATCTGCTGCTGCGATAATTTTGAGACCTCAACTCTGGCGGATCTGAAAGTGACGCCTCTTAGGGAGGCGTGGAACAGTCAGGCCTACAGGAATCTCCGACAGGCTATCAGAAAGAGCAGGGGAGATTATGACTTCTGCAAATACTGTGATTTCATTGACGCCGGGCTTCGGATGGACGTGGTAGACGATACGCTCAGACACAGAGCGGCCAACCACGGAGCAAGGCAGTCTCTGTTCCGAAAATAACGGCCTAAGCAATCGAGCAGGGGAGGCTTTCCCCTGCTCGATTGCTTAGGTTAATCGATCTCCGCCTCGTTTTTGGAAGCTTCTTCGTGGTACTCCTTTTCAGTGTTGACGTTCCAGATAGGGGATTTATCCTTTCGGCCGGTGATAATATTGGTGACGGCCTCAAAGGAGGTGACCATGGAGTGATCAATGTTGTTGTAGCGGTGCTGACCGTTGCGGCCCACACAATAGAGATTATCTATGGTGCTTAAGTAGGCTGTCAGGGTCTCGATCTCATCGTAGGTGTCAAAGTAAGCGGGATAGGCTTTTTTGACTTTTTCCATATGGGTGTCGATGACGCTGTCAGGGCTGTCGATCAGTCCCAGACGGATCATTTCCTCCACGCCCACTTTGGAAAATTCCTCTTCCGTCATATTCCAGAATTCATCGCCTTCATTCACAAAATATTCCAGACCGATCCATATGGTATGCTCCAGATCTCTGATCATGTAGGGCGACCAGTTGTTGTAGATCTGGAAACGGCCCAGCTTCACATTTCTGTCCTGGACATATACCCAGCAGTCGGGGACAATGTTTCCCACAGTTTTCATGTCGGTCTTGTTCTTTAAGTTGATCCTGGGAACCAGAACCCCCAGTGTCATATAATCGCGATAAGGCAGTCCGGCCGCAATCCTGGCAGGATCTGCAGGCACGTCATTCATACCGGCGACCAGATCCTTTATAGGCATGGAAGAGATGAAGTAATCTCCTTCTACAGTGAATTCCTGCCCATCTTTTTCATAGGTAAGGGAGGTGATCATGTTATCCGGGTTTTTGTGAATCTTAGTTACTCTGGCATTCCTGAGAATTGTGCCGCCCAGCTTTTCGACTTCTGCGGCAGTGACATCCCAGAGCTGACCGGGACCTAATTTGGGATATTTAAATTCTTCAATGAGGGAGGTCTCAACCTTCCGGTTTTTCTTTTTCAGTTTTTTTTCGATGATGTCTTTCAGGATAGCCATGATAGACATCCCTTTCGTGCGCTGCGCACCCCATGATGGATCAATTTCACTGGGATGGCGCCCCCAGAGATTTTCAGTATAATACTCAAAAAACATGGAGTAGAGCTTACGGCCAAAGCGATTGATATAAAAATTTTCCAGACTGTCCTCAGGCTGTTTATGGATCAGAGAGGCCAGATAACTGAAGCCTACCTTCATGGTGGTAAGAAAACCGAAATTTTTGAGCGTTTCCAGTTTCAGGGAAATCGGGTAATCATAAAATTTGGAATCAAAATAAATACGGGATACCCGGTGCCTGGTGAGCATTACCCGATCTTCTTTTTCGGGATCCGGACCGCCTTTGGTAAGAGGCATGGGACGGTTTAAAATAATATCGTCATAGGTAGGAGCGCCCTGCATGGGAAGCATCTTGTCCCACCACTCATTGACCTCCGGTATTTTGGAGAAAAACCGGTGGCCGCCCATATCCATACGGTTCCCTTTATAATTTACGGTTTTGGAGATTCCGCCGAAGCAGTCACTCTCCTCAAATACAGTAACTTCAATGTCTTTTGAGCTGGTCAGAAGTTCATAGGCCGCAGTAAGCCCCGCAGGACCAGCGCCGATTACAAGTGCTTTTTTCATACGATATTCGTCCTTCCTGTACAAAAACGCCTGTTACTAGTATGCCATGTTCCGGGAATTATGTCAAATAGATAAGGAAATAATTAATGCTAATTATATAGAAGTAATACTAGTGCTTCCGGAAAAATTAGTGTAGAATATTAAAATAATGGACAAGATGGAGAAATAAGCTATGAGCAGTGATCGGGAAGCTGATGTTTTAGCGGGAAAGAAAAAGATACTGGCCGGTGGTTATCTGGCGCTGGCCGGATTTGTACTGCTTTTGTTTGCCAGCCGCTCTTCCTTTCTGTACCCCTGCAATGACTGGAATGATGCCAACAGCTATTTTTCCGTGGGAAAGGCGCTGTTTAACGGGAAGATGCCTTACCGGGATGTGTTTGACCAGAAGGGCATGTATCTGTATTTTCTGTATGGACTGGCCTATCTCATATCTCATACCACCTTTGCCGGCGTGTTTATTCTGGAAGTGATTCTGGCATTTTTTGACCTGGCCGGGATCTGCCGGATTCTTTCTCTTTATGTAAAAAAGAGTACGGCGTTGCTGATGTCTCCGCTGGTACTGGCAGTGACCGTGGCGTCCTACAGCTTTTACTGGGGAGGCAGTGCGGAAGAAATCTGTTTCCCGTTTCTGATCTGGGGGCTGTATTTTTCTCTGGATTATTTTAAAAACAGATATCCGGATGAGGCCATGAGTTATAAGGTGGTCTTTGGAGTGGGAATACTGGCAGGAGTGGTAGCGAACATTAAATTTACCGTACTGGGATTTTTCTTTGCCTGGATGATGTGCGCGGCATTTTCTTTTCTGGCAAAGAAAGATCTTGCAGGGGCAGTGAAGGGATGTCTGATCTTTCTGGCCGGAATGGCGCTTCCTTTTGTACCCTGGTTCCTTTATTTTGCCCTGAATCATGGACTTTATGAATGGTACTGGGGGTATGTTTATATCAATGTGTTTGTTTACAGTGACTTAAACGGGGAGGGGCCGGGTCTGGCTGAGAGGCTCTATACGCTGGCAAAGCTTTTATACTGGCTGATCAGGACCAATGCAATTTATTTTTCATTTCTGATACCGGGAGTATTCTGGGCAATGCTGGGCAAAAAGAAAAAGTGGCTGGCGCGTTTTCATCTGCCGGCTTTGTGCTTCTTTCTTTTTCTGGGAATTTATGTGGGAGGATCAGAGCTTCCCTATTATGCGCTGCCGCTGGCAGTATTTACGGTTCTGGGGTTTGCGCTTCTGGGGCGGATTCTGGAGAGGGCGTGCGGAAGAATCTTTGCAGATACCGGATATCTGATGAAAATCACGGGGCAGAACCAGGAAAAGCGCGGCGTCTGTCTCCGGTATATGATACCAGCTCTTGGCGTGCTGATGCTGGGAGGCGGTATTGTTCTGGCTTTTTCTGTGAATATTCCTCATATGAAGGAAAAAAAAGAAGATATTTTTTTGTTTCAGTTCAGGGAAATCGTGGAGCAGACTCCGGATCCCACACTGCTCAACATTAATTGTCTGGACGCAGGGCTGTATACGGTATGCGATATCGTTCCCAACTGCCGATGGTTTCAGACCCAGACGCTTCTGATCGACGATGTGGTGGAAGAGCAGGAGCGATATATCAGAGAAGGCCGGACAGATTATGTGATAGCCAGAGATTATTATCCGGAGGTAATATGGGATCAGTATGATCTGGCGGCCCAGGCACCCTGGAAACAGGGAGAACTGGAATTTAACTACTATCTTTTCAGAAAAAAAATATAAAACAGCAAAGGAAGAGGATCTGATGAATCTATCAAATGTATTCGGACTAATATGGTGGCTTTTGGCAGTGCCATTCTGTGTGGGGCTGCTTCCTCTGCCGTTGTTAAAGAGACGTCTGAGGACACCGGGAGTGGCGCTGGTTCTGGGATATATTCTGTTGTTTACGATTCTGGAACTGGTCGGGATACCGGTGGTGCTTTTCAATGTGTATCACGGCTTTACTATTTTTATCAAGTGGTTTACCCCGGTGATCCTTATTTGCGCTTTCGGGGGAGTTCTTGTCAGTATTCTGAGAGTAAAAAAGGGATATGAGCTGAATTTCCAGGGAGCTGCCCGATGGCAGAAAACGATGCCGGAGGAAAAGATCCTGCTGGTTCTGTTTCTTCTGCTGGTGGGATTTCAGCTGTACATGGCTTTTACCAGGGCATCTTTTGACGGCGACGACGCTTACTACGGCGCGCAGGCGCTGATTGCCCAGCAGATGGACACGCTGTACAGAGTCAATCCCTATACGGGCAGAAGTTCCCCTCTTGACGTGCGCCACGTGCTGGCATTGTTTCCTCTCTGGGAGGCTTATATTGGGAGTATGAGCGGCGTACATGTAACAATTTTGTGTCACAGTATCATTCCCCTTGCGCTGATTGTTCTCACTTATGTGCTCTATTATCAGACAGGACGGATTCTCTTAAAGAAAAATCCCCGGCAGCTGCCCATGTTTATGATCCTGATTGCCCTGTGGCAGATGTTTGGCGCTGTGTCCATCTATACGGCGGAGACCTTTTTTCTTACCCGGACCTGGCAGGGAAAATCATTTGCAGGCAATTTTGTAATACCGGCAGTATTGTGGCTGTTCCTGTGTCTGTTTGAGCAGGACGGAGAACAACAATGGAGCCTGAATCTGAAGGAAGGATGGAAGGTCAGAGAGAGCGGAAAGGGAATTGTCCGGCACAGGCAGGAAGAGGGAAACGGACAGGCCGGTCTCTGGCTGGTGCTCTCCTGTGTGAATCTGGCCGGAGGCGCCAGCAGCTCACTGGCGATCCTGTTAAGCTGCCTTATGAGCATGGGATTTGGCTTTTTATTTGCTCTGTATGAGAGAAAGATCAGTATTTTGATCAAAACCGGTCTGTGCTGCGTACCCGGTGCTGCCTATGTGCTGCTCTATCTGCTGCTTACCCACGGAATACTGGTATTTTAAGAAAAAAGAATAAAATCAGGAGCATTTATTATGTACGGAATTTTCATGGAAAGTTTTGTGATCTTGAAATTATATACAGGATTAAAGCTTCTTCTCGGTCTGGCCCTATTGGCATGGATTGTTCTGTTGATTACGGAGAGGAGGAGAAATGTACGCATCCTGCTGGTCTGGGCGCCGGTGATCATAATTGCACTGTTTTTGTTTCCGGTGAGCCGGAAGGTTTTTGTGGCGGCCGGGCTGGATGGAGAAACCTATTACCGGGTTCTCTGGACGATTCCAATGGGAGTGATCTGTTGCTACGGAGCCTGCCGTCTGTTTGAAAGTCGTAGAAAGACCGGACTTGTGATTACATCCGCACTGATCATTCTGTGCGGAAGCCTGGTCTATCAGAGCAGTTATATTACGAAGGCGGAGAATCTTTATCATATACCGGATACGGTAATCAGAATTTGCGACAGGATCAGACCGGAAAACCCGCAGGAACAGGTCTCGGCAGTAATGCCTCCGGAGCTGATTCACTTTGTCAGGCAGTATGACGCTTCAATCCACATGCCTTATGGAAGAGAAATGCTGGTGGATCGATGGGGCTATTATAATGCTGTTTATGAGGCAATGGAAAAGCCGGAGGTGGTGAATATGGAGGAACTCCTTGCGGCTACGAGGCAGGAATACTGCCGGTATATTGTTATGACAAAGGAGAAAGCCACTGACCGCGATCCGGAGGAATGCGGGCTGGTATTGACAGCGGAGATTGACGGTTACCGGATCTATGAGGATCCTGTCACGGCAGAGACTGTTAAAGGGTGGCAGAAATATTATGAGGAAGAGGAGTAATGCTGTTTAATTCTTACAGTTTTGTTTTTGTATTTTTTCCGTTGACACTGGCGGGATTTTATATTTGTCAGAGAATAGAAAAGAGGGCCGGAAATCTTTTTTTATTTGTCATGTCCCTTCTCTTTTATGGATGGATTCATCCGGAATATCTCCTGGTCCTCCTGGGAAGTATGGCGGTAAATTATCTTATTTCCCGGGAAATTGAAAAAAGAAAAAGAGGCGTACTGTTCATTGGGGTACTTTTTAATCTTGGAATGCTGGCCTGTTTTAAGTATATGGACACAAAGGGTTTTGTCCCTCTTGGGATCAGCTTTTTTACATTTACCCAGATTGCCTTCCTGGTGGAGTGTTATCGTGGCAATCTGAAAGAAGGGAAGGCTCTTTCCTACGGATTGTATGTGAGCTTTTTCCCGAAGATCATGCAGGGGCCTATCATGCTGCCGGATGAATTCCTGCCACAGCTGGAAAAGAGGAACGGATGGGACTGGGAACGGATATACAGAAGTCTGTTTTTGTTTGTGGCCGGATTGTCTAAGAAAGTTTTGATTGCGGACACGCTGGGAGGGGCAGTGGATTTTGGATATACCAATCTTGCCGCTCTGAATTCAGGGGACGCTTTGATCGTGATGCTCTCTTATACGCTGCAGCTCTATTTTGATTTCAGCGGCTATTGCGATATGGCAATGGGAATTGCGGGGATGCTGGGAATAGAGCTTCCGCTTAACTTTGACAGTCCCTATCAAGCGGCCGATATTCTGGAATTCTGGAAAAGATGGCATATGACATTGACGCGTTTTTTTACCAGGTATCTGTATATACCTCTCGGGGGGAACCGAAAGGGGCGTCTGCGTACCTATGGAAATTGTCTGCTTGTATTTTTCGTAAGCGGCCTCTGGCACGGGAGCGGCCTGCAGTTTCTGGTGTGGGGAATGATGCATGGCGTGCTCTTTGTGGTTACCAGGGCCTGGAAAGACTGGAACAGGGAACGTGGAAAGGCGGAAAATGAGAGGACGGAAGACGATGCAGAGCCCGGAGGGATGAAAAGGGTGCTGGAAAAAGTATCTCATATGGGAAAGGTGCTTCTGACCTTTCTCTATGTAAATATTGCCTGGATTTTTTTCCGGGCCGCTTCCGTGTCCGAGGCGTGGACATTTCTGAAAAGAATCGGCAGCCTTTCCTTTGGCCGGATTAACCGTGAGCTGGCGGCATGCTTTAACCTGGACGAATTCTGGTATGTCATTAAAATTCTCAGACTGGACCGCTGGCAGAATGCACATTATCTTCTGCTGGTGCTGATTCTGTCAGCACTGCTTCTGCTGGTGCTTTTCGGACAGAGTGCGGCGGAGCATGCAAAGAAGATAAAGCCGGGGATTGCCGGAGCATTTTTCATGATGGCACTGTTTGTGTGGAGTGTCCTTTCCTTTTCAGGAGTCAGTTCCTTTCTGTATGTGAACTTTTAAGTTAACAATCCCGCTGCAGGTAAAACAGGGTATGCGGCCCTCACGGGAATCAGCCGCCGGCCCGCGAGAAGCGGAAGTGCCTGACTGGTATGGAGATCGGAGATATAAGATTGAAAATTAAAATTTTCAATCGCGAGATTTGTGTCTGCGCGTTGCTTGCCACAAACTCGTTAATCCATTTTATGGATTTGCACAGCAAAGCAGCGCAGAAATGGGGAGAAGTTTGAAAAAGGTAAAAAATTCCTTTAAGCGGGCAGTGTTGAGTTTTATTATCTCTGCGGCAGCAGTGCTTTTTCTGTCAGCAGTGCTTGTGGTGTATGTAGATCCTTTTTTTCATTATCACAGCCCTCTGAAAGGGTTCCCTTATCTGGTGGACAATCAGCTTTCCCAGAACCCCGGAATGGCGGCTCATATGGAATATGACAGCGTGATCCTGGGGTCGTCCATGACGGTGAATTTTCAGACTCGCTGGTTTGAAGAGTTGATGGGACTTAACACCATTAAGCTCAGCTACAGCGCAGCTTTTCCCAAAGATCAGTCCAATATTATGGAGATTATTTTTTCCGGCCGGAATCATCAGGGGGATAAAAAGATCAAAAAGGTATTTCTGGGAGTGGATGTGATCACCTATACCGGAAATGTGGAGGAGACCAAGTATCCTATACCGGAATATTTGTATGATAATGAGGTTTTAAACGACATTTATTATGTGTGGAATAAAGATGTGATACTGAACTATATTCTGCGGCCCATGGCGGATCCGGATCCTACCGATCTGTCTAATGTATATGCAAGCTGGTGGACAGAGGAATATTATAGTGAAGAGTGGGTTCTGCACAATTATACTTCTCCGGTGCAGGTAGAAGAGAGAACGCCGGCAGAGGCTTATCTGGATGCGGTGGAAAAAAACCTGGCAGCGAACATCTGTCCTTACATAGAAGCAAATCCGGAGACAGAGTTTGAGATCTTTTTTCCGCCCTACAGTATCCTGTTCTGGAATGATGTGCGAAAAGAAAATCATTTTGAAGCCACGATAGAAGAATACCGTTATATTTCCGAGCGGCTCAATGCCTATGATAATGTAAAGGTCTATTTCTTTCCGGACAGGGAGGAGATTATCTGTAATTTGAACAATTATGCAGATTACAGCCATTATCATCCCCGTTATAACCGTTATATGGCGGAGTGCTTTGCCCGGGGCAGCTGCATAGTGGCCAAAAAAGGAGAGCAGGGAAAAACCATTGACGAGTACCTGGACCATATGAAAGAAATCGTGGAAGAATTTGACTATGAAGAGCTCCTTTCCCGGAGGTAAGCAGACAGATGGGATTATGAATCAAACATCCCCCGCATGCGCCGGTAAATTGCCATATGCCTGGGCCTGTGCAGGTAAGCGGGGAAGATGTCTGCCCCGCTGAGCGGGGGTATGCTGCGCCAGAAGACTTTGCTATTTGGCGCATGAAGAATTACTATGAAAGTCAAAAACTTTCATAGCATGGATGGCCATGCGGCCCGCTAAAGCGGCAGGCTGAGCATGATGAGGGTTTACTATGAAGCCGTGGTGGAGCTGACAGTCTCTAACTGATTGTTGATGACGTCGGCAATCCGCTCGGCTATTTTTTCCCGGCCGGCATCGTTATAACGCATGTGGTCGGTCATATATTCCTTATAATTGGCTTCGTTGATAGTCCCATAGTAGTTGTCCACAAAAGAGACGCCGCAGTCCAGAACCGCTTCCGACTCCTTTACCAGATAGTGGTTTAAAGTGCCGTTCCCCAGATCCGTGATGGTACCGTTATGAAGGGTTCCATCGTCATCCTCATGCTGCGCATAGGTGGGAGACATCACAACAATACGGATATATGGCCAGGTATTTTTGATATTGTTAATAGAAGTCCGCAGTCCGCCGGTAAAGGCTGTGACATCATAAGGATTGTCCGGATTGTCGGAGGGAGTGCCATTGTTGTAATCGGTGCTGTCATACATAATGAGGATAATGTCCACGTTATTCATATCCACGGTTTTCATGGTCTCCACTGTTTCCATGTACCGGGGATCCGGTTCATCGCCGGCGATAGAAGAAATGGCTGTAAACTCATTATTACGAAAGCATTCGGTCACATAGTAGAGGTTAAAATGATCTCTGGTGTACTCCGGATTGTAGGTTGGATATCTGCAGGCGGCGGAAGAGTCCGGAAAGGCACAGTCATAGACCACGGAGTCTGTTTTTGCGGCAATCTGCTCTGCAAGTCCCTTTTCGCCTCTCTCATCTGTAAAAGGATTGTTTCCCAGACAGAGGATCGTGGTGACACCGTCATCTGCCCGCCCTTCCAGAAGAGAAGCATCCATGGGAATAATCATATCCAGAGTCTCAATGTCAAAGGCGGAAGGATCCACATCATCTGTGTCTATGGTAGTTCCCTTGTTCCATTTATTCAGCCGATATACTGATATGGCTGCAATCAGTACAATAACGGCAATCAGGATGATATGCAGGTTTACATGAAATCCGGGTTTCTGCGGCCGGGAGGTCTGTGGGTCAGACTCTGTTTCGGAAGTGACAGGTTTTTCATCCATAATCTGATTCTCCTTTTATCTGATTCTTCAGTAATTTTTATTTTTACTTTCACTTTCACAATAATTCTTTGTTATTCTACTATTATTTGGATAAAAAATCCACTTATTCATAAAAATTTAATATATCCTGAAGGATTTCTGTGGTAAAATAACTCCAAAATTGAATGAAGAAAAGCGGGAGAACCGGCATGGTGAAGAAAAAGATCAAATGGAGAGACATGCTTATGCTGCAGGCAGTGTTTCTCGTGTATAGCGTATCCAGTATTGTTTCAAAGCTTGCATCCGCGGAGGAATTGTTCAGCATTGAATTTATTCTTCTTTACGGGCTGGATGTTCTGGTGTTGGGAGTTTATGCATTGCTGTGGCAGCAGGTGATTAAAAAGTTTGAGCTTTCGGTGGCTTATGCCAACAAGGCGGTTACGCTGCTGTGGGCTCTTGTGTGGGGAATTTTTCTTTTTCATGAAAAGATTACATTCTGGAAAGGAGCAGGGATCCTGATCGTTATGGCGGGAATCTTTATTTTAAACAGTCAGGAGGAAGGGGAATGAACGTATATTTGCTGATTTTGCTTCTGTCAGTAGTCATAGCGTCCTTTGCGCAGATTCTCCTAAAAAAGAGCGCTGCAAAAACATATGCCTCCCCTTTGCGGGAGTATTTGAATATATATGTGATCTGCGGCTACGGGATGATGTTTCTCTCTATGTTTATTACGGTTTATGCTTACAGGGGACTTGATTTTTCCAATGTGCCGGTAATAGAGTCTCTGGGGTATGTGGTGGTTATGCTGCTGAGCTATTTCTTTTTTAAAGAAAAGATCACAAAAAGAAAACTTCTGGGAATGGCAGTGATCCTGCTTGGAATTTTTGTATATTACAGATAAACGGCTGGAATGGATCAGGGCCGGAGAATCCGGCCCTGTGAACATGTAAAGAATTTCAATGTATATGTTGCAGATCCCGTTCTTCCGTACTTTGGCGGGTCATGGCAGCGAGCAGTGTGGTGATGGGCAGATTACTTTTATTCTGCGCCTGAAGCTCTTTGTACCACTTGCTGTACTTGTACATTCGATATGTAGTCTTTAGTCTGTCCAGTTGTGATTCGTCTGCACAGGCATTTTTAAATGCATCTCTCTGCGCCATATCCATTTCCACATAATCCATATAGGAAATGTGAAGTTCTGTCAGCGGATCGGCACACTTCGGACATATCATTTTATGTCCGTTCAGCATAAAAATGCGGTGGCAGCGTTTGCAGTAATGCATGTACATCATAAAAATTCCCCTTTTCTTGAAACCATAACAGTTACAAATCTGTTTATATGTTTACATTTTTTGCGAAAAAAGTCAATAACTTATAGGTGATAGTTGCCGTACTATAGCGACATGTAATGGCAGGATTACGTAGAATGCGTCATAATTTTGCGGCAGGTAACAAAAAAACACACAAGGTGATTTGAAATGGAGGTCTCGTTACGAATTTATTTTGGATTGATCGCTAAAAGAATTGTGTGGATAAGGGAGAGATGATATAATGAGCGATAGCGGGTAGAGCATCTTTTGCATATCCGGCAGGCGCTGAACGGCGCCCATCAGGAAGCAGAGGTTTATCTGTGTGAATAGAACGCTGACAGAAAATAAGTGTAATGGCAGGAGGTTATAAATGAGTAAATTGCTGCAAAAGCTTAAAGGCGGTAAGAAGGGACGGAATAAGACTGCCCGGAAAGAGCTGGAGTGGATGGATTTTGACGAAGAAGAATACGAGTACGAAGACGAAGATGCCGGGTATGAGGACGAAGAAGAGTACGAGTACGAAGATGAAGATGCCGGATATGAGGATGAAGAAGAGTACGAGTACGAAGACGAAGATGCCGGATATGAGGACGAAGAAGAGTACGAGTACGAAGACGAGGATGCCGGGTACGAGTACGAAGATGAAGATGCCGGATATGAGGACGAAGAAGAGTACGAGTACGAAGATGAAGATGCCGGATATGAGGATGAAGAAGAGTACGAGTACGAAGATGAAGATGCCGGATATGAGGACGAAGAAGAATACGAGTACGAAGATGAAGATGCCGGATATGAGGATGAAGAAGAGTACGGGTATGAAGGCGAAGATGACGATGATGATGAGATTCCTGAAGGAGGATTTCAGAAGATCATCTATAAGCTGAAAAATCTTTCAGCGACGGACTATATTATTTCTCTGACCGGTGTTATTGTGCTTGCGTTGGCAGCCTTTACGGGAACGATGTATTTAAATGCCAAAAACAATCAGGCGCAGATCGAGACTTTTGCAGAGATCGGAGTGGGGCTTGAGAGCATCAGCATGATTGGAGAGGAAGGACTGGTGGCAATTGCGGATGCCCAGGCTGCAAGGCTTATGGCCGCTACTATGGGAGAGGATCAGGAAGAGCAGCAGGAAGAAGAGCATGAGGGAGAGAGCAGCTCTGGCAAAAAGGAAGTCGTCCTGAATCTGACATCCATACAGAAAGATCTGAAAATTAAATTTATTAACAAAGGAACGGGAAAGCTGGTTCCCAGTGTTGCATTTGAGGTTGAGATCGAAAAACCATCGGGCTCGGTCTATACCATGAAGGATGAAGATAAAGATGGTATTATTTATCAGACAGGGATAGAGTCCGGAAAGTATAAGGTGAAGATTACGGCGCCTACGTCCAGTGAGGAGTACCGGTTTTCATCTGAGGCGGTGGCGATTACCGTACGTGATACCATTGAATACAAAAAAGTTGATGTCTCAGACGAGGTGAAGACAGAATCCCAGGTAAATGTGGCGGCGGAAGATACCAAGGTGAACCAGACGGAGGTGGAGTCCACCAATAAGGATACGGTGGAGTGGGTGGAATCCACGAAGACATTGATTGAGGGTACGGAGGAAAAGAAGGAAAGCTACGAGAAGATAGACAGAAATAAGATTGCAGATCCTTCTCAGAAGGCGGCGGCAGGATTCCGGCTGCTGGCAGGAACGGACGGAACAGAAGGGGAAGTGACCACAACTCCGGAACCGGATCCTACAAAGGAACCGGAACCCACAGAAGAGCCGGAACCCACAAAAGAGCCGGAACCGGATCCTACAGAGGAACCCAAACCGGAAGAGAAACCGACACCGGAGCCGACCGCAGTACCTACCGCGGAACCGACCGCAGTTCCAACAGCTCAGCCGACGCCCACAGCAGCACCTGTGGCCAGTCCGACCCCCAGGGCAACGGCATTGCCGTCGGCCTCAGCCACGCCCAAAGCGACGGCCTCTCCGTCGGTAAGTCCGACCCCCAAAGCGACGGCATCGCCCTCCCCTACTGCGACGCCCAACAGTGCTAAGACAGATACCAAGAGTACGTTAAAAAGTACCAGCGGCGAGACGCTTTATGTGAAGGATAAAGATGGCAATTTCAGAGAAGCCAAATATGCGGATTATTATAACAGCAGCATTAAGGAGTTTTACCGTAAGGAGGTTCAGACGACAGGGAAGTATCGGTATACCGGATGGCAGGAAATTGACGGCAGGACGTATTTCTTTGATAAGAACGGAAACGCTGTTACCGGAGACCAGATCATACAGGGCGCAAAATACAGCTTTAACAGTGATGGTTCTCTTAATACCGGCTCAGGGCATCTGGGAATAGATGTATCCAAGCACAACGGGAGCATCAACTGGAGTGCGGTGAAAAACAGCGGCGTGTCCTTTGTGATCATCCGGTGCGGTTACCGTGGCTCCTCCACAGGTGCTCTGATCGAAGATCCCATGTACCGGAGCAATATTCAGGGAGCATTGAACGCAGGACTGAAGGTTGGAATCTATTTCTTTACCCAGGCGGTTAACGAGGTGGAGGCTGTGGAGGAAGCTTCTATGGTGCTGGGCCTGATAAAGGGATATAATATTTCCTATCCGGTATTTCTGGATGTGGAATCCTCCAACGGCGGCCGGGGAGATAGCATCAATACCGCTACCCGGACGGCAGTGTGCAAGGCATTTTGCCAGACCATACAGAATTCCGGTTACAAGGCGGGAATTTATGCCAATAAAACCTGGCTTAACAGCTACATAGATGCTCCAGGCCTGACCGGCTATAAGATCTGGCTGGCTCAGTATGCGGCAGCACCCAGTTATACCAGAACCAAATATGATATGTGGCAGTATTCCTCCAAAGGAAGAGTTTCCGGACTGAGCGGCGATGTTGACATGAATATCAGTTATATGGGATACTGATGAAAGCAAATACGGCTGCGTCTGTCGGAACGGTTTACTGAATAAAAAGAAAAGGAAGAAGAAGAATGAGAACTTACCTGGTTACGGGAGGAGCCGGATTTATCGGTTCCAATTATATCCATTATATGTTTAGGAAGTATGACAATGAGATCCGGATTATCAATGTGGATGCGCTTACTTATGCGGGGAATCCGGAAAATCTGAAAGATGTGGAGAACAGGGGAAATTACACTTTTGTCAAAGCAGATATCTGTGATAAGGAAGCGATTGCCCGGATTTTTGCAGAAAATGAAATTGACAGGGTGGTGCATTTTGCAGCGGAATCGCATGTGGACAGAAGTATTAGAACGCCGGAGGTGTTCGTGCAAACCAATGTTCTTGGGACGGCCGTAATGCTGAATTGTGCGAGAGCGGCATGGGAGAATCCAGATGGCACTTATAAGCCGGATAAAAAATTCCTTCATGTATCAACGGATGAAGTGTACGGATCTCTGGAAGAGGGGGAAGGGTATTTTTATGAGACCACGCCTTATGCGCCTCACAGTCCTTATTCCGCCAGTAAAGCAGGATCGGATATGCTGGTCAGATCCTATATGGATACTTACGGATTCCCGGCCAATATTACCAACTGCTCCAACAACTATGGACCTTATCAGTTCCCGGAAAAGCTGATCCCCCTGATTATTAATAATGCTCTTACCGGTAAAAAGCTTCCCGTTTACGGGGATGGGAAGAATGTCCGCGACTGGCTGTATGTGGAGGATCATGCCAAAGCCATTGATATGGTGCAGGAGAAGGGAAGACTGTTTGAGACCTACAATGTAGGGGGCCACAATGAAAAACAGAATATTGAGATCATTCATATCATCCTGGATACGCTCAGGGAAATGCTTTCTGACGATGATCCGCGTAAGGCTCTGGTGAGCGATGATCTGATCACTTATGTAGAGGATCGCAAAGGACATGACAGGAGATATGCGATTGCGCCGGACAAGATCAGGACAGAAATCGGATGGGAACCTGAAACCATGTTTAAGGAAGGAATCCGCAAGACCATTGCATGGTTTTTTGAGAACGAAGAGTGGATGAAGAATGTGACCAGCGGCGATTACCAGAAGTATTACAGGGAAATGTATCAGGAGAGCTGAAGGCGCGGGAGTATATATTTGGAGGAATTGGAATGAAAGGAATTATTCTGGCGGGAGGCGCGGGGACAAGACTGTATCCCCTGACAAAAGCCATTAGCAAACAGATCATGCCGGTGTATGATAAGCCCATGATTTATTATCCCCTGTCAACTCTGATGCTGGCAGGGATCAGAGAAGTACTCATCATTTCCACCCCCAGGGATCTGCCTGTTTTTGAGGAGCTTCTGGGAGATGGCAGCCAGCTGGGAATGCAGTTTTCTTATGCGGTTCAGGAGCAGCCCAGGGGACTTGCAGATGCGTTCATCATAGGGAAAAATTTTATCGGGAAGGACCATGTAGCGCTGGTGCTGGGCGACAATATTTTTTACGGACAGAGCTTTTCAAGGCTTTTGAGAGAAGTTGCGTCAAAGGAAAAGGGAGCTACGATTTTTGGATATTATGTGCGTGACCCCAAGGAATACGGGGTGGTAGAGTTTGACGAAACAGGAAAGGCGCTTTCCATAGAGGAAAAGCCGGAGAATCCCAAAAGTAATTATGCGGTTCCGGGGCTGTATTTTTATGACAACGATGTGGTAGAAATTGCAGAAAATGTCCGGCCTTCCGCAAGAGGAGAAATCGAGATCACCAGTGTCAACAATGAATATTTAAAGAGAGGTACTCTTCAGGTTGAAATCATGGGAAGGGGATTTGCATGGCTGGATACGGGAAATCACGACTCTCTTTTGGATGCCGCTGATTTTGTATCTGCCTTTCAAAAGCGTCAGGGACTCTATATATCCTGCATAGAGGAGATTGCCTATAAGAGAGGATTTATAAAAAGAGATCAGCTCCTGAAACTGGCGGAGCCTCTGATGAAAACCGATTATGGAAAATATATGAAGGAAGTGGCGGACGGGCTGTAAAAGAAGAGTGCAGTGCGGTATCAAATCAGAAGGGATAGAGAAGGAGAGGCGGATCATGGGAAAGATAACGGTGGAAACATGTGAGATCGAAGGGCTGAAGATTATTACGCCCAGAGTTTTCGGCGATGAGAGAGGCTACTTCATGGAAACCTATAATTATAATGACTTTAAGGAAGCAGGCATTGATCAGGTATTTGTACAGGACAATCAGTCTTCCTCAGTGAAAAATGTACTGAGAGGATTACATTTTCAGATTCAGCATCCTCAGGATAAGCTGGTGAGGGTGCTTTCCGGGGAAGTGTATGATGTGGTTGTGGATTTGAGAGAAGGCTCTTCCACTTACGGAAAATGGTATGGAGTGCTGCTTTCGGCTGAAAATAAAAAGCAGTTTTTTGTTCCTAAGAATTTTGCCCATGGGTTTCTGGTATTGTCGGATTATGCAGAATTTGCCTATAAATGTACAGATTTTTATCATCCGGGAGACGAGGGCGGTATCAGATTTGATGATCCGGAGATTGGCGTTCAATGGCCCGTTGCACCGGGAACAGAGCTTATTATGGCTGAACGGGATAAAATGTGGGGCGGCCTGAAAGAATACACAGAAAGCAGGAAGAACGGATAAAGGCTATGGGAAGAGGAAAAGAGAAAAAGCGCCTGGAACTGAATAAGCTGCCTAAACCTGTGGGTATTGGCTGTTTCTACGCGATCTGTATTCTGGTCGCGTTTGTGGTGCTTGGCCATAATAATCCTCTGGCGGATCCTTATACCGAGAAGCTGAAAAAGTTCTGTGCCTGTGCGTTGCTTTTGCTGGCATGTGTTATTTTCGGACTGTATTATGACAGAATGTTTATTATCCCAAGAGAACTGTTCCAGAGCAGGAGGCTGATCTGGAAGCTGGCAAAGAATGATTTCAAAAAGCGTTATGCCGGTTCTTATCTGGGATTTTTGTGGGCGCTGGTTCAGCCGGTGGTGACGGTTCTCATGTACTGGATTGTATTTGATCAGGTATTTGACACAAAGGCGCAGATGGTGGCAAGCGGTGTGGAAGTACCTTATGTACTTTTTCTGACATCGGGTCTGGTGCCATGGTTCTTTTTTTCGGAGGCGATTACAAATGGTACCAATGCATTGCTTGAATACAGTTATCTTGTAAAAAAGGTGGTTTTCAACATCAGTATTCTTCCGATTATCAAACTGGTGGCGGCAACCTTTATCCATGCTTTTTTTGTTGTGGTACTGTTGGTGGTTGCCATATGCTATGGCTATTTTCCGACAGTGTATACATTGCAGGTGTTATATTATAGCTTCTGTCTTTTTGTACTGGTGCTTGCCATGAGCTATTGTTCCTGTGCGATTGTTGTATTTTTCAGGGATCTTGCACAGATTATCAATATCGGACTTCAGGTGGGGATGTGGGCGACACCTGTTCTATGGAATATCACAATGCTTAACAACGACAATCTTATTACCCTTTTCAAGCTGAATCCATTGGTGTATATTGTAAACGGATACCGAAATGCGATTTATGGAGATGAGTGGTTTTTTGAGCATTTTTATTCTTCTACCTATTTCTGGATTTTTACAGTTACGCTGTTCTGCATCGGTTCTCTGATCTTTAAGAGGTTGAAGGTGCATTTCGCAGATGTTTTATAAGGAATCTTTTTGTAATGTTTGGGAGAGAGATGGAAAAGAAAATTGCCATACAGGTGAAGGAACTGGAAAAAGCATATAAACTGTATAATAAGCCTTCCGACAGGATGAAGGAGGCTTTGGGGCTGAGCAGACAGAAGCGTTATAAGGAACATTATGCTTTAAAGGGGGTAAACGCAACTATTTATCAGGGTGAGACGGTGGGGATTATCGGAACCAACGGATCAGGCAAATCAACTATTCTGAAAATAATAACGGGTGTATTGAATCCCAGCAGAGGATCGGTTGAGGTAGCGGGGCGTATTTCGGCGCTGCTGGAACTGGGAGCCGGTTTTAATATGGAGTATAATGGGATTGAAAATGTATATCTCAACGGGACAATGATTGGTTTTTCAGAGAAAGAAATTGATGAGAGATTGGATGATATTCTGGATTTCGCTGATATTGGGGATTACGTCTATCAGCCGGTGAAGACTTATTCCAGCGGAATGTTTGTCCGCCTTGCATTTGCAGTGGCCATCAATATTGACCCGGAGATTTTGATTGTGGATGAGGCATTGTCTGTGGGAGATGTGTTTTTTCAGGCAAAGTGTTATCATAAATTTGAAGAGTTTAAAAAAATGGGTAAAACCATCGTTTTCGTAAGTCATGACCTGAGCAGTATCAGCAAGTACTGCGACAGGGTCATTCTTTTAAATCAGGGAATCAAGCTGGGGGAAGGTTCCCCAAAAGAGATGATAGACGCTTATAAACAGGTATTGGTAGGACAGTATCCCGCTTCAGGAGAGAAGGATGCGGATCTTCTGAACGACCGGGAGATCAGAGAGGCTGCTGCAGGAAGAGGCAGAGGTAAAAATACGGGGACGAAAGTGTCGGATAAAAATTCAGAAGAAAAAAAACCGGCGGCCGGGAATGCGACAGTTAAGAATCCGGAACTTTTGGAGTATGGAACCAGAGCGGCAGTGATAGAGGATTACTATGTGACAGACGAAGAGGGAAGGAGCAGCAGCGCGATCCTTAAAGGGCAGAGATGCAGCGTGCATATGGTGGTACGTTTTGAAGAGGATATCCAGGAACCTATTTTTGCATTTACGATTAAGAATATCAAAGGTGTGGAGATAACCGGAACCAATACAATGGTAGAAAAGGCGTTTCTGGAGCCTGTGGAGAAGGGGAGATGCAAGCATATCACCTTTACACAGAAGATTGACCTGCAGGGAGGGGAATATCTGCTTTCCCTGGGAGTTACCGGGTATGAAAATGAAGACTTCCAGGTGTATCACAGACTTTATGATGTATTGGAGCTTACTGTCATATCAGATAAGGATACGGTAGGCTACTATGATACAAATTCCAGGATCACGGTGACGGATGAAGAAGAGAAGGCGGGGGTATCATGAACACAGAGAGAAAACGGCATGAGCCGATTCACCTGAAAGAAGAGGAGCTTCGCAGGCTGCCGGAAAAAATTGGAAATGTAACATTAAATTATAAGTGTTATTCCGGAGCAGATCTTTACAGCGATGGGGATATTGAGGAGGAGCTTCTTTCCATCGTAAAGAATGCTTCCCGGGTAGAATATCCGGCAATCATAGAAGAAAAAAACAGCTGGCCCATTCTGTATCATCTTTCTGCGCTGAGGGGGAATATTGTGGACTGGCTCCCCATAGGAAAACAGGACCGGGTTCTGGAAGTGGGAGCAGGATGCGGCGCGATTACCCAGCAGCTGGCCCGTAAGGCGAAGAGTGTCACCTGTGTGGAGCTCTCGGCCAGGCGAAGCTATATCAATGCTTACAGAAATCATGACAGGGACAATATCGAAATTCATGTAGGGAATTTCAGCGATATTGAGCCGTCTCTTTCCGCCGATTACGATATGATCTGTATGATCGGCGTGTTTGAGTATGGACAGTCTTATATCCATACGCGGACGCCATATGAAGATTTTCTGAAGATTATGATGAAGCATTTAAAAGAGGGCGGCCGTATTGTAATTGCCATAGAGAATCAATTTGGACTGAAATATTGGGCGGGATGTATGGAGGATCATATTGAATCCTACTTCAGCTCGCTTGAGGGATATCCGGAGGGGGGCAGTGCGCGCACGTTTACCCGTGCCGGTCTGGAAAAAATTTTTAAAAATTGCGGAGTGAAAGAATACGCTTTCTATTATCCCTATCCCGACTACAAGTTTTCCACAGCGGTTTATTCTGACAGGCGACTGCCGAAGCCTGGTGAATTAACAGATAACATCCGTAATTTTGATCATCACCGTATGCTGCTTTTTAATGAAAAATATGTATACGACAGTGTGATCAGGGATGGGATGTTTGATATATTTTCCAACTCTTATCTGGCAGTGATTGGAAAAGAAACAGATACCTGTTATGTAAAATATTCCAATGACAGGTCGTCTGATTATGCTCTCAGGACGGAAATTCTGGATGTACCGGAGAGCGGAAAACGTATTGTGCGCAAAATTCCGCTGACAGAAGAAGCAAAGGCTCATGTTTACAAGATGAAACGTTCCTGTGAACTTCTGAAAGAACGTTACAGAGGAAGCGGGCTTTTCATCAATGAATGCACGCTTGATGAGGAGAAGGGCTATGCGGAATTTCCATATGAAACAGGTGTTACTTTAGAGGAGCTTCTGGATCAATGCCTGGCAGTGGACGACATGGAAGGCTTTTATCGCCTTTTTGACCGTTATTATGAACTGATCTCCTGGAATGCGGAATATCCTGTAGTGGATCAGGATTTGATCTTTGCCAATATTCTGGTAGATGGAGACAGGTGGACAGTGATTGACTATGAGTGGACGGCAGAGAGAGTAATATCACCTGCTGAAATTGCTTTCCGGGCAGTTTACTGTTATGTGCTGGAGGAGGAAAAGCGGAATAAACTGGATCTGGACCGGATTCTGGCAAGGCTTGGGATCAGCCAGCAGACTGCTGAGGAATACAGGGAAAGAGAAGGAAAATTTCAGAAACAGGTGACGGGAAAGCATAAATCCATGGGTGAGATCAGAGCGGGCATGGGAACCTGTTGCGTAGATATGAAAGGGCTGTTGGATCAATATCTGGAGAAGATACTGGAGCGGCGAATTCAGGTTTATTATGACAGGGGTAATGGATTCAGGGAGGATGATTCCTGTTATCTGCCGGATGTTTATGTGGAGGAAAGTAAAATAGAAGCGGAGATCCAGCTGAATGGGAACGTAAAAGCAGTTCGGATCGATCCGGCGGACCGTTCCTGTATGGTAAGACTCTCGGAGATTTATCTGAATAACAATCCGGTGCCTTTTCAGAAAAAATATATTGAAACGAATGGAAAAACCATAAAATCCGGCTGTTATGTATTTGATACACAGGATCCGAATATTCTGATCAAAGTGTCAGAACTCCCCATGAACGGTGAAAATACGCTGTCTGTCAGGATGGAACTTACACCGGTAAGCGAAGAAATGGCGAGAGATATGATGGGGGCTGTTAAAAAGCTGTTTTAAATGAAATCGAGGAAATCTATGAATTTTTTGAAGGGAATGATAAAAGAAGCACTTATCAAAAAACAGCATAAACGATACGAAAACGAGCTGTTTTCAAAGAAGATGACCTATGATAAATGGATTACAGACCAGGAGAAACAACTGGATATTGTTCGGAGGGTTAAGGTTATTGAAGAAAATAAACTGACAATTGATTTGATAACGGAGGATTTTGGCATTGAAAAAAATAGAAATGAAGGATATACTTCAAAATCTGCCAAAATTTGTCAGATTTTCAGCGCCAATGACTGGAATGGTCGATTAAACGAAAAAAAGTATTTTTTACAGATTTCAATCAACATGTTTACTGAAAACCCTGAATTTGTTCTCCATACCTGCCAAGCAGATGTTATTATTTTCACGCTGTATGAGGGTCTCTTAAATAAGATTACGATTCCGCTATTATGGGAGAAGTTCCAAAAGGCAAATACGATCCTGGTATATGGCGACGAGGATGTGAAAAAGAGCAGGGATTCAGAGAGAGAGAATCCGTGGTTTAAGCCTGACTGGTCTCCGGATCGTTTTTTATCCGGTCTGTATTTCGGCGGATTGATAGCAGTCAGAAGAAGCACTCTGAAGAAGGTTTATGAAAGGCACAAAGCCGACAGCCGCACAAAGTTCTCTGTCGGTCAGCAGGAGAAGCAGAAGATTTTGCCTGAGAAAACGGCGGGAGAGGAGTTATATCTTCTGCTGCGGGAGTTGCTGCAGGAGCAGAACTGCTTTGCAAAAAGGGAGGAGACGGGAGTAGAACTTCCCATATGCCATATACGGCAGGTGCTCTATCACAGCAGGGAAAGCGGCTATGAGCAGATCAGGGAGCTTTGTCTTCCGGAAGAAGAAGCTGTGGAGGGAACGGGAGAGACTGTAACAGAATACACGGCAGAAAAAATAGAAAAAAATCATATGTTATCTATTATAATACCTTCCAGGGATCATCCGTATGTACTGTTCAGATGTCTGGATTCTCTGCTTGAGAAAACCCGCAGCCGCCTGCCCTTTGAGATTCTTCTGGTGGATAATGGAAGTACGGAAGAAAACTGGGAGATTATTTCACGGAAGGTTCAGGAATTGAACGCAGAAGGTGTCTGTAAGGGAAATGATTTCAGAGGGTGCCGGTATTTGTATGAGCCTATGCCTTTTAATTTTTCAAAAATGTGTAACCTGGGTGCAGAAAATGCGAAAGGGACGCTTTTTTTGTTTTTGAATGATGATATCGAGATTTTGCAGCCGGACTGGCTGGATCTGCTGGCACGAAAGGCGGTGCTCCCTTATGCAGGAGCTGTGGGGGCAAAGCTTCTTTATCCGGATTCAGATATCATTCAGCATGCAGGAATCACCAACCTGCGGGTAGGACCTGCTCATAAGCTGCAGTTTTTAAGTGACAGTAAGCTGCAGTATTTCGGTATGAACAGAGGAGTTCATAATATGCTGGCGGTGACAGGCGCCTGTCTGATGCTGCGCAGGGAGGTGTTTTTCCAGGCAGGGGGCTTCTGCGAGGAATTGGCGGTTGCTTTTAATGATGTGGATCTGTGCTATAAAATTTATGAAAACGGCTGTTACAATATTGTGAGAAATGACGTGGTGTTTTATCATCACGAATCCTTAAGCAGAGGAAAGGACGGGGAATCAGAGGAAAAGCAGCTCCGGCTTCTCAGAGAAAAAGACCGACTGTATGAGCGGCATCAGGAGATATATGGAAAGGATCCTTTTTATCATCCTTTTTTAACCACTGATATGCTGGAATCCGAATATTCGCCTGCCTGCCGCTACCAGGTAACCCTTGATATGCCCTGGTCCGGCGCGTTTTCCTGCCGGAAAAAGGTTCGGAGCGCAAGGGAGGACCGGTGCCTTGTGGTGGGAATGGAGAGCGCCATGGATCTGTATAAATGGAAGTATGGGGTATCGCCGGAAAAAGGAAAGGTGAAGGCGGATCCAAAGGAAATGGGATATTACTTTCAGGGGTATTGCTTTGTAATAGGAGGGGATAATGCGTGCTATAAAAAGCACTTGTTATTGAAGAATAAGAACAGTGGAGATATCTGGAAGGTTCCTGTGGACAGCAGATACCGGCCGGATATCAGAGACAATCTGGCAGATCAGCGGAATGTGGAGATGACCGGATTTGCTGCAAAAATGCGAAAAGAAGAGATTCCCGGAGGAGTGTATCAGTTTGGAATGCTGGCAGAGGATCTCTGTTCCAGACAGAAGCTGGTAAACTGGAGTAACTGGGTGCTGGAGATAGCGTAAACTTATGGAAGAAGCAAAGAATATGGAAATGAAAACGGACAAAGAGGTTGATTACAGGGAAGCTTATGAGAAGGAGCATTTACGAAATGCAGATCTGGCGGGCCGGGTGGCTGATCTGGAAGCAAAATGCGATGAGCTTACCTATAAGCTGAACAGAATAAAGAAAAATCCGCTTTGGAAGGCCTCCGCGCCTCTGCGCCGGTGCATGCATTTTGTGATCCGCCAGAGAAGCAGGCTGAAGAACTGCGGAAATCTGAGGGGAGTTCTTAGAAAGCTGAAAGTCAGGCAGATTCAGCGCCAGGCCATGGAGAACTACGGGACAAAAAGCTTTCCGGATCCGGAACAGGTCAAAAGGCAGAGAGAGGAAGTATTTCCCCGAATGGTAAAGATCAGTATTCTGACGCCCCTTTATAATACGCCGGAGACTTTTTTAAGAGAAATGCTGGATTCCGTTATGAATCAGACCTACACGAACTGGGAACTGTGTCTGGCGGACGGGTCGGATGAGGCTCACGGCTATGTGGAGGGCATCGTAAAGGAGTACCAGATAAAGGCGGAACAATTCAGAACAGATGCTGGCAGCGCTGCTGATAAAAGCAGGGGGCCTGTGATCCTGTATCAAAAGCTTGTGAAAAATGAGGGAATCTCCGGTAACACGAATCGATGTCTTGCCATGTCCGGCGGGGACTATATCGGACTGCTTGACAATGACGATATCCTCCATCCCTGTGTTCTGTACGAATATGTGAAGGCGATTAATGAAGAGGGGGCAGATTATCTGTACTGTGACGAAACCACATTTAAGAGCGGGGACATCAATAAAATGCTGACAATGCATTTTAAACCTGATTATGCCATTGATAATCTGAGAGCAAATAATTACATCTGTCATTTCAGTGTGTTCGCAAGGAAGCTGCTGGATGGGACAGAGCTGTTCCGGACCAGATTTGACGGCAGCCAGGATCATGACATGATTTTGCGCCTGACGGACAGAGCCGGGAAGGTAGTTCATATTCCCAGGTTGTTTTACTACTGGAGAAGTCATCCGGGCAGCACGGCTTCCGGAATAGAAGCCAAGCCGTATGCCATTGAAGCAGCCAGAGGAGCGGTAGCGGATCACTTAAAACGTCATGGCTTTGAGCATTTTCAGATCACGTCCACCAGAGCGTTTGAGACGATTTTCAAAATCCGGTATCAGATTCTTGGGGATCCCATGATATCCATCGTTATTGCGAATAAGGATCATGTGTCGGATCTGAAGCGATGTATTACATCTATCAAAGAAAAGTCTACTTATGAGAATTACGAGATTATCGTGGTAGAAAACAACAGTGAGGAAAAATCGACCTTTGATTACTATGAGGAGCTGAAGGAAGATGATAAAATAACTATCGTTACTTATGCGGGAGAATTTCATTATTCCCGGGTGAACAATTTGGGCGCATCTTATGCCAGAGGAGAGTATCTGCTTCTTCTCAATAATGATACACAGGTGATCACAGTGAACTGGATGGAGGAGCTTCTGATGTATGCCCAGAGACAGGATGTGGGAGCAGTGGGAGCCAAGCTGTATTATGAGGATAAGACGATTCAGCATGCGGGAGTGGTACTGCAGCTGGGAGCGCACAGGACGGCCGGACACAGTCATTACGGACAGCACCGGGAAAATCTGGGCTATATGGGGAGACTGTGTTATGCTCAGAATGTGTCTGCAGTAACCGGCGCCTGTCTCATGATAAAAAAAGCGCTCTATGAAGAGGTACGGGGGCTGGACGAAGCGTTTGCGGTCTCTCTGGGGGATGTGGATCTTTGTCTGAAGCTTCGAGAAAAGGGATATCTGAATGTGTTTACTCCTTTTGCAGAGCTGTATCATTTTGAGTCGGCATCCAGGGGATCCGATGGGAGCGGGGAGAATGCACGGCGCTATGAACACGAATCGGAAATCTTCCGGCAGAAGTGGAAAAATGTGCTGGAAAAGGGAGATCCTTACTATAATCCCAATTTTTCTCTTGACAGAAGCGACTTTGCTTTGAAAACGGAGTAAGGTTGTGATAAGATATATCTAATGGTAAAAATAAGAATTCAGGAGGGTTAAGCATGAGTTACAGGGAACAATATGATTTCTGGTTACAGGACGCCTACTTTGATGAGAAGACAAAGGAGGAACTCAGGGGTATTGCCGGAAACGAGAAGGAAATCGAGGAACGTTTTTATAAGGAGCTGGAATTCGGTACCGGTGGTCTGCGCGGGGTGATTGGAGCGGGTACCAACCGTATGAATATTTATACGGTGAGAAAAGCTACTCAGGGACTTGCCAATTATATCATCAGCCAGGGCGGAAAGGAAAAGGGGGTTGCCATCGCGTATGATTCCCGCAGAATGTCCCCGGAATTTGCAGATGTAGCGGCGCTGTGCCTTGCTGCCAATGGGATCAAGGCGTATGTGTTTGAATCTCTGCGCCCTACGCCGGAGCTTTCTTTTGCGCTCCGCACACTGCACTGTATTTCCGGTATTGTGATCACCGCGAGCCATAATCCGCCGGAATATAACGGATATAAGGCATACTGGGAAGATGGCGCACAGGTTACCGCTCCCAGGGATAAAGAGATCATTGACGAAGTAAAGAAGGTAACGGACTATAATCAGGTGAAGACCATGGACAAGGACGCTGCTGTTGCGGCAGGGCTTTATCAGGTGATTGGAAAAGAAATCGATGACGCCTATATGGAAGAGCTGAAAAAGCAGATCATTCATCCTGAGATCATTGCGGAAGTGGCGGATGATATCAAGATTGTTTATTCACCTTTCCATGGAACAGGAAATGTGCCGGTGAGAAGAATTCTCTCTGAACTGGGCTTTAAGCATGTATATGTAGTACCGGAACAGGAGCTTCCTGATCCTGATTTTACAACGCTTGAATATCCGAACCCGGAGGATCCCAAAGCATTTACTCTTGCCCTTAAGCTTGCGAAAGAAAAGAATGCGGACATTGTTCTTGCTACCGACCCGGATGCAGACCGTCTGGGGATTTATGCACTGGATACCAGGACAGGGGAATATGTTCCCTTTACCGGAAATATGTCAGGGATGCTGATCGCAGAATATATCTTAAGAGAAAGAACTGCAACGAAGACGATGCCGGAGAATCCCGCACTGGTGACAACCATTGTTACCACGAATATGGCAAGAGCCATTGCGAATGATTATAAGGTCAAATTTATTGAAGTGCTTACCGGTTTCAAATACATAGGAGAGCAGATTAAGCTCTTTGAGCAGACCGGTTCCAACAATTATGTGTTTGGGCTGGAAGAAAGCTACGGCTGTCTGGCAGGAACACATGCAAGAGATAAGGATGCGGTAGTAGCTGTGATGTGCCTGTGCGAGATGGCGGCATGGTGCAAGAAGAATGGAATCACCGTGTGGGATCAGATGATCAGGCTGTATGAAAAATATGGTTATTACAAAGAGACGCAGTATGCCATCACCTTAAAGGGAATTGACGGTTCGAGACAAATTGCAGAGATGATGGATAAATTGAGAAACAATCCGCCCAAAAAGTTCGGGGATCTGGAAGTAAAAGAATTCCGGGATTATGACAGAAATGTGACCAGGGATCTTGCTTCCGGAGAAGAAAAGCCTACCGGACTTCCCAGGTCCAACGTACTTTATTTTGACCTCACCAATGATTCCTGGTGCTGTGCGCGCCCTTCAGGAACAGAACCCAAAATAAAATTCTACATGGGAGTAAAAGGAAGCAGTATCGAGGATGCCCAGGAGAAGGTGGAGAAGCTCACGGAAGCATTAAAATCTTATCTCTAAAAATGAAAGCCGTACTAAGAATCGTCCTGTGATACAGGACGATTCTTAGGTTTCAATGCACAGGCCCGCACGTGGAGGGTGTCTGCTGAAGCTGAAGCAGCATGTGGGCCCATGGGGCAGGGGGATCCGCCCTGCTCGATTCTAATAAGCTGTCCGGCAAAGAGACAGCGTTTGATAATCAGGCGGAAAAAATGAAAAAACTGTTAAAGGTAAGCAACTTAAAAAAGACCATACGTTATTTGAAGAAAAACGGAATAAGGCCGGCTTACTATGCCATGAAGGAAAGAATCTGGACTGAGCAGCATGAGAATTATACTTATGAGCCGGTGGCGGAGACAGTGCTCCGTGAACAGATTCGGAAGGCGGAGAACCTTCATGTGAAGTTCAGTATTCTTGTGCCTGCTTATGAGACAAAGGAATGCTATTTAAGGGCAATGATCGACTCTGTACTGACTCAGACCTACGGAAGGTTTGAGCTGATCCTGGCAGATGCCAGTGAAAGCGACAGAGTGGAGAAAGTTGTAAGAGAATATGAGGACGGACGAATCTTATACAGGCGGCTGGGACAGAATGCAGGGATTCCGGCAAACACAAATCATGCGCTGATGTACGCAACAGGCGATTATGCGGGACTGCTGGACCATGATGATGTGCTTACTCCGGATGCGCTGTATGAGATGGCGGTCAAAATTGAAGAATATGAGAAAAAGGGAATCCAATTGCAGATCTTATATTCTGATGAAGACAAATGTGACAGCGGTCAGGAGCATTATTACGAGGTAAACAGGAAGCCGGACTTTAATCTGGATCTGGCGCTGTCAAATAATTACGTATGTCATTTTATGGTAATGAAGCGTCAGCTGATGCAGGAACTGGGATTTCGCAGTGTCTGCAATGGCGCTCAGGATTATGATATTTTTCTCCGTGCGGTAGGTTTTATGCTGGGAAATGAAAAACAGTCCGGAAAGAGGGCCGATCTTCCGGTTTTCCACATTCCCAGAGTACTTTATCATTGGAGATGCCACGAGCTCTCCACGGCGGAGAATCCGGCCAGCAAGCAGTATGCTTATGATGCCGGAAAAAGAGCGGTGGAGGATTTCCTGCGGACAAGAGGCTGGAAAGGAGAGGTATCTCATTTAAGACACCTGGGCTTTTACCGGACTGATTATCAGCCGGATCTGCTTTCTAACAGAAGAGAAGTGGCGGTAGTGGGGGGGAAGATTCTTGACAGAAAGAATAAAATAATAGGTGGAATTTATACTTCTGAAGGAAAGACTCTTTATCAGGGGCTTCATAAGGAATACAGCGGTTATATGCACCGTGCGGCTTTGCAGCAGGCGGCAGCGGCGGTGGATATCCGGTGCATGAAGGTGTCCCATGAGGCAGAATATTTATTGGAAGAGATCATTGGCGGTCCGTTTCTCCTGCAGCCCGCCACAGGCAGATTTGACTGGCAGGAATATGTAAGACGGAGGAAAGAACAGACCGGCGCGGGGGTGGACTTCAGGGAGTTAAGCTGCAGATTTTGCCGGAAGGTCCGGGAAGCAGGATATGGGATTGTGTGGGATCCTTATATGACAGAAAAGCTTCGGAGAGCAGCGCAGAAATGGTGAAAAAATGAATAAAACGACGGTAGTGATTCCCAACTATAAGGGACGGGATTATATTGAGAATTGCCTTGATTCCCTTTTTTCAGGGACGGTGGTTCCTGAAATTCTTGTGGTGGATAATGCCTCCAATGACGGAAGCCTTCCTTTGATAAAGGAAAAATATCCTCAGGTGAAGATTCGGGAGCTGAGTGAGAACAGAGGGTTCAGCGGCGCGGTGAACGAGGGGATCAAAGAATCCTCTGCTCCTTATGTGCTTTTGCTGAACAATGATACGACAGTCGGTCCTGATATGGTTGAAAATCTGGAAAAAGCTATGGAACAGGATCCGGAAATTTTTTCTGCCGCAGCGAAGATGATCAGTATGTACTGTCCGGATCAGCTGGATGGCGCAGGAGACTTTTACAGTGCCCTGGGCTGGGCTTTTGCCAGGGGGAAAGATAAGAGAACCGACAGATACAATAAGCCCTGCCGGATTTTTTCGACATGCGCCGGCGCCGGAATTTACAGGCGGAGCCTGTTTGAAAAAGTTGGGTTTTTTGATGAAAATCATTTTGCTTATCTGGAAGACACAGATATGGGGTATCGTGCCAATATTTATGGATATGCTAATAAATATGTGCCGTCCGCCATTGTTTATCATGCGGGAAGCGCCGTCAGCGGTTCCCGGCACAATACATTTAAAGTAAAGCTTTCCGCCAGAAACAATATTTATCTGATTTACAAAAATATGCCGTTTTTGCAGATCCTGATCAATCTTCCGTTTTTACTGGCCGGTTGTCTGATCAAATTATTCTTTTTTGCGGTCAAAGGATTGGGAGGCGTTTACCTTTCGGGGCTGGCCGAAGGGATAAAGCTTTCCTGTTCCGGAGAGGGACACAGGCATAAGGTCAGATTTTCCCTCAGAAATCTGAAAAATTATATCTGGATCCAGGGACAGTTATGGGTTAATATGGTGAGACGGCTGTTTTAAAGATCATTCTCACGGAATGCGCAGCCTGTGCGCATTCCTGAGCCGTGAAAAGTAACTATAGTTACGACGCTGTAACATCGGACGAGAATTTCAAGTTGTACTTTCTGTAATAATATTGTAAAATATCTGTAAATATTTGGGCACCAAAGGGTAGCAGGATATGATTAAGGACAATCAGAAGTATTTTAATCGATTGCACTTGTTGGTGGATGCCGCTGTGGTGGCAGTCTCCTACCTGTTTGCATGGTATATAAAGTTCTGCACTGTATTTGCTGATACTGAGCCCGGTGCAGGCGCATTGGATATGAGGACCTATTTCAGCTTCCTCTATTTTGTTGTGCCTGAATATATTATTCTGTATTACTTTTTTAATTTGTATGCTCCCAAGCGCGCCACAAGGCGTAAGTACGAGCTGGAAGGGATCATTAAGGCCAATACCATTGGAATCGTTATTTTTATTGTGTTCCTTTATGTGATAAAACAGCCGGACTTTTCCCGTTTTATGATGGGAGCGTTTTATGTGATCAATATCTGTGCCGCAGCTGTCTGCCGTACAATGATACGGAATATGCTTCTTTATTTCAGAAAGAAAGGATATAATCTGAAATATATTCTGCTGATCGGTTATTCTCGTTCAGCTCAGGAATATGTGACCAGAATCAATGCCAATCCTCAATGGGGATATGTAGTGAGAGGGATTCTGGATGACAGGGTTCCCAGCGGTACCGTATATAAAGGAGTGAAAGTGGTAGGCAGGATCGATAATATCAGATATATTCTTCCGGAAAATAATCTGGATGAGATTGCAATCACACTGGCGCTTAAAGATTATGACCGCCTGGAGAATATTGTGGATCTGTGTGAAAAATCGGGAGTTCATACGAAATTTATTCCGGATTATAATTCTCTGGTACCAAGCCATCCTTATACAGAGGATCTGATGGGACTCCCTGTGATTAATATCCGCTATGTGCCGCTTACCAATACCCTGAACTGGATCGCCAAGCGTGCGGTGGATATTGCAGGCTCGCTTACAGGGATTATTGTTTCCTCGCCTCTGATGCTGCTTGCAGCGCTTGCAGTGGGACTTACAAGCCGTGGCCCCGTTATTTTCAAACAGGAGAGAGTGGGGCTCCATAATAAGACATTTAAGATGTACAAGTTCAGGACCATGGAAATGCAGAAGCCATCGGCGGAACAGAAAGCATGGACAGTGAAAGATGATCCGAGAGTGACAAAGGTGGGAAAGATTCTCCGGCGTACCAGCCTGGATGAACTGCCGCAGCTGTTCAATATCCTGGTGGGAGAGATGTCGCTGGTGGGGCCGCGTCCGGAGCGTCCGCAATTTGTTGAGAAATTTAAAGAGGAAATTCCGCGTTATATGATTAAGCATCAGGTGCGCCCGGGCCTTACCGGGTGGGCGCAGATCAATGGATACCGGGGGGACACTTCCATTCGCAAGAGAGTGGAATACGATCTTTTTTATATTGAAAACTGGACAATGTCAATGGATATCAAGATCATGTTTCTGACGTTGTTTAAAGGTTTTGTCAACCGGAATGCATATTAATGCGCGCAGAAAAGCGCTGACCAGAAATTGTGAAGTTATGTGTATATAACGAAGAAAATTTACAAATCTTAAGGATAAATAAAAATCGTTCCCAGGGGCTTGTCTAAACAGCCATTTTGTGCGAAAATAATACGTTGTGAGAATGAAGGATAAAGCCCGAAGAAACAAAAATGAAAAAGGGAGAGAAGAATATATGGCAACGACGTCGTCCAAAAAACCAGTAAAGAAAAAACCTGTTCATCGTCAGGATGATGTACCTGTAAGGAAAAAACCTGTTCATCATGAGGATGATGTACCTGTGAGAAAAAAGAAGAAAGCCCCTGCTTCCGCAAAACATAAATCCAAGAAAAAGCGCGGTAAGATTCTTCTGTTTATTCTGGAAATTTTTATTCTGCTGATTATGATGGTGGTGCTGTACGGTGTCCTTAAGTTTGAAAAAGTGGGTAAAGTAAATCTTCCGAAAGAGGATATTGTGATCAATCCGGAGGTAGAAGAAAAGGTAGAGACCACGATGAAGGGATATCGGAACATCGCATTGTTCGGTGTGGACTCCACAACAGGTGCACTGACCAAGAATACCCGAAGCGATACGATTATGATTGCTTCCGTTAATCTGGATACGGGAGAGTGTAAGCTGGTCAGCGTTTATCGTGATACTTACCTGAATCTCAGCAATGATTCCTACAACAAATGTAATGCAGCCTATGCAAAAGGTGGTCCCATGCAGGCAATCAACATGCTGAATATGAATATGGATATGAATATTACCGATTTTGTGACGGTAGGATTTGCAGGACTGGCAGATACCATTGACGCACTGGGCGGCGTCATGATTGATGTGGACAGTGCGGAGCTCCAGCATCTGGATAACTATCAGAAGACCATGGCCAAGGAATTGAAGAGGGATTATACTCCTGTTACCAGTACCGGTTATCAGCTTCTGGATGGACTTCAGGCGACTGCTTATTGCCGGATCCGTTACACCGCAGGCGACGACTTTAAACGTGCGGAGCGTCAGAGAGAAGTGCTTCTGGCAATCTTTGAGAAAGCCAAGAGCGCATCCCCTTCTACGCTGAATGCTGCTGTAAATGCAATTTTCGATGAAAATAAAATTTACACATCCCTGGATATCTCGGAAATCCTTGAGCTTGTTGGAGAGATCACCCAGTATGAAGTGGTTGGTCAGGGCGGATTCCCGGAGGAAAGCATGCGTACAACAGGAACCATTGGAGAGAAGGGAAGCTGCGTGGTACCGCTTTCTCTTGCAGATAATGTGCAGTGGCTCCATGAATTCCTTTTTGAGGATGAAGAATATTCTCCTTCCGATGCAGTACTGGAGTACAGCGATAAAGTAAAGGCTGATACCAGCGGCTATATTAAATAAGAAGAAAAGAGGCCGGCAGACATGCCGGCCTTTTTGCGCAGGAAATGAATGATGAAAAAAGTAGATGTAATCATACCGGTTTATAAACCGTCCCCGAAATTTCTTGTCCTGCTGGATCGGCTTAAGGAACAGACGCTTCCGGCCAACAGGATCATACTGATTAATACGGAAAAGAGCTATTTTGATCAATTTGCAGCGGAAACAGGTTTTTGGGAAAAATATGAAAATGTACTGGTAAAGCATGTGACAAAGGCGGAATTTGATCATGGCAGAACCAGAAATTATGGAGTGTCGCTGTCAGAGAGCCCCTACTTTGTTATGATGACGGATGATGCTTATCCGGCCGACCGTCATTTGCTAAAGGAGCTTCTTGCGCCTTTTGAGGATCCGAAGGTGGGGATGAGCTATGCCAGACAGCTCCCGAACGAAAAGTGCAGAATCATAGAACAATATACCCGTTCCTTTAATTACCCTGATCAGCCCTGCTGCAAATCGGCGGCTGATTTGAAAAAGATGGGGATTAAGGCCTTTTTTGCCTCTGATGTATGCGCTGCATATAAGAGAGAGATTTTTGAGGAATTGAAAGGATTTACTGACCATACCATATTTAATGAGGATATGATCTATGCCAGGGGTCTGTTAGACGCCGGATACATGATTGCTTATACGCCGGGAGCCCGGGTGATTCATTCCCATAATTACAGCGGAATCCGGCAGTTCAGGAGAAATTTTGATCTGGGTGTTTCCCATGCGCTGCATCCGGAGGTATTTGACGGACTGCCTGCGGAGTCGGAAGGAATCCGCCTGGTGAAAAAGACCTGCCGGTATCTTTTGACTGAGAAAAAGCCATGGCTGATCCTGCAGTTGATCTGGCAGAGCGGCTGCAAGTATCTGGGATTTTTTTGGGGGAAACGATACAGGCATCTGCCCGAAAGCCTTGTGAGGGCATTTTCCATGAATAAAGAGTACTGGAAGAAGCCAATGTGAAAAAACTGATAACAAAAACATCAAATTTTTGTCACAATTTAAACACAAATGCCGGATATACTGTATTCATAAACATAAGAACAAAAAACAGAGACGGCAGGAGCAGACGCTTCGGATGATAAGAAGGAGGAATTTGTTATGTATGAAAATAATTATCCGAACAGTTATCACAATGATACAGACACTACGAATACGGTGAACAATACTTACAGCCAGGACAGCAGCAGAAGTCACTATGAAACAGGCGGCAGCTTCACCAACCAGAGCTTTGGAAACGGAGGCTATAAAGGAGCAGCCCAGGGGAACTTCACTGGGATGAATACATCCGGTATATATGGCAGTTCCAATAAGAAACAGAAAAAAGGAACCGCCGGAAAGCTGGCGATCGCTGTCAGCTGCGGACTGTTTTTTGGAATCTTTGCCGGTTTGGGTTTCCAGGCAGTGGATTCTGCAATGGATTTTCTGAAGACGAAGGACGGAACAAAGGCTGCGGCGGAAGATCAGGAGATTCCGCAGGTGAATATCGGATCCGGCAGCGATGAGCAGGGGATTTCCCTGGAAATTGATGGATTGAGCGAAGACGAGATCAGCAGAATAGAAGAAGCAGTTAAAAAGGAGATGGCCCAGACTACCGTGACGGATGTGACTCAGGTAGTCAAGGAAGTGATGCCGGCTGTGGTTTCGGTAAACAACAGATATGTTGAGAGAATGACGTTCTTTGGACAGGAGTACAGCCAGGAGGCCGGCGGATCCGGTATTATTGTCGGAAAAAATGATACGGAGCTTCTGCTGGTGACGAATTACCATGTGGTAGAATCTGCGGAAGAGCTGACAGTCCAGTTTGTAGATGCCAGTCAGGTTCAGGCGCAGATTAAAGGAACAGATGCTGATAAGGACCTGGCAGTGATTGCAGTGCAGCTTGCCGATATCAGCGGCGATACTATGAGCCAGATTGCAATTGCAAAGCTGGGAGATTCTGAACAGCTTACTGTGGGAGAGCCGGTGATCGCCATCGGAAACTCTCTGGGATACGGACAGTCTGTTACCACCGGAGTGGTAAGCGCCCTTGACCGTGCGATTGCGGCGGACACGATTCAGACAAGCGCTCAATATGAAGATACGGAGATCAATACGTTTATTCAGACAGACGCCGCCATTAACCCCGGCAACTCAGGCGGAGCCCTGATCAACAGCAAGGGAGAGGTTGTGGGGATTAACTCCAACAAGATCGGCGGTTCTGCAGTAGAAGGTATGGGCTATGCAATTCCGATTTCAGATGCAAAGCCGATCATTGAGGATTTAATGACCAAACAGACACGGATGAAGGTGAATGAGGCGGAAAGAGGTTATCTGGGGATTACAGGAGTGGATGTGACGACGGATTCTGTACAGATGTACGGGCTTCCCAAAGGTGTATATGTGTCCAACGTAATGGAAGGAACGGGAGCAGCTGCGGCGGGACTGATCAGAGGAGATATTATTACAGCGCTCAACGGCGAGGAGGTAACCTCTATGGCGGAGCTGAAGGAAGAGCTTGCCTACTATGCGGCAGGAACCACGGTGGAGCTGACCATTATGCAGGGCTCGCCTACAGGCTATCAGGCCAAAACAGTGGAGCTGACGCTGGGAAAAAGTACGCAGTAATCTTTGATGAAACAGAAGAAGTAGCAGATTTCCTTATGTGGGCCTGCGCATAAAAAGAGCAATGTTCGTAAAAGAGCATTGCTCTTTTGCATGATTTATGTTTTCAGCTCATAAATTGTAAAAAGTAAAATTGCGGTTAAAAATGCTTGTATGCATCAAATGCGCGGAAATGAGGAAGAATGAAAATTGCCTGTGCGTGGAGAGTAAAACACGGAATACGGATATTGGCGTCGACAGTAACATTGCTGGCTGTTACAGTGGGTCTGCTTGCGGGATGTGCAAAGGAAAAGGATCTGATGGAAAAAGTAAAGGATCTGGAATTTACGGTTCTGGCCGAGGATAATATTCCCCAGGAACTGAAAAATGTGATCGAGGAGAAGAAGGAGAATGCCTTTAAAGTGACCTATCAGGACAATGGCTTTTTATATATCTGCATTGGATACGGAGAGCAGGTGAGCGGCGGGTACAGTATTACTGTAAATGATCTGTATCTTACAGAAAACGCTATTTATGCGGATACCACGCTGCTAGGACCGGACCCTTCAGATCCGGCGGTGAAAAAGAATACACCCTCCTATCCTTATATTGTACTTAAGACGGAGTTTATGGATAAACCGGTTGTGTTTAAGTAAAAAATCCTGTAAATTCTCTTGTGGGGAGGGGAAAGGACAGATATACTGATACTGTAAGGAATGGAAAGGAACGAAGGCAAAAGACGGAGGATATATGCTCTATATTAAAAACGGAACAGTGATTGATCCTGTAGAAAACAGAACTTACAGGGCGGACCTGCAGATTGAGAATGGAAAAATTTTCCGTATAATCAGCGAAAAGGAAGATCATGCGGAAGAAAACGTTAAGGAAACAGATGTGATCGATGCAGAGCGGCTGATGATTGCCCCGGGACTGGCCGATACCCATGTCCATTTCAGGGATCCGGGATTCCTGTATAAAGAGGACATGGAGACCGGGGCGGCAGCAGCGGCAAGAGGCGGTTTTACAGAGATTGTGCTGATGGCGAATACCAGGCCCTGTGTAGACAATCCGGAGGTTCTCTCCTATGTGCTGGAAAAGGGAAAAAGGACAGGCATTCATATCGCCAGCTGCGCAAATGTGACGGAGGGCATGGCAGGGAAAGTATTGACCGACATGGTCCATCTGGCGGCGTGCGGAGCAGCGGGATTTACAGACGATGGGATTCCGCTTCTGGACGAAAAGCTGGTACGCAGGGCAATGGAGCAGGCGAAAGGGCTGCAGAAGCCCATAAGTTTTCATGAGGAAGACCCGGGCGTGATTGTGAACAATGGTGTCAATCAGGGAAAAGCCTCTGAATTTTATCAAATTGGGGGTTCGCCCAAGGAAGCGGAGATCAAGCTGGTCAAAAGAGACCTTGAACTGGCGCTGCAGACAGGAGCGGAGGTGGTGATACAGCATATCAGCACCGAAGAAACGGTAGCGCTTTTGCGTCAGGCCAAAAAGGAAGGGGCGCGTGTCCATGGGGAAGCCACGCCCCATCATTTTACCCTGACGGAGGAGGCCGTAATTGAAAAGGGGACGCTGGCTAAAATGAACCCGCCTCTTCGGACGGAAAGAGACCGGCTGGCGATCCTGGAAGGAATAAAGGATGGCACCATCGACATGATTGCTACCGACCATGCGCCTCACAGCCGGGAGGAAAAGGACAGGCCCATTACAGAGGCTCCCAGCGGTATTATAGGGCTGGAGACGGCTCTGTCGCTGGGAATAAGGGAGCTTGTAGAGAAAGGAATTCTTACATGGCCGGAGCTGATGCACCGGATGAGCACGGCGCCCTGTGCGCTTTACAGAATTCCGGGAGGACAGATAAAGGAAGGAGAAGCGGCTGATCTGGTGCTGTTTCATCCGACGGAAACATGGACGGTAAGGGAGTTTGCATCCAAGTCTGCCAATTCGCCCTTTATCGGGGAGCAGCTTCCGGGAGTTGTATATTATACAATCTGTGATGGAAATATTGTGTACCGTAAGTAACCCCCCATATCAGCATTGCAGATACCACCATGAATGAAAGAGGTTTATTTTGGGTCTCCGGCGGATGCGCAGGACCCCATTTTCGCGCAGTTCAGAGCCGGAGCGCTGAACTTTGAAAGTAAAAGGAGAAAAACAAGATGAATGGAAAGAAAAAAACGGAAGCCAGGATCCTGTCTCAGCAAATGATTGCAGAGAATATTTATGATCTGTGGATTGCCAGCGATATGGCGGAGAAAGCAAAGGCAGGACAGTTTATCGGAATATACCCAAAGGATGCATCCCGTCTTCTGCCCCGCCCTGTCAGTATCTGCGAGGCTGATAAGGAAAAGGGTGCGCTCCGTCTGGTGTACCGGATCGCCGGGAAAGGAACAGAGGAGTTTGCCGGCTGGAAGGAAGGAGAGCAAATCAGCATATTGGGCCTGCTGGGAAACGGCTTTCCTGCCCTGCATGATATATGGGAATCGGACCGGGAAAAGAAGAAAGTAGTACTTATGGGAGGCGGGATCGGTATTCCGCCCATGCTGCAGCTGGCTAGGGAGATCATATCAGAAGGAAACAGAGCTGATATCATTGCAGGATACCGGGATGGACAGCTTTTTCTGAAGGAGGACCTGGAAAAATATGGGACGGTATTTGCAGCCACGGAGGATGGAAGTGCCGGAACGCAGGGAAATGTTCTCACCGTCATGGAGCAGCGGCAGCTGGAGGCGGATGTGATCATGGCATGCGGCCCTATGCCCATGCTGCGGGCGATCAAAAGATACGCGCAGGAGAAGAAGATTCCGGCTTATCTATCACTGGAAGAGAGAATGGCCTGCGGAGTAGGGGCATGTCTGGGCTGTGTGTGCAAAACCACACATAAGGATCCGCATTCTCATGTAAATAATGCAAGAATCTGTACGGACGGGCCGGTTTTCGAGGCCGGGGAGGTGGACATCTGATGAATACAAAAGTGGTAATTGCAGGAGTGGAACTTAAAAATCCGGTTATGACCGCGTCGGGAACCTTTGGATCCGGCATGGAATACAGCGAATTTGTGGATTTAAACAGGCTGGGAGCCGTGGTGACCAAGGGAGTGGCCAATGTGCCATGGCCGGGAAATCCCACGCCCCGTGTGGCGGAGGTATATGGAGGAATGCTCAATGCCATCGGATTGCAGAATCCCGGCATCGATGTGCTCATAGAAAGAGATATTCCTTTTTTAAAACAGTTTGATACCAGGATGATTGTAAATGTCTGCGGTAAAACTGTGGAGGATTATCTGGAGGTGGTGGAAAAGCTTGGAGATACGGATGCAGATCTTCTGGAGATCAATGTGTCCTGTCCTAATGTGAAGGAAGGAGCGATAGCCTTTGGACAGAAGGCAGACTGTCTCTATGACATTACTTCCCAGATCAAGGCAAAGGCGAAACAGCCGGTGATTATGAAACTCAGCCCCAATGTAACGGACATTACGGAGATGGCAAAGGCGGCGGAAGCGGCAGGAGCGGATGCCATTTCATTGATCAACACGCTTACCGGTATGAAAATTGATATTTATAAGAGAACTTTTGTACTGGCCAACAAGACAGGCGGCCTTTCCGGGCCGGCCATTAAACCGGTAGCGGTACGCATGGTCTATCAGGCCAGTCATGCAGTAAACATTCCTGTAATAGGAATGGGCGGGATCGCTACGGCGGAGGATGCGATAGAATTTCTTCTGGCCGGGGCCGCTGCCGTATCCATAGGCGCTATGAACTTCGTCAATCCTTATGCCACTGTGGAAGTGATCGAGGGGATTGAATCCTACATGAAACAGTACGGAATTGAGGACATTAACGAACTGATCGGAGGCCTTAAGGAGTAAGTCATACTTTTCCCGGAAGCTACATACATTTACAGTAAGTAGATTTCAGGGAGGTACTTTTTGTGGAGCTGATGAAACGAAACATACATATGGATTGTATCAAGTGTAAGGCTCAGATGCAGATGACACTTGAGGATGATGTGATTATATCGGATTCCAGGCCTGATGCCGTAAAACTGATCATGGATAGAGGAAGCGTGGTGATCGAGGAGGTAAAGGTGACGGATGACCATGTGGGGGTAAAGGGAAAGCTTACCTTTCACGTGCTTTATCTCACGGATAAGGGAGGAGCGGCAAAGAGCGATGTGGCTTTTATGGAAGGAGCTGTTCCCTTTGATGAGATGGTTTTTATGGAAGGGATCAGAGGAGGAGACAGTGTAAATATAAACTGGGAACTGGAGGATCTGAGTATCGGACTGATCAATTCCAGAAAACTCAGTGTACAGTCTGTGCTCACTCTTTTTCTCACCTGCGAAGAGATCAATGACGAGGAAACAGCCGTTGACCTTTACAGCGATGAACCGGTGGAATTCCGGAAAAAAACGCTGAATATTGCAGCCATGGCCATCAAGAAAAAGGATCTCTTCAGGGTAAAAGAGGAAGTGGAGATTCCGGGAAGCTTTCCTAATATTGTGGCAATGATCTGGTCGGAGGTGACGCCGGAGGCTCTGGAATTTAAAGTGCTGGAGGATAAGATCGGGGTTCAGGGAGAACTGAGAGCTTTTTTCCTTTACAGAGGTGAGGGAGAAGAGGAGGAGATCTGCCATTATGAAACCACGCTTCCTTTTGCCGGAAGTCTGGACTGTCCCGGCGCTCGGGAGGGAATGATACCGGAGATCCGCTTCAGCGCTGAGGAACGGGAAGTAGAGGTAAGACCGGATTTTGACGGAGAAGACAGAGTCATTACTTTTGAACAGTGTCTGGATCTGGATATCTGTATTTATGAGGAGGAAAACATTGACCTGCTTTCCGATGTTTACGGAGTGGTGAAGGAAGTGTCGGTTCTGGAGAAGAACGCGGAATTCAGGAGACTTCTTTCCAGAAGCAGCGGAAAAACCAAGCTGTCCGGCCACTTTAAGTGCGAGGACGAGAAAGTGATCCTTCATAAGATTCTGCATACAATGAGCAATCTTCAGATTGCCGGACAGAATGTGTCGGACGGCGGAATTGAGCTCACAGGGGTGGTAAATCTGCAGATTTTTTACGAGTGCAGTGATGAAGAGAACAAGTATGGTGTGATCAAAGGAAGCCTGCCGTTCCAATATGTCCTGGAGGCGGAAGGGATTAATGAAAACTGTATTTATCCTGTGCAGGCTTTTGTAGAGCAGGCAAGCGTGGCCATTATTGATAACGGAGAGGTGGACATTAAATGTATGCTCTATTTCAGAGCAAATGTTTACCAGAAATGGCAGGAAAAGATCGTGGAGCAGATCGTTGTGACAGAGCCGGATATGGAGAAGATGGAGGCTCTGCCGGGAATTGCCGTATATATGGTGAAAGAAGGCGACAGCCTGTGGGATATCGGAAAGCGCTATTATGTGCCGGTATCCGTGATCAAACAGACCAATGAACTTACTTCAGATGAAGTGAAGGCAGGAGACAGGATATTGATCGTGAAAAATGTATGAACAAACGGGCAGAGGATTGGATCCTCTGCCCGCTTAAATTTAGTTTTCGATTTTAATACCGGCATCCTCAGCCATCTGATCAAAACCCTTCATGACAGCATCATAGGTCTGCTGGGAAATATCAGGAAGACTGCCGCCCCATTTCTTTTCAGCCATTTTAAAGCCCTTCTGGAAAGCGGAACGCATCTCTTCGATCTTATCAGGGTCACCGCCGGTCAAAGCGGTAGCAAAATCCAGAATACGCTGGGAGGTCTGAGAAACGCCCCAGTAGCCATCCTCTGCAATGTCAGCCTGTGCCTGCAGCTTGGTGGCAGGATCCACGGTGAATTTGCCGCTGGACAAAAGACTCCAGATATCGTTGGCCTTTCCGTAGGTTTCGCCCTGTTTGGTCAGCATCTTCTCTACCAGGCTCTTCATCTGTGCGGTTCTGGCATCAGCGTCAGCTTTCATCTGGGCAACGACTTTCGCATTGGGGGTATACTTCTTTGCAGCGGCTGCCTTGGCTTCCTCTGAAGGTTCGTATACTGCGCCGGCAGATCCTGTGGAAGCACCGGTCTTTTTCTCGGATGATTTTGCTTCGGTATTGGTCTCGGCGCTTTTAGCATTTGCAGCATATGTGCTGTAAGTACTGCCAGCACCTGTAACTCCATTTACACTCATGATTTTACCCTCCTTGGTTAGCTTGTTCATTTACAGTTTGCTAATCTTTTTATCGGCAGATTTCATGAAAAAGATTAGGCAGGTTGAGGAAATTAGAGGGAAATGTATTGAAATGGAGAAAATATGTACTGAAGCTGTTACAGTTCACGGCCTAACCGGCCGCAGACTGTAACGCATCCAGCCCATTGAAAAGTCGCCTTCGGCGAGGGGCTGGATGCCTGAAACCGTATCTTTATCGGCCGGATGCCTTGCAGCGGGGTGCAAGGCACCGTGAGCAGTAACCTGAAGCTGTCTTTACAGCGAGTTTCATGGGTGGAACCTTGACGAGCCATACGGGAATGTTTATAATAAAATACAATCTTATGTATAATGTATACAAGAATGACAGAAAATGATAAAATTTATAACAAGCAAGCCGATACATTGGGAGGCAGACATGGACAGAATCGAAAGAAAAGCTTACGCCAAGATCAATCTGGGGCTGGATGTATTGAGAAGGCGCCCTGACGGATATCACGAAGTAAAGATGATCATGCAGACGGTGGATATCTGGGATCTGCTCACGTTTCAGAAAAGCGGCAAAAAGGGCGTTTTTCTGTCGGTGGATCAGGAGGGGATCCCGACAGGAAAAGAGAATCTGATCTGCAGGGCGGCCGGGATGATCATGGGTAAGTATGGAATCTCTGAAGGGGTTGAAATTACCTTAAATAAAAATATTCCTGTGGCGGCGGGAATGGCCGGAGGAAGCACAGATGCGGCGGCGGTATTCCACGGATTCAACGAGCTGTTCGGGCTGAGTATGACTTCTCTGGAGATGCAGCAGATGGGGGTAGAACTGGGAGCGGATATTCCCTACTGTATTACAGGCGGAACGGCCCTTTCCGAAGGAATCGGGGAAAAGCTGACGCAGCTTCCACCGCCGCCGGAATGCAGTCTGGTGGTTGTAAAGCCGGATATCAGTGTATCCACGAAATTTGTCTATGAAAACCTGCATGCGGATCAATTGAAGGAACATCCGGATATCGATGGCATGGCGGAGGCGATCAGGACAGGAAGCCTCACGGGTATTACGGAGCGAATGGGAAATGTCCTGGAGATGGTGACCATAAAAAAGTATCCGGTGATTGCCCGAATCAAAGAGCTGATGCTGGACAAGGGCGCGGAGAACGCGCTGATGAGCGGCAGCGGGCCTTCGGTATTTGGAGTATTTAAGGACAAGGACAGGGCGGAAGCGGCCGCAGAGGGTATCAGGAAAGAAAAACTCGCACCACAGATCTTTGTGACAGGATTTAAAAGATAAATTTTGATTGCCTGGGGAAACGGCAGGGAAGGAGGCAGCAGACAGAAATGGAAGGACAGTTACAGATAGATATGGACGAATTTTTACCCCTTCGCGATGTGGTATTTAATACGCTTCGCAGGGCGATTCTGACCGGACAGCTGAAGCCCGGGGAACGTCTTATGGAAGTGCACCTTGCAAACCGGCTGGGGGTCAGCAGGACGCCGATCCGGGAGGCTATCCGTAAGCTGGAGCTGGAGGGCCTTGTGATCATGATTCCCAGGCGCGGAGCCGAGGTAGCCCGTATCACGGAAAAAAGTCTGAAGGATGTATTGGAGGTGAGGCGGGCGCTGGATGCGCTGAGCGTAGAGCTGGCCTGTGACAGGATCACACAGGAAGATACGGATAGACTGAAGGAGGCCTGTGGAAAGTTTGAGCGGGCTGTGGAAAAAGGGGACGCATCTGTAATCGCCAGAGAGGATGTGGCGCTTCACGATATCATTGTGGAAGCCACTGGCAATCAGCGGCTGCAGCAGATGGTGAACAATCTGTCAGAACAGATGTATCGCTACCGTTTTGTATATATTCAGGAAGAAAGCAGACATGACAACCTGGTGGCTGAACACAGAGAAATCTATGAGAGCATTGCTTCCCGGGACAAAGAGCGGGCGGCAGCGGCAGCGAAGCTGCATATTGATAATCAGGAGAAATCAATTATCCGGCAGATCCGTCTGGAAAATGAGAGCCGGATGAATAAGTGATTTGAAAAAGGCTACACTCTTATCAGAAAATAACTGCTATGGCAGAGCGGCAGGTAATGCCTGGCGCACAGAGCCGGCGGATAAAAGGGAAAGAGTGTAAATGAAAAAGTTATATGAAACGGCATTGATACTATTTGGAACTTTGGGCTGGTGGGGATTTGTGTATCCCGAGCTTTGCTTAAGCGGGGACAGATATGAGCAGGAGGCCTCTGCCGGGGAGGAGACGGAAGAACAGGAGTCTTCCGAAATGGAAGCGCAGACGGACGGAAAGAAGGTCGTTTGCATGGAGGCGGAAGGAGACGTATCGGAGCCTTCCGAAGCCGGTGAGGAAAGACAGGAAAAGGGGACAGAGTCCTGTGCGGAAACAGGCCTGAAAGTGGGAGATATTTGTATAAAAAGCCGGATCGTGGAATATGTATATCGAATAAAGGAACATGCAGAAGCGGAAGAGAGAACAGAAAATGATCAACAGAAATGCGCCGGTGGGAGTCTTTGACTCCGGCATAGGGGGGCTTACGGTAGTGAGAGAAATCATGCGCCAGATCCCCAATGAAAGAATTGTTTATTTTGGAGACACTGCCAGACTGCCTTATGGGAGCAAATCAAAGGAAACCGTTACCCGGTATTCCCGGCAGATTGTACGGTTTCTTCAATCCCAGGAGGTAAAGGCGATCGTGGTGGCCTGCAACACGGCCAGTGCCTACGCCCTGGAGGAGATTGAAAGGGAGACGGATATCCCGATGATTGGTGTGGTGAAGCCGGGGGCTAAAGCGGCGGTGGAAGCCACCTCAAATGGGAAAGTGGGGGTGATCGGCACAGAGGCGACGATTGGCAGCAGTATTTATTCCCGATACATAAAAGAGATCAGCCCGGAGACTATTGTGATCGGAAAAGCCTGTCCGCTGTTTGTACCGCTGGTGGAGGAAGGACTCTGGCAGGATCCTGTTACGGATGAGATCGCCAAAAGATATCTGACAGAACTGAATGATATCGGAATCGACACACTGATCCTGGGGTGTACGCATTATCCGCTGATTCGTTCCACGGTGGGCCGGGTTATGGGGGAAAAGGTCACACTGGTCAATCCGGCCTACGAGACGGCGCGGGAGCTGAAGGAGCTTTTGAATACAAGAGAGCTGGAGAATGAGGAGACCGCAGGGCTGGGGGATAACCGGTATCGCTTTTACGTCAGCGATGGGGCGGAAAAGTTTAAGCAGTTTGCCAATTCTATTATCAAGTACGGTATTTTATCTGCAAAAATTATAAACATGGAGGGATACTGAAAGCAGCCATGACAAAAGAGATACTTTTGTCCCTTAAGGGACTTCAGATGGACTTTGGCGAGGGATCCGAAGGAGTGGAAACCATTGTGCCGGCAGATTATTACTGGAAAAACGGCAGCCATTATGTTATTTATGAAGAAATGATGGAAGGATTCAGGGATATTACCAGGAATATTATCCGATTTCAGGATTCCTATCTTGAGATATTCAAGAGGGGGCTGGTAAATGTGAGTCTGATCTTTGAGGAACACAAGAAAAATATTACCAGCTATATGACTCCCTACGGAAATATGATGATAGGGGTGGATACAGAATCCATTCTGGTAGAAGAAAAAGAAAAGCAGATCCGGGTTCAGGTTGCGTATACACTGGAAGCAAATTACCAGCATCTGGCTGACTGCCGGATCGAGATGGAACTCAGACCCAGAGAAGAGGGGATTCATCTGGGAAGCGAATAAGGCAGGGAAAAGCGCCCATGCGCCGCTTTAGCGGCATACTTCCTCTGCATGGGGCTGTGCATAAAAAAGAGCCGTCGCACCGATTCAATTACGGGGTGACGGTTCTTCTATCTATGCACACGTGCTATGCACACGTGCGCAGGGAAAAATCTGTCTATTTAAGGGGCTTTGCGCCTGTTTTTTCCTGAGCTTTTTCAAGAGCACGCTTAAAAAAGCCTTTCTTTTTGGCGGGAGCAGGTGCAGTTTTGCCATGGAGTCCTCTTACATCCGTGATATAGATACCGCTGACGACTGCTTTTACTTCCTTTTTCACGGGGACAGATTCAAAAATTTTTTCGTCACAGACAAGGGACATGATCTGAGGTCCGACCTTTGCCTTTACAATGGGGAGCTTGGAACCTCGCAACAGCCTGGGGGTCTGGTCGATGACCATTGGAGGCAGGCCTGATTCCCGGATCTTCATCCGCTTCTTATCTATAATCAGCATGGAAACGGTCTGTTTCATGGCATCAAGCTGCTGTTGCTGCTGTGCCTGGCGTTTCTGGGCCTTTTTTCCAAGGAAATAAAGAACCACCAGTGCAATGATCAAAACAGCCAGAATGATTAAAAGAATGATAGTTACCTTGCTCACGATAAACCTCCTTACAGATCTGAGAGTATATGGACCGACAAAAAATTAATAAATCATTAACATGCCATTTATTCTAGCATTTTTGGAAGAAATGGGCAAGAGGTTTCATTGAACTTAAAACGGAAATGGTATATAATAAATATTGCGCGTATTTTTGTGGAAAAGGCCGAAGAAAAGGAGAAGGATCCGGACTGATGAAATTATTAAAAAGAGAAAATGTTCTGGCGGCATTTGGAGCCGTTGTACTGACAGGAGTTCTGACAGCATGCGGGAGCAAGGATCCGGCAGATATGAGGTATCTTTCGGATTTTAAGGCGTCGGATTATGTGATCCTGGGGGATTATATGGGGGTGGAGCTGGAGCTTTCTCAGCCGGAAGTGACAGATGAGTACCTGGAAGGATATATTTCCTATAACCTGATGAATGATCCGGATTATGAGCCGGTGACAGGACGTAGTGTAAGGACGGGAGATAAGACGATCATTGATTTTGAAGGGAAAATCGATGGGGAGCCTTTTGAAGGGGGAACAGGGGCAGGATATGAGCTGGTGATCGGTTCAGGCCAGTTTATTGATGGATTTGAGGATGGGATGATTGGAATGGAAACAGGGGAGACCAGAGATATTGATCTGGCATTTCCGGATCCTTACCGGCCAAATCCTGATTTGTCCGGTGTGCCGGTAGTATTTACGGTTACGCTACACGAGATTCAGGAGCCCAGCATACCGGAGCTTACAGATGAATATGTGGCGGGTCTTGGCCTGACAGAGTGCAGTACGGTGGAGGAATACAGGCAGTATCTTTATGATATGCTGCAGCAGCAGGCACAGGAGGAGTATGAGACTGCCAGGGTCGATGCGGCAGTGGCGGAAGTGAAAGAGAACAGTATCCTTCAGGAGCCGCCTTCCGGAATGGTGGAGAGAATCAGCGGTACGATTACCAATAACGCTCAGGTTTATGCACAGATGTATGGTATGGAAATCGGGGATTATGTTGCGGCGGTCTACGGTGGTGATGCTCAGGATTATGAGAAAACACTGCTGGAGCAGGCATCCGGAATGGTAGAAACCTATATTATGCTGGCTGCCGTTGCAGATAAAGAAAAAATCCGGGTGACGGACGAGGAGATTGAAGAGAATATCGGCAGCGGAGAAGATATTGATAAGGAGGCTTACCGGGAGTTCCTTCTTGCGCAGAAAACCGCGGAGTTTCTTGCGGAAAATGCAGTGGTAACTGACCCGGCTTCAGAATAAAGTGTGGAAGGTGCAGATGAAAAGGAAACTTGTCAGTTTATTTACGATCATTCTTCTGGCGGGGCTTACGGCCGGTATTGGGCAGCCCGTAAAGCCTGTAAGAGCGGCATCCGTTTCAGATCTGGAAAAGCAGAAAGAGGAGCTGGAGCGGCAGAAAAGAGAGGCGGATGCCAGAAAGCGGCAGGAGCAGCAGAAGCTGGATCAGGCTTCCGGAAGGGTCAGTTCGATTCAATCCGATGTGGATAATGTGGCCGGAGAGATTGACGAGATCGATGCAGCTCTGGTGGAGACCATTGCCAGTGTGGAGCTGATAGAAGAGGAGATCGGAGACAAAGAGGAACAGATAGAAGAAACCACCAGAGAGTATGAGGCGGCTCAGGAGACAGAACAGCAGCAGTATGAGGCCATGAAGAAGCGAATCAAGTTTCTTTATGAAAAGGGAGATGCTACCTATCTGGAAATTCTCCTTTCCAGCCAGGGCTTCGGAGACATGATGAACAAGGTGGAATATGTGGAGAAGCTCTATGAATACGACAGAAATCAGCTTATGGAGTATCAGGCAGCCAGGGAAGCCGTGGCCCGGCTGAAGGAAAAACTGGAAGAAGAAAAGTCCGAGCTGGAGGCACAGGAGCATGAGCTGATGGAAGAAAAGGAAAGTCTCGAGGTCATTCTGTCGGAGAAGAAAGCCGTCTATGAGGATTATGAGTCGCAGCTTTTGGCGGCAAGGCAGGAAGCGGCTGTTTATAAGGCAAATATCAAGAAGCAGAATGACGCTATCAGAAAGCTGGAGGCAGAAGCTTCCAAAAAGCAGTCTGAGATCGATGAGGCAAAACGACTTGAGGAAGAGGCGAGAAAAGCGCAGGAGCAGGCCCTGCAGCGAGAGGCGGAGCAGAACGCCGGCAGCTCCCGGAGCAGTTCTTCAGATACAGGTTCGGATTCTTCTTCCGGAAAAAGTTATGCGTCGGCGTCCAGCTATTCAGGATCAGGATCAAAGGGCCAGCAGATTGCCAATTATGCCTGCCAGTTTATCGGGAATCCTTATGTGCCCGGCGGGACAAGTCTGACCAAGGGGGCGGACTGCTCAGGATTTGTATACAGGGTATATCAGGACTTTGGCTACAGTGTGCCCAGAACCTCCTACTCCTTCAGAAGTGCGGGAACCGGGGTTTCCTATTCGGAAGCGCAGCCCGGAGACGTGATGTGTTATGCAGGGCATGTAGGCATTTATATCGGGGGAGGGCAGATTGTGCATGCCAGTACCCAGAGGACAGGAATCAAGATCACTAATGCCACTTATAAGGAAATTCTTTCAGTGAGAAGGATTGTTTAAAAACAACAAATCGGAGAGGAAAAGAGATGTCGGATTTTGATGAGAGAGAGAAAGACGAACTTGTAAATACAGAGACGGAGCAAAAAGAGGAACAGGACAAGGGAGCGGATGGAAAAAGACCGGAGGGTTCAGACGGAGCCGGCGATAAGAAGGAGAGCGAGTATGAGGATGTGTGCTTTATCTGCCGCCGTCCTGAGAGTAAGGCCGGAAAAATGTTCAGGCTTCCCAACAATATAACGGTGTGCAATGACTGTATGCACAGAACAATGGATACCGTAAGTCAGTTTGATTACCAGGGGATGCTGAACAATCCTTCTTTTATGAATGATCTTAATAAAAATCTGAACGGCAGGGGTTTCCCGGAGATTCGTTTTGTCAATATCACGGATCTTCAGGGGGAGGGAGGAATTCCCAATAAACAGCGGATGAAAAAGAAAAAGCCGAAGGAAGCAAAGGAACCTGTACTGGATATCAAAAATATCCCGCCGCCGCACAGAATCAAGGCACAGCTTGACGATTACGTGATTGGACAGGAGCATGCCAAGAAGGTTATTTCCGTGGCAGTGTATAATCATTATAAACGCGTGGCGACCGGAACGATGGAAGATATTGAGATTGAAAAATCCAATATGCTGATGATCGGCCCTACCGGCTGCGGGAAGACGTATCTGGTCAAAACGCTTGCACGGCTTCTGGATGTGCCGCTGGCCATTGCCGATGCGACTTCCCTTACGGAGGCCGGCTATATTGGCGACGATATTGAAAGCGTGATCTCAAAACTTCTGGCTGCTGCGGACAACGATACGGAGCGGGCTGAACGGGGAATCGTATTTATCGATGAGATCGATAAGATCGCCCGGAAAAAGAATACCACCAGCAGGGATGTAAGCGGGGAAAGCGTACAGCAGGGAATGCTGCGTCTTCTGGAAGGAGCGGATGTGGAGGTGCCGGTGGGCGCCAACAGCAAAAACGCCATGGTGCCTCTGGCAACCATCAATACCAGAAATATTCTTTTTATCTGCGGAGGAGCGTTCCCGGATCTGGACGAAATCATTAAACAGCGCCTGAAGAAACAGACCTCTATCGGCTTCAGCGCGGAGCTGAAGGATAAGTTTGACAGAGAAAAGAATATTTTAAGCCAGGTGACAGTGGAGGATCTGCGGAAATTTGGAATGATACCGGAGTTCCTGGGCCGGCTTCCCATAATTTACACATTGGACGCGTTGGATAAGGCAATGATGGTCAAAATTCTGCAGGAGCCCAAAAACGCTATTTTAAAGCAGTATCAGAAGCTTCTTGAACTGGATGAGGTGAGACTGGAATTTGACGATGGAGCCCTGGAGGCGATTGCGGAAAAAGCAATGAAGAAGGATACGGGGGCCAGGGCGCTTCGTGCCATCATAGAAGAGTTTATGCTGGATATCATGTATGAGATCCCCAAGGATGACAATATCGGGCGGGTCACGATCACCAGAGAATACATCGAGGGAACAGGAGGACCGGTGATCGATATCCGCAGCATCAGCGGAGAGAATCCGGATCAGCTGAAGGCCATAGAGGCGAAGGATCAGTGAGCAGATACGGCTGCAATATGAGATCAGAAGAAATAACCATTTGGCTGTAAGGTTCATATAGTAAAGAAAAAGATTGCAGGCTTATAATGACAGACAGGGAAAAGATTGTTTCTGATGATTACTATGACCTGGTCACGGATTATACTGCTCCGCCCGGGTTCAGAAATCTGTTTGACTATGTGACCCAGCCGGTGGATGGGGAAATAGCGGTTACGTATGTGTATGGAGAGGAAATCAGTCCTATTAATATTACAGAGTATACGTATCCGGTACTTCCTAAGGTATACGGGCTGATGCAAATGCAGGAGGGGAACGGACAGGGATTTGATCCGACGCCCCTGATTTACAGCGGAATTTCACAGGTGCAGAGAGCGCCGTTAAATCTCACCGGAAAAGGGGTGGTCATCGGGTTTATGGACACAGGGATCCGTTATGACGACCCCGTCTTTTTAAATCAGGATGGGAGCAGCAGGATTCTGGGAATCTGGGATCAGACGATCCAGAGCGGAGAACCGCCTGCAGGGATCCTATACGGGACGGAATATCGGCAGGAGACGATCAATCTGGCTCTGCAAAGCGATAATCCCAGAGAAATTGTGCCAAGTTATGATGAACACGGCCACGGTACGGCTATGGCAAGCGTTGCGGCGGGAAGCAGTCTGGGAAGCGGGCTGCGTTTTCTGGGCGCGGCGCCGGAGGCGGATATCGTCATGGTGAAGCTCCGCCAGGCAAAGCCTTATCTGAGGGAATTCTATCTGATTCCGGATGATGCCATAGTCTATGCGGAAAGCGATCTGCTGGTAGCTCTTAAATATCTGGAAAGCTATGCTATCTCTCTTTCCCGTCCGCTGGTGATTTTCTTTGGAATAGGGACTAATATGGGGGATCACGAGGGACATTCCGTGCTGGCGGATTATATGAACCGGATCGCCACCAAGCGCAGCCGCACGATTGTAGTATGCGGCGGCAATGAAGGAAACAGCGCCCGTCACTATATGGGAGTATCCACCCAGGGACTGCGGGAGACTCTTGATAATGTGGAGATCAGGGTAGGAGAAGGAACGGCGGGCTTTACGGCGGAGCTGTGGGGAAGTGTCTCCGCCAACCATGCCATATCTATCCGGGCGCCAGGCGGAGAGACCACGCCAATGGTAGATTTCAGAGGGCAGGGAGGCCGGGAATTTGGATTTATTTATGAAAGGACCAGGATTCAGGTCGACCATATACTGGTGGAGGAGAGCTCAGGAGAAGAGCTGATTTTTTTCCGTTTTCTGGATCCCACGCCGGGGATATGGTCGATTCAGGTGTTCATTACCAGTGACAGGAATTCCGAGACGTCTTTTCATATATGGCTGCCGATCATTGAGATCCTTCAGGCGGATACTTATTTCCTGAAGCCTTCCCCCTATACCACTCTGACAGAGCCTTCCAATGCCAGGGATGTGATCACCACATCCGTATATGACGATACGAATGGAAGCTTCTGGGCAGAATCGGGAAGAGGATTTACAAGGAGCGGTCAGATAAGGCCGGATTTCAGCGCGCCGGGCGTCAGTGTCAGCACAATTTTGGGCCCCAAGACCGGGCCCTGTCTTGCGGCGGCTCTGACATCCGGGGCGGCCGCACAGTTTCTCCAGTGGGCGGTGGTAAAAGGAAACCGGCCGTGGGTGGAAAGCCGTGAACTGAAAAATTACCTGATCCGCGGGGCGGACCGGTCCGCGGAGATCGCTTACCCCAGCCGGGAATGGGGCTACGGCAAACTGGACATTGCCGGAACCTTTGAGGTGCTGGCAGGGGTGTAAAAGTGAGCAGGAGTCTGCCGTGCGGCGGCCCCGGTATGCGGGGCGGCCGCACAGTTCCTTCAGCGGGCAGCGATAAAGGGAAGCTGATGGAAATATCGTTATGTCATCCATTTATCTGCCAGGCGCTGCCTGCCGATCATATTCTTCCGCTTCTGCCAGATTGCCCTCCGTGCGGCTGACCCCGGCGAGTCTTTTGTAACTTGCGGCTATAAGACGCTGTGCCGGCGCAGGCCCGGCCTGTTCATACAGACGCTCGCTTTCCTTCAGAGCGTTCCGATAATATTCCTTTGCCTTCTCCAGTCGGCCGGCCGCCAGGGCGATACGGCCCAGCCCGTTATAAGCGGCTATCAGCTCCTGCTGGACTTCTGTACGTTCCCGCAGAAATTTTTTACTGCAAAAGAGGCTGGAACCTGTGACAGGATCCTGCCGGTTTTCCAGATCCCACATTTCCCGTGATACCAGTCTGCTCAGTTCTGCATATTGCAGATAGGACCCCTCCGCCCGGATCAGGTCTCCCTCGTTCTCGCAGGTCTTGCCCAGCCTGTCATAGCTGTGGGCGAGCTTACGGAGCCTGCCATAATTGAGAGACAGATACCGCTGTGCCTGTTCCGTCCCGGTTTCCTCATATAACTGCTTATTTATTTTCAACTCGCATAGATAATGTTCTCCTGCCCCGGTGGATTTACCCTCTGCCCGAAGAACATCTCCCATCCTGCCATGATCGTCGGCGAGACGCCTGCGAATCTCAGCGCTCCCTGTTTCTTCATACGACTTCCTGTTGAGCTCCAGGCTTTGCCGGTAATAGCTTTCGGCTTCAGAGAAATGCTTTTCCTTCTGACTGACATTACCCAGCCGGTGATAGCCGGCGGCAAGCTCAGTCCGCATTTCCAGGGTGCCGGACGCCTTGTACAGCTGTTTGCTTACTTCCAGCCCCAGCAGATAACAGTCTTTTATCACGGCCAGCTCGCGGGTGCTGATATCGGACGCCCCGACTGCTGCTATCGTAGTTTCCCGGTATAGCTGTTCGCTTGCCTCTAGGCTGTGCAGAAAATATTCTTTTGCTTTGTACAGACTGCCATCAGCCAGCGCAAGGCGGATCAGGCCGGTATAACTGGCTGTAAGACTGCACTGCGTCTCCCTAGCCTCTTTTTTCATCTTCAGAGTGCATAACAATGGGTTTTGCAGCTCTGCTTCCTCTTCCTTCCATACCGGGCCGTTCAACGCCAGAGCTTTCAGATAATAGTCCTCCGCCTCTGCCAGAAGACCTTTGTTCCAGCTGATATTTCCCAGTTTATGATAGCTGACAGAAAGATCCCGGCGCGCCTGTCGGGTTCCCTTTTTTTCACATAACTGCCTGCTCAGTTCAAAACCCTGACGGTAATAGTCTTCCGCCGCATCCGATTCATTTACAGCCTGACTGATGTCCCCCAGATTAGTATAACAGACAGAGAGTTCCCGCTGCGCCTCCCTCGCTCCCGTTTCCTCATACAGCAATCGATCCAGATCTAAATCCTGCAGACATAATTCTTTTGCCTGGATCAGTTCCCCCTTATCCTGACAGCTCAGATACAGTTTTTTATAGCTGTCGGAGAGTATTTGCAGCATTTGGTAAGTGGAAGAGAGTTCATTCCGTATCTGCCCGGTCTGCGCTTCTTCGCACAGCTGCCTGCGCAGTTTCAGAGCCTGCAGATAGAGATGTTTTGCCTCGCTCAGTGCCTTTTCCTCTTCTTTTACAGTGCCAAGTCTTTCATAGCTGGTTGCCAGTTCCCGTCCGGCCTGTATGGTCCCGGTTTCCTCCCACAATTGTCTGCGCAGCTTCAACGCCTGCATATAATAGTTTTCTACATCAGACAGCTGTTTTTCGTCCCGGCTGATCTCACCAAGCCTGTTATAGCTGAAGGAGAGATTCCGCCGCGCATCTACAGTCCCGGTTTCTTCACACAGCTGCCTGCGCAGTTCCAAAGCCTGCAGATAATAGTCTTTTGCATCGGCCGGACGTCTCTCTCGCCGGCTGAGGTCGCCCAGCTGTGTACAGGCGGTTGCGAGATCTTCCTGTGCCTGTGCGGTTCCGGTCTCTTCCCATAATTGCCGGCTCAAATCCAAAGCCTGCAGATAATAGTCCCTTGCATCGGTTAATTCAGCCATAGCCTGACTGATGATACCCAGATTACTGTAGCTGACAAAGAGCGCCCGGCGTTCTTTCACGTTACCGGACTCTTCATATAATTGTGTGGAGAGCTTCAGTTCCTGCAGGTAAAAGTTCTTTGCTTTTTCCAGATCGCCTTCCGCCCGGCTGATGTTTCCTAAATTGACATAACAGACGGCGAGATCCCGGCGCATATTCGCATCATCTGTCTTCCCGCACAGCAGGCGGGCGATTCCCAGCGCCTGAAGATAATAGCTTTCCGCTCCCTTCAGATCAGCCTCCGACAGACAGATATTGCCCAGAAAGCCGTAGCAGGCAGAGACATATTTCCATGCCCATCCCGCATGATACTGTTCGGCAAACGGTTTACTGATATCCAGCATCTGCTGATAAGTCTGCTTCGCGGCAGCCACGTCGTCCAATTCTCGTTGATAGTCGCCAAGATCCCACAGGGCATTCGCCAGAGACAGAAGATCATCCGCTGACCGGCTCTCTTCAAACTGTCTCCGCCTCCAGTCCACAATTCGTTCCTGCCATTGGATTGCAGTGTGATAATTTCGCTCCACACCGTCGCCGCTCCGGTACATGCTCACCAGCTTTTCCATAGCCTCCGGCAGTTCGTTTTCCGCCGCGCCGGTGATGAGGGAAAGGGCGCGGGGACGGTCCACCTCCACGTCAATACCGCTCAAATATGCCAGGCCGATAAAGAAATTGTGCTCCGGAGAGCCGTCGTTCTCCCGGATCGCCAGCTTTTGTACCGCCTTCAGCAGCGTGACGGAAAGGGCGCTTTCATCATACGCGTCAGTACAGGGAGGAATATCCTGAAAGGAGTTTTCCAGGGCGGCTTTATCGGTAGGGACCAGCTCCACAGGGAGAATGGGTTTGCCGGACTTCTTTGCCTCCGGATACTCCTGCCGCACGACATAATTTCCCGGTTCTACGATATTGGGCGTGACTGCCAGAGTAAACAGGGCGCACTTCTGCAGAGCTTCCGCAATGGCTTCGTTGAAATTTTCCCCCGGCGTCAAAAACTCGTCGTACCATATCGCAATATCCCGACAGAACTCATTTCTGTGAATAAGCTGCATAAGCTCCCGGGCATACCTGCGGTCTTTTTTGCGGTAGCTTAAAAATACATAGGCATCGAATGCGGCACGTATCTTCTCAGCCAGTTCGTCTCCGACCAAAACGGATGACAAAAATTTTTCCAGTTTGTCCGCGTAAGGCAGAGCCGTGGGATCCGGGTCGTGCTTGTTGAGCATTTGCAGATCGCCGCATTTTTCGTTGAAGGAAGCTTCCAGATTCGGTTCCTGTACAAGAGGCAGAACGGGGATATGACGTCTGGCTGCAAAAGGAAATTCGACCGCCAGCGCCCGGTTCTCCTGATAGAGAAAACGGCTTGTCACCGGGATGACAATGAGCTGCATCTGCTCCAGCTCCCGAAACAGCTCTTCCGTATCATAAGGAGCCTCCGGCTCCTCGTCATAGTAGATGGCGCAGTTTTGCATTTCCAGGATATCTGCGAAAATCTCCTCTGAACAGATGGGTAAATCCGCCGGATGACCGGTAAAATAGATCCTGGGCTTACCCTGTGGAGAGGACTCGCCTCTGGTGCGATAAGTCAGCTTCATTGTATTTCTCCTTTACATGATTTTCTCTATCTTAACACATATCCTGTTTGAGTGCACAAAATATAGCAGAGTGAAAGCGGCTGCAAGAAGAGCTGACAGAGTATGCACCGGAAGTTTGCGAGTCAAGTCTTGACGATGCATGGGGGCAGATGTATACTTTTAGATTACAAAAGATGGAAATAAGCAAACAGGATTTATAGCAGGAGGAGGAAGAACAACATGAAAAAGCTTGGTTTTGGTCTGATGCGTATGCCGGTACTGGACAAAACAAACGCGGCTGCCGTGGACATCGAGCAGGTAAAAGAGATGGTGGATCTGTTCATCGAAAAGGGATTTACTTATTTTGACACAGCCTGGATGTACAATGGATTTGCCAGCGAAGGCGTGGCAAAGACCGCTTTGGTTGACCGCTATCCCAGAGATCATTTTACCCTTGCAACAAAGCTCCACGCCGGATTCTTTCATTCTATGGAGGATAGAGATAACATCTTTTATTCACAGCTTGAGAAAACCGGTGCCGGATTCTTCGATTACTATCTGCTGCATGGTATCGAGGGTTCAAAGCTGCCAAAATATGAAAAATTTGACTGCTTTAACTGGCTTTTGGAAAAGAAGGCGCAGGGTCTTGTGAAGCATGCCGGATTTTCCTATCATGATAGTGCGGCACTGCTTGACGAGATCCTTACAAAACATCCTGAAATGGAATTTGTCCAGCTGCAGCTTAATTATCTGGACTGGGAGAGTGAGTGGGTGCAGTCCCGCGCATGCTATGAGGTTGCCGTAAAGCACGGCAAGCCGGTCATCGTTATGGAACCTGTCAAAGGTGGAACACTGGCGTGCGTTCCCGAAGAGGCAAAAAAGCTGTTCGAGGATTATGATGCAGAGATGTCTGTACCGAGCTGGGCAATCCGCTTTGCGGCATCTCTTGACCATGTAATGGTGGTGCTCTCAGGAATGTCAAGTATAACGCAGATGGAGGACAACATCAGTTATATGGAAAATTTCAGGCCACTTACAGACGAGGAGAAATCGCTCTGCCGAAGGGCGGCGGACATCATTAACGGACAGATTGCCATACCCTGTACCGGCTGCTCTTACTGCAGTGAGGGCTGTCCGAAAAAGATTGCCATTCCGCAGTATTTTTCACTTTATAATGAGGATATGCGGGAGCGTCTTGAGGAGAAGGGCTGGACGGTCAACTATTCAAATTATGATACTTTGGCGGAAAAGTTTGGCAGGGCGAAGGATTGCATCGGGTGTGGTCAGTGTGAGAGAGTATGCCCGCAGCATTTGTCCATTATCGAGAAACTGAAGGAAGTATCTGCACATTTTGATCACTGAAATCAATGATCCAATAGGAATGTTAAAAAACTGATTTCAGACTATATCAGAGAGAGTACAAGGAGGAATATGATGCAATACCGTCGTCTTGGGAAAACAAATTTAATGGTCAGTGAAATCGGCCTGGGAGGAGAGTGGCTGGAACGCCACAATTATGAAGAGTGCAAAGCCGTTATTGACTGTGCAGACAAGTGGGGAATCAATATTCTGGACTGCTGGATGTCCGAGCCCAATGTGCGCACCAATATAGGGAAGGCGCTTGCCGGCAGGCGGGAGAGGTGGTTTATTCAGGGACATATCGGTTCCACCTGGCAGGACGGTCAGTATGCCCGTACCCGCGATGTGGACGCGTGCCGGATAGCCTTTGAGGATTTGCTGACACGGCTGCAGACAGAGTATATTGATTTGGGCATGATGCATTTTGTCGATCAGGAATCCGACTGGGATCTGGCTGTCAACGGGCCGTATATGGAATATGTGAAGGAGCTGAAAGCCAGTGGAAAGATCCGTCATATCGGTATGAGCACCCATAATCCGGCAATGGCGAAAAAAGCGGCGGAAAGCGGGTTTGTGGAAATGATTCTGTTCAGCATTAATCCGGCCTTTGACCTGCTTCCTCCTACGGAAAACATAGATGATTATTTTGCCGATGAATATCAGGAAGGGCTGGGCGGCATTGATCCGGAAAGAAGAGCGCTTTACAGGCTGTGCGAGCAGAATGACGTGGGTATTACCGTCATGAAGCCTTATGCCGGAGGACGTTTGTTTGACGGGTCCCGTTCTCCTTTTGGAGTGGCGCTGACACCGGTGCAGTGCATTCATTACTGTCTGACCCGCCCCGGGGTTGCAGCCGTTATGGCCGGCTATGACAGTCCGGAGCACGTGGAGGCGGCTGTGGCATATGAAAGTGCCTCTGATGAGGAAAAGAATTATGCCGCCGTTCTGGCAAAAGCGCCCCGTCATACCTTCGGACAGGGAGAATGTACCTACTGCGGACACTGCAGGCCCTGCCCCGTTGGAATCGATATTGCAATGGTAAATAAATATTATGACCTTGCCGTGATGCAGGAGGAGGTTCCGGCTGCGGTAAGGGAGCACTATCTTGCGCTGGAGCGCCGCGCCGATGCGTGTATTGGCTGCAGGGGCTGTGAGGGGCGCTGTCCTTTCGGCGTGAAAATTGCCGACAGAATGAAAAAGACTGCGGAATTGTTTGGATAATGATGTAACTCGGCGTTCTGATCGCTTTTCTTGACAAGTATATTAGTTTAATATATGATAAAAATTAATTGAAATTAACAATAAATATTAAACAAAATATAACCTGACGGATTGCGATAAGGAGAACGAATGGCTAAGAATGTTACTTTGACAGACATAGCGGCAAAAGTAGGGGTAAGTACGGTTACGGTTTCCAAGGCGCTGGCGGGAAAGCCGGGAGTCGGAGAAGAACTGAGGCTGAAAATCAGGCAGGTGGCAGACAGGATGGGCTATCTCTACGGCGCGCCGGGAAAACCGGCTGCTGCTGAAACAGGAAATATAGGGGTGATTGTTCCGGAGAATTATTATGGATATGCCCTTTCCTTTTACGGGCAGCTGTACGAGAAGGTGGTTAAGGCCCTGTATAAGAACAGGTATTACGGTATCCTGGAGCTGCTCACAAAAGAGGATGAAAGAGAGAGAAACATCCCCAAGGTCCTGCTGGACGGGAAAGTGGATGGGCTGATCTTTATGGGACAGATCGATGAAGGCTACATCAGAAAGATGGTGGAGCAGGCAGATTTGCCTGTGTTCTTCCTTGACACGTACAGATCCTCCGTTGTGCTTGATACCGTGATTTCAGATGGATATTACGGAACTTACCTGCTGACAGATTACCTGATCAGAAAGGGGCATAAGAAAATCGCATTCATCGGAAATATCGAGGCAACGAACAGTATTGCAGACCGATACTGGGGATACAGAAAAGCGCTGAGGGAGAATCACATAGAATTTGAAAGCGACTGGGAGATTCCTGACCGCACCCGGTATGGAAATATCGGCGACAGGATATTGTACGGAACAACCGAAATGGAGGCTTATGTATGTAACTGTGATGATGCGGCGCAGGTTGTCATCCAGAATCTGGAGGAAATGGGCTATTCCGTACCGGAGGACGTGTCTGTGGTAGGGTTTGATGATTTTCAGCCGGACGGACGGGACCGAATCACATCGTATTGGGTGGACATGGATCGAATGGCGGAAACATGCGTGAACTCCCTGATCAGGAAGATCAGACATGAGAAATATGATGAAGGGGTTCAGATCATAACGGGCAAAATAATAGAAAAGAAAACAGTGAAAGATCGAAAGTAAGAGATCTGAATTAAGAGATCTGAATTAAGAGATCGAAATTAGAAGATTGAAATGAAAAGATTAGGGCGGTGAGAAAATGCTCTCTGCGCATGAAAAAAGTACCGGGAATTTCCCCGGTACTTTTTTCATGCGCAGGGGCGCATAAGGAAATGCCCCGCGCGGCGAGCAGGGGACAAAAATTCTCCCCTGCCTGATTCTCTGGCCGGGCTTGTAAGTTAATAAATTTAACTAATAGAATTAATTTGATTAACCCGTGAAAGCTAATAGAAACGACAAGCTGCTAAAAGAAATAAAGTTTAGGCAATATATACAAGATTTAAGATATAAAATTGTGTATTACGATGAAAAAATAAAAAATCTATAAAGTGACATTGACTAATTACGTTAATTAATATATAGTTAAATTAACTTAAAAATATGATTAAAAATTAAAGAAGGAGATTAAATGTATGAAGTACAAAACATTAAAGAAAATGCTTTTGGTATCCCTTTCTGCAGTCATGATGATGTCATTGACAGCTTGCGGAAAGAAGACGGTGGAAAAGCAGGAGCTGGACGTCACCATTGACCAGATCAGCCTGGGGGAAGATTACACGGACATTAAGGCGGACCTGAAGTTCCTGACGCACAAGACGGATGTGATTGATACGACTTTCCAGGAATATATAAAGGAATTCCAGAAATTATATCCGAATGTCACCATTGAATATGAGGGAATCACGGCATATGCGGATGATATCACCACGCGCCTTACCACCGGAGACTGGGGCGATATCTGTATGATTCCCACATCGGTGGATAAGGATGAGCTTGGAAACTATTTCACCGCCATGGGAGATAAGGCGGCGCTTTCAAAGATTTATGAGAGTAACATGCTGAACAATTATACATATCAGGATACTGTATACGGCATTCCCTCCATGGCAAATGTTCAGGGGATTATCTATAACAGGAAAGTATTTGAGCAGGCGGGCGTGAAGGAAATACCCAAAACGCCGGATGCCTTCCTGGATGCGCTTCAGGCAATTAAGGATAATACGGACGCAATTCCGCTCTATACCAATTTTGCCGCGGGCTGGACGATGACGGCATGGGATGCCTATATAGATGGCGGCGCCACAGGAGATCCTGATTTTGCCAATAACGGAATTACAAAAGGCAAAAACCCTTTCTCAGACAGAGGCGATGGGACAGGCCCCTATGCTGTTTACAGTACGCTTTATGAGGCGGTAAAGAGAGGCCTTACAGAAGAGGATCCCACGACCACAGACTGGGAAGGCAGCAAAGGAAGGCTGAACAACGGCGAGATCGGATGTATGGCCCTCGGTTCATGGTCGGTGGTGCAGATGCAGCAGGCGGGAAACAATTCGGATGACATCGCTTATATGGCTTTCCCGATCACAGTAAACGGTAAACAGTATATAGCGGCAGGACCGGACTATAACTATGGTATTAACTGCAACAGCTCCAGAGATAATCAGATTGCCGCCATGTGCTATATCAAATGGCTGGTTGAAAAATCCGGTTTTGCGCAGGGAGAGGGAGGCCTTTCCGTAGTGATCGGAGACGAATATCCCGAAGCGCTGAAGACGCTGGAAGGAGTGGAGCTGGTGGTGAATAATCCGGCGGCGGCAGGCGAAGAGAATCTTTACAACGACATCAACAATGACTCCGAGCTTGGAGTGAACGTGTCGGGAGCGATTCCGAAACAGATTGTGGAAGAGGCGGTTTCAGGGACAAAGACAATGGATGAGCTGGTGGACGAGTGGAATGCAAAATGGACGGCCGCACAGGAAGCAAACGGCGTGGGACAGTGACAGTGCCGCGCAGGAAGCAAACGGTGTAAGGCAGTGACATAAGCTGCCGCATCCGGCGGGAGTTTTTCTCCCGCCGCACCTCAAGGAAGGAGCGAAATTGATGAATGAAAAGAAGAGCTTTAAAGCATGGATTCAATCGGGAAAGGTAAACAGAAAGCTTTGTATTTTTACATTTATGTTTGTACCGGTGGCGCTTCTGATCGTTTTTACCTATATCCCTTTTTTCAAGATGATCGGATTCAGTTTTTATGATATGAAATATATCGGCGACCGGAAATTCGTCGGATTGCAGAACTATGTGGAGGTATTTACAAGAAAGGACTGCTTCCAGGCGTTAAAGCTGAGCTTGTATTATATCGTGGCTTCCTTTGTTCAGCTTGCCCTTGCCCTCTATTTTGCAACGGTTTTAAGCTTTATGACAAAGGGAAGCGGTATTTTTAAGGGACTCATGTTTTTCCCGTATCTGGTATGCGGTATTGCGGTAGGCTTTATCTTTAAGTTTTTTTATACAAGGGGATTCGTGCTCGATACCGTACTTCAGTGGTGCGGGTTTGAGCTGGAACAGCTTCCCTACTGGCTGAAGGACACAAGCATCAACAACGTTTCGGTTGCCGCAACCTCTGTGTGGAGGTATATGGGACAGGGGATGGTGATGTTCATAGGAGCGATTATGTCGGTGGACGCGTCCCTCTATGAAGCGGCAGATATCGATGGGGCAAACAGTATTCAGAAGTTCTTTTATATCATCCTGCCTAACATCAAGACTATCATTGTACTGAACATGATTCTCTCCATTACAGGATCCCTGAGTGTATTCGAGCCGCCTTATGTCATTACCGGAGGCGATTTCGGAACCGGAACCTATTTTGTAATTATGAACAGACTGGCGCATGAGAGCCAGAAGGTAGGACTTGCATCTGCAATGGCAGTTGTGCTGCTGGGACTGATTATGATTGCTACAATGATACAGAAAGGGATTGAGAGATACTATTTTGGTGTGGGCGATAAGGAAGCCATCCGGGAGATCAGAAAACGTAAAAAACGTATGGAGCTGGCTGCAAAAGGAGGTGCTCAGTAATGTCAATGGCTAAAATGAAAAGAACCATCATTTCCATTCTGCTTTATATTACCCTGCTTTTGGGTTCGTTTGTGTCCGTGCTGCCCCTTGTGGTCTGCGTGATCACCGCTTTCAAATCGCCGGAGGAATATGCCTCTACGAACGTTATGACGCTTCCGAAAAGCTGGCTGTATCTGGAAAACTTTAAACAGGCATGGACACAGGCGAATATGGGACTTGCGTTCAGGAACTCTGCCGTTATTCTGGTATGCGTACTGGCAGGCTCTATTCTGACGGGCTCCATGCTGGCATATGTGCTCAGCCGTTTCAAGTTCAGGGGCAACGGGCTGATACGGAATATGTTCCTTTTTGCTTCGCTTCTTCCGGGCATTGCGATGCAGGTATCCGTATACCAGATTATGTACAGCCTCGGATGGATCAATTTCCTGCCGGGATATATTATCATGATGTGCGGGACGGATATTATCTCCATTTATATCTTCATTCAGTTTTTTGAAAATATTTCGGTTTCGCTGGACGAAGCGGCCATCATGGATGGATGCACCTACTTCGGCGTGTTTTTCAGGATATTGTTCCCTTTGTTAAAACCGGCGATTGTAACGGTTATGATTCTGAAAGGTGTCGGCGTGTACAATGAATATTATACGGCAAATCTTTATCTCCAGGATAAGAACCGCCTGGTGACGGTTGCTACCTCATTGTTCAAATTTACCGGACCCCTGGGAAATCAGTATAACTATATCTGCGCGGGCGTAATTATTACAATGATACCGGCACTGATCGTCTTTATTCTCTGTCAGAAACAGATTTACGGAGGATTGGCGGCAGGCGCTGTAAAGGGTTAAGGGGTCGGAAATGGAAAACAGGAAAACGGATCAGCTTGCATTTGCAAGATTAAAGAATTGTATGCGCAGAGCCGAAAAAGGGGGAACGATGACAATCGGCTTTTTCGGAGGCTCCATTACCCAGGGATGCTCTGCCACAAAGCACGAGAACTCCTACTCCTTCCGCGTGTTTAAGTGGTGGGAAAAAGAATTTCCCCGAACGGAATTTTCATACGTGAACGGAGGAATCGGCGGTACCAGTTCACATTTTGGAGCCGCCAGAATATGGCAGGATCTTTTGATGTATCAACCGGATATGGTTGTTGTGGATTTCAGCGTAAACGACATTGGGGACGATGAAGCGTTTTTTCAGGAAACCTATGAAGGGGTAATCCGCAGAATTCTGACCTGCTTTTGGGAGCCGGCGGTACTGATTCTGAACAATGTATATTATGACTCGGGATTTACCGTTCAGGAAAGCCATAACGAGATCGGCGCATGGTATCATATTCCCCACGTGAGCATGAAGGACACGCTGTACCGGAAAGTGGAAAAGGGGATATATCGCCGGGATGAAATCACACAGGATGGACTGCATCCCAATGACAGAGGGCATGAACTGGTTGCCTCGGAAATCATTGCGCTGCTTGGCAGGATAAAAGCCCATATGTGGGAGGAGGAAGAGATGCCTCCCGTTCCGGATGCGATGACCGCCAATGCATATGAACACGCAAGAAGGCTCACCATACGGGAGGCTGTGCCGGAGCTTGCGGGTTTTCGGATTGACACAGAGGAAAAGACGGGACATCTGGATGTTTTTAAAAACGGATGGATCGGAGGAGGGGCGGGAGAGAGGATCCTGTTTGAGGAGGAAGCCTCGTGCATCGCCGTACAGTACAGAAAATCTATTGCACGGCCGGCGCTCTGCGCAAAACTGGTGTTGGATGGAGACCATGAACATCCGTGGGTGCTGGACGGAAATTTCCGGGAGGATTGGGGAGATTCGGCGCAGATTCTGCCGATTCTGCACCATGGACAGCAAAAGATGCACCGGATAGAAATCGAAATTCCGGGCGGTCAGCCGGAAGGCGCTACGCCGTTCTACCTGTTGTCGTTGATTCTGGCATAAAAAGAGAAGCAGAACTTCGCAGCCGTTCTCCGTGGAGGAACTGTTGCGAAGTTCCTGTTTGATTTTTCCAAAGTCATTGATCAATTCTTTCTGGGAACTGTGTCGAAACCTCCCTTACAGCTCCTTATCTATCTAGTCTGTCTGTGAACATTTTTGCCTCTGCCCGCAGCAGGTATTCAGAAATACCCCTGGCCCTCATACCCGTGCCGCCTCGTAAAGAAATTGTATAAAATGACTAAAAACGTTTTTATAAAAGCCATTTAAAGAGTAGAAATGCCCCTTGAAATATGTGCATATTCTACAATAATTTTATTTACTATTGCATATAATCCTCTAATATGATATATTAAATCCACACAAAATAAAAACGTTTTTATTTAAAAAAGCTTAAATTTACAGCGATTTGGAGATAGGAGGATCGTATGGAAAAAGAATTAAAGCTTCTGCCCCGGTTTAACAGCATCCTTGATAAGGAATTTGCGGGCAGGCAGACGGGAGTTTTCATCACGGCGGCAGTCAGTCTGCTCAATATCGTTTTATCCCTTCCTTTCCTGTCATGGATCAATCTGGTGAATATACCTGTTTTGTTTCCCCGGCTGAAAATTACAAGGGATATGGCAGAAAACATATTTCAGGGCTACAGCATCTTTAATCTGCTGTCGTTTGTGAAGGAATCTAATCAGGGAATGATCGGCTTATATGCAATGATTTTGCTGGTGATCCTGGCGGCGGCTCTGTATTTTAACGCGGCTTATGCGGTGAGGGTGATTTTTAATCTGAAGGGAAACAAAGGAAATCTGATTATCTATGCAACCGGACGTACGGCAATGATTTTTCAGATGATGCTGGCAGGCGCAGCCTTCGGATATACCGTTTTTGCCAACAGCAAATTTGGAATGAGGGGATTTCAGGCATCGCCGGTTGTGTACATAGTGTTTGTTTTGTCCCTGTTGTCCTATCTGGCTGTCAAGGTTATGGAATCTTATGAGCGGGCGGTTTATAAGGAGCACGGCATTCTGGAGGAAATTCGAAAAAACTGGGTGTTGTTTATCATGCTGATACCGACCTTTGTTTATTTCATGATCAACAATTACCTGCCTATGATCGGCGTTTATTACGCGTTTACCAATTTTAACTTCAGAGATGGTCTGTGGGCAAGCCCCTTTATCGGATTCAAGAATTTTGATTTTCTGATCAAGGCCGATCTGTTCAGACTTACAAGAAACACAATCCTTTATAATCTGGTGTTTATTGGGGTGGGAAATATTCTGCAGATCATTTTTGCAATTTTTGTCAGCCAGGTAACCGTGAAATGGTTTAAGAAAACATCCCAGACACTGATGTTCATGCCCTATTTTGTATCCTTCGTTATCCTGAAGGTGCTGGTTTATAACATTTTTGAATATCAGTACGGGCTGATCAATAATATTGTTACCTCCATGGGCGGGGACAGAATCGATTTTTATAATACGCCTTCTTACTGGCCGGTGCTGATTACGCTCTTCTATTTATGGAAGAACATCGGTTATGGAATGGTAGTATACCTGGCAACGATCATAGGAATTGACACGGAATATTATGAGGCCGCAAAGGTGGACGGCGCAAATATATTTCAGCAGATCTGGTATATCACGCTGCCCCTTGTAAAGCCGACCTTCATCATTCTTCTTTTATACGCACTCGGAAGCATTATGAAGGGACAGTTTGAGCTGTTCTATCAGATGATTGGAAACAATGGCGTTCTCTATAATGTGACAGACATATTTGATACCTATGTATACAGGATCACAATGACGCAGCCTTTAAGCATCGGTCTTGGTACGGCGGCAGGTCTGTATCAGTCACTGTTTGGGTTTATCATTGTCGTGTTGATTAATTTCCTTGTCAAGCGCAGAAATCCCGAATATGCGTTGTTCTGAGGAGATCTGAAAAGAGGAAGCAGGAGGTATAGAAATGAAAATTAAGAAAGCCGGGACTACAGTTGTTTTTGAAGTGATAACCTATGCTTTGCTGGCAATCGGATCAATCGTATGCGTATTTCCGTTTATCATCATCCTCTCGGGGTCTTTTACGGACAATACCACGATTCTGACCCAGGGCTATAGTATACTGCCGAGAGATTTTACATTGTCCGCCTATCAGACGATCTTCCGGGCACCAAGAGATATTCTGCAGGCTTACAAGATGACATTGTATTATACGGTTGTGGGAACGGCGGTGGGGCTCTTTATGATCACGCTGACCGGTTATGTCATATCGAGGAAGGAATTTAAATACCGCAATCAGGTATCCTTTCTGATCTATTTTACCAGTATCTTTGGAGGCGGTATGATTCCCTGGTATCTGATGTACGCCAATGTTCTGAACATGAAGGGCTCCACCTTTGCCATCTGGTTTCCGGCGCTTATGAGTCCCTTTCTGGTTATTCTGATGAGGACGTTTATCGTGGGGTCAGTGCCGGATGCCATCACGGAATCAGCAAAGATTGACGGAGCGGGACATTTTACCATATTCATAAAAATCGTGATGCCGGTACTCAAGCCGGGGCTGGCGACGGTAGGACTTTTTCTGGCGCTTGGTTACTGGAACGACTGGTATCGTTCCTCCATGTTCAGTACGAATTCTCTGACATGGGAGCTCCAGTTCTATCTGTATGATCTGTTGAACGCGACGACAGCGTTGAAGCAGATGACCCAGGGCACAGGCATCAGCACAGCGCAGCTTCCTACAGAATCGGTTAAGCTGGCGATGGCGGTAGTGGCCACTGGCCCCATACTCTTACTGTATCCCTTCGTACAGAAATATTTTGTATCGGGCATTACGGTAGGCGCGGTAAAAGGTTAACAGGATATGAAAGCAGGGCTGCTTTGATATAAAAAATATTTTTTAGGAGGATAAAACATGAAAAGAAGGAAGTTATTAAGTTTGTTTTTAGTTGCTGCCATGGTGCTTACAATGGCAGGCTGCGGTGGCAAATCGGCTGCGGACGCTATGGGAGAGGAACAGCCGGATACGGCGCAGACACAGGAGCAGGAACCGGAGACAGAAGGGGATGCTCAGGAAGCAGCGGAAGGTGAAAGCAGCGCCGCGCAGCCGGCGGAGCTTGACACCTCGGAGAGAGTTGATCTGGTGTTTTATGTAATGGGAGATGCACCTGATGACGAGCAGATGGTGGAAGATGCCATTAACGAAATTCTGCTTGAAAAGGTAAATGCGACCATTGATATGCAGTTCTCAACCTGGACGGATTTCCAGCAGAAATACAGTCTGGAGCTGACGGCAGGTTCTGCAGATTTGATTTATATTGCAAACTGGCTGAATTACGGGCAGCTTGCAACAAGCGGCGCTTTCGAAGAGCTGGACGATCTTCTCGATACGGTTGCTCCCGTGCTGAAAGAAACGGTAGGCGAGACAAACCTGGATATGTGCCGTGTAGAAGGCAAGATTTATGCTGTTCCCTGCGCATGGGCAGAATATGTCTGCAATGGTATTAAGTATCGTGAGGATTTAAGGGAAAAGTATGATCTTCCGGTGCCCGACAGTCTTGAAAACCTTGAGGCATATCTGATGGGAATTAAGGAAAATGACCCCAATCAGGGACTTTTAACGGTAACCACAGAAGAAAGCCAGGGATTTTTAACGGGATTTGATGCCGCATGGGTCTTCAATCTGAAATACCCCTGGGTAAATGCAAACGGCCTTCCCTATGGCCTGGCATCCGACTACGATTCCCCTGCGGATGTATACGATTACTGGTATTCCGATGATTTTGCAGAAGATATGAAGCTGATGAAGAAGTGGGCGGATCTTGGTTTCTGGTCAAAGAGCGCATTGTCAGATACCAACAACAGCGAGTCCTATAAGAACGGTCTGTGCGTGGCGGAGGTTGCCGGACAGAATCCGAACAAGCAGATTACAGCGCTTCAGGATTTTAAAAATGATGGGCATGATGACTGGAAGTCAGAGTACATTGCATACGGTGAGATCACCAATACCATCTATCCCGGGCATGCGACACAGAATGGCACTGCCGTTGTCCGCGGCAGCAAGAATCCCGAAAGAGCATTAAAGGTACTTGAGATTCTTATGACAGATGAAGAAGTGAACAGATTGGTTCAGTATGGAATAGAAGGCGTTCATTACGAAATTGATGACCAGGGTATTTATCACAATCTGGAACCCGCTCATCCCACGTTTGCTTATGAGGGCTTCAACACATGGGCGCTCAGAAACGGTGAGTTCAAGCTTCCCCAGGAGACAGATATTGTGTTGAATGAAATGTTTGACAAGTATGAAAAGCTGGGAGAGCAGACCAAATTCCCCAATGTAAATATCTACAATGGATTCAGTGAAAATTATGATGCATATCAGGCAGAGAGAACTGCGGTATCCAATGTGATGAAGCAGTATCTGGCGCCGCTGCAGGCAGGCCTTGTGGACAATGTTGATGCGGCAGTGGAAGAGTTCCGCCAGAAGATGACAGATGCAGGTATTGAGATCTGCCGTGACGGATTTAAGGAGCAGTGGGCGGCCTATTGCGACGAGTATGGTTATAAGTGATGAAACGCAGTTGACCGAATCAGAGACAGCCGGCATATGCCGGCTGTTTTTCTCTGCTCGATACAAAAGCAGTTGAAAGGTGAAATGCCGGCAGAAAGGAGAGTGTGCAGGTTGAAACAGGAAATGATGCAAAGCAGGGTAAAGGGATTTTTGGATGTAAGAGGAAAGAAAATCGTAAACGAAGAGGGGGAAGAGATTCTATTGACAGGATGGGGGCTTGGCAACTGGTTGCTCTGCGAAGGATATATGTGGCTTGCCAATGGATATGAGCGGTTTGACAGACCAAGGCGTATAGAGGCGGTCATAGAGGAGCTGACAGGCAGGGAATTTGCGGCGGATTTCTGGAGGCGGTTTCGGGATACCTATATTACAGAGCAGGACATCCGCTATATTGCAGAGCTGGGCTATAATTCTGTGAGAATTCCTATAAACAGCAGACTGTTTCTGTCGGAGGAGCCGGGAAAAATCGAATTTCTCGATGAGGGCTTCCGGCTTCTGGACAGATGCATTTCGTGGTGCAGAAAATATGGGCTGTATGCATTCCTGGATCTGCACGGCGCGCCGGGAGGGCAGACAGGCGCCAATATTGACGACTGTATCGATGATATGCCCAGGCTGTTTATGGATCAGGATTGTTTTGACAAGGGGGTTGCGCTCTGGCGTGAAATTGCCCTTCGATACAAAGACGAATGGATTGTGGGAGGATATGACTTATTAAACGAGCCGATCCGCCCGAAGAGAACCGAGGCGGATCCGGATGTGGATGATCTGCTCCCGAGGCTGCAGGAATTTTATGAGAAAGCGATTGCAGCTATCAGAGAAGTGGACAGCAGGCATTTATTTACCCTGGAAGGACATCACTGGGCGTCAGATACCAGTATCTTCCATAAGAGGTATGACGACAAAATGGTGATACATTTTCATCGTTATGCCTGTCAGCCGGACATCTCATGTTATCAGGAATTTATGGAGCTTTCCGAGAGACTTGACTGCCCCCTGTGGCTGGGGGAAACGGGAGAGAATGTGACGGAATGGTATACGGCCATGTATCCTCTGGCAGCCGGACTTTCCATCGGTTATAACTTATGGACCTACAAAAAGATGAACTGTGTAAATTCACCCTGCAGCGTAAATGTGCCGAAGGGCTGGCATCTTCTGACAGATTATGTCAGGAAGGGAAAAAATCCCGGCGTTTTAAAGGCGCGGCAGATACTGGAGGAGTATCTGGAAAACAGTAAGCTTTCAAACTGCACGCTTCATCCGGAGGTAACCCGGGCCGCATTCAGGCAGCCCGGCTGTGTGATCAGGGGAACCGATTTTGATCATTTTCCCGGTAAGGGGGTTTCTTTCTCCGGTCTTTTCCGGGAAGAGAACATTTACGGATACCGGATGGGAACCGGCATGGAGATACGGAACAAATTCCCGGACCTGGGGCGCGAATTCGGGTTTGACTGCAGATGGAGACGCTTTGTACTGGCTCTTGGTGAAAAGGAATTCGCCTGCTACAGTCTGTTTGATATCAGGCGGGGAAGCAGTATGTGGATTCATCTGTTTGTCAATGAGGATGCCGAGGTTATGATTTCCCAGGGTGGAAAGACGATTGCGGTCAGGGAACTGAATGCAGGTGAGGAGCAGATAAAAGCAGGCCCTTTTCAGCTGGAGGAAGCAGGGGAGGGCGTGATCCGGATCGAGGTCATCCGTGGCAGGATCGAAGTTGTGGAAATCGGAACGGTATAGAGCCTTTATAAGTAACGATTCAGCCAGGGCTGCGTATTTGCTGCACAGACTGTAAAAAGCCATATATTTTGCCGGGCGTGAATCGGCATTGCCTGAAAAATAAATGTATGCTACTATAAATGACAGAAACGAAGCGGGTAAATATGGTTTTACAGAAACGGCGGTTTGGCCGGAGCGGAATGCTTTTGACCGGGCCCTTGTTGGAGAAAATAAAGTGGCACCTCGGAAGGTAACAATAAAGGATGTGGCAAGGGAAGCGGGAGTTTCTATTTCCACGGTATCCAATGCCCTGAACGGCGTGGATGTGCTTCATCCTGATACAAAGCAGCATATTCTGGAAGTGGCGGAGAGACTGCATTATGTACCCAATTTAAACGGCAGGAATCTGAAAGCACAGTCGACAAAGATCATCGGTCTTTTCCTGACGTCGATCAAGGGACCTTATTACAGCATACTGGCGGATTCCATCTATCAGAGCTGCAAAAAATACGGCTATGAGCTTGCTATTTTTATCAGCGACAGGGCTGATAATATGATGGTCAATTTACTGGGAAGGCAGATCGATGGGGCGATCATTCTGAACGAGCATGTAAAGGAGAAGGAAGTAGAGCTTTTGCGCGAAAACGGGACGCCGACGGTATTCATTGACCGGGAGCAGAAGGGAGAAGCTATTTCCAGCGTTGTCTTTGATTCCTATCATGAGGGAGAGCTGGCGGCAAAGTATCTGTTGGAATTGGGGCATGCCACTTTTGGCTATATACGGGGAGTTGAGAACAACTTTGACAACACGGAAAGGCTGAGAGGATTCAGGGCAATATTAAGAAAGGCGGGCATTACCCTTAAGGAGGATTATATCCTGAAGGGTGAATTTGAAAGAGATGTTGCCTATCATGCTGTGAAGGATTTCCTGGAGCTGGCAAAGCCTCTCCCGGAAGCGATATTTGCGGCGAATGATCTGAGCGCGATCGGTACGGTGGAGGCATTGCTGGAGGAGGGAATCAGGGTGCCTGAACAGGTCAGTGTACTTGGCTGCGACGATATCGAGACGGCACAGCTGGTGAAGCCTTCGCTTACCACCATCAGAACCTCATTTGAAAAGCAGGGGACGCTGGCGGTAAATCATCTGATGGCATTGATTCAGGGAGAGAAAAAGGGCAGTATTGAAATTCTGCAGGGAAGAATAATTCCCCGGGAGTCCACATGCCTGAGGGAGTAGATATGTTTACGCCGCTAATTGAGGAGAAAGGACAAGATAAATGGGATATGAACCAGGTTATGCAAGTGCGAATAAAATTTCGGAGTTTTGCAGAAGGGCAGCTGCTCAGGGAGCGGTTCTTCTCAAAAATGAAGAAGGCGCGCTTCCGCTTTTAAAAGGGGAAAATATAGCGGTATTCGGCAGGTGCCAGATCGATTACTACAGGAGCGGAACCGGTTCCGGGGGTTCTGTTAATGTCCCCTATACCGTAAATATTCTGGATGGGATCAGAAACAGCGGGGTTGCCGTCGTCAATGAGAAGCTTGCGGAGAAGTATGAAGGATGGGTTGCCGGTCACCCCGCAGATGATGGAGGAGGAGGATGGGCATGCGAGCCGTGGAATCAGGAGGAGATGCCCGTAAACCGTGATATGGTGGCCCGGGCGGCCGCGGTATCCGATAAGGCGCTTATTGTGATCGGAAGAACGGCCGGAGAGGACAGAGATAACGTGGCCGGGGCGGGCAGTTATTTCCTGACCGAAGCAGAAAAAGAGATGCTTTTTCAGGTCTGCGCAGGATTTGAGAAAGTGATTGTGGTGCTGAATGTACCCGGCATAATCGATATGGGATTTATGGGGGGAGAGGCTGAAAGCATCAGAGCAGTGGTGTATGCCTGGCAGGGCGGTATGGAAGGAGGGAACGGGATAGCAGATGTGCTGACCGGAAAGGAAACCTTCCAGGGAAAGCTCACAGATACCATCGCCTGCAGCATTGAGAATTACCCTTCCCATCAGAATCACGGGAGCAGTGTGGAGAACGTCTATGAAGAGGATATTTATGTGGGATACCGGTATTTTGAAACCTTTGACCGGGCAGCAGTATGTTATCCTTTCGGATACGGACTGACGTACACGGAATTTGCATTGTCGGATGCTGCTGTCAGCTGGGAGGATGCAGGGGCAGAGTTTATTTTTACCTGTAAAGTAAAAAATACAGGGGAAAAATACAGTGGGCGCGAAATTGTGCAGCTGTATGTGGAGGGACCGGCGGATGGAATCGGCAGGCCTGCCAGAGAGCTCATAGGTTTTAGCAAAACCCGCGAGTTGAAATGCTTTGAGGAGGAGTGGGTTGAGATTCGGGTTCCGGCAAAGAGGCTTGCGGTTTTTGATGACAGCGGCGAGAGCGGTTATAAAAATTCCTACATATGGGAGAGAGGAGCATATCGATTTTATGCAGGCGCAGATGTCAGAAGCGCGCAGCGGGTGCCTGTAAATGGCAGAGAGAATATGTGGATCGATCAAACACTTCTGCTGCAGGAGTGTGAGGAGGCTATGGCGCCTGCCCGGAATTTTGAGAGAATGCGCGCGGTTCCGGGAGCTGATGGCGTGATGGAACTGAAATACGAAGCAGTTCCTGCAGGAAATGCGGATCTGAGGGAGCGGATCAGAAAAAATCTGCCCCGGGAGATTCCATATACCGGCGACAGAGGATGGAAGCTTAAGGATGTGGCATCGGGGAACTGCACGTTGGAGGAATTTGTCGGACAGATGTCGGCGGAGGATATGGCGGCGCTGGTAAGAGGCGAGGGAATGTGCAGTATTAAGGTAACCCCCGGAACGGCTGCGGCCTTTGGAGGTGTTTCCGACAATCTGCTTGGCTTTGGCATTCCGGTAGGGTGCTGCGCCGATGGTCCTTCTGGTATTCGTATGGACAATGGATCATGTGCCGCACAGGTTCCTATAGGAACTCTTCTTGCGTGTACATGGGATGAAGCATTGGTGGAGGAGCTCTTCGCCATGGTGGGAAGGGAGATGAGGGAGAATAAAATTGATGTTTTGCTGGGACCGGGCATCAATATTCACCGGCATCCTCTTAACGGCAGAAATTTTGAATATTTTTCAGAGGACCCGTTGCTTACGGGAAAGATGGCATCCGCTGTCATACGAGGAATCAGCCAAAACGGCGTCCATGCCACAATTAAGCACTTTGCCTGCAACTCGCAGGAGTCAGAAAGGCACAGAGTCAATGCGGTGGTATCCCAGAGAGCGATTAGAGAAATCTATTTAAAGGCCTTTGAAATCGCCGTAAAGGAAGGAAATGCCAGGTCGATCATGACCTCCTACAATCCTGTGAACGGTCACTGGACGGCATCCAATTATGATCTGAATACCACGATCCTGAGAAGGGAATGGGGGTATACGGGCATGGTAATGACAGATTGGTGGGCGGATATGAACGATGTGGCGGAGGGCGGCGAGAGCTCAAAAAGGCGTACCGCCGACATGGTAAGGGCACAGAATGACGTATATATGGTTGTGAATAACAACGGGGCTGAGATCAACGCCTGTGAGGATGACACGATAGAGGCGCTGGCGGGGGGACGGCTGACCCTTGCCGAGTTGCAAAGAAGCGCGGTGAATATATGCCGTCTGCTCATGGAGACGCCCGCTTTTTCCAGAGGAGAGGGAATAGAAATAAAAATTCCGGAAATAGAGACCGTGCGGGACGAAGCGGCCGAAAAGTATGCTATAGAAAACAACACCCTTGCGGATGGCAGAATCATCTGGAATACGAATGAGCCTGCAGAAAAATATTTTTATCTGGAAACCTCGGATCATTACAATGTGATTGCAAAAATGATGTCGCCTCAGACGGACCGGGCGCAGAGCGTATGCAAGGTCCTGCTAAACGGAAAGGAACTCAGTACTTTCCAGACAAACGGTACAGAGGGAAGGTGGATCAGCCAGAAGCTTCTGCGCGTAAAGCTTGAAAAGGGGGCCTACAGAATAGAGCTGCAGTTTCCACGGCCGGGTATGGTGATTGATTTTATGGAGTTTCGAAAGGCATGAGTAACAAATGCTTCTGACAATTGTCAGAAGCATTTGTGTTCAAAAAACCTCAGCGGCAGGAGGTTATTTCGCCACGCTCATCCAGCAGCCCTCAGCTCCGATCCCATCCGCAGGCGGCGTCAGGAGCTTCTTTTCAATGAGGACTTCCACTAAGCTGTCAAGGATGGGCAGTCCTGCCAGAAAGTTAAAAAGGCGCCACTCCGGCAGCAGATGTTCCGGTACAGTCCTTCGAATCATATCGGCAATCTTTTCTGCGACAGCCTCCGCCGCGCTGTTGAAACAGCCGTCACGAAGCTTATGGCTGAGTGCAAACACTTTATCGTCGTCTTTACAGTCATTGACAAGAATCCTGGTATAAAGCATTTTGCCCTCCCGATACAGGTAGCCGCTTTCGATGGCTTTTGCGGCCTGTTCCTTTTCCTGTTCGGACAGGCAGCTGTAATCAAGACCGTTAACAGCGCGCAGAGCCATCTGGATCTGGGCATCTGTTGCAATGTTGAGATCGCAGTGAAAGTGCGGTTTGATCCGGGCGATATAAATATTTTCCACATAGATTTTTGCGTACCCGCACACATTTTCCGCCTTGACGCCATCACAGCCGGCCCCATAATGCTTCCCGTTATCGTCATAACCAAACACGCTGAACGGGCGGTCGATTTTACCGGCATCAGCAAAATACTTCTCACTCAGAATTTTTTCCACAGTTTCACCGAAGGCCTGGGAAATGACATACACTTGCTGCCACAGGATCAGGTTGAAATCGATTTTTCTGTTCAGGTAAGGAAACGAAAGGTACGCATCTTTATGCGTTTCAATGAAATCTATAATCCTGTTGCAGATGTCAGGCATCTGCGCTGTGTAAAGGCTGTTGGCTTTCTCCATCGTTTCGCGGTTAAGCAAAATAAAGTTGATCATAAATCTGCCGTTTTTCTGTTCCCTTAAAAGCCCGTATTTACCATTTTCACCAGCTGAGAGAATCTCAAGCTCTTCCTCTACATACACCGTCGGCACATTCAGTTCCTCCGCGATTTCACCGGCAGTCATCGGCCTTTTACGGCAAAGCCAGATGATGTGCTTTGAGAGCTGTCTTGTACAGACGTTTCTCGGGTCGCTCCAGGCAGGATTTCCCGTGCCGTATATGATATAGTCTATTTTTTCAAGTGATACTGGTTTATTGATATTTTCACTCATTTCATCTACCTCATTTCTGATTTTTTTCCTTGCTGAAAACAGGCGCTGGCGCACTGCGGTTTCACTTGTATTTTGAAGCCTTGCAATCTCGGCGGTGGACAATCCGTCCAGGTAGAACAGGATCATGACCTCGCGGTATGCCTTTGAAAGGAATGCAATCTGACGGTACACCGTATGGAGCAGCTCGTCGCTCTCATCTTCCGGCTCTTTTGCCGCAATAAACGGGAAAAGCTCGTGGGAATCTCCCTCATAAAAGAAATCAGAACGTTTCCTTCGGCTGCTTACAAAATCGGCATAGGTGTTCCGGGCAATCCGCCATATATACGGATATGGATTGCTGATTTCGCTGCCTTTCCGGGCAGCCTTTACCACCGAAAAGACGATGTCGGAGCACAGCTCCTGTGCCTCATAGCTGTCGTTTGTCCGCGCATAACAAAAGCCGTACAGCTTTTCAAGCAAGGCGGAATCCATTATTTTCAGCAGGTTATTTTTTTCCATTTTGATTCTCCAAAGCCATTGATCAATGCTTTATCTATCTATATAGTCTGTCCGGGAGCGGATTTGTTAGGTGGTCTGTGAGAATTTTGAATTATTTTCTGATTATATTTCATTCCGGCAGGCCCTACAAGATGAAAAATGTTTAGAGCTCTACCAGAACGAGAATGATTCTCTCTCTACACGAAATGTTACGGGAATGATATGTCTGTTATAGTGAATCTGCGGCATGCGGCAGAAGCGCAGGTAATGAGGAAAAAGATGACAGACCATATGGCAGAAGCGGTCAGCGGGTTTGAAACGATTAAGCTGTACGGGCTGAAGCAGTGGTGGATGGCGAAGATGTCCGGCCTGCAGAGGGAGTATCTCCATGTGGGAAACAGGGCGGAGGCAGTGGCAGCCACGCAGCGGAGATGATTTGGAACTGCCCGTTGATGATGAATGCAGCGGTAGTGATGGGAAATTTTTATCAGGAGCAGGAGACGACTTCCGGGGCTGCGATCGGACATATTGCAAATATATAAGGAGAAGGACTCGGCGTTGCATTTTTGGGGAGGGAAGTGTTTCAGGGGATGGACTTTTTTATCATGGCAGGAAAATAACAATAAATAATTAAAAAGGCTTGTAGCTGTTCATGACATATGCTATAGTAAATATGTTATCAAAATATCATTTAAACACATCATATGTTTCTGAAATTCCGTGGTGTGTTCCAATGCTTGTTTATGCCCTCCGGGTATAGACGGCAGTCTTGAGTTCGGGCTTTTCGCCACTCATTCAATGTTAATTTACAGGAAATGCTGGCAGGCGAAAAGACATTTTCTCTTGTCAGGACAACAGTCACAGACAGGAGGATATTGAGGACGTATCGGAAAGATACAGGCCCTACCTTGGCACAGAATTCGAATCAGACACGGTGAAAAGGATCAGGATCCGCAAAGAACAAAGCACAGGCCCGTCCCGCCAGTTTCTCTCAAGGATATCCCAGGGGGAGGCATTCCGGAAATGGATACCGGACTTTACCTATGAAGTAGTGCGTCTGCATGATTACAGCAATGAGGAGCTGATGGGCCGCGGAAATGAAATGTCGCTGATCATGCTCTTCGACAAGATACAGGATGTGGTGGATATCTCCAGATTTCTGGAGCTGCCAAAGGAGAAGCTGGACGAGATGGTAAAGGACACGCCGGATGCCATACTGAATATCATCGTATCGGTTATGGAGAGCCTGTGTATGAAAATCGGCGCTACGGAGGAAGAAACCCGGAGATGTGTAAGCAGAGTGAGGGAGCGTAGGATGTATTTATTTGAGAATATGGAGAAAATGGACATACAGGCAGAGAGGCGTAATACCGCAGAAGCGAGGGCGGAGCTTGCGAAGGCACGTGAGAAGGCAGAAGCGAAGCTGGCCAGAATGCAGGAGAACCTGATCCAATCTGCCGTTCATGTGTGCCGCCGGATGAATACCTCCAGGGAGCAGGCTGTCCGGGAACTCATGAAGGAATGTACCATAGATGAAGAAACGGCACGTCAAAAGGTTGATATATATTGGGAGACAATATGATAGAGGGAACACATACATACAGTGTTCCTCTGTATATGCTGTGGAAGATGGAGACTGAAGAGCTACCATGCGGGGAAGAGGCATGGGGCAGAGCTTTCATCTTGCCATTCCCAATCTGGAGGTGCGCGAAATATTTACCGGACAGATCATGGATCTGTTCAGGGAGGATGTAAAGCAGGACGGGAAGGCGGAGAGGCTTCCGGCTGAGTAAACAAACGCTGTCGTGAATAAGACCAAAAACTCACAAATACAGATCCTCCAGTGTAAGAAGCGTCACTTCTCCCTGCTTTTCCAGATTGAGAAGCGCTTCGGTGAAGCCTCCTTTGGAAAAAATATAGTAATGGAACTGTCCTTCTTTTCTGAATACGGCGGCATATTTTTTCAGCAGCTCCAGTTCCTCCTTACCGGTCTTTTCGTTACGGTATTTGCAGGAGCCGATGAGATATTCATTTCCCTCTACAGGCACGCCCACAAGGTCGATCTGGAGTTCCTTTCGGGTAACGGGATCTGTTCCCCACCATTGCCCTACATCTCTGAGCAAGATGGGAAGTTCCCCGGCATAGCGAAGTAAATATTCCCGGCATATTTTTTCAAATACCAGTCCCATATAGTCAGGATAGAATCTCTTTACGGCCCGGTCATAAATCTGCCGGATGCGTCCGGCGCTGATGAGCGACATATTCCCCGGTACAAAGCGGTACCAGAAACGGAAGAAATTATCTTCAATGATATAAATGGTCTTTTTTCCGGGCTTTTCCATAATCGGAGTTTCCTTTTTCAGGATGCCCAGTTCCACTAAAACCTTCAGATATTTGGCGCATACGCCGGATTCCAGGCCGATCTTTGTAGAAATTTCGTTGGAATGGCTGGCTCCGCCTGCGATGGCAGAGATGATGGAATTGTATATGGCCGGCTCCCTGAGCTCCTGTTTGAGAAGATTTTCCGGTTCCTCAAACAAATAGCCGGAGGGATGAAGCAGATTTGCCAAAATGGCCTCGTCCAGTTCTCCCTCAATCTCCAGTTTGTTGATATAATGCGGAATTCCGCCTGTGATACCATATAACAGCGCCTGATTCCGGACGGACAGCTCAGGATGAAACACCGTCATTTCCCGGTAGGTCAGTGCCTGTATCTTGAACTGTGCGGTTCTGCGGCCGTACAAAGGACTTTCATATCCCAGCACCTGATATTCCATAAAGCTCATGGAGGAACCGCACAGAATCAGATAAAGCTTTCCGGACTGCCAGAAGCGGTCGATCATATGCTGTATGCGGGAGGATATGGATTTTTCTGCCCTGGCGAGATAAGGATATTCATCGATGACAAATACCAGACGTCTGTCCTTTGCCAGCAGGGTAATCTCCTCCAGGGCATCCTCAAAACTCCGGTAGGTGGGTGCACTGCTGCTTTCCGGGTTCTTGTATGTGTAAATCGCTTTTGAGAGCGCTTCCAGATTTTCTCTGGAGGAGGCGTTCAATGCAGAAAAATAGACTGTTGGCTTGTCTTTGCAGAATTCGTTGATCAGCGCTGTCTTCCCTACGCGCCGTCTTCCGTATATGACGATACATTCATACCGGTCTTTTTCATAACGCTGATTCATAATGCGAAGCTCTTCTTCCCGACAATAAAACATGACATTCTCCTGATTGCAAAAAACTTACTTACGAGTTAGTTTCTTATGAGTATATTATATTGATTTTGAGTTTTTGTCAAGTCAAAGACCCCGCAGCAAGCTGACGGGGCATCAAACTTGCAACGCAGCAAGCTGCGGGGTCTTTGACCCTCGCGGCAGTCGCCAAATGGACATGCAAGCATGTCCGCTTGGCTCGTTGCTCGCGGGAATAAAAATGTTGTTTCAGGGTGTGTAAAAAAATACAATTACGGCATGGGATTCCCAGGAAACGATATTTGCTGCTGATAATGAAGCAGTACCAGAAATCAAAGATTTGACCGGCTATTGACACAAAATGCCAAAAATGATAGTTTGTATAAAAAGCCGGAGAAACAGAGAGTTAAGATTGAAAATTTTAATTTTCAATCGCGAGATTTGTGTCTGCGCGTTGCTTGCCACAAACTTGTTAATCCATTTTATGGATTTAGCCATATTATGGCTTTGCGCAACAAAGCAGCGCAGAAATGGAGCAAAAAAATGAACAGAGAAGAAGCGAGAAAACGGGCGCAGGAGCTGGTCTTGAAAATGACGCTGGAGGAGAAGGCATCGCAGCTTAGGTTTGATGCGCCTGCCATCAAAAGGCTGGGAGTGCCGGCGTACAACTGGTGGAATGAAGCCCTTCACGGTGTGGCAAGGGCAGGACAGGCCACCGTCTTCCCTCAGGCCATTGGACTGGGAGCAAGTTTTGACGAGGAAATGCTTCTGGAAATCGGAGAGGCCATAGGAGAAGAGGGAAGGGCGAAATATAACGCCTATTCCGGGCAGAACGACAGAGACATTTACAAGGGGCTGACCTTCTGGGCGCCGAATATCAATATTTTCCGGGATCCCAGATGGGGAAGAGGGCATGAAACCTATGGGGAGGATCCCTATCTTACGTCCCGAATGGGCGTAAACTTTGTGAAAGGGCTGCAGGGAGAAGGGCCGGTCATGAAGGCGGCTGCCTGCGCCAAGCACTTTGCCGTACATTCGGGGCCGGAAGCGCTGCGCCATGAATTCGATGCCCGGGCATCGGCAAAGGATATGGAGGAAACCTATCTTCCCGCCTTTGAGGCACTGGTGAAGGAGGCCAAAGTGGAGGCGGTGATGGGAGCTTACAACCGCACCAACGGGGAGCCCTGCTGCGGCAGCAAAACCCTGATTCAGGATATCCTGAGGGGCAAATGGGGATTTCAGGGACACTTCGTGTCGGACTGCTGGGCAATTAAGGATTTCCATGTAAACCATGGCGTTACGGTCACGGCGGAGGAATCCGCGGCCATGGCGCTGAATGCCGGCTGTGATGTGAACTGCGGGAATACCTATCTTCATATTCTGAAGGCATATGAGGAGGGGCTTGTGAGCGAGGAGGCCATCACGGAGGCCGCCGTGAGGCTTTTTACCACAAGATATCTGCTTGGCCTGTTTGACGAGACCGATTTTGACCGGATCACCTATGACAGAGTGGAATGCAAAGAGCATCTGGCGCTTGCGGAGCGGGCGGCGGCGGAAAGCTTTGTGTTGCTGAAAAACGACGGACTTCTGCCTCTTCGGAAGGAGAAGCTGCGCACCATAGGGGTGATCGGGCCCAATGCGGACAGCCGCTTATCCCTGATCGGGAATTATCACGGGACAGCCACGGAATACGTAACCATACTGGAAGGCATCCGTCGGTATGCGGGGGATGATATCAGGGTCTTTTATTCTGTGGGCGCAGAGCTGTGCCGGGAGCGGACGGAGAATCTTGCATATCGGTATGACCGGCTCTCCGAGGCCAGGATCGTGGCTGAAAACAGCGATGTCGTGATTCTGTGTGTGGGACTGGATGAAACCCTGGAGGGGGAGGAGGGGGATGCGGGAAATGCCGATGCATCCGGAGACAAAATGTCGTTACATCTCCCGGATTCCCAGATGGCGCTGATGGAAGCGGTTGCCGAAACCGGAAAGCCTGTGGTGCTTTTGCTATGTGCCGGAAGCGATATTGATCTGAGCTTTGCCAGTGAACATTTCGGGGCAGTGGTGCAGCTCTGGTATCCCGGCGCCCGGGGCGGCAGTGCGGCGGCCCGGATGCTGTTCGGGGAGGTGTCTGCTTTCGGAAAGCTCCCCGTCACCTTTTATGAGAGCCTTGCAGAGGTGCCGGCGTTTACGGACTATTCCATGAAAGGCAGGACCTACCGGTATATGAAAGGAAAAGCCCAGTATCCCTTCGGCTATGGCTTAAACTATGGGAAGACGGAAATCCGGCAGACACGGCTGGAGGAAGACAAAGTATTTGTCACGGTGGAAAATGAAGGGGAATCTGATACGGATGAGGTAGTGCAGATCTATATCCGGCCAGAGGAATCGGAATTTGCCGTTCCCAATCCGCAACTGTGCGCGTTTAAGCGGATCTCGGTGAAGGCGGGCGAGAGACTGGAGACAGAGCTTACCCTGCCGCCCCGGGCGTTTACTGTGGTAAATGAAAAGGGAGAGCGCTTCACCCCGGGAGGCCTTTACAGACTGTATGTGGGCTTCGGGCAGCCGGATGAAAGAACCCGTGAACTGACGGGAAGGGAACCGGTGGTGCTGGAAAAACGAATCTGAGAGGGAGATGGCCCCTAACGGGGCCACCTCTCTTTTCTTTCCATCAGTTCTGCAAAGGGCACGTGGGGCTCTGACTGATACCAGTAAGCCACGGTTGCCACATCGTCCTGGCGCTCAAACAGGCCGCCGTGGGATACGCCGATCTGCTGTATGGTTACCCGGATATCTTCCTCAAACAAAACCGGATCCATGATATGCCATCGGTAAAAGCTTCGTTGGGGCATCATATCGTCGTTGTGATAATCGTTGTGGAGCTCTCTGTCATGATGGGAATAATAAGGGTATCCCAGATAAGGGGTACAGTACGTATTTTCTACGGTCCGCCCGTCCTGTTGTGTTGCAAAGCTCCAGGCGCCCCCGAAGTAATCCTCTGTTCCGGTCCCGCAGATGGTCGGGTAGTCCCTGTCCCCATCCAGATAAAATTTGATTTCCCCTTCTCCATACCAATAACGCTCCAGGGCAGTCAGCGCCATATAGGTGCCCACATAATGGCCTCGTCCCCTGACGTTGTCCAGAATCACATAATCCACCGCCTTCTGGGTTAAGCGCTGCCGCCTCCACTGAGCATGAAAGTATCCGGTATTTTCCGGGAGCTCTGTGACAAGACAGTAATCCACCTGATAAAAGAAAGCGGGGATGTCCTCCTCGCATTGATTTTCCAGCGTGATCTTCATGCTCTTGCGAAAGGGCATGGGGAAATAGGAATTGAAGCCCCTCGTGGGATTCACCGCTATGGGCAGGGAATTGACCGGATAGGACACACCGAAGCCGCAGCAGAAGAAATCCCCCAGGGGGCTTTCCACGGAAGGCGCTTCTTCGCCGTCCCAGTACATTCTCAGAACCAGATCCCGCAGGGTATAGCGGTTTTTAAGGCTCGTCCTGTCTGTTACAGTGATCCAGATATGCTGAATCACGCCGGGACCATCCGTCTCGGCAAGGGTCAGGGTTTCACCGGCCTTTACCAGAGGGATACAGGGAGAGCCTTTTCGGGAGGGGCCCAGCTCGCCGGCGGCCATTCCGCCCTTTCCCTTTTCCCCTTTCCGGTTTTCCCAATTGATGCTTCTGCTTTTCCCGGCTCTTAAAAGAGGCAGCGCCGAAAGATTGTTTTGAAAAAAGTTCATGATGATACCTCCTGTGTTATATGGGGAATCGTCCCCACCCCTATGCCCAGCTTATGCCCCGCAAGCAGATAGGCCTTTGCGGCCTTCTGCAGGGAAGTGTTTTCGGGATAGTCTTCCGGATTCATCTTCCGGGCTCCGAAGATTCTTCCGATTGCCTGTTTATCATCGCATTCCGAAAAGGCGTGGTCGAAAAGAGAGGCGAACCTGAGGATATTGCTGTCCCTGCGCATAAATGCTGCATTCCCCTCAAACAAAAGCCAGCTTTCACAAAAAAAGTACCGATACTGATAATCGGGAAAAAAGGTCTGCAGAAAGCGCTCCGCTTTGTGGATAGAATCCACGCAGTCTTCATACACCAGCTTTTCCCCCTGAGGAATATGAATGTACACCACGGGTTCGCCGGCATCAAAGGGCAGATGGGAATAATCCAGAGTTTCGTTATCGCAGGTGTAGAGCTGGTACTGGAGTCTGCCGATCCTGAAAAGTTCCCCCCTGATATGAGCAGCAAGCCACTGATAATTTTCCAGCCCCTTATTGTGACTGTTTTCACACCAGATCCTGATATCGCTCATGGTATCATAAAAGATATCTTCGCTGATTTTCAGACGCTTATACAGCAATCTGGTGGTCTCAAGGCATTTGACAAGGACAGCCAGACGCATCATATCAGATTCTGTCTCCAGACAATCGGGATGGTTCCACAGCTCTCCGGAAAGGAACGTGATTCTTTCCGCATGCTCAGACAGAAACAGGATCAGTTCCTCTTCCAGCTTCCGGTCCAGCCGGAGCTTCTGCAGCGGAATGCCGGAAGGTCCTCTGCGCAGGCCGGAGGGCGTTTCGCCGAATTTTTTCTTAAACAGCTTGCTGAAGTGATAGGCGTCGTCATATCCAACCCTGGAAGCCACCTCCTGAATGCTCAGGCCCGGATTTGACAGAAGAAGTTCCCTGGCTTTCTCCAGCCGGATCTCGATCAGAAAGTGGATGGGAGATTCTCCGGTCTCAGCTTTGAATACCTTTGAAATATAAAAGGGGCTCAGATACATATTGCCGGCGATCTCATCCAGGGAGATCTTTCTGGCATAATTGTCTTCCAGATAATCCATGATTTTTTCCACCAGATATTTTCGGTTGAAGGAATCAAAGCTGCACTGCATCTCATAGGTTTTCCGGGGCTTCTCCTGTCCCCGCAGAAACAAAAGGAGCATTTGAACGGCGTAGGATTTCATCATGAAATGCCTGCCGAACCGGCACAATTCCTTTTCTGCGTCCATGGAAATGCACAGCCTGCTCAGCTTCATTTTAAGCTCTCCCGAGGCATGCATCACATGCTCCTCTTCAGATACAGGGAGACAGTTTTTGGCCTGGCCCTCCAGGCATATATTGGTCAGACCTACATAGAATTCTACGGTAGGCCCGCTCCCCTCTACAAAAAGTGCCTGGTGATATTCCCCGGCATTGATCAGGATCAGATCCCCCTCCTGTACCTCATGTACATGTCCATCGATCCGGTGGCCGCCTCTGCCGGACATAATATAACACAGCTCCAGATAATCATGTTTGTGGTAGTTTTTTTCCGATTCCGTCCGTATTCCCTTCCAGGTAAATAAGAAACCTGGATTAAAGCTTTCATCCAAAACAATGCTGTCTGCTCCCATAGGAAGACCCTCCTTAGCTGTTTTTCCATGACAAAATGTTCCGGCTCATGCACAAGATTCTACATTCCCTTTTTACCTCAAATCGAATAGATTTGCAATAGTGATATTTATGAAAAAGATAATGAGGAGGAAAGCTATGACTTCGTCTATGACGCCAATGAAATGGTTTTGGGGATTTCTGAAGAAGTACTGTCCGTTATTGGTACTGGGGCTTTTGATGACAACAGTGATTGCAGTTCTGGCTATTGTGAATCCTTATGTCTCGGGACTGATTGTGGACGATGTGATCCGGAAAGGGCAGATCCAGCTTCTGCCCCGCCTGATCGGTATTCTGCTCTCGGTCACGCTGGTGCGGAGCGTTCTGCGTTTTTTTTATCAGGTAATTTTTGAAAAATGCTCCCAGGGAGTTCTTTATGACATGCGGGATAAGGTCTACCGCAGACTGCTTACTGAAGACTTTGCCTTTTACGGCAAAAAGAAGACGGGAGATCTGATGAGCCGTCAGACAGGCGATATGGATGCCATACGGCATTTTGTGGCATATATTATTTATGCTGTCTATGAGAATGTCCTGCTTTTTACGTTTGCCCTGTGTATGATCTTTACCGTGAATGTGAGACTCGCCCTGTGCATGCTTCTGGTTCTGCCCTTTACCGCCCTTACCACCTTTTGCCAGGCCAGGAGGGTACGGCCTACCTTTGCCCATATCCGCAGCTGCTTCTCTTCGTTGAATGCGTTTGTACAGGAGAATGTGAGCGGCAACCGGGTGGTGAAGGCCTTTGCCAAGGAAGCGTTTGAGAAGGAGAAGTTTGACAGAGAAAATGATGCCTACATGGAGGCGCAGCTTGCCTCCTCCCGGGTCTGGATGAAATACCTGCCGGTGTTTGAAGTGCTCTCCTATCTGCTCAATGTGATTCTCATGCTTTACGGCGGCCATATGGTCATTCAGGGAGAGATCAGCCTGGGAAATCTGGTTACGGTGAACGGTTATCTGTGGATGCTCACGGTTCCCTTACGGATGGCAGGGTGGTGGGTCAATGATATCTACAGATTCACTACCTCGGTGGAAAAAATATATGCCACCTACATAGAGGAGCCAAAGATCAGGATGCCGGCCTCTCCGGTGGCGCGCAGGGTCATGGAGGGCAATGTGGAATTCCGGAACGTATCCTATACGGCGGATCAGGAATGTATCGTGAAGGATATCAGCTTCACAGCCAGAAAGGGGCAGACCATTGGGATTCTGGGCTCCACCGGCGCCGGCAAATCCACCATCATGAATCTGCTGTGCCGTTTTGTGGATGCCTCCTCGGGCCAGGTGCTGGTGGACGGCGTGGATGTACGGGATCTGAACCTCTATGATCTGCGGGATAATATCGGAATGGCAATGCAGGACATCTTTCTTTTTTCGGATACCATCGAGGGAAACATTGCCTATGGGCGTCCGGAGAGCTCCTTCGAGGAGATTCACAGAGCTGCCGTTATGGCGGATGCCAACCACTTCATTCAGAGGCTTCCGGAAGGATACGATACCATTGTGGGAGAAAGAGGCGTCGGCCTTTCCGGCGGACAGAAGCAGAGAATTTCTCTGGCCAGAGCCCTTTTGAAAAGGCCTGCCATACTGATCCTTGACGATACCACCTCCGCTGTGGATATGGAGACGGAGAGCTATATACAGGATCAGCTTAAGAGGCTGAACGGCAGGTGCACCATTTTTGTGATCGCCTACCGGATCTCGTCCATTAAGGATGCGGATCAGATTCTGGTGATGGACGGCGGCCGGATCATAGAGAGAGGAACCCACAGGGAGCTGATCGCCCGAGGGGGCTATTATGCAGACGCCTTCCGCCATCAGTATGGAGAGATTCCTCCGGCCGGGGAGTTTGTCCCGGCAAAAGGAGCGGCCTTTGCAAACACGATTGCCTACGGAAAGGAGTGAGAAGCCATGGCGAGAAACAGATATGACATGGATGAGATTCTGGAGGATAAATTTGATATGGGACAGCTGAAAAGGCTTCTGGCTTATATGAAGCCTTACAGGAGACGTTTTTTCTCGGTTTCCGTGCTGATGCTGAGCGCCTCGGCCTTTACCATGCTGATTCCGCGTTTCTTTATGAAGATTCTGGATGAGTGCATACCGGCGGGAGATATGAAAGGGGTGGCGTTTTACAGCGGGCTCACGCTGATGGCGGCCCTGTATTCCGCACTCAGTCTGCGGTATAAGATCAAACATACCAATCTGATCGGGCAGCAGATCATCCATGACCTGCGGTCTGATATTTTCGCACACCTGCAGGAGCTTCCCTTTTCCTATTATGACAGCAGGCCTCACGGGAAGATTCAGGTGCGGGTGGTCAATTATGTCAACAGCTTAAGCGATCTGCTCTCCAACGGCATTATCAATACCATAACGGATCTCTGCAACCTGTTTTTTATTGTGGCGTTTATGTTCTGGACCAACGTGCGGCTTACGGCGGTGTGCCTGTGCGGTCTTCCCGTTCTGGCGGCAGTGGTGGTCTTCATCAAAAAACGTCAGCGCAGGGCATGGCAGATCCAGAGCAACAAGCAGTCCAACTTAAATGCCTATATCGCGGAGAGCATCAACGGGATCCGCGTCACCCAGTCCTTTGTACGGGAGGAGATGAACAGCAGTATCTTCAACAGCCTGAGCGAGAGCTACCGCAATGCCTGGATGCATGCGGTGAAGTATAACTTTACACTGGGGCCCGGGGTGGATGTGATATCTATGGTCACCACCTCGGCCGTCTATGTGCTGGGCATTCACTGGATGCTGGACGCCTCCTCCCCGGTTACGGTGGGTGTTCTGATTGCCTTTACCGCTTATGTGAGCCGGTTCTGGACGCCCATCAATACGCTGGCAGGGTTTTATAATTCGCTGCTCACGGCAATCTCCTATCTGGAGAGGATCTTTGAGACCATAGACGAGCCGGTGGCAGTGAAGGATGCGCCGGGAGCGGGACAAATGCCTCCCATTCAGGGGGATGTGGTCTTTGACCATGTATCTTTTGGCTATGAGGGCGACAGGAAGATCCTCAAGGATGTAAGCTTCCATGCGGGAAAGGGGGAATCCTTCGCCATTGTAGGCCCTACCGGCGCCGGAAAGACTACACTGGTCAATCTGCTGAGCCGCTTTTATAATCTGGACAGCGGGCGGATTTTGATAGACGGCGTGGATATTTCAGGTGTGACCATACACTCTTTGCGGACCCAGATGGGTGTGATGATGCAGGACAGCTTTATCTTTGCGGGAACTATCATGGACAATATCCGTTATGGGAACTTTACCGCCACGGATGAGGAGGTGATCAGGGCGGCCAAAACTGTCTGCGCCCATGATTTCATTATGGAGATGGAGAACGGGTATGATACTCAGGTCAATGAGCGGGGGAGCCGCCTTTCCGCAGGACAGCGCCAGCTGATTTCCTTCGCCAGGGCGCTTCTGGCCGATCCCAGGATCCTGATCCTTGACGAAGCCACCTCCAGCATTGACACAGAGACGGAGATGGTGCTGCAGAAGGGATTAAGGGAGCTGCTCAAAGGGCGTACCTCCTTTATCATCGCCCACCGTCTTTCCACCATCCAAAATTCTTCCTGCATCATGTATGTGGATCAGGGAGGCATTGTGGAGAAGGGAACCCACAACGAGCTGATGGCAAGGAAGGGAGAATATTACAGACTGTATATGTCGCAGTATGCGAACTGTGCGTGATGCGGGAGGAATAATGTGCCCGAAAAGTAACGAGCCATTCATTTTGAATGGCTCGTTTTGCGATTTGCGATTGCGCAATGACTGAACTCAGGATAAAATATTTTTAAATTAGTTCTAGGAAGTCCTGGTTTAGTCATAGAATTTAGTCATAGAGTGATGAAAGGCGGACATGGCAATATGATTTACACAGATGCAAGGCTGAAAGAAAAAATTGAAGCGCTGATAGATTCTTTTGAAAATGAAGTGGTTGAATTCAAAGAAGCCAGAAGTAATTTTTCATTCAATGATATAGGAAAATACTTTTCCGCCCTGAGTAACGAAGCAAATTTGCGCGGTTTGTCGGAGGCATGGCTGATTTTTGGAATATCAGATAAGAAAGAGCTTGTGGGAACAGAATTCAGAAAGCAGGGCGGACTTCAAAGTCTGAAGCGGGAACTTGTGAATGGTACAAATGAGAGATTGACCTTTATGGAAATATATGAGCTGTCTATGAACGGAAGCAGAGTCATAGCATTTCAGATTCCGCCGGCAATAAGGGGAATTCCCACTACATGGCAGGGAGCCGCTTATGCCAGAGAGCATGAATCGGTGTCGCCGCTGCCAATGAATAAAGTGGATCTGATCAGAAGCCAGATTGGAATGGACTGGTCAAAAGAAATCATAGAAGGTGCTACACTGAATGATTTGGACAGGGAAGCCGTGAAACGGGCAAGAGAACTGTTTTCGAAACAGCAGAGTGACCGCAAAAAGGCGCAGGAGATTTTGAAGAAACTGTCAGATGCGGAGGTTTTGAATAAGGCAGGGATTACAATAAAGGGCAATATTACAAGAACAGCCATGCTCCTGTTGGGGAAAAGCGAATCTCACTATTTTTTTGACGGGTTTATCCCGAGAATAACATGGACGCTTTATAATGCGGACAATTCGGTAAAGTCTTATGAGCATTTTGATATGCCGTTGCTGTTAGCTGTTGACAGGGTATATTCCAGAATTCGAAATGTGAAATACCGTTACATAGCAGGACAGCAAACATTGTTTCCGGACGAAGTGGATCAATATGAGCCGGAAATGATTAAGGAGATTCTCAACAATTGTATCGCACATCAGGACTATCGGTTGAGAGGAAAAATAAATGTAGAAGAATTTGAGGACAAGCTTGTTTTCATTAATGAAGGCGGATTTATTCCGGAGACAATTGAGCAGGCGCTTGAGCCAGGATATAAACCACCCTATTATCGCAACGTGTTTTTATGCAACGCCATGGTAAATTTGTATATGATTGATACAAATTCCATGGGGATTCCCATGATGTATCAGATTCAAAGGGATAAATGTTTTCCGCTGCCTACGTATGATCTGGATACCGTCAACAGGGTCAAGGTAACGGTTTATGGAAAAATATTGGATAAAAACTATACGCAGCTGTTGTATTCAAACGGAGAACTTGATATACAGACGGTATTTTTATTGGATAAGGTTCAAAAGAAAGAGACGATTTCCAAAGAGAGCTTTAAAACATTAAAAAAACTGGGATTAGTGGAGGGAAGATATCCGAATTTGCTGGTGTCCTTTAAAGTGGCAGACACTGTAGGGCAAAAGGCGGATTACATTCGAAACAAGGGACTGGATGATGATATATGTAAACAGTTGATTGTTAAGGCATTGGAGAAGATGGGAGAAGCAAGTAAACAGGATTTGATGGAGGTATTGGAAAAAGCGCTGCCGGAGGTGCTGAGTGAGAATCAGAAATCAAAGAAAGTATCTAATCTTTTGCAGGCAATGAAAAAGGAGGGGATTATTGCGGCAAGGGGGACTAATCGGTATGCGAAATGGTATTTGTGTGACTGAAATGTGATATGCAATCAGCCACGCTCGCTCTTCCCTCATTGCATTTCCCATAGGGATACGGTAAAATAAACCTATGATGTTTGTGATATCTGCCAATTATAAAAACGCTAAAACAAAGATACGGGAAAAAATGGCGCTGGCCCCCGGGCAGGCACAGGCGCTGCAGCGCTCGTGCAAAGAAGAAGGGATTTCCGAAACCGTTTACCTGTCCACCTGCAACCGCTGCGAGCTCTACGGCAGGGGCGATTATGAGAAGGCGCTGATATTGCTGTCCCGGGAAACGGGCGCAGATCCTTCCGGGCTGAAGGGGAGCATTCTGATCAGACAGGACGAGGCGGCTATTCGGCACCTTTTCCATGTGGCGTGCGGGATAGATTCCATGGTGATCGGGGAGGACGAGATCTTAGGACAGCTGAAAAGAGCCTATTTAAACGCCGTGGAAGGCGGATTTACCGGTTTTTATTTCAACAGGATCTTTCAGGCTGCGCTGGAGGCGGCAAAGCGGATCAAGACGGAAACGCTCCTGTCCAAAAGCTCGGTCAGTATCGCAACCCTGGCAGCAGCCCGGTGTCATAAGTTCTGTGAGGGAGTAAAACGGGTTCTGCTGATCGGAGGAAGCGGCGATACCGGAAGAAAGGTCATGAAGAATCTGCTCTCTTACGGGGATTGCCGGATTACGGCTACGTTCCGGGGACAGCATACACCGGAGGAAGAGGCAGAGGCCGTCCCCTTTGCTGATCGTTACCGATATATGAAAAGCGCCGATATTATTATCAGCGCCACGGCCAGCCCTCATTATACGGTCACCCGGGCGCTGATGGAGGAAAATCAGGTGCCGTCCGCCCCCAGGCTGTTTGTGGATCTTGCCGTGCCCAGAGATATTGACGACTGTGTGCTGGAAATGCCGGGGGCTGTTCTGCTTACGATTGACGATTTCGAGAAGATGGCAGAGCAAAATAACCGAATTAAAAAGAGAGAGCTTCAGACGGCGGAGGACATTCTTCTGGAGGAAATAAACGAGCTTCGGAAGGAGCTTGCGTTTCATGATTTCTATCCGGAATTTGCCGCCAGGAAGGACCAGATCCCGAAGGAAGTGGAGCAGTTTATTTACCGCTACCGGAAGGAGGCCGATGCCGATGAATTCGACAGCTTCTTGAAAGTGCTTACGAGAATGGGCGGGGGTTCTGGGCTGTCCGGAGACGGTACAGATGGAGAAGCGATATGAATTTATTTCCTTTTTTTGTAGATATTCAGGGGAAGACGGCTCTGATCATCGGCGGCGGCAGAGTGGCGGAACGAAAAGCCATGCTGCTTTTGCGCTTTGGAGCGGACATTCTGATTCTGGCGCCGGAGACTTCCATAGAGGGGACGTTTCTGTCGGACCGTCCGGAGGAAGGAGGAAGGATCGGCAGGGGCAGGACCGGGGAGGAGATACGAAAGCTCAAAGAGATGATCCATACTGCAGGCGGAATCTGTATCCTGAAAAAAGAGTTTGAGGAGGAGGATATCCTGCTGGGAGATTTCGTGATTGCGGCCACAGACAGCCGGGAAAAAAATGCGGCTGTGGCCGGGGCCTGCCGGGAACGAAAAATTCCTGTGAATGTGGCGGACGACTCCGACTTATGCACCTTTATTTTTCCCAGTCTGATCAAAAGAGGGGCGCTTAGCGTAGGAATCACCACCGGCGGAAGCAGTCCGTCGGCCTCCAGACTGCTCAGGGAGAGGATAGAGGAGGCTTTGCCGGAGGAAACGGAGGAAATATTGGAGCGGATGGACAGGATCCGGCGGAAATGGAAGTCCTGTCCCAGCGAGCGTGCCAAAAAGAATGCCAACCGGCGGGCCCTTCTCTGTCTGTTAGAGAGCGCCAACCGGGCGTCCGATGAGGAGCTGGAAGAGATCATGGAAGAGGAGAGACAAAAGAACTGGGTCATTGCCACAAGAGGAAGTGCCCTGGCCCTGGCGCAGGCTGAGATCGTCAGAAGCCTTCTGGAAGCGAAGGGAATAGGGGCGGAGCTTCATATCGTATCCACAAAGGGGGACAGAGACAGGGTACGTCCGCTGCAGGAGATCGGAGGCAATGGTCTGTTTGTAAGGGAAGTGGAAAGAGAGCTTCTCTCCGGAAAGGCGGATATTGCCGTGCATTCCGGCAAGGACCTGCCCGCCTGTCTGACGGAAGGAACGGTGATCGCAGGGATTCCGGAGGCCGCGGACAGAAGGGACTGCCTGATTACTTTGAAGGGAGGGTTCCCTGCCGGCAGAGCCAGAATCGGGACAGGGAGCCCCCGCAGGATCGCCCAGTTGAAAAAGCTTCTGCCGGATGCAGAGGCGGCGCCTATTCGGGGCAATATCGACACCCGTCTTCAAAAGCTGCGGGAGGGGCGTTATGATGGCATTCTTCTTGCAAAGGCGGGACTGGACAGACTAAAGGCTGATCTGTCGGATTTTGATGTCAGGATTTTTTCCGAGGAGGAGCTTCTGCCGGCGGCCTGTCAGGGGATTCTGGCGGTGCAGTGCAGAGAAAAGGATCCTGCGAGAAGAAGCCTGCTGGAGGAAATTTCCGATCCGGATACGGTTTGCAGATTCCAGGCGGAGCGTCTGATCTTAAAGCTCCTGAAGGCAGACTGCGCAGAGCCTGTGGGGGTGTGTGCAGATATGGAAAAGGGACAGATCACCATCCGGGCGCTGTATAAGGGCAGAAGGGCGCAGCGCACCGGAGCAGCTGCTGATTATGAGAGGCTCTGCAAAGAGATTGCGGAGGAGCTCCGGGAAGGAGAGGAGACAAATTTGTGCTGACGCCCCAATTTGCAGGTGCTGGCAGCATGGAGGCTGCTGTGAAAAATAAATTTTTCCAGCATGGAGGTTTACAGTGGAAAAAAAGGGTTCTGTAATATTAGTGGGCGCAGGCTGTGGCAGAGGTCTTATCACAGTCAGAGGTCTTTCGGTGCTGAAAGAGGCGGATACTGTGGTGTATGATGATCTGATCGATGAAAATCTTCTGTTGGAGACAAAGGCAGACTGCGAGCAGATTTATGTGGGAAAACGTGCCTCCCGGCAAAGTAAAAGCCAGGATGAGATCAATGCCCTTCTGGCAGATAAGGCGGAGGAAGGAAAGCTGGTGGTCCGCCTGAAGGGAGGAGACCCCTTTGTGTTCGGAAGGGGCGGAGAGGAGATTTTGTACCTGCAGCAGAGAGACATTCCCTTTGATGTGATCCCCGGTGTGACCTCTGCCATTGCAGTGCCCGGACATGCGGGTATTCCTGTGACCCACAGAGGCCTGGCCCGGTCGGTGACCATTGTCACCGGGCATACCGCCGCCGGAAAGGAAGTGGACTACGGGGCGTTGGCCGCACTGGAAGGCACCCTGGTATTTCTGATGGGAGCGGGACGGCTCAAAGAGATTGCGGACGCTCTTCTGACTAATGGAAAAGCGCCGGATACACCGGCCGCCGTGATCTCCAGGGGATATTCAGGAGATGAGCGGCGGATCAATGGGAAATTGGCTGATATTGTAAAAAAGGCGGAGAATGTGCAGACGCCTGCCGTGATCCTGGTGGGGCCTGCGGCGGAATTCAGTTTGGAGGGGACGATCCGCAAGGAACTGAGAGGCGTTCGCGTCACCGTCACGGGAACAGAGGGCTTCGTGAAAAAGGCAGGTGGGCGGCTGAGCAGGCTTGGAGCAGATGTGGATTGCCGTCCCTGCCTGCGGATTGTTCCGGAGTATGAGAACATCCCGGAATCCTTTGAGGAGTTTGACTGGCTTATCTTTACCAGCGCAAACGGAGTGGAGATATTTTTCAGGGGGCTGGCTGAAAGGAAGAAGGATCTGCGGGGACTTGCCGCCCTTAAGTTTGCCTGTATCGGGCCGGGCACCTCGCAGAAACTGGCGGAATATGGAATTTATGCGGACTTTCAGCCTTCCGTTTATACGGCCGAGGCATTGGGAGAAGAGCTGGCAGGCAGGCTTGCGTCTGAGAAAAGGGTTCTAATCCTGCGTGCCCGGGAGGGTTCTGGCGATCTGCCGGAAGCATTCAGAAGGAGAGACATTTTCTGCGCGGAGCGCGCCGTTTATCATACACAGGCTGTCAAGGAGAGAATCCGGAATTTCCGGGCGGATGGGGATTATCTGGTATTCGGAAGCGCCCGGGGAGCGGAGACTTTTCTGGAGAGCGCGCAACTTTCCGAAAGGACGGTGCCGGTGTGCATCGGACCGCTGACCGCGGAGGCATTTGAGAGGATGAGGGAAAAGACCGGGGCAGGAGGGCTCGGCCCGGCGGCGGAGGAAAAAGGTCCGGCAGCAGAAGAAAATGATCGGGAAAAGCGCTGTTTTGTACCGGAGGAATATACCATAGAGGGGATTGTCCGCGAGATTGTAAGCCACAGGAGGGCGGAAGAATCTGCGCGGATAACCTGATCAATCGGGACTTGCGGATGATATTATAGAGCTTTCCCTATTTTTCAAGGCTTTTCAAGCCTCATACAGTGAATTGCTATGTGTTTTCCCTTGTTTTTGCCCTTATGGGCAATTTACAAGGGAAAGATTTTTATTCGCAACTGTAGGTTGCCAAAAAGAACTTTAATGTTGGTGGTAAACAGTGTTGTTATTTTGTATAATCCAATCAGTAAAAGGAGGCGTGACAGTGAAATTATCAGAAAAGATTATAAACTTAAGAAAAGCAAACGGAATGACCCAAGAAGAACTTGCAGCAATATGTAACGTCAGCAGACAATCTATATCAAAATGGGAAGCGGACATTGCACTGCCAGAAACAGAAAAACTATTGATACTGGGAGATACTTTTCGGGTATCTATGGATATTTTATTAAAAGACGAATTGACGTTAAATGAGGCAAAAGATGTTCATAGTTGTGGCAGCAATGCAATTCATATAAAGAAACAGGAATTATATGAAGGAATATTGATTAAAGAAAGCGTGGCGGATGATAGCATCATTGACTGCCTTAACATTCATAAGATTGAATTATGGAATACCGGCGGGAAACCAAAATACTGGACTGCATTATTTTTTACAAGTGACAGAAATGATTTTCCAGAACAAATTTCAAAAGTCATGCTGTCTGGTCCTGATAAAAATGAGAATTGGTTTGTTGATTTTAAGGCAGGTAATGAAAAATACGTTGTTTTTAAAGACAGGATTTTAAAATATCAGATTGGAAATCAGACTGAAAAAGAATATGTATGCATTGAGTGTAAGAAATTAGGTATTTCCAATGAGCAGATGAACTGGCCAGAATAGGAGGAAACATGAGGGTATTATTAACGTCAGCGGGTTTAGAAACTGAAGAAATTAAAGAGTACTTTGTAGATATGGCAGGTAAAAGATATGTCTTAAGATATGTCTTTAATAAAAGCCTTATTGATCCCTAAAGCGGCAATAGATGGGAATAGAAAGAGGATAAAATGTTTCAAGGATTTAATAAATCTACCATAATGTATTATAAAGCAATTCGTATGGAAAATTGTAAGAAAACATATCAATATAATGAACATCTATATCTTGAAGGTGTGAAAATTCCCTTAGACGAACTATATTATGAAATGTATAACTATTTTAATAGTGTTGACAGAGATTTATTAAGTAACAGAAGGAGATGTATTTCTTCAGCATACAACGATGCACGTTTCTGTTGTGGGACGCCTATGAAGGAATATTTTTACATACGATTCAAGTTAAATAGAGCGAATAGGAAAAATGCATTAGGCTTCTTTTTTGATGCATCGTTAGATGGATATCAATATGGGTTGAATATTTATAATCCAGATGCAAGCGGAATGAATAATATCCGGGAATACATATTGGATAATAAGTGCTATGCAAAAAAAGTAATTGAAGATTTTAACAAAGCAAGCTTATTAGAAATTCATGGGGAAAAATATAAAAAGAAATATTATCCGAAAGAAGATATTGTTTTACAAGAATGGTTGGAGCGCAAAAGAATTTCCTGCACGCATGAAGAAAATCTTAGCGCTGTTTTTTATGAGAGAGGAATTTTAAATTATATTTTTTCAGCATTCGACAGTGTAAGGGAAGTGTATTTTATGTTAAAAGAAGCATTATAGTTAATTCGTTTGGGCAAATGAGAGGCAAAATGATGTGCCAAATTCACCCAATTATTGGCGGTCTTGGCACATCACCAAATAGAAAGGTAGTACAGTTCCAATGAATCTTCTGCATCCACCCACATCTGCATATTCCTCTCAAGATACAGTCTTGCATATTCAAGCGGCTCATCTATCGCCAAAGTATTTAAGGCGCATTCAGAGCAAGGTGTAGTTTTTAATCCTTTTTCTGCCTTGTTGCAGTCTATTCGCAAGAAATAACCTGCATAGGTATATACGTCAATGCTGTTATGATGGATTTTGTATGTTGCATAAATCACACTTATTTAATCTGTCCTCTTTTCATTGATTTTTGAAAGCATTTCAATCAGTTTACCAATTTCCGTATATTTTGTGTTATAATGTTTTATGTGATTTTGTTGTCTCCGCTCCGCTTCGGTCGGCACAGAGCAGATGTCCACTGGACATCCTGTGCCCTCATTTTTTCTGCGATGCGTAGCTTCGTTTATCAGGGTTTGTAATGCCCTGTGGGAAGATATAACACAAGGGAAATCTTAAGGGAAAGCTCACCTGCGATAAACTTAGTGTTTTCAAAGGCTAGCGGAGATTTTACAATAAAATATAACAGCTAATGTTTCCTTTAAAATTCATCAAATCACAATCGGGACTTGCGGAGGCTGCATGAATATATCTCTTTTTCTAATCAATATACTGTGCGCCGTATGGAGAAAACAGATGTTAAGGAAATATACCGTGGTGGCAGCCGGGCGGGGTTTATAGATTTCGGAATTCCCTTACAGGGAGAAAAGGAGAAGGTTAAAGATGAGACGATTCAGAAGACTGAGACAGACGGAAGAAATGAGAAGCTTTGTGAGGGAAACCAGCATCACGGTTCGGGATCTGATCTGTCCCCTGTTTGTCAGAGAAGGAAAAAATATCCGGGAGGAAATTCCTTCCATGCCGGGGGTGTTTCGATACTCGCTCGACCTTCTGGACGGGATCCTGACACAAATCATAAAGGCAGGCATACCGGCCGTTCTGCTGTTTGGCATTCCGGAGAGGAAGGATGAACGGGGGAGCGGCGCTTACGATCCGGAGGGAATCACCCAGCGGGCGATCCGGCTGATGAAGGAAAGATATCCTTCCCTCATTGTGATTGCAGATATCTGTCTCTGCGAATATACCTCACACGGCCACTGCGGACTGGTGTCCGGGGGGCAGATTTTAAATGACGAGACACTGCCTTTGCTGGCAAAAGCGGCCGTTACCAACGCGGATGCCGGAGCGGATATTGTGGCGCCCTCCGATATGATGGACGGAAGAGTGGCGGTCATCCGCCAGGCCCTTGATGAGAGCGGCCACGGAAATGTACCGGTTTTAAGCTACAGCGCAAAGTATGCTTCCGGGTACTACGGCCCCTTCCGGGATGCCGCAGGATCCGCCCCTCAGTTCGGAGACAGACGTTCTTATCAGATGGATCCGGCCAATGCCAGAGAGGCCTTCCGGGAGATGCAGGATGATCTGGAGGAAGGGGCGGATATGCTGATCGTGAAACCCGCGCTGGCCTATCTGGATATTCTGAGAACGGCAAGAGAGAAATTTCCCGTTCCTCTGATCGCCTACAATGTCAGCGGGGAATATGCCATGGTCAAGGCGGCATCGCAGATGGGATGGATCGACGAAAGAAGGATCGTTATGGAGAATCTGACTGCCATGAAACGGGCGGGCGCCGACCGGATCATCACCTATCACGCGCTGGACGCGGCCGGATGGCTGTCGGAACAGTAATAGAACCGGAATCGGTAAGGAGGCAAGCTATGAACACCGAAAAATCATCCGCCTGTTTCAGGGAGGCGGAACAGTACATTCCCGGAGGCGTCAATTCACCCGTCCGTGCCTTTCGTGCAGTGGAGCGGGATCCTCTTTTTATTGAGAGAGCTTCCGGGTCAAAAATTTATGATATTGATGGAAATGAGCTGATCGATTATGTCTGCTCCTGGGGACCCTGCATTCTGGGACATGCGCCGGAGGCAGTGGTAAATGCGGTCAAAGCGGTGTGTGAAAGAGGACTTTCCTTTGGAGCGCCCACAGAGCTTGAGACGCAGCTGGCCAGGCTGATCGTGGAGGCGGTTCCAGCCATAGAGCAGGTGCGGCTGGTATCCAGCGGCACGGAGGCGGTGATGAGCGCCATCCGGGCTGCGAGAGGATATACAGGCAGAAACAAGATCATCAAATTTGCAGGGAATTACCACGGACACAGCGACGGCCTCCTGGTGAAGGCGGGGAGCGGTTTGATGACGGAATCTGTTCCTGACAGCGCCGGTGTGCCGGAGGGGTATGCCTCCTATACGCTCACAGCGGAATATAACGGCGGGGAGAGTGTGGAGAGGCTGTTTGAGGCGGAAGGGGAGGACATTGCGGCAGTGGTGATAGAGCCGGTTGCCGCCAATATGGGAGTGGTGCCTCCCAAAGAAGGATTTCTGGAGTTTCTCCGCGATATTACCCGAAAAAACGGCGCGCTTCTTATTTTTGACGAGGTGATCACAGGATTTCGTCTGTGTTACGGCGGGGCGGGAGAATACTTTAAAATCAGGCCGGATCTGGTGACACTGGGCAAGATCGTAGGAGGCGGAATGCCTCTTGCCGCATACGGAGGGGCTGCTGAGATCATGCAGGTGCTCGCCCCGGCAGGGCCGGTTTATCAGGCAGGCACGCTCTCCGGGAATCCGGTGGCGGTTACGGCGGGGATCGCAACCCTGACAGAGCTGAAAGCCCATCCGGAAATTTATGAACGCATCGATGGAAACGGAGAAAAGCTGGCGGAAGCCTTCCGGCAGAAAGGACTATGGGTGAACCGGGCAGGTTCTTTGCTGTCGGCATTTTTTACGGACGGGCCTGTGACGGATTATACCTCGGCGCTCCGGTCTGACAAAAAGAAATTTGCAGCGTATTTTTCCAGGATGCTGGAGGAGGGCATTTACGTGGCGCCCAGTCAGTTTGAGGCCATGTTCATCTCCGCGGCCCATTCGGACGAGGATATTCAGAGGACGGTGGAGGCTATCAGGCGGCTGTGACAGAAAAATGTCACTTCTTAATGTGCAGGCCCGCAAAAGGAAGTTTGCTGCTGAAGCAGCATGCGGGCCGCGCGCGAGTAGTGGAGAAGTACATTCCTCTACTCAATTGCCGAGCACAAGAAAGCGGATCACCGGTATTCTTTTAATGATCTCATACAGTGCAAAAGCGCCGATGACTTCAGCGGTCAGCGCGGTCAGATAATTCCATATTGCCGGAAGAGCAAAGTAATCATGTAAGATACAACAGGTAATAAGCAGAACAGGATAGTGAAGAATATAGATCCCGAAGCCGGCTTCTGACAGATGACGGGTAAAAGCTGTTTCACGATCAAAGTATTTTCTGCCGCAGCCCATAACGGCAAGTATGACGAACCAGAGATACAGGTTTGTGGGAAGGCTTTGCAGACAGGAGGGGGAGGTGTAATCGCTTCCTCCATAATAAAGCCCATAGAGAACAGAGCCGGCAGTGGCAAGGCAGAGCATGGGAATGCGGATTTTCTCGATACGGGCCACAACGGCTTCGTGTGAAAAAATGTAATAACCGATCAGGAAGGAAGTAAAATAGATTCCAAAGCGGTACATGGTTAAAACCGGCATGTTGAGAATCCGGGACGCGCCGAAAAATACGAAAAAAAGAAGGAGCAGAACCGGCAGGCCCGCTTTTCCGCACAGAGCCCATATTCTGTCCCTTTTATCGATTTTTCGCAGCAGAACGAGCAGACAGGAAAATAGAAACAGCATCTGAATAAACCAGAGCGGTCCGGTGCCGCTTATGACAGAGATGGGATAAACCAGAGCTGCCGGTATGTATGCCAGCCCTCCGCCCAGTTTTATATTCAGATATCCTGTGATCCAGTGGACGACAAACAGTCCCAGAGTGGAGGGAATGAGCAGTCTGCAGGCTCTCTCCTTCAGAAACTGCCTTTCGGTACGTCTCTGCAGAGAATATCTTGCGCTTATGCCGGCAATGAGGAACAAAAGCACCATAAACCACGGGTATATGACGCAGGCAGCTGTGTCAAATGCAGGAATATTAGCCATATCCGGGACTGCGCCCGGTATACCAACGCCATTGAAGATATAAAAGACATGATAGATCAGAACCAGTATGACGGTGGCCTGCCGTATATGATCAAGATAAAACTTCCTCAAAGTTCTCCCTCCCCTTATCTGTTTCCGGCATCCTCCGTTTCAAAAACAGCAGAAGCAAACTGAGCAAATGCACTTTTGGGCGGAATAGCCAGCCCTCTTTTTTCATCACCCAGAATGACCAGATGATCTCCCGGATGAATATCAAAAACATCGCGCGCCTGTTTGGGGATCACGATCTGTCCCTTTTCCCCGACCGTAACCGTCCATGCATATTTTCCAGCCGGTTTTTTCATCAATTGAGTCCTCCTGTTCAAAAAGTATGATTTGTATAATAAATTATACTTTTGACGGCGCGTAAAGTCAATCACTTTTATTGACTTGTGTATGAAAAATGTTATGATGAAAGAAAGAATCGGCGTGCGGGAGACAGAACAGAACTATTTTCAATCGCAGGGCTTGTGCCGGTGTGCTGTCTGCCGCAGACTTGTAACCTGTATATGGATGAGCGCAGAAGGCGGCGCAGAAATGGAGAAAAGATGAAGTATGTGATTTTGGGCGGTGTAGCAGCCGGAACAAAAGCTGCAGCGAAATTGAAACGCCTCGACCGTCAGGCGGAAGTAAAAATTTTTACAAAGGGCAGAGACATTTCCTACGCGGGCTGTGGACTGCCATATTATATTGGAGGCGATATACCCACCCGGGAAGGGCTGATAGTGAATTCTCCTGAAAAATACGCGTCTCTCACAGGAGCGCAGGTACAGACCGGATGCGAGGCGACCGGTATTGATGCGGAGAAAAAGCAGGTATTTGTCCGTCCTGCGGAAGGAGAAGCGTTCACGGAATCTTATGATAAGCTGATCATTGCCACAGGGGCGGTCCCTTTTGTCCCGCCGGTGGAGGGCGTACATCTTCCGGGGGTGTTCTGTGTCCGCACACCGGATGATGCTGTGAAGATCAGGGAATATGCCGAACAAAACAAATGCCGCAGGGCGGTTGTGTGCGGCGCCGGCTTTATTGGACTGGAGGTTGCAGAGAACCTGCTTGCGCTGAACCTGGAGGTGACAGTGATCGATGCAGCCTCTCAGATCATGCCCAACGCCTTTGACAAGGAGATGGCAGGCTATGCCAAAAGACAGCTGAAAGAAAGAGGAATGCGGGTTCTGACCTCTGTCAGTCTGAAGGGGATCGGCGGAAGCGTTCATGCCGAGAGCGTGGCGACAGACGCAGGCGTTCTTCCGTCAGATCTGGTGATTCTGGCCATCGGTGTCAGGCCTGCAACAGGCTTTCTGGCGGATTCCGGGATCGAAATGTTTAAGGGAACGATCATCGTGGATGAAAATATGAAGACAAATCTTCCGGATATCTATGCGGCAGGCGACTGTGCCATGGTGCGCAATTCCCTCACAGGACAGCCGCAGTGGTCGGCTATGGGCTCGACAGCCAATCTGGCGGCGCGTGCCATGGCAAAGAAGTTATATGGTTTCGGTGCGGGGTATGGCGGGTGCCTGGGAACTGGCGTGGTTCGGCTCCTCCCTGCTTTAAACGGCGGAAGGACAGGATTGACAGAACAGCAGGCGAAGACGGCAGGATATGAGACGACCTCCGTGGTCTGCATTCTGGACGACAAAGCCCACTATTATCCGGGAGCTTCTTCCTTTATCATAAAGCTGACAGCTGAAACGAAGAGCCGCAAAGTTCTCGGCATTCAGGTTCTGGGCGCCGGCGCAGTGGACAAAATGGTGGATATTGCAGTAACCGGGATTTCCAGGGGAATGAAGCTGGATGATTTTGATACGCTGGATTTTGCCTATGCTCCTCCTTTTTCCACCGCAATTCATCCTTTTGCGACGGCCTGCTACATATTGGAAAATAAGATAGATGGTACATTGGAAAGCATGAGTCCTGCGGAATATGCTGCCGGAGCGGCAAAGGAATATACGGTTCTGGATGTACAGCCGCAGCCGGGAATTTCCAATGCCCGCTGGATCAATCTCTCTGCGGTCACGGGACCGGTAGAGGGACTGGAAAAGGATCAAAAGCTTTTGCTGGTCTGCACAAAGGGCAAGAGAGGATATTTTCTGCAGAACCGCCTGAAGGCGGCAGGGTATACCAATACACGGGTTCTGGAAGGCGGCGTTATGTTTAACGAGGTCAGAGTACCCCGGAACGGGCAAAAGCTCTCCCCGGAGGATATCAAACGGGTCAAGGGGCTGGGTTGCCTTCAGGATAAACGCTATGAGGATGTGTTTAATGTCCGGGTCATTACGCGGAACGGGAAAATAACTGCTGAAGAGCAGAAGAAGATTGCGGAGGCCGCGGAACGCTTTGGATCCGGAGAGGTCACTATGACCACTCGTCTGACGCTGGAGATTCAGGGGGTTTCCTATGACCATCTGGAGGAGCTGATGGCGTTTCTGGCGGAGGCCGGACTGGAAACGGGCGGGACCGGATCAAAGGTCCGTCCGGTGGTATCCTGTAAGGGAACCACCTGCCAGTACGGACTGATTGATACCTTTGCGCTCTCTCAGAAGCTGCATGATCTGTATTATACCGGATATCACGATGTATCCCTGCCACACAAGTTCAAGATCGCGGTGGGAGGATGCCCGAATAACTGCGTAAAACCGAATCTGAACGATCTGGGTATTATCGGCCAGAGAGTGCCGGAGATTGACCTGTCCAAATGCCGCGGCTGCAAGGTCTGCCAGGTGGCGAATAACTGTCCCATCCGTGTGGCGCAGATGGCGGATGGAAAGATCCGGATTGATACGGACGCCTGCAACCATTGCGGACGCTGTATCTCAAAATGTCCGTTCGGAGCCGTGAATGAATCTGCAGTGGGATATAAGGTATACATCGGAGGACGCTGGGGCAAGAAGGTGGCGGAAGGCCGTCCGCTGGATAAGATTTTTACCTCAGAGGAAGAAGTGATCGGGGTGACTGAGCGCGCCATCCTGTTCTTCCGCGACGAGGGACTTTCCGGCGAGCGCTTTGCAGATACCATAGCCCGTCTGGGATTTGACTATGTGCAGGATAAGCTTTTAAACAGCAGGATAGACCGGGAAGAGATTCTGAAGAAGACCGTGATCGGAGGCGCCACCTGCTGACGATTTGCCGGTCACGACAAAAATAAGAGAATACGGGAAAAGGAGCCTTGCGGCTCAGAGCAGCAGACGCTTCCACACTAAACGGGCAGGGAAAAAATCTTCCCTGCCCGTTTAGTCTGCAGGAAGCAGACCCGCCAGCTTTCGCCACTTCCCCCGACGGTACCGGATGAGAAAGCAGATGACCCGGCAGATCCAGTCCAGCACCATGGCGATCCACACGCCGATGGCGCCGTATCCCCAGTATACGCCGATCAGATAACTGAACCCGATCCGGAAAATAAACATGGAAGCAATGGATACCACCATGGTATAGCGCACATCATTGCAGGCCCTGAGCATATTTGGAAAGGTGAAGGACAAAGGCCACAACAGGCAGGCGCATCCATTGTGAATGAAGACCAGTATCCGCGCCAGCTGAGTGGTATCCGCGCTCAGGCCGTACAGATCCAGGATCCAGTTCAGATTCAAAAAGACGATCACATTCAGGATGAGGGTAGGGACATATGCGATGAGGAGAAGCTTTTTGGTATATAAGCGGATCTGATCTTCATCGCCGGCTCCCACACATTGGCCGATTACGGTGATCATGGCCAGATTGACAGCCCCGCCAATGAGAACGCCTACACTGTCCAGGTTATTGGCAACGCCGTTGGCAGCGATCTGGACAGTCCCGAACCCGGAAATAATGCTCACTACCAGTACACGCCCTAACTGAAAAATCCCGTTTTCCACACCACTTGGAATTCCAATGGAAAGGATCTTTCTGACCATTCCGAAATCAATATGGAAAGGCTCCGGCAAAAAGCAGATATCCAGCTCGGGATTCCGCAGAAGAATATAAAGGACAATACCACCTGCAGCTCTGGAGATCAGAGAGGGAATTGCCACTCCGGCAGCTCCCATGTGTAGGCCGAAAATGCAGATGGCATTGCCTGCCACGTTGATCAGATTGATCAGCACGGAAACCTTCAGGGTGATCTGAGAATTTCCCATGGAGCGGAACAGAGCCGCGCAGGCATTGTACACTGCCAGAAACGGAAAGGAAAGCGCGGATATGGTCAGATAAATCAGGGCATTTTCCATAACGTCCGCCTCGATGCTTCCGAAAAAGAGGCCCAGCATGGGCTTTCTGACCAGAATCACTATAAGACCCAGCAGCAGACCGGCGATGATCACAGTATATAAAAGCTGTCTGGCGGATTTCCGGGCCTCTTCTTTTCGCCGGGCTCCCAGACACTGGGAGGAAACCACAGCGCCGCCGGTAGACAATGCCGCCAGAATATTAAACATCAGCATATTGATCATGTCCACCAGAGAGACGCCGGATACGGCGGCTTCTCCTACAGAGGAAATCATCATGGTGTCGGCCATACCAACCGTAATGGCCAGCGCCTGTTCAAAAATCAGAGGAATGATCAGCTTCCGCAGATCCTTCCCGGAAAATAAAGGTTTCATCGGAATCATCTGTACTCCTTTCCGCATGTTTAAAATTATAAAAAGGTTTTTCAAGGCTGTAGAAAGACAATATGGCGATCAGACCCAGAAAAAGGAAATAGAAACAGAAGTTTACTCCTCTGGTCTGTAGCCGGAAAACCGGTCTTTTCTTTGAGACGAATGAAACAGCGGACAGCGGGAACATGCCAGAAATAGACAGAGAGACTAAATTTTCCCGCTCTCTGTAAAAGGGGCAATGACAGCAGCCTGATCAGATGCTCCTCATATACTGCCAGGGAAAGAATACAGGCGCATAGAGCTGAAATCCACCAGCGCATATCGCCGGGAGCTCCTCCTGAGACGGAAAGAACCATCAGAACAGCGGACAGGCCTGTCCCGGCATAAGCAGCCGTCAATATTCGCTTTTTGCTGATCCTGTCCGTCATCAGTAGCTCAAAAAGAAGTACGCCCAGAAAGAAATTCAGGTATCCTTCCCCACAGGTACGATAGTGCAGAGGCAGATTCCAGTCCGCCTTTTCCAGAAACATACCCCAGAAAACCATAAAACAGCACACGGGCGGATATAAGACGGAGGATCTTCGTGCGAGCATACAGGTAATGCAGTACAGGACGTAACAGATCATCAGAATACAGACAAACCACGCCGGATGATTATAAGGGGTGTCTGTTCCGTCAAACCAGCCGTTTGATATCATCAGTAAAGTCGAGAGAGTCTTTTTTATGGTAAAGCGATCCGTATCCAGAAGCAGGACAGCGAGATTGGAACAGAAGTAAACCGGATACAGCTTCAGGAGCTTTTTGCCGAAAAAAGTGTGAATCCGACAGCTTTTATCGATTATCTTTTTTTTATAATGGTAAGCGGTCAGAAAGCCGCTCAGGATAAAAAACATATAATTGCCAAAATAACCGCCGTAGCTGTAGATGGGATCAAGCCATGGGGAAAAGACAGAGTCAAAAGACAGATTCACATGATATATGACAATTGCGATACAAAAGACTGCCCGCAGGCCATCCAGTCCTTTCAATCTTCCTCTGTTATCCATAATCACCTTTCCGCAATGAAAGCATATCTTTCCATCCCTGACGTAATGAAAGCGCATTCTTTCAGTCCTTTCTGTAACAGTATAACATATATCCGTCCGCAGGCACACAAAAATCCTGTAAAAGGGTTTTAGGGCGGGAAAAAGTGTGGTAAACTATAACAACGAACGACAAATGACTGGGTTTTCTATGATAGAAATCTGCACAGGAGGAAGGTAAGACAGGTATGGAACTGACGAACATTAAAGACTTATTCCGCGAAAAAGAAAAATATGCGGACAGCCAGGTGAGAGTGGGAGGCTGGGTAAGGAGCAACAGGGATTCCAAAAATTTCGGATTTCTGGTGGTGAATGACGGCAGCTTTTTTGAGCCGCTGCAGGTGGTATATTCAGATGAGCTGGCAGATTTTGAGGAGATAGCAAGGATCGGTGTGGGGGCGGCAGTGATCGTGACAGGGAAGATTGTGATGACGCCGGGGGCGAAACAGCCGCTGGAGATGCAGGCTCAGGAAGTACTGGTGGAGGGCGCTTCTCCGTCCGATTATCCCCTGCAGAAAAAGCGTCACAGCTTTGAGTATCTTCGTACCATATCTCATTTGCGCGCGCGTACCAATACGTTTCAGGCAGTGTTCCGGGTACGGTCTCTGGCGGCATATGCCATTCACTGCTTTTTCCAGGAAAGAGGATTCGTGTATGTGCATACGCCTTTGATTACCGGAAGCGACTGTGAGGGTGCCGGAGAAATGTTCAAGGTGACGACGCTGGATCTGGATCAGGTTCCGAAGACGGAGGAGGGAAAGGCGGACTACAGCCAGGACTTTTTCGGCAAGCCCACGAATCTGACGGTGAGTGGACAGCTGGATGCGGAAACCTATGCCTTTGCCTTCCGGAATGTATATACCTTTGGTCCCACTTTCCGGGCGGAAAATTCCAACACCACCCGTCATGCGGCGGAATTCTGGATGATCGAGCCGGAGATGTGCTTTGCGGATCTGAAGGATGATATGATGCTGGCTGAGGACATGCTGAAATATGTGATCCGTTACGTACTGGAGAACGCGCCGGAGGAAATGGCGTTTTTCAACCAGTTTGTGGATAAGGGACTGATTGAAAGGCTGCAGCATGTGCTGAACTCTGAATTCGGCCATGTGACCTACACCCAGGCCATTGAGATTCTGGAAAAGCACAATGACGAATTTGAATATAAGGTACAGTGGGGATGCGATCTCCAGACCGAGCATGAGAGATATCTCACGGAAAAGGAATTTAAGCGTCCCGTATTTGTGACGGATTATCCGAAGGAGATCAAGGCCTTTTATATGAAGCTGAATGAGGATAACAGAACCGTGGCGGCTATGGACTGTCTGGTCCCGGGAATCGGAGAGATCATTGGCGGAAGCCAGAGGGAGGACAGGCTGGAGGTTTTGGAGCAGCGGATGGAAGAGATGAAGCTGAATAAGGAAGATTATGAATTTTATCTGGATCTGCGGCGTTACGGATCTGCCCGACATGCAGGCTTTGGCCTGGGATTCGAGAGATGTGTGATGTATCTCACCGGCATGGGAAATATCAGAGATGTGGTTCCTTTCCCCAGAACAGTGAAAAACTGTGAGCTGTAATCACAAAGCTTGCTGTTTCATTACTGATTTGTGCCTGAGCAAGCGGGAGAAAGGTAAGTCAGAATGAAAAAGGGGAGTTTTGGCACAGAAAAACTGTGCGGAAGCTCCCTGTTCTTTTTATATGCGCAGCCCCATGCAGAGGAAGCATGCCGCTAAAGCGGCGCATGGGGCGCGCGGCGAGTAGGGGAAAAAGCATCCCCCTACTCGATTTTATATGGAAAACGGGAAGGGGGATGATCATTTATGCGGCGTAATACGGAATTTTGGGTACATCTTATCCGGCTTCTGCGCAAAAGTAAAATCCAGTATCGTCTGCTTGCCATTTTTTGTTTTATCTCTCTTGTTCCCGTCATCTGTGTGGGCATGTATGCCTACCATGTTTACACGTATTCTATTAACAACAAGCTGAGCGAGTCGGTTTATCAGTCTATATTGTCTTTGAATCAGAATATGATCCTGGAGCTGGAAAAGATCCAGACGGTTGCAATCACACTTGCCCGCTCCCAGGAGGTCCAGGAGATCCTGCATTTATATTCGGATTCAGATTCGCCTCACATAGATGAAGATTTCGGTTATGCCGGCCAGGAGATCAGAAATAATATTGTCTATTCCGAGTATCTGAGAAATGTGCGTATTATGAGCGCTTCGGGAACAATGATTTATGATCTGGGGTACGAAATTTTTTCGGAGGAGGTTTTTCCGGAAATATTAGACGAGATTGACCGGGTAGCGCCCCGGCAGAGCCTGAAATATATCAGATCCTATCGCGGCAGGGACAGGATGGTTCTGGGAAGCAGATGCTATTCCCTGGGGTTTTCAGATGTGTCCTTTGGCTATATTCTTCTTTTTATTGACGAACCTTTGATTTATGAAAAAGTATTTTCCAATGTCTCTTTTGGAGAAGAATCTGATATTATGATGCTGGATTCTTCCGGAACTGTGCTGTCTGCCCGGAACAAAGAGCTGGTGGGAAGCAGCTTTTCGGGTACCTCCTTATTTGCGGATCTGCAGGAGCATGCAAAGGATGGGGATATGATTTTTAATCTGAAGGAGGCGGGAAATCATTCGCTGATCATATTTACCTACAATGATAAGTATGAATATTATCTGGTAGGACAGATTCCTGAGAGCTATATTACCAGCGAGGTCCGTACCATTAATACAGTCCTTCTGCTCTTATCTCTGCTGCTGATTCTGCTGTCTCTGGTCTGTACCATGGTGGTTTATTTCAGCATTGTGACGCCTATAAAGAATATGGTAGATTTCTGTGAAACCCCGGTTGAACAGATGGCGCTGCCTGAGATACATGATGAGAGCCCGGATGAACTGGGATTTTTGGCTGTGACCATGGAGTCGATGCTTTGCGATCTGCAGAAGTCAATGGAACAGAACAGGGAGGATGAGCACAGAAAGCGAAGGCTTGAGCTTCAGATGCTGCAGTATCAGATCAATCCGCATTTTTTGTTTAATACCCTGAATTCTCTGCAGTGGGTTGCAGTGATCAATGATGTTCCGGTGCTGGCGGAAGGAATTTCTTCTCTGAGTACGCTGCTGAAAAATACGCTGATGAAAGAGGATGAGCTGATTACGTTGGAGGAGGAGATCAGCAATCTGAAGCACTATTTTGTGATTCAGAAGATACGCTATGGAAATTCTTTTGATGTGGATTATGTTCTGGAGCCAGATACACTGCAGTACAGACTTCCGCGCCTGATCCTGCAGCCCCTGGCCGAGAACGCTATTGTGCATGGCGCCTCCGGCTCTGCGGATGTGGTGTTCATCGCTGTTTCAAGCCGACATGGACAAGAGGGACTGGTCATTGAAATCAGGGATAATGGAAAGGGATTTTCTGAAGCCGCATTTGACAGAAAAGAGGCAGAGACAAATGGGAGTAAGAAAAGAGAAGCCGGGGAAAAGAAGACGGAAGATAAGAGTCGAAAATCGCCCGGCATTGGAATCCAAAACATAAAGGAGCGGTTACGGCTTCATTATGGACGGGAGGATCTGCTGCAGATCATAAGTGAGGAAGGAAAGGGGACGCTCTGCCGCATCATGATTCCGGCAGAACCATGAAAAAGCATGTATCATATTTTACTGATTGACGATGAGCCAATGATCAAGCTTGGCATTCGCAAGCTTCTGGAAGATTCAGAGTACCATATCTCCGCTACCGCGGGAAACGGCATGGAGGCGCTGTCGCTTCTGGGGGTGGTGTCTGTGGACATTGTCATTACGGATCTGAAAATGCCGGTCATGGATGGCATAGAATTAATCCGGCAGCTGAAGGCTTCCGATTTTCCGGGAATGATCCTGGTACTCTCCAACTATTCGGATTTTGACCTGGTAAGAGATGCCTTGAGAGAGGGAGCCTTTGATTATCTTTTAAAGGCGGAGATTACAAGGCCGTACCTTTTGGAACGTCTGGATAAGCTCTCCCGTAACCTGAGCTCACAGAAGCATGAGGCACAGAAAAAGGAAAAGCTTCTGGCTAATGAAAAACAGCTGCTATGTTCAAAATGGCAGGATTATTTAAAGGGTACCGGCGCATTACAGACGGACGCAAGGCAGCTTCTTTTTCCTGATACAGGAGAAAGACGGGAATACCGGCTCGTGCTGGTGAGTATTGAAAATGCGTCTCTTTCTTCTGAACGGAAGAAGAGGCTGATTCCTCAGATGAGGGAGGTTTTGCTTGATATCTTTGAGATTCCGGAGTATATTCTCTGCCTTCAGACGGACACATATGAGATCTGCTGTATTGTCCCGGTGATAGCGGAGATTGCGGATGTCTCTGCGCAGATCCGGATGATACAGAGACATTTTACGACCTATTTCAATATTATGCCGGTCATTTCCTATGCCTGCCATGCCATAAATCCCCGGATGATTCAGAAGCATTATGAGCTGTGTCATTCAGCCCTGAAATATTCTTTTTATTATCCGGAGACCTTTGTGTTCCCGGTTCCCGAGTATGGTGCATTTGAGGAGGGAACGCTTTCTCTGGGGCAGAATTTCTGGAAGGAAGTCTCCGGAGTACGCGGGGAAGCAGAGAAGGGACAGGGAATCCTTATGGCGGAGGCCCTCCAGAATTTTATTCAGGAATGCCGCAGCAGGCGGATCAGTCCGGAATGGGTGGTGGAGTTGTTCTGCCATTATGGAGAATATCAGTTGTTTATGTCAGATTCGGATCCTGGAGGCACGGATCAGCCGGCTACCCTTGAGAAGCTGCGCGGCAGTGAAAACGCTTCCCAGTTGATTGAGGCGGCACTGCCGCTTCTGTCTCAGAGTACGATTAAGGAGGTTATGGGGGATATCACGGTTTCTTCCAAAAAGGAGGTTCAGGATGCCATTTTCTATATGCTGGAGCATTATACGGAGGCGGTTACGCTGGAAGAAATTGCACAGTATGTGAATCTGAACAAAAGCTATCTTTGCCGGCTCTTTAAGCAGGAGACAGGAAAAAGTGTCTTTGCCTATCTGAATCAGATTCGTATGGAGAAGGGAGCGCAGTACATCCGGAGCCATGAGAAGGGATACAGTATCAAGGAGATAGCTTCTCTTCTGGGAATGGAGGATCCGCTATATTTTACAAGGAGATTTAAAGCATATTTTGGAAAAAGCCCCAGTGAGTATGCAAATGAAATGAATGAAAAGCATTTAAAATAAAAAATGACAAAATGAAGGCGCAGAAAGCGCCTTTTTTTGTGCGCTGTTTACAAAAAGTCAATATCATCCATGAAGCGGTAAACTTCAAGAATGGATATGAAACAGAAAAAGCCTATAATAGAAATAACTAAGACACAATGAAGCACGAAGCAACAGAATGGAGGAAAAACTATGACGAGGAAAATAATCAGTATCATGCTGGTCGTATGCATGTGTGCAGGGATGCTGGCGGGATGCGGCAACAGCAGCCAGAAGGAAACGGCCGGAACGGATCAGGCCGGGGAGGAAAGTAATCAGGCTCAGGAAACCGGGACAGAGGAAGAGCAGGCGGATGCCCAGACCGGAACGGATAACGCAGCAGAAGAAGCGGAGGCAGTCTCTTTTGAGGGACAGGAGATGAGCTTTGTGGCCTTTGGAGGCGGCGGATATTCGGAGTACTGGGAGGAGATCGTAAAGAAATTTGAGGAAGCTTACAAAGTGACCGTAAACATGGAAATGACTCCACAGGTCAATGATCTCCTTCAGACCAAATTTGCATCAGGGGATGTGCCCGATGTAGCGGTCCTTACCTATGACGGTTCGGCTATTGCAAACGCTGTGGTAGAGGATCATGCGCTTATGGACCTGACAGCTCTTTTTGAGAAACCGGGGATAGATAATGAGGCGCCTCTTAAGGATCAGATGCTGGACGGGCTTCTGGATTCCACCGCTTATGCACCGTACGGCGATGGCGTGCCGTATTTTGCACCGACCTCAGCGGCGCCCAACGGACTGTTCTATAACAAAACGCTGTTTGAGGAAAACCAGTGGGAAGTTCCGGTTACCTGGGACGATTTCTTTGCACTGGGAGATAAGGCGAAGGAAAAGGGAATTGCATTGTTTACTTTTCAGGGGATTTATCCCAGCTATATGGAGATTATGATTCCCGCTCAGATCGTTTCCGCCCTTGGCGTCGAAGGACTGACAGATATTTATTCCTATAAGGAAGGCTCCTTTAATAAGCCGGAGATCGTTGAGATCCTGACCAATGTGCAGAAGATCGCCACAGAAGGATATCTTCTGGAAGGAACCCTGAGTATGAATCACACCCAGTCTCAGTCGGAGATGATGATGGACAGAGCGCTCTTTATTCCATGCGGTTCCTATATTGTGGCGGAGATGGCGGATGCGCCCCGCACGGAAGGCTTCAGCTTTGGAATCTGCGCACCCCCGGTTCTGGAAGAAGGACAGCTGCCTTATACTTCCGCAACCGCAAATTCTCTGGCTATACCAACTAACGCAAAGAACCCGGAGCTGGCAATGGAATTTATACGCTTCCTGTATTCAGATGAATCTGTCAAATTACTTGCAGAGAAGTCAGACGACGTGATGGCCCTGAAGCAGGGGTATGATCTGGCCAGCGAGTATCTGTCGGAGGACATGAAGAATATCTATGAGATCTATGATAACGCAAACTTCTTCTCTGTCAGCTGGGAGGTAATGCCCTCAGGATGTAATATCGCCATAACCAACTACATGTACAGTGTGATTGCGGACGTCCTGACAGGAAAGATGAGCGTGGAAGAGTGGATAGACGGAGTAGAGGGCGCATTTACAGAGATTAATTCCTATAAATAATCGCGAAATGAGGTGAAATATGGGCAAAAAACAGAAAAAGAAAAAGCTGCCCGTACTGTTTATAGGTATCTGCGTGATTCCGACTGTGGTACTGACTCTGATATTCAAAATATACCCTACGGTGAATACCCTGATAATGTCGTTTACTGATGCCAATCTGCTGGGTTCGGGAACCTTTGTGGGGCTGCATAATTATACGTATATGTTTCAGGATAAATACTTTATCCTTGCACTGAAGAATACGGTAAAACTCCTGGCAGTGGTATCGGTAGTCACCATAGCGTTCAGTCTGATCCTGGCCTTCATTCTCACTCAGTCCAGGCTGAGGGAGGCCGGGATCTACCGGACCATTCTCTATATTCCCAACGTGATTTCGCTCTCTGTGGTTGCCGTGATCTGGGCTTTCGTTTTCAATGCCCGAATGGGAATTGTCAACAGCTTTCTGGACAGCGTCGGCCTGGGAATGCTCAAAAGGGACTGGCTGGGAGATTCGAACACGGCGCTGTGGTGTATCGGAGTGGTGATGATCTGGCAGGCCGTAGGATATTATATGATCATGCATATTGCTGCCATCGACGGGATTTCCCAGGAGATCTATGAAGCAGCCATAATAGACGGTGCAGGGAAGGTAAGGCAGCTGCTCAGTATCACAGTTCCCCTGATCAAAAATATCATTGGCAGAACCTTTATCCTTGCGATCTCAGGGACGCTGGGTATGAGCCTTTCGCTGGCCAAGGTGATGACCGGCGGCGGTCCCAACGGCGCATCTTCTGTTCTGACCTATTATATGTTTCAACAGGGAATGATGCAGGGAAATTTCGGGTATGCAATGGCGATCACCGTTTTTACGCTGATCATGTCGCTTGGGCTGTCTTTTCTGACAGAGGCGATTACGGAAAAAGAATAAGGAGCTGACAAGATTGAAAATTAAAATTTTCAATCGCGAGATTTGTGTCTGCGCGTTGCTTGCCACAAACTCGTTAAGCCATTCATGGCTTTGCACAACAAAGCAGCGCAGAAATGGGGATAAGTATGGTTGGAAAACGAGCGGGCAAATGGAAAAGAATTCTGGTGTCCTGGATCCTCAGGGTTATCATGATCCTGTTATCTGCGGTTATGATCTACCCGCTGATCTGGAACCTTTATTCCTCTTTTAAAACAAATACAGAGTTTTTGGGAGACGCCATGAAGCTGCCGGAGCATCTGATGTGGGATAATTATATCCGTGCCATCTCAGAGACCAATCTGGGGGTCAGCATCCTGAATTCCATTGGAATTGTGATTGTATCCACAGCGATTCTGGCACTTCTCACCATCCCCTGTACCTACTGTCTGGTGCGGTACCGTTTTCCCGGCGCGAAGCTGATTCTGAAGGTATACATGGCTTTGCTGTTTATCCCGGATTCCTCTACCCTGATCCAGCTGTTTCTATTGATGAGAAATCTTCATCTTCTGAACAGCCGGGCGGCGCTGGCGCTGCTGTACGCGGCTACAGGCGTGGCGTTTCCAGTCTTTCTTCTCTCCGGATTCTTAAGCAAGATCCCAAGAGATTACGAGGAAGCGGCAATGATCGACGGGTGCGGTCCGTTCCGTATTCTGATAAATGTAGTAGTACCGCTGGCCAGGCCGGGAATCGTTACGGTCTGTATGTTTTCGGCCATCGGTTCCTGGAATGAATATATGACGGCCATGGTGATGCTGACGGATGAAAAGAAGAAGACACTGGCGGTGGCTATGGCGCATCTGTATGAGGTTCAACGGTATGCCACCGACTGGGGAACTCTGTTTGCAGCGCTGGTCATTGCCCTTTTGTCCACCCTGATGATCTTCATGATCGGACAGAAATATATCGTTCAGGGGATGAATGTGGGAGGCGTAAAGGGCTAAACATGTATGATGCCGGCAGGAGAGGTCTGTATCGGCAGGAAAGCCGCGCACCGGCAAAAAAAGTAATCTACGCTGCCTGCAAAAAGATCTGACGGACAGTGCAGGAAAAAAGCGTCCGTGAAAGGAGAATCTGAATGAAACACACATACACCGCTGAAGAATATCTGGGGATGATTCCCCAGAGCGCCGTAAGGCAGCGTTTTATTGAGGCGCCCGGCTATAATGCCGCATGGGATTACTGCATCACGCCCCAGGGACGCCATTTCATCTCCTGCTGTGCAGAAGGGACATTTCCCGAGTATGTAAAGCTTTATGAATATCTGCCGGAAGAAGACGAGATGAAACTCTGCTTTGATATGGAAAAAAGTCTGGTGGTCTACCCAAGGACGATAAGACCCAGTAAAATACATACCTCTATCAATCCCATGCCGGATGGCAGACTGATTATGACCACGCACACCACAGCCAGTGCGCCTTCCCATCCCTGCTGGATGCCGGAAGCCTACTATTCCCATCTGTGGGAAGGATATAAGGGCTCTAATGTGATCATTTATGATCCGGATACCGGCAAGGTGGAGGATCTGGGAATTCCGGTTCCCAGGGATACCATATACGGCGCAAAATATCTGGCCGCGCATAACTGCCTGTTCTTTACCACCTATATACGCGGACATGCTTATCTCTTTGACTTAAAAGACCGCAGCGTGAAAGATTTCGGCCAGTGTACGGAGTTCGGCGTGTATCACCTGGCGAAGGCTTCCGACGGAAATATTTACTTTACAACCCGGGGAGGCGCCATGTGGAGATTCAACACCACCACCCTTGTGCCGGAATATATGGGGGTAAACGTGCCGGAGGATGCTGCAAAGATCCGGGCGAAGGGAAAGCCCAACTGCGGCGTCAACCGGAACATGATGGCCTATTCGGCAACCGGAACCGATGGACGTCTGTATTTTACGGTTCATATCAACAGCAGATTTTTTGTATATGATCCCAAAACCAATCAGCTGGAAATGCTGGGGCCTGTTCTTCCGGAAGTGCTGGAAGAAAGAATACCCTATGCCATGATCCTGGGAATGGCCTTTGATCAATACGGGAAGCTATGGTATGGCTGTGGCAGCGATCCCACAGGTCTTCGGCTGTTCTGCCTGGATATCATGAGTCCCGGCGCCATGCCGGAGGATATGGGACTGATCGGAGTGCCGAACCGGATCCAGACAGCTGCGGAAAACATTTTTATCCGGGAGGATGTGCTGTATCTGTCCGACACCAATCACGGCCCGGACTGCCCGGGGGTTGTGTCCATCGATCTTGCCGAGGTAAGGAAGCGGGCGAAAGAACCCCGGGAATTGTGTCAGGATGTGATCATATTCTGGAATGCCATGAAGCAGGATCCTGAGATTGAGAAGCTGTACCGGGGAGATTTTATGGCGGACAGCAGTTCCTACAGAGCCTTCCTTGACCAGTGTGCAAGGGATAGCCGTTATCTGAGCGAAAATCCCTTCCGCGTGGGGAAGGAGCGGTATGTGTGCAAGCTCTGGAAAACCTTCGGCACAGAAGGGTCTCAGGTCCTGGCCGTCTCCTACAACGATGAGGGAAATGTTCTGGCACGGATCGGAGCGGAGGGCGGAATCTGTGTCACCGTCAGAGACGGAGAAATTTTAAAGCAGGAAAAGGACGGAGATATTCCGGTGAAGAATGGAAATGTGGCGGAATGGAATGTTGCAGGATATTCTCTTCCGGCTCAGCCGGGGCGGCAGTATCTTGCTGTGGCCACAGCCTGTGCGAGTCTGGCGGATGGAAGTATGCTTGTGGGTACAAAGGACGGCATGCTGGGGCTGATCAGAGAGGGGAAGGTCTTTGGACTGGGATCGGTCTGCGATGGCGGAGAGGTACATGATATGGCAACATCCCCTGACGGCAGGAAGGTGTACGGTGTGGCGGGAGATCCCGACAGCCTTGGAATGATCTTTGTTTACGACAGCGAAAGCGGACTGCAGCTGCTGGGCTGGAACCATTTTGAGGATGGCGCCGGTGAGGAAAGCATAGGAGTCAGCTGTGAGCCCTGCTGTATTGCCGTTTCGCCGGATGGAACGAGAATCGCGGTAGGTATGAAGGATCGTCTGGGATGTGTATATGAGCTGGTGCTTTGAAAGGGGGAAATGTAATTGACATATTTCCGTGCCTGCCATAGTATAAGGGGAGAAAGGAAGGAGCGGAAAAGGTATGTACGATCTTAAGAAAACAATGGACAGGCTGATCAGCCGGGAGGTAGAGTCCGGCCGGGTAAAAGGGGCGAGCGCCCTGGTACTGCACAGGGGAAAGGAGCTTTATTATAATGCCTTCGGGTATGCGGATGAGGAGAAGGGCTATTTGATGAAGCGGGATACCATCATTCATCTTTATTCCATGTCCAAGCCCATTACATCTGCAGCCGTGATGATCCTGGCAGAGCGCGGAGAACTGGATCTCAAAGACCCTGTATCGGAATATCTTCCCTGCTTTGAAGGGCAGAAGGTCTGGGTGGAAGGAACAGGAGAGGTCTCTCCTGACAGAAAGGTTACAGTGTTCGATCTGCTGAATATGACATCAGGGATCGTGTATCCCGGAGAGCTGACAGAACCGGGCAGACGTATGAAGCAGATATTGGATCCCATACTGGAGCGTATGGCCGCCGGGGAGAGGGTGGATACGCAGGAAGTAGTAAAAGGGATCGCTTCTGTACCGTTGTGTTTTCAGCCCGGAGCAGAATGGCAGTATGGCTTTTCGGCGGATGTGCTTGGCGGGATCGTGGAGGCAGTATCCGGAAAACGATTTGGAAGGTTTTTGAAGGAAGAATTATTTGAGCCTCTGGATATGAAGGATACCGGTTTCTTTGTACCTCAAAGCAAGCGGGAAAGAAGAGCGCAGAGATATATGGAAGCGGAGGATGGAAAGCTGGTACCCTTTGAAGGAAGCCATCTGGGAGAATATTACGGGGAAGATGTGGCCTTTGAATCCGGCGGCGCAGGACTGGTGTCCACGTTGGATGATTATGCGCATTTCGCATCCATGCTGACACATAAGGGAATCTGGCAGGGCAGACGTATTCTGGGACCCAAGACGGTGGCGTTTATGGCGCAGAATCATCTGAGCGGACAGCAGCAGAGAACCTTTAATTGGGATGCCTTAAAAGGCTATGGTTACGGCTGTCTGATGCGTGTGCTGACAGATCAGACCCTGGCCTGTGAGAGCACGCCGCCGGGAGAGTTTGGATGGGACGGATGGACAGGAAACTATATGTCTGTAAGCATGCAGGAGGATCTGGTATTTCTGTATTTCATGCAGAGGTGTGGAGCAGGAACCACACCCTTTGTGCGGAGACTTAAAATGGCAGCTTACGGAGCGACAGAGGAAAGCGAGTAGGGGGAGACTTTCCCTGCTCGCATCCAGAGGAAAAATGTCAGCATACAGGCTCGTATGTTTTCAGAAAAATATCCCGTTTGATGACGTAAATATCCGTCAGGTCGTCTTCCCGGGCTGCCAGGTAGTCTCCTGGCAGCCCCAGAAAATAGCTGTCGCTCCAGGGAGCGGCGACCTTGGTGATGCGCTCAATGGGACGTGCATGAATCCGGCGTCCCGGCTTTGTTATGCAGGCTCTGGCATAATCCTTCAGGCTTTTGGGCTCCAGAACTTCTGCATCAAGGCCCTTCATGCGGACCGCCTTGTGGATGAGGGGAGCATATTCTCCCCGGAACTGATAAGGGGCGGGAACAGCTTCGTTGTTCGCCCGAAATACCGATTCTTTACTGATATAAACTTCGCCCTCGACACCGATCATAAAATAGGTGTCTTCCTCCACAGAAAATCCCTGGTCACCCTCCAGCATCCGCACATCTACCCGGGTTCCGGCCGGATACATATCTGTTGCCCGCACGTAACCGATGGTCAGCCGCTTTTTCTGGTAAAGTGCATCCTCCGATAAATCAGGCGCGTCTTTGGAGCCGGGATGAATCACATCCTGATTCAGGAAATACTGCTCCAGACGTGCGGCGATAATCCGCCGGGCACCGATTCTTGTCTGTGCCGGTTTGTGACCGTATATCCGACTATATTCTGCAATTAAGGCGTCTTTTTCCAGGAAACCGCCGGATTTGCGCATATGTCCACCGCCGTTCCCCAGGCCATTGGTAAGGAAGCCTGCCAGCTCATCGGCCCGCGTTTCTCTGATACAGCTTCGGACAGAGAGCTTCACCCCTTTATTCTGCATACAGTACACAACACAGACGTCAATTATGTCCACCTCAACGAGCATGTCGCTGATGATCCCCAGGATATTGGGATCGCATTCTTCCGCGCCCACAATGGCAAAACCATGGCCCTCGCTGTATTCATAGTAATCGTAGCCGGCCAGCGCCTGACCCGTGAGCTTCAGCTCGTTCAGCGACAGATTGCAGTTTTGAAACCGAAAGAGCTTTCCCTGGCTGCATACCGGCTCCAGTTCATCCCGCAGATCCCGGTCCTTTGGATGACGAAGCTCCTGCATCCGGTTTGTGTCCATAAACAGGCCGTAGTACAGAGCAGTGGAAAGATTTTCGTTTGCAGATACGTTGAAACCCGCTTCACACAGCAGATCCCATACGATCACAGAACAGGCGCCGTAATTGCTCCGTACCTCCCGCAGCTGTGGGAGGGAGCCCGGATTTCTGACCATATGGTGGTCGATTACGGCAATGGTTTTGCCGGAAAATTGCTGCACATTCTTTTCGCCGTACTGGCAGTCTACCGTCAACAGCAGATCCGGTTCCTGATCCAGCGACGCAGTATGCTCTATGGGAATGCCCAGTTCTGCAATCATTAAAACAAGATTGGCCTTTTGGACAGGAGTTCCGCCGTAGATCAGGCGGACCTTTTTTGCGTGACTGCGCAGATAAAGATAAACACCGTAGCCGCTGGCGATCGCGTCCGCGTCGGGGTCATTGTGGCATTGAATAGCGATGTTGTCGAAGGGCAGCAGATCCCTTAAGTGCATATATCATTCCTCCCTGATTTCATTTCTGTTTTATGCAGGCCTGGCAAAGCCACAGCCCGGACAGGCGTAAACTCTGACCGTCCTGTGAAAAGTATCTGATGACTAAATATACCATAAAACCACGGATTTCTCAACCGGCAGCCAGAATCGTTACATTGACAGGTTCAGAGGGAATATAGTATGATGACAGGGACGCAGAATATGTCAAAAAAAGGAGTTACGACCTTGTTCGTTTTGCAAATATTGTGCTGACGCCCAAATTTGCAGGTATTGGCAGCATGGAGGTTACTATGAAAAAAATTCTTTCTGCTTTGAGAAGGTTTATAAGTATCATGTATAAAATTCTTCCGTTTTTTATCGGAATGTACTGTTATTATCCGGAATTTATCCTTCAGGACCGTCCCTTTCCTTTTCTGGACTCGATTTACTCGTCCATCAAACTCTATTCCGGCTCCACCGAAAGCGGAATCCCGGTGGGTGCGCTTCTGCAGCTGGCTCGTTTTCTGGCGCTGGCGGCTACCCTCAGCATTGTGATAAACGCCCTCAACAGGATGAACGATCTGATCAACTGGCTCAAGCTTTTTAACAACAGGGTGACGGTGGTTTACGGCGATTCCGATTATGCGGAATATATATTTGAGAGCCTGCCTCCGCGACTGAGAATACGGGGAGAGGAAAAGCTGATAGAGGGCGCTGCAAGATACCTGATTATGTTTGCGGACGATACCCGAAATCTTGAATTTTACAACAGAAATTACGAATCGCTCAAGGACAGAAACGTATATATTATGCTGGAGGATATCGCCAGGCAGAATATTGAAAACCCGCGGATCACGGTTTTCAGTATTGCAGAGAACTGCGCCAGGCAGTACTGGAAGGATTATCCCGTCACCGGGGATGAAAAAATCGCCATCATCGGATTTGAAAATGTGGGGAAAAATATCCTGCTGTATGGTCTTCAGATGAATCTGATCGATCCCGGACAGCATCTTGTATATCATATTTACGGCGACGGAAGGGAATTTTGCAGGGAGCACACGGAGCTTGCCCAAATGGCTCCCGATGAAATCATATTCCACGATGATGGGAGCTATGAATTTGCAGAGATGGCGGATTTTGACCGGATCATCATATGCAGTAGCAGGGAAGAGGGCCGCAACATTGCCGTGGCAAGCAAGCTCCTCGTATCGGCGCCGGTAGGCCATCAGATCTACCTTTATGCGCCCAACGGGGATATCATAACCAATCTTTTCGGGAGCGAGAGGCTGATCTGCTTCGGAAGAGCGGAGGAAACAGCTTCCGCTGATATCATTTTCAATGAGAAATCAATGGAGGATGCCCGCAGACAGCATGAATTCTATTTCAAAAAATACGGGGGAACGCCCTGGGAGAAGCTGGACGCTTTCAAACGCTACTCAAATGTAAGCTCATCGGATTATATGTTCACCATAAACAGGCTGCTTGCAAGGGGCGTGAGCCTGGACAAAATTGCAGAGCTGGAGCATATCAGATGGTGCCGGTACCATTATTTGCATAACTGGAAATATGATCCTGTCACGGACAGTGCAAAGCGTGTACATAACTGTCTGATTCCCTTTTCCGAGCTCAGCGAGGCTGAAAAACTCAAGGATATTGAGGCAATAAAGGCTAAAATCAACTGACAGGGCGCTCCTGTATTCTGTTCCACTTTTTTGGCGGGCAGATACAAATTGCATATATGGAACATGTTTTCTTTGTTCCCTTTCACAATTGCTTTTTTGTGTAATTATGTGGTATAGTAGATTGGAACGAAATGGAACATAAAGAGAGGGATACCACATGACAACGATGAGAGATGTCGCAAAAAAAGCCGGGGTCGGAGTGGGTACCGTATCAAGAGCCCTCAGCGACACCGGTTACACAGCGAAAGCCACGCGCGAAAAGATTTTTGCAGCTGCAGATGAGATGGGATATGCGTATGATTCCGCATCCAAATCCCCGGTCAAAACAGGAATAATCGGTGTAATGGTTCCATTGCTGGAGCATCCTTTTTTTGCCAAAATGACCGATTGCCTGGAAGCAGAGCTTTATAAACACGGTTACAAATGCATGATTTTTAATAACTGCGGAAATGAAGCGGACCCCACAGGCGTTATTTATATGCTGGATACGGGAATTCTGGCCGGACTGATCTCGCTTGCCGATCCCCCTTCCGACTTTCTGGGAAGAAAAGGAAAAGCCATCGTCAGTATGGACAGAGGATGGGGAGAAAATGTGCCGGTGATCCGTTCCGATCATGCCCAGGGCGGCCGCCTGGCTGCGGAGGCCTTTTTAGAGAGCGGCTGCCGCAGAGTCATTCAGTTCATGGGAGCCAATCTGGATGCAGGCGCAAACGACAGGCACGCCGTTATGGAAAAGGTCCTGCGGGATAACGGATGCGAGGTCACGTCCGTCCGCACGCCATGGAATATGATGGGATATTCCTATGACAGGAATGTGATCAGGAGCTACTGGAATGTGGTCCGGGAAATGGACGGCTGCATGACCAATGATATTGCGGCGCTGAGCTGTCTTTCCATTGCCCTGGAAATGGGAGTCCGGGTTCCGGAAGAGCTGCGGATTATCGGTTATGACGGAACAGGCATCACCAGGCTCTGCCATCCGGAGCTTTCCGTTGTGGAACAGGACTGTACGGCGCTGGCGGAAGCCTGTGTAGACAGGCTGTTGCAGTTGTTGCGGGGTGAAACAATCCCGGAAATGCTTACGTTGATTCCTGTGAAACTTAAGAAACGTGGAACAACATAGGGACAAATTAAAACTTAATCTTATACAAGGAACGGGCTGTTTCATAAGCATTTGAAGCAGTCCGTTCGCTTATTTCTGGAATATCTTCAATAAAATCCGTCATTTTCACCAAAAAATAAAGCTAAAAATTATTCATATGTACGAAATGTATATTTCCCGTTGACAACAGCCGTTTGATTAAATATCATGAGTTTATAAAACATGTTCCACATCACGAAATGAGGAGGATACGATATGAAACAAAAAAAGAGTGGAATGTTCAAGTACTATCTGAAAGAGGCGGCGAAGTGCTGGCAGTTGTATGTTCTGCTGATCCCCGCGCTGCTGTGGGCGATCATCTTTGCCTACTATCCCATGTACGGCGTCATCATTGCCTTCAAGGATTATAAGATTCGGCAGGGTATTTTGGGAAGCCCCTGGGCATCGCCTCTGTTTAAGTATTTCACGGAATTTTTCAGTACCAGTATTGCGGTGAACGCAATCAAGAACACCATTGTTATCAGTCTGGAGAGCCTGGTGATCGCTTTCCCGATTCCGGTTATTTTCGCACTGCTCTTAAATCAGGTGAGAAGCAAACGGGCGACCAAGGCGATCCAAACCATAAGTTACGCTCCCTACTTTATGTCAAACGTAGTAGTGGTAAGCCTTATTTCCGTATTCTTTTCCGCAAACGGCGTGGTAAACGGAATCATCACTTCCACAGGAAACAAGGAGGTCCTCTTTACCTCCGTACCGGAATGGTTCAGAACTCTGTTTATCGGTACCAACATCTGGCAGACCATGGGCTTTAACGCAGTTATCTTCATTGCAGCCCTGACGGCCATCAGCCCGGACTACTATGAGGCGGCCACCATTGACGGGGCGTCCCGGTTCCAGCGTGTGCTTTACATAGACGTTCCCATGATCATGCCTACGGTTATCCTGATGCTGATCCTGCAGGTAGGTAATATCATGAACGTCGGTTATGAGAAGGCATATCTGATGCAGAACGGTTCCAATACGATCGTCAGTGAGCTGATTTCCACTTATGTGTATAAAGTAGGTCTCCAGACCGCACAGTACAGCTTCGCTACGGCAGTAGGTCTGTTTAACTCCGTTGCGAACTTCATTATCCTGGTAATTGCCAACAAGGTTGCCAAGAAAGTCAGCGATATCAGCATCTTCTAATTCGGGAACAGGAGGAATTTTCAATGAGCAAAAATAAAGATGTGGCAGTTCACAAGACGAAAATGAAGCTTTCCACCGGTGATAAGATTTTTAATACCGTCAATATTCTGATCATGGCGTTTATCTGTATTGTGATCGTATATCCTCTGTATTATGTGGTGATTGCGTCCATGACGGATCCGGTTATCGTAAATTCCGGCAGGGTTCTCTTTTATCCGGTGAAACCTTATTTCGAGGGCTATAAGACGACATTATCCTATATGCCTCTCTGGACTTCCTACAAAAACACCATTGTTTACACCTTGGTAGGCACCCTGGTTTCCCTGGTTGCCACCATCCCCGCAGGCTATGCCCTTTCCAGAAAGGATCTGGTAGGCAGGCGCGGACTGATCTTCGTATTTACCTTTACCATGTTCTTCAGCGGCGGTATTATCCCCCTGTACCTGACCATCAGAAACCTGGGCATCTACAATTCCATCTGGGCCATGGTGCTTCCGGTAGCAGTATCCGCCTACAACCTGATCGTATGCCGTTCCTTCTTTGAGTCCGGTATTCCGGATGAGCTTCTGGAGGCATCCAAGGTAGACGGATGTTCGGATTTTGGGTTCTTCTTCAAGATCGCCATTCCGCTCTCCAGTACCATCATCGCAGTTATGGCTCTTTTCTATGCCACAGCCATGTGGAATCAGTTCTTCAATGCTCTGATGTATTTGCAGGATGACAGCAGAATGCCTCTGCAGGTAGTGCTTCGTAATCTGGTGCTGATGAATCAGGCCAACCAGATGGGATCATCGGGCGATGCCATGATCACCAAGCAGAAGCTGGCGGAGCAGCTGAAATATTGTATCGTGGTTGTATCCGCAGCTCCTCTCTTAATGGTATATCCTTTCGTTCAGAAATACTTTGCAAAGGGCGTTACCATTGGAGCAGTCAAGGGCTGATCTGCTACAACAATTATGATCTGTTAATACGAAAGACGCCCTGTGCGTCTGGAAGCATCACAGGGATGTTTTATAAAAACCAATTAAAAGGAGGACACAATGAAAAAGAGAATTATTTCAATTTTACTTTCCCTCACCATGGTTGCAGGCCTGCTCTCAGGCTGCGGAGGCGGAAGTGACAGCGCAGGCAGCAGCTCCATTCCCCAGGAGAATGTGGATGACATTCAGGAAGCAGTGGATTCCGCTGCAACTGCAGAGGATACGGGACTTACTCCCGAAGAGCAGGAAGCTGTTGACGCAGGATTGATCGCTCTGGATGGATCTCTTCCTATTATTAAAGACCCCGCGGCTTTTGAAGAAAAATATGGAAAAATTTCCATGCTTTTCATCAACAATCCTGATCGTGTGGTTCCCGTAGGCGAGCTGGCAATGTGCCAGAAATGGTTTGAAGACACCGGCGTAGAATTTGAATGGCAGTCCATTCCCAACGAGGGCGCTCAGGAGAAGATCAACCTGATGCTGGCCTCCGGTGACGATCTTCCCGATGCGTTCTGGAACTTCGGTGACGGCAAGTCCGGTAACATCGTAGTACAGTACGCCGATCAGGATATCTTCCTTCCCACCGAGGGACTGATCAACGATTATATGCCCAACTTAAAGAAGATTCTTGACGAGCGTCCGAATTACCGTGCGGAGATCACCGCTCCCAACGGCCATACATACGGCTTCCCTTACATCGAGGAGATGTACGGTCTGGTTCTTACCGGCGGCCCTATGCTGATCAACAAGACATGGCTGGATCAGCTGAATCTGGAAGTTCCCACCACGGTTGACGAGTGGGTAGAGTGCCTGAAGGCATTCCGTGACGGCGGCGACTTAAACGGCAACGGCGAAGCAGATGAAATTCCCATGGCAACATGGTTTGGCGCAACCGACAGCTTTGGTTCCTACAATATGTTCTACCGTTTTACAGGTGCATTCGGATGCGCAGACTCCTACTGCGGAGGTAATGCGTATGCGGACCACTTGAGACTGATCGACGGTAAGGTTACCTTTACCGCACAGGACGAAGCTTTCAGAAAGACAGCCGAGTTCTTCAATATGCTTTACAATGAGAACCTGATCTGGAACGGCTCCTTCGAGGCGGACGAAAGCGCTTCCTACAAGACCTCCCTGATCAAGGAAGAGGTTGCAAGGATCGGATGCTTCTGTACCTGGACGGATCAGGAGATCACAAACCTTGACGTACATGATGAATATGTTGCACTTCCCCGTCTGCAGGGTGAGGGAGGAATGACAGGCTTCGAGAACAACTACTCCGAGCTTCAGGATTCTTCCGATACCGCTATTACAACTACCTGTAAGTTCCCTCATGTGATCGCAAGATTCGTGGACTATATGGTTGGTGACCCGGCTATTTCCATTCAGTCCAACTGGGGCGCAGAGGGCTACAATTACAAGAAGGACGAAAACGGAATTCTGAGAACACCTCTCGATGATCAGGGAAGATATGTGGCACAGCAGGAAGGCAAAGACTACGAAGATTTTGGTAAGGCACGTTCCAACTCCACAACAGCCCGCGGATCTATGATCGTACTGGATGAGTATTATGAGAAGTACGCAGGTTATGCTTATGACGCAGTACAGCTCCTGGAGAACCAGAGAGTGAATGGTAAGGATGAGATCATGGAAGAGTATGATACCATTCCCCGTGTTATGATGACCGTAGATGAGCTGACCAGACTGGCTCAGATCCAGCCCACCGTTTCCGACATTGTTGACAGATATATTAACACATGGGTAACCGGAGGCGTGACAGATGATAACTGGAATGCTTATCTGGGCGAACTGCAGGCAGCAGGTGTAGAAGATGTAGTATCCATTTATCAGACAGCTGTAGACAGAAGTACCAAATAAATATAAACTTGCCGGCATCCGGGTAAGCCTGCGGGCTTACCCGGATGTTTCATTTTTGCGCAGGCCCGCATAAGGAAATCAGAAAGGAGTGGATATATCATGAACAAATTTCCCGAACCCAAAGAAAAGATTGACTACAGACCCGTTATCCACTTTACAGCTCCGCAAAACTGGATAAATGATCCCAATGGTATGGTATATCTGGATGGTAAATATCATCTCTTTTATCAGCATTATCCCAAGGCGCCTCATTGGGGACCGATGCATTGGGGGCATGCCGTTTCGGAGGATCTGCTTCACTGGCAGCATCTACCCATCGCTCTGTATCCGGACGAGCTGGGATGTATTTTTTCCGGTTCCTGTGTTTATGACAAGTATAATGCCTCCGGCTTCGGGAGCGAGGAGAAACCGCCGCTTGTGGCGGTCTTTACCCTCCACAGCATGGACGGCAGGCATACGGAGCATCAGGGACTTGCCTACAGTACGGATTACGAGCATTTTGAAAAATATTACGGCAACCCGGTTATCCCCAATCCCGGACAGAAGGATTTCAGAGACCCGAAGGTATTCTGGAATCCTGTAAAGAAATGCTACAGCCTGGTGCTGGCGGCCGGAGAGAATGTGGAGTTTTATGCCTCCCATGATCTGAAAAAATGGAAGAAGACCGGAGAATTCAAGGCAGGCAGCCATGGCCTGAGAGGAACCTGCGAATGCCCGGACTGTTTCCCGATTCAGACAGAGGAAGGGGAAAAGTGGGTTCTGATTATCAGCATGATTCTTCCTGCAGGCGACATCGGCATCCAAAACGATGTTTATGACCGGATGACGCACATTACGCAGTATTATGTGGGAGAGTTTGATGGGGATACCTTCCATGATACGGAAGAAGCGGATAAGCCGCTGCTTCTGGACTTCGGCACCGACAATTATGCGGCAGTTACCTTCCAGAATCTGGAGGAAAAGGTTCTGATCGGGTGGGCCGATAACTGGGATTACGCCAATTTTGCCCCCAGCGACCTTGACGGTTTCCGGGGTAAAATGACTCTTGCGCGCAAAATGAAGCTGATCCGAACTTTGGAGGGGTGGCGTCTTGCTTATTCCTTTGAAGGACTCGAGAGATTGCGCAGCGCCTCTTACCCTCTCATGCAGGGAGAAAACAGACTGCGTGCCCGGAGCTTCGGCCTGAAGGTAAAGGTGGAGGGAAGCGGCTCTGTGGTACTGAAAAACCAGGCCGGCGAGGTGCTGGCCGTCAAAGTTACCGGGTCGGAGATTATCGTTGACAGATCTCAGGCCGGCCAGAGCGACTTTAACAGAGAATTTGCACTGCCGGGATACGAGAGGACCCATGCGCCCAGATCCTTTGCGAAATCTCCTGAGGGAGCAACCGAAATGGAGATCATCATGGATAAATGCATTCTGGAGATACTGGCCGATGACGGACTGACGCCGGTCACCACAAGTGTGTACCCACGCAGGTCTTATGAGAAGATCTGTATCTTGGGGGATCTGAAGGCGGAATATTATGCAGTGGAATAAGAGCAGCTGTAAATATGAAATTCTAAGCATATCATAAAGATATGGAAGGTTTGGGAGAGCAGGTTATGGGCGGAGACCTTTAATCTGCTCTCTGCGTATGTATGGGGGATTTCCAGCACGAATGAGATTGAAAAATAACGATTTCGTGTTATAATTAATAAATAAAAATAACGATTTTGAGGAAAAATGATAAAAACAAAATAACGATTTTGTTATGGCATTTGCAATGGCGTTTGCTATAGCATGCATGCGGGAGTGGATTTATGTATAAAAGAAAAATATACGACAGGCTGTTGGAATGGAAGAGAGAGTCAGAAGGAAGGTCTGCATTGCTGATAGAAGGGGCAAGGCGGGTTGGTAAATCTACCATTGTCACAGAGTTTGCCGAAAAAGAGTATGACAGCTATATCTTAATAGACTTTGCCGTGGCATCCAGAGAAGTACGCGAACTGTTTTCAGATGTTTCAGACCTGAATTATATTTTTCTCCAGCTTCAGCTGCAGTACAGGGCTGAACTTTTTGAAAGAAGATCATTACTGATATTTGATGAAGTACAGCTTTGCCCGCAGGCGAGACAGGCCATCAAATTTCTTGTAAAGGATGGCAGGTATGATTATATAGAAACAGGATCTCTGATCAGTATCAGGCGCAATGTAAAGGATATTCTGATTCCCAGTGAGGAGAGAAAAATAAATATGTATCCCATGGACTTTGAGGAGTTTCTCTGGGCGATTGGCGATACGGTGACAATTCCGATTTTAAAACAGGTGTTTGAACGCAGGCAGCCTGTCGGCGAGATGCTTCATCGCAGGCTCATGCGGACCTTTCGGCTATATATGCTGATCGGGGGAATGCCTCAGGCAGTTGAGGAATATATAAGTACAAACAATTTTAGGAGAGTTGATGCAGTAAAAAGAGACATTCTCAACTTGTATGAGGATGATTTTCACAAAATAGACGCTACCGGAAGACTCTCTCTTTTGTTTGATGCCATTCCGGCTCAGCTGAATAAAAATGCATCCAGATATCAGGTATCGAGTGTACTGGCAAATGAGAGAGCGGATACAATTCTGGAACTGATATCTGAGATGAAGGATTCTAAAACGGTGATCGCTGCCTATCATGCAAATGATCCGAATGCGGGGATGGCAAACAGCAGAGATCTGAGCAGATTTAAGCTGTTTCTGGCAGATACCGGTCTGTTTACCACGTTGGTATTTAAAGACAGAGATTTTACGGAAAATATTATATATGAAAAGCTGCTGAGCGATAAACTGGGCGCGAATCTCGGATATCTGTATGAAAATGTCGTTGCCCAGATTTTAACGGCAAACGGCAGCGGACTGTATTACCATACGTTTTTGAATCCGGCATCACGCCATAATTATGAAATCGATTTTCTGCTTGCAAAGAGGAATAAAATCTGCCCCATAGAAGTGAAATCATCGGGGTACAAAACCCACGCTTCTTTGGACGCTTTTTCAGAAAAGTTTTCCGACAGAATTCTGGAGAAATATCTGATCTATACCAAGGATATGTGCAGGGATAAGGATATCCTCTGCGTACCGGTTTATATGACGCAGTTTATTATGTATCCTTAACGGCATGTGAGTGTCGTCAGGGATGATCCTCGGAGAAAAAAATGGCAACGGATTTTTCACAGGGCAGTGTGTCCAAAAATATTATGTCGCAGGCATTTCCGCTGATTTTGGCGCAGGTGGTGCAGATGCTTTACAATGTGGTGGACCGGATCTATATCGGGCATTTTCCGGGAACCGATGGTCTGGCGCTGACAGGGATCGGGCTGGTATTTCCCCTGACTTCCCTGATCATGGCCTTTACCCAGCTGCTCGGCATGGGCGGCACGCCTCTTTTTTCCATGGCCAGAGGCGCCGGGCAGCAGGAGAGGGTAAAGCTGATTATGGGAAACACGCTTTCCATGCTGCTGCGCTGTTCAGCGGCCAGTCCACCTTTGTGGCGCTGGGGCGTTCCAAACAGGTGGTCTTCTTCTCTCTGTTGCGCAAGGCAATCATTGTGGCGCCCCTGACCCTTCTGCTGCCCTGCATAGGGCTGGGGGTAAACGGGGTGTTTCTTGCGGAGCCCATCTCCAATCTGATCGGAGGGCTCGCGAGCTTCATCACCATGTATGTGCAGGTGTACAGGAAGCTGGAGTAAAAGAGCTTTCAGTCCTTATTGACAAAGATGGCATTCAGCTTCCAGTGGTATCCGGGAGAGGGTGAGATGGACAGCAGCATTTGCCCATCCCGTGCATGGATCAGCGGCAGGTGCATGCAGCCGTAGCGGCCCGGCGGGAGAATTCCGGTATCTGCTTTCGTCCCCTGCTCTTTCAGAGAGAAACGGGTCCCGGATGCCTCTTCCTCATCCCCGCTGACGATGAGCAGGTCGTATTTTCCCCGGGGCAGGTCCAGGACAAAAACGGCAGGTCTGCTTCCTTCCAGAAAATCCGCCCTGAGATCGTCGGGGCCGTTTTTCTTTTTTCCGCAGATTCCTTCCGTATCCAGAAAACCATAGCCCTTTTCGGGAGTATAGGGTTCGGCCCCCACGGGCTTCGGGCCGGCGCAGTACAGGATACATTGTCCTGAGAGAATGATCTGCCGGGGATAGGTATTGTCATAATCCTTGCAGGCGGTCTGTTTCTGAGAGGATGCGCCAAAGTCAAAGATACAGGGTGTCCGGGGATAGCGGAGCTCGTTTCCGAACAGGAGGGGACAGGTGAAGGCGTCCACGGCCTGCCGGAATCTGGCGTCGGGATCCGCCCCCAGGAAGATTCGCCGGTGTGTTATGGCAGCCGTATGGCAGAGAACCGGACTCTGAGGCGGGAAAACGGGAGCCTTCGGTGAGGGAGGCTGCGCCTGAGAACCGGGATTTGCCTGTGACAGAGTCTGCGTTCCGGGTGAGGCGAGGAGGGGGTCTCCGAAACGGAGCGTATCGCCTGCCTGCATGGCTTTCTCGACCCGGCAGCGCTTTCCGGAAGGAGAAAGCTCCTCCGGCAGGGAAAGCCTGAGGAAGGCATCCCGGGTGCTTTTGACCATGATAAATACAGTCCGGCTGTTTTTCCGCACTGCGGAGATAAGAAACCCTCCCGGGGCCATCAGAGAGTCAAAGCTCACATCGGTCCATTCTTCATATTCTCCCTTTACTTCCTCCAGATCCTCCTGATATTGTATGCTGCGGAGGGTAAGCGCGGCGTTTTTCCCGGGCACCGCGGGAAAAACCAGAATTTCTCCCTCTGAGGATGTCTGTAGCAACATCAGATTCACCGCATTAAGGATCCCGCCGGCGGCTTCCATCATGACGGGAAGATAGTGGGCAGGCTTGGTGAGGTGACAGTAATTGAGAAATCCGGGCGACTCTTCATAGGCGAGTCCGTTGTCATGAAGCACATGATCCAGTCCTCTTTCATACAGGAGCATAAGGGCATCTTTTCCCAGCCCCAGCCTGGCCGCCGCGGCGGAGAGCCATCCCATGCCGAAGGTGCCTGTCTCTGTATGCGTTGCCGCATACTGCAGTGTTTCCTTCCACAGAAGATATTCCTCTGCAGACGTGTCTTTTTTGACAGGAGGACGGTCGGTAAAGTGTTCCGTCTCCTGTTCCGCTGTCTCAGTAAGGACGCCGCAGTCCGTCTCCTCCGCCGGAAACAGAGGCATAAGCAGAGAAGGGTGCCGCAGGAAAAGATGATCCTGGGCCAGGGCGGAATCCTTGTATCTGCTCTGATCTGCCGTTTTCGGATAAGGAGGAAGATGAGACAGAATCCCCTCAGCTTCGGAGATCTCCTCCTCTGGGCGGTTCAGGATTTGGGCTGCCTCAAGGGTCATGGAGAGGAGCTTTCTGATGCAGGAGATGGTAATGACGGAATCGCAGGTGACAGGCCCCTGCTCCGGGGAGATGTCGTAGGGGATATGCCATATGCCCTGTTCATCCCGTCTGGCAAGAAACCGGAAAAAATCCACCTGACTGCGGAAAACGGGATAAGCCTTCTGCTCCAGAAAGAGAAGATCGCCGGTATACTGATAGTACAGCCACAAAAACTGAGCGCACCAGGGCTGGATGCAGTGATACAGGGTATGGGGATAATCCAACGCCCATCCATCCCGCCCGTAAACCTCTCTGGTATAGAGCCGGATATCCTGCTCGTAGGAAAGATACCCGTCACAGAACAGCTTTAAAAGCTCCGGGTGAGCGGCGGAACAGGTTCCCCAGAAGGAGCTTTGGATATTCACATCCCAGTACCACATACTTCCCCACATATTGGGTTTGCGGATATCCCAGAGTCCGCTCAGTCCCCATGACTGTTCCGGATATCGGCTGCCCCGGGCATTGGAGCATTCCAGGAGATAGAGCTGCAGATACCAGAGATGCTCCAGAAAGGAATCCGGAAGATGCACGGCGCTGTGCCAGAAATCCTTCCAGTACGCCCGATGACGGCAAAGAAGGGTATTTTTTTGCTTCAGGATACTTCTTGTGACTGCCGGAGCATCCTTATCCTCCGGAAGCAGGGTAAGAGCCACAGTCTGCGTCATACCCTCCGGAGATTTCCGGAAGGAAGATGCGGAAACGGCAGCTCCCGTATGTACATCATGTCGCCAGGACCTTTTGCTCCAGAGTCCGCTCCGGGTCTGGAAGAGGGTCAGAAGAATCCCGTCCGGCGCCCTTGAGGCGATGATCTCCGCCCGGACGAAATCCCTGTGATCTCCCGCCTCAAACAGAATCCGCGCCTCCTCTATGATCAGCTTCAGGCAGGAGCTGTCGGGATTCAGGTCTTTTTTCAGGTGCAGCATCAGCTCTGCCCCTTCGGGGTAACGGGCGCCCTGATAGGAGGGCCTTCTTATTTCCCCGACGGGGTGAAGCATCCGGGCGTAATGCATCCGGCCGGTTTCGCCCTTCTGACGGAGAAGCTCTGTTTTGCGGCACAGTTCATCGTAAGTTTCCCGGAAGAGGGCAGGATCCTGAAAGACCCGGGAGGAGGACTCCCCGGTCTCTTCGCCTGCTTCCTGGGCGTCCTCAGAGCCTTTCATCATGGCGTCTGCTTCCTGGGCGTCCCCAGAGCCTTTCGTCCTGGCGTCTGTTTTCTGAGCAGCCTCCGCTCCTTTCGGTCTGGGCAGCAGCCGGTAATAGCAGTCATAATGATTCATGGAAATATGGAGGGTATGATCCTGATAAAAAACCATGGCCCCAAGCCTGCCGTTTCCCACAAAAAGAGCATTGCTCCAGTCGTTTTCCGTATTTTGAAAGCAGATGGTATGTGGTTGCATGTTGTTCATAATTTCCTCGTCTCCGTTCCATAGATGCTTCGTTTCTTTTCAATCAGATTATTTCAGTCGGATAACGTCAAACTGATAGGATCTGCTACCAGTAGGCGTGCCATCCGGGATGGAGACAGCGCATCAGTGCTTCCACGTAGAAGTAGTCTCCCCACAGGCAGTATTCGTCAATTCCCTCGCCCAGCAGCCGGCCGTAGGTGGCGTGTTTCAGAAGGCCGTTTCCGGTGTCGGTGGGGGAGGCCGCATAGTGGTCGATCAGACTTTCCAGAATTTCCTCCGCTTTCTCCACATAGGAGGAATCGCACATGCCCTGGCGGTATGCCTCCAGAATGCCGCACACGGCAATGGCGGAGGCGGAGCTGTCTCTGGGTTCGTTTCCATCCATGAAATACAGGTCCCAGTAGGCGGCCAGATCTGCCGGCAGATGCGTCAGGAAATAATCCGTCACGCCCTTCCAGAGGTGCTTCAGCTCATCCCCCGGGCAGTGAGGATAGTTCAGGGCAATGCCGTATACGCCCCAGGCCTGCCCTCTTGCCCATGCGGATTCATCGGAATATCCCTGCTTGGTGGCGCCGCAGGCGGGAGAGCCGGTTTCCCTGTCAAAGTAGTAGGTGTGATAGGTGGAGAAGTCCTTTCGCACCAGAACAGAAAGAGCTGTCTGTAAGTGGCGCAGGGCCACATCCTGATAACTCATGTCCCCGGTTTCTTTTGAGGCCCAGTAAAGAAGAGGGAGGTTCAAAAGACAGTCTATGATCAGCCTGTATTCGTCGGGATTTCCCAGAAGTCCCCATGCCTGGATGAACTGCCCTTTTTCCTGAAAACGGCTGTGCAGATTGTCTGCGGCTTTCAGGGCAGTGCTTCTGGCCCTCTCATCCCCTGTCAGCTGAAAGGCAGCCACGCAGGAGGGGCTGAAAATAAATCCCATATCATGGTGATCCACCCAGATTCTCCTATCGATCCGCGCATCAAAGCTGATCAGATGTTCCCGGGCCGTCTCCAAAAAGACTCTCTCCCGGCTCTCTTCATAAAACATCCACAACATGCCCGTGTAGAAGCCTGCCGTCCAGTCGTTATTTTCTATTTTGGGATAAATCTGATTCCGGCTTGCGGGAGCCGGAAAACCGCCCTGGAACTCCTCCAGGTGCATTTTTACGATTTCCTGTGCCGTATCAAAGGCTTTTTTGATTTTTTCTCTGTCCATATATCCTTTTTCCTTTCCAGTTTTGCAGCTGTCCTTTATACAAGCCGATCCATTACCACCAGGCAAGCACCTCGCCGGAGAGAGGATCCTGTTTTTCTTTCGACCGGTCAAAGAGGACAGCCTTTCCGTAGCCGATGCAGTTTTCACATTGAAAAATATCCGTGGGAGTCATGATTTCCCTCTGGCACAGCAGCAGGATATACTCCTTTTTTCCCGAAAGGATCCGGAATGCCTCCGCATCCTGAGGCGGGATTTCCTTCTGGTGTACAACAGACCGGACAGGGACTCTTTCGGTTAAAACAGGCCTGGCGGCTCCCTTTTTCCCGCCGTTTATGACCAGGATCCGGTGAAAATCCCCTTCTGCCTCACTGCGGATGACAAGGGAAGGATTCTCCGCGATCTGATTATAGTGATGGGAGATTTGGGTGCGGATCACCTCGCACTTACCGCCTCCGGAAACGTTCTGAAGCCAGGCGTGGATTTTTTTGCCTTCAAAATGAACCGGTCCCTCTTCCGGTATATTTCCGCACAGGGAAAGTCTGCCCTGTCCTCCGAAATGGAAAAGAGATTCATAGCTGTGAAGGCCTGCCGCATAGAAATAATCCGCCAGCACATAGATATCCGGTTTGATCCAGATGATCCTGCGGTTTGTCAGGACACCTTCTTTCAGGTATCCCATATGACTGCCCTCCACAAAAGAGCCCTTTTTTCCGTCAAAATACTGTTGCTTCATGCAGCTGCAGAGATTCTGATAGACCCAGGAATCCTGGCAGACAGAATAGCTGCGTTCATCCACCAGGACCACATTATGGGCGCCGGGTTCTTTCAGAAAATAACGGGCAGAGCCATCTACATAGGTATAACGCCCGCTGTCAGTCAGCACATCCTCTCCGCCAAGAACCAGATCTATGTGAAGCTTATCGGCATGGCCGTGGCCTCCGCCGGTGTCTCCGCAATGGAAATGAAGAAGATTCCCATCTTCGCACCAGCTGCTTCTGAAGTAATAATTGCCGCTGAAAGGGAGTTCGGCGGAAAGGAAATCCGGTTTCCGGGACTGCATGAGAAAATAAGTTTCGCATGCCTGATATCCGAACTGCCATGCGCTTTCATAGTCCAGCCGCTCGTATCCGAGATATTTCAGAACCGGATCCTGAAGCACATAAGCGCCTGCCGTGATCTGGTCTCTCAGGTCCGAGGCGTCGCTGTCGCCCTGAGTAAACTGAGTATGGTCCGGTTTTTTCCATATTCCGTTGACATATGCCATTTTCCGGAGGGTGTCTGTAAGCAGAGGAGGGATGGCGATTCCGGCTCTTTTTCCATAATACAGAGCGCTTCGGAAGCACTGATACACCTCATTGTGGTACATGGGCGATTGTTCCCACTGGGTGCCATCCTCCAGAACCTGTATCCCGGCGGCAAGCGAAAGACGCTTCAGGGCAGTCTGTATCCATTCCTCCTTCCGGGGATGCTCTTCCTGGAGAGTAAGGGAAAACAGAAGCAGGCCGCAGCTCTCCAAAACGCCCCAGTTGCTGATATATTTATGGGAAGAAAAGTGCCCGGCGAGCCGTTCAATATGCTTCAGGATACACGTTTCCACAAGAGCGCACAGCGCATCATCCACCGACGGACTCTGTTCCACCATGCAGAGGGAACGCAGCCAGATCTCCGCCCGAAGTCCGGTTTCCAGTGTGCGCCAGGGCCCCAGGTCTATATTTTCCCCTTCCTGCACATGCAGGATCCAGTCCCGCAGAAGCCGGGCATAATGAAAGGCATATGCTTCCTCTCCTGTGATGAGATAGGACTGTCCAAGGCAGAGCAAAAAGCGGTGGCGGTTAAACTGCCAGAGAAATTCTCTGTCTCCGAAAGGGATCAGGCTCCAGTCGATCTCGTCCTCAAAGGATACCGGCTGCCAGGTCCGCTCCATATCCCAGCGGAAATCAAACAAAAAGCAATTGTTGCAGGCATTATCAGCAGTCAGAACCACATGCTCTGTATCATCCGGCCAGTAATTTTTGCAATATTCCGTTATTTTCCGAGGATTATCCACTCCGAAAAGGGGACGGATTCTGTTAAAAAAATTTTGTTTGGACATCGTAACCAATCTTCCTCCTTATCCTTTCACGGCACCGCCGGTGACGCCTGCAATGATCCGTTTCGACAGGAAAAGATAGAGCAGGAAGGTGGGCAGAAAGACGATAATAACGCCGGCGAACAGTCCCGCCCAGTCTCCGGAATATTTCATGGACTGCACGATGGCCTGCAGACCGGTGGATACGGTGCGCAGCTCGGTCTTGTTGGCAAAGATCAGAGCCATGAAATATTCGTTCCAGATGGTGATAAAATTAAAGATGGTCAGCGTCATGATACCGGGCTGTGCCAGGGGGAACATGATCTTCCAGAAGGCCTGGTCAGGGGTGCATCCGTCGATCTCCGCCGCCTCCTCCAGAGCCTTTGGAAGGGAGGCGAAAAAGCCGATCAGAAAGAACACGCCGAATGGCACATTGGTGCAGATATACAGGATGATCAGGGTCCAGCGGGAACCGATCAGGCCAAGGGAGGTGGCCATTTTAAACAGCGGAAGGATCAGCATCACGGAAGGGATGGACATGGACACAACGAATACGTTGTTCACCAGGTTTTTACCTTTGAAAACCACTCTGGCCAGCACATAGGCCGCCGGGGCCGAGATCAGGATAATGCCGGCGCATCCGCTTAAGCTGTATATGATACTGTTGATAAAATACACGGACATTTTGTGCTTCGACAAAACATTGGCGTAGTTTTCGAAATGGAAGCCGCTGTGGAGAATCTCATTGTTGAAGATCTCCTTTGTGGTGCTGAAGGATGCCAGCACAATCCATCCGATCATGGCCACGGTAAATGCCAGCCACAGAAGCAGGAGCAGATAACCAGGGAAAAAACGTGCCTGCTTTCTGGTTTCACGTCTGAAATTGCTCTCTTTGTTCTTCATGTTCTCTCCTCCTATTCACTCTCTGTGGGAATCAGGCGGTTTAGCACCGCATTTACGATCAGTACCAGAGCCATGATCAGAACGCCTGCCGCCGCGCCGGCGCCCACGTTCAGATCTTCTGCGGTGGTTCCGATGCTGGAGCCGAATACCACCTCATACATGTAGACCATGGGGGTCACCGTTGCGTTTTCCATATTGAAGGAAAACAGCGTGGAATACACGAAAAATCCGGCAGCCGCCGCAGAATACAGAATAATGGTCCGTTTGATGATGTCCTTTAACATGGGAAGAGTGATATAGAAAAACTGCTTCACCATTCCGGCGCCCTCAATCCGGGAAGCCTCATAATAATCTTCGCTGATGCCGTCGATACCGGCCACCATGATCAGCATGTAGAAGCCCACACCCGCATAGCCGTAGGCGATCATCATGGAGAGGAAGAGATTTTCCGGTGCAGTCCATTGAAACTGCGCCATAGCGTCCCAGTAGAGAAAGGTAAAGAGGCGCTTTAACAGTCCGTACTGATTGTCGAATACATATTGAAGCCACATGGTAGCCAGCGCAACAGAGCTGATAATGTGGGGCAGATAAAGCATGGAGCGCCAGAAATTTTTGCCCTTGATACCGGATGTGATGATCACGGAATAGAGCATGGCAAGACCCAGAATAACCACGCCGCCGATCAGCCATATTTTCAGGATGTTGACGAGAGACTGCCGGAAGAGCGGACTGGTCATCAGCTTGACGTAATTGTCCAGTCTGACAAATTTCCATTCCTTCATGCTGTCGGTGACAAAGCCCACTTTGTGAAAGCTCATCAGGACGGTTCTTACCATGGGATAGAGAAAAATAACCAGCAGACAAAGCATTGCCGGCGTGAGAAAACGAATGACAAACCATTTCTTTTTATGCATATTTTTCCTCATTTCTGCGCTGCTTTGTTGCGCAAATCCATAATATGGCTAAATCCATAAAATGGATTAACGAGTTTGTGGCAAGCAACGCGCAGACACAAACTTGCAGAGTTTTTACCTTCATGACGCGTATCGAGCAGGGAGAAAATCTTCCCTGCTCGATGCTAAAAAATTACTGTTTGGTAGCGGCTACCATGTTAGCAACAAAATCGTCTGCGGAGATCTGTCCGGCAGCCAGTTTGATAAAGTTCTCGGAAATAGTGGGGGCCACATCAGCGTTGGAACCGATGTCTCCGCCTGATTTCAGGGAAACCTCCACGGATTCAAAGGCAGGTTTTAAATTTACTAAAGTAGAGGGCCATGCGGTATCTAAGGTAGCAGGTGTGATTCCCGCCTTTTCCACCATAAGCGCGTCGTTTTCAACGCTCAGTGCGTAGGTGACAAATGCCATGGCAAGATCAGGATCGGCAGTATTCTTGTTGACGGCAAGGAGGGTGCAGCCGGCAGGGTCTTCTTTGCCGCAGGTGCCCAGTCCGCCGGGAACATCGGGATAGGAGAAGCCGCCCCATTTAAAGTCGGGTCCTGTAATGTCGGCCACCTCGGTGGGCAGACCGGAAAGGTTGTAGTACATGGCAACCTTGCTGTTACCAAAGTCAATCTGTCCTGCAGGCCACTTGTTTCCACCTACATTCTCATCGAAATAACCCTTTGATGCAAAATCTTCAAAAGCCTTTGCCATGGAAACCACGGCTTCGTCCTGCCACATTTCTCCGGTGGTATCTTTTACCAGCTCTCTTACCCAATCCTGTCCCTTTGCTCTTGCAAGGTACATGCCCGGCAGCCAGGAGGCGTAGGCATCGTCAAAGGTAATGGGAGAGTAGCCGGCTTCCTTGATCTTGGCGCAGGCCGCATCCAGCTCTTCCCAGGTTTTGGGCTCGGCGGTTACGTTTGCCTCCTCAAAAATGCTCTGATTATACATAAATACGGAGATCCAGGGCTTGTATCCGATGGCCGGGATGATGTCGGATCTTCCGGTCATATCCTGAGGGGTGGTCAGAAGGCTGGGAAGCAGCGTCTCACGGAAGGTCTTTCCACCTGTGGTGTCATAGGCCACATCCACATAGGGACTCAGATCCAGGATATACTCGTTCAGGTCGATTTCCAGCGGATATTCAAAAATATCAATGACTTCGCCGCCTTCCAGGGCCGGTTTCAAGATCTTCTTGTTGTCACGTCCGCACCACTGTACGTTAACCTTTACAGCGGGATACTTGGCCATGAATCCGTCAATGATCTCCTGCCAGGCCTCGCCCTGAGGCTCGGTGTCATTCCACATGGACCAATAGGTGAGCTCTCCGGAGAGCTCTTTGGGAGCTGCCTCTTCTTCGGCGGAAGCCTCTCCGTCATCTGCCGTCTCTTCTTCTGCCGTTTCTGCAGCGGATGTATCAGTGGATGCTTCCTCCTGAGCGGAAGAATTTTGCTGAGCGCCTGTATCAGCGCTCTCATTTGCGCCGCCGCAGCCGCCCAGTATCATGGCGGAGCTCAGCAGCAGAGCCGTAAACAGTTTCATCTTTTTCATAGATTTTTCCTCTCTTTCATGGCAGCCGCTTTCGTCTGCGGCTTTGTTATACGCATATTGTAGAGGAAACATACGGCTTCTGAAATGTAAAATCCTATACCGGCATAATGGAAAATATTAAACCGCGATCCGGAGATTATCCCGGCTGCCATCCGGGCTCTTCCCGGTACCGCATCTGCTCGCCAAAATCTTCATCCCAGCTCTGCAGCACTTCTGCGGAATCCATTCTGCCCGCCAGCATTTCCTTTAAATTGTTCCACAGCCCGTTCAGGTTGATGCCGTTTAAGGTTTCGTCGATTTGCACCACCGTTTTGCCGGGAACGATATATTTGTCATAAATGGCCTGTTGCCAGTCCGCCATATGTAGATTCTGCTCCTGAAAGACAGGCGGATGATTCCAGCCCTCATTGAAGCGGTTCATGTGCTCCGGCTGTGAAAACCACTCCAGAAAACGCTCCGCTTCCGCCACATGCTCCGAGTCTCTGCATACGGAGAACATGCCGGCTCCGCTGACCACAGATAACAGATCGCTTCCGTTATAAGGGAAAGGAGCCATCCGAAGTCTGCATTCCGGATTCTTCTGCAGCACATCCGCAATAAAAAACTGTCCCATCACATACATGGCGGCCTTTTGACCGGCCACGGCTTCCACCGCGCTGTTGTAGGTGGCTTCCATATGATCCGCATTGGTATAGCCCAGTCTGCGCAGATCGGCGATCTGGTTTAAGATTTCATGATATTCCTCCACATCCGCCCACTTCAGCCGATTGGTTTTCAGCTTCTGCCAGGAAGCTTCATCTGTACTCTGCATGACCATGCAGTTAAAGGCGACCTGTATGGTCCAGGCCTCTTTGTCGGAAGCATATAAGGGGATGATGCCGGCCTGTGAGAGCTGCTCGCACACCTGATAAAGATCTTCTATGGTGGCAGGAACCGGAAGCTCCAGGCGCTCAAATATTTCTTCATTATAAATCAGCCCCAGACCGCTGGTAGAAGCTATGGGAAGCCCGTAGAGCCTGCCGCCGATCAGTTTGTTTTTCAGCTGCTGGGGGAGAACCCGCTCATACCAGGAGGTTTCCTCTCCGAATTCCACAAAATGCCTGGTGCCCACGGCTTCCAGCACCCATTTGTCAATCCGTATGATATCCGGCATTTCTCCCACGGCGGCCTTGGAGTGCACGAGATCGATCCACTGGTCGTCGGGAATACGCTGTACTTCAATGGTGATATCCGGATTTTCGGTTTCAAACTCGCCGATCAGTTCCAGAAGAAAGTCCTTTGCATGGGACTGGGGCATCATAAAGGTGAGAGTGACGTTTTCTGCCGTATCCTCTGACTGTACCGTCCGGCTGCAGCTGCAGAGAAGCAGTGTAAAGCTTAAGAGTAACCATACTGTTTTTTTCATAAGAATCCCCATTCCGGAGCGTTTACGCGACGGAGCGACGCAAATCTCAAATTTGCGTCTGCCATCAAGGCTTATTTGTGACGCTCCGGCACAAATAGCCGTGTGAAAAATCAGCACATCAGTGTGATTTTTCGACCTGAACCTCCATAGAGGATAATATTCCCCATAAATTTATTATAAAGATTTTTTATAATGTGAAAATAGAAAAAAATAAACAGCTTCCATGCAAAATAGTAAACTGGAGGCAGAAGTTTTTTTCTTTTGCACGGGGCTTGTATTTCTCCATTTTTCTGTGATACACTGACCATGATTCCGGCGGGCAGTGAGCCGGGCAGATGCGAAGAAGCGGGATGCCGGCTTATGGTTGTACGACAGGGATGCGGGGGAATATTTCATGCGTAAAAATCAAAATTATCTGAAAAAGCAGTTCTATAATTATTCGCTGGTGGTGCTGCTGTCTCTGACGGTGATCATTGTGTTTGCCATGGCTGTTCTGTACAGAGAGCAATATCTGCAGAATATCGAGGTGCAGTCCCAGCTGTCGGTAAATGTACAAAATCAGATTGACAGTTCTCTGAAGGAGATGGATAAGATCATCAACGGACTTCTGTTTAACAAGTCTTTTGTGCAGGCCATGAAGGAGACAAGCTCCTCCGCGGAGTATATCGACTATAACAATCAGATGATGGAAAACTTTATTTCTCTGGATGCGCCGCTTTTTTCTACCTTCCGAATCATTGCCTTTAACGACAATGCTTATTATACGCTGACCAAAACAGGAGAATCTTCCTCTTATATCAAGGAAGCCGGCAGGACCTACAGGTGGAAGGATGAGGTTCTTGCCGCCGATGGCAAAAAGGTGATACTGCCGCCCCATCCGGATGATTTTGACGACACGGGAGAGAAGGTTTATTCCGTTGCCCGTACCATCTCTGACGGCAAGTATCACTTCGGATTTGTCGAGGTACAGAATCTCTATTCCCATCTAGAAGAGATCTGCTCTTTGAATCCGGCCTCCGGGTCTGTGGTTTTGTATTCTGCCCATGGGGAGGTGCTTTATCCGGCGGACTGCGGGGAGGATGAGAGGATCCTTTTTGAGAATATTTTTCAGGAGATCGGCAGGCAACAGGCTTCTGCAGGCTCCTTCCGCCGGAAGGGGCATCAGATTTCCTATCAGATTTCGGACTATTCCGGATGGATCTCCATCGTGTACTGTCCGGTGATCTCCTTTATCCCCTACGGCATGAATCTGATTCTTATGACGCTGGCCGTGTATGTGTTGCTGGCGGTATTTTCGCTGTTTATGATCGGCCGTACAGCCAGGCGTATGGCGGCACCTCTTATGGAGCTGAACCATGCCATAAGTGAGGTGACGCTGGAGAATATGACCTTTCAGCCCCATATTGTAACGTCCATCTCGGAGATCAACAATATCAACCAGTCCTTTCAGCAGATGCTGGAGCATCTCCAGGAAGCCATTGCCAGAAGTATTCAGTCTCAGGCCGGGGAAGAACGTGCCAATTATCTTGCCCTTCAGGCACAGATGCACCCTCATACGCTGTATAATACCCTGTCTATGATAGAGTCTGTAAGCTATATGCACGGGGATAAGGAGGTCTCCGGGCTCTGTGTCTGCCTTTCCCAGATGCTCCGTTATATTTCCGATTATTCCAAAAGGGAGTATACTGTGCAGGACGAACTGACCCATCTGGAACAATATGCTACACTGGTGCAAAAGCGCTATGAAGGAAAGCTGGAGATTACGGTTCATGCGGATCCGGCTCTGCTTTCGGTTATCATTCCCAAATTTACCATACAGCCGCTGGTGGAAAACGCTGTAAAGCACAGCTTCGCCACGCGGATTGCCTCCTTATCCATTTGCGTGGAACTGACAGTACTTTCTGAAGGCGGCTGGTCTCTCAAAGTGGAGGATAACGGTCCGGGATTTACGCAGGAAGCTCTGGAGAAAGTACGCAGGCAGTTTGAGGAGTGTGACAGGAGCCTGATGCGGCATCAGGATGTGATCAATACCAAAATCGGGAATCTGGGGCTTTCCAATATCTATGTCCGCGGCAGGATCCTGTATGGCCGGCGTTTCCGGATGCAGGTGGGAAACCGGGAAAACGGAGGCGGATGCATTAACATAACAGTTACGCAGGAGGAATCACATGACGAGCGTATATCTTGTGGAAGATGAAATTTATGCATTGATGGCATTACAACAGAAGATCGTGGATCTGAAAGAAGATTATGTGATCGTGGGAAGTGCAGACAATGGTGTGACTGCTCTGGAGCAGATCGAAGTGCTTTGCCCGGACATTGTGCTGACGGATATTCGCATGCCGGACATGGACGGACTGACGTTGATCTCAAGGCTCCAGGAGAAAGGATGCCCATCGCTCTGCATTATTGTCAGCGGGTATCAGGATTTTGAATATGCCAAACAGGCGATGAAGCTGGGAGCGGCGGATTACCTTTTAAAGCCGGTAAATCCGCCGGAACTGGAATCTTGTCTGAAAAACTGCGTCAGCACACTGGCACAGCGTCGGAAAAATATTATTTCTTTTCTGATAGGAGAAGAGCATTTTTCCTTTGAGGCGGCTTCCCTGCAGGATTCAATCACGTTTCTTTATCTGATCATCGCCAATCCTTTAAGCAGTGTGGAAAATATGCTTCATCCCAATGTGCGCTATCTGCCCAATAGAGAGCTGGAGGAAATGTTCCGCAGATTTCATAACTGCCGTTTCCTGAGATGTCTGGATGGCTTTTTTTCCAATGAAAAAATGCTGCTGTTAAGCGGTGATAAGAAAAGCAATGCACTGCTGACAGGAGATCTTCCTCATTTTGTAAAAGCTTTGGAAGCAGAGAGCGGAAAGTTTATTACCGTTTATCAGACCTGTGCCGGCGGCAGTTCCATCTCCTCGACGATCCGGGAATGCCGTAGCAATGCAGTACGCTGTGTCCGTCTGGGTGAGAGCGGGATCTATCAGACTCCTGCCGGTGCATACGGCGCGTTTGCAGGGCTTGGTGAAAGAGCTGATCTGTATGCCATGATGCTGGACCAGAATCAGCTGGATTTGCTGCACTCCAATATCGTCCGTCTTCTTGAAAGCTGGAAAAAGGAACGACGCACCTGTATGGCAATCACGGAGGACCTGCTCTTTATTATGGATATTTTAAAGCGCCGCCTTTCCGCCCAGAAGATTTCGGATCTCAGCAATCAATATTATCTTGAAAATATTATATCTTTTTCATCGGACAACAGTGAGCTGGCGGATAATTTTTACCGGCTTCTGACGACATTGTTCGCAGGTTCCGAGTCCGAGGCAGGTTCACCGGAGGAACTGGTGGAAAGCCTGATCGCCTATTTTAAGGAGCACCTTTCCGCCAATGTTACGCTCCAGGATCTGGAAGAAAAAACCGGTGTTTCCAAAGTATATATCTGCCGGATTTTTAAAAAGTTTCAAAATACTACGCCGATGGACTATTTTACCCGTCTCAAGATTGCCAGGGCAAAAGAGCTGCTTGCGGATTTCCCCAGTCTGTCACTGCGGGAAATATCGGATTCTCTTGGGTTTAATGATGTCTATTATTTCAGTAAGGTGTTTAAGCGGATTACGGGGATGCCGCCTTCGGAGATGCGCCCTCTTTGACCCATCGTCTTAATCCGGTCCGCAGAAGCGCTTTGAAATCACAAAATCACTAATTTTCAGCATAAAAGAAATAGCATGCTTTCCGTAAAAGATGGTATAGTAGAGACCATTCACGCGGGAGCTGCCGGCGCCGGACATGAGGGCTGTGCGCATCCAGTGGATAGAAAATCGGAGGTAGATTACATGGCAAAGTGGATCTGGAAATTTGGGGAACTTGAAATTTATCACAGTCTGATGCTGCACGACAGACGGCAGCAGTACGGCTTTCCGGAGCCGGTGGTCTGGAAAATGTATGCGCCGGAGCCGGTGGTGGTTTTCCGGAAAAAGGTGACCACACAGGGGGGCGTGTTCCGCATCCGTGCCTGCGGACATGCATCCACAAGCGTTCAGACAGGGGAGAATCCCTGGGAGACAATAAAATGCGGAGGAAAGAGTGAAATTTCGCTGGAGGCCGGGACCGCTACGGTGCAGATACGGGTTTCCAACGCAAAGACTTTTCCCTGCATTTATGTGGATGGGATTATAGAGAGTGATGAGAGCTGGGAGGCGGATGATCTGTCGGTGAACTTTGCGCCGGTGGGCAGCAGCCCTCTGTTTACGGACAGGGAAAAAACGCCGGAGAGCTTCCCTTTTGCCTATGAAGCTGTTTTTTGCGATAAAAGGGAGGAGATGAGCGGAGGAGTGCTGTTTGATTTCGGGCAGGAAACCTTTGCCGCTGTGAAGCTCCTTCATCTGACAGAGGAAAGAGTGCGGATCAATTACGGGGAATCCCGGGAAGAGGCACTGGATGATGAGTGGAGCGTGATCCATTTTGTAAGGGAGCCGAAGGAGGGAGAGCTGTCCTTTGAGCCCAGCGCCTTCCGTTATCTGTATGTGAGCGATAAGGGAGCGGATGTGGAGGCGGCGTATGAGTATCTTCCGTTGGAATACAGAGGAAGCTTTCGGTGCGGGGAATCTCTGGTAAACCGGGTGTGGGATGTGGCGGTTTATACTTTTCATTTGAACAGCCGGGAGTTTTTTCTGGATGGGATCAAGCGTGACCGGTGGGTGTGGTCTGCGGATGCCTACCAGAGCCTGTTTGTAAACCATTATCTGTTTTTTGATCCGGAGATTGAGAAGAGGACATTGATTGCTCTGGGCGGAAAAGCGCCTTTTAAGCGGCATATCAATACCATCATGGATTATACCTTTTTCTGGATTATGGGAATCAGAGAGTATTATCAGACCTATGGAGACCGGAAATTTGTGCGGCAGATGCTGCCCCAGATGCAGGAGGTGATGGCCTTCTGCGAGAGCAGGGAGAGTGCGGACGGATTTATGAGGGAGAAGCCCGGAGACTGGATCTTCATAGACTGGGCGCCTATGGATAAGGAAGGAGCTTTGTGCGGAGAACAGATTCTGTATGCCAGAGCGCTGGAATGCTACGGAGATCTGCTGGAGGCAGCCGGACCGGATGTTGTGATTTCAGCAGAGGAAGATGCGGGCGGGCCGTACCGGGTTCCGGATGAAAAGGACAGACCGGGCCGGGCCGGACACATTGGGCAGAAATACCTTCAGAAAGCGAAGAAGCTCCAGGAGCAGATCCGGGAAAGGTTTTATGATAAGGAAAAAGAGGTCTACGTGGACAGCTATGAGTCCGGCAGGCGGAATGTGACCCGTCACAGTAATATTCTGGCCTATCTTTTCCTGCCCTGCGACAGGGAGCAGAAGAGGAATATTTATGAAAAGGTGATTCTGAATGACGAGGTGAGACAGATCACTACGCCTTATTTTAAATTTTATGAAAATCAGGTGCATGCTCTGGAGGGGAATGGTACTCTTTTGGAGGAATCCATCCGGCAGTATTACGGGAACATGCTGGCTACGGGGGCGACCACTCTGTACGAGGAATACGATCCCGGGATGAAGGGAGCGGAGCATTATGCCATGTATGGAAATCCTTATGAGAAATCCCTGTGCCATGCCTGGAGCGCCAGCCCGATTTATCTGCTTGGCGCCTTTCGCCTGGGAGTACGTAATACGGGAGTGGCCTATGAGACATTTGAGGTATGTCCCAATCCGGGGGATCTGAAATCTTTCAGCGGCAGGGTTCCTGTACCGGGAGGCGCAGTAGAGGTTTCCGTAAATGAGAAGGAGATCCGGGTGAAATCGGATATTCCGGGCGGAACCCTGAAAATAAACGGAAAAGAATGGAAACTGGCAGTGGGGGAGGAGATAGTAGTCTCTTATGAAGAAAAAAATACTGATCATGGAAGATGATCAGAGTTACTGAATCCGGCTATTAGAGTTCGCCTTCGGCGAGGAGCCGGATTCACTCTCGACAGAATATACGCTTTCTTACGGTCTGCGCAGTCAATGCGCAGACCTGGCTGAATAGTTACCCTGCCTCCTGCTCGATCTTTTCCAGCGTAAGCCTGTGGGTCACAGTCTTTCCCTCATCCAGTGAAAGCTTCAGGAATACGTTGATTTCTTCCGGTCCTGTCCTGCGCACATACACGGCCAGATCGCCCCGGTAAGTTTTCCTGATTTCACTGCCAAAAGGCGTGACATCTGACAGGTCACCGTTGTCGATCCCAGCAAGCGCGCCGTCTCCCTGTACCTGTACCCGGACTTCCCGATCATCCGTCGCCGTCTTTCGTCCGCTCCGGTCCGTGAGGTGAACCAGAATCTGATACAGATAGCCGTTCTTTGCGGAGCGCTCTTCCCATGAAAGCCCGGTCAGAATATCTCTTTCTTTCCAGACAGCAGCCTGCATTCCGGCAGCAGGAGCTGTCTGGATTTGCGCGGAGGAGACTTCGGATTCTTTGTTTAGCCACATTCTTTTTCGCCTGTAGAACTCCGGTTTGGGAAAGCCTGCCGTTGTGAGCAGTCCCGCCGGTGATCCGTGTACCGGCCATCCGTGCGCCTCTCCCAGATAATCGATGCCTGTCCAGAGGAACTGACCGCAGATATAAGGGTGCTCTGTCACAGCCTGCCAGGCTTCTTCGGAGTGTCCGTTTTCGCTCCCCAGAAAGGTCTTATCCGGGAAACGTCTGTGATCTGCTTCGTAGAGATGCTCTTTATAATTATATCCCACCACAGAGAGGGTGTCGAAAAATCCCAGCTGAGAAGATAATTCGGGAAAGGCCGCCGCAACCGTTACAGGCCGGGAGTCATCCTCCTGCCTGACGATTGACGAAAGCTTCGCCGCCAGAGGGGCAAGACGCTCCATATTGGGCTTTTGAGGATCATACTGCATTTCCGCCGCCGGCTTGTTGGCATCGTTATTGCCCGTCATGGTCCGGAACATGGGATGGCAGTAGGGATCGCCGGGGTAGTCGATCTCGTTCCCGATGCTCCAGAGAATCACGCTGGGATGATTTCTGTCCCGGCGCACCATGGAGCGCAGATCCTCCTCATGCCACATGGGAAAATCCTCATAATATCCCTGATGCTTCGGCGGATAGACATTGTGTCCCGTGGACCACTTGTTTTTGGGATTCTCCCACTCGTCAAAGGCCTCGTCCATCATCAGAAAGCCCATGGCGTCGCAGAGCTCATATAATTCCGGCATATGAGGGTTGTGACTGCACCGGATGGCATTACAGCCGCATTCCTTCAAAAGTGCCAGCCGCCTCTGCCACACCTCCGGCTTCATGGCCGCGCCCAGGACTCCGCCGTCATGGTGGACACAGACCCCCCTGATTTTGCGATTGATACCATTTAAAAAGAAACCTTCATCCGGCACAAAGGCAATACTCCTGACGCCCACTTTTTCTTCAAATGTCAGATAAGGGACTCCTCCGTTCACACGGTACCATACCTGCATCCGGTAAAGATAAGGGGATTCGGGGGACCAGAGCTGGGGAGATTCCATATCGCCGGACAGAGTAAGACTGCCCTGCTCCCCGCAGGAGAGACTGATCTCTCCGGTGCATTCTGCTGATATATGTTCATCGGCGTCCAGCAGCAGCGTTCTGATCTGCAGGCTGACCGGCTGATTGCTGTCATTTACCGGCTGGTGGATCTCTGAGATTCGCGCACGGATCTGAGATTCTCTGCCAGCAATATCTTCCGCCCCGGATTTTGGGGCGTTCCCGGATTTCGGGGCGTTCTCACATTTTGGAACGTTCCCGTATTTTGGAACGTTCTCTGCTCCGCAGGGGATACCAAAGATTTCCTCCGTTCGGAAGATGCATCCGTACTCCGCCGGATGCACCGGCTCTTCCACTGATATGGTCACCTTTCTGGTGATACCGCTGCCCGTAAACCAGCGGGAATCCGACAGATCGTTGTGTACCACCTTTACGCTGATCTCATTCTCCTCATCTCCGAAGAGGACCTGTTCGCTGATATCATAGGAAAAAGACACATATCCATTGGGCCTTTTGCCCAGGTAATAGCTGTTGCAGAAGACCTGGCTGTTCTTATATACACCGTCAAAGCAGAGACGGATCCTTTTGCCCCGGTATTCCTCCGGCAGACAAAAGCGCGTTCTGTACCAGCCGGTTCCTCCCGGCAGATACCCCGTTCCGCTGGAGCAGGTGCGGGAGAAGGGCGCTTCCACCGACCAGTCATGAGGCAGCATGACCTGCCGCCAGCTGCTGTCATCGTACCCTTTATACCAGGCATCCTCACACTCTCCCAGATGAAAGCGCCAGTTTTCGTTCAGTTGGATCTTTGTTGTATTCATAGAATGGTTCCCTTTTTCCCATCTCAGATGATGATTTTGTAGCGGTCTCCGATAAAAAGCTGCTTGCCCAGGCTTGTGTAAGAGGAAGCGGCATCGGTAATGATGCTGCTGACACGGAGCAGAGGATAACCTTTGCTGATTTCCAGAAGCTTAGCCTCCTGGGCGGTAGAAAAAACAATGTCTATGGTTCTGGTGGTATGATCCAGACTGATTCCGTGCTTGGTACGCAGTATCTGGTAAAGAGAGGTATCGTTTAAATTCTCCTGGAAAAGAAAGCTGAAGGATTCCGGATACTTGTTGCTCTCTAACATGATGGGTTTGCCGTCCGCATAGCGGATTCGCTCCACAACAATGATGCTGTCCCCTTCCTTTAAATGCATAAGCTCCGCTTCCTTGTCCGTGGGCTCCTCCAGGGCAATTTTCAGTGTTTTGGCGCCGGGTACGATATCCATCATTCTGCAGATTTCCGTAAAGCCCAGGATGTTGGAGGAGATAGAGCGGGTCAGCTTCGGATTGGCGACAAAGGTGCCTTTTCCGGGCTTACGCTCCAGATACCCCGCTTCTGTCAGCGAGGTCAGGGCTTTCCGCACTGTGACCCGGCTTACCTGATAATGTTCGCTCAGCTCGTTCTCCGTGGGGATCTGCATCCCGGCTTTGTAGGTTCCGTTTTCGATTTCCGCCAACAGCGTTTCTTCCAGCTGTTTGTACAGCGGGGTAGCGATCGTTGTGTCCAGTGCCATTTGATTCCTCTTTCTCATACTGACAGAGCAGTACAGATGTATGATTACTTTTGATGTAATATATTATAATACATTTGTATGATCAAAACAAGCAAATTATTGGCATATCCCGAAAACTGACATCTGCGTCAGGAATTGAACATGGGCAGGCGGGCGCAGTCGGAAAAGCTTTCCACAGTAAAATGTGCCTTTGTAATGTCCTGCTTTATGCTGGCGCCGGTATAGCCGATTACGGTGGCGCCGGCGCGCAGGCCGGCCCGGATGCCGATGGGAGAGTCCTCGATGATCACGCAGTCGGCAGGCTCTACGGAGAGCATGTGCATGGCCTTCTGATAGCCCTCCGGTTCCGGCTTTCTGTTCTGCACCATATCGCCGCAGATGATCACATCGAAGGAGGAGGTCAGCTCAAGCCGGTTTAAGGCCGCCAGAATCAGATGGGCGCTTGTGGAGGTGACAAGCCCTATTTTGCACTGCTTTTTTCGGAGCAGATACAGGAAATCGCACAGCCCGGGCATGGTTTTAAGCCGCGGGCTGTTTTCGTAGGTGTTGCCCTGCTTTTTGCGAACCTCCAGGATCTCCTCGGGAGTAACCGGAACGGCTGCGCGGTCTAAGAGGCCGGGCAGCACTTCTGTGGTATTTCTTCCGATCAGCTTCAGACGGTCTTTTTCGGTCAGAGGGATTCCGTACACACTTAAGGCCCTGGCCAGATAATCTGCATTTGAGGTTTCCGTGTCGGCAATGACGCCGTCAAAGTCAAACAGTACGCATTTTGGCTCCATATGATCATCCCTCACTTTCCCGGTTTTTCGTCGTACAGGCAATACATTTTGTTTCGATTATCCAGATACAGATCCCTGAAAAGAGGGTAACGCTTTTTATAAAAGGCATGGTTTGCCATGTCAGGACGAAGAATTTTCCCCACAGGCAGCGCTCTGGAAAGACCGGAAAAGCCGCTGAGCCTTCCGGCGCCTACCGCCGCCAGCATGGCATCTCCATAGGCAGAGCACTGGAAAGGCTCCGGAATATGAACCTCCATGCCGGCCATATCCGCAATGATCTGCATCCAGGTCTCGTTCCTGGTGCCGCCTCCGGCAGTGATCAGCCGAAAAGGACGGCTTCCAAGCTCTTCGAACAGAAGCAGATGCTGGTAGGTGTAGAAGCCGACGGCTTCCAAGGCTGCCCGGTTGATATGGGCCCTGGTGTGTGAGCCTTTCAGGCCGAAGAGCATACCGGATGCCTTAGGATCCTGGAGAGGGCTTCGTTCACCGTAAATATAGGGAAGCATTAAAAGCCCGTCGCAGCCGGGTGATAGGGAGGCGGCTTCACGGGCCATGACGCTGTAGGCGTTTTCTCCGCCCAGATTTTGTTCCGCCAGCTCCTTTTGGTAAAAAAGATCCCGCACCCAGCGGGTCAGCGTTCCTGCGGCATTGGTGCCGTCACCCAGACAAAAAGTGCCGGGAACGGTAAAAATTTTTCCGCCGTTTAAGGATCCGTTTCCGTTGGGGGAGGTATAGCTGGAGATCAGTTTGTCCGTGCAGTAGTAATAATACATGGAAGAGCCGTACTGGAAAAACACCGTACCGGCCTCTGTCAGTCCTGCGCTGATTGCTTCCGCCGTAGAATCCCCGGTGCCCGCAATGACAGGGGTTCCCTCCAGAAGGCCGCTTTCTGAGGCGGCTTTTCGGGTAACGGTTCCGATCACGGCAGTGGAGAGCGCAGTTTCGGCTATCTGGTCAGGGCGGCAGTACAGAGAACATTCCTCCTCATTGATCTGCCCGTCGGTGCGGTAAAGAGGGCGGAAGGATCCCTTGGCCAGAAACTGGTCGATCACATAGTTCCCGGTCAGACGGGCAGCCAGGAAGGAGCTGCCGGTCAGGAACTTATAGGTTCGGGCATAAACCTCCGGTTCGTGGTTTTTGAGCCAGAGAATTTTCGTGGCGGTGTCCCCGGAGCAGATGGGGTGGCCAAAGAGTGCCTGCACCCTCTCTTTCCCGTAATAAGAGGTAAGCCATTCGGCCTCCTTCTCAGCCCGGGCGTCTATCCCGTAAAGGATGGCAGGGCGGAGAGGAGTACAGCATTCGTCAACAGGAAGACAGTCCGTGCCCAGAGCGCTGGCTCCCACACAGGCGATCCGGGAAGGCATTACGCCGCTTTGCTCTATGAGCATATGGGAAAGGAGACAGAAATCATGCCACCAGATGTCCATGGCATCCTGCTCAAACCATCCGGGCCGGGGATTTTCCATGGTGTGGGGAACGGATGCATCAGCCACCACCTGAAAGGTTTCATCGATGAGCATTCCCCGGGATGCAAATGTTCCTATATCAATACCCAGAAAATATTCTTTCTCTTTCATGACGGGCTCCGTTCCGCCTCGGGAGAGCCGGGGCTGTCAGTGTCAAGTGCACGTATCTGTCTGACAATATCCATAAAACCGGCAACCAGCGCCTGATCTACCCGCCCGCTTTCGGGATCCTTGAAAGCGGTGCCCATGCAGACGGCATCACAGCACGGAAGCTTTTCACGGACATTTTGGTGATTGCAGCCGGTATTGCAGAATACGGGGACACCCTTGGGCTTTGCCACCTGATAAACCTGTTCCAGAAGAGAGGTATCCGGTTCGCTGCCGGCAGCGGGGCCGGAGACGCAGAGACCGTCCGCATATCCGCCTGCCATAATAGATCTGGCTACCATCTGAATATTGCGTTCGGCCAGATAAGCGTCTGCTTCGGCATTTACTTTAAAAAGAAGCTTAACCTCCGGAATACCCAGAGCTGCGCGCCGGCGCACGGCTTCGCCGCTGCCGGAAACGAAGAGTCCGTATTCGCCCATATAAGCGCCGGAAAAGCTGTTCCGCACAAAGCTTGCGCCGGTGGCCGCAGCAAGCTCAATGGTGGGGAGCGGGTTTTTGACAATGTTGACGCCGAAGGGTATCCGGATCAGCGGCTTCAGACTTCCGATGATGTAAGCCATGGCTGAGATGACGGCAATATCCGCTTTGACCTGATAAGGCTTGCTGAATTCATTGGCAAACAAAATCCCATCTGCACCTCCCTCCTGGAGGGCAAGAAGATCCTCCCGGGCGTGTGCCAGTACGATGTCCATATCCCCGCAGTATCCGGGATCTCCCGGAAGCGCGTCCAGATGAAGCAGAGCAATGATGGGTTTTTCCACCCCAAAAAGTTCCTGTGTCCACATGATAAGATTCCTCCTTTTGCCTGAAAGCGATGATGTTAATATGTATTAAAATGTATTATACTAATAACATAACACGATAAAAAATATGATGTCAAGAAAGAACATGACAAAACTAAAAAATTAACAAATTTGTACAAAAAATACAGATAAAATTTATAAAAATTAAATAAATCATAAAAAACAAGGAAATATACGTTGACATATTGTATCATTTACAATAAAATACATTTCAGAACAAATTAATACAAAACAATACGAGTAAAAACCAAAGGAGGTAATCAGGAGATGGTAAAACAGGCAGATCAGATCAAAGAGATCGTCAGAGAGATCATTGCCCGAAAGCAGGAAAAGGGTGGAGTGAAATCCCTTTATTTTGTAGGATGCGGCGGTTCTTACGGTGCGCTGATTCCCGCAAAGATATTTATGGAAAAGGAATGTACAACGATTCGCAGCGCTTTAATCAGCAGCAATGAATTTGTACATAATACACCTGAGGATTTTGGTGAAAATTCCATCATCTGCTTGTCCTGCCACAAGGGAAATACGCCTGAGACGATTGCGGCGGCAAAGCTGGGAAAAGAAAAGGGTGCAGCGGTTATTGTACTGACCTGGCTTTCAGAGTCTGAAATTATTCCCTGTGCAGACTATGTGGTACAGTACGAATTTGACGCAAGCCCGGATCATCTGGAAGGTAAGATCGACTACGCCGGTGAGAAAACCCTGTGTGCAGTGATGATCGCGGCAGAGGTAGTCAATCAGACAGAAGGCTATGCAAATTATGACGATCTCCAGGAAGGACTTACCCTCATTACAGATGTGATCCGCAGGGCAAGAGCACAGGTGGGTGAACGTGCGCTTGCATTTGCCGAGGAGTATAAGGATGACAGCTTCATTTATACCATGGGGAGCGGAGCCGGATACGGAGCGGCCTATATGGAAAGCATCTGTATCTTTATGGAAATGCAGTGGATTCATTCCGGCTGTATCCATACCGGCGAATTCTTCCACGGTCCTTTTGAAGTGACGGACCACAGCAGTCCTTTTGTGATCCAGATCGGAGAGGGCAGTACAAGAGCGCTGGATGAGAGAGCGCTTGCTTTCTTAAGAACCTATGCGAAGAGAGTGGAAGTGCTGGATGCCAAAGAACTGGGATTGTCTGTGATCAAGGCTTCCGTAGTGGATTACTTCAATCATTCCCTGTTCAACAACGTGTATCCCATTTATAACCATGCGCTTGCCAATGCGCGCAGGCATCCGCTTGCCACACGGCGTTATATGTGGAAGGTTCCGTATTAATGAAGAAGGAAGGGGTAAGAGTGAAAGATTTTTCAAATCTTTCCTCTGCAAGTTTGTGTCTGCGCTGCATCCACAAACTTGTTAAGCCATTCAGGGCTTTGCGCAACAAAGCAGCGCAGAAATGAGGGTAAGACATGAGAAAAGCAAAAATACTGGCGATTGGGGATAATGTATGCGATAAATATCTTTCCCGAAGCAAAATGTATCCGGGCGGGCAATGTGTAAACACCTGTGTCTATGCCCAGCGGAACGGTGTCCAGGCGGCATTTCTCGGGAAGTTCGGATCTGATGAGGCGGCTGACTGTGTCAGAGGGACGCTTCAGAAGCTGCAGGTGGATACCAGTCATTGCCGTTACTATGAAGGGGAGAACGGCTTTGCCTGTATTACGCTGGATGGGGCGGACAGGGTGTTTATCGGTTCCAATAAGGGCGGTGTAGCCAAAGAGCATCCCTATTCCTTTACGGAGGAAGACTTTGCCTATATCAAAGGCTTTGATCTGGTTTATACAAACTTAAATGCATACATAGAAGAGGAGCTCTCTGCCGTGGCATCCTGCGGCGTGCCGGTAGCCTTTGACTTTTCCCTCCGCTGGACGGACGAGTATCTGAAACAGATCTGTCCCCATATTCAGATCGCACTGATGAGTTGCGCTCATCTGGATGACAAAACCCGGGAGGCGGAAATGAAAAAGGCGGCTGATCTGGGCGTTCCCATTGTGCTGGGGACCATCGGGGAAGAGGGATCCTGGCTGCTTTACAGGGGAATATACTATTACGCCAAAGCGGTAAAGGCGGAAAATGTGATCGACACCATGGGAGCCGGCGATTCTTATTTTGCCACTTTCCTGGCCTATGTGCTCAAGCGCAGCGTTTCGGGGCAGATCAGTCTGGATGGCAGTGTGGATCTGTCAGGTGTGCTGGTAGAGGCAATGAAAGCCGGCGCGGCCTTTGCAGCAGAGGTGTGCTGTGAGGAAGGGGCTTTCGGATACGGCGTCCCTCTGCAGGGGCGGATTATTGATAACAGAAAGCAATCCGGCAGGTTATGAAAATCGTTGGAATTGTAGGCGGTATGGGGCCTCTTGCAACATACGATCTGGCAAATAAGATTGTCGCAAATACAAGAGCTTCCCGTGATCAGGAGCATATTCATGTCTGTATAGATTGTAACACGAATATACCCGACCGGACAGCAGCGATCCTGGGCGGCGGGGAAGATCCGCTGCCTGAAATGATCAGGAGCGCGCTCAGGCTGGAGGAGATGGGGGCTCAGATACTGCTTATGCCCTGCAATACCGCTCACTATTTTTATGAAGAGCTTTGTTCGTACCTGGATGTGCCGATGCTGCACATGCCGGGAGAGACAGCGCTCTGTCTGAAAAAGAAGCAGATTTCCTGCGCAGGCGTCCTAGCTACAGATGGAACGATACAATCCGGCGTTTATGAAAAAGTGCTGGGAGAGCAGGGAATCAGGACGGTATATCCGTCAGAGGAAGAACAGAGACAGGTGATGCGGATCATCTATGAAAGGGTCAAGGCCGGACGGCCTGATATTACCGGCATTCCGGTCTCTGCAATTCTCAACCATTTACGGACACAAGGCGCGCAGGCCGTCATTCTGGGATGTACGGAGCTGCCCATTGCATTAAAGGGGATTGTTTTGGAGGGATGTCCTCTGGCGGACCCCGCTGAGATACTGGCCAGAGCTGCTATCTCTTATGCTGGAGGCGCGCTTGTCAGAAAAATATAAAATTGTATACAGAGGAGGTATGAGTTATGTTGTTTTGGATTGAACTGGCAGTGATGTTGCTGCTGATCTTCTGGGGGCTCAGGAGGGGAGGCTTTTTCCTGACGCTGGCCGGCGGTGTGGGCGCTTTTATTTTCACATTTGTGTTTAAGGCGCAGATGTCCGATCCGCCCCTTACGGTTCTGAGAATCATTCTGTGTGTGGTGATTGCGGGCGGCGCCATGCAGGCCATTGGAGGAGTGGATTTTCTGGTGGCTGTGGCCGAAAAGCTGCTTCGGAAATATCCGAAGTCTGTAACCGTTCTTGCACCATTGATCACCTGGATCTTTGTTTTCTGTACAGGTACCGGCCATATTGTATGGAGTATCCTTCCCATTATCAATGAGATCGCCATTGAAAACAAGATCCGTCCCGAGCGTCCCATTGCGGCGTCCATTGTTTCCTGTCAGAATGCGGTGTGCGCCACTCCGCTGGCAGCGGCGATGGCGGCAATGATCGCTTTCATGGAAGAGTCTGCAGGCGTCAGCCTGGTACAGCTTTTGCTGATTGCCATTCCCGCCACTCTGTGCGGTTCCATTATGTCCGGTGTAATCATGCTTAAGAAGGGCAAAGAGCTGGTGGACGATCCTGAATTCCAGCGCCGTGTGGCGGAAGGAACTCTGGTGCTCTCTGAGAAGCATGAGGAAAAAACGGTAGATTTCTCAAGATTCAGCAAAGAAGCAAAGCTCTCTGTTGTGATCTTCCTGGTTGGTATGCTCTGTATCGTTGTTCTGGGGGCGGTTCCTGCTCTGCGGCCCATGCTGGAAAGCGGAAGTCAGATGGGAATGACCGATATTATTCAGATTTTCATGTTGCTAATCGCCACGGTGATCTGTCTGATCATGAAGGACAAAAAGCCCGATGCGGTTCTGGACACTCAGGTATTTAAGTCAGGTGTTTTTGCCTGCGTTATGGTAATCGGCCTGTGCTGGATGGTTAATATTTTCATCGGCTCACAGTCCGCTTTCCTGACAGAAGTGGTATCCGGCTTTACCAACCAGTATCCCTGGATTTTCATTATCGCCTGTTATCTGGTGGCTAACATTACAACCTCTCAGGCTTCCACAACCGCTATTGTTGTGCCTCTCGGGATTGCCCTGGGCATCAATACCCCCATACTGATTGCCGGATGGGTTCTGGTAGGTTCTCATTTCCTGCTTCCTACCGCTTCCGAAGCCCTTGCCGCTATCGCATTTGACAGTGCGGGAACTACAAAGATCGGAAAGTATGTGGTAAATACCAGTTACCTGCTTCCTTCTCTGGTTATGGCGGTAGTGGATGCTGCAGTAGCCTACGGACTGGCCTGCGTGATTCTGTAATGATTTTGCAATGACAGTAAACGGCATTTTTGAAAACGGGAGTTTATGACACAGGCATCCTGCATAGAAGTCTGTGCAGGATGCTCTCAATAAGGAGAACTGCAATGAAATTTACATTAATGAGTTATCACTATTTAAGATATCCCATCCGGAAATACCTGGACAAGGTGGAAAGCTCCCAGCTGGACGGCCTGGACATTTACTGTACGGCTCCCCAGCTGAACCCTTTTGACTACCGGCTTTCCGATCTGATCCAGCTGAGCCGCGACATAAAGGACAGGCATCTGACTCCTTATGTGCTTACGGCGGAAAACTGTGCTTATCCGGTGAATTTTGCAACCTCAAACCCCATCACCTGGAATTCCACACTGCAGTATTACCAGCGGATGATCGATACGGCAGCCTTTCTGGATTTTCCCCATATTCAGGTGTGTCCGGGCTCAAGCTATTTTGACGGAGATGCGAAGGAAGGATGGAACAGGCAGGTGGAGGCCTTCGGTCTTCTGACCCGCTACGCCAAAAAGAAGGGCGTCACCATCTTCCTGGAAACCTGCAAGGTGACAACTACCAATCTGATTGTGACAAGCAAAGAGCTGAACCGTTTTATCCGGGAGGTGGACGCGGACAATCTGATCGGACTTTCCGATACGGATCAGATGGCGCTGGCAGGTGAGACCATTCAGGATTATTTTGACAATCTGGGCGATAAATACGGCTTTGTGCATTTCAGCGACGCCGGGCATACCATTCCGGGTACCGGAGGACTGCCCATGAAGGAATATTATGACACGCTGGTGAAGGGCGGATATGACGGATGGATTTCCTGCGAGCTGTGCAGCCGGGAATACTTCCCGGATCCGGATCAGGCTACAGATGCCTATATTGCTTACATTAACGACGTATTGAGAGGTTAAGCAGCTTTACGTAAAGCGCTTTTTAGGAAAGACCGCCAGGCGGCGGAAGGGAGAAAGATTGAAAATTAAAATTTTCAATCGCGAGATTTGTGTCTGCGCGCTGCTTGCCACAAACTCGTTAAGCCATTTTATGGATTGAGCCATATCATGGCTTTGTGCAACAAAGCAGCGCAGAAATGAGGAAAAGTATGAAATTTATTCCGATGACCTTACATTATATGAGATACAGCCCAAAGCAGTATCTGGATAAACTGGAGCGTTCCCCGTTTGATATGTTTGACCTGTATATGTGCGCTCCCCAGCTGAATGCCTTTGACTATTCCTTAAAGGATCTGATTCAGCTGGATCAGGAGATCAGAAGGCGCAATCTGAAGGTGTATGCCATTACGCCGGAGAACAATTCCTACCCCTGCAATTTTGCAACCCAGAACAGGGAGACCAGGGAATCTTCCCTGCGTTATTATCAGAGAGCCATCGACACGGCGGAGTATCTGGACTGCCCCAATGTACAGATCAGTATCGGCTTTGGCTACTTTGACGCCCCCAGGCAGGAAGCCTGGGACAATACCAGAGAATCCATGCAGCTCCTGGCGGAGTACAGTAAGAAAAAGGGCATCCGTCTCTTTTTGGAGGAATGTAAGGTGACCACCACGCAGGTGCTCAATTACAGCGACGATATTGCCAGGATGATCGAGGAAACAGGCTTTGACAATGTGCTCGGCATGGTGGATACGGACCAGATGACCTTTGCGGGTCAGACCATTGACGATTATTTCCATAGCCTGGGAGATAAAATGGCTTACGTTCATTTCAACGACAGAGGCCATACGGTGCCGGGCCATGCAGATTTCCCCATGAAGCAGTATTATGAGGATCTGAAAAGAAACCGTTATGACGGCGTATGCTGCTTCGAGCTGATTGACAGACACTATTATGTGGATCCGGACAAGGCCATCGACGACTGTGTACAGTGGCTGGTTGCAAATACGGATGAGTTCAGAGATTATAAGGAGTGAGAGGGTATGGTCATTGACACACATATCCATCCCGCGCTGTTTGCGCCAATCTGCCGGGATGAAAAAAAGCTGGCCTTCCGGTGCGAAGAGATGAACTATCATCTGATGAAGCCTTCTGACCTGGCGCTTCTGAAAAAGCAGTGGAGACTGGCGGATATTGAGCGGGTTTTTCTCCTGCCCGAGGACTGTTCCTTCGAAAAGGGGCAGGCGGCGATCTCCAATGAGGAGATTGCGGAACTGATGTGTATGGAGCCTGCACTTTTTGTAGGATTTGCCGGTGTGGATCCAAGGAATGAGAATGCTGCCGGACAGCTGGAGAATGCTTTTGAGACGCTGGGACTTATGGGACTGAAGCTGAACACGGCAAAGCTGAAAATGTTTCCTTATGATGACAGAATCAAAGCTCTTTGCCGTATTTGTGCGCAATACAAAAAGCCGGTTATTTTTCACAGCGGAATGTGTCTGGAAAAGGAGGCGTATTCCCGCTATGCAAGACCGGCGGATTTTGAGGAGCTGGCGGATAAATTCCCGGAAATCAACTTCTGCTTGGCTCATTTCGGCTGGCCCTGGGTACAGGAGACGGCGTCTCTGCTGATCAAATATCCAAACCTGTATGCCAACACGGCTCTGATGAGCTTTGACGGACCGGTGCAGCTCTATCACAAAGTCTTCAAAGAGGACATGGGGGAATACTGGGTGGAGCATAATCTGGCGGATAAGATCATGTTCGGTTCGGACAGCCCCCGGATCCGTCCGGTGAGAAGTAAAAAGGGGCTGGATGCGCTTGGTCTTTCGGCAGAGGTTAAGGAGAAGCTTTATTACAGGAATGCGCTTAGATTTCTTGGCAGGGAGGCATAGGATGGAGTACAGATTAGGAGAATTTTTTGTCATTGCGGATGCAGAGGTGGAGCTGATCAAAATTACCGGGCAGGTCAGAGCGTTTGCAGAAGGCTGCGGCGTGAAAAACGGCATTGCCTTTGTGATCACCCAGCATACCACTACAGGGATTACCATCAATGAAAGCCTTCCCTGTGTGGAAAAGGATATAGAGGAACAGTTAGAGAGGCTGATCCCAACAGAGTACCCTTTTCACCATAATCATTACCTGCCTTCCTACGGAACCATCGGCGGCAATGCTCCGGGGCATCTGAAGTCCCTCCTGACAGGAAATCACTGCGTACTGCCGCTGATTGACGGAAAACTGAAGCTGGGCGATGCGGCGGATATTTATTTCTGTGAATACGACGGCATCAAAAAAAGAAAATATCTGGTTTACTGCATGGGAGAGGCATAGGGGCTGTCGGAGCAGACAGCAGCAGGAAGCAACAGAAAAACAGCAGAAAGAAACAGCAGAAAGAAGCAACAAAAAGAAGCAGCTTTGTGTCTGCCGCTCCAGGCGGCGGATGAAAGAAAGGTATGGGTATCAGAATGAAAAGAACACTGGCAATGGCGGATAACTGTATTGACGTTTATTACAGGCAGGACCGGTTTTATGTGACGGGCAACAGCATTGACTTCGCGTTTAATTACCGGGCCCTGGGCGGAGACGTCACAGAGATGACCATTCTGGGAAATGATGTTTTTGCGGATGCGCTGGAAGAGACGCTGAAGGAGAGGGGAATCCCCCTCCGGGTGCTGGCAAGATCCGACAAACCAACGGGTATGGCCAAAATGGCCATCGTGGACGGCGACCGCCTGCACCTGGACTTTAGGGGCAATGCCATGGAAGAGATCGAGCTCTCCCGGGAGGATCAGGAATTTGTCAAAACCTTTGATATTGTGTACTGCGAACGCTGGTGTAAGGTACACCGCTATATCAGTGAGCTGAAAAGGCCGGGACAGATCTGGGTATATGATTTTTCCAAACGTCTGACCCTGGAGACAAACGATCAGATCCTGCCCTGGCTGGACTATGCGTTTTTCTCCTATGAAAAAGAGGACGACTATATCCGGGACTTTCTGGTTAAGACCAGCAGGAAAGGCGCCGGCTGTGTGATCGCCATGCTGGGAGAGTACGGAAGTCTGGCCTATGACGGCACCCGTTTTTATCGGGAGAAGGCGGAAAAGGTAAAGATCTGTAATACCGTAGGCGCAGGAGATTCCTATATAGCCGGATTTACTTATGGATTAAGTCTGGGTGAGGATGTGGCTTCCTGCATGCGCAGAGGCAAGGACCAGGCCACCAAAATTATTCAGATTTTTAACCCTTATGAATGAGAAAAGAAGAGAAAGACAGAAAGAAAGCTGAACGAGGAAAGCAGCACAGAAATGGAGGAAAAGATGAAACCTGAAATTTATGAAAATAACGAAGAAGGTATTAAAGTCGTATACAAAAATGAGCAGTGGAGTGTGAGCATCAAAAACTGGAAGCTAGATAATGATATTGCCGGCGTTGGGAAAATGGAAGTGCATCATACCACGGACGAGCAGTTTATCCTGACTTCCGGAAAGGCGCTTCTGATCACTGCGGATGAAAAGGATGGCGTATTTTCCAATATTGAGCTTACGCCCATGGAAATCGGTAAGGTGATGCAGGTGCCTATGGAGCAGTGGTTCTTTTCTATCACCCAGAAGGACACTAAGACCATATATATTCAGAGGTCCGACTGTTCTATGGAAAACAGTGAGATCAAATATCTGACGCCGGAGCAGATTGCCGATGTGCAGGAGCGGGCGAGGGAGCTTTTGAAGTAGCAGAAAGACTGCGGGAGACAGGAAAAACTGTCTCCCGTATTTGATAACTGCCCTTTCCGATTTTTTGAATCAGTCCCTGCTGCTCTAATTCGTTCAGTAAACGTTGTAACTGTCTCGGACTGCAGTGTAGCGCAAATGCAGTCTTCTCCACACCGCGAAGCGTCTGGTTTTCGCATTTGAACCGTATATAATTCATAATCCGCTCGGACAAAGTGGAAGTAGAGGCATCCATTTTCGTTATGACTGTGATTTTATCAGCCATTACAGAGGCAATAAACCGCAGAAAGCATAGGTTGTTTAACAACCGGTCTCTATATAAGCGGCTGTCTGCCGCAATGGTCACAAGCCGGTCCGAAGCCTCAGCGTATACATTATCCTTCGCACCGGTAAATAAGTTCATTTCGCCAATGATATAATTTGCGCCTCCGCTGGACAAACTGTACCGGCTTCCATCATCCCTGATGTAATAGATGGACAGACTTCCGCTTGACACGATTTGGAAATACGGCGGCTCACACCAGGGGGCGGCGATAATTTCACCGGGATCATATTCCATCAAAAACAGCGGAACCTGAATGAAATCCAGCATCTCTTTATAAATACTGTTATCCAGTGCCTTTTTGATTCTATTCTGGGCGTATATTTTTTTCATAAAAAACCTCGCAACAGGACATATGTCTCGTTTTTTGTTTTAATTATAAGGTATATTTTCGATGATTACAAGAAAAAGGAGACAAGATATGTCAAACGTATTTGAAGAAAAGAATATACCAAAGGCGATTCTGAGAATAGGCATACCGGCAATGCTGGGCCAGTTAACCACACTGATCTACAATCTGGCGGATACTTACTTTGTTGCATTGACAAAGGTTCCGGCGCAGATTGCGGCAGTAACTTTGTGCGTGCCGGCGCTAATTATTATTATGTCAATTGCCTGCGTATTTGGTATGGGCGCAAGCTCGGTGATTGCCAGACAAATCGGGGAAGGCAGGAAAGAAGAATCTGCAAGATGCTTTAATTTCAGTACATACGCAATGATATTCAGCGGCATTCTGGTATTGGTTCTGGGACTGTTATTGCTACATCCCATCGCATCTGTGCTGGGAGCGGACAGGGAAAATATGGAATATACCTGTGATTATCTGCGGTGGATTTTTATAGGAGCCCCGGCAATCATGCTGGCCAATGGTCTGGTCCATTCCTTCAGATCGGCAGGTCTTATTAAGGAAGCAACGATTGGGCTGGCTCTTGGAAATGCAGTCAACATAGTGCTCGACTGGGTGTTCATTGTACTCATGAGAATGGGAACCAAAGGAGCAGCTATGGCAACCTCCATCGGTTTTATCTGCGCAGCGCTCTATTACATTGGCTGCCTGTGCATTCAGGAAAAAAGAGAAAATGAACTCATATCAATTTCGCCGAAGAAGTTTACGGCGGACAGGGTAATGGCAGGTAAGGTGATCCGGATCGGAATCCCCGGTGCACTGATTACCGTGCTTATGAGTATTGCCAATATTGTGCTGAATAATTACATTGGAATTTACGGGTCTGACGCGGTTGCCTCCTATGGAATTGCGTATAAGATTGATATGTTCCCAATCATGCTTTCGGTAGGACTCTCTCAGGGAACAGCGCCTCTTTTAGGCTATTACTATGGAAAAAATGATGAAAAAAATCTTGCGAAAGCAATGAGAATCGCAGTCATTTACGGCATAACACTGGGTGCTGTGTTTACAGCTGTCCTGTTTTCGGGCAGCCGTGCGTTTGCAGGTATCTTTTTGAGTGATGAAGCATTGATTGTACAGACAGCGTGGTTTTTGCGTCTTTTGTGTTTCCATGCGCCGCTTCTCGGAATTATCAATATGGTGACATCTTATTTCCAGGCGCTTGGGAAGGCGGCAAACTCACTCACCATCACCCTTCTCCGCAATGTATTCCTGTTTATTCCGGGCGTTGCTATTTTGAACCTCTTCTTTCAACTGAATGGCGTTATCCTGACGCAGCTGGCGGTGGAAGGTATTCTTACTGTAATATGTATTGTGATGTATTGGAGGTCTTCACCCAAAAAACTGATGAATCCGTCCCGTTAAGAAGAAAGAACTGTTCCGTAGAAAACCAGTCTTAAAGCTTCCGGAGGAATTCGCGGATGGTCGCTGCATCTTCCTCCAGCTCCTCAGCAATTACCTCCGGGCTTTTTCCTTTGGCTGTTTTCTTGCGGATCAGGTCAAGTAAAGTTGCTTCACGTCCCTCAGCCCTTCCTTCCTCGCGTCCCTCCTCAAATGTATGCCGTAAGTGTTTCTTCTCATCATATTCTGTCAACAAGCTCATACGAAGCACCTCGCTTTTCTCTTTCCGCAGGACATCCGTAAGGATATCCCTCTCTACGCAGCGGTCTATGGCTGACTGCACCGCCTCCTGACGGCTTTGACCTGCCTGCAGTCCTGCATCGATTTCCGATATAAACTCGGAATATTCCCACAGCCTCCGGCATTTCCCCATAAGATCTCTGTTGTGCCCGCGCCTGATGTTCAATACCCTGCAGGTGCATTCCAGACAGCCGCTTCCCCTCC
>CAMWFQ010000006.1 GCA_947173495.1 uncultured Lachnospiraceae bacterium | reverse complement strand
GTGCGGGCTTATAGCCCGCGTCCCGAGCCACCCGTTTTACGGGTGGGGGCGACTCCGGCAGGCTGCTCTGTAAAGTGCAGCAGTATGACCTGCAGAAGGGGGCTGCCCGGAATTTGTGTCTGCGCGCACTTGACACAAACTTGTTATACACAGAAAACATGCGCCGAAATGAGGGTTAGAATGCATTTTGTAGATGCGAAGGGAATTTTGTCCGCGAAGAACGGCATGAATATTTACCGGGGCTGTACCCATGGATGCATATACTGCGACAGCCGCAGCAGATGTTATCAGATAAACCATGATTTTGAGGACATAGAGGTGAAGCAGAATGCCCCGGAGCTTCTGGAACGGGCGTTGCGCTCTAAACGGAAAAAATGTATGATCGGAACGGGCGCCATGTGCGATCCTTATATGCACTGTGAGGAGCAGCTTGAAATGACGCGGAAATGTCTGGCGCTGATCGATCATTATGAATTTGGCCTTGCAATCCAGACCAAGTCGGACAGGATTCTGCGGGATCTTGATCTGCTTAAAAGTATTAACCAAAAGGCAAAATGTGTGGTACAGATGACGCTCACCACATATGACGAAGCGCTGTGCCGAAAAATAGAGCCGGGTGTCTGTACCACAAAAAGGCGGTATGAAGTACTGAAAATTCTGCATGAAAACGGAATTCCCACCGTGGTGTGGATGTCTCCTATTCTGCCCTTTATCAATGATACGAAAGAAAATCTGGATGGAATTCTGGAATATTGTATACGGGCCGGCGTGTATGGCATTATCTGCTTTGGGATCGGGATGACGCTCCGGGAGGGAAACCGGGAATATTTCTACAGGGCCCTTGATCACCATTTCCCCGGTATGAAGGAAAGATATCAGCGCCGGTACGGATATGCCTATGAGGCAGCCAGCGATAACAACAAACCGCTTATGAAGCGATTCCATGAACTATGCGGAAGGCATCATATTGTAAGTGATATGGATAAGGTATTTTCCTATCTGCATGAATTCCCGGAAAGTGCGGGGTATGAGCAGATGAGGCTGTTTGGGGAAGAATAAAAATATCATTATTTATTGGACTAACCGTCCAATGACAACCCTTTGAAGGAAGAATAATCTATAGATAGTAAAATACGAACCAGGAGGAGGAGGCATGGGTATTTTTATTAATCTGTCGATTATTCCCGGAAGGATTCCGGCAGAAGAGTGGAGGAGTGTTTACCAGGAGTCCTTAAGGCTGGTGGAAGCCTATGATTTTATGGATAAGGTAGAGGGTGAAAGAAACGGGCTTAGCTATGTCTACGCAGAGAAGAGCAGGGACCGGGAGAACCTTTGGGGGAAGTGCTGTCATGGCTGGCATTCCGTAGGGGATATGCGGACGGGCTTCAACACAGAGGACTATATGCTCTATGAGGATATTCATGCCTATCTTCCTCAGACGCGGGCGGAGGATAACGGTGCGGACATTCTTCTTAACAGACTTTATTATATGGACGATATCGAAAAGCCCGGGGGCTGTATCAATATATGGGGGAATAAAACCCAGGGGGAGGACAGTCATATTTATCTTCTGGCCATCGGCTGCCTGATAGCGGACCGCTTTCCCGATGCGGCGATGGTGTCCGGCGATATTTCGGTGGGCCAGTGCAGAAGAGCCGTTCGATGGGCGAATCAATATCTGGAGAAACCTGTATTTTTGCCGCATACGGGACAGAGAGAGAAGCTTCTGCAGAGGCTCCGGCGCACAGACGTTCCGGAGGAGAGGCTTTTGGAAGCATTTTTGTTTCTGACAGATGAGGCGAAGGATGCCCGGATGGGGGAGTTCCTGCAAAGAGAGTTTGACCGGAAAGCGTGGTATCAGTATTACAGGAGCCAGTTTGGGCGGTATCAGATTGACCAGCGCGGGTATTTCAGGATACTGAAGGAGTATCTGGTCATGGGATTTGATTTCGGCGGGCTGTGCAGGATGACAGTAAAGGATCCGGAGGGAATGCGGGCAGATCCGGAGAAATTTCTGGAACGGGTACTGGAATCCAGGTTGCACGTAGCGGAAAAGGAAACCTGCGATCTTACCTGGACCGCCAGGGAGAAAGCCGATCAGGAAGAGGCGGATACGATCCGGGGGCTGTTTGCCGGGTTTATGGGAACACTCTGCGGAGCGGAGAACAGAAATGTGGCGGCTTTTTATCCGCTTGAGAGGATCAGGGAGGACTGCAGAAGAGCATTCGGAGATTTGTGTGATGTGGATGCAGTGATCGACCGTGCTCTGGAGGCGGACAGGAGCAAGAAGGACAGCGATCAGAGCGTAAAAGGCATGAACAAAGACAGCCTTCAGAATTTGCTGTATGACGATCCGGAAAGTCTTCTTTATAAGGAGGCAGAAAGGCTGGAAAGGAAGCGCCGGGAGGAGGAAAAATATGATATCAGATCCTATCAGGAGCTGATTGATTTTGTGCCGGGCTGCAGGGTCAGGCCTGAACTGGAGGAGGACCTGATCAGGAACTTTCAGCTCCTGCACCGGTCAGCCCTGGAGGGGTTTGAAAAGTTTCAGACCTTTAATAAAGAAGAAAGAGAAAATTATTTCATCCGGAAAAACAGGAATGTATTGCTGAGGAAAGAAGTGTGGGAGAGAATTTTTGACAGTGTAATGGAGGATGCGTATATTATACGCTTCTATGGGCTGTTTCAGGTGGACTGTACTCAGAGGGCCGGATATATTTTTTGTAAAAATCTGACGGCAAATCTGCAGGCAATTGACTATTACTGGGAGATAACATTGTGAAAGAAGGGAATTGCTACCCCAATATTGATCTGATAAAAACAGGAAAGCATTTGAGGAAACTGGCTGAACAAAGAGATTGTACGGTGAAGGACATCCAAAGGCAGCTGCATTTGGCATGTCCCCAGCCTGTTTACCGTTGGTTTAAAGGGCAGATTCTGCCATCTGTGGATCATCTCTATGCATTGTCTAAAATGTTTGGCATCCATATGGAAGAGCTGCTGCTTACAGAAGATTATGCAGCAGAAAATTGCCGACTCATGGAAGATCAGAATTTGGAACGACGGTCTATTAAGCAAAGGATTTTATCTCAGAAAAAGCTCTTGTTTCCCATGGAAAGGGCGAAACATATGTATTTGATTTTCTATGGAGCCTTTAAATGGAGGAGGCCGGGAACAGCTCCGGACACCCATCTTTCTGAATCTGAAGAATCCGCTGGTTCCGGCTTCCGCGGAACTTGAGACTGATATCGTACATGTCCTGATTAAATTCACCATCTACCAGTATATCTACATAGCTTAAGAATTCGGTAGTCGCTTCACAGCGGGCGCGTCCATTCGCGTTCAAAAGATCAGTTTCGTAAGTATAACCTGTGTAGCACCAAATGTTTTTGGAAGGGAACGTCTCCTTAAACCGACGCAGGAGAGGCAGGAGAGAACGCTGATTAGAAGGCTCCATGGGCTCTCCGCCTAACAACGTAAGCCCGCTGATATAGACAGGCTTTACGGAGTCCAGAATTTTCGATATGGTCTCTTCGGTGAAATCTTCACCATAATTAAAATCCCAGGCGATTTCATTAAAGCATCCCTTGCATCTGTGTGTGCATCCTGACACAAACAGGCTGGTTCTTACGCCCAGCCCGTTGGAAATATCATAGTATTTGATATTTGCATATTTCATAAATGCATAACCCTCTCTCTGATCTCCTGCGTACGCCCCTGATTCCAGAACTGGGTACCGATATAACCGCAGGTCCTTCTGGCCACATTCATTTTGTTCTGATCGCGGTTCCCGCATTTAGGGCATTCCCAAACCAGCTTTTTATGCCGGTCTTCCACGATTTGGATCTCGCCGTTGTAACCGCATATCTGGCAAAAATCACTCTTGGTGTTGAGTTCTGCATACATAATGTGGTCATAAATATGACGCATAACGGACAAGACGGCTTCAATATTATCCTGCATATCAGGTACCTCCACGTAGCTGATTGCTCCGCCGGGTGAGAGCTCCTGAAATTGCGCTTCGAAGGTAAGCTTATCGAAGGCATTAATGGGTTCAGTTACATGAACATGATAGCTGTTAGTGATATAGTTTTTATCTGTCACTCCGGGAATGACTCCAAAACGCTTCTGAAGGCATTTGGAAAACTTGTAAGTAGTAGATTCCAGCGGAGTGCCGTAAAGACTGAAAGCAATGTTGGTCTGGTCAGCCCATTTTTTGCAGGCGTCATTTAAGTACTGCATCACTTCCAGTGCAAAAGGAGTTGCTTCCGGATCTGTGTGGGACTTTCCGGTCATATAACGGACGCATTCGCAAAGGCCGGCATAGCCTAAGGAGATAGTTGAGTATCCGCCGTAGAGCAGCCTGTCAATGGTCTCACCCTTTTTCAGGCGGGCCAGAGCGCCGTTTTGCCAGAGAATAGGGGCCACATCGGAAGGAGTTCCTTTCAGACGCTCATGCCTGCACATAAGAGCCCGTCTGCACAGGTCGAGGCGCTGATCCATGATCTTCCAGAATTTCTCCGGATCCCCTCCGGAGGAGCAGGCAATATCCACCAGATTAAGCGTTACAACGCCCTGATTAAACCTGCCGTAAAATTTATAGTGATCTTCCTGATCTTTATATACGGTGAGGAAAGAACGGCATCCCATACAGGGATAACAGTTGCCATCTTTCAGCTTTTTAATAATCTTTTCTGATATATAATCGGGAACCATACGTTTTGCGGTACATTGAGCGGCAAGCCTGGTGAGCTCCCAGTAAGGGGATTCTTCGGAAATGTTATTTTCCTCTAAAACATAAATCAACTTGGGGAAAGCGGGTGTTATATAGGTTCCCTGCTCATTTTTGACTCCCTGGATCCTCTGCAGGAGCATTTCTTTTATGATCATTGCAAGGTCATCTCGAAGCTGCCCTTCAGGAACTTCGTTCAGGTACATAAAAACGGTCACAAAAGGCGCCTGGCCATTTGTGGTCATCAGTGTAATCACCTGGTACTGAATCATCTGTACACCCTGCTTGATTTCGCGTTTTACACGCATTTCCGCTAACTGTGCCACTAACTCATCTGTGGCGTTGATACCCTGAGATTCCAGATCCTGACGTACCTCTCTGCGGAATTTTTCCCGGCTTACCTGAACAAAGGGAGCGAGGTGAGAGAGGGTAATGCTTTGTCCGCCGTACTGACAGCTGGCAATCTGAGCAATCGACTGAGTAGCGATATTGCATGCCGTGGAAAAGCTGTGAGGCTTTTCGATCAGTGTTTCGCTGATGATTGTGCCATTCTGAAGCATGTCTTCCAGGTTCACCAGGCAACAGTTATGCATATGCTGTGCAAAGTAATCGGAATCATGAAAATGAAGGATTCCTTTTTCATGGGCATCCACAATATCCGGAGGAAGGAGAAAACGTTTGGTAATATCTTTGCTGACTTCTCCGGCCATGTAATCCCGCTGCACACTGTTGACAATTGGATTTTTGTTTGAATTTTCCTGCAATACCTCTTCGTTATTACATTCTAAAAGAGAAAGGATCTGTTCATCTGTAGAGTTGGATTTACGAACGAGGGCTCTTTTGTATCGATAGGTAATATAATTGGAGGCCAGCTTATAGGACTGCTGCTTCATGATCTCTTCCTCAACCATATCCTGAATCTCTTCCACATTGGGACTGTGATTCATGCCAAGGCACAGACTGGTCACGTTGTCAACCACGGTTTTAATCTGCTGGTCGGTCAGGCGGTCGCGCTCCTGAACGCTGGCATTAGCCTTCTTTACAGCGTCTTCTATTTTGATGGCATCAAAAGTAACCTCCATACCGCTTCGCTTGATTATGTTCATATTCATCTCTCCCCTATCAATATATAGTATATCCCCTGAATTTGAGGGTGCGTATTTAGTATTATATGCGTCTACAGAAAAATAATCAAGGGTCTTAAGTTACATATCAAAGAAAAATAGTTATAAAATTTCAGGGGAAAAATTGTATATTTTTTTATCTGCCGAATCCTGAAGAAAGATGAGATCAGAGGAAAAAAGGAAATTCCGGATATTAAATTTGCCAAAGCATTCTATTTTCAGTATAATCTTTTTAAGGCAAAAAGAAATCATACTTTGAAAAAACGGATATGACAGGAGGTAGATTATGATGAGGGACAGTAATTGTGGGTATTGTCAGGGTGGAGAGCTGCTTGCGAAGTTTGGAATAAAAATATGTGATCTGGATGTGAGCCAGCTGATTTTGTTTAAAGAACAGAGTAAGCCGGGAAGATGTATTGTAGCTTACAAGGATCATGTAAGTGAGATCGTAGATATCAGCGACGAGGAGAGGAACCGCTTTTTTGCAGATGTGACCAGAGCAGCCAGGGCAATTCATCAGGCGTTTTCACCAGATAAGCTGAATTATGGCGCATATGGAGATACAGGCTGTCATTTACATATGCATCTGGTTCCCAAATACAGAGATCAGGATGAGTGGGGCGGTGTATTTCAAATGAACCCGGATAAGAAGTATCTGACGGAGACGGCATATGCGGAAATGATAGAAAAGATACGTGAATGCCTGTGAAAACTGCAATATTTTACACAGAATCAAAAGAGGTGGCGATAGAGTGTTTAGAATAGCATTGTGCGATGATGTTCCGGTTTACATGGAAAAGCTGGAGAGTTATATAGAGGAATGGGCCTGCCAGAGGCGAGTATGCGTTAATATTGAAAAGTTTCTGAGCGGCGAGGAGGTACTGTTCGAGATCGAAAACAGCGGAGATTTTTCGGCTGTGTTTATGGATATTGAGTTGAGCGGTATGGATGGAATGGAAATTGTCCGCAGAATCCGGGAGCAGAACCGACGAGTCAGCGTTGTTTTTGTTACACAATATGCGCAGTATTGTATGCAGGCAATCCAGGATTATCCTGTTCAGTTTATTGAGAAGCCGGTATCAGCGCAAATGGTATCTGATGCGCTTGACCATATTGCAGATGAACAGAAAAGTTTTTTTGAGACGTTTACATTCAGCTTTGATCGAAAAATTTTTATGATCGGCCTGGCGGATGTGCTGTACTTTGTCAGTGAAAAACGTATGATCAGAGTATGCATGGAAGACGGCAGAGAACTATTTCTTTACCGGAAACTGGATGCTCTGGAGGAGGAGTTATCGGACTGCAATAATCACTTTCTCAGGATTCACCAGTCCTATCTTGTGAATGACAGGCAGGTGGAACTGGTATGTCCTTATGGTGTGACGATGAGCAATGGAGAGGAACTCCCTATCAGCCGTAAAAGAAAAGAAGCGGTTGAGGCTTTCTATTATAATCGAATGGGGAAATGGTGATGATTGGCTATAAATGACATGAAGAATGCCATTTATTACATAAAGGCCAATTTTTTAAAAAAAAGCTTATAATAAAAAACGTTCCAAAGCATTCGTATACAAAAGCAAATCTATGGCGGACAGGATTTCCTGTCCGCTGTCTTATGCGCAGGGGCGCACAGATGAAATTGTTGCTGACGCAACGTGCGCCCCGCGCGGCGAGTAGGGAGAAAGGCGTTCCCCTACTCGATCCCTGTTTGTTGTTGTGATATTGAATTTTGTGTGATAGAATAATACTGGTGCAGTTTGGAGATATATCAGATCAAAGAGGGATGAAAGAATGAAATTACTCAGTGCTGTTATCCCCTGCTATAATGAAGAGGAAAATGTTACCGACTTTTATCACGAGTTTATGAAAAATGAATCCTTTTTCAGGGAAAGGGATACGGAACTTGAGCTCTGGTACATTGATGATGGATCCTCGGACCGAACGGCGTTTCGGGTGAAGGAAATGGCGGCACAGGACAAGCGTGTTCATTTGCTCTCCTTTTCCAGAAATTTTGGTAAGGAAGCGGCAATTTATGCGGGGATGGAGAAGGCAAAGGGCGATTATATCGTATTTATGGATGCAGATCTTCAGGATCCGCCTTCGATTCTGCCTGAAATGTTTGGATATCTGTCAGAAGGATACGATTCTGTGGCTACCAGGCGTGTGAACCGTAAAGGGGAACCGCCTGTCCGTTCCTTTTTTGCAAGGATGTTTTATCGTATCATGAGAAAAATTTCCCGGACAGAGATCATGGATGGAGCCAGGGACTACAGACTGATGAGCAGGCAGGTGGTGGATGCCATACTTTCCATGCCTGAGTATAACAGATTCAGTAAGGGGATCTTTGGCTGGGTAGGATTTCAGACCAAGTGGATGGAATTTGAGAATATAGAGCGTAAGAAAGGCGAAACCAAATGGTCTTTCTGGAAGCTGTTTCTCTATTCCCTGGATGGGATTACAGCCTTTTCTACGACACCCCTTGCTTTTGCAGCTTTTATGGGAGTGCTTTTCTGCCTGGCAGCTTTTGCGCTGATTCTGTTTACCATTGTGAGGAAGGCCGTGTTTGGTGATCCAACCTCCGGTTGGCCGTCGCTGGTGTGTATTATATCACTGATCAGCGGTGTACAGCTGTTTTGTCTGGGAATTGTGGGCCAATATCTTGCCAAGACGTATATGGAAGTGAAAAGAAGGCCAATCTATCTTATAAAAGAGGAAATATAAATGGGTCAGCCGGACAAGCTTATAAGCATTATTGTGCCGGTATATAATGCCGGTCTTTATATAGAAGAGACGATAGATATGGTGTGTGCTCAGACTTTCCAGGAATGGGAGCTGATTCTGGTAGATGACTGTTCCGGAGATAACAGCCGGGAGCTGATAGAGCACAGGGCGGCTCAAAGCGGCGGAAAAATCAGGATAATCGGAAAGTCTGTGAATGAAGGCGCCGCCAAAGCCAGAAATACAGGGATAGAAGCAGCCAGAGGAAGGTACATTGCTTTTTTAGATGCAGATGATATCTGGCTGCCCGACAAGCTCGAAAAGGAGCTTGCCTTTATGAAAGAAAAGCAGGCGGCATTTGCGTTTACAGCCTATGAATTCGGAGACAGAAATGCAAAAGGAACGGGAAAGGTGGTACATGTTCCGCCTGCTCTTACGTATAAAGAAGCGCTTTCGCGAACCATAATTTTTACGACCACGGTCCTGATCGACACCCGCCAAATCAGCCGGGAGCTTATCCTGATGCCGGATGTAAAAAGTGAGGATACGGCTACCTGGTGGAAAATTTTGCGCAGCGGAGTTACCGCGCATGGATTGAACGAGGTTCTGGCCATTTACCGGAGACCCGAAAAGTCTTTGTCTTCCAATAAACTGGAAGCGATAAGGCGTATATGGAATTTATACCGAAGAGAAGAAAAGCTCTCTCTTCCAGGCAGTGTTTATCACTTGTTTTTCTGGGCTATGGGCGCCACACTCCGAAGACTGTGAGGAAGAGGAGAAACGTTAAGGGAGGTAACGCAGGTGAAACGTCTGGAATCTCTGAAAAGAATTATTGTATTATGGCTTACCTGTGCGGGGCTCTTTATGCAGGCAGCTGTGTACGCATATATTTGGATGGCGTATTATTATCCTATTATTAATAATTTTAACAGGGGATTGAAATTTGAACGAAACGGGCACCTTTTGACCATTGGATTATACATGATTCTCCTGCTGTTTTTTAACAATACCTATGGCGGCATGAAAATCGGCTACTTAAAGCCTATGGACGTATTTTTGTCCCAGCTTTTTTCCCTTTTTTTTGCAAATGCATTTACATATGCGCAGATTTCTCTGATGAATAACTGGCTGGTTCCTGCAGACTGTCTTATGGCGGCTACCCTGGTGCAGCTGGTCATAGCAGGTGCGTGGACCTGCCTCTGTAATGCGGTCTACAAAAAGGTATTTCCGCCCAAGGAAATGCTCCTGATACATGGGGAGAGAGAGATTGACGGCATTCTGCAGAAATTTAAAACACGCAGAGATAAATACAAAATCGTTAAATGTATGGATATCAGCGAAGGACCGGCGGCACTGGAAAAGGAAATTCTGAAAGGATATGAGGCTGTAGTACTCTGGGACATTCCCACAATGGAGAGGAATAATATTTTAAAATACTGCTACAGCAGGTTCATCCGTGTTTACGTGATGCCCAAGATTCCGGATGTGCTGATCAAGGGATCCGACCAGATCCATTTGTTTGATACTCCCATTTTCCTGACAAGAGAGTACGCCCTTTCCGTGGGGCAGAGGGTGGCAAAACGGCTGATTGACATTACATGTTCTCTGATTCTGCTGGTAATTATTTCGCCGGTCATGCTGGTCACTGCGATTGTAATCAAATGCTATGACAAGGGACCGGTATTATATAAGCAGATTCGCTGTACCCGCAATGGGAAAAAATTTCAGATTATGAAGTTCAGAAGTATGAAAGTCGATGCTGAGAAAGATGGCGTGGCGAGACTGGCGGCTAAAAATGACAGCAGGATTACTCCGGTAGGAAGATTCATCCGTATGGTACGAATTGATGAACTGCCGCAGCTGTTCAATATTTTAAGAGGAGATATGTCCTTTATTGGACCGCGGCCGGAGCGCCCGGAGATCATTGAACAATATGTGGAGGAAATGCCGGAATTTCTGTTCAGAATGCGGGTGAAAGCAGGGCTTGCAGGTTATGCACAGGTTTACGGTAAATATAATACAACACCCTATGACAAGCTGAAGCTGGATCTTACCTATATTGAAAATTACTCTGTGTGGCTGGATTTAAAACTGATGCTTTTGACGCTGAAAATATTGATCAGACCGGAAAGTACGGAAGGTGTTGACCATACGCAGGTAACGGCTATGAGGAACCCTGAATCAGAAGATATGCGGGCCGAAAGGACGCAAGTGTGAGATAATAGATGAAAAGACCTGGAGAGATAAGAATGGAAATGAAGGAAGAATATCTGAATAGGGGAATGGATTTAAAGAGGCTTGTGCTGTATTTTCAGAAGAAAATATGGCTGATTGTCATGCTTGCAATCCTGGGGGCGACCTTTGGCGGAATCCTTTATCAGATTGTACGGTCTATGAGGATGCCGGTGGAGTATCAGGCGGTGTCCAAACTCTATATCAGTTTTGGTCATGATGAGAACGGGGAAGTCTATCAATATTATAATGGATATACGTGGAACGACCTTCTGGATACGGATCCGATTCTTGACATTGTAATGGAAAGCCTTCCCGGCTATGAAAAAAAGCAGGTAATGGAGGCGACTACTGCTGAAATATTGTCTGATATTCGTCTTCTTACGGTTACTGTAAAAGGAGATGACGAAAAATTTGTACGTGAGATTCGAAATGCGCTGGAAAGCGGGCTGAAGGAATATGCAAGAGAAAGTTCAGAGCTGGAGCAGATCAAGGTGATACGCTCCGGAGCACCGGAACGGGTTTTCTGGGATGAGAGGACCACATCAGCCTGTATCACAGGCGCAGTACTGCTGGGTCTCCTGGCATTTCTGGTTATTTGCTTTCATTATATATTGGATGAGGCCGTATATGTCCAGGAGGATATAGAGAAAATGTACAGCTTTAAGGCACTGGGGATTTTGACCCGAAACCAGAAGGGATTGCAGCCTTATGCAAGAGAGCTGAAAGCAAATATCAAATATGCTCTGGGGGGTAAAAGAAGCTTTGCGATTCTGGACATGGCGAACCACTCAGATATGCGCAGGCTGGAACTGGAGCGTCTCCTGAACACAGAAGAAACAGAGATTTTTGGCGGGAGCGAAGCTGATCATGATGGGAGCGGCTTTGAATGGCATATTCCCCGGGCAGATGATCAGCAGGGGAAAAAAGGAGAATGGGAAGTAACTGCTTTTGGGGAGAATGTGCTTTCGGAAGAGGAGTGCCGCAGGATCAGAGAGATAGGCGGCGTGATTATCCTGCTTCCGTTCGGGGTGGATGTAGGGCGTAAGGTGGCGCGCATCTTAAGTTTTCTTCACAATCAGGACTGTGAAGTGCTGGGAATGATCATTGCCCAGGCGGATGAAGAGTTTTTGAACCGGTATTTTGCATAAAGAGAAATCCGGCGCACCGTTTTTCGGAGAGAAGACTATGAGATTACAGGTGCTGGTAGCAGCAGTAAACGGAGAAGTAAATAAACTGGCTGAAAAAATGAATCTCGAAACGGAAGCCATTATCATCAATCAGTGTGATCATTTTGCTTATCAGGAGTATGAGCACAGAGGCAGGCAGATCCGTTGCTTTTCCATGGCGGAACGGGGAGTGGGCCTTAGCAGAAATACGGCTTTGCAGCGCTCGGAAGGAGAAATCTCGTTGTTCTCGGACGAAGATATTGTGCTGTATTCCGGATATGAAAAGACGGTCCTGGAAGCCTTTGATCAGAATCCGGATGCGGATATCATCACCTTTAATTTTAAGGTGGATCCTCATCGGGCCACTTATTATAACCGGTCGGCAGGGAGAATTCGCTGGTATAATTATGGCAGGTATCCGGCCTATGCGGTTGCGGCAAGAACCGGAGTTTTGCATCAGGCAAATGTAAGTTTTTCTCTTTTGTTTGGGGGAGGGGCGAGGTACAGCAACGGAGAGGACAGCCTTTTTCTGCACGACTGCCTGAAAAAGGGGATGCATCTATATGCGGCGACGGAGGAGATCGGAGAGGAAATTTACCGGGAATCCACCTGGTTTAAAGGGTATAACGAAAAGTTCTTTTTTGACAGAGGGGTGCTTTACCATCATCTTTATGGATGGGGTGCAGGAATATTTTCTTTACGTTTCTTATTAATGCGCGGTCGATCTGGCAAAGGAGAAATGTTCGAGAGAGTTTTGCTGAGAGAGGCTTATAAGCTGATGCGGCAGGGGATACAGGAAGGAAAGAACAGGAGCAGGGTATGATAATCTATAGTGTGGCAGCGGTGCTGACGGTCCTGCTTGGACTAATGGTAGATAACCGTTGCAGGGTACAACAGAACAGAATAAGCAGACAGCAACTACTGAATAGAATCAGCCTGTTGTCTGTTTTCCTGATTCTTTTTGGGGTATCAGCCTGCCGGCTGAATGTTGGAAACGACTATGCCAAGTATGTGGAATTTATGCATCTGATCAACTGTAATGCATTTGTACCCACAGAGTTCGGATTTAATGCAGTGGTTAGATTTTTGTATGAAATCAGCGGATTTGAAAATTATCTGCTGGTTTTTGCCTTTTTTGCTTTTTTTACTGTTTTGCTGTTTCTCGTGGCGATTTACAGACAGGCGGAGTCCTTTTCCTTCAGCTTCTTTCTGTTTATGGCGTTGGGCTACTATTTTCAATCCTTCAATACGGTACGATATTATCTGGCGCTTGCCATAGCAGTGATGGCGATACCCTATGTGCTCCGGAAAGAGTGGGCTAAATTTATTCTTCTGGTGCTTTTAGGAGCGAGCCTGCACAAGTCGTTACTGGTAGTGATCCCTCTGTATTTTCTGGCATCTTTGCCCTGGAAGAAGTGGCAGCTGGTAATTGGAGCAGCTTTTTGTTCTACGTTCTTTTTTCTGCAGGATTTTTACCTGCGGGCAGTGATATTTCTATATCCAACATATGAGGATACGGAGTATCTGGAGGGCGGCACCAGCTATGTCAACATTGTGCGGTGCCTGGCGGTTTTGATCCTGTCTTTGGTGTACTATCAAAATGCAGTGAAGGAGAGCAGGAGAAACCGGTTTTATTTTTACTGCAATCTGGGGGCGCTGGTCATGTATGTATGCTGCTCTTTTCTTCCGGTCATTTCAAGGATTGGGTATTATCTGACGATCACTCATATTTTCTTTTTGCCGGCGCTGCTCGGAAAAATAGAGGATAAAAAGATAAAAAAGCTGCTTACATCAGGAGTGATCCTAGCGGCAGTCTTTTATTTCATAATTTTTATTCTCAGGAAGGCGGGAGATGACGGGTTAAGAATTTTGCCCTATGAAACGTTTATGTTCCATGATATGGTTCCGATTTTATCAGATGTAAATTAGAACGAGGTAGGAAATGCAGCCTTTTTTTTCTATTATAATTGTGTGTCTAAATTCCGGGGACAGACTCAGGAGTACGCTGGAGAGTATTGAAAGACAGACCTTTCATAATTTTGAAGTGATCATCAAGGATGGGGTGTCAGGAGACGGCTCCTTAAAATATGCCCATAATCTTTTGAAAGAATGGGAAAAAGAAAATTCTGATGGAGGAAGGAAAATCAGGATTTTTTCTAAAAAAGATGCAGGCATTTATGATGCTATGAATCAGGCGGCCGGGAAAGCCCTGGGAAGATACGTTTATTATCTGAACAGCGGCGACCGCTTTTATTCAGAGAAAGTTTTGCAGGAGATGGCAGACTTTATCAGTGCATCCGGGTGTGGAAACCTGCCGGGGATTTACTATGGAAATGTCTATGAGAGGCTGAGGGGGCAGAAGGTTGCCTCCAATCCCTGCATGGATGCATTCGGATGCTATCGGAATGTGCCCTGCCATCAGGCATGCTTTTACTCTGCGGTGCTCTTAAGAGAGCATCCTTTTCTCACAGAATATAAAGTACGGGCGGATTATGAGCAGTTCTTGTGGTGCTTTTTTGAAAAGGGCGTCCGGGGAGAGATGAGGCTTGCCTATCAGGATATACTGGTGGCGGATTATGAGGGAGGCGGATTTTCAGAAACCAGAGAAAACCGGAAGGTATCGGCCAGGGAGCATAGGGAGATCACAGAAAAATATTTCTCGCGCAGACAGCTTTCCCGATTCCGGCTGATTATGTTGCTGACCCTTTCCGCTTTGCGTACAAAACTTGCAGAAAATGAGAAAACGGCGGGAGCCTATAATCGATTGAAAGGGATTTTTTATGCTCAAAAGGTGAGGAGATAAGATGAACAGGGTATTGTGGATTTGTAATATTATGCTGCCTGTTATTGGGCAGGAATTAAATATACCTTACAGTAACCGGGAAGGATGGCTTTCCGGTATTTTTGAAAAGGTACAGAAGGAAGAAGCTTCCTTCCGGCTGGGAATCTGCTTTCCTCTTGAGCGGTCTCTGCTTGGGAGTCTGGAAAGGAATGGAAGGATCAGAGAAGGAAAAATACAGGTGCGGGGAACGTCCGGGAATGAAGAACGTAATGTAAGCTGCTATGCGTTTCCGGAAAATCTGAATACGCCGGAAGTATATGACAGCCATCTGGAGGAGAGCTTTCGAAAAATATATGAAGATTTCAGACCGGATATGATCCATATATTCGGCACGGAGTTTCCACATGCTCTGGCGGCAGCGAGGGTTTTTGGGAATCCGGTCAGGACGCTTACCGGGATTCAGGGACTGTGCGGTGAGATTGCCAAAGTTTATATGGCAGGACTCCCTATAAAGGTGCAGAATCAAAGGACTTTTCGTGACCTGATACGAAAGGATTCGATCAGAGAGCAGCAGAGAAAATTTGTACGCCGGGGGGAAAATGAGGCGGAACTGATACGGAAAAGCGGGAATATCACTGGTAGAACCGAATTTGACAGGGAGGGTAGTGCCAGGATCAACCCCGGCGCAGCGTATTATCATATGAATGAAACTATGCGCAGAGAATTTTATGAGGGGAAATGGACACTTTCCGGATGCCAGGAGCACAGCATTTTCCTGGGACAGGGAGATTATCCCCTGAAAGGAATGCATTTTGTTCTTATGGCTATGGCGCTGCTCCTGCAGGATTACCCTGATATGAAGCTGTATGTGGCGGGAAACAGTGTGATCGGACACAACGGTTTCAGAGAGCGGTTAAAACTTCCGGCTTATGGAAAGTATTTGCTGGAATTGATAGAAAAATACGGGCTGGAAAATAAGGTGATCATGCTGGGGAAAATGACGGCTTCCCAGATGAAGGAAAGGTTTTTGAAGAGCAGTCTGTTTGTATGTCCCTCGGTTTTGGAAAATTCCCCCAACACCGTGGGGGAGGCGCAGCTTTTGGGGGTTCCCGTGGCCGCCTCCCGGGCGGGCGGGATACCGGATATGATTGCAGACGAAAGGGAAGGCCTGCTGTTTCCGACAGGAGACGTGGAGGCTATGGCAGAATCTTTTCGAAGATTATGGAACAGAGAGAAGGATGAAACAGGCCTTTGTCTGGCGGAGAGAATCAGTGTGGAGGCCAGGAGGCGGGCGCGCCGGACCCATGACGGGAGCCAAAATTATGCGCGGCTTTTGGAGGTCTACAGGGAGATAGGACAGAGATGAATATTACGTTTATATCCAATTACATCAATCATCATCAGATTCCTTTTTCCAACGCCTGTTATGAGCTTCTGGGGAAAAATTATCATTTTATTCAGACCCAGCCCATGGAGCAGGAGCGTCTGCAGATGGGATGGAGCAGCGCCGGGGAAGCGCTTCCCTATGTGAAGCTCCTCTATCAGGAGGAGGAACAGTGCAGAAGGCTGATTATGGAGAGTGATGTACTCCTTGCCGGGTGGAGCGGTCGGGAAGATCTGATCCAGGAGCGGCTGAATGTGGGACTTCTGACAATACGAGTCAGTGAGAGACTTTACCGGGAGGGGCAGTGGAAAGCCGTTTCTCCCAGAGGGCTGATCCATAAATACAGAGAACATACCAGATACCGGAACAGACAGGCATATCTTCTGTGTGCCGGAGCTTATGTGCCATCAGACTTCCATATGATCCGCGCCTATCCGGGCAAGATGTTTAAGTGGGGATACTTTCCTGAGACCAGAGTATACGCTCAAAAAGAGTTCGCGAAAATGAAAAGAGCAGAAGGAAGAGTGGAGATCGTATGGTCGGGACGATTTATTCCCTTAAAGCATCCCGAATATATGATCCGGCTGGCAAAAAGCCTCAAAGATCAGAAACAGAATTTTCATATTCATATGGCAGGCGGAGGCGGCATGGAACAGGAGCTGAAAGAGATGGCCCGTCGGCAGAATGTGGAGGATGTGATTACCTTTTACGGCTTTATTGCGCCAGGGGAAGTGCGCTCCGTCATGGAAAAAGGACATATTTTTATTTTTACCAGCAATCATCTGGAAGGCTGGGGAGCTGTGGTGAATGAGGCTATGAACAGCGGGTGTGCGGTAGTGGCCAATGTCCAGGCGGGAGCTGTGCCCTATCTGATCCGTCATGGGGAAAATGGTCTGTGTTATCCGGATAATCGTTATGAGAAAATGGAAGAGGCGGTGAAGTTTCTGATAGGACATCCACAGGAGAGGGAACGGATGGGATGGGAGGCATACCGTACCATTACGGGGTTGTGGAACGCCCGGCATGCAGCCGGCGAGCTGATCCGTTTAGTAGAGGGAATCAGGGAGGGCAGGATGGAACCTGCTGCAGAAGGACCGCTTAGTCCGGCCCCGGTGATAGCGCCCGGGAAGATGTATCAATGGATGCTGAAAGAAGAGAGGGAAGGTGAAAAGGGTGGCTGAGATGGAGAGAGCCGTGTTGATCAGTGTAGTTGTGCCCGTATACAATGTTGAGAAATGGCTGCCCAGATGCGTAGATTCCATACGCAGGCAGACCTACCGGAATCTGGAGATTCTTCTGGTGGATGACGGTTCCAGTGACCGCAGCGGGGCGCTTGCGGAAAAAATGGCAATGGAGGATCGCAGAATCCGGGTATTCCACAAGGAAAACGGCGGCTCCTCCTCCGCGAGGAATCTGGGGATCTCTATGGCGCGGGGCGAATACATCGGCTTTGTGGACAGCGACGACTATATAGAACCCGAAATGTATGAGAGGCTTTTGCATGCAGCGCTTACAGAAGATTTGCTTATGGTGCAGATCTCCCGGGATGAGATTGACGAGGAAGGAAACCGCATGGAAGATGTGTGCGCACCGCCCGCAGATCCGGAGCTTTTTGCCAGCGGTCAGTTTATGAGAGAGCTTCTGCTCCACAGAGGAGACTGCTCCTTCTGTACCAAGCTGACACATATATCGCTTTTTCGGGAGGAAAAATTTCCGGAGGGGGAATTGAATGAGGATTTTTACCTGCTGGTGCGTCTTTTGCCCAAAATATCTGCGGTGGCAGTTTTGCCGGAACAGGACTACCATGTTTTTTACCGGTACGGCAGCAATACCAGGACTCGAAACAGAGAGGAATTTCCCCGGGTTTTTACAGATATTGTGGTAAATGCAGACAGGGTTGTTGAGATCGTGAAGAAGGAATATCCGGAACTCTTGCCGGAAGCCGAGAGATTTGGTTTGTTCCAGCGTCTGGACTATATGCTCCATATTCCGATTCCTATGATGAACAGAGACAATCTCTTTTACCTCCAGGTCAGAGGCTATTTGAAAAAGCACAGAAAACAGACATGGAAGTCGCCCTATCTTACACGGAAAAACAAGATCTATCTGTTGCTTCTGGGCACGGCGCCTAAAATGGTGCGGACTGTTCACAGGATGTTGAAAGGAAAAGAGTTATGAAAGTCTTTTTGAATCAGAGAGAGCGGCTCTTCTTCGGGCTGGCCATGGGCATTTTGCTTATGGGTCAGCTGGCAGTGCTTTTTTATTATGGGGACAGAAAGGCGGGCTTTCATGAGGATGAACTGTATACCTATTACTCTACCAACAAGACGGCGGGGCTTTTTGTGGACGACAGGCAGTGGGTGGAGCGGGAGGAGATACGCAACGACTTTGTGGTACTGCCGGGGGAGCGGTTTCGTTTTTCTGTGGTGAAGCAGATGCAGTCCTGGGACGTACATCCGCCCCTTTACTACTATATTTTCCACACAGTCTGTTCGTTGTTCCCGGGTGTATTTGGAAAGTGGCTGGGGATTGGAGTAAATATGATAGCCTATGTGGTCTCCTTTGTGCTGCTTTCCTGGGGAGTATACACGGCGGCGGAGAGGGATTCCGGGGAAGCGTCCCAAAGGAGGGGAATGATCCTTTCGTTCCTCACCTGCTTTGGCTGGGGCTTCTCGGCGGCTGTGATCTCCGGGGTAATGTTCATTCGTATGTATCAGTGGCTGACGCTGTTTGTATTGCTGTGTATGGACTTGCATCTGCGGGCGGTAAAAAAGCAGGATTTCCGGATCCGGAGTTTTTTGCTTCCAGTGGGAATCACCGTATTTCTGGGATTTCTGACGCAGTACTACTATATTATTTTTCACTTTTTTCTGGGAACGGGATTTTGTCTCTGGCTTCTTCGGAACAGGAAGATACGGGAAATTTTTGCATATGGCGTGTTCTGTGGATTGGGGTTTTTGGGTGCAGTCTGTTATTATCCCGCAAGTCTTGCCCATATTTTCAGAGGATATCGTGGGACAGAGGCGGTAAGCGAGTTTGGGGACGTATCCAATACATGGGACAGACTCCGTTTTTTTGCAGGGCTGTTTGATGATTTTGTGATGAACCATACATTGAGTGCATGGCTCCTTGTGATTTGCCTTCTTGGCGTGACTGCCGGATATCTGAGAAAATGGAAATCTGCGAAGAGCGAGCGGTTTGGTGTGTTATTTTGGCTTCCGGCGTTTGCCTGCGGAGGATACTTTTTTGTAATCTCCAAGACAGCGCTGCTTTTGGGGGAAACCTCCAACCGGTATCAGCTGCCGGTCTATGGCATTCTGCTCTTTCTTCTTCTATATGCAGTGTGGATGTTGTGGGAAGGAATAGCAGGCTCCTGGAAAATAAAATGGATGCCCGTGGGAGCGGCCCTGCTATTGGTGCTGGCGGTGACAAACAGCCTTGCTCTGAAAAACGGAAAGGTGTTTTTTCTTTATGAAGAGGAAAGAGAGGTTATGGAATTTGTGAGAGAGCATGCAGAAACGCCGGTGGTAGTGTTCTATAATGAGGCCTCTCCGGATAATGTATGGCGGCTTTCCGACGAGCTCATGGAATATCCCAGAGTCTATCTGGCCAGCCAGGGAAACGAAGAACCTGTCAGGGATGAAAGCATAGAGGGAAGTGAAAGCCTTCTGGTCTATGTGGCGGATCACAAGGATCAGGAGAAGTGTATAGAGAGGCTGCTGGAAGAAAATGAGAGGCTCTCTTCTGATACAGTAGTGGCCAGAAAGGGACTGTGGACGTTACATGAGCTGAATTAAAAAGGAGTTTTGACAGTGAGCGAGTTTTATTCCGATCTTCCGGTCACTTATCGGGAGTACACATTTCCATCAAAGTTTCCGCTGTTGTTTATGCAGGGAACGCAGATTTCGGACAGGGTGGATTTTATACATTTTCACAATTGTATTGAGATTGCAATCTGCAAAAAAGGATTAATGTACTGGAATCTGGAAAATGATATTCATGAAATTTCACAGGGGTCTTTTCTTTTTCTGCCGCCGTTTTTTACCCATGCATCTTATTTTCCGCCTCAGGCTGTGGAGGATGTGTGCTGTCAATATCTGTTCTTTAACCCGGAGGAGCTGCTTGCGCCTTTTTATCCAAATGGTCTGCCGGTGGAATTCAGCTGGTACTGGTACATGGAATTTAACAAAATATTTTCTGCAGAATTGTTTCCGGAAGAAACAGAGCTGCTGGACCTGATCGTTGAAGAGATGGATGGGGACAAAGAATATTCCAGTCAGGTAGTGTCCGGTCTGATCGAAGCGCTGATGGTTCGTCTCTACCGGAGGCAGGAAGGAAAGCTTTCCGGTCTGCACCAGAGCAATCTGAGGGCCCAGTTGTTTCCCGCGATAGCCTACATGGACAAAGAGTATATGAAAGATCAGGAGCCTGATTTTCTGGCACATTTGTGCGGGCTTTCCAGGGCGCAGTTTCTGGAATGCTTCCGCAGAGGATTTCAGCAGACGCCCCGGCAGTACCTGCAGGTGGTGCGTATCCGGAAGGCATGCTGCAAACTGACCAGAACAGAAGAAAGTATTCTTTCCATTGCCCTGGAAAGTGGTTTTCATTCTCTGTCCAGCTTTAACCGGACATTTCGCAAAATAACAGGGCGCAGTCCCCAGACGTTCCGCAATGAAAAACGCGGAATCCGGAAGAATGTGCCCAGATATGCCCCCTATCAGGCAGAGGGGAAATCTTAAGAAATGTCATTTAGAGCAATGAGAGCCATAACATAAATTTTCAAAGCCTCTGTCAGAAGACGCAGATTCAGCCCTTCGTCCGGTTCATGAGCACCGCCGTGTCCGGGAAGAAAGAGCTGCTTTCTGAGCTTCTGATCTTCCTCGGATTCGCTCATACCGCCGATCCCGTAGGCGAAGGCCCGGGGAAGCTTTCTGGCGTAAGTTCCGCCGCCCATGACAAAGCTCTCCTTTTGTTCTCCTGTGATCTCATTGTAAAGATTTGTCAGGAGATCCACTGCAGGATGTTCCTTTGGAAAATAGCTGGGAGCGGAATTTCGTTCCAATACCCAGAGCATCCGGTTCTGGAGGGCACAGCATTCTATTTGGGCCAGCATTTTATCCTGATCGGTGGAGATGGCATAGCGGATGTTAAAATGCAAAGAGACGTATCCCTCTTCAAACTTTAATAATGTGGCGGCACAGGTGGTTTTACCGGAGACTTCATCGCTTCCGGAGATTCCCACACGCTCTCCGTAGTATTCCTCAGATAAACGGGCCAGCCGGCCAAGGAGGTCCCTGTCCTCCTGAGTCAGGGGAGTAAGAGCAGCCAGAAAATATAGCAATTCATGGATGGCATTGACGCTCCCATCCGGAAAAGCGCTGTGTCTGCTTTCGCCTCTGGCGCTGATGCGGATGGTATCTTCTCCGGTCTCCACCGTGATCCGTGAGGGTGCTGTTTCCGCAGACATACCGGTCTCCGTATCGGCTGCGGCAGAGCTCAGTGCGGTATCCAGGGCCTCTGTGCGCCGCAGAAGAGCGTACGCGCTGTCCGGAATCATATTGCTGGCGCTTCCGCCCTGGAGCTCGCAGATCAGGGAAGAGAGAGGTTCTCTGCTTTTCAGATTTCCCTCCACAATTCCCTTCTCGCCATAGCATACGGGGAATCCGCTGTCCGCGATCATGGACAGCCAGGGAGTGGGATAATGCTTCGTGTAATAGGCCAGATCCTCCATACCCCGCTCTTCATCGCATCCCACAAAGAGGCAGAGCTGATGCTTCAGCGGAATATTGAGCTCCCGCAGACATTTCATGACATAGAGCATTCCCACCGCGGGACCTTTATTGTCCTGGGCTCCCCGGCCGATCAGAAAATAATCCTTCCGAAGAGGAGAGAAGGGAGCGTATTGCCAGTGGCTGCCCACGGGAACCACATCCAGATGATTCCAGAAACCGATCATATTGCTCCAGTCTTTTTGGGACTCTCCGATGCTGCCCACATAATTTTCATAATTTTCTGTGCAGAATCCGTGCTCTCTTCCAATGGCAAGCATTTCTTCAAGGCAGTCCCGGCAGGCGGCACCGAAGGGCGTGTCGTCCTTCCCAGGCCGGGAAATGCTGGGAATCTTTACAAGCCTTATGATATCATCTGCCATCTGTTCCTGATGTTCATCGAACCACTTACCGACTTTTTTGTATAAATTTCTGTCCATAGTTATCCCCATTTCTGCGCTGCTTTGTTGCGCAAAGCCATGAATGACTTAACGAGTTTGTGGCAAGCAACGCGCAGACACAAATCTCGCGATTGAAAATTTTAATTTTCAATCTTTTCCTCGCTTCGTGCCTATCCTTTCACTGCTCCTATCATAACACCTTTTTCAAAATATTTCTGCAAAAAAGGATAGATTACCAGAATCGGAATCGTGGAAACAACGATGGTACAGTATTTTACCAGCTCATTGGAAAAGGACTGCTCCACCGCTGCAAAGAGGGAATCCGCGCTTTGCTCCTGATTCTGAATGAGGATCTCCCGCAGTATCATCTGCAGAGGGTAGATAGCTCTGTCTCTGCCGAACATGGCGGCAGGGAACCAGGAGTTCCACTGCCCGACTCCGTAGTAGAGGGTCATGACAGCGATCACGGGCTTGGACAGCGGCATGATCACCTTGGAAAACACGGTGAAATCGCTTGCGCCATCGATGATGGCAGCTTCTTCCAGGCTGTCCGGTATGGACTCGAAAAAGGTCTTCATGATGATGAGGTTGTAAGCGCTGACAGCATAGGGGATGGAGGATACCCATATGGTATTGTAGATTCCCGTGTTACGGATAGCAAAAAACAGAGGGATCAGTCCGCCGCTGAAGAACATGGTGAACACCATGAATTTCATCACACCGTTGCGAATAAGGAAGCTTTTACGGGAGACCACATAGGCGCCCATACTTGTCAGGGTAAGCTGCATCAATGTTCCCACGACCAGATAAAACAGTGTGATCTTAAAGCCGCTGAGAAGGTTCTTGTTGGCCAGAGTCCGCTGATATCCGGCCAGTGTGGGTGATCCTAATACCCCCGCTAAGGGGCCTGTATGAGATTTCAGAAGAACGGGGTCGCTTATGGAGGCCACTACCACATAATATACGGGATAGATGGTGATAAAGATCAAAAACAGCATGATCAGTGCGTTTATAATATGGAAAGGTTTCAGTTTCTTCTTCATGTTCAGTCCTCCTTACCATAAACTGGTATCATTTACCTTTCTGCTGATGGCATTAGCAGAAAGCAGTAAAATGAAATTGATTACCGAGTTAAACACACCTACCGACGTGGAAAAGCTGTATTGGAAGTTCATCAGACCGATCCTGTACACGTAGGTGGAGATAACGTCCGCTTTTTCATAGATCATGGGATTGTAGAGCAGTAAAATCTTATCCCAGCCCAGGGTCATCATATTACCGATGCGCATGATCAGCAGGATCACGATGGTGGGAGAGATGCCCGGCAGAGTTACATGGATGATTTTTTGCCATCTTCCGCCGCCATCTTCCGCCGCCATCGATGTCCGCCGCCTCATAAAGCTCCTGGGAGATACCGGTCAGCGCCGCAAAATAGATGATGGAATCCCAGCCGAATTCCTGCCAGATACACATCAGCACGTAGAGAGGCTGGAAAAAGGAGGCCCGGCTGAATAAATTGACAGGCTCCTGGCCGGATACCGCGCTGACAATGGTGGTGATCACACCGGTTGATTTGCAAAAATCCAGCATCAGACCGCAGATTACGACTGTGGAAATAAAATGAGGCATATAGGTTACCGTCTGCGTGAGCTTCCGGAACCTTGCACTGCGCAGTTCGTTTAACAGAACCGCAAACAGGATGGGGAAGGGGAAGCCGAATATCAGAAGCAGCAGGTTAATGGAGAGGGTATTTCTCATGGTACGGAAGAAATAAGGATCCTCCAGAAATGCCCGGAAATGCTTCAGGCCAACAAAATTGCTCCCGGTAATACCCTTTGTGGGAACATAGTCAAACAGTGAAATAATCATCCCATACATGGGATAATAGTGATAGACGATAAAGTATGCCAAAACCGGCAGGATCATAATATAGAGCAGCGGATGCGTTTTTATATTTTTCCACAGACGCCTGAAAAACGGCGCTTTTTTGTCGGTGGCGATTTTTGCCGTACGGTCCATAAGCTTCCTCCTCTCTTAATGCCGCAGTATCTCCGATATTTCCAAAAGGGGCGGATTCCGAAAACCCGCCCCGGCTGTTTATGCGCAGGGGTGTGTATGGAAAATTGCTGCTACGCAGCACACACCCCGCGCGCGAGTAGGAGAAGATAAACCTTCCCTGCTCGATTAATTTTAATCAGTTCTGACCACGCTCAAGGTATCTGTCGTAAGCCTGTTTGTTGATCTCTTCGCCTCTGGTGCTTCCAAGACGTTCAAGCTCAGCTACGAAGGTATCCCACTGCGCGTCGATATCTTCCTGACCAAAGATGAATTTGTATACCATTTCATCGGAATAGTTGGCAAGATCCTGTTTGATCCTGGTTAATTCTTCTGATTCCTCCACGGTCAGTGTCAGGTATCTGGGCAGTACATGAGCGCCGTCGTTCTGTTTGCCCCAGGCATCCCAGGACTGATGACATTCTGCCTCAGAGTACTGGGAGGCTTCCATAGTCTCATCATATTTGATCTGGAAAGGCGCGCACATATTCAGTGCGCGGACGGTATCATAGTCCAGTCCGTCGGGGTTGTTCGTCACGAATTCTGTGAACTCACGTTCTCCTGCATCGTTGATCTGATAGGTCTTGTTCTCGCCTTCGTTGGTTCCCCATGCGGTAAGAAGCAGGGTATCAGGGCTCATAAGGTAATCGATGAAGGCCACAGCCTCCTCAGGATGCTTGCTGGAAGCAGCTACCTGCCAGGAGTTGCTGTTGATGGATCTGGTGGGAGATGAGAGATGTGTCTCATCGCTGGCGTTCTTCTTGGGCATTTCCAGACACAGAAGCTTAAATTCAGGGTCTGTTGCGGGACCAACCGCTACGGACTGCTTTACATTGTAGGTATGAGCAAAACACATACCTGCCTGTCCGCCCTGGAAAAGTCTCAGGGAATCGTCGATGTTACGGCTGACCAGATCTTCGTCGATCAGTCCTTCCTTTGCCCAGCTGTTCAGGAGCTTGAGGAATTCCTTGTAGCCATCCTGAGTTCTGCAATAGTGTACATTACCCTCATCATCCAGGTCGAATTCCTTCACGGATACGCCGAAAGCGGAAGCGATGGGGTTGTTTGCATAAAACTGTGACTGATTAAAGAATTCGCACAGAGCCAGAGGATACTGTACGCCGTTCTCCTTAAACACGCGCAGCACGTTTGTGTAGTCATCCAGCGTTACAGGTGCTTCCAGTTCGTATTTATCCAGCCAGTCCTGACGGATCACCAGTCCGTTGAACACCTTGTTGTTGTCGGTAGGAGGCAGGAATGTGCTGCCGAATTTGATGATTTTGCCTTCATCACCACGGATCTTCTTCTGGATATCGGGATCGTTCTCCTCCTCGCACAGAGCCCAGAAATTCGGAGCGTTGTTCTCTACCAGCTCGGTTACATCCAAAAGCAGGCCATCGGCGATAGCGCCTTCCACGCCGCCGGGATAATGGGTCTGGAAACGGCTTGAGAAAATCAGGTCCGGAAGATCGCCGAGCAGCATATTCTGGAAGAATGTACCGTCGTCATTTGCAGGGGCATGGATGAATTCCAGATTCAGCCCTGTATCCTTCTCGATCCACTGAACAACAGGATTGTCGCCCAGATCGGTATAGTAGGATCTGGCGGCATTCTGAAAATCACAGAAGATGGTCAGAGTTACGCTTCCGTCTCCGATCAGGTGGCTGGTGCTGCCGGTATCCTCTGCAGCTTCCGTTTCCTCAGAATCGGAGGTCTCATTGGTGGTGGATTGCACATCGGAGGTCTCTTCAGAGCTGTCTGCAGGTGTGGAATCAGTCTTGTCCGTAGTATTTCCGCAGCCGGTAAACAGTGTCTGTGCGACTAACAACGCAGCCAGTGCAATGCTTGTCATTTTTACTTTTTTCATTTTTTTTCTCCCTTCTTTTATTTTGCGTAAACACATGCCAGACATGTGTATATGCCTTTTAGAGTGTAAGATCCAGATCATCTATCTGAAGGATGCCTGTGATATAAATTTCCAGCGCTTTTCTGATCCGCTCCAGAGAGATGCTCTCGTCCGGCTGATGATAATCACCATGGCCGGGAAGAAACATGCCTTCCGGGGCTTTCGGCAGCGGCATTCCCGTACCGAAAGCGAAAGCGTTGGGAAGCTTCCGGGCATAAGTACCGCCGCTCATGACAAAGGGTTTATCCTGCCTGTTTAAGCCTTCATTGCTGCATGCAGTAAGGCGCGCTACTACAGGACGTTCAGGGTCAAAATAATTCGCCCTGGCCAGTTTGGTGGTCTTAAGCGTAAAGCCTTTTTTCGCAGCGGCAGCCCCGGCACGTTCCTCATACGGAAAATCATTCCGGGAAACGGGATATTTGGCAACGAAGTGGATGACGGGTTTTCCCCCTTTTTCAGGTAAAAACATTTGTGTAACAGACAAAAGGATGGGACCGGACAGGTCATCTTCACAGTAAATATCCAGAGGTCTTCCATTGAGATCCTGGTTGATGTCCCGAACCATGGCGAATATCTGCAGGTCCTGTTCGGGAAGCAGCTTTCTGTCACAGATAAACACAGCCAGCCTTGTCAGCGCGTTGTCTCCCTGATTGGGATTTGCCGACTGACTGGATACTCCCCTGGCCAGCAGAAGGATCTCATCGTTCTTTCTTGAAACACTGATCTTTTCGCAGGCCGGCTCGCAGAGTGCCCAGCGCTCCGGCGTATACCGGAGGACAACGCCGGCCTTATCCGGAATCGTGAATTGCCCGCAGTCACAGTCTATGCCGAGGAGCTCATCGCTGGCGCTTTCCACCGGGATCAGATCGCCATTGAAAGTGCCTCGCTCCCCGCAGCAGACGGGAAAACCACTGTCCGGTACAAGGGACAGGGTGGGAGGAGCATAATGCTTTGTGTAATAGTCCAGATCAAACATGCCCTTTTCCTCACAGGTGCCGAGATAGAGATCCAGCGTGTGATTCAGGGTGATCTGATGCTCCTTTATAAACTTGAGGACATACAGCGCCATGACAGCAGAGCTTTTGTTGTCCTGGCATCCCCGGGCGATGAAATAGCCATCCTTTACAATGGGCTCGTAGGGGGAATATTCCCAGCCTTCGCCCTCCTCAACAGCGTCCAGATGGGCCCATATGCCGATATTTTCCGGATTGCTTCCGGGCAGGGAAATGCGGCCCACGTAATTTTCAAAGTTTGTTGTCTCAAAACCGGCCTCACTGCCGATTCTTAACATGGTCTGCAATACCTCCCGGCAGCCTTCGCCGTAGGGCGGGCAGGCGGTATTTTGCGTTTCCGCGACGCTCCGAATACGGCAGATCTCTTTCAGGGTTTCCACAAGCTTCGGCATTTTGCAGTCGACCCATGTTCTGATTTCTTTTCTCTCCATAGATTTCCTCATTTTCTCTGTCACAGAATTTCTTCTATTAAATGCAATTCATCTTCGGTAAAGTCTGTGTTTGCCAGCGCCCCTATATTTTCTACAATCTGGGAAAAGCGGCTTGCACCCAGAATCACAGAGGTAAATTCCCCGTCCTTTAAGGCATAAACCAAAGCCATCTGAGCCAGAGACTGCCTTCTCTGCATGGCCAGTTCGTTTAAGGCGGCGGCCTTCTTCAGATACTCGGGCGTGATACTGTCGGTATTCAGAAAAATGCTGCTGCCGGCGGCTCTGGAGTCCGCAGGAATCCCATGGAGGTATTTGTCGGTCAGCAATCCCTGCTCTAAGGGACAGAAGGCGATAGACCCCATTTTTTTCTTCCGGAGGACAGGCAGAAGACATTTGTTATGCCTGTCCAGCATGGAATAGCGATGCTGATGAATGAGACATCTGACGCCCATATGTTCCAGAATATCGGAAGCCTTCTCCAGTTCTTCCGGTCCGTAGTTGGACAGACCCACATAGAGAGTCTTTCCCATCCGCACCAGATCTGTCAGAGCACTCATAGTTTCCTCCAATGGGGTATTGGGATCCGGGCGGTGGTGATAAAAAATATCTACATAATCCAGCCCCAGTCTCTTAAGACTCTGATCCAACGATGCGAACAGATATTTCCGGGAACCCCCATCGCCGTAGGGGCCGGACCACATCTCATATCCGGCTTTGGTGGATATGACAATCTCATCTCTGTGGGCCGAAAGCTCTTCCCGCAGGATCTTCCCCATGGTGCGCTCCGCGCTGCCCGCGGGGGTGCCGTAATTATTTGCCAGATCGAAATGAGTGATTCCCAGATCGAAACTTTTCAGTACCATTTCCCTGGAGTTTTGGTAGGGGTTGTCCTCCCCGAAATTATGCCACAGACCCAGGCTCATCGCCGGCAGCAAAAGACCGCTGGCGCCGGTACGATTGTATTTCATGGTTATTTCTTTCTTTTCAGAATTCATATGTAAGATCCTTCCTCAGGCAAGCTGATCCAGCTTTTCTCTGATCCAGCAAAGCCTTTCCGTACTGATATCTGAGGGAAGTGTGCAGTCCGCGCCCAGGATGACGCCTGTTTTCCCTGCAGATGCAAGAAGTCTTTCTACTTCCTGTTCAACCTCCTGTCTGGATCCGGAGTAGAGAATGCCTTCCTTGCGATTGTCAAATCCGCCCAGAACACAGCGGCCGCCAAAAAATTCTTTCCCTTCTTTCAGAGGAAGGTCTTCCACGTATACGGCCCAGTTTACTGCCTTTGCAGGATAATCCTGCCAGACTTCCACGCGGTTTTTATCTCCTGCCCAGCCGCAGCAGTGCAGAATATTATTTTCACTTAAGGTGTTGGCATAGTTGAGAACATCCAGCTCGGCCGGAGCAACAAGCCTGCGGTATTCCTCGGCGGTAAAGCGGAAGGTCTCCGCGTTCTGCACACAATAGTAGATGCCGGTACTTTTCGCTTCTGTGATCAGTCTGCGGATCAGAGCCTTGATATCTTCGGCAATAACAGTAAACGCATGGCAGACGGCCTCAGGATTTTCACGCAGGTGCTTCATCAGAAGTTCTTCGCTGGTGCCAAAGCGCATTAAAGACATCGGACAGAATACGTTGTAAAAGACGCAGCATTCGTCCTTTACCCTTTCCACGATCGCCTTGACACGGTTTACCTGATTGGTGATATAAGGATGATCGTCTCCTAATGGCGTCAGATGAAACCAGTCGTCCGCACAGGTGATCTTTTCGATACCAGGATTGGGATAATTAAAATATCCATCACACATTACTTTAATCATATCCATCCCGGATTCCCGGTAAAGCTCCAGGTGCTGCTCCACCATCACATTTCCTGTATCCTCATCGGGAGAAAAATGATACCAGAATCCCATGGGAACCTTATCCACCGGCTGGTTCTGAAACGCTTTTAATACTCTTTCCTTTTTCGTCATAGCGGCCTCCATTCCAATGCAGTAGTTTAATAATAATTTCAGTTTGTACCTTATTATATGGAAAGCATATTTCTATGCTGTACATATCTTTTTGACGGATGATAAATTTAAGCTTTTCCCGCCAGCATCATATCCAGTATCACGTGATCCGTGATCCGCATGCCGCTGTTTCCCAGATTTCCCAGATTGTAAATGGTATCTTCCACACTGCCGCAGACGATGCCGTCCCGCTCAGGAACCTCCACACCCTCGAGCGCCAGATAAGCGCACTGAATAGCACCTGATATAGAGGTGGCAATTTTCAGCGCGCAGCCTGCCTTTGCGCCGTCACAGATTAAGCCGGAAATATCCGCAACCATGTTTTTCACAGCATGCTCCATATGTTCATATCCGCCGCCCAACAGACGGGTAATTCCGCAGGCGCTTCCGATAGAGGCCGCTATGGCGCATCCGCACAGGGCGGAAAGCTTACCGATATATTCTTTTACATGAATTGTCACCAGCTCGCTCAGCGCCAGTGCCCGATAAAGTTCTTCCTTGCTGCTTTTAAGCCACCCGGCAGCTGCTATGACAGGAAGGGAGGCTGTCAGCCCCTGATTACCGCTTCCGGTGGTTGCCATAACCGGCAAAGGACATCCTGCCATCCGCGCGTCTGCTGCCGCGGACACATAGGAGACCACACAGGTCTGAAAATCTTCTTCGTGGGCTCTCTTCCCGCGATCTGCCAGGTGCTTTCCCACGCCCATGCCGTAGGACTTACGCAGACCTTCCTCCGCAATGCGGCTGTTTACCTGGATCACTTCCTCCAGAAATTCCAACTGGGAAAAATCACAGACCTGAATAAAGTTCCAGATTTCCCGAAAAGAAAGATGATAGGAGTCCAGCGCTTCCTCACGGTTATTTTCTTTTTCACGAAAATAAATTACTTTGTCGTTCTTACATACGGAAGCAATGTTGGTGTGGCATTTTTCAATAACAGCTTCCGCGCTTTTATCTCCTTTCAGACATTTGGCTTCTATATAAAGACGCTCTTCGCATTCCTTAAGTCCAATTTCAACTCTGCCCTGACGGAGCATTTCCTGCGCCTGCCGGATGTGAGATTCCTCCACATTCTGAAGCACCTCCAGCCCGCAATCGGCCTTTCCGGCCACACAGCCTAATGCGGCGGCGATTTCTATGCCTTTCAGATTCGTGCCGGGTATTCCCACATTCATGGCATTTTTCAATATATTGCCACTGACTTTGATCAGGATCCTGTCCGGCTCTTCCCCCAAAGTTTCTCTGGCTTTTGCCACTGCCAGCGCGACGGCGCTTGGCTCTGTACATCCCAGGGCGCATACAATTTCGCGCTTCATGATCTCAACCATATCTGTCATAGGTTTACTTTTTCCTTCTTTTCCAGTATACTTTCTCTAATACGATATTATTTATTCTTATTGTTTATTATAGGGTGCAAAGCCTGTTTAAGCTTGTCACTAATGGGTTGAAAACTATGCAAAAACAATCATTTCAACATTTGCCGATTCTATACCGTCCTTATGATTTCCCGGCATCTTTTCCGGTGTTGGCTTTCATAGGAAATTACTGGCAGAATACCTGTTCCGTTCCGGAATTTCTGCATTTTCATAATGGAATCGAGATCGGCAGCTGCCTGGATGGTTCGGGGCAGATCTACTATGGAGAGAATGAGAGGATTCCCTGCCAGGCAGGCGATTATTGTATTCTTTTCCCACAGGTTCCTCATATGATCGCGAACAGCTCCGGGACAAACACCTGGGAATATCTGTACGTGGAACCGAAATTATTCTTAAATAAGGAAGGAATTTCCTGCGATATGCTCTGGCAGATCTTTTATATTCCCCAGAAAGTTCCGGTGGTGGTCAGTCGGAAAGAATTTCCGGTTTTGCATCTGTATATTTCTGAGATCTTCCGGGAATTCCATGAGAAAAAGGTTCTGTATCAGAGAGCCGTACACGGCCTTCTGGTAGCGCTTCTGGCTGAGATAAACCAAATTACGATTGGAGGGGGTATAAGCGGGCAATCCGGGAGGGATTCTGCGGATGCCTATGAGTACATCTGCGCTGCCCTTACTTATATTTATGAGCATTACAGGGAGCCTGTTTCCATAGGAGATCTGTCAGCTCACTGCTGTATCAGTGAGAGCCATTTCCGCAGGCTGTTCAAAAAGATCATCAGCGTAAGCCCGTTGGAATACATTCAGCACTACCGCATCCAGCAGGCATGCCATCTGATCTATCTGAACCAGGAGCCTTTAAATCTGATTGCGCGGAAGGTGGGGTACCGGAGCCTTTCCAGTTTCAACAGACAGTTTCAGCAGTATTTGAATATTTCTCCCACTCAGTACCGAAGAGAACATCTGGCGATGCCGCTCAGAAATGAAGTACTCTCCTACGAAGATATTACGACCAGACATATTTTCCAGATTTAGCATTTTTGGGCACTGCAACTGAAAATTGACACAGAAAACTTAAAAGCAACAGAAAATTGGTTGAAGGTGCCTCTGTGCAACCGTAAATTTAAGAGTGTTACACGGTAAATAACAGAATGTCAGGCTGCCCGGAGGGCAGAGACTTCAGTATGGAGGGAAAAATGAGCTTTGCAGAAAATTTACAGTATTTAAGAAAAAGGAAAAACATTACTCAAGAACAGCTGGCAGAAGAACTGGAGGTTTCCAGACAGTCGGTCTCGAAATGGGAATCCGCCCAGAGCTACCCTGAGATGGAAAAGCTTCTGCAGATCTGCAGGATGTTTCACTGCAGTATGGATGCACTGGTGCAGGGAGATGTGAGCAGAGAATTTGCGGAGGATGTTCACGGCTACGACCGCTTTCAGAATCAGTTCAGTATCTGGGTGAGCGCAGGAGTAGGACTGATTCTGCTGGGACTGAGCGTGATGATGGCGCTTTCGGAAACGGCTGTGGGGGAAATGGTTTCAGTGGAAATCTTTTTTGTATTCCTGATCATAGCAGTGCTGATCCTGGTGGTAAAGGGAATGGAATACTCCCACTTTCAGAATAAGCATCCGCAGGTCGAAGACTTTTATACGGAAGAGCAGAAAGAACGGGCGGTCAAAACCTTCACAGTGAGAGTGGCGGCCGGAATAGGTATTATTCTGGTGGCGGTGCTGTTCTTTATGATTGCAGGTGACAGGATAGAGAGGATCAGCGATACGGCAGGTAAGGAACAGACAGGAAGTATGGCAGAAGGAGCTTTTACAAATGACACCGCAGAAAAGGAGCAGACAGAAAGTATGGCAGGAGGAGCCTATATAAGTGACACTGCAGAAAAGGAGCAGACAGAAAGTATGGCAGGAGGAGTCTTTATGCTTGCCATAACAGCTGCAGTCAGTCTTCTGGTATATGGAGGGATGCAGAAGAACAAGTATGACATTGAAGCCTATAACCGGGAGGCAAATCCCAGCCCGGAGACGAAGCGGAGGAATATCCTCAAGGGAAAGATCTGCGGATGTATTATGCTTGTCGCTACCATTGTTTTTCTTACGCTGGGATTTACGGGAAATTACTGGGCCAGCGCGGGACTGATTTATGCAGTGGCGGGAATTCTCTGCGGAATCGCAGCCATCGCAGTGTCGAAGGCGGAAGAATGAAGGTTATGTTATTGTGTTAAAAAATCGTTAAGATCATGTTAAACTGATGTTAAGAAACCCTCCGGCTGCTTCATCTTAACAGGTTCTTCTGGTAAGATATGCATGAAAGAAAACGGCAGCCGTCCGAAGGTGCACATAGAGGTGCAGCGAAGAAACGGTGCGGCGCTATGAACAGGAGGTGTTTCCATGAACATATTGATTTTAGTGATTGCCATAGTGGGCGGAGCGGCAGGGCTTGTTTCAACTCTGTATCTGACAATATCACTTCCGGCGATTATTATATGGAAGATTTACCGCAGGATTCATCTGGGAATTCCTGTGACCAAATAAGGCTTCTTCGCATATTATAATAAAAATGCAGCGGGAAGTACTGTGAAAAATAAATTTTTCACAAACGAAATTGTTCGTTTTGCAAATGTTGTGCTGACGCCCAAATTTGCAGGTGCTGGCCGCATGGAGGATTATTCTGGAAATATATATTGTGAAAGAAAATGATACGGTGGATTCCATAGCTGATCGCTATGGAATTTCTCCATCTTCTGTAATATTTGACAATCAGCTCATCTATCCATATCCTCTGGCAATAGGGCAGGCTCTTCTCCTGTCTGTCGGTGCGGAAACATCTTTGAAAGATCCGGCCTGTGTCAATGGATATGCTTATCCGTTTATAAAAGGAGATGTGCTGGAGGCTACACTGCCTTATCTCAGCACCCTGTCCGTCTTTTCCTACGGCTTTACTACAAAGGGGGAATTGGTACCTCCTCAGATAGACGATATGTTTATGATTCAGGCAGCTGCGGCAGCAGATGTCCGGCCGGTTCTTACGCTGACGCCTTTTGGACCGGATGGAAAATTCAGTAATTATCTGATCAATGAGCTGGTCAACAGTCAGACAGCCATAGAGCAGCTTAACAGCAATCTCCTGGCAACGCTTCAGGAGAAAGGATTTCAGGGGGTTGACATAGACTTTGAATATATTTTGCCCGAGGACAGAGTGCCGTTTGCAGATTTTGTAGCCGGAGTCAGAGATTTTCTTGCGCCTTACGGCTTTCAGGTATCAGTTGCGCTTGCGCCGAAAACTTCGGACTCACAGGAAGGCGTACTCTATCAGGGAAAAGACTACGGGCTTTTGGGGAAGGCTGCTGACAGTGTGCTTCTTATGACTTATGAGTGGGGGTATACTTATGGACCACCCATGGCTGTAGCACCCGCAAATAAGGTGCGGGAGGTGGTGGAATATGCCGTTACCCGTATCGAACCCGGTAAGATCGATCTGGGGATTCCCAATTATGGTTATGACTGGACACTGCCGTACATAAGAGGGACTTCTGCGGCAAGAACCATTGGAAACCAGGAGGCGGTTCAGATTGCCATAGATGCCGGCGCAGAGATTCAGTTCGATGAAGTCGCCATGTCGCCTTTTTTCAGATATGAAAAGAACGGAGAACTTCACGAGGTTTGGTTTGAGGATGTGAGAAGCTATAAGGAAAAGTTTACGTTGATCCCGGAGTATGGCCTTCGGGGGATGGGATACTGGCAGATTATGCGCTTCTTCCGTCCCAACTGGCTGTTGCTTGAGGATACATTCCAAATAAGAAAAGATGGCTACTGATACGGCCATCTTTTTTATGCGCAGGAAAAAACTTGCATGTTCGATTTTGAAAATCGGGTTTCAGTCAGGAAGCATCTTCCTGAAATAATTGATAAAATTTTTACCTATAATGAGTTCCAGTGTTCCGCGGTCCATTCCGCGCTGCAGTAATGCTGCTGTCACCAGGTAAATCTGACCGTGATTGGAGAGACAGTCGCTCCTGCCATCAAATACTCTGTTATGAACGGCTGCTTCAGCTTCCTCATAGGAATCACACAGATCAAATCCATAACCCACATGTTCCGGCCCTATTTTCTCCACTTCATATTCTACATGTCGGCAGAGCATTTCAAAGTGATTTCCCTGGAGGGAACCGGCAATACACTGGCATCCGTTCAGTCCCATAATGCCTCCCTGCGAGGCAAGAAGGCGCATCTGCTCATCGGTCATATTCCGATAGCTGTCAAAGACATGGCGGCTGCAGGAATGAGTGGCTATGAAACTTCTGGAAGCGATTTTGCACACCTGTGAAAATCCCTCGTCATTTAAATGACTGATGTCGAGGAACATGGACAAGTCCTCCAACCGTTTCACAGCAAGTATACCGGCCTTTGTCAAAGGACCTGGAATCGGTCTGTGTTCTCTTGCCTTGCAGCATCCGGTGGCCAGAGCATTGGGCCTGCTCCAGGTGAGAGATGCTCCCCTTACGCCCAGATCATATAAAATATTCAATTTATCGATATCCTCATGAATGCAGTCAAGTCCCTCCATATAGAGAAGGATACCAATCTGGTCGTTCCCTAAAATACGGTCGATATCTTCTTTTCCGGTGATCAGTGTGACAGCAGAAAGCCCTTTCATATCTTCTTTCAGGGCATTAATCTGATCCAGGGCAACCTGCCAGCTTCTTTCCAGATCGTAATCTTCCACAAAGACGGAAGAGACCACCAGCTTTATTCCGGCGGATCTGAAATCAGGCAGGTAATGATTTCTGATTACATTGTGCTCTCCGGCCTGATGCCGGAACAGGATTTCTGCTGCCAGATCCAGATGCGCATCTGCTACCGGATAAGCCCGATGGAGCTCCCGCGCCAGGGCAAGATATGGTTCTTCTATTTTAATATCCATATGATAATCCTCCATCCTGCCAATACCTGCAAATTTGGGCGTCAGCACAGTATTTGCAAAACGAACAAGTTCGTTTGTGAAAAATTTATTTTTCACAGTTTACACCTTATCGTTTCTTTTGTGTGATTATATGCAGAGTGCTGTACTTTGTTACTTTTCCAGATCCACAGTTGTAAGAAGCTCCTTAATATCATCAACGCTCAGCCACTGTCTGTTGTTTCCGGAGCTGTAGGAAAATCCCTCTTCAACCTTACGGCCGCTTAAATTAATTTTCTGCTTATTGTTCCAGACAACCTGAGGATACACGATAAAATGCTTGTCATATTCATAAGTTGTGGCTGAATCTTCAACCGTTATCATAATCTCATGAAGCTTTTCTCCCGGACGGATGCCGATCTCCGGCATTTTACAGCCGGGAAGCATGGCACTGGCGAGATCAGTGACCTTAAAGGAGGGAATTTTGCTGATAAAGGTTTCTCCTCCGGTGGCCTCTTCCAGTGCTTTGATCACAAGTTCAACACCTTCCGTCAGGCTGATCCAGAAACGGGTCATACGATAGTCAGTGATGGGAAGTTCATTGCCGCCATTTTTGATGATATTGTGAAAGACAGGGATAATGGAGCCACGGCTTCCCGCCACATTACCATAACGGACAATAGAAAAGTTAATATCCTTGACCCCTGCGTAAGCATTGGCGGCAATAAAAAGCTTGTCGGAAACCAGTTTGGTTCCGCCGTAAAGATTAACCGGATTAACTGCTTTATCTGTGGAAAGCGCTACAACTTTTTTGATTCCGCAATCCAGAGCGGCATCAATTACGTTCTGGGCGCCGTGAATATTGGTTTTGATCGCTTCATTCGGATTGTATTCACAGGTAGGAACCTGTTTTAAAGCGGCTGCGTGAATGACGTAATCCACACCTTCAAAGGCTCTTTTCAGCCGCTCTTTATCACGGACATCGCCGATAAAAAAGCGAAGCCTGTCCGCATATTCTTTAAATTCTGTCTGCATATTAAACTGTTTGAATTCATCTCTGGAGTAGATAATGATCTTTTTGGGATTGTAATTCGTAAGCACGTATCTGGTAAAACAGTTACCAAAGGAACCGGTTCCTCCGGTGATCAGAATTGTTTTGTTGTCTAATAACATGAATGGCCTCCTGTTTTGAAATCATGTTTGTTCATATGCCGATTTTACCACGAATTACGGATGACGGCAAATTTTTTACATTAAATTTGTTTAAGTGCAATGTGGGTGGGCAGGCATACGATATTCAGTATATGAAAAAAGGGAGAGTATCAGTTGCATAATACCGGGAAAAAAACTATAATAGAAGAAATGCAGCAGGTATTGAAAGGTGTATTTTCGGGGATTGGAAGGATCGCTTAAAATGCATGTGGTTATGAGGAAGTGTATATGGATAAGAAGGGGTATGAAGAACGACTCGGGAAACTTGAAATGCAATTAGAGCTGATAAAAGAGCGATGCCGGATACTGGAAGAAACTACATCCGCATTGCTTTTTGAGTATGATCCTCGTAAAGACGAAATGATTTTTCTTTTTAACTTTCCTGATAATAAATCCAGAAAAGTGATTGAAAACTATAGTGAATATATAAAAAGATCTCAGTCGGTACACTCAGATCAGCTGAAAAATCTGCTGGAGGTACTGAAGGAGGCATCTGCCTGTCCGGTCTCAAAGGAACTTACCTATCTGGGAAAGACCGGGAGCGGGGAATATCAGTGGCATAAGGTAACCTATACCAGCCTGGCGGGCGAGACCGGCGGGGTGATCAGGGTGTTGGGTAAAATTAGAAATATCCATAAGTCTGTGATAGAAAGTCAGGATATTGTACGCAAGCTGGAGACAGATTTTTTGACCGGCTTATATAACAAGGGTACGGCTACGGAGAAGATTTCAGTCTGGCTGAAGGATAACCCTGACAGGCAGGCTCACATGATCATGCTGGATCTGGATGATTTTAAGGGCATCAATGATACTTACGGGCATTCTTTTGGGGACGAGGTTCTGAAAGAAACTGCGAAGGTTATGAGCGAATCCTTTTCACAAAGCAGTATTTTATCCCGGTTTGGGGGAGACGAATTTATTATTTTTGTGATGGACGAATCGTTGAAGGAAGTAGAAGACAGGATTGATGTCATGATGCGGAAGATGGCAGAGGAGATCACAGGCATGGAATGGCCGCTGCACTGCAGCGTGGGGGTCACTGCGCGGATTTCGCCGGATGACGATTTTGAAGAGCTTTTTAACAGAGCGGACAATGTAATGTATGTGGCGAAGACGAAAGGGAAAAACCGCTATTTTGTGGATAGGAGACATACGCCGAGAAGGCTTCGGCATGCCGAAAGCCTTCCGGAAAAATCATCAGAAAGCTGACGATATAAAAAATGAAAGAGGAGGTAAGTAAAAATGAATTACGAACAGGCGGCAGAGAAACTTGCACGGTTTGGACAGGAGCATGTGCTGAAGTACTATGAGGAGTTGACAGAGCAGCAGAAAGAGGCTCTTCTGACTCAGATTGAGGGAACAGATTTCTCAGTATTGTCCCACATAGAAAATAAGAATGACAGCAGCATCAGAGGAAAAATCACACCGCTTTCTTCTATGCAGCTTCCCCAGATCCGCGAAAAGGAAGCTGAATTCAGGGCTATTGGGCTGGAAGCGATCAAACGGGGAAAGGTTGGGGCAGTACTGCTGGCAGGAGGCATGGGGACCCGGCTTGGTTCAGACGATCCCAAAGGGATGTATAACATCGGAATTACAAGGAAGGTTTATATTTTTCAGCGTTTAATCGAGAATCTGCTGACAGTAGTGAAAGAGGCAGGATCATATATTCCCCTTTATGTGATGACCAGTGATAAGAACCATGAGGCGACTGTGAAGTTCCTGAAAGAAAATGATTATTTTGGTTACAAAGAGGATATGATTACGTTTTTTATGCAGGATATGGCGCCTGCCTGCGATTATGAAGGGAAGGTTTATTTAGAAGAAAAATGGAAAATTTCCACCTCTCCTAATGGAAATGGCGGCTGGTATTCCTCCATGCATAAATGGGGGGTGGCGCAGAAGGCTATAGAAGACGGAGTGGAATGGATGAATGTTTTTGCAGTGGATAATGTGCTGCAGAGAATTGCAGATCCCTGTTTTGTAGGCGCGGTGATTGCAGGCCAGTGTGTTTCCGGCGCCAAGGTGGTGAAGAAATGTGCACCGGATGAAAAAATCGGCGTTATCTGTCTGGAGGATGGAAGACCTTCTATAGTAGAATACTATGAACTGACGGAGGAGCTGATGAATGCCAGGGATCAGAACGGAGATCCGGCATATTATTTCGGAGTGATTCTCAATTATCTGTTTAAGGTTGAGGATCTTGAAAAGATACGGGAGAAAAGACTTCCTCTCCATGTTGTAGAGAAGAAGATTCCTTGTCTGGACAGTGAAGGAAAAAAGGTAAAGCCGGAATCGCCTAACGGATACAAGTTTGAGCAGCTTGTTCTGGATATGATCCATGAGCTGGACAGCTGTCTCTCCTTTGAAGTAGAGAGAGAGAAAGAGTTTGCTCCTGTAAAGAACAAAACAGGTATTGACTCTGTGGAGAGTGCCAGAGCGCTCTGTGAGAAAAACGGAATCCTGCTTTAAAAGCGGACTGGCCCAGAAAAAGATCTGGAAAGAATTCATATAACATTTTGACAGGTTTGATTAACATTATCATCTTGTACAGACAGTAATGCAATGATTAGAATAAAAAAGGATCATCAATGAATGAGTGAAAGGATGAAGAAGGAGGCAGTAAAATGGCAATACTGGTTACAGGCGGCGCCGGATATATCGGCAGTCATACCGTAGTAGAGTTACAGAATGCAGGTTACGATGTTGTGGTTGTGGATAACTTAAGCAATTCCAGTGAGAAAAGTCTTGAGAGAGTAGAAAAAATCACCGGAAAGCCGGTTACCTTCTATAAGGCGGACATTCTGGACAGAGAGGCTTTAAATGATATATTCAGCAAAGAAAAGATTGACTCCTGCATTCATTTTGCCGGGCTGAAAGCGGTAGGAGAATCTGTACAGAAGCCCTGGGAGTATTATCAGAATAATATTGCAGGAACGCTGACCCTGGTGGATGTTATGAGAAATCATGGAGTTAAGAATATCATCTTTTCTTCCTCGGCAACGGTTTACGGAGATCCTCAGATCATTCCTATTACAGAGGAATGTCCCAAAGGACAGTGTACCAATCCTTACGGCTGGACCAAGTCCATGCTGGAACAGGTTCTGACAGATATACAGAAGGCGGATCCGGAATGGAATGTGATTCTGCTTCGCTATTTTAATCCCATCGGCGCACACAAGAGCGGCACAATCGGTGAAAACCCCAATGGAATTCCCAACAACCTGATGCCTTATATTACGCAGGTGGCAGTGGGGAAACTCAAAGAGCTCGGCGTATTCGGAAATGATTATGATACTCCGGATGGAACGGGTGTGAGAGATTATATTCATGTAGTCGATCTGGCGATAGGACATGTGAAGGCTCTGAAAAAAATAGAGGAAAAGGCAGGACTTTGCATTTACAATTTGGGAACAGGTACAGGCTACAGCGTACTGGATATCGTTAAAAATTTTGAGGATGCTACAGGCGTTAAAATCCCTTATGTGATCAAGGACAGACGCGCAGGAGACATCGCAACCTGTTACGCCAATGCAGACAAGGCCAAAAAAGAGCTGGGATGGGAGGCACAGTTCGGAATCAAAGAGATGTGTGAGGATTCCTGGAGGTGGCAGAGCCAGAATCCCAACGGATATGAGGAATAACAGAATCCACGCCTTGCCAGGATTCTGCTGTCAAAAAATACAGAAGACAATGCGCCGGTTCGGAAACGAACCGGCGTTTATTCATGACAATAGAAGACTCGCGAAGCGTGGATTCTATTGTTATGCGCAGGGGCGCACAGGGAGAAAAAGCCTTCCCTGCTCGATCATATGCAGGCCCCGAATCAGGCATTCACATCCCTTCTTTTCAGAAGAAGTACGGCGGTCAGAGAAAATAAAAGGATATAGAACAGACAGGAGGCGAAGAACACAGGACCGCTTCCCGAGAGCACATCTTCCGACTTGTTTGCATTCATGCCAATCACCATCAGGGAATAGGGATATACAACCCCCAGACGGGAATTGGCTGCCAGAAAGCCGGTGATGGATCCCAGAAGAGCGATCCCCACGGGGGCGGCAAAGCTTCGGATCAGCATGGAGATCAAAAGCTGCAGGGCAGCGATGACCATACCGCCCAGGATACCCCGGGCCGCATAATAGAGCGTCTGAGCCGGAGGGAGTCCGGAGAGACGAACCAGCCGGCCGCTGATCACAAAAAGAGCGAATACCCAGAGCTGGGTAAGCACCGTTATTTTTCCGATAGAGACCAGCTTCCCCAAAAAGATATCCCGCACAGGCACAGGGGCGGTCATCAGAAGATGCCGGTTTTTATTCTGATTTTCCATGCGCCACAGATAGCTGCAGTAGACGGCGATCAGAGGGGCATAAAAGAAATCGGAATAAAACAGTGTTTCCTGGGTCCAGAGAGAAAACCATTCGCTTTTGAGCATCTCCAGATTGTTCAGATAGTTCCCGGCCCCCATGACGGCGGGGATGACCGGGAGCAGAAGGAAGGCGAGCCAGATAAAGGACCGCCGTATTTTCAGTTGTTCACTTTTGATACAGGCCAGAAGCATACGTTAGACCTCCTTATTCATGAATTTGTGTTTGCCTGTCAGATAGACCAGAACTCCGAAGACCAGAAAGCCTGCAAAAAATGCCCAGGGAAACTCTGCCGGATAGTAGGTAGTGGTCCGGGCGGCCTGGTCATAATCAAGGTCAACCGTAAGGAAAACGCAGTAATATCCCCAGGGCAGCAGATAGCGAAGGGGAAAATCGGGGAAAAACCAGGAAAAGATTCCCACGAAGGTTCCGCCGATACCAAAAAACAGAGGAAACAGCTGATTATCCGACAGAAGCGATAAAGTTTCCTGCAGCAGGATCAGTACCCCTCCGACTGTGAAGGTGGAGAGAAAAAACACAGCCATCAGATCTGCCGGTATCTGTTGGACAGAGTGGAAAAGCCTGCAGAGCACAGGCATAAGAGCCACTTCCGAGAGGATAAACAGCAGCAGATAAAAAAGGCTTATGACCAGCTTTACATGAAAAATACTGTGTCTTGGCTGCATGGTACACAAAAGCTTCAGTGTATTCCCCTTCAGCTCCATATCGCAGAGCCTGCTCTCCGCACAGGCAAGAACGGTGGGAAGGAAAATGGCGTTCATCAGTGGGATGCCTCCCAGGAGATAGTAGTAGCACTGATGCGCCAGCTGGCCTTCCATCCGGTTCATGGCCCATAAAAGCCAGATCAGAGTGATGCAGAAGGCTGCCGCGTAGATCAGTCCGATATGGCGCCTGCGTATCTTTTGCAATTCCGTAAAAAACAAACGCATCATAAGCTCACCTGCTTTCCGGTGAGATCAAGGAAAATATCCTCCAGTGATTTCTGATACTCTTCCACCCGCAGGATACCGATCCCCGCCTTTACCAGCTCCGAGATCAGGAAGGCTGTTTTCCCGTCATTTACCTCCGGAAAGGCGAGGTAATCTTTGTCAGGGCTGCAGTCGATCCTGTGTTCATTCAGGATACACAGGGCGCGGGTATTGTTGTCTGTGCGCAGCCGCAGCTGCCTCCGGCTGTATTCATGGAGGTGAAGAAGACTGTCCTGGTAGATCAGCTGTCCTTTGTTGATGATTCCGGCATAATCGGCCATCTGGTCGATCTCACTGAGAAGATGGCTGGATACCATAACGGTCATATGGTATTGCTCCGGCAGAGAGCGGATCAGCTCCCGCATCTCCTGAATGCCTGCCGGGTCAAGCCCGTTGGTGGGTTCGTCCAGCAGAAGGAGTCTGGGGTGCCCCAAAAGCGCGCCGGCCAGCCCCAGCCTCTGTTTCATCCCCAGAGAATAATGACAGGCCTTTTTGTCCATCTGTTTCTCCATCCTTACAAGGGAGAGAACCTCTGCAATTTCCTTTGTGGGGATGTTTTTCAGTGTGCAGATAATTTCAAGATTTTCCCGTCCTGTCAGGTGCCCGTAGTAAGAGGGAGATTCGATCAGGGAACCGGTCTGCTTAAGGACGGCCAGCCTTGTTTTTTCACCGGAAGCGTGCTGCCCCTGCGAGATAAAAGGAGTATCCAGAATGGTAATCTCCCCTTCACTGGGCTTGATCAGCCCCAGAAGCATTTTCATGGTAGTGCTCTTCCCGGCTCCGTTGGGGCCGAGAAATCCGTAGATACATCCTTCCGGAACAGACAGATCCACATGATCTACCACCTTCGCGGAGCGGTCCGCTTTTCCGTAGCGTTTGGTGAGACCTTTTGTCCGGATAACAAAATGATTTCTGTTCATGATAGTATTCCTTTCTGATAATTTGTTTTACAGGAAAAGCATACAAAAGAGACCTTACATGAGAATGAAAGCTGCCTTACGATTACCTTAAATTTTGCCGGAAATACTTACAAAAAAGCAAAATTGTTATAAAATAACATGCATAGAAAAAAGGAAGGAAAAAGGCGATGAAACATATCTTTGAGAGCAGAGTGCTTTTGGTGGATGACAACGCAGACTTAAGGAAAATGGTAACGGAAATTCTGCACAGAGAAGGCTTTCTTTATGTGGAATGCGCATCCTGCGTGAGAGAGGCGGAGGCGTATTTTGGCGGGGGGAAAAAGGAGCCGGATCTGGTGATACTGGATATCAATCTGCCGGACGGAGATGGATTTTCTTTCATGCAGAAGATCAGGACCGTATCCGGGGTGCCGGTGCTGTTTTTATCTGCCAGAGACGAGGACCGGGACCGGCTCTTTGGACTGGGACTGGGAGCCGATGATTATATGGTAAAGCCCTTTCTGCCCAAAGAGCTCACGCTCCGGATCAGCGCCATTCTGAGAAGAACCTATTTTTCGGGAAAGCAGGAGGCGGAGGATGAAAAAGAGATACTGACTCTGGGGAACTGTCAGGTTGATTTTAAAAGCGGAACGGTTCTGTGGTATGAGCATGGCGGCGAAGAAAAGGAAGAAAGGAGAGAAAAGCGGGAGCTCTCGCTCACCGCAAAGGAGCTGCTGATCCTGCAAAAGCTCCGGGAAAACAGGGGAAATATCGTTACCTTTGACCAGCTCTGCCAGGCGGTCTGGGAGGATCATTATTTCGGATATGAGAATACCATAATGGTTCATATCAGACGGCTGCGGGAAAAAATAGAAGAAAATCCGTCAAGTCCCAGATTCCTTCTGACGGTGAGAGGACTTGGCTACAGGCTGAGAACAGAACAGGGGCTGCAAAGATGAAGAGTCTGATCAAAATTTACGGCAAATATATCGGAGTGACATGGCTGATTGTCCTGCTTTTGTTTATGGCGAACATGATGTTTCTTATGTGGCTTGGGCTCGAGCGTGTGGCGGGGGCAAGGAATATACAGTTCAGAGATCTGAGCAACCTGGAAAATATCATTTTTGAAGAAGGCGCGGATCAGCCGGTGATCGGGGAGGAGGGGGAGCGGTATCTGGCGGAAAAGGGCTACGAATTTCTGTTTGTTTTAAATGACGGCGGAGATGTGCTGACGAGCTGGAACCAGCCGGAGGGCTTCCCGGATCATTATACGGCAGGCGAGATCGCCGCATTTTCCAGATGGTATCTTTATGATTATCCGGTGAAGGTGTGGCGGAGCGATAAAGGCCTTCTGGTGGCAGGCGGGAAAAAGGGCAGTGTATGGAAACACGGTATGGAGTATTCCATGGACTTCATAAACCATCTGGGAAGCTATATCCGTATATTTATAAGCATCAATCTGCTGATCATCCTTCTGACGGTGTTTTTTCTCGGATATCGGTATTATCAGTCTCTGCTTCCTTTGTCAAAGGGCATCCTGGCCCTCTCTGCCAACCGGAAGATTCATCTGACGGAAAAAGGCGTTACCTCAGAGCTGGCCCGGCAGATCAACAAAACCTCCGACGTGCTGGAGCAGCAAAGAAAAGCGCTGGAAAAAAGAGATGAGGCGCGGACAGAATGGATCGCCGGGGTATCCCATGACATACGGACACCCCTGTCTATGATCATGGGGTATGCGGATGAACTGGAACAAAGTGAGCATCTGGAGAAGGAAGAGAGGAACAAAGCAGCCGTGATCAAAGGACAGAGCCTGAAGATCAGACAGCTGATAGAGGACCTGAACCTCACCTCCAAGCTGGAATATCACATGCAGCCGCTGAGAATATGTCCGTTTTATCCGGCGGCGCTTCTGCGGAAGCTGGCAGCTGAAATGATAAATGAGGGGCTGCCTGAGCAGTATGAATTAAACCTTACGATCCAGAGAGAGATGGAAGCGGTCAGAGCAGAGGGCGATGAGGAGCTGATCGCAAGAGCGGTGAGGAATCTTATGAATAACAGTATCCGCCATAATCCCGGCGGGTGCAGGATCTTTGTGGAGGGAAGGGTTGAGAAGGATTTTTATCTGATTCAGACGGAGGATAACGGGCCCGGCATTCCCGAAAATATAATCAGGGGCCTGCTGGAAGAAAAGCAGGGAACAGACAAAAAGCCTCACATTATGGGACTGCGGATCGTGAAGCAGATCGTCCTGGCCCATAAGGGAGGCTTTGAGATCACAAAAAGGGGCTGTTGTGTAAAACTGTGGTTTCCCATAGATTATCATGTGCCATTCCAGGACAGGAAACACAGAGAGATATAAATCCAGGGAACGACAGATTTTATGGCTCATTATACAATGCGCACAGAACATTATGCCACATAAGAATACATAAAGATAAAGTGGCAGATGCTCCCTCCCATGACAAATAGGTGGAAAATTTCATGGGAGCCGAAATATTCGTGCTTTCCATTAAAAACAGGGAGCTTTAAGGCATAAATTATTCCGCCAATGGTATAAATGATACCGCCGGCAAGAAGCCAGCCAAAGGCAGCGTGGGGAAGTACATTCCAAAGGGGACCGAATACTCCCAGGCAGACCCAGCCCATGGCAATATAGATCAGAGAGGAGAACCACTTGGGACAGGTGATCCAGCAGGCCTTCAGGGTCATTCCGATCAGAGCGATCGCCCATACTACTGCCAGAAGCGTGTATCCGGTTCTGCCGCCCAGAACGATCAGACAGACGGGGGTATAGGAACCTGCAATCAGTACAAAAATCATCATATGATCCAGCTTGCGGAAAATCCGGAGAGCTTTTCCCCGAATGTTGAGGGAGTGATAAACAGCACTGGCCCCGTAGAGCAGTATCATACTGATACAGAAAATACTGAGACCTGCCAGTGTATGACGGCCTGAAGAAAGCGCGGCTTTTATCAGAAGAGGCGCTGCCGCAAAGACAGCCATCATCATACCGATGAAATGAGTGATTGCGCTTCCCGGTTCGCGAATTGTAATCTGCATAGTAAAGACCTCCATTCATGACAAATATAATTCGACATATAGTTTTAAAAACTATGTTATGCATGAATCAATACTAACTCATAGTGTCTCGAATGTCAATCCAATTTATGCAAAAAAATAAAGTTTAGAACTCAAAACTTTAATCTTCCTCAATCACATGGATCTCCAGATAATCAAAGTCAATTGTTTCAATGAAGTTATCCTGAGTAAAACGAACTTTATCATGTCGTTTGAATTCTGTGATGGTCGAATCCAGCCAGATAGGAGTTTCCAGGTCAAGCTGACAGCAGATTTCGTCCATTGCCTGAAAAATTTTATGTGTGCGTGTATCCGGCCTGCTATTAGAGACGGTCAGATCCCGGACTAAACGGTTGTCCTTAAAAATTTTTGCCCATATCCTGAACATGCGCCAAGCTCCTTACACGATTTTGAACTTATCATACCATGCAGGAAGAAAAAAAGCAGTATAAAATTTTTAAAGTGTGTATAAAATACATTGTTAATCGTAAAAACGCCGATAAAATGAAAAAATATTTTGAATAATATACATTTTAACTGAAAAGTATGATAAAATAAAATTGTTGATACAGCGGATAAAGATGTGATGTAATATTGTCATCTGCTGAAAAATTTCAGAGGCAAGGCGGGTGAGAAAATGGAATTAAGAGAAGAATGTGACAGCGATATAGACAGCTGGGAGGAGGTGATACTGATTTACCGGTCTGCACTGAAGCAGATCTCAGTAAAACTGGAAATACTGAATGACGAGTTTCAGCATGTACATAGATATAATCCCATTGAGCATATTAAATCCCGGTTAAAAACCTCAGAGAGTATTGTCAAAAAGCTGAAAAAGCATGGCTATGAATCCACCATTCAGAATATGGTCCGCTATGTTAATGATATCGCAGGGATCCGGGTGATCTGTTCTTTTACAACCGATATTTACCGGATCGCCGAGATGATCGCAAATCAGAGCGATATTCAGGTGATTACTGTGAAAGATTACATTGTAAATCCCAAGCCCAGCGGCTACAAGAGTTACCATATGCTGATCACGGTGCCGGTTTACCTCTCAGACAGAATCGAGCATGCCAAGGTGGAGGTTCAGATCCGTACCGTGGCCATGGATTTCTGGGCCAGCTTAGAGCATAAGATTCATTATAAATTCGAGGGGAATGCTCCGGAATACATTAAAAATGAGCTGATAGAATGTGCGAAAATGGTATCGGAGCTGGATGAAAAAATGCGCTCCTTAAATGAAGAGGTGCTGAATATAAGCGGAAGAAACAAACGCTGACACGTTTTGCCGTGCCAGCGTTTGTTTAGCGGAAAGCTGTGCGAATAACAAACCCCGTAAAATGAGGAGTGCCCAGGCGCATTACTGCACCCGGGCTATTATGAAAAAATTTATCTATGTGTTTAATAAAAGACCAATCACGCGATCAAATCGTCCTTCATTTGATCTAACTATAATATACCCTGAAAATATGAACAGAGTATGAACGAAATATGAAAATATCGTTAATTATTACAATGATCAGAAAAAAAGAGAAAAGAAAATATGCAAAGTGCACAAAAAGCAGAAATGCAGAAAGTGTGTGCAAACCGCATAAATTATGGTATACTGTAAAAAATTGAAATAAAAAACACCATATACTCCGGAGGAAAGAGGATGGATAATTTTATGGACAGGGTTTCACAGAAATTAAACCCGCAGGAGATCATACGGGCGAATGCGGAAGCTGACGCTGCAGCCCTTGAAAATCTGGAAAATCAGCTCGTCCTGTTTAAAGAACAGATGCAGAAGTATGACAGCTGCCTTCAGGAGATGCGCAAGCTTACGCTTAAAAATGTAGAGGGGGCCCAGGGAATCCAGGAGCTGGCCCTTGCAGTGAATGAAAAGCTGGGACGGACAGCGGGTGAGATCGAGACAGTGTCTGTATCGAGGATCAAAGAGACCTCCGATGCTTCGATTGCCGGAATCAATCAGACCATCAGTGAGAGCCTGGCAAAAATTGCAGAGATTAGAAACGATCCTGAAGCTTTCGAAAAAATTACCAGTGACCTTTCCGGCGTGCAGACAAAGCTGGAGGAACTGTTCAGGAATCTGGAGGATTATCTGCACACGGATAATGTGAAGGTTTATCGCAATGTCCAGGCGGCAATGATTGAGGAGCTGGACAAGCAGACACAGGATTTAAAAAAAGAGCAGGAGAAGATGAGCAAAAACAATAAAGTGCTCTTTCCTTTTGTGCTCATCACGATGATCGTGACGATTGCGAATATTGCCATCACGATTGCCAGAATCCTTGGACTGTTTTAGAGGAGCGTTTGATTATGAGTAAGCAAAGCTGGAAACCGGGAAACATGCTTTATCCTTTGCCGGCTGTTATGGTCACAGTGGCCGACAGGCAGGGACAGCCCAATGTTTTCACGGTGGCCTGGACGGGTACGATCTGCAGCGATCCGCCGATGGTATCCATATCCGTCCGTCCGGAAAGATATTCCCATCAGATGATTGAGGATACGGGAGAATTTGTGATTAATCTGACGACCAGAAGGCTGGCTTATGCCACAGACTACTGCGGTGTAAGAAGCGGCAGAGATACAGATAAAATCAGAGATATGCATCTGGCGCTTCTGCCGGCAGAAAGAGTAAAGGCGCCTTTGCTGAAAGAGAGCCCGGTAAATATTGAATGCCGGGTGAAACAGACACTGCGCCTGGGAACTCATGATATGTATCTGGCGGATGTGGTTCGGGTACATGCGCAGGAGGCATACATGGACGAAAAGGGCCGATTTGCTCTGGAAAAGTCAGAGCCGATTGTATATTCCCATGGAAGTTATTTTGCACTCGGGAAAAAGGTGGGGACCTTTGGCTACAGTGTCAGAAAGTCATAACACATTGTGCGCTGGTCTGACTTTTAACTGTGGGGCGGATTCTTCAGGAAACTTCCCCGTACAATGGCAGACTCTCCGTATTTTTGCCGGATAGCGTCTATGGTTTTGTCCAGGGCTTCCATTTTTTCCCTTGAGGGCGGAGAGGATCCGGGGATAAGGGAACTATTGTGTGTTTCTGCGAAGTCTCCCAAAGATACTGCGTCCTGACCCGGAAGATCAAACAGAGAAAGCTGTGTGGGCTGGGAAAGGCCTGTCAGCCTGGAAGAGCGTATTCCCAAAAGGCGGATGGGAGAACCGTTCCAGAGCTCATCAAAAAGGCGGCAGGCAACATCATAAATCGTCTGTGAAGTGTTGGAGGGCTGAGAGAGCGTCATCTGATGGGAGGCAGTCTGAAAGCTGCTGTATTTGATTTCCACACTGACCATACCGGCAAGCATTTGAGCACTCCGAAGACGGGCGGCTACACTGTCAGAGAGAGATAAAAGACAATGAAAGGCTTCCTGGCGTTTGGTCACATCTTTTGGGAGGGTGGTGGAATTGCCGATACACTTTACATCTTCGGCAAGTGAGGAGACTTTGCTCTCATCATGACCGTTTGCATACTCCCAGAGAAGAAGCCCATGACTTTTCAGGTGAGAACAGATGATTTCCTTATTTGCAGCTGCGAGATCTCCAATAGTTCTGATTTCCAGCTTTTGGAGAATTCGGGCGCTTGACTTTCCGCACATATACAAAGAAGAAATGGGAAGGGGCCATAGTTTTTCCGAAATTTCCCAGGAATAAAGAGTATGCACTTTATCTGGCTTCTGAAAATCAGAGGCCATTTTAGCAAGCACTTTTTTGTCGGAAATTCCAATATTTACAGTGAAACCGAATTGATCCCGAATGCGGTTCTTAATTGTGTATGCAGCCTGCTCAGGAGAGGAAAAGTCATTTTTTATGGGGGTGAAATTCAGGAAACATTCATCTACACTGAGCTGTTCAACTTCAGGGCAGATGGAGGATAAATAGGCCATAAGCTCCTGACTTCTTTTATGGTACAGAGCATGATCGGGAGGCTCTATTATAAGAGTAGGACATTTACGCAGGGCATTCACGACAGGCTCTCCTGTGGTAACGCCATACTTTTTGGCCGGCGTTGATTTGGCGAGGACCACGCCATGCCGCTGTTCCATATCGCCTCCTACAATAGAAGGGACTTCTCTTAAATCTGTACTGTCTCCGTTCTGAAGACGTTTCTGTGCGCTCCAGCTTAAAAAGGCTGAGTTGACATCAATGTGAAAAATGATCTGCTTCACACGTATTCCTCCGCTTAAACTTCTAAATAATGGGAAAGATAATTTTACTTGATTTTACCAGAATTCATGGAATTAACATACCCTTTACAACTAAAATAATAACTGTTAAAATAATTCCATCACAAAAAAGTTGCAAAAAAATCGAAAATATGCCATGGAGCTTAAAATAAATGAGAAGAATGACCCATTCCTGTAAAAAAATAAAATTAGTAAAAATGAAAATCGCAGTACTGGCAGTATTTGTCAGTGCCTTTTTTCTGCCATCCTTTGTACCCTTCGAAAAATTGGGTAATAATATGTTTGCAGTGATTTTAAATAACCGGAAGGTAGGGACTGTCGCTTCGCCGGAGGAAGCTGAAAGGTGCGCTTTGGAGGCAAGAAGGCAGCTGGCCCTGGAAAGTGATGAACTGGTACTGGTGGAGAGCGATCTGAAGGTAGAGGGAAGGGAGGTTCTGTGGGGAAGAACCGATCATTCCAAAGAGATTATTGAAAACATGGTGCAGGTTCTGAAATCTGATGTGAAAGAGACACTGCACAGATCTTATGTGGTGAAAGTCAACGAGTATATGGTCAATCTTGCGAGTAAGGATGATGTTGTCTTCCTGTTGCAGGCAGCGCTGGACAAATATGACAGTGAAGGCAGATATCAGGTAGAACTGCAGTTTGACTCTTTCCGGGAGCTTCCGGTACTCAGCACACTGATTCAGAGCCGGGAGGAGGTTGTGGAAGCCAGGGAAGCGGTGAACATGGAAGCAGGGATCCATGCAGACCTCACCACTGTCTTTGAGGAAGTGGAGCCGGCGGTAGAAAAGGATTTTGAAGATTATGATCTGGGATTGATCTCCATGGAATACGGAGATACAATTGAAGTAGTGGAGGCATATCTGAAGGAAGAGGAAATCACTGACGTAAACAGCGCTGTGCGGGAAGTGACGCAGGATGAGGAAAAAAGTGATATTTATGAGGTTGTGGCGGGGGATACTCTTTCTGAAATTGCCATTAAGACCAATATTCCCATGGACAGGCTGATAGAAATGAATGATATACTGGAAGATGAAAATTCTCTGATCCGTGCCGGAGATGAACTGATCATTACGGTTCCTGAACCCAAGCTGGCTGTGATACGTCAGGAAGAAATGTACTACGAGGAGGATTACGAAGAAGAAGTTATCTATGTGGATAATGACGACTGGTATACCACCGAGAGAAAAACGCTGCAGGAACCTTCTGCAGGACACCGTAAGGTGGTTGCGGTGGTGACTTTTGAAAATGATAAGGAGATAGATACGGAGATCATTAAGGAGGAGGTTACTTACAAGGCGGTTCCCAAGATTGTGGAGAGAGGAACCAAGATACCGCCTACTTATATTAAACCAATCTCGGGCGGACGTCTTTCTTCCGGTTTCGGATCCAGAAGCCGGCCCACGAAAGGCGCCAGTACCTACCATAAGGGAATTGACTGGGCGACGCCCACGGGAACGGCTGTGGTGGCTTCCTGCGGCGGTACGGTGGCAAGAGCCGGATGGGGCAGCGGCTATGGCTATGTGGTTTATATTAATCATCCGGATGGAAGGCAGACGAGATACGGGCATCTCAGTAAAATACTGGTGTCGGCCGGACAAACTGTTTCACAGGGACAAAAGATTGCTTTAAGCGGAAATACAGGTGTAAGCACAGGACCACATATTCATTTCGAGATATTGATCAATGGTTCGCAAGTGAATCCCCTCAAATATCTGAACTGATGTTTGATATTTACAAATGTCCACAATGTGCTATAATAAGGAAAGTATGCTGACGGGAAGTCTAAGCAGAAACAAGATGAACAGATATGTGAGCTTATAAGAATTTAACTTTTGTTTATTATAGAGGTATACTATGGAGCAGTACGCAATTAAAGGCGGAAATCCGCTTGTGGGTGAAGTGGAGATCGGCGGGGCAAAGAATGCGGCTCTTGCCATCCTCGCTGCCTCCATTATGACGGATGAAACCGTATTGATAGAGAATATGCCGGATATTCGTGATACCAATGTGATGATGCATGCCATCGAGAGTATCGGAGGCAGTGTTGAAAAGCTTGACAGACATACCGTGAAAATATCCGGAAAATCTGTCAGAAATATGGCAATTGAAGATGACTCTGTGAAAAAAATACGTGCTTCCTATTATTTTTTGGGAGCAATGCTTGGTAAGTATAAAAGAGCCCAGGTGACATTGCCGGGGGGATGCAATATCGGGCTTCGTCCCATTGATCAGCATATCAAAGGCTTTCGTGCGCTGGGAGCAGACGTGAGGATTGAGCATGGACTGGTAATTGCAGAAGCAGCTCATCTCCATGGCAGTCATATTTATATGGATGTATCTTCTGTGGGCGCAACCATCGATGTGATGATGGCAGCAGTAATGGCGGATGGTCAGACGATTATTGAAAACGCCGCAAAGGAACCTCACGTGGTAGATGTGGCCAATTTTCTTAACAGTCTGGGAGCGGTCATAAAAGGGGCAGGTACAGATGTGATCAGAATCCGGGGAGTCCGCAGGCTTCACGGCACGGAGTATGCGATTATTCCGGATCAGATCGAAGCAGGCACCTTTATGTTTGCCGCTGCGGTAACCAAGGGAGATGTGACAGTCAAAAATGTGATCCCCAAGCATTTGGAGTCTATCAGTGCCAAGCTCAACGAGATTGGGTGCGAGGTAGAAGAATCTGATGATGCAGTGCGGGTAGTGGCAGCCAAACCTCTGACGCATACCCATGTAAAAACGCTTCCTTATCCAGGGTTTCCTACAGATATGCAGCCTCAGATCACAGTAGCGCTGGGGTTATCCAGAGGAACCAGTATTGTTACCGAAAGTGTTTTTGAAAACCGCTTTAAGTACGTGGATGAGCTCACCAGAATGGGAGCCAGTATCAAGGTTGAGGGCGGCAATACGGCTATCATTGATGGCGTGAACAGATATACGGGAGCCAGTGTCAGCGCACCGGATCTGCGTGCAGGCGCAGCTCTTGTGATTGCGGCGCTTTCAGCGGAAGGTATTTCTGTGATTGATGACATTAAATTTATCGAGAGAGGGTATGAAGACTTCCATATCAAGTTAAAAAGCCTGGGGGCTCAGATTGAAAAAGTAGATTCCGAGCGGGAGCTGCAGAAATTCCGCTTAAAAACAGGCTGAAATACGTTGTGGATTACACAGCATAAATTGAAAGAGAATTTTGGTTGACAAACCTATTTATATCCTGTATTCTGTAAAAAGATAAGAAAATTCAATATTGTGTAGAGACTCTTATTCAGAGTGGTGGAGGTACAGAGGACCTGTGAAGCCACGGCAACCCCGTATACGGAAGGTGCTAACCTGAGCGAACGAGCAAGTAAGGCGAATCGAACAATAAGAGGATTTGATTATCAGGTCCGCTTGTTCCAGGCGGATTTTTTTATGCGCAGGCCCGCACAGAGGAATATGCCGCTAAAGCGGCGTGCGGGCCGCGCGGCGAGTAGGGGAAGATAACTCTTTCCTACTCGATTGTACACGGGCACCCAGAGGAAAATGTCAGCCAAAGCTGACGGGTGCCCGGCGCGCAAATTAATTGTAAATCAAAGGAGGAAGGAAAATGGAAAAACATTTATTTACTTCGGAATCTGTAACCGAAGGGCATCCTGATAAGGTGTGCGATGCGATTTCGGACGCGATTCTGGATGCGTGCATGGAGAAGGATCCCATGAGCCGTGTGGCGTGTGAAACAGCCACCTGTACCGGATTTGTACTCGTGACAGGAGAAATTACCACCAAGGCATATGTAGATATCCAGAAAATTGTACGGGACACCGTAAAGGAAATCGGGTACACCAAATCGGAATATGGATTTGATGGAAATACATGTGCGGTACTGGTGGCGATAGATGAACAGTCTGCAGATATTGCAATGGGTGTTGACAAAGCACTGGAAGCGAAGCAGGGGCAGGCGGCTGAAAACAAAATGTCTGATGCAGAGATTGATGCCATCGGTGCAGGAGACCAGGGAATGATGTTTGGCTATGCAACCAATGAGACGGAAGAGTATATGCCTTATTCGATTGATCTTGCGCACAAACTGGCACGTCAGCTTACGAAGGTGCGTAAGGAGGGAACGCTTTCTTATTTAAGGCCTGATGGTAAAAGCCAGGTTTCCGTGGAGTATGACGAGTCTGGAAGACCGTTACGTCTGGAGGCGGTAGTACTTTCCACTCAGCATGATCCGGATGTGACACAGGAGCAGATTCATGAAGATATTAAGAAGTATGTATTTGATCCTGTACTCCCCAGGGAGCTGATAGATGAAGATACGAAGTATTTTATCAATCCTACAGGACGTTTTGTAATCGGCGGACCTCACGGAGATGCGGGTCTTACCGGACGTAAAATAATCGTGGATACCTATGGCGGATATGCCCGTCACGGCGGCGGCGCTTTTTCCGGAAAAGACTGCACAAAGGTAGACCGCAGCGCTGCTTATGCCGCCCGTTATGTGGCCAAGAATATTGTGGGCGCAGGGCTGGCTGATAAATGTGAGATTCAGCTCTCTTATGCCATCGGCGTCGCGCAGCCTACTTCCATTATGGTTGATACCTTTGGAACCGGAAAGGTTTCCGATGAAAAACTGGTGGAGATCATCAGGGAGAACTTCGATCTGCGTCCGGCGGGAATTATCAAAATGCTGGATCTGCGCCGTCCTATTTATAAGCAGACAGCTGCTTACGGACATTTTGGCCGTAACGATCTTGACCTGCCCTGGGAGAAGCTGGATAAGGCAGAGGTACTTAAGAAATATTTATAAGAAGACCTTACTAATTCCTCTGGGTGCCCGTGTACAATCGAGCAGGGAAGAGTTATCTTCCCCTGCTCGCGCGCCGGGCACCCGTCAGCTTCTGCTGACATTTTCCTCTGGGTGCCCGTGTGCATAAACAGCAGCCGGCGAAATTCCCGCCGGCTGTTGTTGTATTTAATCAATATGTTCGCCTGATTTGTATCTGGACACGGCATTTTGGATCCGTTCATTGGGATCGAGAAGATCGCTGATAGAAGCATCATGATTGAGGGTGTCGATCAGATAAGCAATATATTTGCTCATGTCACAGTCGATATACCATTCTCTCTCAAGCAGCTCCGGTGTCTGATAGATCAGATTGGTGGTGAGAACTCTGTCAATGATGCCATTTTCATAGGCTCTGTCAAAACGCTCAAGGCCATTGGTGAACAGGCCAAAGGTGGCGCAGATGAAGATCTTGCGTGCTTTGCGTTCTTTTAAAGCAGTTGCGACTTCGATAACACTTTCGCCGGAGGAAATCATATCGTCGATAATGACCATATCCTTGCCTTCTACCGAGGAACCGAGAAATTCATGCGCTACAATAGGATTACGTCCGTTGATGATGCGGGTATAATCTCTCCGCTTATAGAACATACCCATGTCCAGCCCCAGTACATTGGCCATGTAGATAGCCCGGTTCATACCGCCTTCGTCAGGGCTGATCATCATCATATGACGGGAGTCCAGTTTGAGGTCGGGAATATGCTTTAAAAGACCCTTTATAAACTGATAAACAGGCTGGACAGTTTCGAAACCATTAAGAGGAATGGCATTTTGTACTCTGGGATCATGAGCATCAAAGGTGATAATATTGTCTACTCCCATGGAGACCATTTCCTGGAGAGCCAGTGCACAGTCCAGAGATTCCCGGGCGGTTCTTTTGTGCTGTCTGCTTTCGTAAAGGTATGGCATAATAACAGTGATCCGTCTGGCTTTTCCGCCGACAGCGGCAATGATCCTCTTCAGATCCTGGTAGTGATCATCCGGTGACATATGGTTTTCATGTCCGCACAGGGGATAGGTCAGGCTGTAATTGGTGACATCTACCAGAAGATACAGATCAATTCCGCGGACGGATTCAAGGATCATGCCCTTGGCCTCGCCGGAACCAAAGCGGGGTACGTTTGCCTTCAGAATGTAGGAGTCTCTCTGGTATCCGGCAAACGCCAGAGATTCCTTGTGCTCACTTTCTCTCTCCGTACGCCATTTTACCAGGTAGTCGTCAACCTTTTTCCCCAAAGGCCGGCATCCTTCCAAAGGAATAAGGCCGAGGGAACCAACAGGAATTGTTTCCAGATTTCTTTTTTCTTCACGATGCGCCATGAATGTACCTCACTTTCTGATTTGAAGTTTTTTCTGTAACATTCGGATGTCTGGTCCGGTGAACTTGCATATTTGATACTGACTGGTTATCCGGGAAAATACCCGGTCGGAATAACGGTTGCGTATGTCTTCCAGGGACAGATTGGTGGATATAATCGTTGATTTATGATCAATACAACGTCTGTTTAAAAGAGAAAAGAGCACGGAAGGGGCAATGTTTCTGGTATATTCTGTTCCCAGATCATCGATAATTAACAAATCACACTCGTGCAGGTCGTCCCGGAAGTCAGATTGCGTCTCTTTATTTTTGTATTCGAATATATTTTTGGATAATGTTTCGAAGAGACCGGCTGCGCTGAAATAGATCACGGAATGTCCGCGTTCTATTAATTCTCTGGCGATACAGCCGGACAGAAAAGACTTGCCTGTTCCTACTGTACCATAAAAAAATAAATTATGGTAGTCTGAATCAAAGGTTTTTACAAAATTTCTGCATGCGCTGACAGTTTTCTGAAAGCGCTTCAAATCCTCCCCCTGATAATAATCATAAGAAAGCATTTCAAAATTTTCCTTAAGAAGCATATCCTGAATGCCGGACTGTTCATAGAGGAGACGGATGATGGACTGCTTGAAACAATGGCATTTCTGATCGTTGATGTAGCCGGTATCTTTGCAGTCGGGGCAGTCATAAACAGGAGAAAGATAGTCGGCTTTGTATCCGGCGGAAAGTAAGAGCTGCTCTTTCATAGAGGTAAGATTGCTGATACAGGAATGGAGCTCTTCGAGCGCCTGTCCGTCTCCCTCCAGAAGCTTTTTTCCGCAGGACACTGAGATGGCGGCTACGGATTCAGACAGTTCGCGGTACCCTTCTACATGCTCATAAATATATGCCATGCGCTCCTCCAGAAGACGCCTGTTTTTTCGTCGTTTTTCTTCATATTCCCGCATAATGGTATCATATTGCGCGTTCGTTAAGGCCACGATAAACTCTCCTTTGTGCAGTTCAATTGCTGAGAATTTCTTTTTCCAATTCCTCAAAATCATATTCAGTATGCATAAACTGATTAAAGGAATTAAATTGACTGGTGCTCATCCCCTGTCCCCTGGCTGACGCCGTCTGTGGCAGGGCCGTAAGCCGTCTTTGCGCATAGGCATCATCCAGAGCCTTGATATCGGCTTTATTGTGAACCTTTTTGCCATACCAGCTGGTAAGAATACTGTCTGCATATTCAAAACGGTGCTTGTCTGTCGCCATGACGGTACGGCGGCAGGCTTCTTCAATAATATCCTGGGTAAAACCATATTCCTTGATCCAGCGGCTGGCAAAAGCGGCTTCGGTCCTGGTGGGAGTACCTGACTTACCCAGTGCTTTCATGACAGCATATATGGTTTTATCGTATCTGACGGCCAGTTTTGCCGCCTGCTTTGGAGTTGTAATTCCCTCTTCCGCCCAGCTCAACGCAACCTTTTCGATATAGCGGAAATCTTTTTTCCCTTTGTCAACACAGTACTGAATCAGATAATCGATCAGATCCTCTGAAAACCCCAGCCTGTCCGAAAAGAACAGCAGAGTAGTAATTTCTGCAGGGCTTAAGGGTTTGCCTAGGTATTGCTCCGCCACGAAAAGAAGCTGAGAGGTCTCTTCCTTCGACTTAAACTCCTTCAGCTGATCAAGGGTGTAAGCAGGCTTTATATACTGGGGCCTGGGAGCGGCGTCTTCCTTCCCGGAGTGAAGAGAGACTACCGGGGCTAAACTATTTTCTTTTTCAGAAGAAACATCTTTGCCGGATTTTTTGGAAAGATCCGCAAGCTGGATACCGGAAAGATTTTTCTGATCGTCGTATTCAAGAGCGAGGAGATGAGTCTTCTCCCAGTACCTGAGCGCTCTGGCGACATCTTTTTCGGTATAGTTAAACTGATCCGCAATATCTGAAATACTGGTAGGCAAACCAGCGCTCATAGTACGAAGCAGATATAGATATATTTTGAGCTGAGCGTCATTGGCATCCTTCATATACTTGTCTATAAAGATATTGGACACAACAGTAACATCAGTCCTGTTTTCCTGATAGATTTTAAAACACCCCATAAGCCATCTCCTGACTCCATTTAGTTTTTACACGAATCGAAAGCAAGTTGAATTATAGCACAGGCAATTCAAAATTGAAATAGGCAAAATTCCGAAAAACCTTGTATTTACAATACATTGCACAGTTCGTGGATAGTGTGGATAATGTGGATATGAAAGAAGAATCTTAAGGAGAAAATGAAAAAAAGCAGAGAAGAAAGGCAAAAATGGAAAGATGATTCCAGATAAAATATCCACATATTTAAAATGTTTTTTTCATTAAAAATATGTGGATAATGTGGACAATCAACGATTTAAAAGATGATTTCCAATATCTGTGACATTTCCGGCCCCCATAGTTATCAACATGTCGCCCTGTGTACAATTTTTTAAAAGAAAATTTTCAATTTCTTCAAAGGAGGAAAAATAATAGCAGTTTTTTCCGAGCGCTTTGATTTCGCTTTGAAGTGTCCGGGAGCTGATACCAAGGTTATCGGTTTCTCTGGCAGGATAAATGTCCGTAAGCACAATATGGTCAGCCAGGGAGAGCGCCGCGGCAAATTCCTTCAAAAAGGCTTTGGTACGGGTATAGGTATGAGGCTGGAAAACACACCAGAGCTCTTTGTGAGGATAATGGGACGCCGCATTTAAGGTTGCAGTAATTTCTGAAGGGTGATGCGCATAATCATCTATAAGGGCGGCACCATTTACATCCCCCTTATATTCGAAGCGGCGGTCTGTTCCATGAAATTTGGCCAGTGCAGAGGCGGCTGCGGAAAAGTCAATGGAAAGAATGTCTGCCAGTGCAAGAGCTGCCAGAGCGTTATAAATATTATGAATGCCGGGAACGCCAAGAGAAATTCTGGAGAAGGGCTGATTTTTTTTGAAAAGCATAAAACTGGCGCAGCCTTTTTCGTCATAGCAGATTTCTTCCGGATGATAGTCATACCGGCTGTTGCTGCCGTATGTGACGACCCGGCAGGACAATCCCTCTAAAATAGCGGAAATCCCGGGAATTTCACCATGAATGATCAGAACGCCGTCGGAGGGAAGAAGCATGGCAAATCTGTGAAAGGAATTGCGAATATCATGGATGTCTTTGAAAAAATCCATATGATCTTCCTCCACATTAAGTATAATTCCTATTTTTGGGAAAAAACTCAGAAAACTGTTGGTATATTCACATGCTTCGGTTACAAAAAAGTCCGAGTGGCCGATTCGGATATTCCCGCCAATCGATTTCAGGATACCGCCAATGGAAAGAGTGGGGTCGGTATCTGCTGCCAGGAGGATTTCCGCAATCATGGAGGTCGTGGTGGTTTTGCCGTGAGTACCGCTTACAGCGATTGGGAGCTTATAGCTTTTCATGATTTGACCTAAAAGCTGGGCCCGGGTGAGAGAAGGGATCCCCATTTCCTGCATGGCAATAAATTCCGGATTATCCGGATGAATGGCGCCGGTATAGACGACAAGGTCAATATCGCTGCTCAGATTCCCGGCTTTTTGCCCATAGAAGACGTTCGCACCTTTTCGGATAAGAAGCTCGGTTAAAGGCGATGCTTTCAGATCAGAGCCGGAAATTCTGAAGCCCTCCTCTAAAAGAATTTCTGCCAGACCGCTCATACTGATGCCGCCGATTCCCATAAAATATATATGAATGGGGTGATCAAAATCTAACTGATACATATCGAAACCTCCGTTTATTACAATAGTCTTGACTCAATTATATATAATTACACAATAAAAACCAATGACATTTTCAAAAAGCAGTCAGAGAATGAGTGGAACAGAGAGAATCTATTATAGAATTTCCCCAAAAAGCTTCTGGGAGAAAATGATAGCGTTGTAGAAAATTGACATAATAATCATAATTTTATCGAATGAATTTGTAAATAATATTCACTTTCACAGGAAACTATGATATACTATTCTCACAGACTCTATCCGGTGCCTGTACCAGATAGAATACTACAATAATAAATTGTAAGAGGTGGTCTTATGATTAAAAAAGAGATGATTGCCATGCTGCTGGCAGGTGGTCAGGGAAGCAGGCTGGGAGTATTAACATCCAAGGTGGCGAAACCGGCGGTATCTTTCGGAGGGAAATATCGTATCATTGATTTCCCTTTAAGCAACTGCATTAATTCCGGAATTGATACTGTGGGAGTGCTGACCCAGTATCAGCCTCTGCGTTTAAATACGCACATCGGAATTGGAATTCCCTGGGACCTGGACAGGAACATCGGCGGAGTAACGGTTCTTCCGCCCTATGAAAAGAATGTCCACAGTGAATGGTACACAGGTACTGCCAATGCAATTTACCAGAATCTCGAATATATGGAAAGCTTTCACCCCGAGTATGTACTGATACTTTCGGGAGACCATATATATAAAATGGATTATGAAGTAATGCTGGACTTTCATAAAGAAAAAGGGGCAGAGGTAACAATTGCGGTAATGCCTGTTCCAATGGAGGAAGCAAAGCGGTTTGGCATTATGATCACCGATGAAAAACGAAAAATTACAGATTTTGAGGAAAAGCCCGCAAATCCCAGAAGCAACCTGGCCTCTATGGGTATATACATATTTAACTGGAAGACATTAAGAGAAGCTCTGCTTGTGAATTCACAGCAGTCGGGACTGGATTTTGGCAAACATATTATTCCCTACTGTCATAACAGAGGATGTCCTCTTTATGCATTTGAATTCAATGGATACTGGAAAGATGTGGGGACGTTGAACTCTTACTGGGAAGCAAATATGGAGCTGATCGATATTGTTCCGGAATTTAATCTGTATGAGGAGTACTGGAAGATTTACACGAAAAGCGAGATCCTTCCGCCTCAATATCTTGCAGAAGGCTCGGTCGTAGAAGGCAGTATTATAGGAGAAGGATCGGATATTTACGGGAGAGTATATCATTCTGTGATTGGATGTGGAGTTACCATTGGAAAAGACACAGTTATCCGGGATTCCATTATTATGAACAATACCCGGATCGGACAAGAGTGCGAGATCAGCAAAGCGATTATAGCAGAGAACACGCAGGTGGGAGATCAGGTCAGGCTGGGCGTGGGAGAAGAGGTGCCGAATGAAACAGAACCTCATATCTATAACAGCGGAATCGTAACAGTTGGCGAAAACAGTTTTATACCTCAGGGTATTATGACGGGGAAGAATACCTGTATCTGTGGAATTACTTCCAGAGAGGATTATGAGAATAACTGCCTTGCAGGCGGAAAAACATTGATTAAGGCGGGTGATGGACAGTGAGGGCGATAGGGATCATACTGGCAGGCGGAAACAGTTACAGGATGAAAGAGCTTTCCCGTAAGAGGGCCGTATGTGCAATGCCCATAGCGGGCAGTTATCGAAGCATTGATTTTGCATTGAGCAATATGACAAACTCCCATATTCAAAAAGTGGCTGTATTTACCCAGTACAATGCCGGAAGCTTAAATGAGCATCTGAACTCTTCTAAATGGTGGAATTTTGGCCGGAAGCAGGGAGGGCTGTATGTGTTTACACCTTCAGTTACGGCAGAAGGAAGTTTCTGGTACAGAGGAACGGCGGATGCCATAGCCCAGCACCTCTCTTTTTTTAAAAACAGCCACGAACCTTATGTTGTGATTGCCTCCGGTGATTGTATTTATAAGCTGGATTTTAACAAAGTGCTGGAGTATCATATCGCCAAGAAAGCAGATGTGACTGTTGTCTGCAAGGATATGGGTGAAAATGCAGATGTGGAACGGTTCGGAACCGTTAAGATGAACGAGGAAAGCCGCATTGAGGAGTTTGAAGAAAAGCCGGTGCTGGCCAGATCCAATACGGTTTCCTGTGGAATTTATATCATAAGAAGACGACAGCTGATAGAAATGATTGAGAAATGCGCGGAAGAGGACCGATATGATTTTGTGAAAGATATTCTGATCCGCTACAGGAATATGAAGAAGATCTATGGCTATAAGATTCAGGATTACTGGAGAAACATTGCTTCCGTCGAGGATTACTTTTATGCAAACATGGATTTTTTAAAAGCGGAAACCAGAAACCACTTTTTCAGGCAGTATCCGGATATATATTCCAAGGTGGATGATCTTCCGCCGGCCAAGTATAATGCCGGGGCACAGGTAAAGAATTCTCTGATTTCCAGCGGATGTATTATCAACGGCACAGTGGAAAACTCCGTTATTTTTAAGAAAGCATTTATAGGAAATAATTGTTATATCAGAAATTCTATCATACTGAATGATGTCTACATTGGAGACAATACACACATTGAGAACTGTATCGTGGAAAGCCGCGATACGATCAGGGCAAATTCATATCATACGGGAGGTGATGGCATTAAAATTGTAGTAGAGAGAAATGACAGGTACGTGATCTAACAGGGAATCTGGGAGACCTGACAAGGGGGACGAACTATGCAGATTACAGATGTACGGGTAAGAAAAATTACCAAAGAGGGCAAAATGCGCGCCATCGTCTCTATTACCATTGATGATGAATTTGTGATTCATGATATCAAGGTAATTGAGGGGGATAAAGGACTTTTTATCGCAATGCCCAGTAAGAAAGCTACCGATGGCGAATACAGAGACATCGCTCATCCAATTAACTCGTCTACCAGGGAAAGAATACAGACTATCATTCTAGACAGATACCGGCAGGCGTTGTCAGAACCGGATGAGGGGGAATGATATAAGAGTCGCTATGTAAAATGAAGGGTGAATTCAGAGTAACAGTTCAGAGGTAAAGCCGACGCTTTACCTCTTTTTTCTTCCTGAAAAATATGCTATTATGGCAGGGTACCCTCAAAATCAGGAGAAAAGCGAGGGTGACAGAATGACGGAAAGTATAAAGGAGCAGAAGATGTTTCTCATAGCAGGACTTGGAAATCCCAAAAAAGAATATGATAATACAAGACATAATATCGGATTTGCCGCCATAGATGTATTAGCAGACAAATACAGCATACCCATAAAAAATATAAAAAACAGAGCGCTTACCGGAATGGGAATCATAGAAGGACAAAAAGTGATTCTGGTGAAACCGCTGACCTTTATGAATGCGAGTGGAGAGAGTATTGCCCCCTTGGCAGCCTATTATAAGATAGACATAGAGACAGAGCTTCTTATTTTTTCAGATGATATCAGCCTACCGCCAGGGCAGATCAGGATCAGAAAAAGAGGAAGCGCCGGAGGGCACAACGGACTGAAAAATATCATCCAGCATCTGGGAAGTGAAAATTTCCAGAGAATTCGGATTGGAGTGGGTGAAAAACCTGTAGAATATGACCTGGTGAATTACGTACTGGGACATTTTTCAAAGGAAGAGAAGCCTTTGATGAAAGAGGGAATTTCAAAGGCAGTCAGGGCGGCGGAAATGGTCCTTCAGGGAGAGAGCGAGCGGGCGATGAATGAATTTAACAGGAAGGTTTCTGCTGGCGGGAAGGACAGGGAGGATCAGCCGGTATGAGAGTGTTGACAGCTCCGTTGGAAGAACTGGGAGAATTTGAAGAGATCAGGAAAATACTGCAGAGGCAGAAGGCCTGTGTATCCCTTACAGGATGCGTGGAATCTCAGAAGCTTCATATGATATATGGACTGGGAGAGGGTTTCCGGAACAGGCTCATCATTACATTCAGTGATGTAAGGGTGAAGGAGATTCTGGAGGACTATAGATTTTACGACCGTAACGTTATGGCATATCCGGCGAAGGATCTGATCTTTTACCAGGCGGATGTCCATGGGAACCAGCTGGTTACAGAGAGGATCAGATGCCTGAAGAGGATGCTTGAGGAAAAGCCTGTAACGGTGGTTACCACCTTCAGCAGCCTGATGGCCCCTCAGATTCCGCTTGCATTGTGGCGGGAGCATCTCCTGAAGATTGATGAGGCGAGCAGAATTGATGAGAAAGAGCTTGCAAAATCTCTGGTTTCCATGGGATATGAGAAGAATTATCAGGTACAGGCTCCTGGAGAATTCAGTATCCGGGGCGGAATTGTGGATATTTTTGATCTCACGGAAGAAAACCCATACAGGATTGAGCTTTGGGGAGATGAGGTGGATTCTATCCGAAGTTTTGATGTGCTGAGCCAGCGCTCTATCGAGAAACTTTCCGGGATCACAGTCTATCCGGCAGATGAAATGCTTTTGTCTGATGAAAGGCTTCATAAAGGCATGGAGCGGATTGAAAGAGAAGGAAAATCATTTGCAGAAAAGCTTCGAAAGGAACTGCGGACAGAGGAAGCGCATCGGGTGGAAAATCAGATGAAGGAACTGAAAGAGCAGGTGTGCGAATTTCGCAGTCTGGTCAGCCTGGATGCCTATATTCATTACTTCTACGAAAATACAGTATCTTTTCTTGAACTTTTCGATAAGGACAAAACCTGTGTTTTTGTGGATGAACCGGCCAGAGTAAAAGAGCATGCTCATGCGGTTGAACTGGAGTTCCGGGAAAGTATGATTCACAGGGTTCAAAAGGGCTATATTCTGCCCGGGCAGATGGATCTGCTGTACGCGGTGGAAGAGGTTACAGCCAGAATAGAGCGGGGGAGGGCAGTGTCTCTGGCAGCGCTTGATCTTAAAAATTCTCTCCTTAAAGCAGAAAGAAAGGCAGATTTCGCAGTAAAGAGTATTTCTTCTTATAATAACAGTTTTGAAGCGCTCACTCAGGATCTGAAGCGTTATCGGAGAAACGGCTACAGAGTGCTTCTTTTGTCAGGTTCCAGAACAAGGGCTGAACGGCTGGCACAGGATCTCCGGGAGCAGGAGCTTACAGCATTTTACACAGAGAATCCGGACAGAGAGGTGCAGCCTGGCGAGATCATGACATTTTACGGCAGGGTGCTGAAGGGGTTTGAGTACCCCATGCTGAAGTTTGCCGTGATTTCAGAGAGTGATATTTTTGGCGCTGATAAGAAGAAAAAGAAACGAAAGAAGACCTATGAGGGGCGCAGGATCAATGATTTCAATGAACTTAAGGTAGGAGACTATGTGGTCCATGAAAATCACGGTCTGGGTGTCTATAAAGGAATTGAAAAGATAGAAGTTGAAAAGGTGGTAAAGGATTATATTAAGATCGAGTACCGGGATGGAGGAAATTTATATGTTCTGGCAACTGGTCTGGATGTGATTCAGAAGTATGCATCTGCCGATGCAAAACGTCCGAAGCTGAATAAACTGGGGACCCAGGAGTGGGGGCGTACGAAAAGCCGCGCGCGGGCGGCCGCCGGGGAAGTGGCAAGGGATCTGGTGGAATTGTATGCGGCCCGCCAGCAGAAAAACGGTTTTCGATATGGAAAGGATACGGTATGGCAGCAGGAATTTGAGGAAATGTTTCCCTTTGAAGAGACGGAAGGACAGCTCCTGGCCATCGCTTCCGTAAAGCAGGATATGGAAAGTAGTAAGATCATGGACAGACTGATCTGCGGAGATGTGGGATACGGAAAAACAGAAATCGCGGTGCGGGCGGCATTTAAGGCCATACAGGAAGGAAAGCAGGTGGTATATCTGGTGCCTACGACGATTCTGGCGCAGCAGCATTATAACACGTTTGTTCAGAGGATGAAGGATTTTCCGGTAAGAATCGACCTGCTCTCCCGTTTTAAGACAAAGGCGGAACAGAAAAAGACGATTGAGGATTTGAAGAAAGGGATCGTGGACATTGTGATCGGCACCCACAGAGTCCTCTCAGCTGATGTGATCTATAAAGACCTGGGACTTCTTATTGTAGATGAGGAGCAGCGTTTTGGAGTTACGCATAAAGAAAAGATCAAAAAACTGAAAGAGAATGTGGATGTAATGACGCTGACGGCAACTCCTATTCCCAGAACACTGCATATGAGTCTTGTGGGAATCCGGGATATGAGTGTTCTGGAGGAGGCCCCCAATGACAGAATGCCGATTCAGACCTATGTTCTGGAATACAATGAGGAGATGGTGCGGGAAGCTATTGTCAGGGAGTTGTCCCGGGAAGGGCAGGTTTATTACGTTTACAACAGGGTTAATAATATTGCGGATATCGCCTCATCCATACAGAGCCTGGTTCCGGAGGCCAGCGTGGTCTATGCCCATGGACAGATGCAGGAGCGAGAGCTGGAACGCATTATGTATGATTTTATTAATGGAGAAATTGACGTACTGGTATCCACTACGATCATTGAGACAGGACTGGATATTCCCAATGTCAATACGATAATCGTCCATGATTCAGACCGTATGGGACTTTCACAGCTTTATCAGCTGAGAGGAAGGGTAGGGAGAAGTAATCGTACCGCCTATGCCTTTTTAATGTACAGGAGAGACAAGATACTTAAGGAGGTGGCGGAAAAAAGGCTCTCTGCCATCAGGGAATTCACTGATCTTGGCAGCGGTTTCCGAATCGCTATGCGGGATCTGGAAATCCGCGGGGCGGGAAACCTTCTGGGGGATGAGCAACATGGTCATATGCAGGCGGTTGGATATGATCTGTACTGCAAGATGCTCAACGAGGCAGTAAAAAATCTGAAGGGCGCCGGGACAACAGAAGACTTCAATACCTCTGTGGACCTGAATGTGGACGCTTTTATTCCGCCGGCTTATATTGTCAATGAAATTCAGAAATTGGAAATCTATAAGAGGATTGCCGGAATCGAAGACCGGGCGGAATGTGATGATATGAAAGGGGAACTTTTAGACCGTTTTGGCAGTATTCCTGTTTCGGTGGAAAATCTGTTTCGCATTTCCATGCTCCGTGTAAGCGCGCACAGGCTCTATATGACGGAGGTAAAAGGAAGGGATGGAGAGATTCGTTTTCTCTTTAAGCAGGATGCGGATATCTGTCCTGAAGGGATTCCAAAACTTCTGAAGCAGTACGATAAGCTGTCGTTTCATCATAAAGGAACACCTTTTTTTCTGTTCCGCTACAAAAAATGCGGCATGGTAGAAAAAGATGCCCAGATGCTTTTAGGTTATGCAGAAGAATTACTTTCTTCCATGGAGATTCTTCTTGGCAGGGAAATTTCCGGACAGGGCCATTAGTTCTTTTTGGCCCTGTCTTTTATGGAATCCCGGTATTCTTTGGGGGTTGTTCCAATAAATTTTTTGAAGGTTTTGGTGAAATAATTTACATCAGGGATACCGCAGTGCTGAGCGATCACCTGAATCTGCATAGGGGTCGTATTCAAAAGAAAAACAGCGTGCTGTATCCTTTTTCTGTTGACATATTCTGTCAGTGTATTTCCTGTTTCTTTTTTGAACAGAGAAGAAAGATAGCTGGAGTTAATATTCAGGAGTTTTGCCTGGGCGCTTAAGCTTAAGTCAGAGGTCAGATCGGAGTCGATCCGGGTGAGGACTTTTCTGACCAGCAGAGAGTAGCCCTGCAGAGAATGGTTCTGAACCAGAAGGCAATAATGATGTACCATATCCCGATTCAGGGCTTCAATGGCTTTGGGAGAGACGCAGAGCTCGATCCTGCGGGCATATCTGGCGGAAATATTGTCAATATGTAAAGGATGGACCGCAGCGGACTCTACAGCCTTTCTAAGAAGAGTATTTAATATGACAGCATAATTTTTGGCGTTGCGCAGAAGATCCGTACTTCTCTGCTCCATCTGCCGGGTGGTAAAATTGTTAAGAAGAACGTCCGCCCTGTGATTCTGGCCGGCAGCTACCGCTCTCATCAGTTCATTTTCATCAGAATACCGCTTCTCGAGAACGTGCATGGATAAGAAGGGCTCCGGCATCTCTCTGGCAGCTGACGCCGCGCGGGGGAAGGGATAATCAGCTACTGTGAAATCGGGAGTGTCCTGAAAAGAAAAACGCTCGGCACTCCCCCACATCCGGCTGCCCAGTGTATAGACAAGCGTCAGCAGTCGGTTTTCGTCCATCAGAAGGGGAATTTCCTGATAGTACTTTTCCAGTTGCAGAAGGACATCAGGGGAATGGGCAAAGCCGCTGAAAATATCCGGAAGGGCTTCCGGTGAAACGGCAGTCAGTGTATAAGGGCCGATGATGGCATAAATCTTTTCATTTTCATCCGGAATAAGGAAAAGAAGATAATGACACAGGGATAAATCTTCCATACGGTAGATGGTATCTGGAAGGCAGAAACGTTCAAGCATTCCGGAGATTCTGCCATAGTCAAAACCGGGGAAAAGGAGCCTGCGCAGCCCCAGATCCAGGGACAGAGAAGGCGGTGCTGAAGCGATATTGACCAGGGTGAGGGTCAGGTGGAAATTGGTCAGCAGATCTTTTGTAAAATTTAATTCAGCTTCAAATTTCATAGTAAACCTCCATCATGTTCAGCCTGCCGCTCTGGCAGGCCGCATGGCCATCCATGCTATGAAAGTCCTTGACTTTCATAGTAATCTCCATGTTGCCAACATCTGCAAATTTGGGTGTCAGCACAATATTTGCAAAACGAACAAGTTCGTTTGTGAAAAATAAATTTTTCACAGTAATCATCTGGAGTGGATAGAATGATGTGCCAGATACCTGGTTTTGCCTAAACAGGTTTCGATATAAAAATTATACTACAAATACTAAAAATAATCACTATAAAAAGAAGGGCAAACTCTCTATAATAAATGTAGAAAAAATGTAAAATATGGAAGGTTTATCCTGCAGAAAATATGTTAAAAATAGACAAAAACTGAGACGCAAAGGAGGATAAGAATGCGAAACGTAATCAATTTGAACCGAAGGTGGATGTTTACAGCAAAGGATGCAGGCCTGCCCCAGTCTCTTCCCGCAGAATGGGAAAAGATTGATCTGCCTCATACCTGGAATGCCGTGGATGGCCATGATGGGAACGGAGGCTATGCGCGTGCAAAATGCTGGTACGCCAAAAGCTTTGCAACACCTGTGCAGCCTTTGACAGGCGGAAGAGTGTATGTGGAAATCCTGGCGGCAGGACAGCAGGCAGAGGTCTATGTAAACGGTACAGAGGCGGTCTGCCACGAGGGCGGATATTCAGCCTTCCGCGCAGATATAACAGATCTGTGCAGGCCAGACGGGGAAAATCTTCTTGTAGTTGCCTGCAGCAATGAGAACAAGAGCAATGTATATCCTCAGGCAGCAGATTTTACGTTTTATGGAGGTCTGTACAGAGGGGTCAACCTGATCAGTGTACCGGAAGCCCATTTTGAGCTGGATTATTACGGAGGTTCAGGGCTTAAGGTGACGCCGAAGCCCTGCGAGAGCGGCGGAGCAACCTTTGCGCTTGCTTCCTGGGTAAAGAACGGTGATGAGAACTTTACAGTTCTGTATTCTGTTAAGGATAAAGAGGGAAAGGAAGTAGCGGGAGCTGTCCGGCCGGCGGATCAGACAGAAGTGACCATCTATGTTCCGGATGCCATAAGATGGGATATTGACAATCCCTACCTGTATACAGTAACCGCGACACTTCAGCGCAGGAATGAAGCCTATGATGAAGTCAGCGCGCGGGTGGGTGTGAGAAGCTTTTCCTGTGATCCGGAGAAAGGCTTTGTGATCAACGGCGTTAAGACGCCTCTGCGGGGTGTGAGCCGGCATCAGGACCGCCTTTATAAAGGCAATGCCCTTACCCGGGAGGATCATTATGAAGATGCCAGGCTCATCAAGGAGCTGGGAGCCAATACCATTCGGCTTGCCCATTATCAGCATTCTCAGGATTTCTATGATGCCTGTGACGAGATGGGGTTCATTATATGGGCGGAAATTCCCTTTATCAGCGTGATGAATAAGGATCCTGAAGCACACCAGAACTGTATCAGCCAGATGAAGGAGCTGATTATCCAGAATTATAATCATCCTTCTATCTGCTTCTGGGGAATATCCAACGAAATTCTGATCGGCGGTATTTCTGACCAGCTGGTTGAAAATCACAAAGAATTAAATGCACTTTGTAAAAAGCTTGACGATACCCGCCTCACCACCATTGCGCATGTGTCCATGACGCCTGTGGATGGACCTATGCACGGTATTACAGATGTAGAGAGCTATAATCATTACTTCGGGTGGTATGGCGGAAGGATGGAGGACAATGGACCGTGGCTTGACAATTTCCATAAGGTTCATCCAGAGATCTGTCTGGGTGTTTCTGAGTATGGATGTGAAGGCATTATCACTTACCATGGCCCGAACCCTGCCTGCAAGGACTACAGTGAGGAATACCAGGCGCTGTACCATGAACATATGGCGAAGGTATTTGATGAGAGACCCTGGATCTGGTCCAGCCATGTATGGAATATGTTTGACTTCGGTTGTGCAGCCCGTGATGAGGGCGGTGTGGCAGGAAGAAATAACAAGGGACTTGTCACGATGGACCGCAGGACCAAAAAGGACAGCTATTTTATTTATCAGGCATATTGGAGTAAAAATCCTGTACTCCATTTATGCGGCAAACGTTATGCCCAGCGCGCAGGGGAGACCACGGAGATCAGAGTTTACTCAAACCAGCCTTCGGTTATGCTTTACCTGAACGGAGAACTTGTGGAAGAAAAATCCGCAGATAAGGTATTTGTGTTCCGGGTATCTCTGAAGGAAGGATTTAACATCGTAGTAGCTGTGGCCGGTGATTTAAAGGACAGCATGACATTGGAGAAAGTGGAGAAAGAACCTGACATTTATGTACTTCCCGAGGTGAATGAAAGAGCAGAGGGAGTAGCCAACTGGTTTAAACTGGCAGGGGATCTGGATCTGAAGGCACCCATGGAGTTCCCGGAGGGCAAATACAGCGTGAAGGATACCATGGAAGCGTTCAGCCAATGTCCGGAGGCTATGAAGGTTGTGACAGAGGCGGTGAAACTTGCCACGAATTTCACGATTGCTCCCGGTGAGGGAATGTGGGATATGATGAAGTCCATGACGCCGGAGAGCATGGTGAACATGGCCGGTTCTTCGGTTCCGGAGGGATTCCTTGAGAGTATTAATGCGAAGCTGATTAAGATTGATAAAGTGTAAAAAGGGAGTATTATTTTGAGTAAATTATCAGAATATACAAAGAAGAAGGAATTCTTAGTCTGTGTGGATAGTGATGGCTGCGCCATGGATACGATGGATATCAAGCATATTCGCTGCTTTGGCCCGTGCATGGTAAAGGAATGGGGACTGGAAGAATGGAAGGACGAGATCCTGAGCCGCTGGAACGATATCAATCTCTACACCATGACCCGTGGAATTAACCGTTATAAGGGACTTGCCATGGCGCTTTCGGAGATTCACGAAAAGTATACGGCAATAGAAGATCTGGATACGTTGAAGGAATGGGTGGAAGAAAGTCCTGAGTTGTCCAATGGCGCTTTGGAACGGACCATTGTGGAGAAAGACAGCGTAAGCCTCAGGAAGGCCCTGAACTGGAGCAGATCAGTGAATGAGTCTATCAACCGGCTTGCTGACAGGGACAAGGTTCCTTTTGAAGGGGTGAAACAGGCCCTGGCAGGCGCGCATGAAAAGGCGGATGTCGCTATCGTATCCAGTGCGAATATCGATGCGGTTCTGGAAGAGTGGGAGCGCTATGGACTTTTGGAGCATACGGATATTGTTCTGGCTCAGGATTCGGGCAGTAAGGCCTTTTGTATTGGAGAGCTTTTGAAAGCGGGATATGAAAAGGATCACGTGCTGATGTGCGGGGACGCTCCCGGAGATCTTGATGCGGCTGAAAAGAATGGAGTATTGTATTACCCCATTCTGGTACGCCATGAAGCGTATTCCTGGGAAAACTTTGGAAGAGAGGCGCTTCCAAGGTTTCTGGAAGGAAGCTATGCGGGAGAATATCAGCAGGAACGGATTCATGCATTTTTAGGTAATTTGAAATAAAGAAAGGAGAGGTATAGCGATGGTTGATATGAAAGCCAATCCCTTTTATCTGTCTGATGAAGACTGTAAATGGGTGGAGGACACAATTGCAGGAATGACACTGGATGAGAAGATCGGGCAGCTGTTCTTTAATATGGGTTCATCCAGGGACGAGGAATACCTGAAGATGACGGTAAACAAATATCACATCGGAGGAATTCGCTACAATCCTGCCACAGCGGATGAGGTTTATGAGCAGAACCGTATTCTGCAGGAGAACAGTAAGATCCCGCTGATTATTGCATGTAATACGGAAAACGGCGGGGATGGCGCCTGTGTGGACGGAACCACCATAGGCAGCCAGACCAAGATCGGAGCGACCCGTAACGTGCAGTATGCGTATAATCTGGGGTATATGTCAAATAAGGAAGCCGCGGCCATTGGATGTAATCTTTCCTTCGCACCGGTCAGCGATATCCTGTACAACTGGGAGAATCCGGTGATTGGCTTAAGGACTTACGGAAATGAAGTGGACAGAGTGGTGGAAATGACCAAAGCCTATATGGACGGCGCCCATGCAAACAAGGGCTTTTGCTGTGCGGCCAAGCATTTCCCCGGGGATGGACTGGACTTTCGCGATCAGCATGTTGCCAACAGTGTAAATGATTTCAGCTGCGAGCAATGGGATGAGACCTTTGGCAGGGTCTATCAGAACCTGATCGATAATGGGCTGGAGGCAATTATGGCAGGTCATATCATGCAGCCGGCATATACAAGGCATTTCAATCCGGAAATTAAAGATGATGATATCATGCCCGCCACCCTTTCTCCGGAGCTGATCAACGGACTGCTGCGCACGAAGCTGGGCTTCAATGGAATGGTGCTTACAGACGCTTCTCATATGGTAGGACTTACCTGTCGTATGAAGCGGTGCGATCTGATGCCTGCAGCAATTGCAGCCGGAGTTGATATGTTCCTGTTCTTTAACGATATGGATGAGGACTTTGAGAGTATGAAGCAGGGGTACCTGGACGGAAGAATTACGGAAGAACGTCTCAGTGATGCCCTTCACCGTATTCTGGCTCTTAAGGCTCATATGGGACTGCATAAAAAGGCCGCCGCCGAGCTGGTACCGCCCCGCAGCCAGGTGCATGAGATTGTGGGGTGCGAAGAACACAGGGCAATGCAGAAGGAGATCTCCGAAAAGGCAATTACACTTGTGAAATACAAAGACAAGGATGTCCTTCCCATTACGCCTGAACGATACAGGAGGATCATGATTGTCTATGTAAAGGGGCTTGAGGCTCCCGGCCTGGGCGCTATTCTGGGAAAGAATAAGGTCTCGCCTGCAGAGACACTGAAAGAAAAGCTGAAGGCGAAAGGGTTTGAGGCTTTCATATATGAGAGTCCGATTCAGAAGATCATGAAACAGATGCAGGAGGGCGGCAAGCCGGATATCAATCTTTATTTTGCAGGGAAGGATGCCATAAAGGATTTTGTGGCCGGACAGGATCTGATCATTACCCTTGTGGATATTCCCGGAGGATTCCAGCCTGTGGCAAGGCCGGCGTTTGGTATGACCAAGGGAGGCGGAGAGATTCCCTGGTATGTGCATGAACTCCCGGTAGTCGTTATTTCCACAAAGCAGCCTTTCGTACTGGCAGATATTCCGCAGGCGCGCACCTATATCAACACATATGATGTTCTGGACAGTACCTTTGATGCGCTGGTGGAAAAGCTGATGAAGGGTGAGGATGCCTTTGAAGGACAGGATCCGGTAGATTCCTACTGTGGCATATGGGATACCCGGTTATAAAAATAAAAAAATAATAAATGACAGGAGGATACGATTATGCAAATGGGTTTTCGTTGGTATGGCGAAGGCAACGATGACATTAAGTTGTCGGACATTAAGCAGATCCCGGGGGTGACAAGCATCGTCTGGGCGCTGCACAACAAGATGCCGGGAGAAATCTGGGAGGAGAATGAAATCGCCGAGGTACAGAAACAGTTAGAGCCGTATGGTTTTAACATGGATGTAGTAGAATCGGTAAATGTTCATGATGATATTAAGATCGGCCTTCCTACCCGTGACAAATATATTGAGAATTATATTCAAACCATTCGAAATTTGTCCAAATTCGGAGTTAAGGTTATCTGTTATAATTTTATGCCGGTATTTGACTGGACACGTACGGATCTCTTTCATCCGGTGGGAGATGGTTCTACGGCGCTGTATTATGAAGCGAGCAGGATACATGATGATCCCAAAGAGATGGCGGACTATATTCTGAACAATCTGCATGGGCTGACATTTCCCGGATGGGAACCGGAACGAATGGCAAAGCTGGATGAGCTGTTTGAGGCATATAAGCCGGTTACCAAAGAAAAACTGTGGGAGAATCTGAAGTATTTCCTGGAAGCGCTGATGCCGGCCTGCCGCGAGTGCGATATCAAGATGGCAATTCACATGGATGATCCCCCATGGGATATTTTCGGACTTCCCCGTCTTTTGGTGGATGCGGAGTCAGTGGATAAGTTCCTGGCTCTGGTGGATGACCCTTACAATTGCCTGACGCTCTGTTCCGGCAGCCTGAATGCCAATCCGGACAATAATGTTGCAGCCATCGTCCGCAAGCATTGCGACCGCATTGCGTTTGCTCATATCCGGAATATAAAGCATTTCCCGAATGGCGATTTTTCCGAGGCAAGTCACCGTGACTGCGATGGTGAGACAGGTATTCTTGACATTGTAAAGGCATATCATGACTGCGGCTACAAGGGCTATATTCGCCCGGATCACGGACGTCATCTGTGGGATGAGGGACCGGGAAACGTCCGCCCCGGCTATGGTCTTTATGATCGTGCACTGGGGATTATGTATATGTGGGGAATCTGGGATATGCTTGACAAACTGGATGCCGGGAAGGAAAACTAAAATAAATTTATCTGAAAGAAAGGGACAGAAAATATCATGAAATTAAGTGAACAGGGTTTAAAAGACCGTGCAGCCTGGGAAAAAGCCGGATTTAATCTTCCGAAATATGACCGTGAAAAGGTAAAAGATGCGACAAGGGAAAATCCTTTCTGGATTCATTTCGGTGCAGGAAATATTTTCCGTGCCTATCAGGCGAATGTGGTTCAGAATCTGCTGAATGAAGGCGTTCTGGACAGAGGTCTGGTGGTGGCAGAAGGCTTTGATTATGAAATTATTGAGAAGATGAATCGTCCCCATGATGATTACGGAATTGCCGTTACATTAAAGGCAGATGGAACCATCGACAAAACGGTAGTGGGAAGTGTGGTTGAATCTCATGTTCTGGATTCTGAAAATGAAAAGGAGTATGACCGCTTAAAGGAGATTTTTGAAAAGGATTCTCTCCAGATGGCCAGCTTCACAATCACAGAAAAAGGCTATAGCCTTGTAACTGGAAAGGGTGAGACAATCCCGGACGTGACAGCAGACTTTGCAGCAGGTCCTGAAAAGCCAAAGAGCTACATTGGCAAGGTGGCTTCCCTGTTATATACCCGTTTCAGGGCAGGAGAAAAGCCCATTGCTATGGTGAGCATGGATAACTGTTCTCATAATGGCGATAAACTGTATGCAGCGATCAATGCGTTTGCTGAGAAATGGGTGGAAAACGGGCTGGCTGAGGCCGGCTTTAAGGCCTATGTGAATGACAAGGCGAAGGTTTCCTTCCCCTGGAGTATGATTGACAAGATTACGCCCCGTCCGGATGCATCCGTAGAAAAGATATTAAAGGAGGATGGGGTTGAAGAATTAGAGCCGGTAATCACTTCCAAGAAAACCTATGTGGCGCCTTTTGTTAATGCGGAGGAATGTGAATATCTCGTGATCGAGGATGCGTTTCCAAATGGAAAGCCGGCGCTTGAAAAAGGCGGTCTGATCTTCACACAGCGCGAAACGGTAGACAAAGTGGAGAAGATGAAGGTATGTACCTGCTTAAATCCTCTGCATACCTGTCTGGCGGTGTTTGGATGTGTTCTGGGCTACCAGAAGATATCGGAGGAGCTGAAAGATGAAGAACTTGTGAAGCTGATTAAGACCGTAGGCTATCAGGAAGGACTGCCGGTGGTAGTGAATCCGGGTATTTTGGATCCCAGAGAATTTATTGATACGGTTATCAATGTCCGCTTCCCGAATCCATTTATGCCGGACACGCCTCAACGTATTGCTACGGACACCTCTCAAAAGCTGGCAATCCGGTTTGGTGAGACAATCAAAGCCTATCAGGCATCCTCTGAACTGGATGTGAAGAATCTGAAGCTGATTCCCTTGCTGTTTGCCGGATGGCTGCGCTATCTTATGGGTGTAAATGATGCAGGAGAAGCGTTTGATTTAAGCCCGGATCCGCTGCTGGAGACGGTCCGCCCTTATGTGGCAGATCTTAAACTGGGCGGTGTGGCTGATGAGGCGGCACTGAAGCCGATTCTGGAAAATGCCAAGATCTTTGGTGTGAACCTGTACGATGTTGGAATGGCAGATACAGTTGTGGGTTATCTGAATGAGATGATCGCAGGGTGCGGCGCTGTAAGAGCAACTCTGAAAAAGTATGTATAAGATACAGAAAAAAGCAATGTGAGCAACAATGCAGGTAAAAACAAGGGGCTTCCGGAAGGGAGGCGCCTTGTTCTTTACAGCAGGATCTTTCCTTCCGCGTCCGCTTCTTTGGGAATCGCCACCATCAGATCGATGATTGTCATAGCGATGGGAAATCCTGTCCAGAAAAGAACCAGATATAAAATGGCTGTAGGATACTGCCTGGCATAAAAGCGGTGTCCGCCCATCCAACCGGTAAAGAGAGCAAGAAGCAGATATTTTTTGCGAAGAACAGGCTGTGCCTGGCGAGTCTCGCGTTTGTCAAAAAAGCCGGAAATAATTCTGGATATGCGGCCTTCCTTTACTTCAATGCCATATTCTTTTCTTGTCCTGTCAAGTTCCTGCTGCAGAGCCAGATAATCGTCAAAACTTACATCCTGCTTTTTTCCTGAACCGAATTTTTTTCCCATATGATTGTGATTCCTTTCAAAATAAGCGCCGGAAGATTCCGGCGCTTACGCATTTTAAATCTTTCAGATTATGTATCAGTTTTCAAGCTATTTTTCTGACAGCGCCCTTGCTTTGATAGCGGCGATTTCTTCCTGGATCTCTTCCATCTTTTCTTTCGTCAATGGATAAAACTTCAGGGCGACTACGTTACACAGACAGCCCAGGATAATCATGCCGTACATCAGGAACACGCCTACATAATGTAAGGAGGTGCTGTAAGGGGTGGTAGCATCGGGAAGGGCCTCCTTGAATCCAATGGCGGAGAACATAAGACCTGCAACCATGGGGGCAAGGGAGGATATGATCTTATCCACAAAGCTGAACAGAGTTCCCATCATACCGGGTACGTACTTGCCGGTACGATATACCTCATAATCTGCACAGTCCGCTGTCATGGGGATTACGATATTACCTGCAATGCCCTGGAATCCGCCCATAAGTATGGTAAGAACGATATAGGCAAGAGTAAAGAAACCAAATGCAAGGCCGCCGTTTCCGTTATCCATACTGGTAGGATCGCCGAACAGCCAGAGAATCGAAAGCAGCGCGCAGACGATGATCTCGCCCCAGGAACCGATCAGCATGGCTTTTCTCTGTCCCAGGGTGGTTGCAAGGGTACCTACGCCCAGAACGAGAAGAAGCAGGGTGGGAATGGAAGTAAAGCCGCTCAGGATTCCATAAAGTAAAAAGTTACCGGCTACTACACCGAACATAACTGCTGTCACGGCACTAGTTCTGGCAGAGGATGCAAGCTTGTCGGTAGATGCGGAAACCACCAGCATCTGAATGGCGCGGTTTCCTTTTAAGGTCTCCCAGTAATCCTTCAGGTTAACTTTAACCGGTTTACCGGTTCCGAAGAATTCGCTTCTGTCTTTGGGCGCAATGGAGAATACGGCGATGGCCGTACAGATCGCGGATGCGATTGCGGTAAATACCCAGAAGTCATGGAAAAATCCTGCTTCATAAAAGGATCCGCCGTAGTTGGCGCTGATCTTGGCAACCAGAATTGCAAGACCGGTAAAAATGAGGGTATTATATACGCCGTCAAAAATGGTAAACAGAGGCCTCTGCTTGGGATCATTGGTAAGACAGGTCTGGGCGGATTTGGTAACCACGCACTGGAAGGTATATCCGATGTAATAAATCGCCGAAACAATGATGAAGAACACGAAACGGATTGTGGTATTTTCCGGAAGCTTATGTGTCACATGGAACAAAATAAAGCTGGAAATACACAAAATCACCTGACCGATTACCATGAAGGGACGGTTCTTTCCGAATTTGCCGTTGGTCTTGTCAACCACGAATCCGATAAAGGGGTCTGTTACGCCATCCCAGAGACGCATGATCATGGAGAAGCTGGATGCGGCTACTACTGCAATGCCTACAAAACCGGTCAGATAATAGGCAACATAACCCATAAAGAACAGATACAAGTTGGTTGCGGAGTTGTTCAGCGCAAATCCGCCGATACGCCACAGTGGAACGCGGTGAATACCGTTCTCGCCGTAATACTTTGAGGTGCCATTTTTCATAATTGAGTGTCTCCTTCTCTAAAAAATTGTGAGTTTGCTGCCTGCTCCAATATCCCCATATGTATCGGAGTAACCACAGGCTATATTACATTAAATTTTTATCTAATGTAATATAGAAAAACTATATCATTTTTGTATATATATGTCAAATTTTTATTAAAATTCACTAAAAAATTTGTTAATGAGTTCGACCCCAAACAGAAAAGGAGTTTGTGAAACTGTAAAATTTACAAAAACACACGGAATTTCCTACATTGATTTGTATTTATCCACAATAGATTCCATATCTTTCCACTTTTTTTCCATATCCGCAACCAGTTTAAACTGGGTGCGGGCACGGTCGAGATTATGGTTTTCCCGGTGGATCTTAAAATAGACATCTCCTTCAAGAAAATCCGCCAGAAATCGGATACCGCATTCGTAGGTCATCAGTTTGGCGCCCATGGGAAGCAGACGGATTTCCGTTTGTGTAAGGCTTCCGGCACAGCCTTCCAGATATCCCCGGGTAAATGCTTCAAACAATCCCAGATCAAGTTCCACCCTGTCCAGGTCTTTTTCATCTTCTGCTCCGGTACTGGCTCCAAAGCGAATGGAATCTCCGAAATCATAATGAGAAAGCCCGGGCATAACAGTATCAAGATCAATGACACAGAGCGCTTTTTTGGTATCTTTGTCAAACAGAATATTATTTAATTTCGTGTCATTATGCGTAACTCTCAGAGGCAGTTTCCCTTCATGAAGAAGACTGGTAAGCGCCGCAGTATCCTTTTCCCTGCTTAATGCAAATGCAATTTCTTCCTCTGCCAGAGAGGCCCTCTTCAGAGGATCAGATTCTACAGCCCGCCTGAAATCCTGAAAACGGGAGGGCGTATTGTGGAAATTTGGAATCGTTTCGTGGAGAGTTTCGGCAGGATAATCAGCAAGCATTTTCTGGAAATTACCGAAAGCATAGCCGCTGTCATAGAAATCCTTCGGGCTTTCTACCTGCTCCAGACACAGTGTCTGTTCGATAAAAAGAAACATTCGCCAGTAATTATGAGCGCTGTCAATATAATAGTTTCCACCGTCTCTGGTCTTGATCACATTTAAGGTTTCCCGTTCGGGGTCGCCTCCCTGGGCAAGAAGGATTCTGCGCAGATATTCGGTCACGTGTACCACATTTTCCATTAGCTGTTCAGGCTTTTTAAAAATGGTATGATTCATTCTCTGCAGAATATACCGTCTGCAGCCGCCCTCCTGTAATTCATAGGTGAGCAGAAAAGTATCGTTGATATGCCCGTTCCCATATGGAGATTTTTCCGTCAGTCTGCCCTTTGTGGCAAACTGGGCAATTGCTTCATCAATTTTATGGCAGAATGTGTTTTCTGTGTTCATATTTACCTCGCTTTTGTGCTTGACTTTTGTTAAATACATTGTAGCAATCCGGCAGAAGGGAATCAATCTATTGTTAGAATTTTTTTGTATCCAAACGAAAGGAAATAGTGTAAAATGAAAGACACAGTTTGTACATAAGAGCCGGAGGGATAAAGATGGACATATTTAATATATTGACGATGGTGGGAGGACTCGCATTGTTTCTATATGGTCTGGATGTACTGGGAGACGGTCTGAAAAAGGCGTCGGGAGGTACTCTGGAGATCATACTTGAAAAGCTTACATCCAACAAGCTGATGGCAATTCTTCTGGGAGCAGGCGTAACGGCAGTGATTCAGTCTTCCTCCGCAACGACTGTTATGGTAGTGGGATTCGTCAATTCGGGGATTATGAAGCTGTCCCAGGCCGTAGGAGTGATCCTGGGCGCCAATGTCGGCACCACAGTCACGGCGTGGCTTCTGAGTCTGACAGGAGTGGAAGGCTCGAGCCTTTTCCTGCAGCTTTTAAAACCATCTTCATTTTCCCCCATTCTTGCGATCGTGGGTGTTGCAATGTTAAGTATGTGCAGAAAGGAAAGAGACAAAAATGCCGCCACAATTATGGTGGGATTTGCAGTACTGATGACAGGAATGGACACAATGTCGAATGCGGTCAAGCCTCTGGCGCAGATTCCTGAATTTACCAATATTCTGCTTGCGTTTTCAAATCCTGTGCTTGGAATGCTGGTAGGTCTGGTACTGACGGCAATCATGCAGTCCTCCTCTGCATCCATAGGTATCCTGCAGGCCATGTGCGTATCCGGGGCAGTCAGCTATTCGACGGCGATCCCTATCATCATGGGACAGAATGTGGGAGACTGTGTGGCGGCGCTGATATCCGGCGCAGGCGCAGGTAAACCGGCAAGACGGGCGGCGCTGATCAATCTCTACTACAAAATGATCAAGGCGGCGGTTTTTATGCTGATTTTTTATACGATAAACGCGTTTGTTCATTTTTCGTTTCTGGGAAAGCCGGCCAGCGCTCTTGGAGTAGCGGTGCTGCACACAGCTTTTAACGTGGCGTCAGTGATCCTGATCTATCCTTTTACCTGGGTGCTGGAAAAGCTGGCATATCTTACGATTCCGGAAGGAGTGGAAGAACCGTTGAAAAAAGAGCCGGCGCGACAGGAGATACAGCTTCTGGATCCCAGATTTTTAAGTACGCCCGGTCTGGCTCTGGAGCAATGCAGAAATGCGGCTGTTACAATGGCGGACCTTGCAAGAGAAGGTCTGTTTCTGGCCATTGGCCTTTTGGAAAAGTTTGATAAGAAGACGGCTGCAAAAGTGATTGAACTGGAGGAGCTGGTGGATCATTATGAAGATGAGCTGGGATCCTATCTGGTAAAATTAAGCAGTAAACATCTGAGGGCGAAGGACAGTCAGGAGCTTACGATCCTTCTTCATTGTATTGGCGACTTTGAGAGAATTTCAGACCACGCGATCAATATCATGGAGTCGGCGCAGGAAATGCATGAGAAAAAGATTTATTTTTCCAGGAAAGCGCAGGAGGAGCTGACCATTTTTACCAGGGCGGTGCAGGATATTGTAAATACTTCCTGCCAGGTATTCCGGGAAGAAGATCTGGAGCTGGCATATAAGGTAGAGCCTCTGGAGGAGCTGATCGATCATCTTAATTCGGAGGTGAAAAAACGCCATATCAAAAGGCTGCGTAAGGGAAAATGTACCATTGAAATGGGCTTTATCCTGTCGGATATCTCCACTAATTATGAGAGGGTGGCGGATCACTGTTCCAATATAGCGCTCTGCCTGCTTCAGCTGGGAGAGGAGGATTTTGGGACACACGGATACCAGGATTCTCTTCTGGGACAGGAGAAGGAAGAATTTACAGCTCAGGTAGAGAGACTGCGAGAGAGCTATCAACTGCCGTAGAAAGATACATATAAGTCCGTTTTATGGGACAGCCATAATGTTATGCTGATGATAACAAACGATCAGAAGAACAGGAGGCGGTTTCATGAAAGGATATTTTGTGAGCAATGGTTATATGGGAATGGTGGATGGAAAATATATGCTTTTTGCCAGTGAGGAGGATTATGTGGAATATTTGAGAGACTGATCGGCGATGATGATAATGCCGGCGGGTATCTTAAAAGCAACCGGCAGAACAGGAGATTTGTCAGATGGAAGGGCAGGAGAAACCTATAAAAAACAGGTCAAAGCGTCTGGGAAGAAAGACTCTGAGCCAGCCGGCCGATCAGCTCGCGCCCCAGCTTCTGGGTAAGCTTTTGTGCAGGCGGACAGAGGCCGGAGTTCTGAAGTACAGAATAATGGAGACAGAATACTATCTCGGAGAGGAAGATACTGCCTGCCATGCCAGCAAAGGGAAGACAGATCGGACCCGGGTTCTCTATGAGAAGGGGGGAACTGCTTATGTATATCTCTGCTATGGAATCCATGCTCTTTTTAATGTGGTAAGCGGACGGGAGGGACATCCGGAGGCAGTGCTGATCCGCGGAGTCTGCGGGTACAACGGGCCGGGAAAGCTGACGCGGGCGATGGAGATTGACAGAGCTCTGAATGAGGAAGATATGGTCACATCCCGCAGGCTGTGGCTGGAGGACGATGGATGCCGGCCTGAATACATCAGGGCCAAGCGGGTAGGGATTGATTATGCCACAGAAAAATACAGAGAGATTCTATGGCGCTTCATAGTTGAGGATGGGTGCTATAAAGCGGCAAGGTGAGAGGGTATGGAAATTATTTACGGAACGGGAAACAGAGCCAAGATTGCATATATGAAGAGAGCGCTGGCAGGACTCCCGGTAGAAATCATTGGTTCGGATCAGATGATAGATGTGGATGAGAATGGATCGTCTCCTCTTGAAAATGCAAGGCAGAAGGCGGAGAGCTATTACCGCTTTTTCAGACGTCCGGTTTTTTCCTGCGACAGCGGCCTGTATCTCTGGAATCATGCAACCGGAGCACCGCTGCCGGATGAAGAGCAGCCGGGCGTGCATGTACGGGGAAGAGGTAGAAAAAGGCTCAGCGATGCGGAGCTGCTCTCTCATTATATCGGTCTGGTAAGAAAATACGGGCAGATACGCGCCAGATATCTGAATGCTATCTGTCTGATCTGGAATGAGAAGATCAGGGCGGAAAGCATGGATGAGAGCCTGGGCGGGGAGTCTTTTCTCCTGACGGATATTCCCCATGCCAGACGGGTGGAGGGATTTCCGCTTGACAGTATTTCGCTGGATCTCCGGACAGGAAAATACTATTTTGATATGGAGAATGATGCGCAGGACAGACTTGCATCGGATGAGGAACGGGGATTCAGGGAATTTTTCCGCCGGTTCCTTGAAGAACACGGATTGGGAGGAGATTTTTCAGGAACGCGATAAATTACAGCTTTTCACGGAAATTGACGTAATTTATACTGTAATGAACAGGTCATTGTAAAGTGAAAGGATTTTGGTAATGCAAAAGGAAATGGAAAAGAAAATAGAACAGATGATTTCGCACATGATGCTGGATATGGGCGTCCCGGCGCATCTAAAAGGTTACAGATATGTGCGTACGGCCATTCTCATGGCAGAGAAAGACATGAAGGTGGTAGGCAGTGTAACGAAGCTGCTTTATCCGGAAATTGCAAAACGTTACAGTACGACAGACGGCAAGGTTGAACGGGCGATTCGCAATGCGATAGAGATCTCATGGGAGAGAGGAAACAGGAAGACCTTTGAGAATCTGTTTGGATACTGTGCCGAAAGCGGACAGGGAAGACCGACCAACAGTGAGTACATAGCGGCAATTGCCGATAAAGTAAGAATACAGGTTGGCGCACAGGAACGAGCGGAAATACTGACATCTGACCGGAATTTTGAACAGGAAGAAACAGCCGGAACTATATGAGGAACATTAACAGGAGGAAAGCTATGGACAAGCCTGCAGTATGCGGAGGAAATCCCGTCCGGGATACGAAAATATATTATGGTCATCAGTATATTGATGAAGCGGATATACAGGCGGTGACGGAAGTCTTAAGGAGCGATTATCTTACGTGTGGTCCGAAGATCGCAGAACTGGAGGAAAAGCTGTGCCGGATTACGGGAGCAAAATATGCGGTAGTATGCTCGAACGGGACAGCGGCGCTGCATATGGCATGTCAGGCGGCAGGCGTGGGAGAAGGCGATGAGGTGATCACAACGCCTGTTACTTTTGCGGCATCTGCCAATTGTGCCCTGTACTGTGGAGCAACGCCTGTGTTTGCAGATATTAATGAGGAAACCTTTAATATTGATCCGGAGCAGGTGGCAGCCGTGACCAGTGCAAAAACAAAAGCGGTAGTGGCCGTGGATTATACAGGTCAGTCGGTGGAGCTTTCGGAGCTTCTTGCGCACTGCCGGTCCAGGAAGCTGGTGCTGATCGAGGATGGCGCCCATGTCATTGGAACCCGGTATAAAGGCAGATACAATGGTTCCATTGCAGATATGACGACATTAAGCTTTCATCCTGTGAAGACTGTTACCTGCGGGGAAGGCGGAGCGGTGCTTACGAATAATGAAGAATATTACAAAAAGCTGCTGCTGTATCGAACCCATGGGATAACAAAAGATCCTGCTCTGATGGAACATGATCCTGATGGCCCCTGGTATTATGAACAGATAGCCCTGGGAATGAATTACAGAATGACAGATATGCAGGCAGCGCTTCTGATCAGTCAGCTGGATAAGCTGCCGGCTTTTTCAAAAAGACGGAAAGAAATTGTAAAAACTTACAATGAAGCGTTTGGAAAACTTCCTCAGATTATTCTTCAAAAGGAAATACCGGAGTCAGACACTACCAGGCATCTGTATATTCTGCGGCTGAACCTTAAGAGACTTACTGTCAACAGAAAGCAATTTTTTGAGGCTCTTGAGGCGGAGAACATATGCTGCAATGTACATTATATTCCCACTTATTATTTTCCTTATTATGAGAAACTGGGCTATAGGAGAGGACTGTGCCCGAAAGCAGAGAAATTATATGAGGAAATTATCAGTCTGCCGCTGTACTATGCCATGACGGATCGGGACGTGCAGGATGTGATCCGTGCGGTGACGAAGATAGCAGAGTATTTTAAAAGGGATTTATCAGAATGAAGCTGAGTGTGATCGTACCTGTTTACAATATGGCGGCGCAGGACAAGCTGTCCTGGTGCCTGGAGTCTTTGGTGAATCAGACCCTGTCGGATTACGAGATCATAGCAGTAGACGACTGTTCTACAGACGGTTCCCTTGCAATTCTCCGGGAGTATGAAAAGAAATACCCCGGAAAAATTCAGGTGATTGTTTCGCCCGTCAACAAAAAGCAGGGAGGAGCTAAGAATCTTGGACTCGCAGCTGCCAGAGGAGAATGGATCGGATTTATTGACAGTGATGACTGGGTGACCCATGATTTTTATGAAAAGCTGATAAGACGCGGGGAAGAGACAGAGGCGGACATTGTAGGATGTGATTATCATCTGACCGGTGAGCACAGCATGAAAATCGGACAGATTGTACACAATAACAAGAAATCTCAGACAGGCATTCTCACCAAAGAAAAATACAGATCTCTGATCCTTGACAGTGGAAGCCTGGTGGTGAAAATCTACAGGCGCCATATCATTCTGGATTTTCCCAATCGTTTTCCCGAAAATATATTTTACGAGGATAATGCCATCAGTAATTCCTGGATGCTCCGGGCCAGACGCTTTGAATATCTGGAGGAGCCTCTTTATTACTATTATCAACATGACGCGTCCACGGTCCACACCATCACAAAGAAGCGCTGTGAAGACCGAATGGAGGCGGCAAGAGTCATGGTGAAGGAGGCAGACCAGTTTGGCTATCTGGAAGAATATTATCCTGAAATTGAAAGTAGCTTTACTACGCTGTTTTACGTAAATACACTGTTTTCTTATATGGCGGGGGTAAGAAAGACAGAGTATGGATTTGTGAAGGCTCTTGGACGGGAGATGAAGGAGACATTTCCCGGTTTTATGGAGAATCCTTATTATCAGGAAAGGGTCCATGAAGAAGAGAGAAAGCTGATCAGGATGCATATGAAATCAACTTTATATTTTATGCTGTACTACAAAGCGCTTTGGGGGTACAGAAATTTCAGAAAAAGGATTTGAAATTTTTTTTAAATGTCTGCTATACATAAGGATTCCGGTAAATAAGAGATGGCGCTGAATAAAGCAGTCTCTGTACAGAGCAGACAGAAGCGAGGGCGAAATGAAAGCAGCAGTCATAGGTGCCAGCCGCGAGGCGGAGCATACCATCAAAAAAGCTCGGGAGCATGGGATCAGAGTCCTGGCTCTGGACGGGAATCCCCGGGCGGAGGGCCTGAAGACAGCCGACTATTCAATGGTGGTAGATATTTCGGACGAGAATGCAGTGATAGAAACATTAAAAAAGGAAAAGCCTGATTTTGTTTTGCCGGTGCCAATCGGAAGATATCTGACTACCACAGGAGCTGTAAACGATGCGCTGGGATTGCCGGGGATCAGCAGAGAAATGGCGGTTTTGTGTACGGATAAATACCTATTTCATCAAAAGCTGAGCAGAGACGGGCTGCGGGAGTGCCATTGTACTGCGGTCAATTATGGTGTGGAAAAAGCCGGGACAGCAGATGGGGCAGATGCGAAAATCGATATGCGGGAATTTCTGTTTCCGGCGATTTTAAAGCCGAGATATGGATCCGGCAGCCGGGGAATCTATATGGCAGACAACAGAGAACAGCTTAGGAAGTTTCTGCCGCTGACCGCTGGTGAAGCCTATGTGCTGGAAGAATGTATTGCCGGGGAAGAGTATGGGGTGGATGGGGCAGTGACAGAAGATGGATTCCAGATGATCCTTCTTCGCAAAAAGATTAATACGCCGCCGCCGGCCAGACAGGCAGTAGGATATTTTTCGGTTCTTTCGGCTGATGAATTCCGGTTACAGGTGCAACAGTATATGGCAGATATTATCAGCAGCCTGGGACTGAAGGAATGCCTGCTCCATGCGGATATTATAAAGGGGGCGAAAGGGCCCTTTGTGATAGAACTCTCAGCGAGACCTTCCGGGCATAATCTGCACAATCTGTTCACCCCTCTGTGCACTGGCGTGGATATGGCGGAGGAGTATATTAAATACCAGATGAGAATTGGCGGAAATTTTGTCCCCCGTTATACCAGATCTATGCTGATTCATTATTTTGATATGCAGGGAAAAGTGAGATGTGTGCCGGACCGAGGACAGGCGGAGAGGGCGGTCGGTGCTTCTCTGGCCGCGTGGGAGTGCACTCTCAGAGAGGAGGATGAGCTGAGAACGGTCTCAGATGGACATTCTCTGATGGAGAGAGGATATTTTGTGCTGGAAGGGGAAGATCAGGCGATGCTGGAGGCTCAGGCGACGGCGATCAGGACACTGTTTATGACATAGATCGGACACGATTAAAAATTTAATTTTCAATCTTATGACGCTGCAGTTTATCCAGGGCCTGAGCAATACGGCAAGCGCCGCTGCCATCCACAAGCTGCCGCATAATGGCATGGGCTGCCTGCCTGTTTGAGAGAGAACTTTCCTTTATAAATAGAATGGATTTCTGCAGTACATCCGCCGGCTCCTTACGCAGATCTCCCGCGCAGACAATAGCGCCTGCCTCATGAAAGGCTTTTGCGGCAGCCAGCTGATTGTCCGCCATGGTAAAGCTGAGAGCGGGAATTCCCAGAGCGCACAGCTCATATAATGTGGTTCCGGCAGCGGATATGGCCAGATCACAGCGCGCCATCAGGGATGCCATATCGCTTACATTTTCATGAAGCCGTAAAAAAGGCAGTTTTTCTCCCAGGGAAAAAAGAAGATCCCGGTCCGCGTTCAGGCTTCCAATGACAATATGAAAGAAGATTTCACCGTTTCCGAACAGATCCGTGTAATTGGATGTTCTGATTTTATGAATAAAATCCAGACAAAAGTGGTAAGGATCGCTTCCTCCGGTAGTGATCAGAATGTTGCTTACCGTTTCAGCTACAGGGATCTCCCGGTTCTGGAACTGGCGGCGCAGAGGGGCATAGGAAGCGCCCAGAAGAAGATGAGAGGCATTGCGGTAGGCGGCCCTGTAAAGGGGCATCTGTCTGTCCGGGATAACATCATAATTGATCAGCAGATCTACCGGATAATCAAAGAGCCGGAGATCGTCCAGATAAACGGTCCTGACCAGAGAACTTAAGGAACGCAGATAATGCTCGGTCACATAATAAGAATCAATCATATACAATATTTCTCTGTTTGTGACAGATGTGTCATGTTGGGAAGAAAGTAACATCTTTACTTCCGGCAGTTCGCGGTCCAGATCATGATAGAGAGCGGTCTGCAGCTGAAGGACAGAGAAGGTATCAGAATTCGGAATTCCTTCCAGAAGGCTCAGGCTCTCTTTGTCAGAAACAAGAAAACAGACAGTCATCCCAAATCGCTGACATTGCTGTGCGATAGAGAAGCACCGCATAAGGTGCCCGGAAGCAATATGAGGATTTCCGTCGGTCCGGATATAGATTAATCGATCAGTTCCCATTGAAGAGGCGTTCCTTTCTTAAGAGGGATTTTAGCGCATCTTCCCAGGACCTGCTCATAATACATGGTATGGAGACCGTTGCCCGGGCGGATAGAACGAATATTTTCAGGGGTCAGTTTTTCTCCTGCCGCAATATCTTTTACCACAAAAAGGGAGCGCGAACCGCCATGCTCCAGCTTCTGGGTATCGGTGAGCCGGTAGCAGCTGCTGCCCAGGGCTTTTTCCATGATCCGGATGTCTGCCACCATTCGGGCAAACTCTTCCGGCTCCATAGAAAAGGCGCCATCAGGCCCGCCATCTGAGCGACGCAGGGTGAGATGCTTTTCTACCATTTTTACGCCGAGGGCTACAGAGGCGGCAGAAATAATGCTTCCCATAGTGTGATCGGAAATCCCTACCAGGCAGCCGTAGGTGGCTGCCAGAGTGGGAATGACATTCAGGTTTACGTCCTCATAGGGGGTGGGATAGGAGGAGACGCACTTAAGCAGAATGATATCCTCATTTCCTTCTTCACGACAGATGCTGAGCGCCCGCTTAATATCCTCCGGATAAGCAATTCCAGTGGCAAAAATGACAGGTTTATGGAGGCGGGCGATCTTTCGAATCAACGGGATGTCATTGATCTCATAGGAGGCTATTTTGTAGGCGGGAACATCCATGCTTTCCAGAAAATCCACAGAGGTAAAGTCAAAAGGGGAAGAAAAGCATTCCATACCCAGACGGTTTGCTTCCTCTTTCAGCTTTGGCTGCCATTCCCAGGGAGTATAAGCCTGACGGTACAGCTTATATAGAGTAGTGCCGTCCCAGATCGTTCCTTCGTTGATCTGAAAGCAAGGATCATCACAGTCAATCGTGATGGTATCCGCCGTATAGGTCTGCAGCTTTACTGCGTCTGCTCCGGCCTCTTTTGCAGCGTGGAGAATTTCCAGAGCCCGGCTGTAATCCTGATTATGATTGGCAGAAAGCTCCGCGACTACAAAGACGGGAGACTCGCTGCTGATGACCCGGCTGCCAATTCTGATTTCGTCCTTCATATTTTTTTCTCCTGAGGTGATAATGGTCTATTCCATATAGTTTTTCTGCAAAAACTCTTCATTGGTCCATGCCTGCCTGGCCGTGAAAAGAGAACCGTCTTCATGTTCTGCGTAAACGGCAGGAAAATAATTAATAAACAGAGGGTTTAGGCACATGGTATATCCGCCTGCCGTATCATAGATGATTCTGTCACCGGGCAGGAGAGAGGGACCGTTTACAATCTCAAACAGCCGGTCATATTCCATACATGTGGCTCCGCAGACCCACTGGCTGGCTGTCTTATTTCTGACAGATGCATCAGAAATATATTTGATATGATGAGGGTACACATGTCTTGTTACCAGCGGATTTAAATTGGTCCGGCTTCCATCTGTCACCACAAATTTTGTGCCTCTGATGTCCTTGATATCAATCACGGAGGTCTCAAAGGTGGTGGCTCTTGAGATCAGAGAAACGCCGGGCTCTGCAATGAGCACAGTCTGAGCGGGATCAAAAAAAGCAGATAATTCCCTCCCTATTTCCCTGAAATAATCCCGATAATCCGGTTTGTCATCCCGGCCGCCAAAGTAGCCGCCCCCCATATCCACATAAGACAGGGTCAATGAGTACTCTCGGGCAATCCGGACAGCCATGCGGGCGAGAGAGGCAAAGACCTGTACAGTGCGGGACTGGGTGGAAGAATGTAAATGAAGTCCTGCAATCCTCACATTGGGCAGTCTGGAGAGATTGGATATGGCGGCTGCCAGTATACCGTTCTCATAACAGTAGCCAAATCTTCCACCTTCCTGCGCTGCAAGCTCTTCTTCCGGGCACAGGGCGGCAAGATCACAGTTGACGCGCAGCCCAATCCGGAATTCATTGTTGGGGTAAAGAGCGCTCAGCTCCTCCATCCAGTCCAGCTCGTAACTGGAATCAAGATTGACATACCCATGGGAGAGCAGAACCCTCTCAAATACTTTTTTGTCTTTGATTGGACCATTATAAATAATATGCTGTGCCGGAAAGCCCAGCCGGATAGCCAGGTCAAATTCTGTTCTGGATACGACTTCCGCATAAAAACCCTGCTGTTTCAGGTATACAAGGAGCCAGGGCAGGGAATTGGTCTTGACAGAATAACCCATGACATAATTTCCCCAGTTCAGACTGAGGGCTTCCCTTAACAGAGAGATATCATATAATAAATCCTTTTCCTTTATCCGGAAGAAAGGAGTCTGTATCTGATTCATAAAAATCTCCTTTTAAAAAACGATTACTTAATCCTGTCCGTCTGGCTGGTGCAGGAGCCGGTATTTGATTTCCGCCATTTCCCAGTCCTCCAAAGTGTCAATGTCCTGGACCTCAAGTTCTGTCAGTACAAGGGGGAGAAGACGTCTGACATCCGTGGTTCCGGCATCGAAAAAGGCTTTGGTGCGGCATGCGTAAAACTGTCCGCAGTCGTGATAGATTTTGGGAAGATCCTGGCTGCGGGCAGAGGCGTATTCAGGAAACTGTCGCTTAACATACCCTTCTTCGCTGATGATCAGCCCACGCTGCGGAGGGTAAGAGAAGGGAACCACAGGCAAAACACTGTCCGCCTCCGACAAAAGCTCCATGGCGGTGCGAAGCCGCTTGCCGCTGATAAAGGGGGCAGTGGGATAGATACAGCAGAAAGATTCAAATTCCCGCCCCGTCTGTCTGTAGGCCGTCAGGACTTCCATAATGACGTCATCAGTGGATGCATAGTCCCCTGCATTTGCTGCGGAGCGAAAAAAAGGAACACTGGCCCCGGCCTGTCGGGCCGCCAGGGCAATTTCGCTGTCATCTGTGGATACCATGATCTCATCAAAAATGCCGGCGCCTCTGGCGGCTTCAATGGAATAATAAAGAATCGGTTTTCCGCAGAATTCTCTGATATTTTTCCGGGGAATCCGTTTGCTGCCTCCCCGGGCGGTAATGATGGCAAGCTTCTGACCGTTCATTTTCGTATATTGCCTCTTTCTTACAATTCTGTTTAAAAGCTGTCAAAATCTTTATCTCCTATTCTATCATAGAATATACATTGCAATCAAACAAAAAACTATGATAAAATAATTTCGAATTGTCTCCGGATAATTTTTGCCTGCCGGACGAAGGTTCAGACAGCAGAAGTGATTATAAAGAGGAGTAAAAAATGAGAAAAACTGCGAAATCCAGGCAGCGTATTTATATCTGCCATACCTACTACCATGTATACATTGCCTGTCTGAAGGAGCTGAATCTGCCGGAAGGAGAAAGCGGAGCGGCAAGAGGACAGGCCAGTCTCATGCTCAGCTCTCTGTCAAACGACTTTGGTTCTTTAAAGAAACGTGCTCAGCGCTCAGGGCTGTTTCAGGAAGTAATCTCCTATGATGAGAAGGGAGAGAGTTTTTTTCCGGAACTGTCCCGTTATCATCAGGACAGAGGAAATATTCTGCTCAATATGCTTGCAAGAATGAAATATACCAGGCTGCTGGGAAAACTCCAGGCGCCTTTTGTACCGGTGGATTTAAAAGCCTATGAAGACATCTATGTATTCTGTGATTCAGACCCGATCGGCTATTATCTGAATACCCACAAAATCTATTATCATGCTCTGGAGGACGGGCTGGACTGTATCCGTTATTATGATACAGCCCGCTTTGATAACCGGGGACATTTTGGACTGAAAGCATGGATGGCGGCCAGGAATCTGATTTTTATTCAGAACGGCTATGCAAAGTATTGTCTGGATATGGAAGTGAACGATATTTCTGTGCTGGAATATCCCTGTAAAAAATATATTGAAAAGCCCCGGAGAGAGCTGACAGAAAAGCTTGGGGAAGAAGAAAAAAAGACGCTTGTGTCAATTTTTGTACCTGAGATGGAAGAACTGGAGAATATGCTGGCGTCCGGCAGGGGACACAGGCATAAGGTGCTGGTGCTTTCGGAACCGCTGTGTGATCTGGAAACAAGAAAGCAGATCTTCAGAGACATTATCGATCAGTACGGCAGTATAAACGGACAAAAAGCGCAGATCATGATTAAGCCGCATCCCAGGGACGTGCTGGATTACAGAGAGCTGTTTCCGGAGCATATCGTGCTGGATGGAAAATTCCCCATGGAGATTCTGAATTACATCAGGGGACTGTATTTTGACAGAGTTGTCACAGTATTTACAGTTCCTTCCGCGATCCGCTTTGCCGGAGAAAAAATATTTCTGGGAGAAGATTTTATGGATCAGTACGAAGCACCTGAGATTCACAGGCAGAATGAGCAGATTTTTTAGGTAAAAGGAGCGGCGGATAAATAGCGGGAGAGATAAATGGAAAATAACAAAAGATGGCTGAGATGTCTGGCTGCAGCAGGGGTACTGGCAGTCGGTTTTATAGCGGCTTATCCGGTGGTAAAGGACCGGATCCATGGAGGGAGAATGAAAGAGGTCTCCCTTTCGGAGTTGCAGAGCACTGCCGGAGGAGAGGAAACGGGAGGCGGAGTAAAAGGCTCAGAGGAAACAAAAGCCGGATCTCCGGCCGGAGAAGGCGGAAAAAGGAAAGCAGGCGTGACAGAGGGTACAGAAACCTCTCCGGAAAAGGGAGAAACAGACCGGGAGGAACTGCCGCAGATCCTGCTGGCAATAGAAGGACAGGAGGATTTGAAGGTTTCCCTGTGGCGGAACAGGGAAGGAGAAGGATACTTTTTTCTGCCGGGATTTGCCAGAGGGAGAGGAATGATCCTTGAAAGTGTGGAAGGCGGCAGTATCCTGATGGAAAATACAGAGATTTATGAAGGAGATCTGCTGAAGGACATTTCGGAGGAGGAGACCTGTCAGCTTACGGTAGCTGATAAGGATGAGAATATGATCTGGAAGGGAGAGGTACATTTTCTGTATTCGTCGGAGCTGCCGGTGCTTTCCTTATCTACTGCTTCCGGGGACATGGTACTGATTGATGCGGATAAGGAAAATGCAGAGCAGGGACATGTTGTCCTTTTTGACAGGAATGGGGAACAGCTGTATGCAGGAGACGTGGAGAGTATCAGAGGACGTGGGAATTCCACATGGGGTCTGTCCAAAAAGCCATATCAGTTTAAACTGAAAAAAAAGGCGGATTTCTTTGGATTCGGGGAGGCCCGTTCTTTTAATCTTTTAGCAAACGGGTATGATGAGACCCGGCTTCGCAACCGGATTATATTGGGACTGGCGGAAGAACTTGATATGGCGTATGTACCCGGACACCAGATGCTGGATCTGTATATCAATGACATCTACTATGGAAACTATTATCTGACGGAGAAAGTGCGGGTAGATGAGGAGGGGGTTGCCATCCGGGACATGGAGAAGCTGCTGGACGCCGCTTACAGACCGGAGGAGAAAGAAAGACTGGTAAGATCTCAGAATGAGGAAAAGACACGTAAGTGGGTGGAGACGGAGTATGAAGAAGAGGATCTGACGGGAGGTTATCTCTTTGAGAGAGAGCTTTTGAGCAGGTATGAAGAGGAAATAAGCGGGTTTATGGTAAGGCAGGGAGACTGTTACGCCATTCAGAGTCCGCTTTATGCTTCGGAAAAACAGGTGAATTATATTGCGGACCTGATGCAGGAATTTCAGGATGCGGTGGAGGAAAAAGACGGAATCCACCCTGTCAGCGGAAAGCACTATTCGGAATATATTGATGTGACTTCCTTTATCCAGAAGTATCTGATAGAGGAAGTCTCCAAGAATTATGACGGAGGTGTCACGAGCAGCTTTTTCTATAAGCCTCAGGACTCTGTGAGCAGTAAAATTTTTGCGGGCCCGGTCTGGGATTATGATGTAGCGTTCGGAAACTGTAATCTGGACTGGGTTGCCAGTGACCCGGAAGGCATTACAAAGCTCAACAATCATGTATATGGTACAGAGCTGTTTGCCAGACTATATGAAAAGGAAGCGTTCTATGACCGGATGAGAGGGATGTATCAGGAAAAAGTTCTGCCGTATCTGGACAGTCTGCTTGAAGAGGGAATTGATCAGATGGTGCAGGAAAGCAGGGCCTCCGCCGCTATGGACAGTATCAGGTGGGAGGAGCTGGAGAACCGCTATCAGTACTATGAAAAATATGACAATGATATCCGCTACCTGAAATATTTTATTGCCAGGAGAAAGGAGTATCTGAATAAAGTATGGCTGGAGGAAAAGGTCATTCATGATGTGACGTTTATGGTAGATGAGGAGATCTGGCAGATTGTTCATGTAGAGGATGGGGAACTGCCGGAGACAGAGCCGGTTCCGGTCAGATATAGTACCCCCTCTTTATTTATGGGGTGGAATACGGAACAGGGAGTTCCTTATGACCGATATAAGCCCGTTTATGAGGACATGGTTTTTCATGCGGCATGGCAGGAACTGCCGGCAGAAAACAGGGATTCTGATGCCGGCGGGACAGGCTGAGATGGAGAAGGGCGCCTTTTTGACTTGTACATCCAAGTGTGTTAGAATATGGTAAAAATTTTAGAAATCCGGAAGAATCTTATATGAAAAAGATAATCAAAAAATTGCTGGTGCTGCTGGATAAGCGGCAGAAAAAAATCATGGTGCTCCTGGTCTTTCTGATGCTTATAGGAGCATTGCTGGAAACGGCGGGGGTTTCCATGGTATATCCGGTTATGAATGTGGTCATGGACAAGGACGCAGTGGCTAAGAACCGTTATCTTCAGGTGGTCTGCGAGATTTTTCATATTGCCTATGATGACAGCAGACATCTGGCCGCTATTACGATGTCAGGACTGATGCTGATGTTTGTGCTTAAAAATATTTTCCTTTTTTTTCAGCAGAAGGCACAGCTTAAATTCGTCTATACCAATCAATTTGCAACCTCCAGAAGAATGATGATCAACTTTATGGAGCGGCCATATGAGTATTATTTAAATGCCGACACTTCTGTCATTCAAAGGAGTATTACCTCTGACGTTAATAATATGTATGGACTGATACTTTCCCTGTTGCAGCTGTGCAGCGAGATGGTGGTGTTTGTCAGCCTGGTGGGTGTGAGCCTGGTAGCCGATGTGTGGATGTCTGTCACTGTGACAGTTGTGCTGGTGCTGGTGCTGGCAGTGATCAAGTATATTCTGAAGCCTGTTATGAAAAAGGCCGGGGAAGAAAATCAGGATTATTACAGCGGCCTGTACAAGTGGATCGATCAGTCCGTAATGGGGATCAAAGAGATCAAGATTGCATGTAAAGAAAACTACTTTATCAATGAATATGCCAAATGCGGTGCGGGATATGTGAATGCAGTACAGAGATACAACCTTTATAACGCAACGCCCCGTCTTCTGATCGAGACGGTGGCAATTGCAGTTTTGATTTTTTATATGATGTTCCAGATTCTTGCCGGAACCAGAGTGGAAGATATTATGCCGCAGGTAGTGGCGCTTGGCGTGATGGCTATGCGGCTGATCCCCTCAGCGAACAGAATTAATAATTACCTCACATCCATCTCCTATTTTGAGCCCTTTTTTATGGGGGTCAGCGATAACCTTCAGGACGAGATCCGGGATGAGTCCATTAATTATGATGAAAGTGCTTACCAGACGAGAGCGGAAATTGAGAAGCTTGAGATCCGGAATAAGATTGAGCTGAAGGACATTGTCTATAAATATCCCAACAGTGATGTCCTGATCTTTGACCATGCGGATATGGAGATCCCTGTGGGAAAATCGGTAGGGATTGTGGGGACGTCAGGGGCAGGTAAAACTACCATCGTGGATATTCTGCTTGGACTTTTAAAGCTGCAGAGCGGAGAGATTTTAGCAGATGGAACAGAGGTGCGCAGCCATTACCATTCATGGCTTAAGAATATCGGATATATTCCTCAGACCATTTTCATGATAGATTCCACGATTCGGAAGAACGTGGCATTTGGCTGTGCGGACGATGAGATTGATGATGAAAAGGTGTGGCGTGCTCTTGAGGAGGCTCAGCTGGATGAATTTGTAAAGGGCCTTCCGGAGGGGCTTGAGAGCAGTATCGGAGAGAGAGGAATCCGGATTTCCGGAGGACAGAGACAGCGGATCGGTATTGCCAGAGCGCTGTTTGAGGATCCCGAGGTGCTGGTGCTGGATGAAGCGACTTCGGCGCTGGATAATGAGACAGAGGCAGCGATCATGGACTCCATTAACAGGCTTCATGGCAGAAAGACACTGATTATTATCGCCCACAGGCTTCAGACCATAGAGAAGTGTGATATGGTGTACCGGGTAGAACATGGAAAAGCGGTCAGAGAGAGGTAAAGGAACTTAGATGGCAGAAGCAGGAAAAGGGCGCAGGGCAAATTTCGAATTGTTGAGAATACTGGCAATGATCATGGTGGTTATCATGCATTTCCTGAGCCATTCAGGAAGACTTCTATCGCCCGGCGAATCCGCTGACAAGGTAAAAATAGCCGGAAGCCTGTTGGAAGCCTTTTGCCTGGTGGCAGTGAATGTCTATGTGCTGCTCAGCGGATATTTCGGAGTCAGGAGTAGCTTCAAGCCGTCAAAGGCGGTTGGACTGCTGTGCCGGATCTGGTTTTATGCGTTGCTGATTCCACTGGTGCTTTCGGCAATGAAGGCGTCCGGTCTGTTTCCTGCATGGGAAATAACGACAGAGATGTCAGAAAAAGGTGTTTATGGACTGATTCAGTATTTTTTTCCCATTGAGACAGAGCATTACTGGTTTGCCACTTCGTACTTTATGCTTTATCTGCTGACACCGGTACTGAATGCGGCAGCCGGAAGCATGTCAAAAAGACAGTTTCAGATTGTGCTGGGCGGTCTGCTTATTTTATTCAGTGGAATTAAGAGCTTCAGTCCGGTGGCGTTTGCCTTCGACAATTATGGCTATGATCTGCCCTGGTTTATCTGTGTTTATCTGACGGCAGCATATCTCAGCCTGCATGGATCGGAATTGTTTGAAAAAAGAGGATGGTACATTTATACGGGAAGCTGTCTTGCGGGCTTTGGAATCAATGCAGGGATGTATGTTCTTTGCCGTAGGTCCGGCCTTTTTGAATATTATTTTACAGTTCCCTACCATTATAACTTTATTTTGTGCCTTGCAGGGGCAGTGGGATTGCTTTATGGTTTTTCAGGACTCTCTATAAAAGAGGGGTATCTGGCCCGGCTGATCCGCAGGTTGGGAACTCTTAGCTTCGGGGTCTATCTGTTTCATGAACATATTGATCTGCGCGGCAGGTGGTATGACTGGATCTGTGCGTGGATTAATCCCCAAAAAGAAGAAGGGGTCCTGTTTTTCCTGTGGGAATTATTTTTCTGTACGCTGATTCTTTTTGCAGGAGGTATTTTCATAGACTGGATCAGAAGTATTCTGTTTGAGCGGACCGGAGCCTTTTTGGGAAAAACGGGGCTTTCTCTAAAATTAAGGAAACTGGATGGATATTTTGCATTCGATAAGGAGAATGACAGATGAAGGTTGGAAGGGATTTTACCGGTATGACAGATGAAAAAAAGTGGCAGCAGGGATGGCGGTATCTGCAGAATATGCTGTTTCCGCTGGTGTTGTTTTTATTCCCCCTTATTAAGGCAGCAGAAGGGATTGATCTGACAGATACAGGCTACAGTCTGGGAAATTATCGGTTTTTTGGGGAAGGAAACAGCCTGTGGACGCTTCTTACTTTCTGGTCTAATGTAGCTGGATATGGGTTGACAAAGCTTCCTATGGGGGATACTATGCTGGGAATGAAGCTTTATACCTCGCTGCTCGTGAGTATGACAGCTCTTCTGGGTTATCGTTTTTTCAGGACAAAGATGCCTGCCTGGCTGGCTTTTGCGGGAGAGATTGCGGCAATTGGTCTGTGCTGGTGTCCGACAGTGATCCTGTACAATTACCTTACTTATTTGCTGTTTCTGCTGGGCGGTATTCTTCTGTTCCGGGGGCTGGCCGGAGGTCGGAAAGGGGCTCTGGTGCTGGCCGGTGTGCTGTTGGGAATCAATGCGTTGGTGCGTTTCCCCGGCAATGTATTGGAGGCGGGACTGATTCTTGCACTGTGGTATTATGGGATCCTGAAGAAAAAGCCAGCTTTGCAGATGGCAAAGGAGACGGGGCTGTGCGCAGCAGGATATCTGGCTGCTTTTCTGACCGGAATTGCGGTAATCTCGGCGGTCTATGGTATGGATGCGTTCGGCAGAATGATCCAGGGAGTCTTCGGAATGACCCAGGGAGCTTCGGATTATACCTTTGGAGAGATGCTGCTGGCCATACTGGATGCGTATTTTCATGGCCTGCAGTGGATGCTGTATATGATCCTGTGTATTTTACCGGGAATTCCTTTTCTGGTGATCCGGCAGGAGCGGTTTTTGAATCTCAGGAAAATAGTTTATTGTGTGTGCATTCCTCTGCTGTTTTTTGTACTTGGAAAATGGGGGATGTATAATTTCAGATATTATCAGAAGGAAGCGGCGCTTCAATGGGGCGCAGTATTTCTTCTGGTTGCAGTGGGGGTAACGTTGTGGATGCTTTTTACCAGAATGCTGGACGATGAGTGGCGGCTGATCGGCTGTATCGCTCTTTTAATGATTCTGATTACACCGCTGGGAAGCAACAATCATATCTGGCCGGTACTGAATCATCTGTTCTTTATTGCGCCGGTGGTATTCTGGATGGTCTATCGGTTTGCAAGGTGGGGGAGAACCTATCTGGATACGACAAGAAAGGTGCCTCTGTTTTCAGCCAAGGCCATGCTTTCAGGGATATTGATTGCATTCTTCATTCAGGCTGTGGGAGTCGGGCTTTTCTATGTTTTTCTGGATGGGGAAGGAGGAGAAGAGAGGATCTACAAGGTTGCCGCCAACCCTGTGCTCCATGGAATGTATACAGGAGAAATGAACGCGGAAACACTGGAGGAGATTTCCTATTTTATGCTGGAGCATAAAGAGGAGTATGCAGAGAAAAAGCTGGTCCTTTATGGAAATATTCCCGGTTTATCTTACTATCTGGATAAAGCGCCGGCCATTTATACCACCTGGGCAGATCTGGATACCAATTCTCTTCTGCAGCTGAAGGAAGATCTGGAGGAGCTTACGTTGCGGCTTGGTGCAGAGGAGCAGGAGAAGCCGCTGGTGATTCTGACGCCGCCGCTTGCCGCTTTCCTTGCGGGAGATCAGGAAGCTATAAGCTGGTGGGGAACGGATACGGAAAAGTGCAGGACTGACGACAAGCTTGGCGCGATACAGGACTTTATGGAAACGAATGATTATGAGCAGGTATTTGCCAATGAAGCTTTTGTAGTATATGAATAAGACAGAGCCAAACAGAAATGAGAGAATGAGGACGAAAATGATACGATTTAATGTACCGCCCTATACGGGAAAGGAAATGGAAAATGTACAGCAAGCAATTGAAAATATGCATATCTGCGGTGACGGGGAGTTCACTCGAAAATGCAGTGAGTATCTGGAAAGGATTACAGGAACGGCCAGGTGCCTTCTCACCACTTCCTGCACCCATGCGCTGGAGATGGCGGCGCTGCTCTGTAATCTCAGGGAAGGGGATGAGGTGATTCTGCCTTCCTATACCTTTGTGTCTACTGCAAATGCCTTCGTACTCCGGGGGGCAAAGGCGGTGTTTGTGGATATCCGGCCCGATACCATGAACATCGATGAAACGCTGATCGAGGAGGCTGTCACAGAAAAGACCAGAGCGATTTTTCTGGTTCATTATGCGGGAGTTGCCTGTGAGATGGATTCCATTATGGAGATTGCCAGACGGCATCATCTTATGGTGGTGGAGGATGCAGCTCAGGCTATTATGTGCAGTTATAAGGGAAAAGCTCTGGGAACCATAGGGAATTACGGATGCTACAGCTTTCATGAAACCAAGAATTTCAGTATGGGGGAGGGAGGCGCGCTTCTGATCCGGAATCCGGATGACATTGAAAAGGCTGAGATTCTGAGAGAGAAGGGAACAGACAGGAGTAAGTTTTACAGAGGACAGGTGGACAAGTACCGCTGGATGAATTTCGGGTCCTCTTATCTTCCCAGCGATATGAATGCTGCGTATCTTTATACGCAGTTTGAGATGGCAGAGGAGATCAATGCCGCCCGCCTTGCAAGATGGAATCAGTATTATGAACTCTTAAAGCCCCTTAAGGAGACAGGCAGGATCGAGCTGCCGGTGATACCGGAAGGATGTGTGCACAACGGTCATATGTTCTATATTAAGACAAAGGATATGCAGGAGAGAACCAGGCTGATTGATTTTATGAAGAAAAACGATATCTTAACGGTGTTCCACTATGTGCCCCTTCATTCAGCGCCGGCAGGAATGGGATTTGGACGGTTTTGCGGGGAGGATAAGTATACGACCAGAGAAAGTGAAAGATTACTGCGGCTGCCCATGTTCTATCAGCTGACAGCGGAGCAGACGGAATATATTGCGGGAAAAGTAAAGGAATTTTATGAAGCTTAAGGAACAGCTTAAAAAAAATGAAAACGGGATCACAGCCTTTCTGGCAGTAGTTCTTCTGGCGGTCTTTACAGGGTGCGTTTTTGATTATTACTATGATCTGAACGACGATGTGCTGATGAAGGATATACTTGCAGGGGTTTATACCGGAGAACCGGAGAGCCGTAATATACAGATGCACTGGCCCATCAGCGCTCTGATCAGTCTGCTTTACAGACTGGTCAGGCCGCTTCCCTGGTATGGGCTGTTTTTGTGTTTCTGTCATTTTGGCTGTTTTTTTCTGATCGAAAAAAGGAGTATGGAAATTTGTAAAACATACCGGGGAAAACTGATCCTGGCTCTGACAGAGGGGCTGCTTTTCACAGGTTTGTTTCTGGAGCATCTGGTGTATGCCCAGTATACGGTGACATGTACCCTTCTTGCGGCCACAGCGGCGTTTTTGTTTTACACCACAAATGAGAGGGTAAAATCCGGGGAATTTATCAAAAGGAATATACCTGCCGTTTTGCTGGTGACAGTAGCTTATCTGATCCGCTCGGAGATGCTCCTTCTGGTTTTGCCTATGATCTGTGCGGCGGGCGTGGCCAAATGGGGGAGTGAAGAGAGAATCTTTACGAAAGAAAATGCAGTCAAGTATTTGTCCGTGATTGGTTTGATCCTGTCCGGTATTTTGCTGGGACAGGCTGTGCATATGCTGGCCTATGGCTCCGCGCAGTGGCGCGCCTTTATGGAGTTTTTTAATAACAGGACGGAGCTTTACGATTTTCAGGAGCCGCCCGGCTATGAAGAGAACAGAGCGTTTTATCAGAGCATCGGTCTTACGGAAAGCGAAAAGATCCTTTTGGATAATTACAATTTTGGTATGGATGAAGAGATAGACGAACAACTGATAGGGGCTATTGCAGCGTACGCGGGAGAAAATAAGAGCGTCCAGGAACCTTTTTCCCGGCAGCTGCCACGGAAACTCAGATTTTATATTTACCGGCTGACGCACGGGCCGGGGGATACAGGGAGCGATTATCCGTGGAATTACAGTGTGATATTGGGATACCTTCTGGTGATTTTCACGGCCCTTTGTGGTGCTGGCAGAGGGAAAAAGGAAACGGTAAGAAAGCTTTTGGGTACCGGCTGGAAACTTCTGATTCTTTTTGGCGTCCGTACCGGATTGTGGATGTATATTCTGATGCGTGGCCGGGATCCGGCGCGTATCACTCATTCCCTGTATCTGATGGAGCTTTGCATTCTGGCAGCCATGATTCTGGCTCAATGGCAGAAGATCGGAAAGGGCAGGACAAAGCAGATCTGTTCTTTCACGGTTCTGGCAGGGTTTGGGATACTGGCGGTTTTGATCCTTCCGGGGAGCATAAGAGAGGCTCTTGTAAATCAGACGCAGAGGGATATGGTGAATCAGCCTTACAGGGAACTATACAGCCATCTTTCCGGGGAGGAAAATAAGGAAAACTTTTATTTGATCGATGTGTATTCCTCTGTTTCCTACTCGGAAAAAATGTTTGAACAGGTAGACAATTCTCTGGACAATTATGATATTATGGGCGGATGGGCATGTAAAAGTCCTCTTCAGAAGAAAAAATTTGCCCTTTTTGGAATTGAGACTATGGAGCAGGCCCTTCTTGCCAGGGACAATGTATATTTTGTCAGGAAGGCCGGGGAGGATATGGAGTGGCTGGCGGAATATTATCTGGGGCACGGAATACAGGTGGAACTGATAAAGATCGAAACGGTGGCGGATGTGTTTGAACTATATCAGATATCAGCCATAAGCGGAGTATAGCATAGATAGTGGAGCAAGGCTTGGATAGCATGCATAACAAAGAAAAGCAAAGCGTAGCATAGCAAAGCATAGCATAGCGTAGCATAGCAAAGCTTTAAGAGAAGCAGCGGAGATCAGCAAAATGATGAAAGAGAACAGGGATACGCAGTGGAGCGGGGATGAAGAGGTTTTTCTGCGTCTTATGACGCAGGAGGATACGGACCGGATTATAGGCTGGCGGAATCAAGAGTTTGTAAGGAGCAGATTTATTTACCGGGAACCCTTTACCAGGCAGGGACACGAAAACTGGATCAAAACCATGATCGATACCGGCAGGGCAGTTCAGTTTATTATCTGTATCAGGGAATCGGAAAGGGCGGTGGGAAGTGTCTATCTCCGGGATATTGACAGAGTTCATCACAAGGCGGAATATGGTATTTTCATAGGAGAAGAGAATGCTCAGAGAAAGGGCTATGGCACCCGGGCCGCCAGACTGATGATTCGATATGCGTTTGAGGAGGAAAAGCTTCACAAGCTGATGCTCAGGGTGCTGGCGGAAAACAGGCAGGCCATAAGGAGCTACGAAAAGGCGGGGTTTGTGAAGGAAGCTTATTTAAGGGACGAGGTCTTTCTGGAGGGAAGATATCAGGATGTGATCTATATGGCAATAATCAATGGATGCTGAAAAATAAGGAGGCTGCTTTGAAAACGATGATCAGTTTTGTGATTCCCTGCTACCGCTCGGAGGAAACACTTCCGGGAGTGATAGAGGAAATCCGCCGGACAATGGAAAAACAGGAAAATTATGCATATGAAGTGGTACTGGTCAACGACTGCTCGCCTGATAACACTTTTTCTGTTATTAAACGACTATGTCGTGAAAATGACAATGTTACAGGAATTGATCTTGCGAGAAATTTCGGGCAGCACAGTGCGCTTATGGCAGGCTTTCATTACGTGAAGGGTGAGATAGTTGTCTGCCTGGATGACGATGGACAGACGCCTGCCGACCAGGTGGACAGACTGCTGGAGGGAATCCATCAGGGGGCGGATGTGGTGTATGCCAGATACAGACAGAAGCATCATTCTGGTTTTCGGAACTGGGGAAGCCGTGTCAATGATCTTATGACCAGGGTAATGCTGGATAAGCCCAGGGATCTGTTCCTTTCCAGTTATTTTGCGGCCAGAAGGTTTGTAATCGACGAGGTGATCCGGTATGAATATGCTTACCCCTATGTGATCGGACTGGTTCTGCGCACCACAAAGAAGATTATCAATGTGGATGTGGAGCACAGAGACAGGCAGGCGGGTGTCTCCGGTTATACCATTGGAAAGCTCCTTCATCTGTGGTTCAACGGTTTTACCGCTTTCAGTGTCAAGCCTCTGCGAGTTGCCACGGTGATGGGGGCCGGGTGTGCCGTTCTGGGATTTGCCTATGGAATTTATACCATTATCAAAAAAATATTTATTAACCCGCCGGGGCTGGTGACAGGCTTCAGTGCGCTGATGTCGATGCTGGTATTTATGGGAGGCATGCTGATGCTGATGCTGGGACTGGTAGGAGAGTATATGGGCAGGATGTACATTTCCATGAATAATTCCCCTCAGTATGTGATAAGAGAGATCGCCGGCGAAATATCGGAAGAACGCTGACAGAAGAAAGGGATGGCCAGCTATGAAAAAGAAAGTTTTGAAGTTATTTCCTGCGCTTGTGCTCTCCTACGGGGGCGTCTGTTCTTTTCCCTGGATGCTGGGCAGAGAGGGGAGCAGACTCTGGTATACCAACAGTATCTGGGCTGTCTTTTTGTTTTGCTTTCTGCTCTGGCTGACAGGCAGGGCGCTTCCTGCGCTGTCTTCAGGAAAGAGCCGCAGATGGTTTTTGCCGGGTGTCTGCGGAACCCTTTTTGCCGTTTGCATGGTCTTCGGGGCACAGCTGGACGCAGAAGGGAGTGTTCCCTTTCAGAGGGGCAGTATGTGGGCGGCGATTCTGATATCAGCGATTCTGTTTACGCTTCTGGTGAGATATGGCTGGGAGATACTGGCGGTGAGACTCCAGAAGAGATGGGAGCAGGGACCGGAACCGAAAGAGATAGGCGAAGAAGAAAAAAGGTCCTGGAATGAGCCGATAAAAAAATGGGACTGCTATCGCTTCCTGCGCACGGCAGCAGTGATTTTTGTCTGTTACCTTCCCGTATTTCTTGCGGTGTATCCGGGCTTTTTTGTGTATGATGCACAGGAGGAATACTTGCAGGTGGTGACCCGTAATTTCTCAACCCACCATCCGCTGATGCATGTGCTGCTTTTGGGTGGGATCATCCAGCTGTTTTTTAAGCTGACAGGCTCTGTCAACGCAGGGATTGCCTGCTATACAGTCTTGCAAATGACGGGGATGTCATTTATTTTTGCATGGTGTGTGGAGCGGATGAGAGAAAGAGGGATGAAGCGGAGGGGAGGAATTCTTCTCACCCTGTATTTTGGGATGTGCCCTGTACTGGTAATGTTTTCCCTGTGCTCTGCCAAGGACGGGCTCTTTACAGGGGCGCTTTTGATAACCCTTCTTCTTTTGCAGGATTTATACGGTCTGCCCGCCTGCTTTTTTCAGAAAAAGAGAAAAGTGCTGTTTCTGGCAGTATCATCCACGCTTATGATGCTTCTTCGCCATAATGGTTTTTATGCCTTTCTGGTATTTGCGGCCATAAGCCTTTTGTTCCTGAAAAAATATCGGAAAAGGGTGCTTTTATGTTTTTCCGGGATTCTTTTGGGCTATCTGGCAGTCAGCTTTGCCCTTACCGGTATCTTCCATGCGGATGCCGGCGAGCATCAGGAGATTCTGACTGTTCCCATATCACAGATGGCAAGAGTGTATGTAAATGAAAAGGAAAGTCTTCCTCCCGATGAGAGGGATCTGCTCTGCAGATACCTTCCGGAGGAAGCCCTTCTCCGCTATACGCCCAAGGTCACTGACGGAGTAAAAATAGGATTCAACAACGCTGCCTATGAGGCGGATAAGTCCGGGTTTTTAAAGCTCTGGCTTAAATGGGGGAGAGAACATCCCTTCATTTATCTGAATGCCTGGTTTATGACGTCTTATGGCTTCTGGTATCCGGACACGGTCATCGATGTTTACCGCGGCAATACCGTGTTTACTTATACTTACGGCGACAGCTCTTACTTTGGTTATGAGGTGGAGGAGCCTGGGATCAGAGAGAGCAGGATCCCCTGGTTGAATGAGCTGTACCGCAGAATGTCTCTTGAGATCAGCCAGCAGAAGCTGCCGGTGATATCCATGTTTTTTTCTCCGGGCTTTTTGTTCTGGGTATTTCTGTTTCTGCTGGGTTTTCTGTGCGATCAGGGATACTGGATAAAGGCGCTGCCATATGTATTGCCGCTGCTGGTCTGGTGTACGGTCATTCTGGGGCCGACTTATCTGGTGAGATATGTGGTGTTTTTGTGGGTGGCAGTACCGCTGCTGGTATGGGAGTGCTTTTTCGCACAGACTGCCGGTCAGTGGTAACTATTCAGCCAGGTCTGTGCATTAACTGCACAGACCGTGAGAAAGTGATACAAGAGTGCAAAAGCCCATCGCCGAAGGCGAATTTAATGGATTTTGCATGTAACAGTTCAGCGTGTGGAAAATACCGGTAAAATTTGATAATCCATCCCACTTGTGATATACTACCAATTGCGCAAACTCTGTGTAGAAATGAGAGAAAGTTTGTGTATGCAGCGCATCCACAAACTTGTTAAGCGTTTTATATGCTTTAGCCATATAATGGCTTTGCGCAACAAAACAGCGCAGAAATGGGGTTAAATATGAAAAAGATCGTATATAAAAGCCGTGCAATTCAGGCAGTCATCATAATAACAGCGCTTTGCCTTCTGGTCTCGCTCTGGCCGCTTCGAATCTGGCATGAGAAGGTGACTTCTTCTGTAGGGCTGCAGACAGGTACTGTGACGGAGGTGATCAATGAAGAAAAGACGCTTCTGCAGGGGATTGTAGCCCAGTATGACCATATGGATACCATTTCTGTTTATCTGGGGGAAGAAAGCAGGGGAGAGTCCTTTTACCTCCGCATTCTGGATGAACAGTGGCAGCAGGTGTGTGAGGAGAAGGTAAAAATCAACCCCGAAAAGCTGCCGGGCTTTCAGGATGCCATGATCGATATTGATATGGAAGTAGGGAAGATGTATTATGTGATCCTTCAGGGAGATGCATCTGAGATCTTTGCAGGATATGAAATGGTGTCCATGACGGACATGCCTTATCTGGGAACCATGTACTATGCGGATTCTACGGTAGATGGAGCCAGCCTGGCGGCGGACTATCATTACAGCGTACCCCTGCGTAAAACAAAGGTTGCTCTTTTTGGAATTCTGATCCTGGCGGCGGCAGTGATTTTGTACACGGCAGTCACTCTCTGGTATAAAAAGAAAGAGGATAAGCTGATTACAGTGGAGAGGGCGTTTCGGTCTGTGGCTAATCCCATTGTGGCAGTGGGGGTGCTTGTCGGGTTGATCACGGTGGTCCTGGGGCTGTGGGGACGGTTTACGCTTGACAATACAGTATATTTTGTCAGCATTCTTTTATTGGGATTGATTTTGTTTTATGGGATTAATCACAGCAGAGACGGGATGGAACCGATTCTCACACCGGGATATCTCAGGGAACATGCAGGTGATCTCCTCCAGTCGGCGGCCATTGCCGGAGCCATTGCCGGATGCTGCGAGTATGTTTCCGGACTGTATGATATTCATCATACGGTGGCGGAGCGCAAGGAAATGTTCTGGTTCGCCATTGCAATTATTGCCATGTTTAAGTGGAAGGAGATTCTGAACCTGTACACACTGGGGTATTTTGCACTGGCAGGGATTGCCGGGTGGCGCTATTACCAGACGCATCTTCCGGTCATGGATGGAGATGTGGATGATCTGGAAATGGAAGCGCTTAAATATCTGACAGGGCTGGCCATTCTTCTTGGCTTTATTGTGCTACGCACACTGGCGGGGCTGTTTCGCAGAAGGCTGGCAAAGCCTGCCTGGTATGCGGCGTTGCTGGGTGTGTTTTTTGCGCTCATTATTCTTTTCAGGAACGGCAGATGGTGGGGAGTGGCGATGGCAGCGGCTTTCACCCTGTTTTACCTGAATTACGGGATGTGGGAACATAAAGACAGGATTCTGGTGAATATTGCCAGAGGGGTGATCCTCCAGTTTGTCTGGTCTACGGGTTATGCATTGCTTCATCGGCCTTATGTGAGTTACCGGAACGCAAGGTATACGCATATTTTTCATACAGTGACCATAACGGCCGCTTATCTGACTATGGTGGAGTGTGCGGCAGTGGTCATTTTGCTGAGCAAACTGCAAAAGAGCCGTATGCAGCAAAAGAACGGCTCCCTGAAGAAGGGCAGCCTGATCGGGGCCTGCTGGAAGGAACTGACACTTTTCGGAGTGGTATCATCCTACATGCTCTTTACAATGGCAAGAACGGCATTTTTCTCAGTGGGGGTAGCAGTTTTGTTTGCCCTTATTTTTACAGCGGCGGGGAAGGGAAAGGAGAAACTGGCCTGCTTTGGCAGGAACCTGGGGCTGCTGATCCTGGCGGTACTGGTGTGCTTTCCAGTAACCTTTACAGCTCAGAGAAATATACCTGCGCTGGTGAGCGAGCCGTTTCTTTATGAAATTGAATATTCCCTGTACTGTCCGGAGGATGTAATGAGAGGAAGGCGGCTGGATACCATCAATTATATGAGAGTCGGCCGTTTCATTGATGTGTTTGCAGAAAAGATATTCGGGCTCCCGGAAGGAACCTTTGATGTGTACGGGGAACTGGCACTGTATCAGGAACTGTACGGCGATCTGGAATGGGAGGGGGATGCCCGGGCGGAGCCTTATGACCGGGAACTGCAGCGGGATCAGGATACACAGGAGAGAAAGATTCCCGGTATAGCAGACAGCTCTCTTCTTGTGGCATCTGCGGATTATATCCCTCAGGAGGCGCTGGAGGCTGCTGAAAAGGAAAAGGATTACACCAATGGCCGTCTGGATATATTCCGTTCATATATAGAACAGCTCAACCTGACAGGGCATGAGGAAATGGGGGCGCTGCTGGCAAACGGCGAGATCGCCACTCATGCGCATAATATTTATCTGCAGGTAGCCTATGACCACGGGATCGGAGTGGGGATCGTGTTTGTGATGGTAGGAATTGCAACTTTTGCGATATCCTGTCTGTATTATTCGAAGAAGAAGGATAAAATAACTTATGCGGCATTGCCGGCGGTGGTGACGGTAGCGGTAGGCGTAGCAGGCATGGTGGAATGGGTGTTCCACTTAAGTAATCCCTGCGGATTTTTGCTGATGCTGGTGATTACGCCCCTTGTATTTAAAAATGAAGGTTAAATCATGAGTGAAGAAAGAAAGAGAGAAAGAAAGCCTTTTAATGCAAAACTATTTTACAGAAGAACCTGTCTGATCATCTACGATGTGATCAGTGTGGTCGGCGCAAGCTATCTGGCGCTCCTGATGCGTTACAGTTTTGACGTATCGGCGATACCGGGATACTTTATCACGCCTATCAACAGATTTCTGCCGCTTAATATCCTGATTACGTTGTTTATATTGTATCTGTTCAGAATGTACCACAGCCTGTGGGCCTTTGCCGGGGAGACAGAGCTGCAGAATCTGGTGATATCCAGTATTATTTCGGCAGTCAGTTACAGCCTGGGAATTCAGTTCTTCAGAGCGGAAGGGCAGCAGGCCGTTCCCAGCAGTTATTATTTTCTCTACGTGTTTCTACTGATCAGTTTTATTTTCGTCAGCCGTTTTTCCTATCGTTTTTTCCGGAGCCTGAAGCACAGGCAGCAGAATAAAAACAACAGTGTCTCGGTTATGGTAATTGGCGCCGGCGAAGCGGCCAATCTGATTATCAAGGAAATTGTAAACAGTAATTTTTCCACCATGGTGATCCGCTGCATCATTGATGATGATTCCGGAAAGTGGGGAAGATTCATACAGGGAATCAAAGTGGCGGGCGGAAGGGACAAGATCATTGAATGTGCCGATATTTACGGGATTGACGAGATTATTGTTGCGATGCCATCCATCTCCCGGGCGGAAATGTCCGCGATTCTGGATATCTGCAAGGAGACCAGCTGTAAGCTTCGGTCTCTTCCCGGTATGTATCAGCTGGTGAATGGGGAAGTCAGTGTCAGTAAGCTGCGGGATGTGGAGGTGGAGGATCTTCTGGGGAGGGATCCCATCGAGGTAGATCTCAATTCTATTCTGGGGTATGTGAAAGGAAAAAAAGTGCTGGTGACGGGGGGAGGCGGTTCCATTGGAAGCGAGCTTTGCCGGCAGATTGCATCCCATCAGCCATCCCAGCTGATCCTTCTGGATATATACGAAAACAGTGTGTATGATATCCAGCAGGAGCTTCAGATTAAATATCCGGATCTGTCCATGGTGGTGCTGATCGGATCGGTGCGCAACACCAACCGGGTGAACTGGATCTTTGAGACCTATAAGCCGGACATTGTATATCATGCGGCGGCCCATAAGCATGTGCCGCTGATGGAAGAAAGCCCGAATGAAGCCGTGAAGAATAATGTGTTCGGAACCTGGAAAACTGCTCAGGCGGCGGCGATGAACGACGTCAAACGGTTTGTGATGATCTCCACGGATAAGGCGGTGAATCCCACCAATATTATGGGAGCCAGCAAACGGATTTGCGAGATGATCATTCAGACCTTCAACAAGCATTATGATACGGAGTTTGTGGCGGTACGCTTTGGCAATGTGCTGGGAAGCAACGGCAGTGTGATTCCGCTGTTTAAAAAACAGATCCTGGCAGGGGGGCCGGTAACGGTCACACATCCCGATATCATTCGGTATTTTATGACCATTCCGGAGGCGGTTTCTCTGGTGCTTCAGGCAGGCGCTTATGCAAAGGGAGGCGAAATCTTTGTGCTGGATATGGGGAAACCGGTGAAAATTCTGGACCTGGCCAAAAATCTGATCCGTCTGTCCGGCTACCGTGTAGGAGAAGATATTCAGATTGAATTTTCCGGACTGCGGCCCGGTGAAAAACTGTATGAAGAGCTTTTGATGGCGGAAGAAGGAATGACGGAAACTGCAAATAAACTGATTCATATTGGGAAACCTATTGAGATAGATGAAACCAGATTTTTTGTACAGTTGAAAAACTTAAAAGAAGCCGCTAAGAACGAGAGCAGTGATATCAGGCCGCTGATCCGGGAGATTGTGCCTACTTATCATTATCAGGAATAAAATCAGGAACAGAAGGAGAAAAACAATGGCAGATAAAAAGATTTATCTCTCCTCGCCCACCATGCATGGGGAGGAACAGGAATTTATTAAGGAGGCATTTGACACCAACTGGGTGGCGCCTCTGGGACCGAATGTAAATGCCTTCGAGAAAGAGATGGCGGACTATGTGGGAATTGCCCATGCATCCGCTTTAAGCGCAGGAACAGCGGCCATTCATCTTGCGCTTAAAATTCTGGGGGTGGGGGAGGGGGATGTGGTCTTTGCTCCGTCTCTGACTTTCAGTGCAACCTGCAACCCCATTGTGTATGAGAAGGCTGCCCCTGTCTTTGTCGATTCCGAGAGGGATACCTGGAACATGGATCCAGAAGCTCTCGAGAAAGCGTTTGAAAAATATCCGAATCCCAAAGCGGTGATCGTGGTTCACCTCTATGGCACGCCGGCAAAGCTGGATGAGATCATGGAGATCTGCCGGAATCATCATACTCCTCTGATCGAAGACGCAGCGGAGTCCTTAAGCAGTACCTATAAGGGGAGGCATACGGGAACCTTTGGTAAGATCGGGATTTACTCCTTTAACGGAAACAAGATCATCACCACTTCGGGAGGCGGTATGCTGGTAGCGGAAGAAGGAGAGATTACGGAAAAGGCAACGTTTCTGGCAACGCAGGCCAGAGACCCGGCCCGGTACTATCAGCACTCTCAGATCGGCTATAATTACAGAATGAGCAACATCACAGCCGGGATCGGCAGAGGACAGCTTCTGCATCTGGAGGAGCACAAGGCAAGGAAAAAAGAGATCTATCAGCAATACAGGGAAGCTTTTGCAGATATTGCGGAAATCAGTTTAAATCCGCTGAACCAGGATGGAGATGCCAACTGCTGGCTGACATGTATGACCATTGACAGGAGTAGCAGTGTTACACCAAATCAGGTAATGGATGCCTTGGCGGAACAGAATGTGGAAACAAGGCCCATCTGGAAGCCTATGCATTTGCAGCCTGTGTTTGCAGAATATGATTTTATTATGGCGCAGGAGGAAGCGCGGTTTGCTGCAGAAGAGGACACCAGTGTGGCCGGGGACATTTTTGCACGGGGATTGTGTCTGCCCAGCGATATTAAGAATACGAAAGAGGATATGGAATTGATCGTTCATACCGTGAGGAAATGCTTCAGGGGGTAAAGGAATGTACCGCAGATTTGTTAAGCGCGCGTTGGATATTATAATATCTTTGGCAGGGATTATTGTACTGTCTCCGATTCTTCTGGTTTTGTGGATTCTGGTGAGAGCAAAGCTGGGAAGGCCGGCTCTGTTTACCCAGGAAAGGCCAGGAAAAAATGAAAGGATCTTCAGACTTTATAAGTTCCGCTCCATGACGGATGCGAGAGACGAAAAGGGTGAGCTGCTGCCGGATGAGGTGAGGCTCACCTCCTTTGGAAAGCTTCTGCGATCCACCAGCCTGGACGAGCTGCCGGAGCTGTTTAATATCCTGAAGGGGGATATGAGTCTGATTGGGCCCCGGCCCCTTCTGGTGAGATATCTTCCCTACTATACGGAAAAAGAGAGACACAGGCATGATGTGAGGCCGGGGCTTACGGGACTTGCCCAGGTAAACGGACGCAATGCCCTGGGCTGGGAGGATCGTTTTGCCTTTGATCTGGAGTATGTGGGGCATCTTACCTTCGTCATGGATGTAAAGATCCTTCTGATGACGGTGGGAAAGGTGTTTGCCCGCTCAGGGACACTTTCGGGAGCAGACCAGACGGTGGCAGATTTTGACGTATACAGGAAAGGCGGAGGGAATGAAGCAGATAGCGCTGTTTGAAGAGGGGATCGGCAGGACGCCTGTAGTGCGTGTGTCGGGAAAATACGGACCCAACCATTTTTTCATTAAAAGGGATGATATGGTGCCCTTCAGTTTTGGAGGAAACAAGGCGCGCAAGGCGGCGGAATTTTATAAGGAAATAAAGAAAAGCGGTGCGGATGTGGTGATGACATACGGGAGCTTCGGCTCTAATCACTGCCGGATCGTGGCGAATATGGCAGCAGCCATGGGCCTTGACTGTCATATCATTTCACCGGAGGAGGATTCGGGAGAAGGGGCTGACCGGAAGAAGGAAAAGGTGTTATATAATACCTCTTTGGCAGCGCTGATGGGGGCGCAGAGAGAAACCTGTCCGGTAAGCCGGGTTGCCGAAACCATCGAGCACAGGAAGGAGAGTTTTCGGGCTGAGGGAAGAAATCCTTTCTTTATCATGGGCGGAGGACACGGTAATCCCGGGACCGAAAGCTATGTGAAGGTCTTCAGAGAGATTTTGGATTACGAGAAGGAGAACGGAATTTACTTTGACTATCTCTTTCACGCATCGGGAACAGGAACTACCCAGGCGGGGCTGGTCTGTGGAAAGCTGCTTGCCGGAGATGAGAAGAGAAAGATTGTGGGGATCAGCATTGCCAGAGAAGAGACAAGAGGCCGGCAGGTGGTAAAGGAGAGCATCCATGAGTATCTGGGAGAGGATTTTGACCGGCTTTATCAGGAAGGAGACCTGGTATTTACAGATGCTTACCGGATGGGAGGTTATGGACGGTATGGGCAGGAAATCCGGGAAACCATCTGCCGGGTGATGAAAAGCGATGGGATACCAATGGACGGCACCTATGTAGGAAAAGCGTTCTGGGGAATGTGCCGGTATCTGGAAGAAAAAGGAATCAGGGACAAAAACATTCTCTTTATTCATACCGGAGGCACGCCGCTGTTTTTTGACTTTCTGGATGCGGGGGTATAGAAATGAATATTTTAATATTAAGTGCAGGTACACGAAATAAGGTAGTGCAGTATTTTAAGGAAAATATCGGAGAAGGGAAAATCATTGCCACGGACTGCTCCAATCTGGCTCCGGCAGTATATGATGCGGATGCTTTTTATCTGGTACCCAGGATCACAGCACCGGGATATATAGAGAGGATATTGGAGATTTGTGCACGGGAAAAGGCAGATGGGGTGTTTTCTCTGATTGATCCGGAGTTAAGCCTTCTGGCAAAAGAGAAAGAGAGATTTCTTGCTGTGGGTACAACGCCTCTGGTTTCTCCTTATGAGCTGGTGGAAACCTGCTTTGATAAATACCGGATGTTTCAGCTGCTGACAGAAATGAAGATTCCAACCGGCCGGTGCTATGTGGACAGGGAAGCATTTTATCAGGACAAACAGGCGGGAAAGATTTCCTATCCAGTGTTCGTAAAGCCTGTGAAGGGGAGTGCCAGCATCAATATTAATAAGGCGGCGTCCGATGCTGAGGTGGATCTTCTGTTTGATCTGTATGAGGATCTGATGATTCAGGAATTTATGGATGGACAGGAATATGGCGCTGATGTCTATATCGATATGCTGTCCGGCAGGTGTACTTCCATTTTCCTGAAAAAGAAAATCAAAATGCGTGCGGGAGAAACCGATAAGTCTGTTTCTGTAAAAAAACCGGCGGTTTTTGAAATGATACAAAAATTCGTGGAAAAATGCGGTTTTTGTGGTATGATAGATATTGATTTATTTGAGATAAACGGAACTTTTTATATTTCGGAGGTAAATCCCCGTTTCGGAGGCGGCTATCCACACGCCTATGCCTGTGGCGTCAATCTGCCTGAAGCGGTGATCCGGAATCTTTCCGGGCAGGAAAATCCGGTGTCCATCGGAGCCTACAGAGAGAATGTGTGTATGATGAAGTACAATGAAATTGCTGTCAGAGATTTTTCCGGGGAAGAAATTGTAGAATAAAGGATCGCTCAATAAAATGAAAAAAATTTTGATCTTAGCAAATTCATCAGGGGGATTATATGATTTCCGGAACGAACTGGTGGAAAAGCTTCTGGAAGAATATCAGGTGTGCGCAAGTCTGCCGGATGAAGTGAGAAGCCGGGAGCTTACCGAAGAAGGCTGCAGGGTGATCATGACGCCTGTCAACCGGAGAGGGATGAATCCCGCAGAGGACTTAAAGCTTCTGAAAAAATACAGAGAGCTGCTGCGGCAGGAAAAACCGGATCTGGTATTAACCTACACTATCAAGCCCAATATTTACGGCGGTTTTTGCTGTCGTCTGGCCGGGGTTCCCTATATTGCCACAGTAACGGGGCTGGGAAGTACCTTCCAGAAAAAGGGAATGCTCCTTACCATGATCACTGTCATGTACCGTGCAGGTCTTAAGAAGGCATCCTGCGTGGTTTTTCAGAACGAAGAGAATCAGAGAACCTTTGAAAAGTACAGGATCCGGGGAAAAAGCAGCAGGCTGGTAAAGGGATCAGGGGTAAATTTAAAGCGTCATGGATTTGAGGACTATCCGGAAGAGATAAAAGTTCGATTTCTTTTCGTGGGGCGTATGATGAAGGAAAAGGGAATAGAGGAGCTTTTGGAGGCGGCAAAAGCTCTGCACGGACCGGAAGTGGTATTTGAACTTCTGGGCTACTGTGATGAGGATTATCAGGACAGGCTGGATCAATGTGAAAAAGAAGGAATCATCAGGCAACTAGGCTTTGACCCGGATGTACACCCCTATATAAAAAACTGTTCCGCCCTGGTACTGCCTACCTATCATGAGGGGATGAGTAATGTGCTTATGGAAGCCTCCGCCGTGGGAAGGCCGGTGATCGCCACCAGGATCAGTGGATGTCGGGAAATTTTTGAGGATGGGGTCACCGGCTTTGGGTGTGAGCCCAAAAGCAGTGAATCTCTGATACAGGCGCTTGAAAAGTTTCTGGCGCTGTCCCGGGAGGAGAGGGAAGAGATGGGGCGAAAAGCCAGAGAAAAGATGGAGAGGGAATTTGACAGAGAGCAGGTAGTTGGTGATTATCTTGAGGAAATCAGGAAATTGAACATATAGGAGGAAGAGAAAATGGACTTATATGAAAAGCTTTTAAAGGGGGAAGAAAAACTGTCGCTGGTAGGCCTGGGTTATGTGGGAATGCCCATTGCCGTGGCCTTTGCCCGTAAGATTAAGGTGGTAGGCTTTGATCTGAACGAAAAGAAGATTCAGCTGTACCGGGAGGGAATCGATCCCACCAATGAGGCGGGGAATGAGGTGATCAGAAACACAACAGTAGAATTTACGGCGGATCCGGAAAGGCTGCGGGAAGCAAAATTTCATATTGTTGCGGTTCCTACACCGGTGAATGATGATCATACGCCGGATTTGAGTCCGGTGGAAGGAGCCAGCCGGATCCTGGGACAGAATCTGACGAAAGGAAGTGTGGTGGTCTTTGAATCCACGGTGTATCCCGGCGTGACGGAGGACATCTGTGTGCCCATTCTGGAAAAGGAATCGGGACTGAAATGCGGGGTGGATTTTAAGATCGGCTACTCGCCGGAGAGAATCAATCCCGGAGACAAGGTGCACCGTCTGGAAACCATTGTAAAAATTGTATCCGGTATGGATGAGGAAACACTGGAAACGGTGGCCAGGGTATATGAGATTGTGGTGGAAGCAGGAGTTTACCGGGCACAGTCCATCAAAGTGGCGGAGGCGGCCAAGGTCATTGAAAACAGCCAGCGTGACATCAATATTGCTTTCATGAACGAGCTTTCCATTATTTTCAATAAAATGGGAATCGATACAAAATCGGTACTGGAAGCTGCAGGGACAAAATGGAATTTCCTGCGCTTTTATCCCGGTCTGGTGGGCGGTCACTGCATCGGAGTGGATCCCTACTATCTGACCTATAAGGCAGAAGAGATGGGGTATCATTCCCAAATCATTCTGTCAGGGCGTCGGATCAATGATGACATGGGCAAATATGTGGCGGAGTCCATGGTCAAGAATCTGATTAAGGCGGATATTCCGGTTAAAAGAGCAAGAGTGGCGATTCTCGGTTTTACTTTTAAGGAGAACTGCCCGGATACCAGAAATACCAAGGTGATCGACATTTACCGGGAACTGGGAGAATACGGCATCAGGCCGGTGGTAGTGGATCCGGCGGCGGATGCTGAGGAGGCAAAGCATCTCTACGGGATTACCTTTGAGACCATGGATGCGGTCAGGGATATGGACGCAGTGATTGTGGCTGTGGCCCATACACAGTTCCTGGCATTTGACAGAAAGAAAATAGACAGCTTTTATAATCCTGGTCATGCCAGGAAGGTGCTTATGGATCTGAAGGGGCTGTTTGACAGAAATGAATATCTGACAGAGGATTATATTTACTGGAGATTGTAAAAAGAGTGCAGGTTTAAGGAGACTTTGACCGGCAGGATGTTAAGCGCAGGACGGAGAGCGGGCTATGGGATATAAAGAGTTAAAATTTGAAGAAAACGCAGTGTTTCTGGTGACAGGAGGGGCAGGGTTTATCGGTTCTAATCTGTGCGAAGCGATTCTGGAGATGGGATACACGGTAAGATGTCTGGACAATCTCTCCACAGGGAAGTATGAAAATATCGAGCCCTTTCTGGAAAATCCCCGGTTTACATTTATCAAAGGGGATATCAGAGAGCTGGATGTGTGCAGGAAGGCCACGGAGGGTGTCAATTATGTCCTGAATCAGGCGGCATGGGGAAGCGTTCCCAGAAGTATAGAGATGCCTCTTTTGTATGAGGAGATTAATATACGGGGAACATTGAATATGATGGAGGCATCCCGCCAGAATGGGGTAAAGAAGTTTGTCTATGCCTCCAGTTCGTCCGTCTACGGCGATCATCCGGTTCTGCCCAAAACGGAAGGACAGGAGGGTAAACTCCTTTCGCCCTATGCACTTACCAAGAGAGTGGATGAGGAATACGGAAGACTCTATAAGGTGCTGTATGGGCTGGATACTTACGGGATGCGGTACTTCAATGTGTTTGGCAGACGGCAGGATCCGGAGGGAGCGTACGCGGCAGTGATCCCCAGGTTTATCCGTCAGCTGATGAGAGGGGAAGTGCCTGTGATCAATGGCGATGGCAGACAGTCCAGGGACTTTACTTATATCGATAATGTAATCGAGGCTAATTTAAAGGCCTGTCAGGCATCCTCAGATGCGGCGGGAGAGGCTTTTAACATCGGGGCAGGAGGAAGAGAGTATCTGATCGATGTGTACCGTGATCTGTGCAGAGAACTGGGCAGGGATGTGGAGCCAAAGTACGGGCCGGTCCGTGCAGGAGATATCAGGGATTCCAATGCAGACATCAGTAAGGCCAGAAAGCTGCTGGGATATGACCCTGAATATGATTTTGCCAGAGGGATTCATCTGGCGATTGACTGGTACAAAGAAAACTTATAACAGCAGCTTAGAGCGTGTTTGAAAATTTATTTCCATCATTTTCCGGAAAACATTTTTTTAACACACTCTGGTGAGGAACACATGAAAGCAGCAGTAAGACTGGATGATATAACACCTGATATGGACTGGGAGCGCTTTTTGGATTTTAAGGCTCTTCTGGACCGGTATCAGGTGAAGCCGCTTATAGGGGTAGTTCCCTATAACAGAGATGAAAACCTGAAAACAAACGGAAGCAGGATCCCCGTTGACTTCTGGAGTTATATAAAGCAGCTGGAGCAGGATGGATGGATGATCGCCATGCACGGCTGTTATCATATTTATACCACGGACAGAGGAGGTCTGTTTCCGCTGAATGATTTTTCCGAATTTGCCGGACTTCCTTTTGAAGAGCAGAAGAAGCTTCTCAGGGAGGGAAAAAGGCTCCTTGAGGAAAAGGGGATTAAAACGGATCTGTTTATGGCGCCTGCACATTCTTATGACAAGTATACTTTAAAGGCCCTTCGGGAAACCGGATTCAAAGCGCTGACGGATGGATTTGGATGGGCGCCTTATCACTGGAAGGGGCTTGATTTCTATCCGATTTCTTTTAAGCTCAGCAAAACGCTGAAAAAGAAAAAGGGATACTCCTCCATGGTCATCCATACGGATACGGTTTCCCGGGAGGATCTGAAGCGGTATGAAGGATACTTTCAGACAGCAGATACCCAGTGGATTTCCTTTCGGGAATATGTAAGGCAGCCGAAAAAAAGAAGAACCACCGTTGGAAGGTGGAATGAGTATTGTATGGCAAAAGGAAAATATCTGATAGGAAAGATACGGAACCGGAAACGGTGGCAGGTTTAAGAGCGTATGAAAGCGATGCGCCGACGGAACAGGAGGAAAGACCATGGAAGAACCAATTCGCGTGCTTCATGTGCTGGGAACTACTCAGCTGGGAGGTGCGGAGAGCCGGATCATGGATCTGTACCGTCATATTGACAGAGACAGAGTGCAGTTTGATTTTCTGGTGCATACGGACAGGTCGGGTTATTTCGACGAGGAGATTCTGAGGATGGGAGGCCGCATTTTTCGTATCCCCCGTTTCAGAATGTACAATTATGTATCATACCGAAAAGCCGTGAAGGATTTTTTTAAAGAGCATCATGAATTCCGGATGGTGCAGGGGCATATCACCAGTACGGCAGGGATCTATCTTCCCATAGCAAAAAAAAGCGGCGTCCCGGTGACCATTGCCCATGCCAGAAGTGCCGGTGTGGATCAGGGAGCGAAGGGTGCGCTGACCCGGCTTCTCAGGAGGAATCTTTCCCGCAGAACCGATATGATGTTTACCTGTTCCGGGATTGCAGGGATTTCCGTATTCGGTGAAAAGGCGGTGAGGGAAAAAAGAACCGTGTTTATTCCCAATGCCATTGACTGCAGCGCCTTCGACTATAACGAAGAGAAAAGGCAAAAGATGCGGGAGGAGCTGCAGATTACCGATCAATATGTGATCGGCCATGTGGGACGATTCCACTATGCCAAGAATCATGAATACCTGCTGGAGGTTTTTGCAGCCCTTGTAAAGGCAGGGAGCAAAGCGCCGGATCCGGCGGATCAGGAAGACGAAAAAAAATCAGAGAATCAGGCGGATTATGTGCTCCTGCTTCTGGGGGAAGGGGAGAGGATGGAGTCTGTCAGAGAACAGGCGAAGAGCCTGCAAATCCTGGATAAGGTGATTTTTGCAGGCAATCAGAGAAATGTCTGTGACTATTATCAGGCTATGGATTATTTTGTCTATCCTTCCCGTTTTGAGGGACTGCCGGGAACTGTGGTGGAGGCGCAGGTTTCGGGTCTGCGGTGTCTGATTTCGGACAGCATCTGCGAGGAAGTGGCGGTTACGGAGCTGGTGCACAAAATGAGTATCGGCCAGGATCCTGCCCGGTGGGCGGAATATATTCTGGAGACTAAGAGGTATGAACGACGGACACACAGAAGGGAAATGGCCCGGGCCGGATTCGATGTGAAAGATCAGGCGGAGACCATGATGAGATTTTACGAGACAGGGAAATGGGAATGAAGAAAAAGATCTTGCTGATCACACCAATGCTTCATCAGGGAGGATTTGAGAGAATATGCGTTATGACGGCCCGGCTCCTGAAGGAGAACTGGGAGGTTGTGATCGCGGTATTTTCCATGGAGGACATTGCGTTTGACATTGAGGGACTTCAGATTGCAGATTTGAACCTGAAGGCCAGAAGAGGCAGGCCGGGAAAGATCATCAACCTGCTCCGGAGAGGAAGAAGGCTGAGCCGGCTTCAGAAAAGGATGGGAGCTGATATCTCCTACAGTTTTGGTATGACAGCCAATATTGCAAATGCTCTGAGCTTTGGGCCGGGACGGAAAATTCTGGCATGCCATTCCTTTGAGGAGATTAAAAACGGGACTTATATGAAACTGATCAGCCGCCGCGGCCACAAAATCCTGTGCTGCTCCGAGAAGATGGCGGATCTGGTAAAGGAGAGGTACGGCTTTTCCAATACGGAGCCTCTCTGGAATCCCTGCGATATCAAAGGTATTCTGAAGCAGAGCAGGCAGCCGGCGGATGCCGATCTTGCCTTTTTTACCACAGAGGAGAGGGTGCTGGTTTCTATGGGAAGAGAAGATGAGGTAAAGGGTTTCTGGCATCTGATTAAAATATTCAGAAGAGTTTTCGAAGAGGAAAAAGATATCCGTCTGGCTATTATAGGGGAGGGAGATTTTACCGAATATAAAAGGCTTGCCGAAGAGTTGGGATTGAAGGAGAAGGTGCTTTTTACCGGACTGAAAAAGAATCCCTTTCCCTATTTGAAAGAGAGCGATATTTATCTTCTGACCTCCCTGAGCGAAGGACTGCCCAATGCGCTGGTGGAGGCGCTGGCTTTATCTCTTCCCATCGTGTCTGCCAACTGCCTTTCCGGGCCTGCGGAGATTCTCCATGGGGATTTTAAAGAAGCGGAGAGGCAGACAGGAGTTTTTCAGGGGGATTATGGGATTCTGGCGCCGGCCTTAAGCCCGGAAGCAAATTTTGAGGTATGCTGGGAGGAAGGGGCAGACGAAACAAAAATCAGGCTGGAGGAGTCGGAGGAGGCATTTGCGGAGGCGGTGTTGTCTCTTTTGCGGGATGAGGATCTGTACAGACACTATCAGCAGAGAGCGGTTCTGCGGGCAGGGGACTTTTCGGCGGAGCAATACATGGAAGGCCTGGACAGGGCTTTCAAGTAGCAGGAGAAGCTTATGTGTGGTATATGCGGATTTTACAGTAAAAACCGGATAACAGAAGAGCAGCTGGCGGAGATGAATAATACCATGTATCACCGGGGACCGGATGATGCGGGAACGTTCCTGTGCCCGGCGGAGAAGGGCTATGCAGTGGGGCTGGCCCAGAGACGGCTGTCTATTTTTGATCTCTCGCCTATGGGCCATCAGCCCATGCATTCTGCAGGGGAAAAGGTGAGCATTGTTTTCAACGGGGAAATCTACAACTTCCGCAGTCTGAAGAAGGAACTCTCAGACTATCCCTTTGTGTCGGAATGTGACACAGAGGTGATTCTGGCCGCCTATCTGAAATGGGGAATCGGATGTATGGAGCGGCTGAGAGGCATGTTTGCCATGGCCATCTTTGACAGGCGTACGCAGGAGCTCTATTTGGTCAGGGACCGGATGGGGAAAAAACCGCTCTATTACCTGCTGGAGAATGGAAATCTTCTGTTTGCCTCGGAATTAAAACCTATCATGGCATCGCCCGGATTCTCACCGGAGATCCGCAGAGAGGTAATTCCCCGGTTTTTGTATCATCAGTATCTGTGCGGGCCGGATACCATTTTCAGAAATGTCAGGAAGCTGCGCCCGGGAGAGGTTCTCCGGTTTCATGCAGGGGAAGTGAAGAGGTGGAAATACTGGGATTTAAAGCAGGTATATCATGAAAAAAAGCAGGATCCTGTAGAGAACTATGATCAGGCAAAACAGGAGCTGAAAGAAATCCTGACAGATGCGGTGAGAGAGCGGCTGGCGGCGGATGTTCCGATAGGAACGTTTTTGAGCGGCGGATATGACTCCTCTCTGGTAACGGCGCTGGCGCAGTCTGTAAGCGATACGCCGGTGAAGACTTTTTCCATAGGGTTTCATGAAGAGCGGTATAACGAAGCAGGGTATGCCAGGGAGATTGCTTCTTTTCTGGGATGCGACCATACGGAGATGTATATCGGGGAAAAGGAGATGTTTTCTCTGGTGGAAGAGATTCCATCCTATTATGACGAGCCCTTTGCAGACAGCTCTCAGATTCCCACCATGCTGGTCTCAGAGCTTGCCAGGAAGAAGGTGACGGTGGCCCTTTCCGGGGACGGAGGGGATGAGCTGTTTTGCGGCTACAATGTATATGATAAGGTGCGGCAGGCGCAGCTTCTGGATGGAATAGGTACGCTGGCGGGTATGGCGGGGGACCTGCTTCATATCACAGAACGTTATCCTTTTAAGATCAGAGTGATTGCACAGAACCGGAACAGGGAAACCAAAACCCAGTTTCCGGCGGGGAATTATCTGAAGATCGCGCAGGCCATGGTAAGGACAGAAGGGATGGAGGAAGCCCTTTCCTGTACCTACGATTTTGAAAGCAGCTATGAGGAGCAAAACTGGCAGGAGAGACGGATGCTGCTGGATATCGATACCTATCTGCCGGGAGACATTCTCTGCAAGGTAGACCGTTCATCCATGAAGTATTCCCTGGAGGCAAGGTGTCCGATTCTGGATCAGCGGGTGGTGGAATATGCTTTCCGTCTGCCTCATCGCTTTAAATATGAAAAAGGGAATAAAAAGAGGATCCTGAAGGATATTGCCTGTGAGCTGATACCCGGAGAGCTGCTGGAGCGCCCTAAGAGAGGCTTTGCAGTTCCTCTGGACAAATGGCTGAGGGGCCCATTAAAGGAGCAGATTTTATCCTTCAGCGATAAGGAATTTCTGATGCGTCAGGGAATATTTGATCCTGAGTTTATCGGCCCTTTCCTTTCAGACTATATGAAAAAGGGTGATGAGGGGGCAGGCAGCGGGAAGAATTACTCCAGGATCATATGGGCGTTTCTGATGTTCCAGAAGTGGTATGAGAGGTATGGCGGATAAATGAAAAAAAGAAAGATTCTATTTCATATTAACAGCATCGGAAAGGGCGGAGCAGAGAAGGTGGTCAGCGTGCTCTCCCGGTATTTTGCAGAGGATGGTTATGATGTGGTCATTGTGACTCTGTGGAGGGCCGGAGAAGAATACGTCCTTTCCGACAAAGTAAAAAGGGTAAATCTTGGGGATCTGACGGAAAATGCCCGGGGCGGCAGGCTGGTGCTTGCCATCAGGAGATTTACGGATCTGCGCAGGATTATCCGAAAGGAAAAGCCGGATATTGTGCTTTCTTTCTGTATGAAAGCCAATTTCAGAAGCGCTTACAGCATGTTTGGGATGAAAACGCCCCTTATGATCTCTGTACGAAGCGATCCGAAGGTTCACTATACACCCTATAAAAGAGATACCGGCCGGATGGAGAGAAAGGCGGCAGGCTGCGTGTTTCAGACGGAGGACGCAAGAGCCTTTTTCGGAAAAAGGCTTCAGGAGAAATCCCGCATTATCTGGAATCCGGTAGATGAAAAATATTTGAATATCCCCACTCCGAAGGAGTGTACGCCGAAGGAGTGCGTGGCGCAGGAGTCCATCGTGCAGAGGGATACGCAGAAAGAACAGGGAGCCCAGAGGGAAAAAAGACGGCGGATCGTTACCGTAGGAAGAATTTCCGGGGAAAAGAATCAGTTGATGCTCCTGAAAGCGTTTGCCGGTCTGAAGGATCGGTTCCCGGACACCTGTGTGCAGATCTACGGGGAGGAGATCGATCATAAGGTAAAGCAGGAGCTTGCCGCTTACAGCCGTGAAAATCATATGGAGGAAAGAGTGATGTTCATGGGACCCAGCAATACCCTTGAGAAGGAACTGCCAGGGGCGGAGTTGTTTGTTCTTCCTTCCAACTATGAAGGAATGTCCAATGCTCTGATGGAGGCAATGGTGATGGGACTGCCTGTGATTGCCACGGACTGTCCCTGCGGAGGCTGTGCCATGATGATTGCGGATGGGATATCCGGCCTGCTGGTTCCGGTAGGAGATGAAAATGCCCTGATGGAGGCAATGGGGAGACTGCTCTCAGACCGGGATCTGGCAATGTCCATGGGAAAGAAGGCAGGAGAGATTGCAGAGAAGGTAAGTCCCCTCAAAGTATATGAAGAGTGGAAGGCATATGTGGAGGAGCTGATCAATGGCAGAGACCGGGGGTAAGACCATTGCATTGTATATTGGCAGTCTGAAAAAGGGCGGTGCCGAGAGGGTGGTTGCGAATCTTGCCGGATATTTTTGCAGTCAGGGCTACCGGGTGGTTCTGGTTACGGCGAATAAAGAGGAGGAAGAATACGAAGTGGCGCAGGGGGTGGTCAGGCGGATCGCCGAACCGTCCCCGGACCGGCTGAAGGGCGGAAGAGCCGCCAATTTTGCGGCTCGTTTCGGCCGGCTTAAGGAGATCTGGAAGCAGGAGAAGCCGGATGTGATCCTCTCCTTTATCGGAAAATGTAATCTGATGGCTATCCTCACGTCCATGGGACTTAAGATTCCGGTAGTGGTATCGGTGAGAGGAGAGCCCACAGAGGAATACTATAACTGGTGGATGCGATTTATGGCCAGGCATTTGTTTGGTTTTGCGGCGGGCATGGTACTGCAGACAAGAAGAAGCGCTGCCTTTTTCCCGGAGAGAGTACGGAAGAAGGCAGTGGTGCTGAAGAATCCTGTTCAGCAGGTATTCTTCCGGAAGCGGTATGAAGGAGAGCGGGAAAAGACCATAGTTGCAGTTGGACGGGTGGATGAAAACAAAAATCATGAGCTGCTGATACGGGCATTTGCCGGGATTGCGGAGGAGTTCCCCGAATACAGGCTGATCATCTATGGAGACGGCGATAAGCGCGGAGCGCTTTTAAAGCTCCCGGATCAGCTGGGACTGAAGGAGAGAATTTCATTGCCGGGAAATGGGTCCGGAATAGCAGAGCTGATCTATAAGGCCCGGGTTTTTGTGCAACCATCCAACACAGAGGGGATGCCCAATACCCTGATCGAGGCGATGCTTCTGGGGCTTACAGTGATCGCCACGGACTGTCCCTGCGGCGGTCCGGCTGAGCTGATTGAGGATGGAGTAAACGGTCTGCTGACGCCGGTAGGCGATGTGGAAAAGCTGAAGGAATGTTTAAGAAGGGTGTTAAAAGACCAGAGGATGGCGGACGAGATAGGGATCCGGGCGGCCGGTCTGCAGAAGGACTACAGGACGGATATTGTGTATGAGAGCTGGAGAAATTTCCTGGAGCGTGTGATGAAGAGAGGAATCTGACAGAGAAGAGGGTGTGAATATCCTGCCTGTGTCCCGGTTCGCGGCCCGGGCAGGAATGGAGGATAACGATGTGCGGAATAGCCGGATTTTGTAATTTTAAGGGAAACGTGCAGGAAAATATAGAACGAATGAAGAGGCGGATGGTTCACAGAGGCCCGGATGCAGGAGGAACCTACCTTTCTGAGGATCTTCAGGTGGCGCTGGGACACAGACGGCTTTCTATTGTGGATCTGTCCGAGGCCGGCGCGCAACCCATGACATCCCGAAGCGGCCGGTTTGTGATCTCTTATAATGGGGAGATTTACAATTACAGAAAAATTGCCGAAAAACTCCTGAAGGAAAAAAAGGTCAGCGCTTTCCGGGGCAGCTCTGATACGGAGGTTCTGCTGGAGGCATTTGAGGCCTATGGGATAAAGGAAGCCATCTCTCTGTGTAAGGGAATGTTTGCCATTGCACTGTATGATAAGAAGGAACGGATCCTCTACCTGCTCAGAGACCGGATCGGGGAAAAGCCCCTGTATTATGGACAGGTGGGGGAGAGCTTTGTATTTGCCTCAGATCTGGGCTCTCTGGCAGTTCTGGATGGATTTCATAATCCCGTAAACCGGGACGTGCTGGGGCTGTATTTTGTCCACGGCTATATTCCGGCGCCGTATTCTGTCTATGAGAATATTTACAAGCTGGAGCCGGGGACGATCCTGAAGGTCGGACTTCCTTTCCGGGGGCTGGACAGCGTTCGGACGGAGAAGTACTGGTCCTTAAAGGAAACTGCAAGAAAGGGACAGGAGAATCCTTTCAGGGGTTCGGCAAAGGAGGCCGCAGATACCCTTGAGCATCTTCTGAAGGAGGCAATCTCCGATCAGATGGAAGCGGATGTGCCGGTGGGAGCATTTCTTTCTGCAGGAATAGACTCCAGTACGGTGGTGGCCCTGATGCAGTCCTTAAACAGAGGAAAGGTGAAGAGCTTTACCATAGGGATGGAGGACAAACGATTTGACGAGGCAGTCTATGCAAAGGAGATTGCAGCCCATCTGGGAACGGAGCATACGGAGTTGTATATTACGGAGAAGGATGCTAAAAGTGTAATCCCGAAGCTCTCCGGAATGTTCGGAGAGCCCTTTGCAGATTCTTCTCAGATCCCCACCTATCTGGTCAGCAAAATGACCAGAGAGCATGTGACGGTATCTCTGAGCGGAGATGGAGGGGATGAGCTGTTCTGCGGATATACCACTTATGCATCTGTGGAACGGATCTGGAATAAAATGAAAAATGTTCCTTATTTTATCCGAAAGCCCTGCAGCGAGCTGATCCTTCACAGCCCTCTGAAAGACAGGCAGCCCTATGGTGTCAAGGGAAAGCTCCTGGGTGCAAAGGGGCCTTCAGATCTGTATATTGCATCCTTTGAAGCGGAGCCTCTGGCCAGACAGATCAGCCTGCAGCAGAAGGAATGCAGCTATCCATACAGTGAATATGAGCCGGGCTTTCTGAAGGAAGTCAATCACAATATCATGCTGATGGATATGCTGATGTATCATCCGGATGATATTTTAGTGAAGGTGGACAGGACGGCCATGGCCGTCTCCCTGGAGACCAGAGTGCCCATGCTGGACAGGGATGTGGTGGAATTTGCCTGGAGCCTTCCGGTGGCGTTAAAAAGAGATGATTCCTGCAGAAAGAAGGTGCTGCGGGATGTGCTTTACCGGTATGTGCCCAGGGAGCTGATGGAACGTCCCAAAAAGGGCTTCAGCATCCCCGTGGAGAAATGGCTTCGTGAAGAAGAGCTCAGACAGTGGGCGGAGGAACTTTTAAAGGAACAGACCCTGAAGGAGCAGGGAATTTTAAATCCCCAGGTGGTCAGAAAAATATGGAAAGACTTCATCTGCGAAGGGCAGTGGAGGATTCAGATCTGGTATATTCTGATGTTTCAGGAATGGATGAAAAACGAGGGGCGCACGCAGGGAGGCAAGGGAAATTGCTGATGCACACAACACGCACCCTCCGCGCAAGCAGGGAAAAGTCATCCCTGCTCGCGCGATAAGCTGTGCAGGCTTTCATAATCATAATTTTGATAAAACGCTCTTTCCTGCGCCAGACGCTCAAGATAGTTTTCTTCTGTAACCAGCCCGGTATCCTCAGAGATCCACTGCAGGATCCTGGAATTGATCTCGGCGGAGTAGTGGCCGCCATCGCTGTAGTAATCCAGATCGCAGATAACATCATATTGGTCGAAAAAATTGTAGAGCTTCACATTGGGACAGGCCAGAAGAAGCTCTGTGGCAGTCTGCTCGGCGCAGATTTGCCGCTCCAGTGTATTGCTGAAATGGTAGGAATCCCAGTAGCAGATGCTGAGGGGGGTATAAAAGATATAAAAGGTGGTATCCGGGTATTTGTTTACGATCCGGATGATATTGGAAGTAATCGTCTCCGTCACCGTCTCCAGATCCTGCTGCCGGAATTCTCCGGACTCTCTTTTCAGCTCACTCCGGTCATAGGAGGAGAGGACCCGGTCGATCCCTGTCTCTCTCTCCCAGGCGGAATACTCATCCATGGTGGTGGAGGGAGCTCCGGAAAGGGTCATGATCAGATTGTGAAGTACTCCATGATAAAAAATTGATTTATTAAACAGGTAAGGAGCATCATTGAAGGGATTATCATCATAGAGATAAGTGGGATACTCCTCATACTGCGCCCAGTCGGCGCTCCGCAGCAGTCCGTTGTAGTCCAGCGTCCACAGGACGGATTTCAGCTCCCGGTTTCTGGAAAGAGCCCGGTCAAGATTTTCAGCCAGCTCCCGGTATCCGGCGCCTGAAAAAGTTTCCTTTACGGAATGGGTGTCAAAGAGAGCGTCCATCTCGCTTGGCTTAAAATTCTGCGCCATGGAGGTGCCGGTGATCAGCGCATCAAAATCAAAGTGCCTGGAGATTCCGTCATTGGTGTAGCGCTCTTCATACAACCGGTAGGTCAGGAAGGGAAGAGGCCTATGATAATGAAAAAAGGGATCCACCAGAATCGTCATAAAGGCGGTAAGGATCAGAAGGATCATCAGTGTCAGTATGCATTTAAAAAACCATTTTTCGGGAGTTTGCTTTTTCAATTTTTCCTCCATTTCTGCGCTGCTTTGTTGCACAAATCCATAATATGGATTAACGAGTTTGTGGCAAGCAACGCGCAGACACAAATCTCGCGATTGAAAATTTTAATTTTCAATCTTGCCTCCTTCCTGGCAGGGGTCTTAAGCAGGAGCGACAGTATGGAACATCAGAAATAAAAATACAGAAATTCACTTATTTCGGATAATGAGAGGATACTCCAGAACAGAAGTATCGCTGTTACCAGAAGCGTACGGTTGTTCAGTATTAAATGTTCTGTTTTTTCCTGCGTGTTTTTCATGGTAAAGCAGGAAAGAAGGCTTAAGGAAATAAAACCTGCAGGCAGGACCCAGGCATGGTCTGTCAGCAGACTGCCGGGAATCATATGAAGAAATCGGATCTCTGCCAGATCCTGCAGTTTTTCGATCATGGGAGGATATAAGGGGCCGGGGCCTCCCTCAAAAAGTCGGGTCCACAAAAGGAGAGCATCCTTTACGGACGCCGCCCGGAACAGACTCCAGGCAAATGTGACAAATAAAAAAGTAACAGAGATTTTAACCGGTTTTGGGACTTTTAAGAACACATTTTTGAAAATCCTCTCCAGGACCTTGGCGACACCGTGCATCATGCCCCACAGAATAAAGGTCCAGTTGGCGCCATGCCAGAGTCCGCTGACAAGAAAAACGATCATAATATTGAGACAGGTTCTTGCCCTGCCCCGGCGGCTTCCGCCTAAAGGGAAGTAAAGATAGCGGGTAAAAAAATCCGTTAAAGTGATGTGCCATCTGTCCCAGAAATCTGAGATAGATACCGCTTTATAAGGGGAATTAAAATTCAGAGGAAGTCTGATGTTCAGCATATAACCGATCCCATATGCCATATCACAGTAGCCGCTGAAATCAAAATAAATCTGCAGAGAGTAAGAAAGCATCACAACAAAGGCGCTTATGGAGTTGAGATCACCGATACTGCCATATCCGATGGTTACGATTTTGGCCAGAACATCTGCGATCAGCACTTTCTTGGCGAGACCCAGGGCAAAAGCATAAATCCCTCTGGAGAGATTTTCAAAGCTGACTCTGCCGCGGCCCGGATCCTGCAGCTGGGGGATCAGCCTGCTGTGGTGAGTAATGGGGCCCTGGGTAAACTTGGGGAAAAAAGACACATACAACAGATAGGTTCCGAAGCTGCATTTTCCACATTCGCCCTGAAAGGAATCCACCAAAAATGAGATCTGCTGAAAGGTATAAAAGCTGATGCCCAGAGGCAGAAGCAGTTCCAGAAAAGGCAAATTCGTGTGAAATATATTGTTTACATTACCAATAACAAAATTGTAATATTTGAATAAAAACAGGGCGCCCACATGAAACAGAATGCCGGTCCATAGTCCCAGCAGTTTTTGAGAGCGATTCCCGGCTCTGGTGATAAAGACAGCGATCCCATAACTGACTGTGGCGCTGACCAATAAAAGGATCAGATTGTAAATGCCGCTGCCTGCGCAAAACCACAGAGACATTCCCGTGAGAAAAGCCAGGGCGGGTCTGCGCATACCGGCATGATTCAGGCCATAGTATCCGACCAGTGTCAGCGGAAGAAACAGCAGGATAAAGAAATAGGAATTAAACAGCATGAGTACGTCCTTTCAGAATACCGGAAAGCGGTTCGGAAATCATCAATATCAGGCTGATATAAAACAGCGCCATATTATAAATGGTATATCGGGTCTGACAGAAAATCACCAGAGATACCAGTCCTACATTCAGTAGAACAGAAATCAGGGTCAGGACAGAAAATAAAAGAATTTTCCTGTTTTTTCCGTGCCGGATATGCCAGATCAGCAGCACAAGGTAAAAAACATAGATCAAAAGGCTGTACCAGATCAGCAGAGAGTTGCGCTGGGCAACTGTGGTGATCAGTCCGGACAGGATATTATCCAGAAAGGTTCCCAGTATGGCCGGAATATTATGAGGAATGACGGAGGCATTGATGATATCCATGATCTGATCCGTACGGGTATTCAAGTCAACGATATCATCTCCATACTTTTCCATGGCATACTGACTGATCATGGGATACATGGTGTCAATCTGAATACAGTCGTAATAATCTCCGAAATGTGAGACACGGCTCAGCCATCCCCGGCCGGCGGAATGCTTCAGATATTCTTTTTCGTCGCAGATATCATAGATTTCCAGGAACAAATTTCTGATTTCCTCATCCTGAAGATAGTCAGAGTCGCTTCTGTCAGCAGTGTAGAAAGCCATCGTGGTGACGAAGCGGGTATCGCCGGAATGGCGTACCATTTCGCCCCTGAGAACATAATTATACCCCAGATCCAGAAAAGCGGTGGCAAGGAGAATACATACAGCGGAAATACCTGCGGCGGCCAATCCCCTGATCAGAGCCTTTTTTCTGAAAAATACAAACAGAATGCAAAGTACTACAAGAACCAGAGAGAAAATCATCTGTTTTCTTGTAGAGATCAGAAGAAAGGAAAGCAGGCAGCTTAAGAACAGGCTTTTGCGGCTCTGACTGAGCGCATACTCAAAAAGAAAACGAAAAAAAAGAAGATAACAGGAGATAGCAATCCCTTCTGTTAAGATACTGTTGGAATACATGGAGCCTCTTCTGGCGGCAAAGCGGCATAAAAGGGAAACCGCAAAGGGAATGCAGAGCAGAAAAAAAGAAATCGCTCTCCCCAGCCGCAGATTTTTTGAAAGGTATGCGATCAGAGACCAGGAGGAGACAGCGGCCAGAAGACTTTGGGCCAGTGCCGCCACATCCAGGTAAAAGTCAGCGCCGGCGCCTGCAAAAAGGAAGCGGAACAGTGCGAGAAACATGGGATACAGGGGCTCTCTTGAAAGATGCATCCCGATATACCCGGGGGAGTCAACACAGATCACAGCGCCGTCAAAAAAAGCAAAAAAAAGATAAAAGGCCAGACTGGCCATAAGCAGAAGCAGATAAAAAAAACGGTTATCCTTTTCGTTTATTTTCTGTTTTATATCATTAAAAATCATTTTCTCTCCCTGGATAATAAGGTCAATAGTGAATTCAGTGCTATTATAAGGCAGCTCCTGCTATTTAGCAATAAGGAGTCCCCTTTTTTCATAGTAGGCAGTCATTTGCGCTGCCCATCGCTTTACATCATAGCAACGGATTGCGGAACTCTTCAGGCTTTCTCCCAACTTCCGTTTTTCTTCTCCGGGCATACAGAGAAAGGCGTCGATTTTTTCCGCCAGGTCGGAAGGATTTTCACTTTTACACCAGATGATCTCCGGAATACTGATTCCATTCTGCCCTGATATATCGGAAGCTATGACAGGGCATTTGCAGTAGGCAGCCTCCACGACGCTGTAGCAGAAGCCTTCTTCCCGGCTGGGAGAAAGAAAAGCGCAGGCCTGATCATAATAACGATAGATATCTTCTGTGGGCGGAAGAAGCCGGATCCATCCGGGTATTTTGCCGAATTTTTCGGTGATCTTTTTCTCCACCGCCTCCCTGTTGGAGGAGAGAGAGATGCTCAGGGAAAGGTCAGGGTACTTTTTCCGCAGCAGGCAAAATGCCTCCAGCGAAAGATCCACGCCCTTCCGCTCATAATCAAAGCCGAACTGCAGAAAATTGTGCTGCTCATATCCGGTGCGGACACTTTTCAGGCGGTCAAAGGCAATAGCATTTTCTATGAAATCAATGTCGTTGTGTAATCCGCTGCTTTTCAGGCTGTCCACCACCCCGGCACTGCAGCCCAGCAGATGATCTCCGTGTATGATGAGCTTTTTGAGGACAAGCTTCAGTCCCCTGGCATGAGAAGAATAATGATTGTGGTAGTGCACCACCAGGGGAATTTTATTATGACAGAGAACCATGGCGGCTTTCATCATCAGTCGTTCCGACATATTGTCTGTGAAATGCAAATGGAGGAACAGAATATTTTTCTGTCTGAGCAGCATCCGCCAGAAGGAAAGCTGCCGGGCGGGAGATTCAGGAAGGAAAGAGACGGCGATCTCCGCATCGGCCAGCATCTGTCGCCAGTAGCAGCCTTCAGCCTGTTCGGGGAAAATAAAGTGTGAAGTAATGCCTCTTTCTTTCAGCCGGCCGGCAAGCATAATCATGGATGCCAGAAAATTTCCCGGATAGGGAGCGGTATAGTACATATAGAAAAGAGCGGTATTTTTCATGGGTAATCTCCTCGCCTGATTTCCGGCAGGAACCTGTCTGGCTTTCCGGAACCTGTTATCAGTATCTCTGAAACGTATTTTTTTTATTATAAACGAGGTCGTCTCCAGCGTCAATTGCGTGAGATGATAAAACCATGCGGACGCCTTGTGAACAGGGGGCAAATATGATAAAATGATTAAATATTTAGCTAATGAGAGCTGTCGGAAGTATGGGAGATTATGATGAATATAATCAGAATGTCCGGTGGGCTGGCGAATCAGATGTTTCAGTATGCGCTGTATTTGAAGCTCCGTTCCATGGGAAAAGAGGTAAAGTTTGATGATATCAATGAATACCGGAGCGAGAGCACGCGTCCGATTATGCTGGCACTGTTCGGTATCGATTATCCCAGAGCTGACTGGGAGGAGATCACAGCGTTTACAGATGGTTCCATGGAGCCGCTCAAGAGAATCCGAAGAAAGATCTTTGGCCGGCGGGCTGTGGAATACTATGAAAAAGGGTTTTATGATCCCCGGGTTCTGAGCTTTGACTCCATGTACCTGCGAGGGGAGTTTAAGAGCGAGAAGTATTTTGAGGATATCAGAGATCAGGTAAGAGAGACTTATCGTTTCCCGGAGCTGGAGGAGATGCATCTGCCCGAAAAACTGCATCAAAGTACAAGAGTATGCCTGGATGCCATCGAGAGTACAGAGGCAGTGGGAATTCATATGTACCGCAGTGATTCCCGGCTGGACGAGGAACTGTATGAAGGAATCTGTACGGAGAGATACTATGAAGGGGCGGTGCGGTTTATTCAGGAACGGTGTCCGGATGCTTATTTTTATATTTTCAGCAATGAACCCAAATGGGTGAAAAACTGGGCGGAGCAGTTGATAGCAAGCCAGCTCAAAGAGGGAATGAACCGTCAGGAGATAGAAGACCTGAAAGCTCATTTTATTATGGTGGAGGCAAATACGGAATATACAGGGTATCTGGATATGATGCTGATGAGCAAATGCAGACATAATATTATTTCCAATTCCAGCTTCAGCTGGTGGGCTGCATGGCTCAATGACAATCCGGACAAGATGGTAGTGGCGCCGGATAAATGGGTGAATGAAAAAGACTGCGAGGATGTTTATACAAAGGGTATGGTATTGATCAATTCCAAGGGCAGAGTAAGCAGGACGGTTAAATGAGAATATGAAGGTGTGTATGGTGGTGCCTGAGCGTCAGGTCAGGGGCGGTATTGCATCGGTGGTAAACGGCTACAGAGAATATGATTTTGGAGACCGGTGCAAGCTTTCCTATATAGAATCCTATTGTGACGGAAATAAATGGAAGAAGTTGTTAAAAGCATTGAAGGGATACGGAGCCTTTTGGAAGGAGCTGCGCAGAAACAGGCCGGATATCGTGCATGTTCATTCCTCCTTTGGCCCCAGCTTTTACAGGAAAATGCCTTTTATTTTTATGGCGTGCAGAAAGAATATTCCGGTGGTCAATCATATTCACGGAGCGGAATTCGCCCCGTTTTATGCGAAAGCTTCTTCCGGGAAGCAAAAGCTGGTAAAGAAGGTTTATCGCAAGTGCAGTGTCCTGATCGCGCTCTCAGAGGAGTGGAGAGAGAATCTGGAGCAGATCGTGGAGCCGGAGAGGATCTGTGTGATTGAAAATTACTGTAAAATCCCTGATCTCCGGGAAATTGAGAAGAAAGACCAGATTCTGTTTCTGGGAGAGATCGGTAAGAGAAAAGGCTGCTTTGATCTGCCGGAAATCTATCGAAGAGCAGTGGAGGAATCGGAAAAAATTCCGCTGATCATGGCGGGAGACGGCGCTGTGGAAGAAGTGAGAGGGCTCTTTGCAGAAAAGGGATTATTGCAGGAGGTATCCTTTCCAGGCTGGGTCAGGGGAGCGGAAAAGGAGCGGCTGCTCAGAGAAAGCAGCATCTTTTTGTTCCCATCTTATTATGAAGGGATGTCCATGGCGGTGCTGGAGGCTATGGCTTATGAAATGGCTATTGTGACCACAAATGCGGGGGGACTGCCCCGTCTGATCGAAGATGGAATCAGCGGTCATCTTGGGGAGCCGGGCAATGTGGAGCAGCTCTCAGGGATGCTCGCAGAATTTATCCGCGATAAAGAACGGAGAAGACAGGCGGGAAGCAGGGCGCGGCAGCGGGCGGTCGAGCGCTATGGCATGGAGGGCCACATGGACAGACTCCTGTCGCTGTACCGGAGGGTGCTTTCATAGCATGGATGGCCATGCGGCCTGCAAAAGCGGCAGGCTGAGCATGATGGGGGTTTATCTGGAATATGAAAGCAGAGGAAAGATGACACTATGGGATTGATGATGAAAGCGCTGAAGAGCACATTTTGTATCATACTGTGGAAACTGAAATATGGCGGCGGAGTGGAGATCCCGTTTCCGCAGGCGCTTGAAAAGGTCCGGATCGAAAAAGACAGAGCTGCCCGTATCAGATTAGGCAAAAAGGTGCAGAACCGGGGCGGGCTTTACCTGGGCTGTGGACAAAGGGGCAGCCTGGAAATAGGCGCGCACTGCTTTTTTAACAGTAACAGCTCCATAACCTGTATGAAAAAGATCACTATAGGCGAGTACTGTAAATTCGGAAACAATCTGGTGATCGTGGATCACGACCATGATTTCAGATCTGAGAGACAGGAAACGGAAAGTAAGCATGCCAGCTCTTCCGGAGAGGAATTTCCGGCAAAAGAGATCAGGATTGGCGATCACGTATGGGTGGGAGCCGGCTGTGTGATCTTAAAGGGGGTCACCATTGGCGATCATGCTGTGATAGGAGCCGGAAGTGTGGTAAGAAAGGATGTTCCGCCAGGCAGTATTTATTATGAAAGGCGGGAACCGATAATCATATGAATATCATCAGAATGACAGGCGGTCTGGGAAATCAGATGTTTCAGTACGCTCTGTATTTGAAGCTCTGCGCCCAGGGCAAATATGTAAAAATGGACGATATCACGGAATATGAGCTTGAAAACGCCAGGCCCATCATGCTGTGGGTATTCGGGATTGAATATCCAAAGGCGTCGAAAGACGAGATCAACGAGATTACAGACGGATTTTTGAAATGGTCTCACAGAATAAGGAGAAAGCTGTTCGGGAGAAAATCCAGGGAATACCATGAAAGAGACTGTAATTTTGACAGAGTCGTGCTGGAGAAGGAGAGTGCTTATCTGACGGGTTATTTTCAGAGCGAAAAATATTTTCAGGATATAAAAGAAGAGGTGCGCAGGGCTTTTACCTTTTCGGACAGACTCTGGGACGCTTTGAACACGGAAACAGAAAGACGGATGAGGGACTATCTGGAACGGATTCAGGGATGCAACTCGGTATCTCTGCATGTGCGCAGAGGAGACTATCTTACCACCAGTGAAGTGTATGGAGGGATCTGCACGCAGGAATATTACGAGGGAGCTGTCCGGAGGATGCTGAAGAGCGTTCCCGGGTCTGTATTTTTTGTCCTCAGCAACGATAAGGAATGGGTGCGTGACTGGCTCCCGGACTTTAGCAGGAAGCTTGCGCTTTCACCGGAGAGATTCGTTGTGGTGGAGGGAAATGCGGAGGAGGAAGGATATATGGATATGCTGCTGATGAGCAGATGCAGGCATCATATTCTGGCAAATTCCAGCTTTAGCTGGTGGGGAGCATGGCTGAATCCTTCCCCGGATAAAATTGTGGTGGCTCCTTCCAAGTGGTTTAATAACCAGGACTGCAGAGACATTTATACGGAAGAAATGATCCGTATTTCACCTGCCGGCATAGTGATGCCGGCAGAGGATTTATGCGCAGCCCCATGAAGAGGAAGTATGCCGCTAAAGCGGCGTATGGGGCGCGGCGAGTAGGGGAAGATAAATCTTCCCTATTTGATTAGTAGGTAATTTATGGGCAAAAGGAGAACGGGATCTGACATGAAAACCGGAGAGATACTGATATCGGTAGTAGTGACCGCATATAACATTGAGGATTATCTGCCCAGGTGTGTGGAGAGTCTTCTGGCGCAGACTTATCCGAGGATGGAGATCATACTGGTAGATGACGGTTCCACGGATCATACGCCGGAAATATGTGAAAGATATGCGAAAGAGCATGAAGCCATACGGGTGATCCATGAACAGAACCAGGGGCCTTCCGGAGCCAGGAATGCGGGAGTTGCCATTGCGGGAGGAGATTATATCGGATACGTGGATGGAGATGACTGGATCGAGCCGGGGATGTATGAAGACATGCTGACAGCCTGCACAGACACAGGAGCGCAGATTGCCATATGCGCCTACAGTCAGAGGGGAGCGGGAACGGAAAATCCCTCTTTTTCAGGAGAGCAGCTGGTGCTCTCGCGGGAAGAAACACTGGAGCTGTATATCAGCGGCCATCCCCGGTATCACATTTATCATTCTGTGTGGAGCAAGCTGTTTGATAAAAAGGTGATAGAAGAGATCCGTTTTCCCCATGGGCGCAAATCAGAGGATATTATGTATACGACGCAGGCACTCTGCAGGGCAGAAAAATGCGTTTTCCTTGATACGCCCTATTATAATTACCGGGTGGACAGAAAAGGCAGTATCATGAACAGCAGACTGCATGAACGGCGGTTTCAGGATGAGATTCCCTTCTGGAAGGAACAGGCGCAGTATTTGAAAAATATGGGGATGGAGGAACTTTCCCGGAAGGCGTCCTACCAGTTTTACCGTAATATGCTGTTCTATTTTGTGGATTTCAGAGACAGAAAGATGAAATCTTCCGCAAAGGAGCTGATGGGGCTGCTGAGAAACGAAAAGGAACAGATCAGACAGATTTACCAGGGAGAGTTCGTGGCATCCGGCGACAAAGTGAGGATGAAGATGGCTCTTGCCTGGCCGGGAATGTATTACCGGCTTGTTAAGCTTTATGATAAATGCATTGTTCCGCTGCGGTAACAGTTCAGCCTTATGATATTCCGCGAGTAAAATCGCTCTGTATGCGAGCTACTTTTCACGGCTCAGGAATGCGCACAGGCTGCGCATTCCGTGAGAACATGATGCAGGTGTGAGGGGAGATTTCGCGAGTTGTGAAAGCAAAGGAGCCAAACTTGCCCGGAGCCTTAATCTGTGATATAATTTCGAAAATTATGTCAGAAACCAGGCCGCATGGAAAGCATCAAAGCAGCGCTGCCGGGAAGCAGACAGTGACGATAAGAGGAGCTGTATGAAGAAAACAGGTTTGTTTGGGAAAATCAGTTATATATTTGACAGAAAGCAGAAGATCCAGCTTTTTTTCCTTGGGATTATGATTTTTATCGGGGGCCTTCTGGAGACATTGGGAGTAGGGGGTATGATCCCTGTGGTGAATGCGCTTCTGATGCCGGAGAGTCTGCAGGCGTTTATTGAAAAGTATGATTTTTTAAAAGAGATCTGCCGTATTCTGCACATTGAAGATGCCGGAGAACTCACAATGTCGCTTCTTCTGGGGCTTATGGCAGTTTATGTGATCAAAAATCTTTATGTTTTATTTCTGACTTACAAACAGAATTCTTTTATCACTCAGAACAGAAACCGTATGATCAGCCGTGTTATGGCGGAATTTCTCAACCGGCCCTATGAGAAATATCTGGGTGCAGACATTCCTACGGTTTTCCGGATCACAGACAGTGACATTCCCCAGACCTTTTCCCTGATTCTGGCCATGCTGCAGCTTGCAAGCGAGGTGGTGGTATCCCTTTTAATCTTTATGGTGCTGTTGTGGCAGAATGTGGTTATGACCTTGTTCATTATTGCAATTTTTGGAATTATGACGCTGTTGATCATCAAGGTGCTTAAGCCCAGGCTGAACAGGATCGGTGCCAGAAACCAGGCCATTCAGTCGCGGATTGCCAAATGGCGGATTCAGGCGACCTATGGACTGAAAGATGTGAAAGTGCTGAACCGGGAAGAGTTTTTTATAAGAAATTATTTTGAAACAGGGAAAAAGGGCGCTGATGTGGCAAGAAATTATGCGGTGCTGAATAATGCGCCAAGGCTCCTGATTGAAACGGTGTTTATTGTCAGCATGCTTTCCTTTATTGCCGTTTACATCAAAGGCGGCGGTGATGTGAAGGCGATTATGACTACCATAGCGGCCTTCGGGGTGGCTGCTATCAGGGTGCTCCCAAGCGTAAACAGAATTAATACTTATATTACAGAAATTGCATATACCCAGCCCAGTCTTGATTTTGTCTATGAAAATCTGCAGGAGGGTATGAAGACGGACGCCATGCTGGCGGAGAGAAAAGCGAATTCCCAGGTGGAGAAATTAAAGCTGGAAGACAAAATAGAACTGAACCATATCAGCTTTCACTACCCGGATTCCGACAAATATATTTTTCAGGATGCTCATATGGTAGTACCTAAGGGAAAGTCAGTGGGGATCATTGGAGCTTCCGGCGCGGGAAAATCTACGATAGTCGATGTGTTGCTGGGCCTTTTGCATGCACAGACAGGGGAGATCACCTGCGATGGCGTAAATATTTTCAGAAATTACGAGTCCTGGCTGGCGCAGGTGGGATATATTCCGCAGGCGATCTATCTGATCGACGAATCTATTCGGGATAATATTGCCTTTGGCATTGATGAGGATAAAATTGATGATAAGAGGATCTGGGAGGTTCTTGAGGAGGCGCAGCTGAAAGAATTCGTAGAAGAACTTCCGGAAGGCCTTGACACCACCATAGGCGACAGAGGGGTACGGCTTTCGGGCGGACAGAGACAGCGGATCGGGATAGCCAGAGCCCTGTATAATGATCCGGAGATACTGGTGTTTGACGAGGCCACCTCCGCATTGGATAATGATACGGAGGCGGCGGTCATGGAGGCGGTGAACAGCTTCCACGGCAAAAAGACCATGATCATTATCGCACACCGATTAAACACCATCGAAAAGTGTGATATTATTTATAAAGTGGAACATACCAGGCTGGTAGAGACTACACTGGAGGATGGCAGATGATAGGGACAGAGTTTATCAACGGGCAGGGACTGGGAAATCAGCTGTTCTGTTATGTGACGGCCAGAGCAGTGGCAGAGGAAAACGGGTATGAATTCGGGACAGCAGGACAGGAGCGTTTTGCTGTTAATATTCACAGTGACCGGGGTATGTACTTTATGGATGTGGATCTGGGACATGCTATTTCCGAGGAAGAGAAGAAGAATTTCAAAATTTATCAGGACGCGGAGACCCGTTTATACCTGGGCAATTCCAGGCATGATATGCAGCACGGGTGTTATGTGGCCGGGGCGGATGAAGGAATCCATCATGTGGAGGATCAGACGCTGATCTACGGCAATATGCAGGATGAGTCTTATTTTATCAGATATCTGGATCAGGTAAAATCCTGGCTTAAGGTGAAGCCGGAATATGACTCGAAGGAATACAGCAGGGAAAATCTCTGCATTATCAATATGCGTGGAGGAGAGTATACCGGCAGTCCGGAGCTCTTTATCGATAAAAAGTACTGGGTACACGGCATCAGGCAAATGAAAAAAATCCGGCCGGATATGGAGTTTATGATCATTACAGATGATGTGGAGGCAGCAGGAAAGGTCCTGCCGGGAATTCCGGCCTTTCATTTTGATATCGGCAAGGATTATGTGACGTTAAAAAACGCCTGTTATTTACTTCTTTCCAATTCTTCTTTTGCCTGTCTTCCGGCTCATACCAGTGATACCTTGCGGTTTGCCATTGCCCCCAAATATTGGGCGAGACACAATGTTTCGAACGGTTACTGGGCATCGGAGCAGAATATTTACTCGCTGTTTCATTATATGGACAGGAAGGGCAGGCTGTTTACCGCCGAACAGTGCAGACAGGAGCTGGAGGAATACAAGAGGCGTTCGTCTCTTTATGCCAGAAGGAACCGGAGGCCCGGAAAAGTGAGATATTTTTTCCAGAATATCCGGAGAAGACTGGTTTACGGGTGGTTTTACCAGAAAAAGGTCAGGAGAGCCATCCTCCGGAGAATCAGGAGACAAAATGGAGCGGCCTATGAGTAGGAACAGAAAAGGATCAGGAGAGAAGAAAAAGCTGCAGCTTCCCAATGTGACCCTGGCGGCTATGGCGAGCGTGAAGGTATATGAGACGATAAAGGCGCTGGAATACAGCATGCAGGGGATCGATTTTGGAGAAGTGGTGCTGATCACCCACAGAAAGCCGTTTATGCTGCCGGATTCCATTCATTACAGACACACTTCAAAGCTCACAGATATCGACTGCTTTAATTATAAGATGGTGTATGAGCTGGGAAATTATATTCACACGGATTATGTGCTTCTGATCCACTATGATGGCTTTGTGGTTCATCCGGAAAAGTGGCAGGATGCGTTCTTAGACTATGACTATATCGGTTCCCCCTGGCCCATACCGGAGCCGGGTAAGAAGCACTGCTATCATGACAGAGAAGGAAATCTCTGCCGGGTGGGCAACAGCGTATCTCTGCGGAGTAAAAGACTTCTGGATTTCCCCGCCCAGGCAGGTCTTGTGTGGGAAAAGGACGAAGACGGCTTTTACAATGAAGATATTTTCCTGTGCTGTATGAATAAGCACAATCTGGAGGCTGCCGGGATGAAGATCGCGCCGGTGGAGGCGGCAAAATATTTCGGGCACGAGCATCCGGTGCCGGAGATTATGGATGTGGATGCCCCCTTTGTGTTTCATAAATGGTGGGGGCGGAATGAGCAGTACCCGGTGTTTGAAAATCCCTGGACGAGAAGGTGGCTGAAATGCAAGGATATGGTGCGTCCCTTTTTATTCTGGAGACGGATGGCGCACAGGTAAGAGACGCCCGGAAGGTCATGGAAGAATGAGGCAATGATATGGTATATGACTGTATTCCCTTTTTTAATGAACTGGATATTTTGAAACTGCGGCTTCATATTCTGGATCCGCTGGTGGATAAATTTGTGATCGAGGAAGCCACTGTGACTTTTTCCGGTCAGCCCAAGGAACTGTGTTTTGAAAAAAATAAGGAGCTGTTCCGGGAATTTCTGCCAAAGATTGAATACATTGTGGTGGATAATTCACCTGTGGACACCACGACGCATTTAAGGGACAAGTTCCAGAAAAATGCGCTGGTCAGAGGACTTGAGGATGCAGATGATAAAGATGTGATCCTTTTAAGCGATGTGGATGAAATCCCTAATCCCAGGGTCCTGAAGGAGATTATTGCAGAGTTTGATCCTGATAAAATCTATCACCTGGCCCAGAGAATGTTTTACTGTTATCTTAACATGGAAGAGGTTTCAGGAAAGCTTCTTTCCATTACCAGGGAGTTCCCGGGTGTGGAGCGAAAAATGTGGCTGGGAACCAAGGTGTTCGGGAAAAAAAGCATCCCCTCCCAGGGAATGATCGAGCTGAGGGAGTCTCCCGTCACGGCGCCGAATGCGGTACGTGTGGCAGATGGCGGATGGCATTTCGGATATATGGGCAGTAACAGGGAACAGGATGTATCCAGGCGGATTGGGATAAAGGTGGCTGCTGCGGCCCATCAGGAATATAATAATCAGGATACTCTTGCGGAAGCAAAGGACAGGCTGATTCTCGGACAGGATATTTTTGGCCGGGATGCCCGTTTTGAGAGGGTGGAAGTGGATGAGAGCTATCCGGAATATCTTCTGGAGCATCTGGAAGAGTATCGCCATCTCATAATGCCTCCGGTAAGCAGAGGAAAGCAGATCTATATCAGACGTACCATGAAGATCAGACGTTTTTGCAGGAAAGCATTGAGGAAGATAATGCGAAATGAATCAAAAAAATAAGATTGTTGAAGTTTACGGGCTCTGGTTTGCAGATTTGGTAGTAATAGGGATTTCCTTTATCATTGCTACCTACCTTCGATTTGGTAATTTCAGGGATATGGGAGATAAAGAGATACACTTTCAGGTGTGTCTGGTTTACCTGCTGATCTGTACCATTTATACATTTTTCATTGACTGGAACAGAAATTTCCTGAGAAGAAGTCTGAGCAGGGAATTTTATGAGATATTAAAATACCATGCCATCATGATGGCAGTGGTACAGATCATCATGTATTTCCTGAAATGGGCGGATGTTTTTGCCCGTCTGGTGACCATTTATTTTGCAGTTATTAACGTAGTGCTCACGCTGGCAGTTCACATGATGATCAAAAAGGGACTGCTGCTGCATTCCCGGTCAGAAATTTCAAGAATCAAGGTTCTGGTGATTACGCAGAGAGCAATGGCTGCAGAGGTACTGGCACATCTTAAGGAGCGCCTGGACCTGAATTATCAGATTGTGGGTGTGGCATGTCCGGAAGACAGACAGGAAGAGAAAGAGATAAGCGGAATACCCGTGATGAGAGTCGGGGATGATTTTATAGAAGACGTTACGTTGATGGCGCTGGATGAAGTGTTTATTTATGCACCGGAGCTGAAGCAGAAACAGATTCAGAATATGCTGAACGGGTTTGACGAGATGGGAGTGGATTGTCACTACTGTATGGAACTGCCCGGCGCTCATTCTGAAAGAAGCAAAATAGACAGCTTTGGAGGGTATTCTGTGATTACTTATACCCGTTTCCAGAGCAGTTATAAACGGCTTCTGATCAAGAGGGTCATCGATATCATCGGAGGCCTGACAGGGCTGGCGATTACGGCAGTGCTTTTTCCCTTTATTGCGCTGGCAATCCGGATAGATTCTCCGGGACCGGTACTTTTTTCCCAGATCCGGATCGGACGCAACGGCAGAAGGTTTAAAATTTATAAGTTCCGCTCTATGTACATGGATGCGGAGGAGAAGAAAAAGGAGCTGGAAAAGCTCAACGAAATGCAGGGGCTCATGTTTAAGATGGAGAATGACCCCCGTATCACAAAGGTGGGGAAATTTATCAGAAAAACCAGTATTGATGAGCTTCCTCAGTTTTATAATGTGGTTAAGGGCGATATGAGTCTGGTGGGAACCAGACCGCCCACAGAGGATGAATTTGAGAAATATAATCAGTACTACAGAAGACGCATCAGTATGACGCCGGGGCTGACAGGTCTCTGGCAGGTCAGCGGCCGCAGCGAGGTGGAGAATTTCGATGATGTGGTGAAGTATGACCTGAAATATATCGATGGATGGTCGCTGACACTGGATTTTAAGATTTTACTCAGGACGATCTGGGTGGTGGCGGCCGGGCGGGGGTCTAAGTAGATGAATGTCAGTGTGATTGTGCCGGTATATAATACCAGAAAATATCTGAAAAGGTGTGTGGAGAGCCTGACCGGCCAGACCTGTCCGGTTCTGGAAATTCTGCTTGTGGATGACGGCTCTGTGGATGGGAGCGGACGTGTCTGCGATGAATTTGCCCAAAGCGATACAAGGGTCCGGGTGATTCATAAGGAAAACGGAGGGCTTGTATCGGCATGGAAACGGGGCGTAACAGAGAGCACAGGGGAATATCTGTGCTTTGTGGACAGCGACGACTGGGTCGATCTGAATATGATCGGGGAAATGTCGGCTTTCCTTACCGGCAATCCGAAGGAGATCATTGCAGGGGATTATGTAATCGAAAGGGGAGAGGGAAGGCGGCAGTATATATGGCAGGAGCTTTCTCCCGGAGAATATGACAGGAAGGCCATAGAAAACGAGGTGATTCCCAGTCTGCTGGGAAAAGAGCGCCGGCATGTGACGATATCCAGATGTATGAAGCTGATCAGCAGAAAGCTGATCGAAGATAATATGAAATACAGCGATCCCAAAGTGGTCATGGGAGAGGATATGACAGTTATGCTTCCGGCTCTGACAGACTGCCGCCGTCTGGTGATCATGGATCATAAAGCATATTATCATTATCTGTATGTACAGGAATCCATGGTTCACAAATATGATAAGAATCTGTATGAAAACATTCAGCTTCTGCGGCGGATTATCCATCAGGTGGTAGAGGATAAGTTTTCCGGTCCGGTTTTTGAGGAGCAGAAAAAAAAGGCGGACCAGGAATACATTTTCCTGCTGCTGCTGGTGCTGAAAAATGAAGCCAGAGGAAATCCAAAAGGTTATTGCGGAAATATTCTGAAGATCTGCAGGTCAGAAGAAATAAAAGATCTTGTGGCGAATACGCCTGTAAAGGTGGAACAGAGGGCCAACAAACTGCTCTATCTGACATTGAGACATCCGAACTGGGTTACAGTCCGGCTGCTCAGACTGGCAATGATTCTGTTTTATGCACGCAGGGCGCAATAGCGCAAAAGCACACAGGAACGGGAAGGAGGAGCCGCGGTGAGTCAGCTCATGGACGAAAAGGAAAAGCCGTTGATCAGTGTGATCGTTCCGGTTTATAACGGACAGGATTATCTGGAAAACTGCATTGACAGTATTGAAAAGCAGACCTACAGGAACCTGGAGATTATCATTATCAATGACGGGTCCACAGACGATACGGCTGCTGTCTGCGTCAGGCTCTGCGAGATTTATCCCAATGTGCGGGTGATCAATCGGGAGGACGAGGGAGTTTCCGCAGCAAGAAATGCCGGGATCGACAGTGCAGAGGGGAGTCTGATCACCTTTGTGGATGCAGATGACAGAATGCGGCCCAAAATGCTGCAGGTATTGTATGACTGCCTTATGAGAACAGGCAGCGATGTGGCGGGCTGCGGGTTCATTCCCTGGGAACAGGAAGAACAGTGGGAGGAACTGCTGAAGAACTCCTATCGCATTCACAGAGCGGAGGAATACAGACCGGTCCAATATCTCAGAGAACAGCTTCTGAAAGGTAATACCAGATGTTGGAGCAAACTGTACAGACGTTCCGTGATCGGCGAGCTCCGCTTCCAGAGCGGCCTGACGATTGGAGAGGATATGTTGTTTCTGGTGCATCTCCTGCCTTATGTGCGAAAGATTGCAGAGACAGATTATCCGGGCTATGGATATTTTCAGAATCCGGAAGGCGCCATGAACCGGGAATTTTCCCCCCATTATATGGATCAGATTATCTGCTGGGAGCAGGCAAGGGAAGAGGTTCTTAAGATAGACAGACGCCTGGAGGCGCAGGTAACCTCCCTTCTTATCACAGGGATTATGCTGACCGCGGGAAAACTGGCGGATCTGCCTTTCGGAGAGAGAAGGAAGCAGAAAGAGTATGTGGAGGAATGTCATACAAAGCTGAGGGAAGAATTACAGGTATGGGGGGCATATGAGATGCTTTCAAAAGGATATCAGTTTAAATCTCAAATGTTTCTTGCCATGCCGGGAATTTACCTGATGATGTATCATTTCAGAAAAAGCAGGCATCAAAAAGTCAAAAAGGAAAACACATGAAAGAAAAACTGGTAATGTATATGCATGCGGGCAGCGGCAATCACGGCTGTGAGGCCATTGTAAACAGTATCTGCCGTATGATAAAGGAGCCGGTGAGACTGATCAGCTACCGCGGAGACGAGGACCGGAAGTATTCCCTTGCCGGCCTCTGTGAGATTATAAGCGAGCGAAGATTTGAAGATCACAGGCTGGCTCATATTCTGTATTACGGATACCGGAAGATGACAGGGGACAGGGAAAGCTTCATCCGATATCGTTATGGGGATGTTCTGAAAGGTGCGGGAGTACCTCTGGCAATTTCCATCGGCGGGGATAATTACTGTTACGAAAATATGCTGGAGGATTTGCGTCTGGCAAATTCGGCATTTCATCAGAGTGGAACCAGAACCATACTTCTGGGCTGCTCTGTTGAGCCTGATCTTCTCTCAAGGAAAGAGATTGTCCGGGATCTGATGAAATATCATACCATCATTGCCAGAGAAAGTATTACTTTTGAGGCGCTGAAAAAAATGGCAGATTCATCCGAAAGGGAGGAAGAAGTGCCCCGGATTCTGTGCTTCCCGGATCCGGCCTTTACGCTGCCTTCAAAGACGCTTCCTCTGCCGGAAGGCTTTGCAGAGGGAAACACGGCGGGTATCAATGTAAGTCCCATGATCCGGGATCATGAAAGCAGAGCCGGAATTACCATGGAGAGCTACCGGGCTCTGATTTCCTATATGATTGAACAGACAGATATGCAGATCGCGCTGATTCCGCATGTGGTCTGGGAGAGAAATGATGACAGAAGGCCCGTTCATGAATTGTATGAAGCCTTTAAGGATACAGGGAGAGTGGTGGAAATTGCCGATGGCAGCTGCGAGGAGCTGAAGGGTGTGATCGGCCGCTGCAGGCTGTTCGTGGGAGCAAGAACACATGCTACCATCGCTGCGTATTCTTCGCTGGTTCCCACACTGGTGGTGGGGTATTCCGTCAAGGCAAGAGGGATTGCCAGGGATTTGTTCGGGACGGAGGAACATTATGTGATTCCGGTACAGAGTCTGAAAGAGCCGGAAGATCTGGTGAATGGATTTCAGTGGCTGCTTGCACATGAGAAGGAGCAGAGAAGGCATCTGACAGAGGTGATGCCCGGGTACCGGAAGCGGGCATATGAGACAGGGAAAGAAGTTGACAGATTATGGGAAGAGTTCAGTCGGCAGCCAAAAATATAGTCTTTGGACAGGCGGGAAACTTCATAACACAGATCCTGAATTTTGTGCTGCGGACAGTCTTTATCCGGCATCTGGGGGATACCTTAAATGGAGTGAACGGTCTGTATACCAGCATTTTATCCGTGCTCTCCATGGCGGAGCTGGGGATCGGCACAGCCATGAACTACAGCCTCTACAGACCGGTTGCGCAGGGGAACATTGAAAAGGTGAAGTCCTACATGCTTTTGTATAAAAAAGCGTACCGGGTAATCGGAGTTGTGATTGCAGCGGCGGGACTGGCGGTTTCTCCTTTTCTTCCGTACCTGGTCAGGCAGCCGGAGGGTGTGGGAACAAGAGATCTGACGCTGTATTATTTTATTTTTCTGTTTAATACGGTAAGCACTTATTTTGTGGCTTACAAATACAGTCTGGTGAATGCGGAGCAGAAGAACTATATTCAGACCAATATCCTGACCGCGACCAAGATGATCACGGTAAGCCTTCAGATCATCGTGATCCTGACCACCGGAAATTATTACGTGTATCTGCTGACGGCTGCAGCAGTGGAGCTTTTACAGAAGATCTTTGTAAGTCACTATCTGGACCGCAGATATCCTTACCTGAAGGAGAAGCAGGTGGAGAGGCTTTCGAAAGAAGAAACCGGAGAGATTGTCACAAAGACCAAAGCGCTGGTATGCCATAAGGTGGGGGATGTGGCAAGGCTTCAGACAGACAGTATGATCATCTCCGGCTTTATCAATGTTACGGTCAGCGGTTTCGTGGACAATTATAATCTGGTCCTGAACTCTATTGCCAATGTGGTGAACATTATCTTTAATTCCGTACTCTCCAGCTTCGGAAATCTTTTTGCAACGGAATCCCGGGAAAAGCAGTACCAGATTTTTAAGGTATACCGTTTTGCCGCCTGCTGGATCTACGGCTTTACGGCCATCGGTTTTTCGATTCTGCTCACGCCCTTTGTCCAGATCTGGCAGGGAAGCGAAAGAACCCTTGCGTTTTCGGTGGTCATCTGCATTTTGATTGATTATTATTTAAAAGGTGATAGAATTGTATTATCAAACTTTAAAACGGCGGCGGGCGTGTTTGAGCAGGACAAGTACCTGGCGCTGATCCAGGGAGTGGTAAATCTGATCATTTCCGTGGCGCTGGTACAGAAGATCGGACTCATGGGCGTTTATATCGGAACCATTGTGTCGGGCCTGATTGCCAATGTGACCAAGCCTGTGATTATTTACAGAGTGATACTGGATCAGCCAGTGAAGGGATATTTTGTGGATTCCCTGAAGTATATAGTGGTGATCGCAGCCAATTTCGGTCTGCTGACGGGAATCAGAAGACTGGTGATGCCGCAGGTGACGGTTTCAGGCTTCGGGGTGATGTTCATAATCATCTGTGTGGTGTTTAACGGAATCTTCCTGGTGCTGTTTGGAAGGACAGAAGAGTTTGGATATTTGATGGGGATTGTAAAAAGCAGGGTAAAGCATAACTGAAGAGAGAATAAGATACGGGGAGGGAGCGATAGGATGCTGAAGATGGTAAAAGAAGCACAGCGGCAGCTGTTAAGCTATCCTGAGAGAAGCGCCGGTTACAGGCTGAAACGGACGGCAAAAAGGCTTGTGGGAAAAACTGTGGAGCCCCCTGATAAGATTAACTGGCCCAACGGGCTTCTGGCCAAAAGCCTTGCGGATTATTATATGGGGCATAAAAATACCGAGGAATCTCTGGAAATAAAGGATACTTTAAAAAAGTATTATGAGAGATGGATCAGGGGCGGATACAAAATGTATTACCTGGATGATGCGCTCAGCGGCATGGCGTTGATCGACCTTCATCAGATTACAGGGGATGAGAGATACAAGGAGGCCGCATGTAAGATGGCGGAGTATCTCTATCAGCATGAGACGGACCGGGCGGGGAGCCTTTGCTATCGTCCCGGTCAGCAGAATCATTATATTTTTGCCGATGGGATCGGTATGGTCTGCCCGTTCCTGTGCAAGTACGGAAGTACATACGGGGTGGGCAACGCCATTAATCTGGCAATGACTCAGATCCAAAATTTTATTGACTTCGGCATGGATGCCAGATCGGGCCTGCCCTATCACGGATACCAGTATGAAAGCGGAATCAAATACGGGATCATTGGCTGGGGGAGAGCGGTAGGGTGGCTGATGATGGGCATGTCAGAGAGTCTGGCTTACCTGGATAAGTCCAGACCGGAATACGAGCATGTGAAACAGACATACCGGCGTCTGGTGGATAAGGTGGAGGCCTATCAGCTGGAGAACGGGCTTTACAGCTGGCAGCTGGGAGCAAAGGAAGGGCCTGTGGATACCTCCGCTACGGCAATGATCCTTTATGCCATTGCAAGATCCCTGGATACCAAGGTATTGATCGGTATTCATAAATCCCGTATGATGCGTGGCAGGGAGGCTCTCTGGAACATGGTGAAAGAGGGAGAACTTGATCATTGCCTGGCAGAATGCCAAGGCTTCAGTATGTATCCTCAGATTTACGGGAAATACCCGTGGGCGCTGGGACCGGCGCTGTCGTTGTTTACCGCTACAGGTGAAGAGGAGGTGTAATGGAAGAACATTCTCTGTTGGCTAAAATAACCTATAAGAAAATAGCGTTGGCTATGACGGTTTTACTTATTATTTCTCTGTCTCCAATTTTGTACTGTACCTTTTTTGACTATGCAAACGGAGATGATCTGTGGGAAGGAGCTGCCGCTTACAGAGTGCTGGCAAATCACGGAACAGTAAGCGAATTTTTCTCCGCAGTATATGAATGGGCAAAGGTGGACTATAATAGTTGGGAAGGAAACTGGTCATCTATTATTTTGTGGTGTCTTGAGCCAAGTATATGGGGAGAAAAGGTTTATTGTATAACGCCCTGGATAGGGCTTCTGGCGCTGTGTGGAGGAACTGTCTACTTTTTGTATCATTTTTTAAAAAAATATCTGGCAGGTGATTTTACTTTCCGGGTAATGATATCCTGTGTAGTATGCTTTTTTGCGGTTCAGTATATGCCTAATATTCGCAGTGGTGTTTTTTGGTATACAGGTATGGTGAATTACATTTTTCCATATGGATTCTGCCTGGCTTCGTTTGTCTGGATGGACCGGTTTATTGAGACCGGTAAAAGAAGGTATTTTGTCTTTACGTCGTTATTTTACGCTTATCTTGGAGGAGCCGGGTATCCGCCTATTGTGCTGGCGTTTGAGATCGCATCATTTATCATTTTTATCAATATACTCAGAGGACGGTCTGAACAAAAACGCAGAACGTTTTGTCTTCTGATCCCGCTGGCGTTTCTGGCAGCAGGATTTATTTTCAGTGCGGTTTCACCGGGTAATGCCGTAAGAGGGGGGGATAGCTACTACTTCAGTTTAAGCAGAGTATTCAGTACGGTTTTTGAGAGTGTGAGGGAAGGATTTTTGGGAGCTGTTGATACATTTTTTACAGTAAGGCCTCTCTTTCTGGCAATGCCGCTGGTTGGCATCATAACCTGGGAAAAAATAGACATAGATGAAATTAGAATAGAAATGAAATTCCCGGTACTCGTAATTTCTTTCCTGTTTTTGATTTCGTGTTCCATGTATGCACCAGGTATCTATGCGCAATCAGAGGTTTCAGGCGGTGTGCCGGATGTCATCTATTTTGTTCTTTTACTGGCATATATTCTTGGCATTATTTATCTGACCTGCTATATAAAAAAGATGCTTATAAGCAAAAAGGGAAGGATACCTGATATAAGTTTTACAAGAAAGCTTCGGACAGCGATTATTTTGGGAGAAATATTGTTCTGTATCCTTGCACGAAGGCACTTAATTGGAAATATGACAGGATATATGTGTGCCGAATTTATCAGGTCCGGACAATTAAGTGATTTTGAATACCAGATGCAGGAAAGGCTCAGCATTTTGCATGATCCGGAAACGAAGGATGTTGTTCTGCCGGAAATGAATGATATCCAGGGACCGTTTATGCATATGCCGGTGACTTCTGACCCAAATTGTTATACAAACAGAGCAACGGCCAGATTTTACGGAAAGGACTCAGTGATTGCTATTTCCAGAAATGAGTATTATGAGCTGTACGGTTATCCGGAGGGAGAAAAGGAATCAAAATGATTATTATTCAAGTGGCAGGAGGACTTGGAAACCAACTGCAACAGTATGCATTATATAGAAAATTTGTGAGTCTGGGCAGAGAAGCGCGCCTGGATGTCTCCTGGTTTGATGAGAAGAATCAGGAAAAAATGTCCGCTAAGCGGGAACTGGAACTAAATTATTTTGACAGACTGCTCTATGAAACCTGCACGGCAGAGGAAAAGGCACATCTGGTAGGAGGGGAGGGGCTTTCTGGCAAACTCAGAAGAAAGCTTTTGCCTTTTACGTTGCATCGCTTCCAGGAAAGTGAAATGTATCATCCTCAACTGCTTTCTATGGATAATGTATACATCAGCGGACATTTTGCCTGTGAAAAATATTATGCGGATATTATGTTCAGCCTTCAGGAAAAGATACAGTTTCCTGAAAGCAAAAATCCTCTGAATCATGAAATGGCACAGGAAATGCGAAAGAGGCCTTCCGTCAGCATTCACGTCAGGCGGGGAGATTATCTGGATGAGGAAAATAAAAAGCTTTTTGGGGGTATCTGTACAGATTCCTATTATGACTGTGCAGTAAACATGATCAGAGAAGCGGTCCCGGATCCCCATTTTTATGTTTTTTCCGATGATATTCCATATGTAAAAGAAAAATATCAGGGGAATGAGTTTACAATTGTGGATATTAACCACGGAAGGGACAGCTTTTATGATATGTGGTTGATGAGTAATTGTAAGCACAATATCTGCGCCAATTCTACCTTCAGCTTTTGGGGGGCAAGACTTAATAAGAATGAGAATAAGATTATGGTACGTCCTACCATTCACAAGAACAGCCAGTCATTTATTAAGAGAGAGATGGAGGATTTGTGGAAAGGATGGCATTTTATTAATCCGGATGGGAAAGTAATGTGAGAAAGAGTTTGGAGGATATCAGGAATTGAAGATATTGATTGTCAATAAATTTTTGTTCCAACATGGCGGATCCGAAACTTATCTGTTTGCCGTGGGGCAGGAGCTTCAAAGGCAGGGGCATGATGTAGAGTATTTTGGTATGGAGCATCCGGAGCGCCTTGTGGGCAATCGTGCAGAAAGTTATACTCCGAATATGGATTTCCACACAGGGAAGCTGCGCAGGCTTTTGTATCCCTTTCAGATTGTTTATTCCCGGACGGCAAGGAAGAGGTTAAGGCCTGTTCTGGAGGACTTTAATCCGGATGTGGTGCACCTGAATAACTTTAATTATCAGTTGACGCCCTCCATCATATATGAGATTATCAGATATGGAAAAAAAGAAGGGAAAAAAATCAAAATTCTTTACACGGCACATGACGTACAGCTGGTATGTCCAAATCACTTGATGAGAATTCCCGGTAATGGAAAACTGTGTCAGAGATGCCGGGACCATGGATACTTTGAGTGTGTAAAAAATTCCTGTATTCACGGGTCAAAAATAAAAAGCGTGCTTGCCTGTATGGAAGCTGTATTATATAAAAGGCTGAAAACATACAAATACATTGACTGCGTGATATGTCCGTCGCAGTTTATGGAAGAGCAGCTGAATCACAGAGAGGAGCTGCGTGGTAAAACCAGGGTTCTGCATAATTTCAGTTCCTTTGATGGAAGAGAGATGAAAAAGATTTCCGGTGTTCGGGACTATGTGATTTACTTTGGGAGATTCTCAGAGGAAAAGGGAATAAGGACATTGCTAAAAGTATGCCGGAGTCTGCCCGATATCCCTTTTGTTATGGTTGGAAGCGGTCCAATGGAAAAAGAAGTAAATGAAATAGTAAATGTTAAGAATATGGGATTTCAAAAGGGACAGGATTTGATTGAACTGATTCAGAGAGCCAGATTCAGTATCATCCCATCAGAGTGGTATGAAAATTGTCCGTTTTCAGTGATAGAATCGTTGTCCTGCGGAACACCTGTTATTGGAAGTCGCATTGGGGGGATTCCGGAATTAATACAGGAAGGAAAAACGGGTGAGCTGTTTCGTACAGGAGATACAGATGAATTAAAAGATAAGGTGGAAAGATTGTGGAATGATGAAGCCAGAGCCAGCAGCTATTCAAAAGCCTGTTCTCAGCAAAAATTTGACACGATTGAATCATACTGCAGAAAATTAATCGGAATTATGGAGAAGGTTTAGACTTTTAAAAGGGCTCCGGAATGGAGATTAAAATGAAGATAATGTTTATTATTCCCAGTATGACAGGAGGAGGCGCAGAAAGAGTAATATCTGTTTTGGCCAATGAATTTGTCAGCCGGAAAATAGATGTGAAGATATTGATGACAGCTGGAGATGACAATGTATATCAGCTTGACAAAAGGATAGGGGTCACTCAAATCGGAGAAAGAACATCGGGAAATATATGGAAGCGGGCAGAAAGAATTGTAAAAATGAGAAGGATCTTTAAACAGAACAGAGATTATATTCTGGTGGTGTTTGAACCTTACACAGCCTTTTTCGCCTGTCTTGCTAAAACAGGCCTTAAGATGAAGATGATCTCTTCAGAACGTAATGACCCGAAGTCGTTTCCAGACAGAGGCGTGCAAAATTATGCATATCTCCATTCGGATAAAGTTGTTTTTCAAACAGAGGAGGCAATGCAGTATTTTCAAAAAAGGATACAAAGAAAAGGAAGGGTAATTGCCAATCCTATTTCTAACAAACTTCCGGATATTTATACAGGAAAACGAAGGAATACAGTGGTTGCCGTCGGGAGACTTGAGAAACAGAAAAATTATGTTAACCTTCTATATGCATTCAGGGATTTTGTACAGAAATATTCAGATTATGTTTTGCATATATACGGAGTCGGAGTACTGAAACAAGAGCTCTGTATACTGGCGGAAAAACTGGGGATCTCCGAAAACGTTGTCTTTGAGGGATTTCATGAAGACATTTTGAATGAGATCAGGGATGCGGGAATGTATGTACTTTCTTCCGACTATGAAGGGATCTCCAATTCTCTTCTGGAAGCAATGGGGATCGGTCTTCCGGTGATCTCAACGGACTGCCCCTGCGGAGGGTCGCGTATGTGTATTCAGGATGGAAGAAACGGACTGCTTGTTCCGGTAGGAAAGACAGAGGCCCTGAGAGAGGCAATGGAAAAAATGGCGGGTTCAGGGGAACTGGCATCCAGACTGGGACAGGCGGCAGCAGAAGTGAGGGACCGGTTCTCATTACAGAGGATTGCAAAGCAATGGCTGGATCTGCTCTGTGAATTATCGTAAACGACTAAAGCTGTTTCCTATATCATAAGAAGAATGGAGATTCATGATGCGTTTTCTCTATGTGGCACACAGATATCACACCAATCAGGTTCCTATCATGAAAGGGCTGACAGAGCATGGACATGAGGTCTGTTTTATCAGCCATTATCAGGGTAAAATAGAGGATTATACCTATGTGACGCCTGTGGTGGCGGGATATTCCGGACTGTTTGACGCAGTAAACTGGTTTTATGTTCACATCCTGCACAGACACAACAGCAAGGCCTGTGATATGAGACTGAAGTATGGCTTCCCTTCGGTGTTTAGGATTCGAAAACTGGTTTCCTCCTTCCGTCCGGATGTCATGATCATCAGAGAGCGCTCTATATATTCGATTTTCACCTGTCTGGCCTGCAGGGGACTGAATATTCCCATGATTTTGTATAACCAGAGTCCGTTGTGGGAGGATGAAATCAAAAATGATCTGCCTCACAGGATCGTCAGAGGGCTTCTGCCAAGGGTTCGGATTACGCCGGTTCTGGGAACGCCGGGAGAAGGTAAGGTAAAGGAGAAGGATGCATTATTTGTCCCCTTTGTCATGGAGCCGAAAGTGTCTCCTGATCAGAAAAAATGGTTTCAGGATGGCGGGATCCATATTTTATGTGTGGGAAAGTATGAAAAAAGAAAAAATATCCGTATGCTGTTGGAGGTGTTTTCTGCACTGGCGGATGATTATGATATAAGTCTGACTGTGACAGGCGAGTGTGCGGATTCTTTTGAAAAAGAGTATAAAAAGGAGCAGGAGGAATTTATTCTGCAGCACGGATTGGGAGAGAGGGTTACTTTGCTGGAAAATGTGGCTCATGATCAAATGGAAGAACTCTATTCCCGGGCCGATCTGTTTGTTCTGCCAAGCACGAGAGAGCCGGCTTCTGTTTCCCAGTTGGAGGCGATGTCCTTCTCCCTGCCGGTGATCTGCAGCGATACAAACGGAACCTCCTGTTATGTGCAGGACGGGGACAGCGGATTTTTGTTCCACGATAACAGCAGGGAGGATCTGCAGCGGGTGATGCTGACGTGTGTCTCTGACCGTGACAGGCTTAAGGAAATGGGAAGAAAAGGCTTTAAGGAAATAAAGGACAACTGTAAATTTGAGATCTACTATAAAAAGATATTGGAATGTATGGAAAAGGTGATACTGTATGATTAAAAAACTAGGCTATATTTTCTCCAGAGCAGATAAGATCAAGATTTTTTTGCTGACAACCATGATTATTGTGGGCAGCTTTTTGGAGCTGCTTGCAATTTCCCTGTTTTCGCCTTTTGTGGATATGATCATGAATCCCGATTCTATATCTGCCAGTTCCCTGTTGTCCTCTGTATTTCAGTTGTTTCCCTTTGAGCATATAGAGCAGTTTCTGGCGGTGATCGCTACCGGAATTATCGTGATTTATGTTGTGAAAAACATCTATATTATTGTAGAAAAAAATACCATCTACAAGTTTGCCTATCGGATTCAGAGAACCATTTCAACCAATTTGCTGAAGGCTTATATGAAGGAGCCGTATACGTTTCATTTAAATAAAAATATAGCGGTTTTACAGAGAAGTATGCAGGAGGATACGGACCAGTTCGCCAAGGGGATCCTTCACTTTATGGAGATGGCCGCGGAAGCATGCGTCTGCATGGTTCTGGGGGTTTATCTCTTCATTGTGAGCAAATCGATTACCGTGGTCATTGCAGGGCTTCTGGTGATATGCCTTGCAGTTTTTTCCTATATCAACCGAAAATATTCGAGAAGATGGGGAGAAGAGGGGCAGCAATATAAAGCGAAGATTTACCAGTGGATGAATCAGGCTCTGGGAGGGATAAAGGAGGTTAAGGTGCTGAACAGAGATGAAAATTTCATTAAAAGCTATGACAGTTACCTCATCAGATATGTCCGCGTGCTTCGTTTAAACCGGCTGATAGGAATCATTCCCAAATATATTATTGAGATGACCTGTATGACAGGGCTTTTGCTGGCAGTGATCGTGAAAATGTTTTTTGGGCAGAAAGATCTGGCGGAGTTTGTTCCTCAGCTTGCTACCTTTGCAGTGGCGGCTTTCCGCCTGCTGCCTTCGGTAGGAAGGATCAATGAGCATATGTCGGCGGTGATTTTTGCCTCTCCTTCACTGGATCTGATTTACCATGATCTGAAGGAAATAGAGACGCTGAATGTGGAAAAAACAGAAAGGGACGAGAACTGGCAGTTCAGAGAAAAAATAGAAGTAAAGAGAGTGGCATACCGCTATCCGGATGGAGAGGAGAATGTGGTAGAAAACGCAAGCTTTAAGATAAGAAAGGGGGAAATAGCTGCCTTTATCGGTACGTCAGGAGCAGGAAAATCCACGATGGTAGACATCCTGCTGGGACTTCTGCCCCCTCAGCAGGGGAAAATACTGGCGGATGGTATGGATATTTATAAAAATCTTCCCACCTGGCAGAAAGAGATCGGCTATATTCCCCAGGCGATTTATCTGTCAGACGATACGATTCGAAATAATGTAGCGTTCGGGATCAGTGAAGATGAGATTGACGAGCAGGCGGTGATTCATGCCCTGCAGCAGGCTCAGCTGTTTGATTTCGTAGACACACTGCCGGAAGGGATGGATACATATGTGGGCGACAGAGGAATCCGTCTCTCCGGAGGGCAGAGGCAGCGGATCGGAATCGCCAGGGCGTTGTATCACAGTCCGGAGGTTCTGGTGTTGGATGAAGCAACATCGGCTCTTGACAGCGATACGGAGGCAGCTGTGATGGAGGCCATCGACTGTCTGAAAGGACAAAAGACCATTATTATCATTGCCCACAGACTTACCACCATTAAAAATGCGGATGTTATTTTTGAAGTAAAGGACGGAAAGGTGGTGCAGAAGAGCCGTCAGGAGGCTCTGGGGATCCAGGGAGAGAGTATGCCATGAAGATAAGGAATGCACGGACAGATCGAATTGCATATTATCTTTTCTATGCGGCTGTGATCATAGAAGTGCTGATGGTGATCGTTGATAAAAGCAGCTATACAAATCCCATAGAGGGAAGACTGTTTCAGCTGACGTTTCTTATGTTTTTGGGGAAGGTGTGCCTGACAAAATACAGCCGGAAAGAGTATGTTTGTATTTTTTTGTTCTGTCTTCTGGGAATCATTTCTTATTTTGCGGCGGATCGAAATGAAGTGCTGCGATTTGTAATATTTATCGCGGCGTGTAAGAATATGGATATGGAAAAGTGCCTGAAGCTGGTATTCTGGATGACTCTTGCAGGGTGTCTTCTTCTCATTCTCCTGTCGGTAACAGGGATCTACGGAGCGGCTGTTCTGACGCAGGAATATGGAAGAGGAGAGGTGGAAAGCAGATATATTTTAGGATTGGGACATCCCAATGCACTCCAGTGTATGGTATGGGCGCTGACGACTCTTGGATTGTTTCTGTACAGTGAGCGGATGAAATGGTATGGATATCTCGGGGCGCTTGCAGTCAATATTTTCTTTTTTTATCTGACAGATTCCAAGACAAGCCTTCTGGCCGCTGTTTTTACCATTATTTATATGGCGGTGGTGAAAGCTATCAGAAACGATATTTTCAGGAAAATCTGCTGTGTGTGCGGAGGGATCATTACGACAGGATGTATTGTGTTTTCTATAGTGATCGCGGCGAACGCTTACCGGGTATATAATTATCACTGGTATATGGAATGGTCAGAGACGACAGATGTTTTCTTAAAGCTGGACGATGCTCTGACAGGGAGAATACACAGCCTGGTGGGTACTGTCAGATGGGAGGGAACGACCCAGACCTGGAGCCTTTTTTCAGCTCCGGAAAATCATTACTATTTTGATATGGGCTGGATCCGGCTGTTCTACTGGTATGGGATCATACCTGCCGGTATTTTTATAATTGTCCTGTTCCTTTTAATGATTTATTGTGTCAGGCAAAAGAAGTATATGGCGTTTATTATGATCGTTTCTTTTGCAGTGTATACGGTGATAGAAGCACACGCGGTTTCGGTGTATCTGGCAAGAAATTATGTATTGTTTTTACTGGGAGCATACTGGGGGCAGATGATAGATGGAAGAAAGAAAAGCGCTTAAGGTTACGCGGGGAGAAATTTTATATTGGATGTTCTGGGGATCTCTTTTAACGGCAAAGGGGATTGGCCTGTATGACGGACAGAAAAGCTTTAAGATCATACTGATAGCGGCTGTGTTATGCCTGCTTTTGAAGATAGGGATTGAGAAATATACCTTAAAGGAATATTTGTGTATGGGGGCAGTGACAGGCCTTACGCTGGCAACTTACCTTATGTCAGGGGAAAAAGGCCTTCTGCTGTATGGCTTGATGATGATTGGTCTGAAGTATGTGGATTTGAAAAGACTGTTTCAGGTGGGAACCATTTTGTGGGGCATTTCCTTTTTTCTGATCACTTTCGTTTCTCTTTTTCGAATGGAAGGTACAGTATATAAAGTACATGCCAAGCTGGGACTGGGCCATATGTTCAGGTGGAGCCTTGGATATCCTCATCCCAATGTTCTGCATGTATCCTATTTTGTGCTTGCTGTATTTATCATCTATTGTCTGGGAGAAAAATTTAAAATCAGGCATGCGGCCATACTGCTTCTGGGAAATTGTCTGGTTTTCCTGTATTCGGTCAGCTATACAGGTTTTATCGTATTCATGGTTTTGCTGTCCGGTCGGGTTTACCTTCTATACAGGAAACGGTTATGCATCGTAGAAAAGGTACTTTTACAGCTGATTTTTCCGTTATGTGTCTCAGCCTCTCTGATAGCGCCCATCGCTGTCAAGGGCAAGTGGTTTATTCTGCTGAATGAGCTTTTAAGCACAAGGATGGAGCTTGCATGGAGATATCTGAAGCCGGAATATATCAGCCTGTTTGGAATCAGGGTGGCAGAGGCTACCAATGAAAGACTGACCATGGATAATGCCTATATATCTGCATTTATTACTTATGGCATCATTCCTTTTGCTGTTCTGTGTCTGGCAACTATGTATATGATATTTATCTACCTGAAAAGGGACAGATATCTGGAGACTTTGATCATTCTGTCCATCGTGGCAGGAGGAATGACAGAACCCTTTTTATATAATACCTCGTTTAAAAATCTGTCTTTCTTATTTATGGGCGTATTGCTATTTGATGACAAGTATGAGAGGAAGGCGTGGGGAATACTTACGCAGAAGAATAAGCAGATCCTGATTGAGACACAGAGATTTGACGTATTGATGGAACGTATAAAAAGAGCAGGCGCTTTTTCCTGGAAAAAGAATATCTGGGGACTGGCAGGAGCCGGGCTGCTGGTTGTTCTGGTTAATTGTCTCGTTGCCTTTCCGGAAGGGTATATCGTATACAGGACGGACTGTTCTGACCTGACAAAAGAGAAGCATTATTATCAGGAGGCGGATGAGAGATATGCCGGTTATCGGGAAATGGAAGAATTCAAACCAGGAGAGGAAGTAGAGTATTTCACCGGAAATATTGTAAAAATAGAGAGAATTCGTTATAATATTGCGGGTATTGTGATAGGATATGGCCTGGGATATGCAGCAGGTGCTGTGGGGATCGCGGCTGCACAGAATAGAAGGAAAAGCTGAAGATGGAAAAGAGTAATCCATTAAAATATTGTTCGATTCTGGGGACAAATATTAATGTAACGACAATGGAACAGACTGTCTCGTATTTAAATGAACATCTGGATGCATTGAGAGGAAATTATATTTGTGTGTCAAACGTGCATACTACGGTTATGGCATACAGAGATACAGCGTACAGAACCATACAGAACTGCGGGGCAATGGCGATTCCGGATGGAAAACCCCTTGCCATTGTAAGCAGGCGCAGGGGGTATTGGGATGCGGAGAGAGTTCCCGGTCCTGATTTGATGGCGCGGATTTTAAAAGAGTCGAAAGAAAAGGGCTACAGACATTACTTTTTTGGAAGTACGGAAGAGACAATACAACAGCTGGGCCGGCGGTTAAAAGAAGAATATCCATGGATTAAAATTGCAGGAATGTATTCCCCTCCTTTCAGAAAGGCGACGGAGGAAGAAGATGAAAAAATAATCCATCAAATCAATGCGGCTGCGCCGGATTTTGTGTGGGTGGCGTTGGGTGCACCGAAACAGGAGCAATGGATGTATGAGCATCAGTTTAAGATTAATGCTCTTATGATCGGTGTGGGAGCCGCTTTTGACTTCCATGCAGGAACGGTTAAAAGAGCGCCTAAGTGGATGCAGGAATGCTGTCTGGAATGGCTTTACCGTATTACCCAGGATCCGGTGCGTCTGCTTCCAAGATATTTATGTACGAATTTTGCATTTCTCAAGCGGGTCTTTCAGGAAGGATTTCAGAGCAGAAGGCAGAGAAGAAAAAAAAGCATTGTCATGATCGGACATAAGAGAATTCCTTCACGGGAAGGAGGAGTTGAGATTGTTGTGGACGAGCTGGCAACCAGACTGGTACAAAAAGGTTACTGGGTGGACGCCTATAATCGTTCCGGTTATCATGTCTCAGGAAAAGAATTTGATGAGAAGAGGGGAAAGGTATATAATGGAATCAGGCTGTTTACGATTCCGACCTTTAAAAGCAGCAGGCTGAACGCAATTGTGTATTCTTTTCTTGCCACAATCCGGGCGCTTTTTGGAAATTACAGTGTTTATCATTATCATGCTGAAGGACCAAGCGCCATGCTGTGGATGCTTAAAATATTCAGGAAAAAGATTGTGGTAACCATTCATGGTCTTGACTGGCAGCGGGCCAAATGGGGGAATTTTGCATCCCGGGTATTAAAGTTCGGAGAAAAGCAGGCTGTAAAGCATGCAGATCACATAATTGTCCTGTCCCGGAATATCCAGCAGTATTTTCTAAAGGAATATGGGAGAGAAACCGTATTTATTCCGAACGGAATAACAAAGCCGCAAAAGTGTGGAGCAAAAATAATTAAAGAACGCTGGGGACTTGAGCAGGAGAGCTATATTCTGTTTCTTGCCCGGCTTGTTCCGGAAAAGGGCGCCCATTATCTGATGGACGCATATGAGGAACTTCATACAGATAAAAAACTGGTTATCGCAGGTGGAAGCAGCCATTCAACAGAATATGTTTCCCATATTTATGAAATGGCGGAGAAAAATAAAAATATCATATTAACAGGATTTGTCCAGGGACGGGAATTGGAGGAGCTGTTTTCCAATGCTTATTTATTTGTCCTGCCAAGTGATGTGGAAGGGATGGCCATAAGCCTTCTGGAAGCAATGAGCTATGGTAATTGCTGCGTGGTAAGTGATATTCCTGAAAACATGGAAGTTGTGGGAGATCATGCGGTTAGCTTTGAAAGAGGTAATTACGTGGACCTCAAAGAGAAATTACAATATTTACTTGAAAGAAGGCAGGAAGTTGAAAAATTAGGAACAGAAAGCAGTTCCTATATATGCAGCAGGTATAACTGGGATGATGTGGTTGACAGAACGATTGAAATTTATTACGGAGAAAAAAATGAGAGCACTCTCAGAGAGACGAATAAATAAAACCATAGTTTTCTGTATGCTGATTCCGGGTTTTTTATTTTACTTTGTACCGGGAGAATGGATCAGTATTCAGAAGGACAGTACGGCATATCTTGTTGACAGGGGGAGGGAAGGCGTTCTTCCGGGGTATCCCGTATTTCTGGATTTTTTCAGAAATCTGATGGGAGAACAATATTTTCTCCATGGAGTCGTAATCGCGCAAAGTGCACTGGCATTGGCATGTACGTTTCTCTTCGTTATCGTATTACAGAGACAGTTTCAGCTGTGCGGCTGGGAATGCATTCTGCTGTATATGGGAAGTATGATGCCTTTTTCTATTTATCTGCCTGAATGCGGGATTACTCATCAGATCATGACAGAAGGAATCACTTATGCGCTCTTCTATTTATATTTTCTTGCCACAGTGAAGGCAGTGTGGACGTTAAAGTACAGATGGTACTGGGGAAGTATGGGATTTGCATTTCTGCTGGGGCTGATCCGGAGCCAGATGATTTTTTTGCAGGCTCTTGGCCTGTTGCTTCTGATCTGGATTACGGTAAACAGAGCAGGAAAGGGAATGGTCAGAAAGACGGCGTATTTTGTTTCGGCAATGATCGCAGGGGTGGTACTTGCATTGTTATCCTATAAGCTGATTTATACCGTTTCCGCCTGTGATCTGCAGAGGCAGGCGGAAAAGAAGCAGCAGGGGGCAGCAGTTACAGAAGAAGGTCAGGAGACAGATACCCCGCAGAGGGAAGCAACCTCACAATTTGTCTCACTGATCTTATCAAGGGGTTTTTTTGAAGCCGATCAGGAGGACGCAGAGATTTTCGAGGATGAGGTACTGAAAGATATTTTCAACAGAGCCTATCGGATCGTGGATGAAGGCGGACACCGGTATGCTTACGCGGAGCCGGGACTTTATATGTGGGAAGATCTTGTGTATGACAAGATGGTGCTTGATGTGGGTGAAGCCATCATGGAATATGATGAGGAGAACCCGGGAGTCAGATCCCAGAGCGATACGGAGATTTATCTTGCATTTGGAATGCGTCTTTTGGTAAAACATTTTGGCAGATATCTGTATCATGCAGTCAGGCTTATGATCCCTTCCTTTATTGCCAGCGTGTTTTTCCAGATAAAACCAATTTACCTGATATGCCATTTCATTACGTTGTTTATTTATCTGTTCTCCATAGGACTGTGTATCTATGCAGCCAGGCGCGGAGGAGACAGACACAAGATAGAATTTGCAGTGAGTATTCTGATCGTGCTGATTGTTATGGTTGTGCTGATCAATCTCGCCTTCATTGGGATACAAAGATATGTGGTATATGGAATGGGAATTTTTTATTGCGCTATGTATCTGCTGACAAGGGATATGATTCTGATCCCCTGTTTTGACAGATTCGTCCGCAGAGCAAAGAGGGAACAGAAGGAATGAGATGCCTGATTATCATACCTGCCTATAATGAAGCAGGTAATATTGAAAAGGTAGTGGATAACCTGATTATAAATTATCCGCAGTACGATTATATCATCATTGATGACGGTTCCAAGGATGATACTGCCCGAATATGTGCGGAGAAAAGCTATCATGTACTGTATCTTCCCATTAATCTGGGAATCGGAGGTGCGGTACAGACGGGATATCAATATGCCAGGGATAACGAGTATGATGTGGCGGTGCAGATTGATGGGGACGGACAGCATGATGTTGCATTTCTGGCGGACATGCTTCGTGAGCTGGAGGCAGGGAATGCGGATGCCGTAGTCGGATCGAGATTCATCGACAAACAAGGGTTCCAGTCTTCCGGAGCAAGGAGAATGGGAATCGGTATTCTCAGTATTCTGGTGAGGCTGCTGACAGGGGTGAAAGTCAGAGACGTTACAAGCGGCTATCGGGCGGTTAACCGGAGACTGATCCGGATCTATGCGGAAGATTATCCTTCGGATTATCCGGAACCGGAGGCAATCGTAATTGCTTCCGTATATGGCTGCCGGGTCAAAGAAGTGCCGGTAGTGATGCAGGAAAGAGAAAACGGCGTCAGTTCCATTAATTTTAAAAAGTCAATTTATTATATGATAAAAGTAACGCTGGCACTGATTATCCGCAGAATCAGTTTTGGAGTGAGAAGAGCATGATACCTGATACATTGAGACTGACATTATCCATAGCAGTAATCTGTTATTTTATTCTCATATTGATCTATTTAAAACGGCAGATGCTGGACCTGAAGTATACGCTTCTGTGGCTGATTGCAGGAGCCGTTATGGGCATTATGGTTTTTTCCCCTGAATTGTTGTTATTGTTTATAAGTATATTGGGGATCGAGAGCAATATGAACGGGCTCTATGTGCTGTGCTTTGCCTTTATCATTGCAATACTGATGTCGCTGACAGCCATCGTATCACGGCAGAGCCAGAAGATCCGGCAGCTGATTCAGACCATCGCTCTGTTGGAAAAGAGGGTAAGAGAGCTGGAAAAACAGGAAGATGACGTATAGAGAAGAAGCATTAAGGGCAGGTTTATGAGTAGAAAGCTGGTTCAGATCAATACGGTATGCAATGCAAGCACAGGAAGGATCATGTGCGATATTCAAAAGTATGCGGAAAAGATGGGATATGAGACCTTTTCTTTTGTGGGAAGGAGAAAGATTCCTGCAGGCGTTAAGGGAGAAAGATTCGGCAATGGATTTTCTTTCTGGATGCACGTGGTCATTACGACCCTGTTTGACAGGCAGGGATACGGCTCATACTTTACCACCCGGAGGCTGATCAGAGGTCTGCGCAGAGAGAATCCGGATATCATTCATCTCCATAATCTCCACGGATACTATTTGAATCTGCCTGTATTGCTCCGGTATCTAACCGAAGAATATACCGGCAGGATCTTCTGGACCTTTCATGACTGCTGGCCGTTCACAGGCCATTGCGCCTATTATACGGCTGCCGGCTGCCAAAAATGGAAAGAAGGCTGTGGTGAATGTATCAACAAAAAGCATTATCCGGTCAGCCTGTTTCTGGATGCTTCACGGCAAAATTATCAGGATAAAAAAAGATTATTCGGGAGTCTGAAAGACCTGACGATTATTGTGCCGTCCGGGTGGATGGCGGAGCAGGTGAGGGATTCCTTTTTCAAAAACCGGGATGTGGCAGTGATTCATAATGGGATCGACCTTCATACATTCTACTATGACCCCAATGAAGATGTGCTCTTCAAATATCACGTTCCAACCGGAAAGAAGCTGCTTTTGGGAGTGGCCAATATCTGGGATGGCAGAAAAGGACTGAACGATTTTCTGCTTCTGGCAGAGAGCATTTCAGAGGAATATCAAATCGTTCTGGTGGGACTTTCCCGGGCGCAGATCAGAAAGCTGCCTGCCAATATAACAGGAATTCGAAGAACAGAGAGCAGGGAGGAACTGAGAGCATTGTATTCAGCGGCGGACATCTTCATGAATCCCTCGCTGGAAGAGTCGTTTTCCCTTGTCACAGCGGAGGCGCTTGCCTGCGGTACACCGGTGATTGCCCTGGATACAAGCGCAGTAAAGGAGCTGATCTGTGAAGAGAACGGTATTGTTCTTCACAGGCATGATACGGAGGCATATTTCTCGGCGGTCAGGAACATAGAAGAGAGGAAGTTTTCCAGAGAAGCTGTGAGGCATACGGCGGAGAAGTATGAAAAGGAAGACGCTATGAGAAAGATCATGGAGCTTTATGGAGAAGGGAGCGTATGAAACTATTATATCTGATGTGGATAGACTGGAACTGGATATGGCAGAGACCCCAGATCCTGGCAGATCACCTGTCAGCCGACTGGGATGTGACAGTGGCATTTCCCCATAATCTTATCAGCAGAACGAAATTACAGAAAAATCCGTATCCTGCAAAATACCGACGGATTTATGTTGTGCCGTTTTATAACAGAAGCAGTGTGCTGAGAGCGTTTATGAGCAGCATCATAAAATGGAGCCTGAGAGATATTAAGAAGTTTGATGCGGTCTGGGTTGGTCATCCGATCTTTGCAGAAGCGATTCCGGAGGATTATAAGGGAAAAATAATTTATGACTGTATGGATAACCATGGAGCGCTTGCTTCCGGAGAAGCAGAGAAAAAGGCGGCGGATGCGCTTGAAAAAGAGCTGATCGCAAGAAGCGATCTCATATTGGTTTCCGGGGAGTTGCTGAAGCAAAAGATAATCGGTCTGCGGGGAGAGGATCAGTCCGTGGTTCTGGTCCGCAACGGTTACAGCCCGGGCAGTATTCACGAGCCCGGAAAGGGAGAGCTGAAGGAGAGTTATAAGCTGGGGTATATAGGAACCATATCAGAGTGGATGGATTACACGGTGATTCAGGACAGCCTGGAGAAACATGCTGATATAGAATACCATTTGCTGGGGATAGTGGCAGGAAATAATTACAGAAAGCAGGAGAGGCTCTATTATGAAGGGGTAGTGGAACATAAGGAGCTGTATAACAGAATCAGAGAGTATGACTGCCTGGTCATGCCCTTTCAGGTAAATGAGATTGTGTTGTCTGTGGATCCGGTCAAGCTGTATGAATATATCAGTTTTGGAAAATGTATTATTTCGGTCTTTTATCCTGAAATAGAGAGATTCGGTGATTTTGTATATTTTTACAGAACGGCGGAGGAGTACAGTGCTCTATTGGAGGAACTGACCAGAAGCGGGTTCCCGCCCAAATATTCGGCCGGTCAGCAAAAAGAGTTTCTTTCGGAAAATACATGGGACAGCCGTTATCTTACAGTCAGACAGTGTATAGAGGATATGGAATAAAAGATGAATGTGATCAGGAAGTTGAAGGATATTTGGAAAAAGCTGATGTATATATTAAACAGGTCTCAAAAGAAGCTGGGGGTCCTGGTTTTTTTCATGACACTGGCAGGGGCGGTATTTGAGACCTTTGGCGTGTCAGTAATTGCGCCGCTTGTTCAGGTCCTGCTGAACCCTGAGGAACTTCTGAAAAACGCATATGTGAAAAGTATCATGGATTTTTTACATATTGTGTCAGCAGAGCAGGTGATCCTAGTTGTAATCACAGCAGTTATCATTCTATATTTGCTGAAAAATCTGTATCTGATATTGCTGTCCTGGGTCAGGAGTAAATATTCCTGTAAAATACAGAGAGAGATGTCGGTGCTGATGCTGAATTCCTACATGGGGCGGGAATATGAATTCTTTTTGAATAATAACGTGGGAGATCTGATGAGGGGAGTATCGACAGACGTGCAGGGAGTCTATGATCTGGTCTATCAGGGGTTCAGAATTACCGCAGAAATTTTGACGATCATATGTATCTGCATTTATATGTGTGTGTCGGACTGGGTCATGGCAGTGACTATGGTGTTACTGGCTCTTTCCTGTATGCTGGGAATCATGATTCTTTTTAAAAAGAAGATGGGACAATGGGGGGCGCTTAACAGAGATTATTATGCCGAACTGAATCAGCATTTGCTTCATGCATTCCAGGGAATCAAGGAAGTGGTGGTGATGCGGAGACAGCAGTTTTTTTCAGATGCATATGAGAAAACATATATGAAGAGACAGAAATGTGAGATCGGACAGGTGGTGGGGGCGGAAAGCCCGGCGTATATCATTGAGGGAGTCTGTATCACCGGTGTTTTGCTGGCAGTATATTTCCGTATATCCGGATTGGAGAATACACAGAATTATGTACCAACTCTGGCTTCCTTTGCAGTGGCAGCATTCCGGATCCTTCCTTCTCTTGGGCGGTTATCCAGCAGTTTTAATCAATTTATGTTTATGCTTCCTACATTGGATGCAGTTTACACCAATATTCATGAAGTACGGACGGATGCAGAAAAGATGAAGGCCCTTCAGGCTCAAAATGAGTCCGGATTGAAAAAAGAAGATTTTCAGGGAGAGCTGCGGGCGGAAAATGTCTCATGGCGATATGCAAAAGGTAACCGGGATATTTTAAAAGGCTTAAATATCTGTATAAAAAAGGGTCAGTCAATCGGTTTGGTGGGTCAGTCCGGCGCGGGAAAGACGACACTGGCGGATCTGTTTCTGGGAATATTGAGGCCTCAGTCCGGTATCATCAGGGCAGATGGCATAGATATAGTCCAGATTGGCGATAACTGGAGCAAGATTATAGGGTATGTGCCGCAGAATATTTATCTCACAGAGCAGTCAATAAAGGAAAACGTTGCTTTTGGTATCGAGAAGGAAAAAATTGACGATAAAAAAGTGGAAACAGCACTGGAACAGGCCCAGCTGGCAGATGTAGTGGCAGACTTGCCGGAGGGCATTAACACACTGATAGGCGAGCGTGGCATTAAGCTGTCCGGCGGACAGAGGCAGAGAATCGCTATTGCCAGGGCACTGTATGAAGATCCGGAAATTATTATTTTTGATGAGGCTACGGCAGCTCTTGACACTGAAACAGAGCAGATGGTAATGGAATCTCTGGAGTCTCTCCAGGGAAAGAAAACATTGATTATTATCGCCCACAGATTAACTACCATAAAACACTGTGATGTAATATATGAGATAGCAGATGGAAAAGCAGTGGTAAGGACCTATGAAGAATTGACTGCCGAATAAATATTGTCAGAAAAGACAGGGAAGCGAAATGGAAAAAAGAGAAGAAGCCGAGATGAAAACGCCGGAGGTAGCAATCGTCATATTAAATTACAACAGCTATGAGGACACACTGGAATGTCTGGAGAGCCTTAAAAAGATCAATTATCAGCATTACAGAGTGATCGTTGTGGATAACGGATCCACAAACCGTTCGGCGGAGATTCTGCTGGAGGCATGCCGGACAGAAAACACAGAGTTTATAAAAAGCAAAGCTAATCTCGGCTATGCGGGAGGCAATAATCTGGGGATTGCCAGGGCAATGGAAGAAGGGGCGGACTATATCTGTGTCCTGAATAACGATGTTGAGGTCTCGCCGGATTTTCTGAATGTTCTGGTTCCCTTTATGGAGCAAAACAGGGAGATCGGGGTATGCGGCCCGCTCATATGCGAATATGATTCCCGCGAAAACGTTCAGTCATCCGGAGCCAGGATCAATTACTGGATCGGAGAAGTGCCGATACTTAATAACGGAAAAAAGGTGCAGGAGATAGAAGGGAATGTGATCGAATGTGATTATATCGGCGGCGCCTGCATGCTCTTCCGCAGAGAAGCAATTCTCGAAAACGGATATATACCGGAAATCTATTTTCTGTTTTTTGAGGAAACAGAATGGTGCGCAAGGCTGAAAAAGAAGGGGTATCAGGTAATATGCAACTGCAATGCGCAGGTATACCATAAAGGCTCTGTCACGGTGTCAAAAACGGATGGAATGAAGGAGCATTATATGCGCAGAAACAGAATTCTGTTTGTGCGCAGGAACGCAAATCTGATCCAGAAGCTGTTCTTTTATGCCTATATCATATGCGCGATCAGCGTAAAAGCAGTGATTGACAAAGGGGACAGAAAATATCTAAAATATTATGTTGAAGGAATGAGAATGAGAAAGTCTGCACGGAAATGAGGGAAGCATGAAGAGACGAATGAGGGGAATCTGCCTGTCAGCCGCTGTACTGTGTATATTGGCAGGAATTGTCATAGGGATCTGTCCCGTGGAGCCGCAGCTGCAGATGAAGATTATCTATGAAATAGAGCTGCCGGCCGATACAACGGGAAGAATGGTGATCCGCGATGCGGAAAAAGAATACGAGTTCATCGGAAGAACGCCGGAAGGGGCGTATAAGAGTTATGAAATGACGTATCAGCTTCCCACGGATTCGCCCATCGAATCTATGGAAATAAATGTGCAGGATGATACGGAGAAAAGCAGGGTCAGAGCAATCGAGTTTTGTAATCATAAGCTGCAGATCAAGCGTCTTGCGCCGGTACAGATCCCGGATTTTTTTGAGTGCGCTCCCGGTACAGAGTATATGATTGATCATATGTATATTACGTTCATTTCGGAAAACGGCGCACCGCAGATTGCCGGGACGAAAAGATTGTTTGAGGAACTGATAAGGATTGGAAATAATGATATAAGATTTAAGATAAACTTATTATTCTATTTACTGACCGGGTATATTCTGTTTATTTTGGCGATAAGAAAATATGTGGTCAGGAAAGATTTCAGGGAGAAGGCAGAGAGCCTGATTGCGGCAGAGCAGGACAGATCTGAAATGATGCCGGAATATATAAGAAGACTTTGCTGCATCTTTCTGTTTTTTGTCTTCGGGCTTGTTTTGTGGACAGCAGTTGGAAGCCAGACATATGGCCATCCGGATGAAAATGTCAGCAGGATGGCGATTGACTATTACATGGGAGGATGGCTTCGCCCTGATTTGAACAGCAGCTGGACAGCCGGCACGTTTTCGGAATACGGTGCGTCCAGACTGACAGAACATACGTGGTATTATTTTTGGGCCGGAAAGTTCGGGTGGATTTTTGAAAGGCTGCTGCATGTAACGTCTTATTACCGGATGTTTAATGTTTTTCTTCTGGGGATCATGATTGTCATGGCAATCCGGTTTGGAAAGAAATGTCCATGGATGTACCTTATTGCGGTGTTCACACCTCAGCTCTGGTATTTATTTTGCTATGCCACATCCGATGGGTGGGATGTATTCTGGAGCTTTATGGCAGTGTTTGAGCTGACCTGGGAAAACAGTGCCTTAAATAAGTATCTGGCAGCCAAAGACAGGGCGGGAAAGAACATAGCATATGCGGCTCTCTGCGGCCTGATCTTTTCGTTCCTTCTTCAGGCTAAAAAAAATTATTATATTGTTTTATTGCTGGTATTTTTTGCGCTTTTATTCAGGATGCTGTCTCAACAGGGAAAAGAAAAATGGGTTTTGCTGAAAAAATATATCGGAATTTTATTTTTTGCTTTTTTACTGATATTTATCAAAAATGAACTTGATGATATTATGGTCAGAGCAGGGAAAGAAAATGTAATTTCCGGCACACAGATAGAGATTCCGGAAGGGGAAACCACACTTTATGAAACACAATTGGATGAGCGCGGCGTCACGTTGAAAGAAGTATTAGTGGATATGGAATTTGGAAAGATTCTGTTTCGTTCCTTTGTGGGATCATACGGATGGATGCAGTTTTATGGGGGCGACAGATATAATAATGTAATGCGTTTTCTATATCTGCTGTTGTGCATGGAAATTATTCTGTCGCTATATAAAAATAAAAATCGTCAGGTAGCGCTAGAGGGCGTTGTGGTTGTTGGACTGTGCGGATTTTTGATTGCAATTCTGGTTTACTGGTGTTGGCACGTCGATTTTCAGCCCCAGGGAAGATATCTGATGCCACTTGTTTTCTGCGTGGGCTATTTGTGCCAGAGAAATAAAGGGATATGGAAGAATAAGGCTTATATCGGTACGGTGGCCTGTATCGCTGTGCTGTCAATGTATTCTTTTATTCGGCACGGGGTATGCAATCTTCTTTTATAAGCTCCGTAAGGAAGGTCGAAGAAAGAGAGGGTGAAATTATGAAGATATTCACTGGATTAATGCTGTTATGTATCATGCCGGGGGTATTATCTGCGGCGGTTTACAGATTTAATATTAAAACAAAAAAACTCAATACGGAAAAATTGGGAAAAACAGTAATGTTTTTTATTCTGATTTTTCATGGGATATTATCAGCTGCCAAGTCTGTATTGGGAGAGGGGAATTTGACGCTGATCGAGAGCTTTGGCGATATTGAAGGAGCAACCTATCTTCATTATTCGTTTCCTCTTTTACTGAGCATCTTCGTGCTTTCCCTGGGCTTGAAAAAGCTGGGGGGTAAAAAAAACATCGACCGGTGGATCGAACTGGCTGATTCTGTGCAGCTTTTTTCCCTGCTGATCGTTTATCTCCTGACAGGACGTGTCAGCAATTTCATGTATTTGTGTTTCGGCGTAATAAGTATTGCTGCTTCGGCCAGCGCTTTGCGCGTTCCGGTCAAGATCGATTATGTGCGCCCAGGTGCAGGAAAAGTAAGAATCAAGCGAGCACTGCCAGTCATTTTTTGCTGGGTGATGTCAGTCATATTATATTTTCCCAATGAACTCTATCTGACCAATACAACAGAATTTCCGATGCATTACAGTATTTTTGTGTGTATTTTAGCGGTAGAAAGCATAATCACATTGATCGTTTATGTGGGGCTGAGCACCTGTTTTTTTACGAACAGACAGTTTGATCTGTTCTATACGGGTTTGTTTGCGTGGACAGTGTGCGGCTATCTGCAGACAATGCTTCTTAATGGAAAACTTTACTCGTTAGACGGCTCTGTACAGACCTGGAGCGTCGGAAAGACAGTAATCAATATCACGATATGGTGTGCGGCCATTGTTCTGATCTGCATGCTTAAAAGAAAATTCCAGGAGAAGTGTCTGAAGGTCTACCGTATGATCTGCATTTATATTTGTCTGATACAGGCTGTTACATTAGGAATTCTGTTTTTTTCGGCAGAAGACCTGAATGCCAATGAACATGTACTGACGACGGAAGGAAGCCTGGATCTGCATGAAGAAAAGAATGTACTGGTATTTGTTCTTGACTTTTTTGACACTCAGATTATTGAGCAGATTCTTGATGAGAAAGGAGACTTTCTGGAGCCGTTGGATGGTTTTACGTATTATCCGAATACGACGAGCCGATATGCGTTTACAGAAGCGTCTATTCCTTATCTGCTGACGGGAGTGGAGGCAGAAGAAACCGGTCAGTTTATTACACGTACTTACCGCGATTATGCATATGAAAACAGCACGCTGCTGGCGGATATTGCAGAACAGGGATATGATATCGGAATTTACACATCTGTAAATTATGTAAATGAAAAGGTGAAAGATATTGTCAGAAATTATTCAGAAGAGGCGAAAAAACAATATGATATTGCCAACATCGTTTCTTTGATGAATAAAAGTTCAAAATATAAAATGGCGCCCTTTGCTCTGAAAAATTTATACTGGTATGACACCAGTGAGATCGAAAGGCTGGCTGTAGACGTAAATACTTATGACAGTCTGTGCGATTTGAAGTTCTATCACGACCTGCATCAGAACGGACTCAGAGTAGAGAAAAATGAAGACGTGCAGGGAGCGTACCGGTTCTATCATCTGTATGGCGCGCATCCGCCCTATAACATGACAGAAGATTGGAAGGCATCCGATCATACCGGTTTTCACAGCATAAAAGAGGAGATGCTTTCCCAGGCAAAAGGCAGTATGAAGATTGTGTATGAGTACATCAGACAATTGAAGGAACTGGGATTATATGACAACACAACAATCATCATCACTGCGGATCATGGGCAGAACTACCTTCTGGAGCAAGAGCGGGTGAAGGAAGCAGAAGCACTGGGTTTCAGAGAGACATCCAATCCGATTTTGTTTGTGAAGCCGGCCGGAAATGTGCCGGATCAGGAAGAAGAGGGGCCTGTCTGGTCGACGGCGCCGCTTTCCCATACCGATCTGGCAGCGACTGTGATTAAGGCAATAAAAGGAGAGGCAGCGTCCTATGGCAGGACAATTGATGATTATCAGGAAAAAGAAGACCGCGAACGGAAATTCCTGTATGGACGGGGAGATATTCCATTCAGAGAGTTTCTCATTCGCGGTGATGTGCGGGATATTAACAACTGGCAGCTGATTTATGAGGATGAATAAAAAATAATGAGGCATTAATGGATATCCTGGAGGGCTTTCAGCAGCCTTTCATTATCGGTTTCCGATCGTACAGCGATTCTCAGATACTGCTTTCCATTACCGGCTTTGGCAGTGATATCCTTTGCTAATATATTGTTCTTTAGCAGGCAGGTTACGATCTGCCTGCTTGTTTTTCCTCCGATAATTTCACACAAGATATAATTTGCCTGTGAAGGGAATGCTCTCAGACAGCCGTACTGATTTAGCCGCTCAATAAGGCGGCTTCTCTCCTCCCGGATCCTGGCAAGAGATTTGATATAATCCCTTTTATACTTTTCTGAGATCTGCATATAAAACTCGGCAAAGGAATTGATGTTCCAAATGGAGACCTCTTTTTTTAGGGCAGCGATCATTTCTTCATCGCCGCTGGCAAGAACCCCTAATCGTAAGCCGGGAACACCGTAAGATTTTGAAATACTCTTTACCACGTACAGTTGGTCATAAAGGGCCAGTATCTGCTCGGAGAGAAAAGTATTTTGAAGCTCGGTGTTCTCATCAGCAAAATCAATGAAGCTCTCGTCAATCACCAAAGTAACGGACCTCTGGCGGCACCAGTCAATCAACGGAAACACATCCTTTCGCCGGATATAGTTGCCGGAAGGATTATCAGGATTGATCAGGATCAGATGATCCACAGGATGCTTTTCGTAGAAATTCATGATGTCTGCCGCTGTATAGGAAAAATCTTCTTTCCGGCTGATAAAGGCCACAATTTCTCCTTTAAACCGATGATGATATTCCTCGAAAGTGGGTTGAATGATACCCAACCTGCCCTCAAGGCCTTCCAACAAAGCCTTGATTAATTCCGCCGCTCCGTTGCCAACCACAATGTGCTCCTGCTTTACCCCAAAGTTTCTGGCAGCGAGCAGGGAATTGACTCTCATTCCGGAAGGGTATTGGGAAAGAAGGGTGTCAAAATTGGACTTTATCTCTTCTTTCATCTTTTCCGTAGGGAAATAGGGATTTACCAGATAACAGAAATCCAGAAGAGCCGGGTAACGCCAATATCCACCATATCTGGAAGCGATGGCATCGTATTTTTTTTCTGTGCTGTCAGCGAAGAGAGTGGATGCAATATCCAGATCCTGGGCGTCATCAATTTCGTACCATACCTGTCCGGTCAGTCTCTTTGCCCGAATGCCGCTCCGTTCCAGCATGGCGATCAGCTTAATCACGGATTCATAGTATTCGTTGACCCCCATTGCCTTAAAATAGGCCTCCAGAAAGGGAATATAGACATTAGCGGAAAAAGTGCTGCTGAACTTATAGATATTAACGGTTTTGTAGTAATGCTCTTTTTCTTCAAATTTCAGGTATTTGCCGGGAATGAATTCCCGGATAGCGTCATCTTCATCCAGCTCCATGCAGGTGCCGTCCATCCAGCTGGCGAATTTATCCACAAGAGCAAGACTCTCACGCTTATCCTGAAGAAGCACGTCGATCACATTTTCTTCGAAAATAATATCAGATTCCAGAAGAAGAGTATCCTCTCTGGTCAGATATTCTTTCGCCAACAGAAGAGAATAGATATTATTGGTCTTATCATAAACATCGTTGTTGACGAAGACGACTGGGGTATCAATCTGCAGACTGAGAATAAAATCCGTCAGTTTCCGGCTTTCGAAACCTACGACCACCACGATCCGGGATAAATGCTTTCGATCCAGAATACGAAGCGCTCTTTCAATCAGGGTGATGCCGTTTACCTGAACCATACACTTTGCATTGTTTTGTGTCAGTTCCTTTAATCTTTTGCCCATACCGGCTGCCAGTATTACTGCCTGCATTTTAAGCTCCTTTTTTTGAATATTCTATTAATCTGCGAATGATATAATCGGCTCCCACCTGACCGCTTCCGGACACATTGTAAAGATATTGATCTCTCAGCTCTCTCATGCTGTCTTTGGAGTAGGTTTCTTCATACAGAAGTCTGGAGACGATATCTCCCAAATCATCAAGATGATCCGGCTCCACGGAAATTCCGATCCGGTCTCTGATTATGATATCAAAGGGTTCCACATCTATTTCCTGGTAATCAGGGTTCATAACCTTCATAGGTGTATTGATGAACAGGGTGGGCTTTAAGGTGGTAAAGGAATATTCATAGGCGATGCCGGACCAGTCTGTCATCAAGATATCTGCATTAAATACCGTATCATTGGAGGAAAAATCCGTCTGCAGGGTAAAATCGGGATATTCCGAATACCGGCTTTCCATAGCCTTCAGCTTCTCTTCAAAGTGTCTCACATATTGAGGATGCGGCCGCAGAATAATGTGATAGCCATGCCCCAGGAGATTTTGCAGAATTTCATCAATACAGGACTCCATAATATTATGTTCCTGCCAGGAGGGGGCGATCAGGATGATCTTAGGATCATTCTCGCGTGGCTCCTGACTTTCATATTCTGAGATCATACGATCGATCAGTCCGTATCCATATTTTAGAATGGTCTTTTCTTTTAATCCATAGACGGCCTCCTGGCCTCGTATTTCCTGATATACCAGATCGTTGGATGCAAAGACCGTATCGAAAGCATCAAGGGCATGCTTCCGCAGCATCATGTTCAGGCTGTTCATACCGTGATCCATATATACGTACTCAATATCGCTGCGCACCATGGAACGCTTGATATGATATTTCTGCAGATCCGGCATGGTCATGACGACCATATCGGCATCCATCTTCAGCATCGTGACGATCAGCTTGTTTTCGCTGATATAATATACCTGAAAGCTGTCATTCTGGATTTGAAAAACTTCATCATGAGGGTCGCTTGTAATATAGTGGACCACGATATCCGTTTTTTTCAGGATCAGCTCGATCACATTGCGGAAATATTTATAAAACCCATTCTTTTCGGAATAAAAAACCAGCTGTTTATTTTCATATTTCTGAAAACGTCTGCAGTCCCGTTTCTCAAGCGCTGTGAGTTCTTTATCTTTGGGGCCATTTGACCCGGCGGCATACTGGCTCAGCTGTGAGAGCTCCTTCCGGCTCTCTTCGAGGGCGGCATAATCAATATATTTTTTGGGATTGATGCAGAAATTCAGCAGATACATAACAGCAATAGACAGGAGATTGCCGGCAATCCAATAGCAGCCGATCCCTGCCTCCACGAAAAATCCCAGATATAAGGATAACCCCACTGAGATCAGCAGGGTAGTCATTTTGTTCAGTTTACTCTGTTCAGACTGAAGCACGTTGGATTTGTTCTGGGTAAAGCACATCAGCCATGCCGACAGAGCGGCAATAACCGGTATCAGAATGGAGATTCCGCCGGCATGAATGGGAATGACTCCCAGATCCAGACCCAGAAAGCTTTTGTCCGGGATATTCAGACGCCGGATTCCATCCACAACCCCCATGAGAATGATCAGTTGCAGGATCACAGGAATCAGATCCAGCATGGGATGGTAATTTTCTCTCTTATAAAGCTGATATTCCTCTTCGGAGATCATATCCTTGTTGCCGAAATACTTCGCCTTGATCCGGTTGATCTCAGGATACATCCTGACCATTTTGATGGAATTCTTCTGGACCATAACAGAAACCGGCAATAATATGATTTTGGTCAGTAATGTAAACACAATGATGGCCAGACCGTAATTATGCACAATGTTATAACAAAGGAGCATAATCGCGCCAAAAAAGTTCCCTATTATCTGCATTTTGATTTTCCTTTGCCGTTACCTTATTTTTCGGAAGCGTCTTCCCCAATATCCTCCTTCATATGGATCTCTCTCTTTTCGGAAGCTTTGGAGTTCTTTTTGAAGAAGGCAAAGATCTTGTGGCGGAAAACCGTAACGATAGCGCCCAGAGCGATGAAAACTGCCGCTACAGCCTGAATCAGATAGGTCACGGCTGAGGGGTCTATATAAGCGTGGGCATTGATGGAAAGGAAAATCCACCAGCAGGTGAAGAAATATGAGAAATTTAAGGCTCTTAATATGATTTTTTTCATTTATGATTCCTCCTGGAAAGCTCTTGTTTGCATGTGGATAGCCACATATGCCTATGATACAACATCATTTTGGGGTAAGCAAGCCAAAATTACCTGAGTTTTATAATTCCGGCCAAGTTTGCAAATAAAATGTTGCTTAAATTGCAGGAGAAGGGTAAAATAGATAAGAATATTCCACAATAGAAAAAGGAAAAAAGTAATGATAAGTTTATCAGTAGTAGTTCCCGTATATAATGAAGAAGGAAATGTGGCGGAGCTTCACAGAGAAATTAAAGAGACCTGTGAGAAGGCCGGATATGAATATGAGATCATCTTTATCAACGATGGCTCTTCCGACCGGACAGACGAAATCTGCAGAACACTGGTTCCGCTTAAGTATATTCAGTTCCGTAAGAATTTCGGACAGACTGCTGCGATGGATGCAGGCATCAAGGCAGCGGAAAAAGATCTGATCGTTACCATGGATGGGGACAGGCAGAATGACCCTACAGATATTCCCAGAATGGTTAATTATCTGATGAATAATGATTATGATGTGGTTTCGGGCTGGCGTAAGTATCGGAAAGACACCTTTATGAAGCGCTTTGTTTCCAGAGGAGCCAATGCACTCCGCCATATCCTTGTCCACGATGGGATCCATGACAGTGGCTGTTCCCTCAAGGTATATCGGAGAGAGTGCTTCCGCGGCATCAATCTGTATGGAGAACAGCACCGCTTTATTCCGGCGATCCTTGAGATCAAGGGATTTAAGGTAGGAGAAATAGTGGTCAATCACCGTGCAAGAACCTCCGGCAGGACGAAATATAACTGGCATCGTACGATTAAAGGATTTGTGGACATGATATCCGTGTGGTTCTGGAATAAATATGCGTCCAGACCGTTACACATTTTAGGAGCATTTGGTATTTTGTTTTGTCTGTTGGGAGGGGCATGCGGCATATGGTCAGTAGTGCTGTTTCTGGAAGGATATAAGATGTCAAGGAATATTATTCCGCCCATACTGACTGTATTTTTTATGATTATGGGTGTTCTGATGTTTGTCTTCGGACTGATGAGCGAAATACTGGTGAAGATTTATTTTGGAACGCATGTGGATGCACCGTACAGTATTAAAGAAATGGTAGTGAATGCAGAGGAAAAATGAAGATATTAGTTGTTACCCATGAATTCCCGCCCCTCGGCGGCGGCGGCGCAAACGCCTGTTATTATTTGACAAATGAATATGCAGGAGCCGGGCATGAGGTTACCATCATAACGGCAGGATTTCAAAATCTGGCTTATGAAGAAAAGCATGGAAATATAAAGATTATACGTGTGAAAGCGCTGAGAAAAAGAGAGGAAAAGAGTACTTTTTTTGAAATGCTTACGTATCTATACAGTGCGCTTCGCAAGGCAGGACAGCTGGCGGAACAGGAAAGATTTGATGTCTGTCAGGTGTTCTTTGGTATTCCAAGCGGACCGGTCGGGATTTATCTGAAAAAGAAGTACCGTATGCCCTATGTGGTGAGATTTGGAGGAGGGGATATACCGGGGACCCAAAAGAGGTTCTCTATTGTTTACAAATTGCTGGCGCCGGCGATTCGATGCATCTGGAAGAATGCAGACGCTTTGGTTGCAAACAGTGAAGACCTGCAGCAGCGCGCATTGAGATTTGAAAGCAGATATCCTGTCACCATCATCCATAACGGAGTAGATGTCCGATTTTTTGCAAGGAGTAAACAGGCAGTAACGCAGGACAGAACATCTGTTAATATTTTATTTGTGTCAAGATTGATCGAACGAAAAGGATTACAGCACATTATACCACATATGCAGGAAATAAACGACAGGGCCGGCAGGAAGGTGAAGCTGACGATTGTGGGAGATGGCCCTTACCGGAGTGAACTGGAAAAACTGGCGGAGCAATATAGAGCAGACTCCTTCATTAGGTTTGAAGGGAGCAAAAATAAGACAGAATTAAAAGATTATTACGAAGATGCAGATCTGTTCATCCTACCTTCGGCATGGGAGGGAATGCCCAATGTTGTACTGGAGGCTATGGCAATGGGAGTGCCGGTTGTGATGACGCCATGCGGCGGCAGCGCGGAACTGATCAGAGGAAATGGAGTGACTGCCTCAATCGACGGATTTGTGGATGCGGTGATCGATCTGTGCAGAAATGATCAAAAAAGAATTGAGATGGGCAAGATCAGCGAATCACTGGCAAGAGAGAGATTCTGCTGGAGAGAAAAGGCGGGGGAATATCTTGAAACCTTCGCAAACTTAAGGATACAGGGATCATAATATGTGTGGTATTTGCGGGTATCTGGGCAAAAAATTAATAAAGAGCGGGCTGCTGGAAGAAATGAATGATACCATGTACCATCGGGGACCAAATGACAGCGGCATTTGGGAGATACAGAAGCCGGAATATGGCGTGGGATTTGCTCAGCGCAGATTGTCGATTCTGGATCTGTCTGAGCTTGGTCATCAGCCCATGCTCTCAAATGATGGAAAAATAGTAATCACATATAACGGTGAGATTTACAATTATATTCAGCTCAGGAATGAGCTGACGAAAAAGGGCTATTGTTTCCGGTCAAACTGTGATACGGAAGTTGTCATAGCATCCTATCAGGAATGGGGATGCAGCTGTTTTGAGAAGTTTAACGGAATGTTTGCAGCTGCCATATACGATGAGGAACAGGACAGAATCGTCCTGGCACGGGATCGCATGGGGAAAAAGCCCTTATATTATTATCATAAAGGAGAAGAGTTTGTCTTTGCGTCAGAACTGAAGCCGATCATGAAGTATCCCTCCTTTTCCAGGGAGATAGACGAGCGCATCATCGGCCATTTTTTGTGCAATAAATATATTGCATCTCCCCCCACGATTTTCAGGGATACTTTTAAGGTGGAGGCAGGCTCCTGCATTATCTATCAAAGGGGGCAAATTCAGAGCTTTAAATACTGGGATTTAATAGACATCTGGAAAAATACTCCGAAGAATATTACAGACAGAGAAGAAGCAAAGGACCAGCTGAAAAATATACTGAGAGATTCCGTTTCCAAAAGACTTGTGGCGGATGTGCCTGTGGGAACCTTCTTAAGCGGCGGGATTGATTCTGCACTTGTTACAGCTGTTGCACAGGAGGTTTCCCAAAAGCCGGTAGACTCCTTTACAATTGGATTTTATGATAAAGAGCGAGATGAAGCGCCATATGCAGCGGAGATTGCCAGGCATATCGGAACCTGTCATCATGAGCTGTATATGAAGGAAGAGCAGATCCTGCAGATGCTGCAGCAATTACCGATGTATTATGATGAACCGTTCTCTGATTCTTCACAGCTTCCCTCCATGCTGGTATCTAAGCTGGCATCAGAGCATGTAACAGTGGCATTGTCCGGAGATGGAGGAGACGAATTGTTCTGCGGCTATAAAATGTATGATATGGCGTGGATCGCACAGCATGCGGATTTCCTGGGAATGATCGAAAGCAGGATGCCATGGAACAATGCGTTGCTTTCGCATGTTCCGGCTACAGTCCGCGCCTTTATCCGAAACCGGGATCAAAACTACAAGAGCCAGCTTTTTATAGATGTGATTGCGGAGGAAGCACAGAAAATACTGCTTTCTTCTGCCCAGGATGTGAAATTTGATCAGGAGAAAAGGATTCATACTTCCAATCTGCAGGAAAAAAGAATGGTGCTGGATATGACGACATATCTGCCGGAGGATATTCTGACCAAGATGGATCGTGCATCCATGAAGTATTCTCTGGAAGTAAGATGCCCGATCCTGGATCACCGTATTGTAGAATGGTCCTTTCAGGTTTCTCATAGTTTAAAATATCATTTTTTTGAAAAAAAATATCTGTTAAAGGAACTTGCGTACGAATATGTGCCAAAAGAGATGCTGGACCGCCCCAAAAAGGGATTCGGCGTACCGTTGCGTAAATGGCTGAGGACGGTGCTGAAACCGGAGATTATGAGATTATCAGAGCCGGGCAGGTTAAAAAGACAGGGGATTTTTGATCCTGAAAAAGTGAAGGAACTGATTGAAAAGCAGGAAAAATCGGATTTCATTGTTTACAGTTCTTTGCTCTGGTCGTTTTATGTTTTTCAGATGTGGTATGGGGAATATATAGAAGAGTTTTAAGGAAAGAAATTGTAAAGTGAGGATTTTAATAGTCAGGAATTAAGAGAGAAGCCAAGTGAAAAAAGTTACATTAGTAAGTTACAATTTGATAGCTAAAATTGTGGCAATGTTCTGTTTTTATCTGCAGGATATATTACTGGCCAGATTGCTGGGGATTAACGGATATGCCGAATGGACCTTCTTTTTTTCCATTACTACAGTGGTTTTCTGGGTAGCAAACCTGGGAATCAATAATGCAATGCAGGTAATCGTTGCAAAGGATGAAAATAATCAGAGAAGTATTTTTAACCATATTGTAAGCGGGATGGTTCTGAGAATTTTGGTGAGCGGTGCATTTTCGGTGTTTATAATGCTTATTGCAAGACCTGCATGCATTGCAGCTAATGCTGAAGAGAGATATAGCCATCTTCCGGGGCTTTTGATTTTGGGAGCTATATATTCCTTTCTGTATTTAGTGGTTGAATTTTGGAAGAATACGTCGATCGGCTTGAAAAGAACAGACAGGCTTTTGATTATTACTGTCTTTGAGCATGTGGGGTATGTCGGTTGGAGCGTCATTTTTTATTATATATTTAAAAATGTTTATGGGATCATTATTGGATATATCGTTTCTTATGGAATTACGTTATTTGTTTCGGAAAAGACATACGGGATAAGGAAGCAGAAATACCTGTTTGAGAGTCAGGAATTTAAGAATAATCTGTCAGTGATATTCAGCATGTCATATCCTTATATTATAGCAAGCTTATCAACCTTTGTGCTGACCGAGATGGATACGATTATGCTGGGAAGCATGCAGAGTGATAGTGTAGAATTGGCGCTATATGTAGTTGCCAAAAAGGTTATTATGAAGCTCCCTCATTTTAATGACATTATTCTGACCGCTATGATGGTAGATTTTGCGGTGATAAACATAGATAATTTAAAAAAGAGAAAAGATCAATTTAGAGAAATCTTTACAATAAACAGTTTGTGCATTATGATTATTTCCGGGGCAATTGTGTTGGGAGGAAAGTACGCGGTTAAAGTTTTGTATGGAGAGGAATTTTCACTGGCGTATAAATATTTACTTCTGTTGTTGCCCGGATTTGTGATCACAGCGGTGAATAAAATGCTGTCCTATTTTTTATATTATCAAAATAAAGCAGGATATGTCAGTGCGATTTATTTTGTATCAATGGTGATCAATCTGATCCTGAATATCCTTTTTATACCGATCTGGGGAGCAGCAGGGGCAGGAATTGGAACTATTATATCTTTGATTCCCTGTCTTGTACTTTTGGCATTGAAGGTGAAAAGGATATTCAGGCAGTATCGTATAGCATCAAATCAGTAGATTTTACATTTATGAATGTTGTTCAAACATATAAATTTGAACAGGTGAGTCAGAGAGGACATCTATGTTTTCATTTATCGTACTGATTTATAATGAAGAGAAAGTTTTATATTATTGTCTGGAAAGCATAAAATATCAGATTATTCATTACGGAGAAAAGAGGAGCTTTCAGCTGATACTGGCGGATGATGCTTCGGCGGATGCTTCCTGCGCAGAGGCAGACCAATGGGTAGAGAAAAATAAGAACTTATTCCAGAATATCGTAAAACTTTATGCAGAAAAAAACAGAGGGACCTGTATAAACCTGTGTAGCGCTTTGCAGCATATGATAGGAGAAGAGTTTTATATTATAGCAGGAGATGACCTGCTGGCAGTAGGCAATTTGTTTGCAAAATATCAATTGCTGGAGACTTATGATGTTATTGGAAATGGTGTGCTGAAATTCAGGAGAGATACGATTCTTACTAAAAATATGGGATATCTGAACGTGGTATTGCAAAAGCTCTATAGTGAGCATTATTTGAAAAGTGCAGTAAAATATGGATGTCCGATATTGAATGGCGCTATTATCAGAAAGAGTCTGTTAACACAAAGTGTTATGGAGAGAATGGAGCAGTTTGTTTTGCTGGAGGATCGAGCACGATACTATCAAATCTTTATGGAAAATGATAAGATTGCGTATTATTATGACGATGCCCCCACGCTCTTATATCGCCAGACAGAGAATTCTGTGTCGAGTTCCAAAGGGGCGCATAAGAGTGTACTTGACACAGATATAGAAGGGTTGTATGGTATTGCTTATAGAGAGACAGCATCCATAAAAGAAAAGATATTTTTACTCATTCAGCAGTGGATGATCCGGTTTAGAAGAAAAAGAGGTCTCATGAGGGTATTGCAATATGCAACACCCTATTATATCAAACTTTCTATAATTATAATATTGAATTTCAGAAAACTTGTCAAATATGAGAAAGAACTGATCTTAAAATATGGTCAGGAGAATGAAGAATATTTGCGCGGTCTGATGAACAGGATGGAGGAAGTTAATGGAAATCAGAAAAATTAATTTTCAAAGGCATGGGGACGACAGAGGTATGTTGGTCGCATTGGAGGAAAATAAAGAAATTCCATTTAAAATCAAACGCGTTTATTATATATATGATACTAAGAAGGAGGTTAGACGAGGTCTGCATGCTCATAAATCATTAGAGCAAATATTAATATGTGTACATGGTTCCTGTATGATTACACTGGATAATGGGAATGAAAAAGGAACGGTTCTTTTGGATAACCCTTATGAAGGAATCTATGTGCCTAATAATATGTGGAGAGAAATGCATGATTTTTCAGAGGATGCGGTTCTTCTGGTTCTGGCATCTGATTTTTACAGAGAAGAAGACTATATCAGGGATTACAATATATTTTTGAAAAACATTGAGGAAGAAAATTCATGAAGGTACCATTTTCAGATTTAACATTTATGCATCAGGAAGTAAAAGAGGAAATGATGTGTAAATTTGAAAAAGTTTATGATAAAGGCTGGTTCATTCTGGGAGAAGAAGTCAGACTGTTTGAAAGAGAGTTTGCAGACTTTTGCGGAGCAAAATACTGTGTGGGATGTGGAAACGGGCTGGATGCATTATATTTAGCACTGCGTGCCCTGGATATTAAGGCAGGAGATGAGGTGATTGTGCCATCAAACACTTATATTGCTACAGCTCTGGCGGTAACTTATGCAGGGGCAAGACCGATATTTGTAGAGCCGAAATGGGAACAGTATAATATCGATCCTTTATTGATAGAGGAGAAGATCACAGATCATACAAAAGCAATTATTGCAGTACATTTATATGGACAACCTGCAGATATGGATGAAATTAATACAATAGCGGACAAATATGATTTAAAAGTAATTGAAGACTGTGCGCAGGCGCATGGAGCGCTTTATAAGGGACAAAGGGTTGGAACGTTGGGGGATGTGGCGGGCTTTAGCTTTTATCCAGGAAAGAACCTGGGCGCTTTGGGGGATGGCGGAGCTGTAGTGACCAACAATAAGGAGATTGCGGAAAAAGCAGCGGCTCTTGGTAACTATGGATCAGACAGAAAATATCATCATATCTACCAGGGAAATAATTCCCGCCTGGATGAAATGCAGGCGGCCTTTTTAAGGATTAAGCTGATGCATATGGAGCGTTGGAACCAAAACAGAATGGAAACGGCACAGTATTTTATGAAGCGGATAGAGAATCCTCACATCATATTACCGACAATTGAAGATAACAGAACTCATGTATTTCATATTTTTGCTGTTCGCAGCCAAAAGAGAGATCATCTGGAAGAGTATTTGAAAGAACATGGTATAGATACTGGTAAGCATTATCCGACACCAATTCATCTTCAGGGTGCATATAAAGAACTTCATATGAAAGCAGGGGATCTTCCAATAGTGGAAGAAATATCTGCGACGGAATTAAGTCTGCCTATGTATTATGGAATGACAGATGAAAAGAGGGAGTATGTCGTAGGGGTGATGAATGAGTTCAGTTAAAAATATTATGTTAAGGAGTAGATTCACAAGGGTATGCTATCAAAAGATTTATTTTTTTAAATTAAAAATAAGGAATTATATTCGTAAATATAAAATGCTGGATAGAACATATGTATTGCTAACTGCTTTTCTTCATAATAAGGAGCTGAAAAGCTTCGAACTGTGTTCAGCAATTGATTGCTGTGAAGAAAAGCAATGGGATTATAGACTTATTGAAGAAGCAAAGCCTAGGAAAATATGTAAGCCTCAGTACTTTGAAAATAATAAGGAATCAATCGAAGTCTATTGGTCCCCAGAAATCTATATGGCAGAATTTTATGATGTATTTGTGATTAGAGAAATAGGAGCTGTATTTACGGAAACAAAATGTATTTTTGATGAGCTTATAAATGATGAAGAAGATAGATATGATGCTCGTTTTTCTGGGCTTAAATACAAAGAGGGCGACAAGGTTGAGGTGGTGCTTAGCAAGAAAATTCGAAATGTGAAAGAGGCGATTTTTTTGACAGGTTTTGCACCATACAATTATTATCATCTGACAGTTGAGATATTATCTAGACTTAGTTATGCAGACTCTGTGGAAAAGTACAGAACGCTACCTATATTGGTGGATGAAATTGTATTAAAAATTCCACAGTTTGAACAGCTACTCCGCAGAATAAATATATATTGCCATCCGATTATTGCAATGGATGATACAGTAGTCAAAGTTAAACGATTGATTTACCCTTCAAAGAATACATGGATGCCAATTAGCTTAAAAAAGTCTGATATGGTAAAAAATTCGGATTATATGATAGCAGAAACTGCATTGTATAATATACGTGAAAAGGTTAAAGATCTTTTGCCTACAGAGCAAGGCTTAAAGCACAACAAAAAAATTTTTGTTTCAAGAAGGGATGCAAAAAATATCCGTCTTGAAAACGAAAGGGAGATTAGAATTCTTTTCGAGCAGAATGGCTATGAGGTGATTTTTGCTGAAGATATGACTTATGAAGAACAGGTAATCTGTTTTTCAAAGGCAAAATGTGTTGTGTGCGCAACAGGAGCAGTTCTAACGAATATTATCTATTGCATTCCAGGAACAATTATTGGATGTATTATGCCAGAGGAATATCATTTTTATTTATATTCCACAATAGGCTATTTGATGAATTTAAGAAATATATATTTAAATGCAGAAGTGACAGAGAGAACTGCATATTTTTCATCAAATATGTTTACTCTTAACCCTCAATATTGCCAGCGATATATAATAGAAATAGAGAGATTGCTTGAGAAAGAGGAAGTGTAAGAAAGAAGGAAGAAGAGTATGGGCTATTTTATACATGAATCAAGTTATATTGATGAAAATGTAGTAATAGGTGATAATTCAAAGATATGGCATTTTTGCCATGTGCAGGGAGGAGCAAGGATTGGAGATAATTGCAGTTTGGGGCAAAATGTGAATATTTCAAACAATGTAGTGATTGGAAATGGTGTCAAAATACAGAACAATGTATCGGTTTATGAGGGAGTAACGATAGAAAACAATGTCTTTTTGGGACCTTCCTGTGTGTTTACGAATGATCTGACTCCAAGAGCACTATATCCTAAAGGACATGATAGTTATAAGAAGACGACGATAGAAGAAGGGGCATCTATCGGAGCAAATGCAACAATTGTATGCGGACATAGGATAGGGAAATATGCACTTGTAGCCGCAGGAGCTGTTGTGACAAAAGATGTTCCAGAGTATTCACTTGTAGCAGGAATACCGGCCAAGGTGATTGGACGGGTTGATAAATATGGCAATATTATTTCAAAAAAGAAGGATGGTTAAATGGAATTCAGAGATTTAAAGAGGCAGTATCAAAATAATCAAGAGGAAATTGATCAAGCAATTCAGAGAGTACTATTAAAGACAAACTTTATTAGTGGAAATGAGGTATTGGAGATAGAAAAAAGTTTGGCTTCCTATGTGGGAACAAAGCACTGTATTTCTTGTGCTAATGGAACAGATGCTTTACAATTAGCGTTAATGGTATGGGGCATTGGCGAAGGAGACGCGGTTTTTGTACCGGATTTTACTTTTTTTTCCACAGCAGAAGTAGTGGCTTTGGTGGGGGCTACACCTGTTTTTGTTGATGTAGATGAGGATACTTTTAATATGTCACCAGAGTCTCTGCAGGAAGCAATTGAAAAAGTAAAAAGGGAAGGTAGACTACAAGCGAAAGTAGTAATTGCTGTAGATTTGTTTGGGCAGTCTGCTAATTATGATGAGATAAAAATTATTGTAAAATCTCAACATTTGATGCTTCTGGAAGATGGTGCTCAGGGATTTGGGGGGGCTATTAGAGGAAAGAGGAATTGTTCTTTTGGGGATATTTCTACAACATCTTTTTTCCCAGCAAAACCATTAGGATGCTATGGAGACGGAGGGGCTGTTTTTACAGATAATGATGATTGGGCAGAATTGTTGCGGTCATATCGGGTACATGGCAAGGGAAGTGATAAGTATGATAATGTCCGAATTGGATTAAATTCCAGATTGGACACATTGCAGGCAGCAGTATTAAAAGTGAAGTTAGATATTTTTGAAAGATATGAGTTAGAAGCAGTAAACCAGATGTCATCAGAGTATACCGAAAAGCTGAAGGGAATTGTGAAAACACCTGTAGTCTTGAAAGGATATTTATCAAGCTGGGCACAATACAGCATATTATGTAAAGATTCCGAAGAAAGAGAGAGGATTATGCGTATGCTAAAGGAGAAAGGAATCCCTTCAATGATTTATTATTGTAGGCCGATGCATATGCAAGGTGCGTTTCAGGGTTTAAAGTATTCTTGTCCGGTGGAATTAAAAGTGACAGAAAAATTGTGTAAGAGAGTCTTATCTTTACCCATGCATCCTTATTTAAAATTAGAGGAGATTGAAGAGACTTGTAATATAATTAAAGAAGCAAAATGAAGATACAGCTGGAGGAAGAAGAATGAGATATGTATTAATTGGTTGTGGAAGGATTTCGCCGAATCATATTGCGGCAGCTAGGGAAAATAAGCTAGAAATAGTGGGATTATGTGATCTGGAATCACGGAACATTAAAGATAAGATTGTAAAATTTAAACTGAATCGAAGCATACACCAATACACAGATTATCATGAAATGTTGGAAAAGGAGAAGCCTGAACTGGTGGCAATTGCTACAGAAAGTGGGAAGCACGCTGCAATTGCTTTGGATTGTATTGAGGCAGGATGCAATCTCATTATTGAGAAGCCAATAGCGCTTTCCTTGGCAGATGCGGATTTGATTATTGAGAAAGCAAAGGAAAAAGGTGTAGTGGTATGTGCCTGCCATCAGAACCGCTTTAATAAATCAGTTCAGAAGATACGCGAGGCTGTGGAAATGAATCGGTTTGGAAGAATGTTTTATGGAACAGCACATATTCGTTGGAACCGCGGGTATGATTATTATAGTAGGGCAAAATGGCGCGGAACCTGGGAACAGGATGGAGGCGCACTTATGAACCAATGCATTCATAATATTGATTTACTCCGCTGGATGTTGGGAGATGAAGTTGAAGAAGTAATTGGAATGACAGATAAAATGAATCATGATTATATTGAGACAGAGGATTTCGGGATTGCAATGATTAAATTTAGAAATGGCGCTTATGGAATTGTAGAGGGTACTACAGACATTTATCCGCGAAATTTAGAAGAGACACTGTATTTATTTGGTGAGATGGGAACGGTTAAAGCAGGAGGACAGTCTGTCAATATAATTGAGGAGTGGCAGTTTGCAGATGCGTTAGATATTCCGGAAGAGGTAAAAAAAGAGTTTTCAAATAATCCGCCTAATGTATATGGCTATGGTCATACACCGTTGTACAAAGATGTAATTAGTTCTATTGAACAAGGAGTTGAGCCATATATTACTGCAGAAGCAGGGAAACGAGCTCTAGAGTTAGTTCTTGCAATTTATAAGTCTGCACAGGAGGGAGGCAGAGTAAAATTGCCATTGGGGAGATGTTCGACTATGGATTTTAAGGGGAGATTTTGCTAGGATATATCAGGTCTTAACCATGATATAAAATAAAATAAGAGAAAAGGAGAAAATAATTATGAAAGTATTGATTACGGGAGGCGCAGGACATATTGGATCACATATTGCAGAAGAGCTATTGGCAAGAGGAGATGAGGTTTTAGTTATTGATAACTATCAAACGGGAAGAAGAGATAATTTAATTCCCCAGAAAAACTTGGTAATTGTTGAAGATTCTATTGCAAATACAGAAACAGTTGACAGAATATTTAATGATTTTAAACCTGAGGTTGTAGTTCACGCAGCGGCATCTTATAAAGATCCAGAAAACTGGATTGAAGATGCTGAAACGAATGTAGTAGGTGCAGTGAATCTTGTAAAGGCAGCAAAAAGAGTGGGGATTAGAAGAATTATTTATTTTCAAACAGCCCTGTGTTATGGATTAAAGCCACTGGAGCAGCCGATTACCCTCTCTCATCCATATTTTTCAGGAAGCTATTCAGGAGGCAGTAGTTACGCTATTAGCAAAACGGGAGGGGAATTGTATATTGAATTATCAGGGTTAGATTTTATTTCTTTCCGTTTGGCAAATTCGTATGGTCCTAGAAACTTGAGTGGTCCATTGCCTACATTTTATAGCAGATTGACTACTGGTAAGAAATGTTTTGTAAATGATACAAGAAGAGATTTTATTTTTGTAAAGGACTTAGTAAACGTAGTAATTAAGGCTATTGATGGGGTTGGCGATAAAGGTTATTATCATGTTTCGAGTGGTAAGGATTATGCAATCAAAGAGTTATTTGATGCAACATTAAAGGCACTAGACATCACTTTGGATGAAGAAGTAGAGGTAAGACAAAGAGGTGAAGATGATGTTTATACGATTTTACTTGATCCAACTAAAATAAATACGGTGTTTGAGTGGCATGTTACTACTCAACTGGAGGAAGGAATTAAAGAAACAATTGAGTGGTATAAAACACATGGTATCTCTCAAACATATACACATTTAAAATTAGAGGATGACAAAAAAAATGAATGATAATTTTTATAAAGAGTTTGAAAATTCACAAATATTGATTGTTGGGGGGGCTGGATTTGTAGGAAGTAATTTATGTAGACTATTGGTAAATTATGTTGATAATGTTAAAGTGACGATAATAGATAACTTGTTATCTTCTGAAATAACGAATATTCCTAAAAGTAATAAAATCGAATTTAGAGAAGGATCGATTACCGATTTCAGGATTCTTGCAACGTTGAAAGATGAGTATGACTATATTTTTCATTTAGCGACTTATCATGGAAACCAAAGTTCTATTTTTGATCCAATTAAGGATCATGATAATAACACATTAACCACCTTGAAATTGTTTGAAATAATCAGAAATTATAAAAATATTAAAAAGGTTGTATATTCTTCTGCCGGATGCTCAGTGGCGAAAAAGACATTTGACATGGCAGTCGCTACGACAGAAGAAGATCCAATAGAAATTGACATGGATAGTCCATATTCAATTTCAAAGTTAATTGGAGAGTTTTATTCCAATTACTATTATAAACAATATGGGTTACCAGTGGTACGTGCAAGATTTCAGAATGTTTATGGGCCTGGGGAAGTTCTCGGAGCAGGAAACTGGAGAGGCACATATGCTACTATCTGGCGAAATGTAACCCCCACTTTTATTTATAAAGCACTTAAAGGAATGGATATTCCATTGGAAAATGAGGGGATTGCTACGAGAGACTTTATTTATGTAGAAGACATATGCCGTGGGTTAATGTTGTGTGCATTGCGGGGGGAAGGAGGAGATGTATATAACTTGGGATCAGGAAATGAAGTATCAATTGCTCAATTAGCGGAGGAAATTAAAAAGGTTACAAGAAGTAAATCTAGGATTGAATATTTACCGAAAAGGTCCTGGGATAATTCGGGAAAACGTTTTGCTTCTGTCGAAAAATCAAAATTAAAATTAGGATTTATCTCAGAGATTTCTCATCGAGAAGGGATTAAAAGAACTGTTGAATGGACGAAGGATAATTTAGAATTGATAGAAAAGTGTATATTGAAGCACATGGAGCATTTAAATTACTATCAATAAAGTAGTTCTAGCGGAAACTATTGCATTATATAGGATAGTTTCCGCGTAAGGAAAAAATTGTTAATGAAAAAATTATTATATATTTTATCTAATGAAAAGCGAAGGCTAAAATCAGAAATCCTACTGGGAGAAGGACCTAGATTAAAAATATATCCTCAAAAAAAAAGTGAATTTAAATTATTACTCATAGCATCTTTGAAGCCAAATGAGTTACTTACAGTCCAACAGACGATATTTGAACTTATTGAAAAGAGTGCTTTTACAATCGATTTATTGAATGTTTGGGCTGGTGTTCCGAGAATGAGTAAGAAAGATTTAAATGAATACAAGGGGATTATTATACACAATACCTTTTCATATCATAGATCAGAATTAGATATATTAAATGAATTGATTTTAAAGAAATTTGAAGGAATTAAAATTTTAATGAAACAGGATGAACATTTTAGAACAAATAGAATAGTGGAATTTGTGAAAAGGAATAATATTGATTTAATTTTGACAATATGGGATGAAGAAACGGCAAGAGGGATTTATAGTGATGAAAAATCAAATGTTGAGGTTATGCAATATTTAACAGGATATATTCCAGAAGAATATAGAAGGTTAAATTATAAGATAGAAAACAGGGAAATAGATGTTGGATATAGAGGATCTATTAATCCTCTTATTTTTGGTAGATTATGTTATGAGAAAAGAAAAATAGGCGATGATTTCATAGAATATGCGATGAAATATGGCTTAATAACAGATATTAGTAGCAAAAAGGAAGATAGATTTTTAGGAAAAGACTGGCTAGATTTTTTAGGGAATTGTAAAAGTGTTTTGGGAGTAGAAAGTGGAAGCTCTATAGTGGATTATGATGGCAATGTGTATGCTAAATATAAAAGGTATATTTTTCAAAATCCTCAAGCTACTGAAGAAGAAATACTTGCATTTTTAGAGCCATACGAACAAGGAATTTCATACTGTGCTGTGTCGCCAAGGCATTTTGAGGCAGCTGCCTGTAGAACATTACAGGTTATGTATGAGGGGGATTTTCAAGGGATTTTTAAGTCGAATCGACATTATATTTCATTAAAAAAGGATTTTTCTAATATTGAAGAAGTTGTAGAAGTTATACTTGATGATAGACATAGAAAAGAGATAGTTGATTGCGCCTTTGAAGAGATTGTTATGAATGATGAGTATTCATTCAAAACGTTTGTGAAAAAATTTGACACAAGGGTGTTAATGCTTTTAGAAAAAAGGTAAATCATATGGGATTGATTGAAGTAAAAGAATTAAGCAAGTTTTTTATGGTAAGTGAAAAATATAAAATATGGGATCTATTATCAAATAATGTTGAATATGTGAAAGTGTTAAGTGACATTAATTTATCTATCAAGCCTGGTGAAATATATGGAGTTTTAGGGAAAAACGGTGCCGGAAAATCTACATTGCTCCGCGTTTTAGGTGGAATTTATAGTTATGAGGGAATGATTTTACTTGAAGGGAATGTTACATCTATTTTTGAGCTAGGTAGCTTCCTGAATGTAAATCAGACAGGAGAAGAATACTGTAAAGATTTTTTCTTTTTTACTATGAAAAATTATGATAGGGAATTGGTCAGACAACTAATAAATGATATTAGAGAATTTACTGAGTTGGACGATTACTTTAGACGTCCAATTTATACGTATTCTTCAGGAATGAAGGCGAAGCTTCTTTTTGCAGTTGTAACGGCGTTAAAAGCGGAAATTGTGCTTATTGATGAGGCTCTAGTAGTAGGTGATGCATATTTTCAGGGTAAAGCTATTCGAAGGCTGAAGAAGATGATACAAAAGGGAACAGTGGGTATTATGGTGTCTCATGATTGGACAGCATTGTTGCGTTTCTGCTCTAGAGGATGTATTTTGGATAAAGGAAGAATTAATTTTGAGGGAGAAATAAGGAGTACAATAAGTGAGTATGTGCAATTTGAAAAATTACATTCAGATATAATTAAGATTTTTAATAAAGAGATATTGGCTAAAAAGACAGTAGAATGGGAGGAGGAAGGTAGACTAGATTTTACAATTGAAGTTATGCAGGTGCCACCTACAGAAGAGGTTGAAGCAAATATATTTATTGAGAAATTTTCTCAGGGATTAGGCTGGAATTTGGTGTATACAAATGGGGCATATTTTAAGATAAAAAAGAAAGGAATATATAAAGTTAGTGTATGGTTTCCTGATTTGGGTTTAGAGGAAGGAATTTATAATGTTGGAATCCATTTGTTGGAAGTGCACATGTATAAAAAAGAAGGTGTGGCGAAGGCTTATGATAGAATGACATGGCTAGAGAAGAACGGAATAGAGCTGAAAATAGGGCAGGGTCAGAAGAAACAAGCTATTATGAGGAGAAAACTGGAATGGAAGGTAATGTAAGCGTGAAAGTTAATCATGTTTATAAATCTTATAAGAATCCTGAGAGAGGAGGAATAAATATTGAGGTTTTACATGATATATGCTTTGAAGTGAAGGAAGGAGAAAAGGTAGGCATCATAGGGAGAAACGGAGCGGGCAAATCAACTTTATTAAATATTTTATGTCAATATGCTAAGGAGGATAAGGGAAGTATATGTATTGAAGGAAAAGTAAATTCAATATTAGATATAGGGTCAAATTTGCAACAAGAGCTCACAGGAAAAGAAAATGTACGGCAGACTGGGAAATTGTATGGATATGATCATGATCGGTTAGAAAAGATTCTTTTGGAAGTAGAAGAATTTGTAGATATAGGTGATTATTGGACAAGACCAATTAAAACTTATTCATCAGGAATGAAGGCAAGAATAGCTTTTGCACAGATTGCATTTATCCAACCAGAAATTCTAATAATTGATGAGGTGCTTGGGGTGGGGGACTATCAATTTGTAGAAAAATCAAAAAATAAAATTCAGGAATTGTGTAGTAAAGGTAAGATTCTTTTTATGGTTTCTCATTCACTAGATTCAATCAAAAGAATAACAAATAGATGTATTTGGATTGAAAAGGGGAAAATTATATTAGATGGTATAACAGAGAATGTAGTTAAAGCATATGAAGAATTTGTGAATGATTTCGAACGAAAAAAGATATGGGAAAATGAAAGAAATTATATAGAAAAAGAATTGATTAATGATAGAAATAAGATGACATATATTAAGTCATTGTGTATTTCAAATGGAAGAACAAAAGAAAATACGTTTATTAGCGGAGAAGATCTATATCTTGAAATAGATATCAAATTAAATGATTTGTGCGGAAAACATAATTTAAAACTGAGAATAGAGGATTATAAAGGGAATATATATTTGGAAAATAATTATTTAGAAGATAGTGGTAACTATTTGGAAGAAAACGGAAAAATGGAATTAAAAATGTCAACAGTCATAAAAAATATGAATTATACAGAGAGTATATATACATTGTCATTGATATTGTCGAATAATGAAAACATAGTTGATTGTAAAGAAAGAGTATTTCGTATTATTGATTATAAAAAGGAATACTATTCCTTTCCGCTGGGGTATACAACATCGATATGGGATATTATTTTTAAAGGAGAACATATAAAAAATGAACATATTTGGAGCAACTCTCGAAGTATATAAATTATTTCTATTGAACTTGCGTAATAGGTATTTAGGGTCAAGAATTGGAATATTATGGTCGGTTATTCAACCATTATTAATGATGGTTATATATATTTTTATATTTGGTATCATTCTACGATTAAAGGTAGAAGGAAGTGATAGCTCTTTTGATTATGTTATATGGTTTATCTGTGGATTTACTCCGTGGCTTGCGATTAATGAAGGGATAATGGCAACTGCAAATTCAATTATTTCTGGAATTAATTTAGTTAAGAATTTTTCAATTAAAAGTGAATTCTTGCCTATTGCTTCGTCGATGATGGGTTTGCCACAAATGTTTGTAGGAATTGTTGTGATATGTATTTTATCGTTTATTTCAGGAAGATATTTGTCATGGCATATCTTTTGGTTAATAGTTATTATACCATTAATGTTTTTTTTTATAATGGGATTAGGATTTTTTCTATCTGCATTGACAGTGTTCGTTCGTGATATGATTCAAATAATTCCTACCTTTTTGCAATTGCTGTTTTATTTGACCCCTATTTTTTATGGAGCAGAAAAATTTTCAGGAAATATGTTTATACTTGTTTTCTTAAATCCGTTTTATCAAATTTGCAATATGTTTAGACAAATCCTATTTTATCAAGTAAACCCTGACTTTTCGGGATTGGCATATCTTATTGTGATAAGTACAGTATTATGGATAAGTGGTCTGATCTTTTTTAGAAAATTGAAAGGTTTTTTTGAGTCTGTTTTATAAAATAAATTATAGAAAAGGAAGTAGTGGAAAACCACTATTAATAATAAAATGTGTGGTATTTGTGGAATAATTAATAAGAATGGAGAAAAAGTAAATATAGGTTTAATCCAGGAAATGTTGAAGACTATTCATCATAGAGGACCAGATGCAGAAGGAACTTATTTAAAAAATAATTTTGCTATTGGACACAAAAGGCTATCAATTATTGATTTGAGTGATGCAGGAAATCAACCAATGCATTTTCAAGGACGATACTCAATAGTTTATAATGGTGAGGTATACAATTATATAGAACTAAGGTCTGAACTTTTAAAACAAGGATATAATTTTTTTTCAGAAACTGATACAGAAGTGATTATGGCAGCATATGATTGTTGGGGTGAAGATTGCTTAAATAAATTTAATGGTATGTGGGCATTTGCTATTTATGATGATGTGAAAAAAATATTATTTTGTGCACGGGATCGTTTTGGAATCAAACCATTTTATTATTTTTTAAACAATGATAAATTTTTATTTGCATCAGAAATCAAACAAATTTTAAAAGTTATGCCTGTTGCAGCAAAAATGAATGAAGATCGAGTATGGGATTTCCTGTGCAATGGAATAACAGAGTGGAGTGATACTACATTTTTTAAGGACATAAAACAGTTAAGCGCGGGAACGTGTGGAATATTTGCATTAGAAAAAAATAATTGGCAAGTTAAGAAATGGTATAATATAGAGAAGCATCATATTTTGAATAATTATAAAAAAAATGTTAAGGTTTTTAAAAAGACGTTTTTAGATTCACTTTATTTAAGGCTACGCGCTGATGTCCCAATTGGAGCCTGTTTATCGGGAGGGTTAGATAGCTCATCTATAGTATGTGGAATTTCTGAACTATTTAATAATTCGGTAGAGATCCATACGATATCTTCGTGTTTTGATAAGGAAGAAGAAAAAAAATATGATGAGCAAGAATATATAGACGAAGTAATTAAATTGACGAATGCAGTTTCACATAAAATATATGTAAATATTGAAGATATATTTGCTAAGTTAGATAAGATAATTTGGCATATGGATGAGCCATTTACAACTACATCAATTTGTGCCCAGTGGGAAGTGTTTGAAGAAGCTCAAAGAAACAACTTAACAGTTATGTTGGATGGGCAAGGTGCTGATGAACAATTAGCAGGTTATACAGGTTTTTATTTGCCGACATTTATTGAATTTTTAAAAAAAAGAAAAGTAATTGAGTTATATAAAGCAATTAAAAATTTTGACAAGAAACGTGGAAAAGTAGAAGATATTTGTGCAAATAGTATTTTGGAAGATGCTTTAAAAAACTTATTTAGTAATAGAAAATGGTGGAAGATTTTATCAAAGTTGAAGGTGTATGGGAAAAAAAAGGAAAATAAGAATGATTGCGGTAAGAAGATACCGTACCCTTATCCTTTAAACAAGGGAACTATAAAAGGAATTTATAATATTAACGATTTTGACCAATTTACAAAAGATATGATTCAAGTAAATCTTCAGGCATTGTTACATTTCGAGGATAGAAATTCTATGGCTCATTCTATTGAAACGAGAGTCCCTTTTTTGGATTATAGACTAGTGGAGGCAATTTATGACATGCCTGCAGAACATAAAATACGTAATGGATATACGAAGGCAGTTATGAGAAGTGCCATGAAGGGAATTTTACCTGAGAAAATACGGTTAAGAATGTCAAAGTTGGGATTTGCTACTCCAGAGGAGGTGTGGATACATGCCCATCAAGAATATTTTAGGAATGAATTGCTAAAGGCGTGTAAAATTTTGGATCAAATTGTAGAAGAAAAAAAAGTTTTAGAATGGTTTGACTATTGTATCAAAAATAACGTTAAGGATTATTTTTCATTTAGGATTATTTGCTTAGGAAGATGGGTAAAAATCTTTAATGTAAAGAGATAGGGATACTTAAAGCAAAAAAGTGATCGAGTAAAATATTATAATTAATAGTCGAAAATAGAAGCAAGGGCATAAATAACTCCTTGTGTATTAAGTGACGAGGTGAAAAGGGATGGATAAAAAGATGCAGAAAGAAGAAGGGATATGTTCCTTACAAAAGTTTGATGCGGTGGTAATGTTTACGTGGTCGGACTGGTTTACAGAACCTGTGAGTAATAGATACCATTATGCTTCTCGCTTTGGAAGGATCACTAAAGTTATTTTCATCCAGCCAGATATTACAAAAGGCGATTCATATACGGAACCAACTGAACTTGAAAATGTGACGGTTTTACATGTGTCACAAATCTATGGTGAACACCAGGGTAAACAGATTGACTATGCATTGTTAAAACTAAAAATACTAACCCCATTGTTTTGGATATATAATGTTAGGTTTGTAGAGTATATTGAAAGGTATAATGCTTCTTTAAAAATTTTTCATGCCACTGAAGATTATTTATCGTGGAAAAATGCAGGTGCTACTGTATTGCGCTCTTTTATATGTAAAACTCTTAGCATCGTAGATATAGTAGTCTCTGTTTCTAAAAAAGTCATGAAAAATTATAATGCTTTAGGAATTGGAAAGTATAAATCTTTACTATTGGAAAACGGATGTGACTATAATTTTTGGCATTTGACAGAACAAGAATTGATGGAGAAGGAGAAAGAACAGAATCGGATTATTATTTATCAAGGTGGAATCAATTGGCGAATAGATTTTTCGGTGCTTGAATATATTGCTCAAAATATGAAGGGATGGGAATTATGGATTTGTGGAAAGGGAGAAGATGATGCAATAACAAAAATAATTAATAATAATAAAAATGTCAGATATTTTGGGTTTTTAAGTATTAGGGAAGTACGTGAGTTATGTATAAAGGCAACAGTGGGAATCATACCATTTGTAAATAAACCAGAACTTTATAATTGTTTACCATTAAAAGCCTTTGAATATATGGCGGCAGGACTATCAATTGTAACTACCCCAATTGCCGCATTGGAACAATGCAGCCCGTATATTCATTTTGCAAATACACCAGCAGAATTTGTTGATGAAATAGAAAAAGCACATAAAGAAAAAAGTATTAAGGACCTTCGAAGGAAATTGGAAAGTGCAAAGTGCAGAGATTATGACCGCAATTTCTTGTTATTATTAAATGCAATAAGTGAATTTTCTAATACTAAAAGGAATGTGGGGATGCGAAAAAAGATTAATATATTATATGACGAAGGCTCCATGCATGTGTTTACAATAAAAAATTACCTAGAAATGTTCGAGAGATATTCCCGGCATATGATAACTTATACTGCAGCAACTAGAAATGCATCTTGCAGTAGAAAGGAACTAGAAGGATTTGATGCAATAATTATTTTTTATTCAATTCGTGTATGCTTTAGGGGACATTTGTCAGCAGATTTTGAGAAGGCTTTAGTAAATTATCGTGGACATAAGATTCTCATGATTCAAGATGACTATGATAATACTGAGGAGACAAGAAAATTTATAGAACGCGTAAAGATAAATACAGTTTTTACAGCTGTGCCGCAGGAATATATAGATGCAGTATATCCAAAGGAAAGATTTGCAAATGTAAATTTTTTTAATATAATGACAGGATATATTTCTGATGAAATGAAAAATTATCCTAATAAATTAGAAATTTGCGAACGTTCTATTTTGATTGGATATAGAGGACGTGATATTGGATATTGGTATGGTAATTTGGCCAGAGAAAAGTTAGAAATAGGTATAAAGATGAGAAAAATTTGTATTGAAAGGGGATTAAAAGTAGATATAGAGTGGGAGTCAGATAAACGAATTTATACTGAGAAATGGTTAGAGTGGTTATCAGCTTGTAAAGCAACACTTGGAACAGAAAGCGGATCAAATATTTTTGATGATGAAGGAGAGTTAAAGAAAATTGTAGAACAAGAAATTGCTCATAACCCGAAGGTAACATATCAAGAAATATTTGATAAATACTTGAAATCTTATGAAGGCAAAGTAAAAATGAATCAAATTTCCCCTAAATTATTGGAAGCAATATCCTTAAAAACGGCTTTGATTCTATATGAAGGTAATTATTCAGGCATTTTGAAACCAGGAGTTCATTATATTCCATTAAAAAAAGATTTTAGTAATATAGATGATGTACTGGAAAAATTAGCAGATGATGAGTATTTGCAAAATATGGTTAATTTTACTTACGAAGATATCATATCTAATTTTAAGTTAAGCTACCAGTGGTTGATTGAGTATATTGATAAATGTATTGATTCTAATTATTTGTTATATGAGTCTAAAGGAAAAGGACATGCTTTTTTCCGTTCAATGATAAATAGAATTGGGATCAAAAATTTAAGAGTATAAATAAATACAAGGGAATTTATATACAAAAAGAAAGAAGGAAGCTTATCATTGAATATTTTAATTCTATATGCCAAAAGAGAAAAAAAAAATAGAAAAACCATTTCTGACTCATTATTTTGTTTCTCGAGATATGATAAAAAAAACCATTACTATTACCTGAATATAATTGATATTAAGAGTGTTCAAAAATGTGAAAATGTAAAATTTCCTTTATCTGCAATTATTGTACATTATACAGTGTTTGCAGAGAGGTATGGTCCTATATGGTGGAATAAAAATAAAGATATAATTATTCAAATGGTAAAAAGCTTTAACTGTATTAAAATTATTATTCCACAAGATGAATATAATTATAATAATTGTATTAGAGAATTTATAAAAGAAGGAGGAGTAGAACGTATATATACTTGTGCATATGAAGAGGATTTTGAAAAGATTTATCCCAGAGAACTCGGATATAAGTATATAGAAACGGTATTTACAGGCTATATTGATCAAAAGACTTTAAAAAAAATAAACAAAAAAGGATATAATTCTGAAAGAAATATTGATTTAGGTTATAGAGCGAGAAAATTGCCATATTGGTTGGGAAAACATGGACAATTAAAGTCTCAATTAGCTGAAGAATTTTTAAACTATTTCAAATCGCATAGAAGCAATCTAATTTATGATATTGCAAACACAGATGATTTAAAGACAAATGTAATATTGGGAGATGAATGGATAAAATATTTACTAAATTGTAGAACAATGTTGGGATGTTTGGGGGGAAGTGGTTTGTTGGATATAGATGGTAGTATTGCTCAAAATGTGAATAAATATTGTATGGAGCATCCCGAAGCGACTTTTGAAGAGGTGGAAGAAAAATGTTTTAAAGGAATGGATAATTATATTCATTTATTTGCGTTATCTCCGCGACACTTTGAGTGTGCGATGACAAAGACATGTCAAGTGTTAGTTGAAGGCGATTATAAGGGGGTATTATATCCTAATATTGATTATATTGAAATAAAGAAAGATTTTTCCAATCTAAAGGATGTGATAGAAAAGATTGCTGATATTGAGTATTGTAAAGAAATTGCTGAAAACTGTTATCGACATGTAGTACTTTCAGAAAAATATACTTATTCAAAATTTGTAGAAAAGATAATAGAGAATATTGAAGAGGATATTAACTGTAAGTATTTATTAAAACTGCGCATTATTTGTGAAATTTCAAAATTTAGATCGAAATATATTGTTCCATTAACAAGTATTTGCCGTTTATCCATGACTGATATTTTGAGTAGATTATTTCTGTGTTTTTTACCCTTTAAAGAAACTGGGCTTTATAAAATTATGAGTAAAAGTGGAATGCATATTTGAGTAAAAAGGGGGATCAAACAAAATAAAATGTGTTCAATAGCAGGCATTTTTAGTTACAAAAAAAGCAAGGTGGAAAATATAAAAAGAAAATTAGAGGTGATGAATACACTTCAAGTTCATAGAGGGCCAGATGGTGAGGGGATATGGGTTAATGACATACAAACGATTGGATTTGCACATAGAAGATTAAGTATTATAGACATAGAAAATGGTGGGCAGCCAATGAGGGATGAATATGGTAATTGGGTGTGTTTTAATGGTGAAATATATAATTATTTAGAATTGAAGAAAGAAATTGGACATAAGTGTAAAACTACAAGTGACACAGAAATTATTTTACATGCGTATCAAAAATGGGGTGAAAAGTGTGTCAATCATTTTTCAGGAATGTTTGCCTTTGCATTATGGGATGAAAAAAGGCAAACACTGTTTTGTGCACGCGACCCATTTGGAATCAAGCCATTTTATTATTGTATAAAAAATGAGGTGTTTTATTTTGCATCAGAAGCTAAAGCACTGCTTCCGTTCTTAGAAGACATTCAGATTGATAAAAGGGCATTTAGCGATTATCTAGTATTCCAATTTTGCTTAGAAGGAAAAACCTTGTTTAAAGATATATTTGAACTAAAACCGGGATTTGCGGCTAGAGTGACAGAATTAGGTATGGAAGAGAATAGATACTGGCAAGTGTACTATGCACCGGATTTTTATCATACTGAGAAATACTTTTTCGAAGAGTTAGAAGAACGATTTATTAGTTCGTTAAAATATCATATCCGTAGTGATGTAGCTATAGGAGGATATGTTAGTGGTGGGGTAGATTCGTCAATAGTATCAGCTATTGCAACTGAGATGCTGGGGGGAGATTTTGAAGGGTTTACAGGAAAGTTTAGTATTGGAGAAGAGTATGATGAAAGTAAATATGCACAAGCTGTAGCGGATAAAAAGGGTTTTTTGCTTTATCAAATAGATATAGATCATCAGGATTTTATTGATAATATAGAAAAGGTAATATACCATTTAGATACTCCGGTAGCTGGCCCGGGATCTTTTTCACAGTATATGGTTTCAGGATTAGCTAGTAAGCATAGAAAGGTAGTTTTAGGTGGTCAGGGAGGGGATGAGATATTTGGAGGTTATACAAGGTATTTAGTAGCTTATTTTGAACAATGTATTAAAGGAGCAATTGATGGAACAATGAACTCAGGAAAATTCGTTGTTACATACCAGTCGATTATTCCCAATTTATCTAGTCTACAAAATTATAAGCCAATGATTAAGGAATTCTGGAAAGAAGGGTTATTTGATCCTTCGTTAACAAGATACTATAAATTAATTAATCGTGCACCGAAGATGGAGGAGTGTATTTATAGGGACAGGCTTGAAGGGTATAATCCATATGATTCTTATGAAAGAATATTTATTGCAGAAAATGTCGAAAAAGATTCTTATTTAGATAGAATGACACATTTTGATTTTAAGACCTTACTACCGGCCCTCTTGCAAGTTGAAGACAGAATGAGTATGGCTCATGGCATTGAATCTAGAGTTCCTTTTTTAGATAAGGAGTTAGTAAAGTTTGCGGCTACAATTCCAGCAAATATTAAAATGAAAGATGGGAATTTGAAATATATTTTGCGTGAATCCATGAGCAAATATGTACCTGAGGAGATATTGAATCGAAAAGATAAAATGGGCTTTCCTACACCATTTGCAAAGTGGGCAAAGAAAGAAACTAGAGAATTTATTTTAGATATCTTGTCATCCCAAAAGGCGAAACAAAGAGACTTTATTAATAATGAAATGGTTATTAGAAAAATTGACTCAGAAGGTTCTTTTGCCAGAAATTTATGGGGATTTTTTTGCTTGGAGCTGTGGCAGACAATTTTTCATGACCAAGCATATAAATATCGTAAAATGATTGAATAAACTTTTCCAAGAATATAAAAGCAAAGGTTAGGGATGCCAAATTCCTCGACTGTATCATATTAAAATAAGGGCACTTAAAAATATTGAGATTACAGATTAAAGGGAAACATAATAAAAATCTATTTGGCGCTTTTTATCAGGTTTTTCATAGATATAAAAAAATATTTGGAATGAATAATTGGTGGTGCTTTAGAAAGAGTTGGGGCAATGAGGTCCTAGAGGAGTCAATACATTATCAGATTTATAAATAAATTTAAAATCCATAGGGACTCCACTCAGAACCAGAAAGTTTACTAAAGATTATAGAAAGGCAGCTTTACTTGAATACCTTTGCATTGTACAATATTATCTATACTCACGGTTGTATGTTTTAAGCCGTATTTATTTATGCTTTAAAAGACAAACGTTATAAGGAATTTAAGATGTCGATTTGTGTTTTGTAGAAAGGAAGGGATATATATATAAAGATTGTAACAGTAGTGGGGGCGCGGCCTCAGTTTGTTAAGGCAGCGGCGTTATCGCGAATAATAAGACAAGAGAACACAGAGATTTTGGTGCACACTGGGCAGCACTATGATAGTAATATGTCTGACATTTTTTTTGAGGAACTGCATATTCCGCGCCCAGATTATAATTTGGGTGTGGGGTCGGGGAGTCATGCAAAACAGACAGCACACATGTTAATTGGTATAGAAGAAATATTATCATGTGAAAAACCGGATTATATATTAGTTTATGGTGATACAAATTCTACTTTAGCAGGTGCAATTGCTGCGTCAAAAATGTTAGTACCGGTGATACATGTTGAGGCTGGCCTCCGCTCTTTTAATAAAGCAATGCCGGAAGAGCAAAATAGAATTCTAACAGATCATATATCGGACATTTTGTTCTGCTCTACAGATACAGCAGTACAAAATTTGGTGAATGAAGGCATCCATAAAAATGTATATAAAGTAGGGGATGTAATGTGCGATGCGGTTCTATATTATTCGCAGGAGATGGAGAAATATCCTCCAAAATACTTTTTTAATCGGTTGCGAGGTTTGTATGGTAGTATAGAAATGGTAAGTGAGTGGTATTTGACAACAATACATCGTGCAGAAAACACAGAGATGCAAAAGGTGGAGGAGGTTTTGGAGGCTTTTGAAATGTTTACGGCACCGGTCATATTTCCGGTTCATCCGAGAACAAGGTCAATAGTAGATAATTTAGTAGTAAAACATAAATATACAAATATTATGTTTGTTGAACCTATCGGTTATTTGGATATGCTATTTTTCACTAAAAATGCTAGGAAGGTAGTGACGGACTCAGGGGGGTTACAGAGAGAAGCATATATTTTGGGGACGGATTTAGTGACGGTGAGAAATGAAACCGAGTGGGTGGAAACGCTAGAAGGCAATCATAATGTATTATGCAAATTAAGCAAGGAAGAAATTATAAATAAGATATATTGTACGGAGATATCAAGAAAAGAGAGAGCCTCTTTCTATGGTGATGGAAATGCTGCAAATAAAATATGTGATATACTAGAAAGAAGGGGAAATTATTATGATAGGGAAGTTCAAAAATAAAATGTTCAATTGCGGGATGAAGTTTTTTCAACCCATTTTTAAAGAAAGCTTAGAAAACGAACTTCAGCAAACTGACTTAAAAAAAATAGAGGACACATTAATTGAAATTAGGTGGGAACAGTATAAATTGGCAGGACGGTTAGTCCCAATTGAAGAAGTGGGGGGGGCGATAGGAAATGAGATAGAAGATTATTGGACTAACCATACCGTATTAGATAATTGGTTTTTGACAGCTAAAGATAGCATTGAGTATTGTGATAGAAGGTTTTCTTTATACCCATATTTTAGAGAATATGCTGAAATGGACAGAGAGCATGACAACGAAATTATTCTTGACTATGGATGTGGACCGGGAAATGATTTGGTATGGTTTTCTTCTCAAAATAAACTTCGAAAAATAATTGGAATGGATGTGTCTAGAACAGCTTTGCGAAATGCGCAATATCGATTGGCATTAATGGGAGTTGATTCACTCAATGCAAAACTGGTGCACATCAACGATCAGAAATCAGAGCTGCCACTGGAAGATGGGAGTATAGATTTCATCAATTGTCAGGGTGTGTTAATGCATACATCTTCTCCGCAGGCAATATTGAAAGAATTTCATAGAGTTTTAAAACCAAAAGAAGG
>CAMWFQ010000005.1 GCA_947173495.1 uncultured Lachnospiraceae bacterium | reverse complement strand
AAGTTTACAGGAGAACGCCATATATTTCACTACACGTTCTTATTTGACGCTTACTATGAATCAGACACCATTGCAAGCGGACTGAGGGAGGATGTGCCGCTGGAGGCAGATTGCTGCCCGGCGGAAGGCTCCACGATCAGCCGGTGGAAGCACTGGTTTTTTTATAATCAGACTTTTTTAGAGGAATCACTTCATGCCTTGCAAAATCAGCAGGGAATCACTTCAATTCTTATTCTTCCTTTATCCCCATTACATCGCCAGCCCGAAGGATGGCTCAGACTTCTTGTTTATCACCTTGTGAACGCGGGCTTTTGGATACATACCCGTTTAGCGTAGGACTGATGGAGAGGGCATGATAAAATGCGGTTACTGAGATACTGAGCATCCTGATTTGTACGCCCGCTAGGGCGGGCAGAGGGAAGCAGGCATGAAAGGATAACCCTCTGGCGCAGTGAGCAGCAGGTTATCTGAAAGGACATGGAGGAAAAAGGCGAAATGAATAAGAACCTGGCAGAAAAAACGCGGGAGTGGAAGCAGTTAGAGAGAAAAACATTTGAACAGAGGCAGATTGCGGATGAATTTTATGAGAGAAATCTCATGAAGCTGATCGAGGAAGATTTCATAGACAGGAATAAAGCAAAGGTATTTGAGAAAGTAGAATACCTGGTGGCGTCGGTGGGAACCTCTTATGAACCCATTGTGCTGAATATCAGACTTCTAAGGCCGAAGCGGATTTTGTTTCTGCATACGGCAGAAACGGAAAGCACGTTGAGCAAGATCGTGAAATATTGTGAGCTGGAAGTGGTGGAATATGAGAAACGCAAGGTAAGTGAAACCAGTCCGCTGGATATTTATCAGGAGATCAAGAGAAGCTACATTGACTGGGAAAAGCCGGGGAAGATGTATATTGATTTTACCGGAGGAACGAAAGCCATGTCTGCCGCAGCGGCCATGGCAGGGGCTATGATCGATGTGCAGTTGGTATATGTGGGATCTAATGATTACCTCACGGATTTCCGCAAACCAAATCCGGGTTCGGAAACCTTATTTTATATTGACAATCCGCTTGCCGTATTTGGAGATTTTGAGATAGAAAAGGCATTGGCTCTGTTTGAAAGATACAACTACGCGGGCGCGCAGGAAAAGCTGGGAGAGCTGAAGGAAAATATACCGGATCCGGCCATCCGGCAGCAGATGAACTTTGTGTATCTGCTGGCAAAGGTTTATGAGGCATGGGATGCGCTGGATTTTGGGGAGGCGTTTGCGTATATCAGGAAGCTGAACCACCAACTGCGCAGGGATCGGATGATGCACAATACCTTCCTGCTTATGGACTGTTACGAATGCCTGGAAAAGCAGGAGGAAATATTGAGATATTTGAATGAAATACCGGAGATGCTCAAAAAAAGACAAAATGCTGAAATTATCAAATCAAAAAGCATCATGTACGCGCTGATGTTTACCATGTATCAAAGCGCTTGTATCAGAGAGAAGCAGGAAAAGTACGATATGGCCACACTGCTTTTTTACCGGCTACTGGAGATGGTAGAGCAAAGGAGAATGTCCCATTATGGCCTGTATGTATCTCAGATGAATTATGCGGAAATAAAATACGATAAAAAATATCAGCCTGCCTATGGGGAACTGGATGCCAAAGGACAATTTGAGCTCTTCAAGGGGAAGGTAAAAGAGATAAAGGCGGAGCTGTTTGGGCGGCCGGGAAATGAATATCTGCCGGAGCAGGTATCTCTTCTGGAAGGGTTTATTATGCTAATGGCTCTGGGGGATCCGATTGTCCATTCCCAGGGAAAAAAGGAGGTTGATAAACTGAAAAGAATCCGGGCGATGGTATATTTGAGAAACAACTCTATTTTTGCCCATGGCCTTGGGCCGGTCAGCTATGGCGATTATACCAAATTTAAAAACTTTGTTCTGGAAATCTTTCAGGGCTTTTGCGCGGTAGAGAGGGTCAATTATCAGGCCTATGCCAATCATATAAAGTGGATCAATCCTCTTAAGTCAAAGAATTACGTGATGGGAATGGGAGGGAATTGATGGCGGTTTTGTATATTAAGGAGCAGGGGGCAATAATCCAGAAGCTGGGGGAGCGCATTGCGGTTAGAAAGGGAAATGAAACCCTCCTGGAATTGCCAGTGCTTCATGTAGAAAACATGGCATTGATCGGGAATGTTCAGATCACGGCGCAGGTTTTGCACATGCTGATGGAAAAGGGAATCGATGTGAGCCATTTTTCCTATTCGGGGAAATACCTGGGGCAGACGGCGGCGGACGCATCGAAAAATATTTTTCTGCGGTTTGAGCAATACGGATTTTACCTTGATATGGAAAAAAGAATGGAAATGGCCAGGCTGATTGTGGCTAACAAGATTGAAAATCAGATTGCGATAATCCGGGAACACTCATGGCGGGGAAGCGATTATGAGTGGAAAAAGGATGTAGGGCAAATGGAACAGTACATACAACAGCTGCCGGATAAGCGGACGTCTAACGAGATATTGGGAATAGAAGGGATCTGCAGCAATATTTATTTCCGGGCGTTTGGCCAGATGTTAAAATGCGAGTTCCCTTTTCAGGGGAGGAACCGAAGGCCGCCGAAGGATCCGGTAAATGTACTCCTCAGTCTTGCTTATACCTTTCTTACCAAGGAGGTATGCAGCGCGCTGGAGACAGAGTCCTTTGAACCGTATCTGGGATTTCTGCACGGCATCAGGTATGGGCGCAAGTCGCTGGCATTGGATATGATGGAAGAATTTCGCCAGCCGGTGGTGGACAGGCTGGTGATTCTTCTTTTTAATAAACGGATGATAGGAAAATATGATTTCGACATTCCGCAGGATGGGCGCATCCTTTTAAATGAAGACGGGTTTAAGAAATTCTGTACGGAATATGAGCGCTGGATGAGCGGAAGGAATACGGCCAGTGGAGAGAAATCCTTTCGCCGCTGCATTAGAGAGCAGATTGCCGCACTGAAAAAAGCGGTGAGCGAGAAAGGGCAGTATAAGCCATATAGCTGGGGAAAGCGTCGTGTACTTGATCAGTTATGACATAACGGATAACAGAATACGGGGAAAAATCGCAAAGGAGCTATCCGGCTATGGGCAGCGTGTCCAATACAGTGTGTTTGAGTGCAGGATCACAGAACAGCAGTATAGAGAGCTGTATCAGAAGCTGGTGATCCTGATGCAGGAGGAAGAGGAAGGAAATATCCGTATTTACAATATATGCGGAAAATGTGAGCAAAAGCTGTGTACCATCGGTATTGAGAGCAGGGAAATGGCCTTGGATAAGGATGAATTGATTATTATTTAATGGTTTTTAACATATACGGAGATTTAGAGAAGGATGAGCTTATATAATAAAATTATTGATTTGCAGAAACTGTCACAAGCATGGAAAGAAGCCAGAAAGAACCATCCGGCAGCAGGTGTGGACAACGTTACCTTTGAGGAGTTTGAAGAAAGGAAGGCAGAAGAGATACGTCAATTGCATCAGGAATTGAGGGAACACAGGTATCGCGCGCTCCCGGTGAAAAGGGTGATCCTGTATAAAGGCGAAAAGGCCCGTGAGATTGCGCTGTATGCCATGCGGGATAAAGTGGTGCAGAGGTCATTGGAGGCTGAGCTTAAGAAGCTGTATGAGGGGCAGTTTTCTCCGCAGGCTTTTGCGTACAGAAGCAGTAAATCCGCCTTGAACGCAGTAAATGAGATTGACCAAAGGATCAAGTCCGGCAGGTATTCATGGGCGCTGCGGCTGGACATTTCCGGCTTTTTCGATTCCATACAATGGGAAAAACTGGAGGGAATGCTGAAGAAAAACATCAAAGAGGAGGACGTCCTTTTTCTTATAGAAGAGAATTGTAAATCGGTCATGCTGGACGAGGGCGGCGGGCTGGTAGAAAAGAAGACGGGGATTTATCAGGGCAGCGCGGTATCGCCGACCTTATCCAACATTTATATGATGGATTTTGATGATCAGATGACAAAGGGGGCGGCATACTATGTCCGTTATTCGGATGATATGCTCCTTCTTGGAAAGAGCAGGGAAGAGCTGCTTGAAGAATGCGTAAAGGTGAAGGCAGGACTGAGCCGTCTTGGGCTTTGTCTAAACGAGGGGAAAACAGTATGTGCGCCCCTTGAAGAGGGTGTCGATTTCCTTGGCTATCATTTTGGAATGACTGGTATGGCAATCCCGGCAAAAGCTGAACGGAATCTGGAAGAACGCCTGGAGACCATGTGGCTTACTTCTTCCGAAAAAACAATAGAAGAGAAACTAAAGAGCGCATTGGAAATCGTGGGAGGCTGGGAGCAGTATTTCCGCGGAGAAAGAGAAGTACACAGTATTTTCGAGTATATTGTGCTGATGCGGTTTTCCGGTAAAAAGAAAGAAGGGCTGACAAACCAACGTCGGGAGCTTTCCAATTACTGTAAGGATATTGCAGTTTATCTTTCAAAGATCTGGAAAGAGGAAGGTGAGGAAGCCTTGGAACTGTTGGAATACGAACAGTTTTACCAGATTTGGACATTGCAGGGAGCGGGGCAGAAAGCGCATGATAATTTAAAGGAACTGCTGGATTTATACAGAAGTTATATTATACAAGAAAATGCAGATACGACAGTGGAGCTCATGCAGCTATATACCGACAGAGGGGAGTACCAAAAGGCCGCATTCTGGCAGAAGCAGAGCGAGCATTTGGAGAAAAAGGCATATGGCACAGGCAGTCATGTGATACTGCCGGACAACGGTGAGACATCTATTTCTTTCGACCGTTCCAGCGCGGAAAAAATACTGAATCTGTTTGTGGGGAGGGAAGATATTTACAGCAGTGAGGAAATAGGCAGCGGAGGTAAAAGGCAAAACGAAATTCAGGCATATCCTCTGACGGCCCAGAAGCTTTATGAGCATTTATGTGGAAAAGTTACCCTGGGAACCTACGTGCAGCGTTCCAATGGGACAGTGCGTTATATTGTGACGGACATTGATGTCTCAAAAAAGGTACTGTTGCAAAACGAGAGGGGAAGCGTGGAGTACAGGGCGTATCTGGAAAAAGCGCTGCAAAAGGCCAATGAGGTGTTGGAGCTTTACCGTGAATTTGGATTAACCGGGTATATCGAATATTCCGGAGGACGCGGCTACCATGTCTGGCTTATTATGACGCAGTGGATACCGGTTCGGTATGCGAATATGTTTTGCGACGTGGTAGAGAGCAGGCTGGGAAAAACAGAAGAAGGGATAGGGATAGAGTTTTTTCCCAATAAAACGAGACTAAAGCCAGGCAAATTCGGACAGGCCATAAAGCTTCCCTGGGGATTTCATATGAGAACAGGTGAGCGGTCTTATTTTTTGGACGATAGCGGAAACAGGGTGACGAATGTTAATCTGTTTCTGGACAGCCTTGCAAAAAATTCGCTGGGAGCTTTGAAAAAGGTTCTGGCAGTGAATCTGAAAGAAAACGACAATGCAGGTGAAAAAAAGATAGAAACAGATTTGAGCGCTTATCAGGACACTCCGGAAAATGTCCTTGAAGTCCTTAAGGGATGTAGCCTGATGGGATACCTTTGCAACAAAGCGGCCAAGACGGGATATTTGACGCACTTTGAGAGATTGTCGGTTTTATACGTTTTTGGGCATTTAGGAGAGGATGGAAAACAGTTTGTACACACCGTCATGTCGCATACCTTAAATTATCAGTATAATATCACGGAACGCTTTATCCGGCGGATTCCGGAAAAGCCGGTAAGCTGCATCAAGCTCAGGGAGCAATATAAACAGATTACTGCGGAATGCGGATGCAACTGCGATTTCAAAAGAAGTAAAAACTGCTATCCCTCCCCGGTACTCCATGCTATTTTGCTTTCCAATGATCTGCAAAAGGATGTTACTATACCGACCAGCCGCACGATCACGAATGAAAAGGAAAAAAAGATAGTAGAAGAACTGAATGTCCACAAAAAGGCGCAGGAGCTGGCGGAGAAAATACTGGAACTGAAAAAACAGAAACGGAGCATCGATGCTTCTGTATCAAAGATAGAGAAAGAATTGGAAAAGCTGTTTGATCTTGTGAGGGCAGATTGCCTGGAAATCGAATTGGGAATGCTGGTTCGCAGAAAAAAGGAGACAGGCTATGAGTGGCTGATCGAGATTTGAGACTGACTTTTCTTGGTTGGTGGTTGGCGGGAGGAAACTGGGGAATAGACCGTGAAAATAGTGATGAAAAAATAAGTTTGAGTTGAAAATAAAATAGGATTAGAATATAATTGTATCAACAGCTATAGTAAACGACAAAATAATTTGTCGTTTACTATAAGTTCCGAAAAGACAAAAAAATGGCCCGAAAAGTGTAATTGTCAGAATATTCTGGCAATTACATACAAAATCAGAGCCTGAAACCATTGATTTTACTGGGGTTGTGGAGGGATAGCGTAGAAATGAAGAAAGCCCGTTTAGGGCATTGACACATCTCTATCACTTTCTAAGTTTCCTTTTTCTTATGTAGAAATGAAGAAAGCCCGTTTAGGGCATTGACACATTAGAACTACAAGTACAGTGCTTTTTTTCATAGAGGTAGAAATGAAGAAAGCCCGTTTAGGGCATTGACACACTGATTGAATGCTGTAATTTACTAACTATTTGCAACGTAGAAATGAAGAAAGCCCGTTTAGGGCATTAATAAAGTTTGTTCGGAGACTAAAATGAATTGTCCAAACATTGCGACGATCAGGAATGAATTTACACATAGTGGAATTTTTTATGCAGATGATGTGTTTTCATCTGCATTACTTTTGATTCTTAATCCGGAGATGAAGATTGAACGCGGCGCAAAAGTTCCCGAGCATTATGAGTGGATTGTACTTGACATAGGGGTGAAACGGTTTGATCATCACCAATCAGACAGGTATGCCCGAAATAGTATTCCGTATGCGGTGTTTGGCCTTTTATGGGAATAGTATGGAGTGCTTCGAGGAAGCGATGGAATGGGCGCGGCGGCTTCTGGATTCAAGATTCAGAACAATACGGGCGAGAAGAGAATCGTTTGCGCAGGGAGGCATATAATACTATAAGACTTACCCCACATGGAGACATCCTTGCGAGAGCATCATGTATGTTGTCAGATCAGCGGCGATAAGGCTGCGGCAAATATCCAAAACGAGATCAATATCTATACAGCTCTGTACATAAAAGAATACCTTGGCGGAGGAGGATTCACGAAAGATGAAAAAATAAAGATGATAGATGAATTAATCAACAGACTGAAAGCATCTGATATAGGACCCAAAGGGACAGATCCTTCACCCCTTTAAGATACCTCTGTCTTGCCGCCGAATATTTTCCGGCGGCAAGACAATTTTAAATCGAAAAGCTGACACGCAGAGCGCGACAGCGTTTGATGAGCAGGGTAAAAATCCTCCCCTGCCCGACTTAGATAAAAAATAATCGGTAAAAGGAGACGAAGATATGCTGATTGCCATTTACAGTAGGAAATCCAAGTGGACAGGGAAAGGAGACAGCATTGAAAATCAGCTTACGATGTGTAAAGAATACATTGCCATGTTTGTTGAAGGATCGGAGAAGGCGGAGATCATAGAATATGAGGACGAGGGCTTTTCCGGAAAAAACACAAAGCGTCCACAGTTCAGAAAAATGATGCAGGATATGAAAGAGAGGCATTTTGATTATTTAGTCTGCTACAAGCTTGACCGTCTTGGCAGGAATCTGGCTGATCTTGCCAATTTAATGGAGGATTTGAACCGCAGGAGCACTTCCTTTATCAGCATCAAAGAGAAGTTCGACACAACAACCCCCATCGGGAAGGCCATGCTGTATTTTTCCGGAGTGCTTGCCCAGATGGAGCGGGAGCAGATCGCGGAACGTGTCAAGGACAACATGATCATGCTGGCCAGAAGCGGACGATGGCTTGGCGGAAATACGCCTCTGGGCTATTCCTCCATGAAGCTGGAAAAGGAGGTCAGTGCATTAAAGAAGAAATCCATGTACTGCCTGATCCAGAACCCGGAGGAGATCGGTCTGGCTAGAATCATTTTTTCCTGCTTTCTGGAAAAGAGATCTATCACAAAGGTATTGGAGTATCTCTTGGCAAACGGCATCAATACCCGAAAGGGAAAGGAATTTACGATCTCGGGGATTCGTGACATTCTGACGAATCCGGTATATGTATTGGCGGATGAGGAAGCCTGGCAGTATTTTTATGACCTTGGCTGTCAGGTTTGCATCGACCGGGAGGAGCTTGACCATGTATCCGGCCTGATGGGATATGCGAAGACGACGTCGGGTTCATACAAAAACCAGCATACCCCCTATGAAACATGGATTATTTCAAAAGGACGTCATAAAGGGATCATTACCGGGAAGGATTTTGTACGGGTTCAGGAGCTTTTGGAAACCAATAAGGGAAAGGGAGAGAGCTTTAAGGAAAGCCGTAACAACGTCTCCCTCCTGTCAGGCATTCTCTGCTGCAGATGCGGACACCGGATGCGCCCCAAGAACTATCCGGCATCCAGGAAGACAGAGAAGGGAGAGCGGACCTTTTCCTATCACTGCACCTATAAGGACAAGACACACGGGGAGAAATGTGATAATAAGAATGTTCATGGGAACACCCTCGACGAGGCCGTCTGTAAGGAGATTTTTACGCTGGCTGATCCGGATACAGGACTCATCCCCATGCTGGAGGAGCTTCGGAAGGAAATCCTGAACTCTGACATTGAGGTTATGTCCGAAAAACAGTTTATGCAGCAGGAATATGACAGGAAAAAGGGTGAGATTCAGAAGCTAGTAGCTTCCATTAAGCAGCTGGAGAGTGACAGCGTATCCGTGCAATATATAAATGAAGAAATTCAGAAGCTGGACTGTGAGTGCGGGGCACTGCACAGGCGGATCAGATCCGTAAAGGAGGATGAACATGAAAAGACAGAATTAGTGGATCAGATCAGAGAGCTCTCTGAAAGGCTGACAGATTTTTCACGGATCTTTGAAGAACTGACCCTGTTGCAGAAAAGAGATTTTTTAAGAAAGATCATAGATAAAGTCCTGTGGGACGGAGAAATCGCGCATATCTATTTAAGAAACCCGGTGCCTGAAAAGCATCGGGATATTTTTGCCCGTTTTTTGCAGGATACCTGTTTTTTAGAGAAAGCAAACAGGCAGTGGTTGCCAAAGTGCCCAAAAAAGAGCCATTGCATTGCCGCATCCGCTTGGTCCCACGATTGCCAGAAATTCCCCTTTTTTTACCTGAAAAGAAATATGATCCAAAGCTCTGGTTTCGCCGTTTAAGTTGTGATAAGAGAAACAGATGTTTTTACATTCCAATACAGACTGATTCATAGTTATCCCCATTTCTGCGCTGCTTTGTTGCGCAAAGCCATGATATGGCTAAATCCATAAAATGGATTAACGAGTTTGTGGCAAGCAACGCGCAGACACAAATCTCGCGATTGAAATTTTTAATTTTCAATCTTTCTCCTGCAGTCTTTTTTGATGAGCCGGCCTCACAGGCGGGCCACAGGTTCTTATACATATAATCTATGAAAATTCGACCGATAGGTGCATCATGCATCTCTGTTTTCTGACAAGAAACAAAAGATTGAAATACAGTATAAATTGTGGTAGTATCAAATGCAGATTTAATAATCATGGAGGATTCGTGCTATGGCTCAATTATGGGGAGGGCGTTTTACCGGGGAAACGGACAGACTGGCCAGCCAGTTCAATGCGTCCATTACCTTCGACAGAAAGCTCTTTGCACAGGATATTGAAGGAAGTATTGCCCATGTGGTAATGCTGGCGAAACAGGGAATCCTGACCGGTGAGGAAAAGGATCAGATCGTCAGGGGACTGACCGGTATACGGGAGGATGTTTTTGAAGGAAGGCTGAGCATTACGGAGGAGTATGAGGATATTCACAGTTTTGTGGAAGCGGTTCTGACCCAGAGGATCGGGGAGGCCGGCAAAAAGCTGCATACCGGTCGAAGCCGGAATGATCAGGTGGCTCTTGATATGCGGCTTTATATAAGGCTTAAGGTACTTCAGGTTTCGGATCACCTTAAGGGATTACTTGAAACCATTCTTTCTCTTATGGAGAACCACTTGACCACCTATATGCCGGGGTTTACACATCTGCAGAAGGCGCAGCCCACGACGCTTGCCCATCATCTGGGAGCTTACTTCGAGATGTTTAAAAGAGATGTACTGCGGATGGAGGATATTTACAAGAGGATGAATTACTGTCCGCTCGGGTCCGGCGCATTTGCTGGGACCACATACCCTCTTGACCGGTCTTACACGGCATACCTTATGGGTTTCGAGGGTCCAACGCTTAACAGCATGGATTCAGTGGCTGACAGAGATTATATCATTGAATTTCTGGCCGCGCTTTCCACGATTATGATGCATCTGAGCCGGTTTTCAGAAGAAATCATTATCTGGAATTCGAATGAATATAGATTTGTGGAGATTGATGATGGATTTTCTACCGGAAGCAGTATCATGCCTCAGAAGAAGAACCCGGATATAGCAGAGCTTGTAAGAGGAAAGACCGGACGCGTCTATGGAGCGCTGATGTCCATACTTACTACCATGAAAGGTCTTCCTCTGGCATATAATAAAGATATGCAGGAGGATAAAGAAGTCACTTTTGATGCGATAGAGACAGTAGAAAACTGTCTGATCCTGTTTAAAGGAATGCTTTCTTCCATGAAATTCAATGAACAGGTTATGGAACGGAGTGCACGGAAAGGGTTTACCAATGCAACGGATGCGGCGGATTATCTGGTGGGAAAAGGAGTGGCTTTTCGCGACGCGCATGGCATTGTAGGGCAGATGGTGCTTTTCTGTATTGAAAAGGAATGCAGCATCGATGAACTGAGCCTGGAAGAACTGAAAAGGTTCAGTCCTTCATTTGAGAGCGATATTTACGAGGCTGTCAGCCTGAAGACCTGTGTGGAAAAGCGTCTTACCATTGGCGCCCCCGGCCTTAAGGCGATGGAAGAGGTAATCCGGATTAACAGAGAATTTCTTGAGACCAGAGACAAAGAAAGAAAATGAGGAGAACAAAATGAGTGAAAAACTGAAAGTAGGAATTTTAGGCGGAACAGGTATGGTGGGGCAGAGATTCATTTCTCTTCTTGAGCATCATCCATGGTTTGAAGTGACTGCCATTGCGGCGAGTGAAAGATCTGCAGGAAAGACATATCAGGAAGCGGTGGGAAACAGATGGAAAATGGACACTCCCATGCCGGAGGCAGTAAAAGAACTCACGGTTCTGAATGTAAATGAGGTGGAAAAGACTGCCGCTCAGGTGGATTTTGTTTTCAGTGCAGTGGACATGACCAAAGATGAGATCAAAAAGATCGAAGAAGAATATGCCAGAACAGAAACACCTGTGGTATCCAACAATTCCGCTCACCGCTGGACGCCTGACGTTCCCATGATGATACCGGAGATTAACCCGGAGCATATGAAGGTAATCGAATTCCAGAAAAAAAGACTGGGTACCACAAGAGGCTTTATTGCAGTAAAACCCAACTGTTCCATCCAGAGTTATGCGCCCGTACTTTCCGCCTGGAAAGAATATGAGCCTTATGAAGTGGTAGCTACTACCTATCAGGCAATATCGGGCGCCGGAAAGACGTTTAAGGACTGGCCGGAAATGGTTGAAAATGTGATCCCTTATATCGGCGGAGAAGAAGAAAAGAGCGAAAAAGAGCCTTTGAGAATCTGGGGAGAGATCAGAGATGGTGTGATCGTACCGGCTCAAAGCCCTGTGATCACCTGCCAGTGTATCAGAATCCCTGTCCTGAATGGACATACGGCTGCCGTATTTGTGAAATTCAGGAAAAAAGCCTCCAAAGAGGTGCTGATTGAAAAGCTTGTTTCCTTTAAGGGACGTCCCCAGGAGCTGGCGCTGCCCAGTGCACCCGGCCAGTTTATCCAATATATGGAGGAAGATAATCGTCCTCAGGTCAGACTGGATGTGGATTTTGAAAAAGGAATGGGAATCAGTGTGGGACGTCTCCGCGAGGACAGTATCTATGACTGGAAGTTTGTGGGACTTTCCCATAATACTGTCCGTGGAGCTGCCGGAGGCGCCGTACTTTGCGCCGAGCTGCTGAAAGCGGAAGGATATATTGACAGACGGTGAGGATATGGTTTTAGAGCGTACGTCAGAGATTCATCATTTGAATACATATTATGACCGGAAAGGAAGTCAGATCCTGATTGTATATGGGGAGAAGAACGTAGGGACGAACTCTCTGCTCTGGCAGTTTGTCAGGGAAAAGCCGGGATATTATTATCGGGCGAGATCAGCCTCGGACAGAGAACAGCGCTATCAGTGGGGACGGGAGCTGGAGACAGAAAAGGAGGAAGGGAAAAGGTATCCTTCCTATAAAGACATCTTTGATACGCTTCTTCGGAAATCCCTGAAAGACCATCCGGCCAAAATGGTGTGCGTCATTGATGAATTCCAATACATTGTCAAATCCGGCGATTCCTTTATGAAGGAACTGACGGAATTTATCTGTTCGGAGATGACAGACAGAGAGATTTTGGTGGTTCTGGCCAGCTCTTCCATCGGGTGGGTAGAAAACAGCATGATCAGCAGGATCGGTGAAGCCGCCTCAGCCCTGTCCGGCTTTTTAAAGATACGTGCATTCGGATTTGAAGATCTGATGGAATTTTACCCCGGATTTTCCATGAAGCAGTGTGTGGAAGCTTATGCCATTTTGGGAGGGATTCCGGGACTCTGGAAACATTTTGACGACAAATACAGCATCAAGGAAAATATCTGCCGGTTTATTCTCTGTAAAAATACCTTCTTATATGGAGAGGGGGCTCGGATTGTGGAGGAAGAGCTGAGAGAGACCGGGGTGTATAATACCATTCTGGCCGCACTGGCGGCAGGATGCCGAAAGCTCAATGATTTGTATCATCATACGGGATTTTCCAGGGCAAAGATCAGCGTTTATCTGAAAAATCTGATGGAGCTTGAGCTGGTTGAAAAGGTTTTTTCCTTTGATACGGATGGAAAGGCAAATGCGCAGAAGGGAATTTACCGGATCAGTAATCATTTCGTACACTTTTATTTTACATATTTATACCCCAATCTGAGCTGCCTTGAGAAAATGTCTGCAGGAGACTTTTATCATAAGTGCATTGAGCCTTCTTTTGGTGGTTATGTGGCGGATTATTTTAAGCTGGTCTGCAGACAGTATATCGAAAAAATGAACAGGCGGGGAAAGCTCCCTGTTAAAATCGAACGGATGGGGGAATGGGTGGGAAAACTGGGAAACATTGACCTGGTTGCGCAGGACAAAGCCGGAAAGACCATTCTTGGGCTCTGTAACTGGAATCGCCCTCTGATGGGCTATGAGAATTATGAGCAGTTCCTTCTCTGTGCTGAGAAGGCTAAATTAAGAACGGATTATATCTATCTGTTTTCCGTGCACCGTTTTGATGAAAAACTGAAACTGGAAGCAAAGATCAAGCCGAATCTTAGATTAATCAGTGTGGATGGGATGTAATGGGAAAAAATTTATATATAGCCGAAAAGCCCAGTGTTGCCAGGGAGTTCGCCAGGGCGCTTCAGATAAGCGGAGGCAGCCGGGACGGATATATAGAATCCGCAGATGCTATTGTTACCTGGTGTGTAGGCCATCTGGTAACCATGAGCTATCCGGAGGCTTATGATGAAAAATATAAACGTTGGTCCTTTGATACGATTCCGTTTATCCCCAGTGAGTTCAAATATCAGGTCATTGACAATGTAAAAAAGCAGTTTCAGATCGTAAGCGGGCTGTTAAACCGCCAGGATGTGGATACCATCTTTGTCTGTACCGACTCAGGGCGGGAAGGAGAATACATTTACCGACTTGTGGAACAGCAGGCGCATGTGAGAGGGAAAGAACGCCGAAGGGTATGGATTGACTCTCAGACAGAAGAGGAGATTCTCCGGGGAATCCGGGAAGCAAAAGAGTTGTCAGAATATGACAATCTGAGCGCGGCTGCCTATCTGCGCGCCAAAGAAGACTATCTGATGGGAATCAATTTTTCCAGAGTGTTGACCTTAAAGTATGGAAATTCCGTGAAATCGTACCTGAACGCGGACCGGGCAGTGATCAGCGTCGGCAGAGTAATGACGTGTGTGCTTGGAATGGTGGTAAACCGTGAGCGGGAGATCAGAGCTTTCGTAAAGACCCCGTTTTACCGGTTGATCGCAGGTGTAAAAACGGGCGATAAGATCTGTGAATGCGAGTGGAAGGCTCTGGAAAACACAAAATTTTATGGATCGCCGCTTTTATACAAAGAAAACGGATTCAGGGAGAAAAAAGACGCAGAGGAACTGGTCCGCTATCTGACAGATCCCACGCCTGCAGAGGCGGTAGTCGTATCTGTTGAAAAAAAGAAAGAGACCAAAAATCCGCCGCTTCTGTACAATCTGGCTGAGCTTCAGAATGACTGCTCCAAATATTTTAAAATCAGTCCTGACGAGACGCTTCGGATCGCACAGGAGCTTTATGAAAAAAAGATGACCACTTATCCCAGAACGGATGCAAGGGTGCTTTCCACTGCAGTTTCCAGGGAGATAGATAAAAATATAAAGGGGCTGACAGGATGGCAGAATGTCAGAGCGCTGGCTTCGGAAATTCTGGCAGGGGAAGGGTATAAGCAGATCGCCAAAACCAGATATGTGAACGATAAACAGATCACAGATCATTATGCCATTATTCCCACCGGCCAGGGACTGAACAGCCTGAACTCCCTGAGTACGGTGGCCGCCGGCGTTTATGAGCTCATTGTCCGCAGGTTCCTTTCTGTTTTTCTGCCGCCTGCCCTATACAAAAAGATCTCCCTTCATGTATCGGTGAAAGAAGAACATTTTTTTGCAGGATTTAAAGTACTTGAAGCGGAAGGCTATTTGAAAGCGCTCAATTATTCTTTTTCCAGAAAGAGAGAGGAAAAACAAGAGGAAGCAGATGCATTGAACCGGCAGGATACCGATGAGGGCAGTGCAGCGAAGCCTTTTATGGAAAGCCTCAATCACCTCAGGAAGGGAATGAAGCTTCCTGTCAGTGAGATACAGATCAGAGAAGGAGAGACCACGCCGCCCAAACGCTATAATTCCGGCACCATCATACTGGCGATGGAAAATGCAGGGCAATTGATTGAGGATGAAGAGCTGAGAAGTCAGATCAAGGGCAGCGGGATCGGTACGTCCGCCACCCGTGCGGAAATTTTAAAAAAGCTTATCAATATTCAATACCTTGCGCTGAATAAAAAAACGCAGGTTGTAACGCCTACTCTGATGGGCGAAATGATCTATGAAGTGGTTGACAATTCCATTCGTCCGCTTTTGGATCCGGCGCTTACGGCAAGCTGGGAAAAAGGGCTTAATCTTGTTGCGGAAGGAAGTATAACAGAGGCGGAATATATGAAAAAACTGGATGATTTTGTGTCCAGACGAACCAATATCGTAAAACAGCTGTATAATCAGCCGCTTTTAAACAGGCAGTTTCAGAAGGCTGCCGCAAATTATAAAAAGGGAGAAAAATAATGGAAGAATTTAGAATCGGAAATCTTTACACGCTGGATGAAACAATTGCAGCGGAGCTTTTTGAAGGAGCCGTGTATCCCTGGGAATTGCTCTCAAAGATCAGCAGTTTTATCGTGGAACTGGGGAAAAAGCTTCCCAAAGAAATTTTTACACAAGAAAAGGAAAACGTCTGGATTGCCAGATCTGCAAAGGTTGCACCCACTGCCAGCATCAACGGTCCGGCCATTATTGATGAGGAAGCGGAGATCAGACACTGTGCTTTTATCCGTGGGAACGCCATTGTGGGAAAGGGCGCCGTGGTGGGAAATTCCACGGAACTGAAAAACGTAATTCTGTTTAATAAGGTTCAGGTTCCTCATTACAATTACGTGGGCGACAGTATCCTGGGGTTCAAAGCGCATATGGGAGCAGGCTCTATCACCTCCAATGTAAAGAGCGACAAGACGCTGGTGGTGGTAAAGAACAAAGAGGAGCAGATTGAAACCGGCCTGAAGAAATTCGGCGCCATGCTGGGAGATCATGTGGAGGTGGGCTGTAACAGTGTATTGAATCCGGGAACTGTAATCGGACGAAATTCCAATGTATATCCCACCAGCATGGTGAGAGGCTGTATTCCTGCAGGAAGTATTTACAAAAAGCAGGGAGAGATCGTTGAAAAATATTGATTTTTTATCAGAGATATGCGACAATATAACTATTCATTATGACAAAATATTCACAAGCTTCGAGGATATTTCGTCACAAGTATCATCTACATAATCGAAAGGAGTTTTCACATGATTTATTCAAAGGAAGTTGAAGAAATGTGTACAGTTGCACAGGGCGTTCATCATGGCTGTGCTCCTATCCCAGAAGAAGCAAAATGGGTTCAGGCTAAAAAAGTAGAAGACATTTCAGGATTGACACACGGTGTTGGCTGGTGTGCGCCTCAGCAGGGGGCATGCAAACTGACCCTGAATGTGAAGGAAGGCATCATCCAGGAAGCTCTGGTAGAGACCATCGGATGTTCCGGAATGACACATTCAGCCGCTATGGCATCAGAGATCCTTCCCGGACTGACGGTAATGGAAGCGTTGAACACTGACCTTGTATGCGATGCCATCAATACTGCGATGAGAGAATTATTCTTACAGATCGTTTACGGACGTTCCCAGAGTGCATTCTCAGAGGATGGACTTCCCATCGGTGCAGGCCTTGAAGATCTGGGCAAAGGCTTAAGAAGCCAGGTCGGCACCATGTACGGAACCTTGAAGAAAGGTCCCCGTTACCTTGAAATGGCCGAAGGGTATGTGACAGGTATTGCTCTTGATGCGGATAATGAGATCATTGGCTACAAATTCGTTAACTTTGGCAAGATGACCGATTTCATGAAAAAGGGCGACGACGCTGCCACTGCATATGAGAAGGCTTGCGGACAGTATGGCCGTGTAGATGATGCGGTTAAGATCATTGATCCCAGAAAAGAATAATTAAAATAGGAGGAATGTAAAAATGGCATTATTTGAATCATATGAAAGAAGAATTGATACCATCAATTCCGTTTTAAGTTCTTACGGCATTTCTTCTATTGAAGAAGCTGAAAAAATCACAAAAGATGCCGGGCTTGATGTTTATGAACAGGTGAAAAAGATTCAGCCCATCTGTTTTGAAAATGCCTGCTGGGCTTATACAGTAGGTGCGGCTATTGCCATTAAGAAGGGCTGCCGCAAGGCTGCTGATGCGGCAGCTGCCATAGGCGAGGGTCTTCAGGCTTTCTGCATCCCCGGTTCCGTAGCAGACACCCGTAAGGTAGGTCTTGGACACGGTAACCTGGGCAAGATGCTGCTGGAAGAAGAGACGGAATGCTTTGCTTTCCTGGCAGGTCATGAGTCTTTTGCCGCTGCCGAAGGCGCCATCGGAATCGCTGAGAAGGCCAACAAAGTTCGTCAGAAACCGCTCCGCGTTATCTTAAACGGACTTGGAAAAGATGCTGCCAAGATCATTTCCAGAATCAACGGCTTCACCTTTGTTGAAACCGAATATGATCCTTATACCAACACCGTTAAGGAGATCGAGCGCAAGTCCTACTCCGAGGGACTTCGTGCCAAGGTAAACTGCTACGGCGCAAACTCTGTACCCGAAGGCGTTGCCATTATGTGGAAAGAAAATGTAGATGTTTCCATCACCGGTAATTCCACCAATCCTACCAGATTCCAGCACCCTGTTGCGGGTACCTACAAAAAGGAGAGGACTGAGGCAGGTAAGAAATACTTCTCTGTTGCATCCGGCGGCGGTACAGGACGTACCCTTCACCCGGACAACATGGCAGCCGGCCCTGCATCCTACGGTTTCACAGATACATTGGGACGTATGCACTCCGATGCACAGTTCGCCGGATCTTCGTCTGTTCCTGCGCATGTTGAGATGATGGGACTGATCGGAATGGGCAATAACCCGATGGTTGGCGCTACCGTTGCAGTGGCTGTTTCGATTGAGGAGGCCAGCAAAGCGGGCAAATTTTAATTAAATTGAGTTAAGAATTGCAAAAATAGAATACAAAAGATAGATAAAACGCCATGATTCGTATGAATTGTGGCGTTTTTACAAACAATATTGGCGCATTTTTGCTGAAAATCAGTAGTTGGTGCAATGTAGAGGCATTTTGCGCTCCCACCATAATGAAAAGAGGAAATTGCCTGAAACTGCGCGGGTTCTGGGGTTTTTGTGTTTATGGTGTTTAAGATAATTCGAGATAATTTGAGTTCGTAACCCTCATTTTTCTTCTGATATTTTTCAAGGTATAGGAAATATCATAAAAGTGAGATGTAAAACGGGAAAAAGTGAATTTTTATTAAAAAATAGGTTGTTTTTGGTACAAAAAAGTAGTTGACTTTTTATATGTATTTGCATATAATAACTACAAGAAATCGGTTTTTCGAAACTGCTTTCTTGTAGATAACGAATGGGCTTGTGTGTTTTATACATGCAAGCCTTTAGATTTGTGGAGGGTATATATGCTTAGAGGAATGGTTTTTATTGATCATATGAATTTTGATATTGCATTGCAGAAATATTATAAAAGCCTTAGCAAACCAACGATAAAATTAGATTATAACAAATTATTTAGAAATGTTTGTACTCAGATTTCAAATGTAGATTTTTTGAAAGGCTTTATATTTGTTCCTAAGCCAGATGAATTTTTGATGAAAGATAAAAATCTTGAAAATTATTATAACTGGGTCACAGGCATGAAAAATGCTCCATATACAGATGTAATTGAAGGAAGGTATGTAGCAAGGCAGGTGGATGAGAACATTCCGATGGAGATAGGGAATAAGAGTACATATTACAAAGTGGAGAAAGGAACAGATATAAATTTAGCGGTACATGCTATCAGTAAAGCATTTTACAATTCATATGATATAGCGTTCTTTCTGAGTGCGGATACAGATTATATAAAAGTATATGAAGTTTTAAAAAGTATAGGAAAGATTACGGTTGTAGTTGGCGTAAAAGGGCAGAATGTAAATAGTATAAGGCCTATAGTAGACAATACACTGATCTTAGATGAGAAATTTTTTGATAAATGTAAGAGAGATACGGTGGTCAGGCATTAAAGTCAGGAATATAATTCAAGTTGATAACTCTCGCGTAGCACTCAAACTGCTTGAAAACGCCGTAAAATCAAGGATTCCTGCGTCGATCGAGGAAGCGGCGAAGGAAGGCAAATTTTGATTGAGATGTGTTGAAAATAGAAAAAGCGAATAATAAAGACTGATTACCCAAAACGCCACAATTTTACGAATTGTGGCGTTTTTTTGTACACAATTTTTAAAAATAATGACACAATTGGGACAGGAAAGTATCTATTCATATCAGAAAAGCCGTTACATTAACAACAGACATTTTTTATGAATACTGAATTCCGTCCCATTATTTCTTCTGGAATATTTTGACGAAAAATTCTGGAACAGAGTAATTTTCAAATAAGATCAGACTCTGCACAACATAATATCTAGACAAAACACTTGAATTTATTTCAATATATAGTAAAATAAATGTATATGTGATAAAGGAGAGTTGAGCCATATGGCGGCAGATGACCTGACGGTTGCAGGAATGCGTTTTCGCACCCGCGCGGATTATGAGGCTGCACTACGTGATCAGAAGAAGATAGAGGCGATCAGGGCCAAGACAGATCTGGATGATCCCGGACAGTTGTACAAATTGTTCGGCGTTATGCAAGGCGGCGGTTACCGTTTTGAAACGCAGGTGGGAAATGACTTCGACGATGAGATATACGAAAAAATTGAAGAACTTAAAAAGCAGGGAATCACCGCCGCAAATGCACGTCAGTATCAGGAGTCTGCAAAGAGGGGCGGAAAAAGTGCTGGAAAGACCCCAAATAAGGCTTTGTTCTCGCATGGACACAGAGAGATATCCCACCTGAAGAAATCAGATCAGAATGTGGACAAAACTCAGGAAGAAAAGAAAAAAACGCAACCAATCCGCCTGGAAGATCATGACGCTGAGATGCAGCGGCAGATTCTGGCCGAACTGAAAAAGAGGGAACGCCGCAGAAAGCTTGTGGTAATTCTTGCTTCGGTGATTGCGGTGGTAAGTTTCGGCTACTTTGGGATTTATTACTATTTCAGCGCCAGGACGAATACAGAATATGCCGAGCTTGCAGCGCTGAAGGGCAGTGAGGCTCTCACAGGAAACCAGACAAAAAATAACATTTCACTACATAAACAGGCGATCAGAATGCCGGACGTGCTGGATGAATATAAAACCTTATACGAAAAAAATAAAAAGCTAATCGGATGGCTTAAAATTGACGATACAATAATAGATTACCCCGTAATGCAGACTACGAATAATGAATATTATCTTGATCATAATTTTAATCAGGAGTATGATAAAAACGGAAGTCTGTTCCTGGACTGTGACGGCAGTATTTATCCGACATCTACCAACCTGATCATATACGGACATCATATGAAATCGGGTCAGATGTTCGGCCAGCTCCAGAAATACGCGAAGGAATCTTATGGGGAGAAGCATTCCATTATTCAGTTTGACAGTATTTATGAGAAAGGGACCTATCAGGTCATGTATGTGTTCCGCTCTCAGGTTTATAATGAAGATGATTTTGTTTTCAAATATTATCAGTTTATTGATGCAAATTCAGAAGAGGAATTTAATTCTTATATGAAAGAGATGGCGGCGATGAGCTTGTATGATACAGGTGTTACGGCAAGCTTTGGAGACAGCCTTCTGACCCTCTCTACCTGTGATCATTCGCAGACAGATGGGCGATTTGTTGTTGTGGCTAAGAGAATTAAGTAACTAAAAGGAGTGTTACAAAATGTCTAAAGGTGTTACCAAAAAGAAAAACAGAAAGTTAAGGAGGCAGATCCGTAAGACGGTAGGTGCACTGCTTATGGTTTCTGCTATTACGGTTGCGGCGCTTCCGGTACCGGATGTCAGCGCACTGCCATCACAGCCAACCGGTACGGAAGGGCATAAAATTCAGGTGCTGAATTATGCGACCGACGCGATGCTGACGTATGATCAGTTGATCAATGATACAGGTGCTGACTTATCTTCTGTGCAGGACTTTTTACATAGTAATGTCCCTTATGTGAATCCGGGCGCGCCTATCTATACGACCGGACAGGGGGAATATCAGTTTGCGTTTGTAAAGCCCAGCGCAACGGAGCAGAACGAAGTGGCTGTCATTCTCGGAGCAAGCAAGCGTCAGCTGGAGGATAATAAGCTGACAATTCCTCCCTCGGTGGATGCATACAAAAAATACATTGCCAATTCCACCAGCTCCGGTTACTGTGCCGTTAACAAAAGCGATAATTTCCTGTTCTATCGATCCAATACCCAGAAGCTGGATAAAGACGAGCTTCCCCTGTTCTGGGTACCGGCGCTGGGAGATGAGGTCGGCGAGATCAACATGTATCAGGGAATCCGAGAGATTAAAAATCCGGATGGAACCACACGATACGTCTATACAAGGGAAGAAGAGGTGGTAGTGGGCAGAGCTGCGGAAGCCTTTTCCGAACCGGCAGCATTCCCTGCCGAACCGCAGGTTCTCCTTGCCAGTGCGGCAGGGGCCTTTGATGATCCCACAGAAATACCTGCAGCCGCAACAGCTAAGCCGGCTGATCCAACAGAAACGCCTGTCGATCCGGCAGTAACTCTGCCTGATCCAACAGAAACACCTGCCGAACTGTCCGTCCCCACGGCTGAACCCACAGAAACGCCGGCTGATCTGGCAACACCGGATAATGGGGCAGGGATCTTTGCTGATCCGGTAACTCCTGCTGATGGGGCGGCACCTCAGGCTGATCCCACGCAGACGCCGGCTGATCCGGCGGCAACTCCGGCGCCTACCACGATTAAGCAGATGGTAGAATATGAAGCGATTCCCAGAATGGTTCCCACCAATATACCGTGTTATTATCATACCCGGGCGGAATGGGAGAATCTGGAAGACAATCAGTTATATTACTGGGATGGCGGAACCGATCCGGTTGATCCCTATAAAATAGAAAAATTTCACGCTGCTGATTCAGCCGCCACTCAGAGAATTCACGATGCGGAAGTACATTATATCGGCAGGCAGTATCTGGTTCCCAATACCACTGCCGGAGGCACAACCGTAAACGGACAGAGCGAATGGAAGATCGGAGGCCTTGTAACAGCAGCGAATAAAAAGGACGGTATTTTTGCCGAGAACGGAAACATTGTCACACTGGAAATCGGAGACAATCTTCTGGGAATCGGAGATTACGCCTTTTACGGATGCAGCGGTTTGAACAGCGTAACCTTTGGAAACGGTCTGAATACTCTGGGGAACGGTGTATTTGAGGACTGTGTCAATATGACCCGGTGCAACATGGAGACTTTTTCCAATCTGACGGCTATAGGCGCAAAAGCTTTTTATAACTGCCGCGCGCTGGATAATGTTGCAATACCGGTGAACGTAAGAGCCATCGGAGATTATTGCTTTGCAGGGTGTGATGGACTGACCAATATTGATCTCTGCGGCGGTCAGGGACAGGACGGCGGAGATCAGAAGCTGAATGTCTTATTAAGTGTGATCGGATACAATGCGTTTGCAGGATGCTCCAAGCTGATTTCCGTTACATTTCCTGACAGATATGTGGATTATGAGTATAATCCCGGTCAGGCATCAACGGATACCAGCAGAGGAATTCCGATTACCTATTTTTCCGGCTGCAGCTCGCTGCAGTTTATCAAGGTGCAAAACGGGCAGTTTACATTTAAGGAACCTGAGCACAAAGATAATTTATCATGTGATATCGGCAAATTCCTGACGGATACTGTGCCCGAGGCATTCTATTTTGAAGGACCTTCCACTTCGGCGATTCACGAAACGGCAAAGAAGCATTCCGCCGCTTTCAAATATCTGAATGAGGACAAATTTGAGAAGGTGGTGTGGTGTCCGGAAACAGAATATGACGATACGACCGGCAATGTGAAACCGAATACCGGCCATGAATGTACTTTTATTGTGGATTCATCCAACAGACTGATTGATATGGAGATTCCGGCGGATTGCGGTATTGTTGAAATACCGGCCAATATCGGTGCCGGTCATGGAATCGGAACCATTGGTTCCAGCAGCTTTCAGGGCAATTGCTTCCTGAAGAAGATTATTATACCTTCTACCGTAACTGTAATAGAGGATAATGCGTTTAAAGGATGTCATAATTTAAAGGATGTCATTTTTTCACAGCCTATTAACATTACCGGTATCGGCACAGGAGCTTTCAGTACACAGAATGTCGACCGGCATAAAAGCGGCTGCGGCGGGGATACGTCCATGAGCAGGGAACCGGAATTGCATTTTACAGGTCTGATTTCACCGGACTCTCTTCCCTTCCAGTATGCCATGACGCCGGAGAACAACATTAATAACGGGACACAGACGAGAGCGTATATTACATTTTACAGCGGATGGCCCACCAATCTGACGGTACAATACAACCCGGAAACGGATAAGAATGAGCTGATCAATTATCCCAAAAAGGACGATCTGGCCAATTACGAAGCGTGGAACAAAAACGGCGTAACGGCCGGGAAGATAACCTATCCTGACCTGACGGAAGAATATGCCGATGCGGCAAGAAAAGCAGCCACCGGATTGACGGATACCCAGGCGCAGCAGGATGCCGTTAATTCCTACAAAAATCTCAATCTTCCGCTGGGGATTGAATCCATCAAAGAGGGCATATTCTCCGATGTGAAAATGACAACGGACACCAGCGGTAATCCCATTCCTGATCTGGATGCGGATGATCATTTGCAGTATAATTCCAAAAACGATGAAGTGGAAACCATTACCATGCATGGTGTGGAAGAGGTGGATCCTTATACCTTTGCCGGAAGTGAGAAGCTGAAAGGCTTCTATATGCCCGGCGGGGAAACGATCAATGACTATGCATTCCGGGAGTGTGAAAAGCTTGAAAATGTCAGTATTGGAAGCACTGTTTCCGAACTGGGGGTACGTCCCTTTGCCGGATGTACTATCCTGACAGGTGTCAGTTTTGAAGAGAGCCCTTATTTTACATGCGACAGCGCTATTATTTACGGCCTTAAGGAAGGAGCGAAGAGCAGTATTGTAGAATGTCTGGAAACCAGAGGTAATACGTCCGGCTATTATGTGGTTGGACCGGATGAAGTGGCCGGCGTTACTTCTATAAACAGAGAAGCGTTTATGGACTGCGGTGGTATTGGAGAAATTGATTTATCCAGTACTGCAATTGAGACGATTTCGGACAACAGCTTCCGGAATATGGGCAGTTTAAATTCCATAGCCCTGCCGGATACGGTGGCCAGTATTGAATCCGGCTCTTTCCAGGATAACAAGAGCCTGAAAAGAGTAACGCTTCCCGGGACACAGTCCTATATTGCCCAGGATGCGTTTATGACCGGAGACTGGGTAGAAAAGCCGTCAGACCGTGAACAGGATCCGGGCGGAACAAATCAGCAGCAGATTTATTTAGAGTGTGTCAGAAATACGACGGCTGACCGCTATGCCAAGCAATACTGGTATCTTACGCCTGAATATGACAAGGTATTTCTGCAGTTTAATGTTTATTTTTATAATTATCCCAAGTATCCTGACACTTCTGTGACAGAGCTTATCACCAGTGTAAAGGTAAGAGAAGGCGAGGACGCTCCCCTGCCGGAGGAGAACCCAAAATGTGAAAACGAAGCCTATGTATTTACCGGATGGACTGCCAATTACAAAGACATACGTATGGACAATACCATTGTTTATGCAACGTATGGATCGGATGTACATACGGTAACCATCATGGATGCCTGTCCGATAGCGGAAGAGGATAAGACCATTCTTGATATCCAGCAGGTAGAGGATGGAAAGAGCGCCAAGCTTCCCGAGCCGCCTGAACATGAAGGATATACCTTTGCCGGCTGGGTTCCGGATGGAAACAATATAACAAGAGATACCATCATCCGTGCGATATATGATAACAATTCCAGCGATTCCAACAGACATAAGGTTACCTTCTATGACGACGATGGAAAAGAGCTGTATGTTCAGTATGTCAATGACGGAGAAGCGCCCATTACGCCTCAGGCGCCGACCAAGACCGGCTATACCTTTGCCGGCTGGGTGTGGATGCCTCCCGAATCGGCAACAAGCGTAAAGCAGGATACCACAGCCTTTGCGAAGTATAATCCTGGAAGCGGAAGCAGCGGAGGAAACGGCAGCGGCAATGGCAGCGGCAGTAACGGTGGAAGCAGTGACTCCAAATCTTCCGCATCACCCTCTGCCTCACCCACAGCCACACCTTCTAACGGAAGCGATGTTGTGAAGTATACGGTATCTGTTTCGGGCGGAAGCGGAAGCGGACAGTATGCGGCAGGGGCGATTGTCCCGATCAATGCATATGCCATGAGTACCGGCCAGGTATTTGATAAATGGACGACGTCCACAGCAGGAGTGGGATTCGCCGATGCGGCAGCTACTTCAACGACTTTCGTGATGCCGGCAGCTAATGTGGCTATAACCGCAACCTATAAGACCGGAAGCGGAGCATCCACAGCACCGGCGGCAGGAGGAGGAACCGGAGGCGGAAGCAGTTCCGGTTCAGGCAGTACCGCAAACCGCAATACGGGCACTACCGTAGACGTAACCAAACCGGGCTTTTCCAATACAGGGCTGGCCGGAGCGACGGTGAGCGGAGCAACGGATAATTTTGTAGTGAAGGTGACGGAAGACCAGACGGCTACCGATGCGGCAACTGCAGCGCTGCAGGCCAGGTTCGGCGATCTGAGCAGGATCAAATATCTTCCTATGGATATCAGTCTCTACGATTCCACAGGACGCACCAAGATTGCCGATACGTCGGGAATCTCCGTGAACCTGACCCTGCCTTTGCCGGACGATCTGGTTCAGTATGCGGGAAATAATCGGATGGCAGCCGTTTCAGGCGGAGTGCTGGAAGATTTGAATACCAGGTTTACCACAGTGGACGGCGTTCCCTGCGTGAACTTTACGGCAACCCATTTTTCACCCTATGTGATTTATGTGGACACTGCCAATCTCACAGAGGCTGCTATAGATGCGACACCAAAGACAGGTGATCCCATTCATCCCAAGTGGTTTTTGGCGCTGGGAATGGCAAGTATTTCCCTGATTCTTTTCTTCAAACGCGATAAGGTGGCTGTAAAGACCAGAACTGCGTAGGAGTTCCTATGAACAGAAAAATTGCAAAATCCCTGAGTGCACTGCTGTTGATTACGGCAATAGCAGTCACTCAGGTACCAGTATCAGATGTGGAAGCAGTGGCGACTGCATCTGATTTTGAAATGGATGGAAATAAATTAATGCGATATTCAGGCACAGATGAAGTTGTGTCTGTTCCTGATGGAATCAGTGAGATCGGAGAGGAAGCCTTTGCAGGGAATGACAATCTGATTAAAGTAGAGATTGGAAGTAATGTGAAGTCTATCGGTTACCGCGCCTTTGCCGAATGTGATAACCTGCGTACCATAACTGTGGGGGATCAGGTGGAAGAGATCGGAACGGCTGCTTTCAGTAATAATAAAGAACTGGTAAACGTAAATCTGGGCGCCGGTGTAAAAAAGATCGGGACCGGTGTCTTTGCAGGCAGCGGCCAGCTTAAAGAGGTCTCTGTTTCTGAGGATAATCCCTATCTTCATTATTCCAACGGTATTTTATATGACAGTGAGGAGACAAAGGTATATGCCCTGATGCCTGCATATGAGAAAGGAGCATATACGCTTCCCAGCACGGTAAAGGAAATTACAGGTTATGCTTTCTGGGGAAATCCCTATCTGGAGAAGGTGACGCTGGGAAGCGGTCTGACAGAGGTTCCGGCTTATGCTTTTTCCAACTGTCAGAATCTGAAAGAGGTTGAGATTCCACTGACGATCAGAGGAATCGGAGCCAAGGCATTTGAGGATTGTGTAAACCTTGCCCGGGTTACTTTGCCGGATTCCATGGCGAATATTCATGCGACTGCCTTTGATGGATGTCCCAATGTAGAATTTGAGGCAGCGCTGGGAACCTATGGCGCGGAGTTTGCCGCTGCCTTTAAGACATCGGAGGTGGATGAAGTTGAATACGAGGATGTACAGGATTCCCAGGTGATAGATGTAAACGATATTTCGGAAGAGGGAAGCGGTTCCTCCGCCGGGACTTCGACGGCGGATGTTCCTGCACCTACTCCCGCCGGGACTTCGACGACAGATGTTCCTGCATCTACTCCCGGCGGCAGTGAGACAGATGCGTCTGAAAACAGTACCTCTCAGGAACCGGCGCCGGAAGAGAACGGGAATGAGGAAGCCGCGCCTGTGCCTACTCTGGGAACTGTGACAGAAACATTCACAAACAGGACGCTGCTTGGCCAGTCCAGCATTGTTTCCGGAAGAGCGGTGATCTTTATTGATAACAGACAATCCACAGTCCTGAGCGGAAATACGGCATCTGATTCTTCTTCGGCAGGCGCCTCTTCCGGTCAGATTGATCTTTCCTCATTGGAAAATATACTGAGCGGTCTCGGCATACAGACCGGCGCGGACGAAGACAACCCGGAAGGGACATCACAGGCCAGTGGAAGAATTGAAAATCTTCTTGTGGATAATGCCCAGAAAGGAAAAGATTTTCCTAAATATACGATTGTAGATGATACCAGAATCGCCTCCCAGGCATTTTATCAGGATCGGGAACTGACGGATTATGAAATCGGAGAGGGGATCACAGAGATCGGAGAATTTGCATTCGCCAGGTCAGGACTTACTTCCGTTACCATTCCTGATGGAGTCACCAGGATCGGATATGGCGCTTTTTATCACTGTGACAGTTTGGAGGAGGTATCTATTCCCAATTCTGTAACAGAAATAGAACCCTATGCCTTTGACAAAACGCCCTGGCTTGAAAGCAATAAAAAGAATAATGCCTACAGCATTGTGGGTGACGGTATTCTGATTGCTTACTCAGGAAGTGAAAGTGTTGTGAATATCCCCAACAGTGTGAAACAGATTGCTCCCGGTGTATTTAAGGAGCATATGGGCATCACTGCGGTGAATCTTCCGGCTGCTGTCCGGGTAATCGGAGAAGAGGCTTTTATGAACTGCCGGAATCTGAAGACAGTAAATGGAGGAAAGCAGCTTGAAAAGGTAAAGGACCGGGCATTTATGAATTGTCCGTTATCCCAGGTGGAGATCCCGGCTACCGTAGAGGAGATTGGTCTTGGCGCTTATGCGATTTCCGGAGGAACAGATATCGCAGTATTTACCGGAAATGAACTTCCGGTACTCTCTGTGGAACAGAGTGCCCGCCGGCTGGCCAATCAGGAATACCGCACATATGCGTTTGATACCATCAAAAATGTTATTGTCCCTGATGATGTCACGGATCTGAGCGGCACCATACTGGAAGCGGGAACCTATGGGTTCAACGGCATCGTCAGCACAGAGTCCGGTACACTCCTTACCGATAATCGCTCCGGTATCCCGGCGGAGTCAAATTCGCCTGGAGTGTCTGTCCGGATCGAAAGCGCTGTCATTCCTGAAAGCGAAAATGTCACTGCTATGATTCCGGGCAATGATGGTACATACGTTCTCTCTGTAAGAGATTCAGAGGATGCGGCGGAACACATCCGTGCAGCTTACGGCGCCCTTTACGGCGGAAGAGAGCCTTATGGACTCTCGGCCTACGAGATCTCACTTTATGACGCATCTGGAACGATTCCGATTACCAGACTTGGCAGGCAGTCTGTCATGGTTCAGATGAAAATACCTTCCAATCTCTCAAAGGAGAATCTGCATGTCGTGACGCTGGATCAGGATGGTCAGCTGGAGGCTGTAGAGAACCGGATTCTTGAGCTGGAGGATGGAGATTATATTCAGTTTACCACCAGTCATTTTTCGCCTTACGGTATTTATCAGTATACCGGAATAGACGGTCAGGGAGTGGTCAGCAATGGAAAAGCAGTAATCACATCCCTGTCCGGCAATAAAGATGCAACCCCGGATACCGGAGACTTCCTTCATCCCAAGTGGTTTCTGGCGTTAGGCCTTCTGGCGGGCGCTGTGGCCCTGTTTTTCTACAAGGGAAAATCAAAGAAGAATTTGACAGAGGGAAACTAAACCATCAAAGGATTACAATAACAAGATTGACAGGACTGGATTGGCTTTCGATAGATCGGCTGATCCGGTCCTGTTTCGTCATCCGGAGGGCTGAAGGCAGGGCCGGGAGATAAAAGGCGCATTACTGTAAGCTTTCAGCCTGGCTGTACAGTTTATACATTACCTGCCGGAATTGTCGAAAAAGCTTGAAAAAAGGGGAAAAATAGGGTACAGTTAATTAGAGTTTTTCACAATAGCGCTTTGATTTTCAGCTCTGAGAGAGCAGAAACTTATGCGGGGAATACGTGAAGGGAGATAGGAAATGTCACTAAACGAGTTACAAAAGAAAGAACGTTCGGAGTACCTTGAGAGAAACCTCAAAATTACAGAGTGCTCTCAGGGACAGTCCTATGCGTTCATCAGCTATGCAAGCGACAACTGGGAAAGAGTATTTAAGGACGCTGTTGTACCGCTCCAGCAGACCTATGGTCTGTGCGTATATGCGGACAAGGCCTTTGACAAGGTAAACGACAAGTGGATCGTGCCGATGCTCAGAAATATCCGCGGCGCGGATGTGATCATCGTTTTCGTGAGCCAGAGCTATATCGAGAGCTACGCATGCTTTCTGGAGCTGCTCACGGCAGTCAACAGCAAAAAGCCCATCGTGTTCGTATCACTCGAGGATGAGCTGCGTCTGGGAAAAACCACCGATCAGCCTGACGTGGAGCGGGGCGTCAAGAACGAGATCCTCAATCAGGGAGCCAATATCGCCACCAACACCAACAATACCTCAAACGATCTGATGCGGGCCATGAAATCCGCATACACAAGTCTTTCTACCCTGCTGGAGCAGGATGCGCTGTCAAGATACGATATTTCAGATGCGTTTATCAATTTCTTCCGGGATGCTTCCGTGAACCGGAAGACAGTCAATGATCTGAAGGCGGTAAAACGCACCATAAATTCCATCAGCAAGGATGTCTTTGACAAGGCGGTTATCATCAGAGATGAGCTGTCTGCAGAGACGGCGGTTCAGAAAACAGGTATGGAATCCCGGCCTCGGGAACAGGCTTCTGCAGCGGCCGAACCTGCTTCGCCGGAGGCTGCGCAGACACAGGAACCGCAGGAGAAGTCTTCTGTGCAGGAGGCTGCGGGGGAAGCTGTACCGCAGGCCGTGCAGGAGACGGACGGCCTGGAAACGCCGCAGGCGGGTTCTGCCGCCGCGCCGGCCTTCAGCTTTAACAAACCGGCCAAAAAGAGCCGGATCAACCCGGTAACTATCGGCATTGGCGCGGTGGCGGCAGTGCTGATCGTCCTCTTCCTCTATATGATTCCCTTCGGCGGGCTCAGCCGGATCCGGGCGGATAAATTTTATGAGTCCGGCCTCCTTTGCCTGTATGGTTCTGAAGAACAGGAGGTCAGCTTTGAACAGGCCCGGGCGGATTTCGAGCGGGCGTTAGAGCTGGGTAAGGAGGACGCGGCTTTTTATCTGGGCGGATTATATCAGTGGTACAATTATCCAGAGCACGATTACGGAAAGGCAAGGGAATACTTGGAAGCCAATGAGGATAATCCCTATGCAAAGATCGCTTTGGGTTTGATGTATCGCAACGGAGACGGCGTGGAAAAGGATGTGGATCAGGCACAGGAGCTGTTTGACGCTGCCATTGATGCCGGTTGTGTGGAAGGGTATTATGGAAGCGGTGCTATCGCATATGATAATAAAGATTATGACACTGCAGAGGAGTATTATAATAAAGTCTTAGAAGGCCAGGAACAGCACTATATTTCAGCGGCAATGAACGCCCTTGGCGTATTGTATGACTCCGGAAATCTGGGAGATTCGAATTATACCAAGGCCAGAGAATGGTACATGCAGGCTGCGGAAAAGGGAAATCCAGCTGCGATGAGGAATCTTGGCCTGTTATATGCAAACGGGCATGGCGTGGAGCAGGATGATGCTAAGGCCGGAGAGTGGTATGAGAAAGCCGCCGAAAATGGAAATGCAGCTGCCATGAATAATTTGGGCCTGTTATATGAAAACGGGAATGGCGTAGAGCAGGATTATACTAAGGCCGGAGAGTGGTATGAGAAAGCTGCGGAAAACGGGAATGCAAATGCTATGTATAATCTTGGCTTATTGTATGCAAACGGAAGACTGGGAGAGCCGGATTATGCCAAGGCCAGAGAATGGTACGAGAAAGCCGCCGAAGAAGGGAACAGAAATGCGATGAATAATCTGGGGGCATTGTACGATGACGGAAAGCTGGGAGAGCCGGATTACACTGTGGCCAGAGAATGGTACGAGAAGGCCGCCGGGGAAGGGAATGCAATTGCAATGAAGAACCTGGGCAGGCTGTATGTACGGGGAGCGGGCGTGGAAAAGGATTATGCCAAGGCAAGAGAATGGTATGAAAAAGCCGCCGAAAAGGGAAATGCCGAGGCAATGTATCTTATGGGCGTGATGTATGCAAGCGGAGAAGGCGCGGAGCAGGAGTATACCAGGGCAAGAGAATGGTATGAAAAAGCTGCCGAAAAGGGAAATGCCGAGGCAATGAATGCGCTGGGGCTGCTGTATCAAAACGGAAGGCTGGGAGAGCCGGACTATGCCAAGGCCAACGAATGGTATGTGAAAGCTTCTGAAGAGGGAAATGCAACTGCCATGAACAATCTGGGCTTGTTGTACAAAAATGGAAGGCTGGGAGAGCCGGACTATGCCAAGGCAGGGGGACTGTTTGAAAAAGCGATCGAAGCCGGAGATGATCAATATGCCCCGTATAATCTCGGATGGCTGTATGATACCGGAAAACTGGGAGAGCCCGATTACGTCAAGGCCAGAGAATACTATGAGCTGGCGGCGAATGCCGGAAATGCAAGCGCGATGAAGGAGCTTGGCGATTTGTACCGATTCGGAAACGGCGTGGAACAGGATAGCGCCGCTGCGGAGGAATGGTACAATAAGGCCATTGACGCCGGAAATGAAGCGGCAATGACCAGCCTGGGCGATCTGTACGCCACTGCGGAGGACGGCCAGGGGTATGAGAAGGCGAAGGAAATGTACGAGAAGGGCGCGGCGTCGGGAAATTCCTATGCGATGTATATGATGGGCTGGCTGTATGCGAACGGCAAACTGGGCGATGCGGACTATGACACAGCCAGAGAATGGTATGAGAAAGCCGCTGAAAACGGGAATGCAACTGCTATGAGCAGTCTGGGCGTGTTATATGCAAACGGGCGCGGGGTAGATCAGGATTATTCCACGGCCAGAGAATGGTATGAGAAAGCCGTCGAAAAGGGGAATGCGAGCGCCATGAATAATCTGGGATGGATGTATCAAAACGCACAGGGCGTAGATCAGGATTATGAGACGGCAAAAGACTGGTATGAGCAGGCTGCGGAGAAGGGAAATGTAACTGCCATGTATAATCTCGCCAACCTGTATGAGGAGGGATTAGGCGTAAAGCAGGATGCTCAAAAGGCTCAGGAATGGCGCGATAAGGCGAAACAGCAGTCCGAACAGTAATATGGAGAACAATTTTATAAGAAAGCAAACCTGACACAGGTGAAGAACCGTTCAAAACTCCCGGCATATCATAATTAAAAAGGCCGGGAGTTTTTTATGCTTCGGGTAAGGCAACAGGTCGGATGCAGCGATGAGTTGATAAGTTCCTGCGGGAATCATGGTATCACCATAGCAATGTTGGATACAGGGGTGGCTTTCCACCCTGATTTTGATAATAGAATTATAGATTTTCAGGATTTTGTAAACGGTAGGAAGGAAATGTATGACGACAGCGGCCATGGCACACATGTAGCCGGCTGTCTGTGCGGCAGCGGACTTTTGTCCGGGGGAAAGTACAGAGGGATTGCGCCCAGAAGCAGACTGATTGTCGGGAAGGTTCTGGATTATCAGGGCGATGGTAATATTGACGTCATGGCCAGGGCAATGGAATGGATTTTGGATCATATCTGCGCATATGATATCCGTATTCTGAATATTTCTATTGGAATGGATGAGCATGCGGATAATCAGCGCATGCAGCGTCTTCTTTCTCTGGTAGAGGAAGCCTGGGCGCGGGGACTGGTGGTGGTTTGTGCTGCGGGGAATATGGGACCGGATCCTATGACGATTTCGCCTCTCGGAGCAGGGAGGGAAGTAATAACCGTAGGATGTCATGAGGGAGGATATTTTAAAGACAGACAGCATCTGTGTGAAAATTATTCCAGCAGAGGCCCAAGTCCCTATGCGCTCAAGAAACCGGATATCGTAGCGCCGGGCACGGATATTGTTTCCTGTAATGCGCGTGTCACAAAGAGAGGACGGTATTATAGAAACGCTTATGTGATGAAGAGCGGAACGTCCATGGCAACACCCATTATTTCCGGCGGATTGGCACTTCTTTTTCAGAAATATCCTTTTTATACGAACGCCCAGGCGAAGCAGAAACTTCTCTATACCTCCAGAGATCTGAATGAACCCTGGAACAAACAGGGATGGGGAATGATTCAGATCGACCGGCTGTTAAAATAGCCATTGACAGAAAATGTCCTGTTGTATACAATTATACATGGTTTTGCAAAAGCAAATTCGTACGGGAGGATAAAAAGTAATGGATGAAAAGAACAAACTTTTTACAAACAGACCGGTATCATTAAATCCAAAGAACAACCTGCTGGAAATCGAAGAGCATATGTACATACTGGATGATGTGAAAAAGCCCAATGTGTTCCGGAATATGTTCCCTTATTCAGAGGTTCCCAAGATCCCTTTTAATGACAGGATCGTTCCCCACAACATGCCCAGAGAGATCTGGATCACGGATACAACCTTTCGGGATGGACAGCAGTCCAGAGCCCCCTACACGACGGAGCAGATTGTGACGATCTATGATTATCTTCATCGTCTGGGCGGGCCAAATGGTATGATCCGTGCCAGCGAGTTTTTCCTTTACAGTAAAAAGGACAGGGATGCTGTTTATAAATGTATGGAAAAAGGCTACCAGTTCCCGGAAGTGACAAGCTGGATCCGTGCCAGCAAGGAAGATTTTAAGCTTGTAAAGGAGATCGGGATGAAAGAAACCGGTATTCTGGTGAGCTGTTCTGATTACCATATCTTCCTGAAGCTTAAGATGACCAGACGGGAGGCAATGGAGCATTATTTGAGCGTCGTGAAAGACTGCCTGGAAGAGGGGATCAGTGTAAGATGCCACATGGAGGATATCACGCGGGCTGATATTTACGGATATGTGGTTCCCTTCTGCCTGGAGCTTATGAAGCTGATGGAGGAGTATAAGATTCCCATTAAGGTGCGCGCCTGTGATACTATGGGCTATGGTGTGAATTATCCGGGAGCGGTAATTCCCAGAAGTGTGCAGGGGATTATTTATGCGCTTCATACGCATGCCGGCGTGCCCCATGAGCTGATCGAATGGCACGGACATAATGATTTCTATAAAGCGGTGGTGAATTCCACCACTGCATGGCTGTATGGCTGCTCGGGAGTCAATACTTCTTTATTCGGGATAGGCGAGCGGACCGGCAACACCCCGCTGGAGGCCATGGTCTTTGAATACGCCCAGCTAAAGGGTGATCTGAACGGCATGGATACCACGGTGATCACAGAGCTTGCAGAATACTACGAGAAGGAGATCGGTTATCATATTCCGGAGAGAACGCCTTTTGTCGGGAAAAATTTTAATGTTACAAGGGCAGGGATCCATGCGGATGGCCTCCTGAAAAATGAAGAGATCTATAATATTTTTGATACCGATAAATTTCTGAACAGGCCGGTTCTGTGCGCCGTATCCAACACCTCAGGGCTGGCGGGAATCGCTCACTGGATTAACACCCGTTTTCATCTTACGGGGGAAAGGCAGCTGGATAAAACCAGTTCTCTGGTTGCAGCGGTAAAGGAGTGGGTAGACCGGCAGTATGAAGAGGGCCGTGTGACCGTGATGACAGACGAGGAGCTGATCCGTCAGATCACATCTGTATGTGAAAGGCTGAATCTGTCTCTGGATCCGGCCATTGAGGAGGAAAAGGAAGTAAGATCAAAATGAGCGGTTATGATGTAAAGCAGGAAGTGACGGACAAGTATTCTCTGCGGGGGAGAGTATTCCATAAGCTGCGGGAGGATATTCTCAACGGAAGATATAAAGATCACGAGGAATTGAAAGAGGTTGCCATAGGCGAGGAACTGGGGGTGAGCCGTACGCCTGTGAGGGAGGCTTTCCGTCAGCTGGAGCTGGAAGGGCTGATTCAGATCGTTCCCAACAAAGGCGCGTATGTGACGGGAATCACTGTCAAGGATGTGAAGGATATCTATATGATACGTTCCTCCCTGGAAGGAATGTGCGCCCGCCTTGCCACTCAGCATATTACGCCGGAACAGCTGGAAGAGCTGGAGGAGAATGTTTATCTTGCAAGCTTTCATGCCTCCAAGGGGCATATGGAGCAGATGGCGGAACTGGACAACCGATTCCATCATATTCTTTACGAAGCGTGCGATTCCAAAATGCTGCAGAATCTTTTGCAGGATTTTCACCAGTATGTGATCCGGATCCGCAAAAAGACGCTCTCTACCAGAGAGAGGGGAATCGCATCCAATGACGAACACCGCAGGATCATGGAGGCGGTCAAAGCGGGAAGAGCGGAGGAAGCAGAACGTCTTGCCACTCTTCATATGGAAAATGCCTATGATAATATTGTAAACAGCGGACTATATGATATTTTTAAAGCCGAGGACAATGCGGAAAAAAAGGAGGGTAAGATTGAAAATTAAAATTAAGAGCAGAAATGAGGAAAAAATGGAAAAAATTAAAATGACCACTCCGCTTGTGGAGATGGACGGAGACGAGATGACCAGGATACTGTGGCAGATGATTAAGGATGAACTGCTGACGCCATACATTGATTTGAAAACGGAATATTATGATCTCGGACTGGAACACAGAAACGAAACCAATGATCAGGTGACGACGGACAGCGCCAATGCGACAAAAAAATACGGCGTAGCGGTTAAATGTGCTACGATTACACCCAATGCGGCCAGAATGAGTGAGTATCACCTGAAGGAAATGTGGAAGAGCCCCAACGGTACCATTCGTGCTATTTTGGATGGAACAGTCTTTCGTTCTCCCATTTTGATCAAAGGAATTGTTCCTTATGTAAAGAACTGGACCAGACCCATTACCATAGCGCGTCATGCTTATGGAGATGTGTACAAAAATGCAGAGATCAGGGTTCCCGGGAAGGGAAAGGCAGAGCTGGTCTTCACAGCGGAGGATGGATCGCAAATCAAAGAGCTGATTCATCAGTTTGATGGTCCCGGTATTCTTCAGGGAATTCATAATACGGAAAAGTCCATTTCCAGCTTTGCGAGATCCTGCTTTAATTATGCAATCGATACCAGACAGGATTTGTGGTTTTCCACCAAGGATACCATCTCCAAAAAATATGACCACACCTTCAAGGATATCTTTCAGGAGATTTATGAGGCGGAATATCAGAAGAAGTTTGAGGAGCTGGGCATAGAGTATTTTTATACGCTGATTGACGATGCCGTTGCCCGCGTAATCCGCTCCGAGGGCGGATTTATCTGGGCATGCAAAAATTATGATGGAGATGTGATGTCTGATATGGTAGCCACTGCCTACGGGGATCTTTCTATGATGACTTCTGTGCTGGTATCACCTGATGGCGTCTACGAATATGAGGCGGCTCACGGAACGGTTCAGCGGCATTATTATAAACATTTAAAGGGCGAAGAAACCTCTACCAACTCTATCGCAACGATTTTCGCCTGGACAGGCGCCCTCAGGAAAAGGGGAGAACTGGATGAGATTCCCGCACTCTGCGCCTTTGCGGACAAGCTGGAGAAAGCCTGTATCCGAACAGTGGAAGAAGGAAAAATGACGAAAAGCCTGTCTCTGATTTCCACCTGTGAAAATCCGGTAATTTTAAACAGCCTGGACTTCATACGGGCTATCAGAAATACTTTTGATACGATGTAAGATTAAAGTACCTGGCTTTCTGTTACCCATTATCCGCCAATGCTTCCCACTGTTCATACAGCGCGAGAAGCCGGGTATTTATTTCTTCCTGTTCCGCTGCCAGCTTTTGAAGCTTTGAGGCATTGGTTGCAGTTTCAGGCAGCGCCATAATATCCTCCAGTTCCTTCAGCCTGGTTTCGGCATCGGTAATAGAGGCTTCGCACTTTTTCAGATCGTTTTCTCTTTTTCTGGCCCTGGCCTGTTCTTCCTTTCTGGCCTGCCAGTCCAGCTTGCTCTCTGATAAGGAGTCTTCTTCCGGCCTGCTGCCCCCCACAGAAACAGATTTCTCTGCCGGGCGGGCAGAGCCGGAGAGATGAGCGGACTGTGACAGCGCATCTTTCTTTTCAAGGTAATAATCATAGTTGCCCAGATAGCCGATCAGTGTATTTCCGGTCAGTTCCAGGATTCTGCCGGCTGTCCGGTTGATAAAGTATCGGTCATGAGACACATAGAGCAGCGTTCCCTGATAAGCATTTATCGCATCTTCCAGAATTTCCTTGGAGGTGATATCCAGATGATTGGTAGGTTCGTCCAACATCAGGAAATTGGATTCCGAGAGCATCAGCTTCGCCAGCGAGAGACGGCCGCGTTCACCACCGCTCAGATCGCCGACGCGCTTAAAAACATCATCTCCTGTGAACAGGAACGCGGCAAGCGTATTCCGGATTTCCGTGTTGTTCAGATAAGGATAGGCATCGGATATCTCCTCGAACAGGGTTTTGTCCATGTGAAGTACATGATGCTCCTGGTCATAATAGCCGGTCTGCACATTCGTACCCAGCGTAATTGTTCCCTGATCTGCATCCAGAAGACCGTTGATGATCTTTAAGAGGGTGGTTTTACCAGTGCCGTTGTCTCCAATGAGCGCTACATGTTCCCCCCGCTTTAAATCAATCTGAAGGTCGCTGAACAGCTGCTGCGTGCCAAAGGCTTTGGAGAGTCCTTCTATATGCAGCACATCGTTGCCGCTGATGCATCGGGGTGTCAGAGACATATGGATATCGGTATCCGCCTGAGTGGGTTTTTCCAGAACTTCTATTTTACTCAGCATTTTTTCACGGCTTTCCGCACGCTTGATAGATTTTTCCCGGTTAAACGATTTCAGCTTTTCTATGACGGCTTCCTGGTGTTTGATCTCCTGCTGCTGTTTTAGGTAGGCATTCAGACGGGCAGTGCGCAGCTGCTCTTTTTTTACGGCATAATCCGAATAATTTCCAATAAAGGAGAGCGCCCGTGTCTGATCGATCTCAACGATCTTGCCGGCGATTTTATCCAGAAAATAGCGGTCATGAGAGACCAACAGCACAGCGCCTTTATAATTTGAGAGATAGGTCTCCAGCCAGGCAATTGAATTTAAATCCAGATGGTTGGTAGGCTCATCCAAAATGATCAGATCCGGTTTGAGAAGGAGGAGACGTCCCAGAGCGGCACGGGTCTTCTGTCCTCCGGAAAGGGTACGGATTTTTTTATTAAATTCTTCCTCGGTAAAGCCAAGGCCCTTGAGTACACCGGTGATTTCACTTTTATAGGAATATCCTCCCGAAATTTCAAAAGAGTGCGTCATACGGGAATAGGATTCCAGCAGGCTGTCCAGCTCTCTGCCTGCAGCATGCTTCATGGCGTGTTCTGTCTCCCGTATTTTTGCTTCCAGGGCAATGAGAGCCGCCTTTGCAGACAAAAGTTCCTCATAAAGAGAATTTTCACTGTCTACATCCTGATTTTGGGCAAGATAACCAAAGCTCCTTCCTTTGGAAAGCGCAACAACACCCTCGTCAGGAGAGAGCTCTCCTATAATGATTCGCAGAAGGGTCGTTTTGCCGGCGCCATTGATTCCTACGATCGCCGCCTTTTCATGATCCTCCATATGAAAAGACACATTTTGCAATACCGCCTTTTCATTAAAAGATTTTGATATATTCTGACATGATAAAATCATAACAACTCCACCTCTGATAATATCCTTAGTTTACATTTGATAAAAGAGAATGTCAATGAATTGACATTATTTTAACAGTGTTATATATTATTTATGAGATGAAAAACAAGTAACACAGATACGGCAACAGGGGGAAGTTTCATTGGACAATAAAGAAATTTCACAGGCTGTGATTGCGCGGCTCCCAAGGTATTTCAGATATCTGGGGGAGCTCAGGGATGAAGGTATCGAGCGTATCTCTTCCCAGGAGCTCAGTGATATTATGAAGGTTACAGCTTCTCAGATACGCCAGGACTTTAACAATTTCGGCGGATTCGGACAGCAGGGGTATGGCTATAAGGTAGAATATCTTTATGAGGAGATTGGAAAGATCCTCGGACTGGATAAGCTTCATCATCTGATTATTGTGGGAGCCGGGAATCTGGGACAGGCGCTGGCCAATTATATGAATTTTGAGAGAAGAGGTTTTTTGTTTAAAGGGATGTTTGATTCGAACCCGGCTCTTTATGGAAAGAAGATCCGTGATATGCAGGTACGGCCCATGGAAGAGATGGAAGCCTTTGTAAGGGAAAACGAGATTGATATTGCGGTGCTTACGATTCCAAAGGCCGGAGCAGTTTCGGTTGCGGAAAAGCTGGTTCAGAACGGAATACGGGGAATCTGGAATTTTGCACATGTGGATCTGAATGTTCCGCCGGGCATACAGGTGGAAAATGTCCATCTCTCGGACAGCCTGATGAAACTGACTTATAATATCAACAGATTTGAGCAGGAGACTTAAACAATGCGCACAGACAAAGGGATATCGAGAACAGACGACAAATTCAGACCTGCTCTGAAAGGCAAAAAGATCCCGATTCTTACGCTGGATGGGAAGTGGCATCAACTTTTCACGCAGGCAAAAGCCGATAAGCGGATCAGGCGTCTGGAAGAAAAATTAAACGAGCTTCTCAAGCAGCAGGGCAAAGCTAATACGGAAATGAAAGAGGTCAGGCATCTGAAAAAACGTCTGATGCAGGAAATCATGGATAATGCCAGCCTTTCCTCATCGGGAAATAACGAAAAGGCATGGAAAAAGGCTGATGAAAACAAACGCCTGATCGGAGAATGTAATGAAAAGCTGAAGGACTGTGAGGATGATCTGATTTCACTTCCCATGGAAATTGATAAGGTCAATACGGAGCTGATGCTTGCTACTATGGAGATCTGTTATAACCAGCTTCAGAGCAACCGCAGGAAAATCGATGAAATTTCCCAATGGGTTTCGCAGGTCCGGACCGAGCTGAAAGAAAAGCTGATCCTGAAGCAGGACATGGAGCAGATGAATCAGGCTCTGTATTCGTATATGCATGATATTTTCGGCGCAGATGTGATCAATATATTTGATATGGAATATGAAAAGAAAGATGGGGAAAAAGCCCGTGGAGAAGAAGCGTAAGAGGCTTTTACATAAATCAGATGCGTCATGACCGTTCAGGGTGTGACGCATCTGATTTATGCGCAGGCCCGCAAGCGGAAGTTAGCTGCTGACGCAGTTGCGGGCCGCGCGCGAGCAGGGAAGAGGGCATCCCTGCTCGAGATTAATGCAGGCCCGCAAAGAGGAAAACAGCTGTTGAAGCAGCATGAGGTAGAAAATGAAATATGTATTGAAGTCGGGTGAAATGAAGAGCTGTGATATGGATACCATGGACAGGATCGGGATTCCGTCCATGGTGCTTATGGAAAGGGCCGCTATGGCGGTTGTACTGGCTCTGGAAAGTCATATAGGCGACCTCTCAGGAAAAGTACTTATTGTTGCGGGAACCGGAAACAATGGCGGAGACGGGCTGGCGATCGGCCGTATCCTTGCCGGCAGGGGGACTCGTGTCTCTTTTTATATAGAAGGAAATCCTGAAAAAATGACCACAGAGACAAAAAGCCAGCTGATGATCCTTCAAAATTCAGGTTTTACCATACAGCGCAATTTGGAAGATGCGGAATATGATATTGTAATAGATGCTCTTTTCGGCGTAGGCTTATCCAGAGAGGTCACAGGAAACTACCGGAAAACCATAGAAAGGATTCATGAATGGCATGAAACGGGCTCTTTTGTATGCAGTGTGGATATTCCCTCCGGTATCTGCGCAGATACCGGAAAAATTCTGGGGTGCGCCGTCCGGGCTGACCTGACCGTAACATTTGCATTTGCCAAAAGAGGGCATCTTTTGTATCCCGGAAGAGAATATTGTGGTGAACTGAGCCTTCAGGATATTGGTATTACAGAGCAGTCTTTTTCGAAGAATCCGCCATCGGCATTTTATTACGAAGAAAAGGATGTTCAGGCGCTTCTTCCCGAACGCGTTCCTGATGGAAACAAGGGAACCTTCGGAAAGGTCCTGCTTCTGGCGGGGAGTCATGATCTGTGCGGGGCCTGCCTTTTATGCGGAAGGGGGATTCTTCGAACCGGGGCCGGAATGCTGAAGATCATCACACCCTCCTGTAACCGTCAGGTGCTCCACCAGGCGCTTCCGGAAGCTATGCTCTATACCTATGAAGAGATGCCTCGGGCAGAAGAGGTCAGAAAATCTCTTGCATGGGCGGATGTAATCGTAGCGGGGCCGGGAATGGGAACCGGGGAAAACGCACGTTTCCTGATAAAAAAAGCATTGGAAGAAGAGCGGTGTCCTGTGGTATTGGACGCGGACGGATTAAATTTGCTGGCAGCGGATCTCATCCTGAGAGAGCTTGCATCCCACCGCCCGAAAGGTTCCCTGATTCTGACGCCTCATCCCGGAGAGCTGGTCCGCCTTTTACAAACAGATATGGCGGAATATCAGAGAGACAGAGAGACGCTTATTCTGAGACTGGCCGGGGAGCTGAAATGTATCATCGCAGCCAAGGACGCCGTCACATTCGTAGTGGAGAACGGACGCGAGCTGCAATATATCAATACTTCAGGGAATGATGGTATGGCCTGCGCCGGCAGCGGAGATGTTCTTGCCGGAATTATGGGTGCCCTTCTGGCCCAGGGAATGGATGGGTTTGAGGCGGCATGTCTGGGCGTATATCTTCACGGGCTGGCCGGAGAAAGGGCTTCCCGCCTGAAGGGACGCTACGGAATGCTGGCCGGAGATATCACGGAGGCGATTCCTGCCGTGCTGAGAGACCGGAAAACTGCAAATACAGGAATCAGAATGATTCAGGAGAACACATAAATGAATGAAGTCCCTTTCACACAAAATTGCCAGAGAATCTATGCAGAAATCAATCTGGACGCACTGAGAAACAATATGGAATGTATAAAAAACCGGCTTGATGGAAAGACCGGAATCATTGCCGTAGTAAAAACAGATGCTTATGGTCATGGTGCGCTGCCCATTGCCCGGGAGATTGAGAATCTGGATGATCTGTCCGGATTTGCAGTCGCCACGGATGAGGAGGCGTTTTTCCTTCGCAGAAAAGGAATCCGGAAGCCTGTCCTTGTACTGGGCTATGTTTTTCCCGGCAGCTATGAACAGATGATAGAAGATGAAATACGGATCACCGTGTTTCGTGACGATACCTTAAAAGAACTTTCGGCTGTCAGCACACAGAAAAAAAGCCCCAAAAAGGCAAAGGTACATATCAAGGTGGACACAGGAATGAACCGCATCGGTATTCGTCCGGATGAGGAAGGGATTGCTTTCGTAGAGCAGGCCTTTCGAACCAGTGGGATAGAGGTTGAGGGGATCTTTACTCACTTTGCAAGAGCAGATGAGACAGATAAATCATCTGCCCTGGAACAGCTCCATATCTTTCAGGACTTTCTGGAGCGGATCCGGGAGCGGACAGGACGGGATATTCCGATAAAGCACTGTTCCAACAGTGCCGGTATTCTTGAACTGCCTCAGGCGGGTATGGATGCTGTCAGAGCAGGAATCATCCTCTATGGGCTTTGGCCTTCTGATCAGGTGAGCCGCCGGAGCGCGGCTTTGATCCCGGTAATGTCGCTTTACAGCCGGATCATCTATATAAAGGAAATTCGGCCGGGGGATGCTGTCAGCTACGGGGGCTGTTTTGTGGCTGAAGATCGTATGCGGATTGCCACAATACCGGCAGGCTATGGAGATGGCTACCCCAGAAGTCTTTCCGGCTGTGGTTATGTATTGATTCATGGGAAAAAGGCGCCTGTGCTGGGCCGGATATGTATGGATCAGTTTATGGTAGATGTTACGGATATTCCGGATGCCGCGGAGGGCGACAGAGTTACGCTGCTGGGGCAGGATGGACAGGAGGAGATTACCCTGGAGCAGCTTGGAGCGCTTTCCGGACGATTTAATTATGAGTTTGCCTGCTGTATCGGAAAACGGGTGCCCAGGGTCGTTCTGAAAGGCGGCCGCATAGCCGGTATTTATGATTCGGCAGGAGAATGCCTGCCTTTCGGGGATATTTAACCGGCACTGAATACCTTCTGACAATACGGTTATACTATCATACAAATGTTGAAATATCCTGTTGGAAGGAAGGGTGTGATGAATTGAAAAGAGGGGATATTTATTATGCAGATTTAAGGCCGGTAGTGGGCTCTGAGCAGGGAGGAATACGTCCGGTGCTGATCGTACAGAACGATGTGGGAAACAAACACAGTCCGACCGTGATTTGTGCGGCTATTACATCAAAAATGAATAAGGCAAAACTGCCTACCCATATAGAACTGAATGCAGGAAGATATGATATGGTAAAGGATTCCGTGGTTTTGCTGGAGCAGCTTCGGACCATAGACAAAAAGCGCCTCAAGGATAAGGTATGTCATTTGGACGGGACAATTATGAGGGAGGTAAACCGTGCTCTCATGGTCAGTCTGGAACTGGATACATACGCACAGAGCAGGTCTTGACGACAGGTACAGGAAATGGTATAGTTTATTTTGATATTTTACGCAAAAAGGGAGATGAAATCATGGAGGATGATGGCGGACCTACAGCCAGTATCATTATTTTCTTCGTATTACTGTTAATTGACGTTCTTTTTTACGGATTTGGTGAGGCGGCAAAAGGACTGAATGCCAAAGATCTGTCTGATCAGATCACAGAATCTGAAAACAGCAAAAAGCGAAAGCGGCTTTATAAAATCGCAGTAAGCCCCTCTCAGTATATCAATACGGTTCAGCTGGTAGTCACTTTGGTAAATCTGGTGATGGGCGCGTTTTTTTTAAGAGTATTCGGCAAGACCATGGAGAACGCGCTGGAAAAAGGAATGGCAGAATGGATGCAGAATATGTCGCTGCCTCCGGGACTGCTTTCCGGGGCTGCATTTCTTCTGGCGGGCGCTCTGCTGCTTTACATATTATTGACCTTCGGAGTGATGATTCCCAAAAAACTGGGAGCAAAATATTGCACGGGATGGGCTTTTACCTGCATTAATCCTATTTTTTATCTTACAAGAATACTCAGTCCCATAACGGGGCTTGTATCGGTAACTTCCAGAATGGTTCTGCAGATTTTTGGCATTCATGCGGACAGGGACAAGGACGATCTGACAGAGGAAGAGATTATATATATGGTCAATGAAGGGCATGAGCAGGGTGTGCTTATGGCGTCGGAAGCGGAAATGATCACCAAGATTTTTGAGTTTGGCGATAAAGAAGCGCAGGACATCATGACGCAGCGGAATAATATCCTTGCCATTGACAAAACAACCCCGCTTAAGGAAGCCGTGGATTATATGCTCAGTGAAAGCAAAAGCCGTTTCCCGGTTTACGATGAAAATATTGACAATATTACGGGGATCCTTCATTTCAGGGATGTTGTACGTGCCCAGAGAGAGGGAAATCCGGAAGATATGAACCGGCCGGTGGGAGAGATTCCGGGACTTCTGCGGGAAGCGATGTTTGTTCCGGAAACCAAGAATATCGACGCGCTGTTTGAGACCATGCAGCATTCCAAAACCCAAATGGTAATGGTAGTAGATGAATATGGGCAGACCCGGGGATTGATTGCCATGGAGGATATTCTGGAAGAGATCGTAGGAAATATCATGGATGAATATGATGAAGATGAAGCGCATATTGAGGAGACGGAGAATGCCAATGAATATCTCATAGACGGTATCACCCCTCTTGATGAGCTGGAAGAGAAATTCGACATTTCTTTTCATGAAGAAGAATTTGAGACTCTCAATGGTTTCATGATTTCCAAAATGGATAAGATCCCGGAAGAGGATGAGGAGTTTTCTATCAATGTAGAAGGATATGAATTCAGGATCCTTCAGGTGGAAAACAGGATGATCAAAAGTGTTCTGGTGACAAAGCTCCCTGAAAAAAACAAAAAAGAGAGTCAGTCTTCAGGGCCGGAAGAAGAAATCAGAAAATAATAAAGGAGAAAGCTATGTCAGGACATTCAAAATTTGCAAATATTAAACATAAGAAAGAAAAAAACGATGCCGCCAAGGGTAAAATTTTTACGATTCTTGGAAGAGAAATCGCTGTGGCTGTGAAAGATGGCGGCCCGGATCCGGCTAACAATTATAAACTTGCCCAAGTCATTGCCAAGGCCAAATCCAATAACATGCCGAATGAAACCATTGAAAGAGGGATCAAAAAAGCGGCCGGCGATGTGGGAAGCGTCAATTACAAATATATTACATATGAAGGCTACGGCCCGAACGGTATTGCAATTATTGTAGATGCGCTTACGGATAATCAGAACCGGACGGCAGCCAATGTGAGAAATGCTTTTACGAAAGGAAACGGCAATGTGGGCACGCCCGGATGCGTATCCTTTATGTTTGATCAAAAAGGACAGATCATTATTGACAAGGAAGAGTATGAAGATGATCCGGACGAGCTGATGATGCTTGCTCTGGATGCCGGTGCTGAAGATTTTTCTGACGCTGAGGACAGCTATGAGATCATCACCGGTCCCGATGATTTTGAAACGGTGCAGAAAGCACTTTCAGAGGCCGGTATATCCATGGTCTCTGCCGAGGTGACCATGATCCCTCAAAATTACGTGGAACTTACCGATGAAGCAGCAATAAAGAGCCTGCAGAAAATACTTGATCTTCTGGATGAAGACGACGATGTACAGGCAGTATATCACAACTGGGATGAATAAAGCAAAACGAATCTGGTTTTATTTTTTGGGGATAGCGGCGGTGGTGAGCAGCAGAATTGTGTACTGTTTTGCTGTAGGAGGTACCGTTGCGGATCCATATGAATACTTTGCAAATGCGATGATCCGGGCCGGAGAAAAAAAGCCTTTTTTTGCTTCCGGACTTTCTTATGCTTACACAGAGATCCTCTCAATTCTCTTTTCCTTTACGGGAAACAGGATTGAGGCTGCGGGTGTCTGCCAGATGGTCCTGCAGATTTTGTGGCTGATTTTATTTCTGTCAGGAATCTGTCTGCTGTCGGGAAGGGCGGCAGGAGCAGTATCCACCGTAATACTGATATTATCGCCCTGGATTTGCAGGACGGTTTTTGAAGTGTCTCCGGAAAATTTCTATCTGTTTCACTGGAGCCTTCTTTTATTTCTTCTGAGTGTTTACTATTGTAAAACCAGTCTGGAGGGATGGCGGAGCGGTGAACGGGGCAGACTCTATCTTCTGGCCTCGGGATTTTACGCAGGTGTTTTGTGTGTCTGGAATTATATGGGCTGGGCGCTGATAGCGGCCGCCGTATTTCTTTTATTATCCAGCCGGTCCAGGGCCTCAAAAGAGTTGATATCTGCCGGTGAAAATTTAACCGAAGATAAAGTTGAAAATGATTCACCTGCAGAAAAACCTCTTATGACGGCCGTAACGCAGGCTTTTTCACTGGCTGAAGGGATCGCAGTGGGGTTTTTTGTTACTCTGATGAAGTATACGGGGATAACAGGATTTTCTTTGCCGGAACAGTTTAAGTACTGGCTGTCCTCATTGACAGATTTTGGACCACGGTGCCAGGATATCCGGGTGTTACTTCCTGTCCATATTCTGTCAGCCATATTTACGGGAATTCTTTTTCAATGGATCCTGCTGGCCGTTCAAAAGAAAAAATCGGCTCAATATACGGTATCAGAAGAAAATACGGAATCTTCCGCGGAAAAAGAACGTATGGAAAAGGAGGAAGAAAATATCGTTTTCACAGAAGATGGAAGAAAAATCAGACTTCTCGATAATCCTTTGCCGGGCCCCAGAAAACACATTAAAAGAGAAATGGATTTTGACCTTAGAGAGTTTGATAAAGAAAAGGATGATTTTGATCTTCCGGTCAGGGACGATGACGACTTTGATCTGTGACCATGCAGAGGCGTATTGACAGACATTGCCGGAACCATGTATAAAAAAGCAAACAGGAAATATACTAACAGGGATTGCACGATTTACCCATGGCAATCCCTGTTTTATGTGCAGGGGCGCACGGCGACCAGGGAAAAGCGGAGAAGGAGTCTGTATATGTCAAACAAAAAAATAGAAGAAGAGAAACACAGAAGTGATAAAATTGAAGAGACTGGTCAGGTTACCCTTGATAAAAACGAGAAAGCGCATACCATCCATCTGATCTCAGTGATCGGGGAAGTGGAAGGACATGATAATCTCAGCAACAATTCCAAAACAACCAAATATGAGCATGTCCTCCCTGAGCTGGCAGCCATTGAAGACAGCAGTAATATTGACGGCGTATTGATCTTGCTCAATACCATGGGAGGAGACGTAGAAGCGGGACTTGCCATTGCAGAGATGATCGCTTCTCTAAGCAAGCCGACTGTTTCACTGGTTCTGGGAGGAAGCCATTCTATCGGTGTTCCCATTGCTGTCAGCACCAATTATTCTTTTATTGTCCCCACAGGAACCATGGTTATCCATCCGGTAAGAATGAACGGCATGGTGATAGGCGTTCCCCAGACTTTTGACTATTTCAGGCAGATTCAAAACCGGATTACCGGTTTTGTGTGCAGTCACTGCAAGATCAGTAAGGGAAGGTTTGAAGAACTAATGATGGAAACCGGAGTTCTCACAAAGGACGTTGGAACGATTCTGGTGGGAGAAGAAGCAGTGTCCGAGGGAATTATCAATGAAACCGGCGGAATCCATGAGGCAATGGAAAAACTGCATCAGCTGATCGACAAAAAGAAAAAGACAGAAAAACCAAAAAATAAATAATTCAGAACTAAAAATGGTTTGTTGGTGACAACAATTAAGGAAGATGCTATACTGTATAAGATTATTTATGCATCTGTAAGGTACTAAAGGAGTTTTTGGTATGGCACAGACAAAAAAGAGCACTTCATCTAAAAGCGGCACAGCCAGCCGCAGCAGAGCCTCAGGGAGCAGAACTACGTCACGGAAAAAGACAAATTCCCGTGCCGGTATCCCCAAAAGTGAACCCATGAATGTGGCTATCCGGAATGAAATTTTACTTATTATTCTGTTTGCCCTGGGGGTCTTCCTGTTTTTATGTAATTTCGGGATTGCCGGGATCGTGGGCGATACCATCAGTGATGTTATGTTCGGCATTTTCGGATGGACAGCCTATATCATGCCTGCAGTTTTCTTTCTTATGATTGCATTTGGTATGGTGAACAGCGGCAGTCTGATTGCGGCCCGGAAACTGGTATCCGCTGTTTTTTTATTTTTGCTTGCGGGAATTGTATGTGATCTCTTTACCGGATCTCCACAGACAATGGAAAGCTACCAGATAAAAGAAATTTATATAAGATGCAGTACCGGTCATGCAGGCGGCGGCGCCATAGGCGGTTCTCTCGCCTATTTATGCTGTCATTTTCTGGGGCTTCCCGGAACGATCCTTTTGATTCTTGTAACCGTTGTCATTTCTCTTGTGATCCTGACGGAAAAGTCGTTTGTTTCAACTGTCAGGTCCGGAGGAAAACGGGTATATGAGCGTTCCCGGGAAGACAGGGCCTATCGAATGGAACGGGCAAAAATACGCAGACAGGAAATGGAGGAAGAACGTCAGCGCAGAGAGGAAGAGAAAAAGCGAAGGGCACAGGAGAAGGAAGACGAAAAAATTCTCCGTATGGACAAAAAAGTTTCAGGCGTCATGCTTGATACAACGCTGACCGACAGCAAAAGCAGAAAAGATATGCAGGACGTCGGAAGAGATGGACTTCATGAGATCAATCTGACAGATTTTGAAGATCAGATATTCGAAGATCAGCAAGAAACCGTTCCTTATCCCGCAGATAAGGAAAAAAAGAATTCCCCAGAGTTTGATTTTGATAAAATTACGATTAACAGCGTTTATTCCGAGGAAGAGAACGGACAGGATGAGCTCTCTGAAATCACCGGTGTTTTTGATGAGATCATTCCGGAAGACAGTGAGATCCCGGTCCCCCGATCTGCCTCAACAGCCGTTCCGGAAGTCTCCGACAGGATCTCAACAGCTTCCGAATTAAAAATACAGGAAAATCCCCGGCAGACGGATTCTCATCAGGAACCGGCGGCAAAGGCGCCTGCGCCTGTTCCCAGAAAATACATATTTCCGCCTCTCAGTAAGCTGACGAAGGGCGCTTCTTCCGGGAAAGGAAAGACAGGCGATGCTTCCCGGGAGCTGAAAGAAACCGCTCGTAAACTGCAGCAGACGCTGGAAACGTTTGGGGTCCGTGTCACCATCACGGATATCAGCCAGGGTCCTTCCGTTACCCGGTTTGAAATGCAGCCGGAGCAGGGGGTAAAGGTCAGTAAGATTGTGGGGCTTTCTGACGATATCAAACTGAATCTGGCGGCAACGGATATCAGAATCGAAGCGCCCATTCCGGGCAAGGCAGCCGTGGGGATAGAAGTTCCTAACAAAGAAAATATGATGGTGGCCCTGAGAGATCTGATTGAAAGCAAAGATTTTAAAGAGTTTCCTTCCCGACTGGCTTTTGCTGTAGGGAAAGATATCGGCGGCAAGGTGATCGTGACGGATATTGCAAAAATGCCCCACATGCTGATTGCCGGTGCAACCGGTTCCGGTAAATCCGTCTGCATCAACACTTTGATCATGAGTATTTTGTACAAGGCAAAGCCCGACGAAGTGAAGCTGATCATGATCGATCCCAAGGTGGTTGAGCTGAGCGTTTACAACGGAATTCCCCATTTACTGATTCCTGTAGTGACAGATCCCAAAAAGGCTTCTGCCGCTCTGCAGTGGGGGGTGGCGGAGATGACCGACAGATACCAGAAATTTGCAGATTTTAATGTGAGGGATCTGAAAGGCTATAACAAAAAAGCAACGGCCATGAAAGAAAAGGGAGAAGCGGATGCGCCTTCTGTGCTGCCTCAGATCGTGATCATTGTAGACGAGCTGGCAGATCTCATGATGGTGGCGCCGGGAGAGGTGGAAGAGTCCATCTGCCGTCTGGCACAGCTTGCAAGAGCGGCAGGAATTCATCTGATCATCGCAACCCAGCGTCCTTCCGTGGACGTTATCACAGGACTGATCAAAGCGAACATGCCCAGCCGGGTCGCCTTCAGTGTTTCAAGCGGTACAGATTCGCGTACCATACTGGATATGACGGGGGCGGAAAAGCTTCTGGGAAAAGGGGATATGCTTTTTTACCCCCAGGGCTACAGTAAGCCTGTGAGAGTGCAGGGCGCATTTGTGTCGGATAAAGAAGTTTCAGATGTGGTTGATTTTCTGAAAAATCAGGCTCTGGGCAATATCTATGATTCTGACATTCAGGATAAAATATCCACACTGGGAAGCAGTACGGCAGGCGGCGGTGCAGGCGGTTCGGAGCGGGATTCCTATTTTGTGGAAGCAGCCAGGTTCATTATCGAAAAAGATAAGGCTTCTATTGGAATGCTTCAGCGAATGTTTAAAATCGGCTTTAACCGGGCGGCAAGGATTATGGATCAGCTCTGCGAGGCCGGCGTTGTGGGAGAAGAGGAAGGAACGAAGCCGCGCAGAGTCTTGATGAGCCAGGAACAGTTTGAACAATACATAGAAGAATCACTATAAGTTTAAGCCTGCGGGCATTTTACGGGAGGTCATGATGAAAACAGACATTCAAATTGCGCAGGAAGCGTATCTTGAACCGGTTACAAAAGTTGCTGAAAAGCTTCAGATTCCAGAGGATGCTCTGGAGCTGTACGGAAAGTATAAGGCTAAGATATCGGATGAATATCTGGATAAAATCTCCGGCAATCCGGAGGGAAAGCTGATCCTGGTTACAGCTATTAACCCGACGCCGGCAGGGGAAGGCAAGACTACCACCAGTGTCGGTCTCGGACAGGCTTTTGCATCTCTTGGTAAAAAAGCGGTGATCACCCTGAGGGAACCTTCTCTGGGGCCATGCTTCGGCATCAAAGGCGGTGCTGCCGGAGGCGGATATTCCCAGGTGGTTCCCATGGAGGACTTAAATCTCCATTTTACAGGAGATTTCCATGCCATAACTTCTGCCAATAATTTACTTGCCGCTCTTCTTGACAACCATATCCAGCAGGGAAACGAACTGGGAATAGATCCACGGGCTGTTGTATGGAAGCGCTGTATGGATATGAATGACAGAGTTCTGCGAAATATTGTAGTCGGGCTTGGATCCAGGGCGGATGGCGTGGTTCGGGAAGATCACTTTGTGATCACGGTGGCCTCAGAGATCATGGCAGTTCTCTGTCTGGCCGCGGATATGAAGGATTTGAAAGAAAGGCTGGGCCGAATGGTAGTCGCCTATAATTATCAGGGAAAGCCTGTAACGGCGGCGGAACTGAATGCGGTGGGCTCCATGGCCGCTCTGCTCAAAGATGCCATGAAACCCAATCTGATTCAGACGCTGGAGCATACGCCTGCGCTGATTCATGGAGGGCCTTTTGCCAATATCGCCCATGGCTGCAGTTCCCTGCGTTCCACCAGAGCGGCGCTTCGGATGGCGGATTATGTGATTACCGAAGCCGGTTTCGGCGCTGATCTGGGAGCTGAAAAATTTTTTGATATCAAGTGCCGGATAGGTTCCCTTCACCCGGATGCAGTAGTGCTTGTGGCTACCATTCGCGCTTTGAAATATCATGGAGGCGCCCTCCGAACCAATCTGGGGAAGGAGGATTTGGATGCCCTGAAAAAGGGAATCGTCAATCTTGCAAAGCATATTGAAAATCTTCATAAATACCATGTTCCTGTAATCGTAACGCTGAACAGCTTCGTCACCGATACAGAAGCGGAGATCGCCTGTGTGAAACAGTTCTGTCAGGACAGAGACTGTGAATTTGCTTTGTCTCAGGTATGGGAAAAAGGCGGTGAAGGCGGAATTGCCCTGGCTGACAAGATTCTGGAAACACTGGAAGAAAAAGAGAGCGGTTTTCAGGTATTGTATAAAGATGATCTGAGTCTCAGAGAAAAGATTGAAACGATTACCCGGGAAATTTACGGCGGAAAAGAGGTTCACTACTCCTCCCAGGCACAAAAGCAGCTGGATCAGCTTGAAGCCCTTGGTTTTGGAACGCTCCCGGTGTGTATGGCCAAAACTCAGTATTCTCTTTCGGACGATCCGGAGCTTCTGGGAAGTCCCCGGGATTTCACCCTGAATGTAAGAGAGGCTTATGTAAGCGCCGGCGCAGGTTTTGTCGTAGTACTGACCGGAGCCGTGATGACAATGCCAGGACTGTCCAAGAATCCTGCGGCATTTCAGATCGATGTAAACGAGGATGGTATAATCACCGGATTATTTTGACGGAAAGGAAAGAAATATGGCGTTACTCATAGATGGAAAGACTATTTCACTACAGATAAAGAACGAGCTGAAAGCACAGGCGGAGAAACTCAGAGAACAGGGAATTCAGGTTACCCTTGCCGTCATTCAGGTGGGAAACGATCCGGCTTCCTCCGTATATGTAAGAAATAAGAAAAAGGGATGCGAATACATAGGAATTCGTTCCCTCTCTTATGAACTTCCTGAGCACACATCTCAGGAACAGCTTCTTGCCCTGATTAAAGAATTAAATGACAGAAAGGATGTAAACGGTATCCTGGTTCAGCTTCCTCTGCCGGCGCACATAGCGGAAGATACTGTGATTCAGGCCATTGATCCGGCAAAGGACGTGGATGGATTTCACCCGCAAAGTGTGGGACGGCTCTGTATCGGCCAGAGAGGCTTTGTATCCTGTACCCCTGCCGGAATCATTCAGCTTCTGAAAAGAAGCGGAATTTCAATTGAGGGAAAAGAGTGCGTTGTTCTGGGCAGAAGCAATATTGTGGGAAAGCCCATGGCCCTTTTACTTCTCAGGGAAAACGCTACCGTTACCATAGCCCATTCCCGCACGCAGAATCTGAAGGAAGTAACCTCCAGAGCAGATATTCTGATTGCGGCAGTAGGAAAGGCTAAAATGATTACCCGGGACTACGTCAAAGAAGGGGCCGTCGTGATCGATGTAGGTATCAACCGTGACGAAAACAATAAACTGTGCGGAGACGTGGATTTTGAAGATGTAGAACCGATATGCTCTGCGATCACCCCTGTTCCGGGAGGAGTGGGCCCAATGACGATCGCCATGCTTCTCAACAACTGTATGGAATCTGTCGGGTTACAGGCTTCATTGCCTTTCTGAAGTCTACCAGATTTTGCGTTTATACAGACGCGTAGAAATGAGGAAAAATATGAAGTGTCCCAGATGTGGATGTGAACTTGTGGAGGGCCATCTGTACTGTGATGTATGCGGGATGGAAATCCAGATTGTTCCGGATTTTGAACCGGAAATTGAAAACAGCATAACAGAAGCGCTTTCTACCGTTGCAGAAGAGACGAAAGCCTTTATAAAACAGGCTGTATCCGGAAATAAAAAGATCAAAAAGAAAACAGAAAAATCCCGGCCGGAAGAAAAGTCAGAACACAGGGTGCTGCTGCGTCTGCTTTCCCTTATCGCTGTTATGATCTCGGCCATATATATAGCCGTGTTTATGTACCACAGATATTCCCTGTCTTATCAGCTGGAGCAGGCAAGGCTCTGCGCTGAAGATCAAAACTATGAAGAAGCCATTGAATATCTGGAACGGGCGCGAAACCTCCGGACCGGAGAAGCCGAGATTGTGATTCTGGAGTCTGATTACTATTATCAGTTGAATGAAAAGCAGAAGGCAGTGGATCTCCTTCTTAATTTCATTGGAAAGGATTTTCTTGAGTATGATGATAAAGAACGGCTTTATGAACGGATCATAGCCATATATGACGAAGAGGAAAAATATGAAGAGATCAATATGTTGTTAAACACCTGTGAAGATGATTCGATCATCAACCATTTTCAGCAGTATATGGCTATGCCGCCTGAATTTGGCTATGAATCGGGAAATTACGATGAAGTGATTACGCTGAAAATCGGCGCCAATACTACAGGAGTGATTTACTATACTCTGGATGGAAGTGAACCGGATGAACGCAGCAAAATCTATACGGCGCCACTTTTTCTGGAATCAGGAGAATATCAGATCGCCGCTGTTTTTGTAAATGATTACGGAATCAGAAGTGAGACCGCCAGAAGCTGGTATGTAATCAATCTGACCGTTCCGGATGCGCCTGAAATCTCTCTGGTCAGTGGAGACTACCATGTTCCGACGCTGATCCAGGTAACTCCCCCTGAAGATAGCGCTGTCTATTATACAGTGGATGGATCGGAGCCGGGCCTGGACAGCCTGAAATATACACAGCCCATCTCCATGCCATTGGGAAGGTCAAATTTTAAGTTTGTAACCATTTCTGAAGAGGGCGTATCCAGCGAAATTATCAGCAGAAGTTTTTTCCTGACACTGGATACTGACGTCAGCACTGCAAAGGCAGTTTCCAATGTGACAGAAGCGCTTCACCGCCGCGGCGTGCTCTCGGATCTTCAGGGACATTCTCATGGAATTGTGGGAAAATATGTATTTAAATATAATACTATTGTGGAAGTTCCTGATTTGGGTTATTATTATGTTTTGGATGAATATGTGGAAGATGAAAGCGGTATTCAGACGAAAACAGAGCATCTCTATGCAGTTGAAATTTATACAGGCGCACCCAACCGGCTGATTTATGATGAAAACGGACAAATGGGCCTGATTTCTCTGCAGTAGCTGCTATCATATTTATATTTTTAAGAAAGGGAACAGCATGTATAAAATTTTAGAAGCCAAAGAACTTACTGCCAATATCTTTTATATGGTAGTGGAAGCGGGAAGGGTAGCAAAAAACTGCCAGCCCGGACAGTTTGTGATTGTCAGATCAGATGATTTTGCAGAGCGCATTCCGCTGACCATCTGTGATTATGACAGAGAAAAGGAAACCGTGACAATTGTATTTCAGATAGTAGGCGCGGCAACACACCAAATGGCCCTGCTGAAGGCAGGAGATTCCTTCAGCGATCTGGTGGGCCCGCTGGGCTGTGCTTCTGAATTTGTATCCGAGGATCCGGAAACACTGAAACGGAAAAAAATGCTGTTTGTGGCCGGAGGGGTGGGCACAGCTCCCGTATATCCGCAGGTAAAATGGTTACATAATCATGGTATTGCCGCCGATGTGATCGTGGGCGCCAAGACAAAGGAACTGCTCATTCTGGAGGATGAGATGAAAGCGGTCGCCGGCAATCTCTATGTCACCACAGATGACGGTTCCTATGGAAGAAGCGGTATGGTGACTCAGACAATCTCCGATCTGGTGAAGGAAGGACATCATTATGATGTGTGCGTGGCCATCGGCCCCATGATCATGATGAAGTTTGTGTGTAAGCTTACCAAAGAACTGGAAATACCGACCATTGTGAGTCTGAATCCCATCATGGTGGATGGAACCGGTATGTGCGGCGCCTGCCGTGTGACGGTAGGCGGCAAGGTGAAATTCGCCTGTGTGGATGGACCGGAATTTGATGGACATCTGGTGAATTTTGATGAGGCAATGCAACGCCAGCAAATCTACAAGACGGAAGAGGGCCGGGCATTCTTAAAGGCAAAAGAGAAAGATACACATCACGGCGGATGTGGAAACTGCGGAGGTAGCGATTGATGGATGTATTAAAGAAGGTTCCGGTAAGGGAACAGGATGCAAAGGTACGAGCGGCCAATTTTGATGAGGTATGTCTTGGCTATAACAAACAGGAAGCCATGGAAGAGGCGGCGAGATGTATTAACTGTAAAAATGCACAGTGCATCAAGGGCTGTCCGGTGGCAATCGATATTCCGGGATTTATCGAAAAGGTAAAAGAGGGGGACATTGAGAGCGCTTATCAGGTGATCAGCAAAGCGTCCTCTCTTCCCGCCGTATGCGGACGCGTCTGCCCGCAGGAAAGTCAGTGTGAAGGAAAATGTATCCGCGGTATCAAGGGAGATCCCATTTCTATCGGTAAGCTTGAACGTTTCGTCGCTGACTGGGCAGGAGAAAATCAGATCAGACCGGAAGGTGCGGATGAGAAAAACGGCAAAAAGGTTGCCGTAATCGGCTCCGGACCTGCAGGACTTTCCTGTGCGGGCGATCTGGCCAAAATGGGGTATGAAGTGACGATCTTCGAGGCGCTTCATGAGCCCGGCGGCGTGCTGGTATATGGAATTCCCGAATTCCGTCTTCCCAAATCAGCAGTGGTTGCCAGGGAGATCGAAAATGTAAAATCTCTTGGCGTTAAAATTGAAACCAATGTGGTGGTCGGCAAGTCTGTCACCATCGATGAACTCCTTACAGAAGAGGGATTTGACGCCGTATTTATCGGTTCAGGCGCCGGACTTCCCAAATTTATGGGCATTCCCGGCGAACAGGCAAACGGTGTATTCTCTGCCAATGAGTATCTGACCAGAAGTAACCTGATGAAAGCTTTTGACATGCAGTCTTCAACTCCAATCATGAGAGGAAAGAAGGTTGCTGTCGTCGGCGGCGGAAATGTGGCCATGGATGCTGCCAGGACAGCGCTTCGTCTCGGCGGCGAGGTGCATATCGTGTACCGCAGAAGCGAGGAAGAGCTTCCGGCCAGAGTGGAGGAAGTGCATCATGCCAGGGAAGAAGGCATTATCTTTGATCTTCTCACCAATCCGGTGGAAATTCTTGCGGATGAAAAGGGATGGGTAACAGGGATGAAATGTATCCGAATGGAACTGGGGGAACCGGATGCTTCCGGCAGAAGGCGCCCGGTGGAAATTCCCGGATCCGAGTTTGTGATCGAGGCGGACACTGTCATCATGTCTTTGGGCACCTCCCCCAATCCGCTCATTTCTTCCACAACGGAGGGACTTGAAGTCAATAAATGGAAATGTATTGTGGCGGATGAAATACAGGGCAAGACCTCCCGGGAAGGCGTATATGCCGGAGGAGATGCCGTTACAGGAGCCGCGACCGTAATTCTCGCCATGGGCGCCGGCAGAGCAGGTGCAAAGGGAATCGACGAATATCTGAAGAATAAAGAACAGAATAAATGATCGTTTTGCCTGGTTCTCTGGCCGGCATGACAAAGCAACACGAGTAGGGGAAGATAGCTCTCCCCTACTCGATTCTTATGCACACGGGCACCCAGAGGAAAAATGTCGGCAGAAGCTGACGGGTGCCCGGTGCGCGAGTAGGGAGAAAAAGCATCCCCTACTCGATTCTTATAGGATAGATCTTGTAATGTCAGAACGTGAAAGTGTCTTCCACTTTGTTCTATAAGGATATCTGGCGTCCATTGAAAATAAGAAATTATTAATAATTTGTATACCGGAATTTAAAATATTTACTGTATAGTAGAATAACAGCAGAAAATGGGAGAGGAAGATGTCATTTCGTGACCCCATTTTCGCGCAGTTCAGTGCCGGAGCGCTGAACTTTAAAAGTAAATAACAGAACGAATATCAGAACAGGAGCGGTTATGAAGAAATTATTTGAAGAAGATGATGAATACACCAATATGGAAAAGTCCAAAATACTGGTGACTCTGATCCCTGTCGTCCTTATTCTGCTGATCCTCGCTGTAATGCTTGTGGTAAATAAAGTAAAAGGCGGCGAAGAGGAGCCTGATAATCTCCAGCAGAGTATCATGGATTATGCCGACGAAAACAGGGATTCCCAGAGAGAGGACTCGGTGGTGCCCTCCACAGCGCCTGTTTTTTCCTCCTCTGTCTCCGGCAGCGGGGAACAGGAACAGGACAACGAGGATTCGCAGAAAGAGGAAGAAGAGGACACGGAGGAGGAAGAAGCGCTTCCTTCGCCTACGCCTTATCAGGATATCATGGAAGCCGGAAAAAAGGATTACAGCAAGATCGCGTTCCACGAAAAGGAGCAGCTCAGAGATATGCTTGCATACTGGGCAGACAGTAATCAAAAGGCTGTGGAGGATCTCGTACACCTGGACCATTATCTTGCCATGTCCTGGAGCCTTAAGGGCACGACCGATTTCTATTATTATGGAGATGTGAACGGCAGTGGAGCGCCAAATGGAAAAGGGGTTGCCGTTTATGCCGATAATCAGTACTATTATGGAGACTGGAAGGATGGCGTAAGAAGCGGAAACGGTACCTGGATCCACTATCACATCCATCAGAGTCCAAATACCACTGATCTGTATACCTATCATCAGTACACCGGCGGGTGGGCGAACGATCTTCCGGAAGGAGAAGGATCGGAGCATTATGACTATGAAATGTCCCTTTTGAAAGAAAATCAGGGGTATAATGCAAATCTGATTGGAAGTTATCTGGCAGGATATATTCACGGAGAATTTTATATTACCAATATTTATGAGGATGAGAGTTCGAAGGAATGGAGCGCGGAAGCGGACCATGGTTCCTGGATTTATCAGAACCGTACAAAGGACAAAAAAGGCAACCGGGCAGTTCAGGTGGACCTTCACGACCCGGATAATTATGTCTGGATGCATCCCAGAAATAATGTAAATATAAGAGTTCCCTGCCTGATTTCGAAAAATTGGAAAAAATGATCAAAAAAGTTTGAAAATTGGTGGAAACCTTTGTCAATTCATAGTAAAATGTAAGAAACAAACGCTGACACGCATTATGAGACAGTTGACTGCAGCAAATACCGGCCCGTGAAGCGCGACAGCTGACTGGAGGAAAATAAGGACTGCCATGGCAGTCCTTAAAGGAGGTTTTACTTATGGCATGGTGTCCCGAATGTAAAAGCGAGTATGTAGATGGCATTAAGGTGTGTGCAGACTGTGGCTGTGAACTGGTAGAATCTCTGACAGAAGAGAATACGTCAGAATTCGAAAACACTCTCAACCCGGCGTCAGATCATATTGATCCCGGTATGATTCCACATGCGGCAGAAGAAGCGCCGGATGAATTCTTTTTTGAGGAAGAAGACAGGCCCGGCGCTTATCAGCCTTTTTATGTGAATAATGCTGAAAGAGCAGAAGAAAACCGTACCTCCGCCTATACGCTGCTTACCGTCGGGAGCGCCGGTCTTATTGTCATCATTTTATTTTTTCTGGATATCATTGATTTTCATGTTTCCCATACCAATAAATATATGATCAGCGGCGTTATGGGGGTACTCTTTCTGCTTTTTATTGTAATGGGAGTTGTTTCCATGAAAAATTCCAGAATTTTACGAAAAAAGGCCTGTAAAGAAAATAACCTGACCATTGAGATTAAAAAATGGTGCAGGGAAAATTTCTTCAAAGATCCCATAGATAAGCATTTGGAGCTGGATGGACAGCAGCCGGAACTGAAGTATTTTCAACGGACAGATTATATGAAAAAAGCGATTCAGCGTCAGTTTTTGAACCTGGACAGCGCTTACGTGGACAGGCTGATCGAAGAAGTGTATCCTGAAATTTTTGAGGAAGATACCGAATGAAGATCACAATCATCTGTGTAGGTAAAGTGAAAGAAGCGTTTTACAGAAATGCCGTTTCTGAATATGAAAAGCGTCTTGGCAGATACTGCCGGCTGGAAATAATCGAGGTTGCGGATGAAAAAACGCCGGATGAGGCTGGAAGCGCGCTGGAAGAACAGATCAGGGAAAAAGAGGCCGCCAGAATCCTGAAACATATCAAAGAAGATGCCTATGTGTTTACTCTTGAAATTCAGGCAAAGCAGCCTGACTCCCTGTCCTTTGCCAGGCAGATGGAACAGCTTTTTCTGTCAGGAAACAGCCATATCCAGTTCATTATCGGCGGTTCTTTAGGACTCCATTCCAGTGTAACCGCCGCTGCGCATCAATCCCTGAGTTTTTCCAGGATGACTTTTCCCCATCAATTAATGCGGGTGATTTTACTTGAACAGATTTACAGAAGTTTCCGTATCATAAAGGGTGAGCCGTATCACAAATAAATGCCGGGAGGAATCGGCAGCCGGTGGTTCCTCTGTCGTGGGTAAATGAGGCAGGCGAAAGGAAGAATGGGAGACAGACTATGAGAATGTATGATTTGATCATGAAAAAAAGAAACGGCGGACATCTCACAGAGGAGGAAATTGATTTTATGATCCGGGGATATACCGCAGGAGAAATTCCGGATTATCAGATGTCTGCCATGATGATGGCTATTTATTTTGTGGGGATGGACGAAAAAGAGACACTCCATCTTACCATGTCCATGGCAAGGAGCGGCGAGCTTCTGGATTTGTCTGCACTCTCCGGAATCAAAGTGGACAAACACAGTACCGGCGGCGTGGGAGACAAGACCTCCCTGGCCCTGGGGCCTATGGCGGCTGCCTGCGGCATCAAAATCGCCAAGATGAGCGGAAGAGGGCTTGGACATACCGGCGGAACCATCGACAAGCTGGAGAGCTTTGAAGGGTTTTCAACCGAGATTTCGACCAGACAGTTTATACAGAATGTGAATACCATTGGAATTGCAATTATGGGGCAGACAAAAGAGCTGGCTCCCGCAGATAAGCTTTTATATGCATTGCGGGACGTCACTGCCACTGTTGACAATATGTCTCTGATCGCCTCTTCCATTATGAGCAAAAAGCTTGCGGCGGGAGCGGATGCCATTTTGCTGGATGTGAAAACAGGCAGCGGCGCTTTTATGAAAAAGCAGGAAAATGCATTTGCGCTTGCAGAAGAAATGGTGCAGATTGGAAAAAATGCCGGACGTAACACCATTGCTGTGGTATCTGATATGGATCAGCCTTTGGGAGAAGCTGTCGGCAATGCGCTCGAAGTAAAGGAAGCAATTGCCACCCTGAAGGGAGCGGGTCCGGCAGACTTTACAGAGCTTTGCCTGACCCTTGGCTCCCTGATGCTGGTGATGGGCGGAAAGGCGGCAGATGAAGAAGAGGGAAGAGAGATGCTGCACAAGGCCGTTTCAGATGGCAGCGCTCTTGCAAAACTGGCGGAATTTGTAAAAGCGCAGGGAGGAAACGATGAAATGGTTTATCATCCCGACCGCTTGCCCAGAGCGAATATGATAGAACCGCTGTTTTCTGCAGAGGATGGCTATGTGGAAGAACTGATCTGTGATGAAGTGGGAAATGCGTCCCTGATCCTTGGCGGCGGAAGAGAAACAAAAGAAAGCACGATCGATTTATCGGTGGGCATTCTCCTGAAAAAGAAGGTGGGAGATTACGTCAGAAGAGGTGACGTGCTGGCTCTTCTGCATGCAAATGACCGCAAAAAGCTTGAAACGGCAAGGGATCGTCTGCTTCAGGCTTACAGAATAGGGAAACATCAGAGAGCGGAGGGACCAGTGATTCTCGGTGTGGTCAGATAGTATTTCTTTTCCGGGAAGGTCTATATGATGATTTTTCCTCATATGATGAGATATGAGAAGAAAAATCAGACATAAATACAAAAATAACTGGAATCAGACGAGAGAGGAGCGGGAGGATGCCGAAAGAGGTCCCGGCAGAAAGGAGCTTATGGTCGAGTCCCTCAAACTCCCCAAGGATTCCCTTCTGGGAGCGTCCATCGTTACAGTAACCGGAAACACGGATGTTTTTGTGGAGAATTATAAGGGTATCATTGAATATACCAGTCAGTTGATTCTCCTTCAGGGTAAGACCTGTAAAATTGAGATCTGTGGAAGACGACTGTGTATCGTTTACTATACCAATGAGGATATGAAAATCAACGGCTGGATAGAAACCGTCCGGTATTTTATTTAAGGCAGTGGGGTGGGTTTATGATACAGGTCATTCGATACATCAAAGGATATCTGCTCATTAAGGTTTCCGGCTTTTCTCCGGAAAGATTTATGAATCTTTGCAGTCATCACAATATTTTTTTGTGGGATGTGGAGAATCACGGAGACTACTACTTAATGAAAATCAGCCTGAAGGGGTTTTACCGGCTGAAAGGAATTACCAGAAAAACAGGTACAAGGGTGGTTATAACGAAGCGTTATGGACTGCCCTTTCTTTCTGTCCGGATATGGAAGCGCCGGATTTTTTTGTTCGGGCTTTTGGGAAGCCTGATCTTCTGGATCTGGATGTCCGGTTTTATCTGGGCAGTGGAGATCGAAGGAAACTATTATGTAACGACAGACCTTTTTCATGATTTCCTGGAGAAACAGGAGATTCAGGTGGGCATGAAAAAAGACCGTATTAATATTGAAGAGCTGGAAAAGGCTGTTCGGGCAGAGTTTGATATTGTCACCTGGACGTCGGCAAAAATAGAGGGTACAAAACTCCTCATACGGATCAGGGAAAATGATCTGATTACTGTGGAAGAAAGCGGGATGGATTTCTCCGACGCCGGTCAGGGAGGGATGGACCTGGTGGCTGAAAAGTCCGGTGAGGTCGTCAGCATTGTGACCCGCAGCGGTGTCCCCGTTGTGAAAGCAGGAACACAGGTGGAAAAAGGGGATATTCTGGTGGAAGGATGTGTTCCCATTATGAACGAGGATGGCAGTATACGGCGCTATGAATACTGCCATGCAGATGCGGATATTCTGTTAAGGTGCGTTTATAGTATGAATGAGGAGCTTCCGGAAAAATATGAACAGAAAGCCTATACCGGGAAAGAGAAAAAGATTCCCTTTGTGATGTTCGGGACCAGAAAGATGAAGATTCCCGTTTTGGGAAAAAGCACCGGCCAATGTGATATTGTGGAGGAAAAAACACAGCTCAGACTGTTTCAGAACTATTATCTGCCAATATATATTGGGCGCGACTATATCAGAGAATATCTGACGGAGGAAAAGATTTACACACGGGAAGAAATCAAAACCCTTTTTGAGGGAAAAATCCAAAAATTTATAGAAAGTTTAGATGAAAAAGGGGTACAAATTATAGAAAAAAATGTTACAATAGATAAGACTTCAGGCGTGTGGAAAATGAAAGTTGACTTTTTGGCGGTGGAGGAGACAGGGACGGCTCAAAAGAGCCAGCGCACCAATCCCCAGGAGATCACTGACTGGCCCGCTGATGAAGAAGAATAGAAATAGAAATACAAGGGATGTCAGGCTTCCTGCGAGGCATCCTTGTGCTGATGAAAAGGGGAACATTAAATGGAAGTGATTTCCGAAGTGATAAAGGTTCCGGCTGCAGATCAGCCAAATGTTTTCGGACAGTTTGACCAGCATATCAAAAAGCTGGAAAGGCAGATGAAAGTAAGCGTCACTGACAGAAACGGTGAGATCACAGTCAGCGGGAACATGCCTTATGTAAAAAGAGCAAAGGCTGTCATTCATGAACTGACAGAATTATCAATGAGAGGAAATGTGATCCAGGAACAGAATGTGGATTATGCGATTGCGATGAATATGGAAGAAAAGGAAGATGTACTGCTTGAAATAGACAGGGATTGTATCTGTCATACGGTATCCGGCAAGCCTGTGAAGCCCAAAACGCTTGGTCAGAAACAATATGTAGATGCTATCCGCAATAATATGATTGTTTTTGGTCTGGGCCCTGCCGGTACCGGAAAAACATATCTGGCTATGGCCATGGCTATCACCGCATTTAAAAATCAGGAGGTGGAGAGGATTATTTTGACCCGGCCGGCGATTGAGGCCGGAGAAAAACTGGGATTTCTTCCGGGAGATCTCCAAAGCAAAATCGATCCGTATCTGCGTCCTTTGTATGATGCCCTTTATCAGATCATGGGAGCGGAGACTTTCACGAAAAACATGGAAAAAGGACTGATTGAAGTCGCACCGCTTGCTTATATGAGAGGACGTACCCTGGATAATGCCTATATTATTCTGGATGAAGCCCAGAATACGACTCCGGCCCAGATGAAAATGTTTCTTACCAGAATCGGTTTCGGTTCAAAGGTGATCATAACAGGCGACGCTTCGCAGAAAGATTTATCCCCCGGCGTTTCATCAGGACTTGATATTGCGGTGAAGGTACTCAGGGGGATAGAGGGAATCTCCTTCTGTCATCTGACAAGCCGGGACGTGGTAAGGCATCCCCTGGTCCAGAAGATTGTGAAAGCATATGAAAATTATGAATTAAAAGCGGACAGTACGATCAAGCGGAAAAGCAGGAACGCATCTTATGGGAAAAGGCACTAAGAAGAAAACAAAAAAAAGCAGGCAGAAAACCGGCGGGAAGAAGCCTCTGTGGGAGGGGATTCTGCTTTTCATTACCGTACTGGCAGGTGCAGGCGCATCCCTTCTTTATGGACAAACAGTCACGGAGACTGCCGTGGTTGCCGTTTTGGCGGGCGCCGGTTTTGGATGTGTCCTGTTTGTCCGGGAACTGAGCCTGGAAGAAGGAAGTCTTTTATACGACAACGCATCACACCCTTTGCGGAGCGTATGTATTTATTTGCTTTCTCTTTCTGCAAGTATCCTCTTTCCTTTACTTCCAACAGGCGGCTGGCTCTATCTGGTCATTTTTGTTGCTCTGGCGCTTTTCAGCAACAGAATAACAGGGATTTCGGCCGGATGCCTTCTTTTGATGATGAGCGTTTTACTGAAAGGCTCCGGCAGTACGACATTTTTCATTTATTTTGTGGCCGGTCTTGTGGGAATACTGGTGTTTTCCCGTATAGACGAGGCTTTTCAGATATGGCCGCCCCTGGTCATTGCACTGTCTGTGCAAATGGTATGTCTTTGTGTTCAGGATATCCTGCTTACAGATGTTCCACTGTCAGCACAGATGTTTATAATACCTGCACTGAATCTGCTGGCATGCTTTATTTTGCTGTTGATCCTGCTTAAATATTTCAGTTTTTTCATTCTTCATAAGAACCGGGATCTGTATATGGATATCAATGATCCGGAATTTCCGCTTCTGGTAAAGCTGAAGGACTTTTCCATTCAGGAATACTATCATGCGGTTCATACTGCCTATCTATGCGACCGTCTTGCCAAAAAGCTGCATCTGAAGGAGTCTCTGGTCAAAGCCTGTGGATATTATCACAGGATCGGTCTGATCAGAGGGGAAAACAGTTGGGAAAATATCCGGGATATTGTAAATGAACATCATTTTCCACAGGAAATGCAGACAATATTAGAAGAATATGTAAAGGAAAACCGGGAAATCGTATCTCCGGAGACGGTTGTTCTTCTTTTCTGTGACACTGTTATTTCCTCCATTACCTACCTTTTTTCAAAAGAGCCTGAAATGGATCTGGATGCTGAAGTCATCATTGAAACCATTTTTAAGAAGAAACAGGAAAGCGGCATTCTGAATCAAAGCAATATCACGATGAAGCAGTTGTACGAAATGAAACATATTCTGGTGGAGGAGCAATCATATTATGACTTCTTACGTTGAAAAAGAAACAGATTTTTCCTTTGGATTTGACGTTAAAATGATTCTGGATGCAGTCATGGAGCAGGTACTGGAAGAAGAAAAATGCCCCTATGAAGCCCAGGTAAATCTCCTGATTACAGATGATCCCGGAATTCAGGAATTTAACCGGAACTACCGGCAGATAAATTCACCTACAGACGTCCTTTCTTTTCCAATGATCAGCTTTGAGCGGGCAGGAGACTTCTCGGCAGTGGAAGCGGATGAGGCCGACTTCTTTGATCCGGAAAGCGGAGAGCTTGTGCTGGGAGACATCATACTTTCCGCCCAGCGAGCCGAAGAACAGGCGGTAAAATATGGACATTCTCTGAAACGGGAGTGCGCTTTTTTGATTGCTCACAGTATGCTCCATCTTTGCGGATATGATCACATGACAGAAGAAGAAGCAAAGATCATGGAGCAAAAGCAGGAAAAAGCGCTCCTGACCCTTGGCATCAGCAGAGATCATGAGCGGAACTGACAGGAGAATTTATGAAAAAACCAATGAGAAGACGGACATCTTCGTCCAAGAAAGATTATTATATGATAACCGCCTGGATCACTCTCATTATTACCCTGATCTTTCGCATTCCTTTAGTGCACATGATTGGCGATAATGGTATGGCTTATTTTGCAGCGGCAAATGAACTTTGCCTGCTGACCGCAGGCTCTTTTGCATATGGCTTATCGGAAGCAGTTTCTTCTCTGGTAAGATACCGTGTAAAACGGGACCAGCACAAAAGTGCCGGTAAGGTTCTGGGGATTTCTCTGATTCTGGGGGCTGCACTGGGGCTTATCCTTACGGTCGCCATCGGTCTGGGAGGACAGCTTCTGGTCTCGAATGTGATGCATCTTCCTCTTGCGGCAATGGCCGTTGAATGGATCGCTCCTGCTGCGTTTTTTTTCATGATCGCCTGTGCCTTCAAAGGGTATTTTCAGGGAAAAGGGATTCGGATGGCGGCTGTTCATGCCCGAATTCTGTATACCTTATCGATGATCATCGGCGCTCTGACCGGAGCGGGTCTCTGGCACAAATACGGGGAAAAGGTTTCCGCCCTTCTCCAGAACACTGACTATGCGGGCGCTTACGGAGCCAGAGGCGCTTCCATTGGTCTGCCTGTCGCTGCCGTTTTATGTTGTCTTCATGCACTGATTCTTTATGTTATCCTGAAACGCTCCGCCTCAAAACAGCCTGGCAGGGAATCTCAGGTTTCACAGGATACGGTCGGTCATATTTTGGGGATGCTATCCGGCACTGCTGTTCTTCACATGCTTTTCTGGTTCTGTTTCCATTCGCTGCCTTTGATCGATCAGCTTCTGTTTTTGTCACATGGCAATGAAAATGGAAATTTAACATTGCAGTGGGGTACTTACTATGGTAAATGTCTGGTGATTCTGGGTGTGATTGGCGGGGCGATCAATCTGATCTGTCTTCTTCCTGTGAGACATATTACCGCCCCTGTGGAAAGAAGTGAAAATCGCTATGCTGACCGATATGCAGGTGACCGGCTGGGTGCGCTGATTCATCAGTGCGCGGTTTTTACCATTCCGACGGCAGTTTTCACGGCAATATTTGCCGAAAACATTCTGGATTTTTTATATACAGGAAACAACAAAAAGGCAGCTTCATGGCTTTTGCCGGCAGTTCTGATAATTATCTTTCAAGTATTTTCTTCCGTTTTCATGGAGATCCTGATCAAAATTCGCAGATTTCAGTATGCGCTCATTACCGGAGGCGGCGCTTTGCTGTTGCATATTTTTCTGACTCTTTTGTTGCTGCGAACCGCAAAAGCGGGTATTTATGGGGTAATCGTTTCCGCAACGGTATTTTATGCCCTTGTAACAGTGGCCGGTTTTTTCTTTGTCAGCCGTTTATTTCAATATAAACAGGAGTGGATCCGAAGCTTTGTGATCACGATTGCAGCTGCCGCTGTTTCCGGTCTGGTGTCCCTGCTTTTAAACAGGCTTCTTGCGTCTCTGATAGGGACAGCTTTTTCAATGCTTGTGGGGCTTATTCCGGGGATTGGAATTTATGTTCTTCTTCTTATAATGACCAGAGCATTTCGAAGGGATGAGCTGGAGATGATTACCGGCGGCAGACTTTTTGAAAGACTGGCACAGCTTCTTCATTATTGAGCATGGTATAGATTAAACGCTTTTGGCTGATACTGTTTATAGAACAATAAGGAATTGATTGCTTCAAAACAGTAAAGGTGTATAGCGATGAAATTTGTGAAACGTATCAGCTTGTTTTTTATCTATCCGTTAACCATGTTTTCCCTGGGATTTGCCTCAAATATGGCCATCATGGAATTTTTCTACCCGGGAGAGCCGGATATGCCGATTTCTGTTCAGCCGGAACCGGATATGACGCCGGATGAGGAGGAGGGGATATCTCTGGAGGTTGCCATGAGCGAAGAACCTGCAGTGACGGCAAATACCCGGTATATTGTCAGGGAGTATGATGTTATTGCCGATCAAATGATTGAAACAGAAGAAAAGGCGCCTGATAAATTTATAGGTCTGAGCCGGGACAGACTGGCGGATGAAATAGCGGAATATAACAGGAATCCTTCTCTTACAGATCTGGAACTTGGCTTTACTTATATGGAGCTGGTCTCTTTCTCACCGGAAAAGGTAGTTGTCCAGAAAAGTTACGAGACGGCGGAGGAAGAAAAAGGGTTTTTCCTTTTAAATGAAGATCACTATGTTGTTGTCTATGACCATACCCTTTCTCATGTCTATATGAATACAGATATCCTGGTAGAAAGGCTTCCGGAAAAGCTCCAGGAAGAGATCATAAAAATGAAATTTGTGGAAGATGAAAGAGAATTGTATAATTTTCTTGAGTCTTATACCAGTTAGTATTATATTAAAAGAGAACTCAGGTCAAAGCCCCCGCAGCAAGCTGACGGGCATCAAACTTGCAATGCAGCAAAGCGCAACACATTTTCGATGTAAGGTCTTTGACCCTCGCGGCAGTCGCTAAATGGACATGCAAGCATGTCCCCTTGGCTTGTTGCCTGCGGGAATAAAACACAGCACTGGCAAAGGTGAGGAGATTTATGGGAAAAAAAATGAAAATAGCGGTAATAGGGGCCGGTGCATCCGGAATGGCAGCGGCAATCACCGCTGAAAAATGCGGTGCAGAGGTTACCCTCTTTGAAAAAAATGAACGGGTCGGAAAGAAGATCCTTTCAACCGGAAATGGAAAGTGTAATCTGGGAAATCTGGAGTTTTCCATGGAACAGTATTATTGCAGCGATAAGGAAAAACTTCAAAATATATTTCAGACATTTTCTGTATGGGACACAGTATCCTTTTTTGAAAATATGGGTCTTATGATTAAGAACAAAAACGGATATCTGTATCCTTATTCTGAGCAGGCAAGTACGGTTCTGGATCTTTTGCGTACGGAGCTTATGAGGGCACATGTATCCGTCAGGACGGAAGTTGAAATTGTTTCAGCCGGCAGTCATAAAGAAAAAGAAGGATTTGAACTGACGGACTCGGAAGGAAACCATTATTTTTTCGAGAAGTTGATTCTGGCCTGCGGCAGTCCGGCCTCCCTCAAAAAAGGCGAGGGAAGAAGCGGCTATGAACTTGCTGCACAGCTGGGTCATCATATCAGTCCGCTTTTGCCCGGACTGGTTCAGCTAAAGAGTGATGAGCGCTTTATACGCGCGCTTTCCGGTGTCAGATGTCAGGCCGGAGTTACGCTCTTAATTGATGGACAGACGGCCGCAGTTGAAAGAGGGGAACTACAGTTTACAGATTATGGTATTTCCGGCATTCCGGTGTTCCAGTTCAGCCGTATTGCCGCCCGGGCGCTTGAAAACGGTCAGGAAGTAAAAGTGATGACGGACTTTTTTCCGGATCAGGATGAGAAAGCTTTCGGGTATATGACCAGACTGCGCTATGAAGCGCAGAAAGATAAAAGTCTGGAAGATTATCTGACAGGCACATTGAATAAAAAAATCTGCAGGGTTATGATTAAACAGGCCGGCCTGCAGACGGAAATGGCAGCGGAGGAGGCCGGGTGGCTGAAAATAAAGGAGCTGATGCTTGGCTGCCGCTCTTTTGAGATACATATCAGTGAAACCAATTCTCTGGAAAATGCCCAGGTTTGTGCAGGGGGTGTGGATTTTGGAGAGATCAGCACAGAGTTGGAATCCCGGATTGTAAAAGGACTGTATTTTACCGGCGAGATGGTGGATGTGGACGGCAAATGCGGCGGTTATAACCTGCAGTGGGCCTGGAGCAGCGGTTATCTTGCAGGCCGGAATGCTGCCGGATGTCCCGTGGAAGAAATCTCTGTACAAGAGGATGCGCCTGTATGTTGAGGATCAGTCAGCTTAAGCTTCCTGTGGGACATACGCAGGAGGATTTGGCGCGCGCCGTAAGAAAGCTTCTGAAATGCAGTAAGACTCCAAAGATCATCATTGTCAGGCGCTCCATAGATGCAAGAAAAAAGCCGGAATTATATTTCAATTATACCTTAAATATCGAGACTGAAAATCAGGCGGCCATCTATCGAAAATGCAATAGAAAATTTGTTTCAGTCTGGGAAGAGACACCCTATATGTTTCCTGTAGACCACTATCAGGGCAAAACGCGTCCTGTTGTGATCGGAATGGGACCGGCAGGATTATTTTGCGGATATATGCTTGCCGCTGCCGGTTTTCGTCCTGTTCTGCTGGAAAGAGGCGCATCTGTGGCGAAACGTACCGAAGACGTTCATGCTTTCTGGAAAAGCGGAAGACTCAATCCTGAATCGAATGTTCAATTTGGGGAAGGCGGTGCCGGAGCTTTTTCCGATGGAAAGCTTAATACACTGGTTAAGGACAAGAACGGAAGAAACCACAAAGTGCTTTCACTTCTTGTAGAGCATGGTGCGCCTGAAGAAATCCTTTATGATCATAAGCCCCATATTGGTACCGATCTTCTGGGAAATATCGTGGTGAACCTGCGCAATTCCATTTTGAAAATGGGAGGCGAAGTTCACTTTCATTCAAAAGTAACGGACTTTTTATGCAGGGATGGCCATGTAACAGGGGTAATGATCAATGGGACAACGCTTCTGGAGGCTGCCTATATCGTTCTGGCACCGGGACACAGTGCAAGAGATACTCTGACAACGCTCTATGAGAAAGGGGTCCGGATGGAAGCCAGACCCTTTGCCGTGGGAATGCGTGTGGAGCATCCTCAAAAGCTGATCAATCTTTCCCAGTACGGAAGAGAGGAGGTAACGGCCCTTGGGAGCGCCCCTTATAAAGTGACGGCGCAGTCCCACAGCGGAAGAGGGGTTTATTCTTTTTGTATGTGCCCTGGCGGCTATGTGGTAAACGCCTCCTCTGAATCAGGGCGCCTGGCGGTAAACGGAATGAGCTGCCATGCCAGGAATGGCCCGAATGCCAACAGCGCCATTATTATTTCCGTTACCCCTGACGATTACGGAAGCGATCATCCTCTGGCCGGCGTGGAGTTTCAGCGACGGCTGGAAGAAAAAGCCTTTCTGATTGGAGGCGGCGCTATTCCCGTTGAACGGTACGGAGATTATATCAGAGCGGTGACGGGACAGCCTATGTCAGAGGCGCGCGCCTCTGTAGTTCCGGATGATTTCCGTCCCTGTATTAAAGGGAAGTGGACTTATGCTCCCGTTCATGAAATTCTTCCGCGCCATTTGCAGGAGGCCTTCCTGGAAGGAATGGAGCAGTTTGGAAAAATGATAAAGGGGTTTAACGACCTTCACGTACTGGTGGATGGAATAGAAAGCAGAACTTCTTCACCGGTAAGGATCCTGAGGGACGAAAGCCTGCAGTCTTCTCTCAAAGGGCTTTTTCCCTGCGGAGAAGGCGCCGGATATGCCGGAGGCATCACATCAGCGGCCATGGATGGAATCCGGGTGGCTGAAGAAATAGCAACTCAGATTATAAACAGAGGATAATACATGGATCAAATGAAACGAAACGACCTGTCTCCCAGGCAGGTCCTGCGAAACAGATATCTGGCTTACAGAAACAGCCTCTCGCCGGCGCAGCGCAGTGAAATGAGTGCAGAAGTAAGGACACGTCTGCAACAGGAGGATATTTATCAGAAAGCACGGATACTTCTGGTATATATGGACTACCGGAGCGAAGTGATTACGTCGCCTCTGGTGGAAGAGCTTTTGCTGTCGGGCAAAAAGAGAATATTTGCCCCCAGAGTGGAAGGAATGGATATCCGCTTTTATGAGGTGTTTTCTCTGAGTGATTTTACCACAGGATATCAGGGAATCCGGGAGCCCCGGAGTGATCCGGACAGGCTGTTTACCTTTCAGCTTGCCCGAAAGGAGCCTTCTCTGCTTTTGGTGCCGGGCGCTGTGTTTGACAGAAACAGGGGCCGTATGGGGTACGGAAAGGGCTTTTATGACCGTTTCCTGAGCGCAAAGGGTGAATGCCCTCTGATCAGCGCCGCTCTTGCTTTCGACTGTCAGATTGCAGGAAAGGTCCCGGTAGAGGCGCATGACAGAAAACCGGATATGATCGTCACAAATACAGAAACCATCAGATAATGGAGATAAAGATTATGGAATTGTTGATCCGGATGGTGAAAAACGCATCCGTTGCGAAATATGAGCTTCAGAAGCTGTCTGCTGCCCGGAAAAACCAGGCATTAAACCGGGCGGCGGATGCATTGGTAAGAGAGCGCGAAAGGATCCTTACAGAAAATAAAAAAGATATCGAGCGGGGTGAGGCCAATCAAATGTCTCAGGGACTGATCGACAGGCTGCGCCTTACGGATGAAAGAATCCGGGGGATGGCCGGGGGCCTGAGAGAAGTTGCGCTTCTCCCGGATCCGGTAGGAGAACAGCTTGAGGAGATCATACGCCCCAACGGACTGAAAATTGAAAAATGCAGGGTACCTGTGGGGGTAATCGGAATCATATATGAATCCCGCCCCAATGTGACTGCCGATGCTTTCGGACTCTGCTTTAAAAGTGGTAACGCCGTCATCTTAAAGGGCGGCAGCGATGCCATTTGCTCTAACAAAGCGATTACCTCTGTAATCAGAGCCGCTCTCAGAGAGGAAGGCATCACGGAAGACGCCGTTCAGTTGATCGAATCTACTGACAGAAGTGTTACCAGAGAGTTTATGAGATTAAAGGAATATGTGGATCTGCTGATCCCCAGAGGCGGAGCGGGCCTGATCCGCAGTGTAGTGGAAAGCAGCACCATACCGGTTATCGAGACAGGAACCGGTAACTGTCATATTTATGTGGATGCTTCCGCAGATTTCTCCAAAGCGCTTCCTGTCATTGAGAATGCCAAGACCCAGCGGATCGGCGTATGCAATGCCTGCGAATCTCTGGTGATCCATGAAGCCATTGCCGGAAAGTTTCTCCCGGAACTGGCAAAAACGCTGGGAGCACACAGGGTGGAAATCCGCGGGGATGACAGAACTCAGGAAATAATTACGTGCAGCCCTGCAACAGAAGAAGATTTTGCCACGGAATACCTGGATTATATTATTTCCATAAAGATGGTTTCCTCCCTGGAAGAGGCCATTTCCCACATCAACCGGTATAGTACGAGACATTCGGAGGCCATTATAACAGAGGATAAAGACGCTGCGGAAAAATTCTTAAATGAAATAGATGCCGCCTGCGTCTACGTAAACGCATCTACCAGATTTACAGATGGTTTTGAATTTGGATTCGGCGCAGAGATCGGCATCAGCACGCAGAAGCTCCATGCAAGAGGTCCCATGGGACTGAAGGAATTGACCTCTTACAAGTACAGGATTACCGGAAACGGACAGATCCGCGCTTAGAGAGCGGATCCATTCATCGCCCGCATAACGGACAGGAAAGGGAAAGGATATGAGAGGAATAGATACTCAGGTTCGTAAAAACAGAAGGCGGATTTTCAGGGAAGTAGCAAACCTGGCTTACACTTCCACAAATCTTAAGGATGATGTGGAAGCGCTTCCCTACAAAATCGTGGACTATGACGAATCGGAATATGAAAATATATATCGTGACAGAGCCATCGTGAGAGAGCGGATCCGTCTTGCCATGGGAATGTCATTGCGTCCGGAAAATGTGCCGGTTCATGTTACCCAGGGACTTGAAGAAAGTAATATCGATGAAAAATATTATGAACCGCCTCTGATGCAGGTAATTCCTTCCGCATGCAACGCCTGCCCTGAGAACAAATACGAAGTGACTGATAAATGCATGGGATGTGTGGCGCATCCCTGTCAGGAGGTGTGCCCGAGGGGCGCCATCAGCACAAAAAACAATCGTTCTGTGATTGATCAGGAGAAATGTATCCGCTGTGGTAAGTGCAAGGCAGTCTGCCCCTATGATGCCATTTCTCATCAGGTTCGTCCCTGTCTGGCTCACTGTGGCGTAAATGCCATTAAAAGTGATAAAAAAGGCCGCGCTTATATTGATACCGATCTTTGCGTTTCCTGCGGCCAGTGCATGGTCAGCTGCCCGTTTGGAGCAATCGCGGATAAATCCCAGATCTTCCAGCTGATACGCGCCATGCAGTCGGGACGAAAAATCATTGCCCAGCTGGCGCCTGCTTTTGTTGGACAGTTCGGGAAAAATGTAACCCCGGATAAAATCAAGGGAGCCCTGAAGGAACTTGGATTTTATGATGTATATGAGACGGCCATGGGCGCCGATCTGGGCGCTATGGCGGAAGCCGAGCATTATGTGAAAGAGGTCGCCACGGGAAAACTGCCCTTTCTGCTTACTTCCTGTTGTCCTTCCTGGTCTGTGCTGGCCAAAAAGTTTTTTCCGGAAACCATTGACAAAATTTCAAATGCCTTAACGCCGATGGTGGCGACGGCACGCATCATAAAGAAGGATCATCCTGACGCCAGCGTGGTCTTCATCGGCCCCTGCGCCTCCAAAAAACTGGAAGCCTCCAGAAGAACCATCCGTTCCGATGTAGATTTTGTAATCACCTTTGAGGAACTTCAGGGAATGTTTGAAGCCAGAGGGCTTCTTCCCGAGGAGGCTGAGGAAGACGATAAAATGGAAGGCGCGACAGGCGCAGGCAGAGGCTATGGCGTTGCAGGAGGTGTTGCCAGTGCAATTGAGGAATGCATCCGGGAATATTATCCTGATGTGGATGTTAATATTGAACATGCCGAGAGTCTGACCGAATGTAAAAAAATTCTGATGCTTGCCAAAGCCGGCAAAAAGAACGGCTGTCTGATCGAAGGTATGGCCTGCCCCGGCGGATGTGTGGCCGGCGCAGGGACCAATATCCCCATTCCTCAGGCTATGAAGGAAGTGGCAGGCTTCAAGGCCCGCTCCCGTGAGAAGATCCCGCATCCGGACAAGGCGGCATCCCCGCCGCAGAGCAGCGTCTGACTATAAAAACGACAGATCATCTGAAATGATAAAAGAGAGGAACGATTTACTATGACCAGGATCAGAACAAGATATGCCCCCAGTCCTACAGGGAGAATGCATGTGGGAAACTTAAGGACCGCACTTTACGCCTATTTAATCGCCAAGCATGAAGGCGGAGATTTTATTTTAAGAATCGAAGATACCGACCAGGAACGTTTTGTGGAAGGCGCCGTGGAGATTATCTACCGGACGCTGCAGAAAACCGGGCTGATCCATGATGAAGGCCCCGACAAAGACGGCGGTGTCGGTCCATATGTACAGTCCGACAGACAGAAGCAGGGAATCTATCTTAAATATGCCAGAGAACTGATTGATAAAGGGGAAGCTTATTATTGCTTCTGTGATAAGGAACGGCTGGCCGGCTTAAAAACACAGATCGTGGAAGGGAAGGAGATCACTGTATATGATAAACACTGTCTTTCTCTTTCCAGTCAGGAAGTGGAAGAAAAGCTTGCTTCAGGTGTTCCCTATGTCATAAGGCAGAATAATCCCAGAGAAGGATCCACTGTCTTTCATGATGAAATTTATGGAGATATCCGTGTGGATAATGAGGAACTGGATGACATGATCCTGATCAAATCCGATGGGTATCCTACCTACAATTTTGCTAATGTGGTGGATGATCATCTGATGGGAATCACGCACGTGGTGAGAGGAAACGAATACCTTTCTTCCTCGCCCAAATATAACCGGCTTTATGAAGCCTTTGGATGGAAGGTCCCCGTGTATGTACACTGTCCTCTGATCACAGATGAGGAACATCACAAGCTGAGTAAGCGCTGCGGTCATTCTTCCTATGAGGATTTGATCGACCAGGGCTTTCTGACAGAAGCAGTGGTCAATTTTGTTGCGCTTCTGGGCTGGAGTCCTTCTGAATGCAACGAAGAGATTTTCTCTCTGAAAAGGCTCGTGGAAATTTTTGATTACCGGCACATTTCAAAATCTCCGGCCGTATTCGATTATACCAAATTGAAATGGATGAACGGGGAATATATCAAAGCCATGAATGATTCAGATTTCTATGAAAAAGCCGAGCCCTATCTGAAACAGGCCATACACAAAGATCTGAATCTCCGGCAGATCGCGGCAATGGTAAAGACCAGGATTGAGATTTTTCCGGATATTCCCGGGCTGGTTGATTTCTTCGAGGAGCTACCGGAATATGACGTGTCCATGTACCAGCACAAAAAAATGAAGACCACACCGGAATCCTCTCTGGAGGTATTAAAAGAGCTCCTTCCTCTTCTGGAGGAAACGGAAGATTATACGAACGACGCGCTCTATCAGCTTTTGATCTCCTATGTGGAGCAGAAACATGTTAAAAACGGATATGTACTCTGGCCTGTGAGAACAGCTGTTTCAGGGAAGCAGATGACGCCTGCCGGAGCTACGGAAATTATGGAGATTCTCGGGAAGGAGGAATCCCTGACCAGGATCCGGAAAGGAATTGAATTACTTGAAAGAGCCCGGTAAATCTCAAAAAGAGGCGATCTGTCATCTGTCCGGACCTGCCATGGTCATAGCGGGTCCGGGCAGCGGAAAGACCTTCACCCTCACCCGGAGGATTCTGTTCCTGACAGATGTCTGCCGCATCTCTGCAGAAAGTATTCTTGTAATCACCTACACCAGGGCGGCGGCTGCCGAAATGAAAGAACGATATGAAAAAGCATGCGGCTGTCCTGATCAGGTTCAGTTTGGAACTTTTCACAGCATCTGTTATCAAATCTTAAAACGCGCCGGCGTTGTCACTGCAGATTCCCTTATCAGAGAAAAAGATAAAAGAACGCTTTTGCAGGTTATTCTATCCAATAAAGGTCTGGCATCCAAATGCAGCCAGGATGCCATTTCAGCGCTCCAGAATGAAATAAGCCGTATTAAAAATCAGGTCCGGAAAAAAGGTCTGTTAAAAGAGCCGGACGCTCTTTTCTCAACCGAAGAGATTACCCTGATTCAGCGGGAATATGACCGGCATCTTCGGGAACAGGGAAAGATCGATTTTGACGATATGATTACGGAATGCTTTCGCCTTTTGACCTCCTGTCCAAATACCCTGAGCAGATATCAGGAAGCTTTTCAATATATTCTGGTGGATGAATTTCAGGATATCAATCCTCTTCAATACGAAATCCTGAAGCTTCTGTCCCTTCCCGCCAATAACCTGTTTGTTGTGGGGGATGATGATCAGGCAATCTACGGCTTCAGAGGCGCAAGCCCGGGAATCATGAAACAATTTACACAGGATTATCCCCAGGCCCGCCTGATCTGGATGACAGACAACTACCGTTCCGGAAAAGCCATTGTCACACTGAGCGAAAAACTCATCTCCCGGAATGAAAAACGCTTTTCAAAAGCCTTCCAGCCGGTAAAAGAGGGCGGCCGGATCACTTCTTTCTGTTTTGACTCCAGAAGAGAAGAGGAACTGCAGATGATCAGAGAGCTTTCTTCGTTATCATTCGATCAGCTTTTCAGCTCCGCTATAATAACAAGAACAAACCGGGAAGCCATACAGTATACGTATATCCTGAAGAATTCAGGAATTCCTGTTAAAGGCACGCAGATTCGGAAGGACGATCTATACCATGGTTTTATCATGCAGGATCTTTCCGCGTTTCTCGCCTTTCTCTATGAAGGAAAAAAGCGGAGTCACTTTATTCAGTTTATGAACAGACCCAATCATTTTCTTACCAGGGCAGCTCTCCCGTTTGAAACCATCGAACAGAAACATCTGGAACAATATTACAGAAATAATCCGGATATGCTCGTGCAGATCCAGTTACTTTTCAGACAGATTTTGATTGCAGAAAAGCTTCCGCCACATCTGGCTGCTTCTTTTTTTCGGAAAACCTGGGGCTATGACAGATATCTGAAAGAACGAAGCCGGGATTTAAACGAATTCAGGATGCTTACAGAACAGGCTGAACGTATTCAGCAGAGCTTTAAGGACTATATTGTCGGCACCTCGCTCGGGGAATTTGCGGACAGAAAAGCGGAAGAAGACAGAAAAAACTCACTGCCCGGAGAAGAAGTACCGGGCGTCAGCGTGCTTACCATGCACGGTTCTAAGGGGCTGGAATTTGACAGGGTATTTCTTCCGGATGTAAATGAAGGGATTATTCCCGCAAAAGACTGCAGGCAGCCCGAATCCTTAGAAGAAGAAAGAAGGCTCCTGTATGTTGCCATCACAAGAGCCAGAGAGCATCTGTATCTTTATTACACCAGGGAGAGAGGAAGAAAGCTCTCCCGATATCTGGAGGGACTTCTCTGAAACTTTATTCTTCCTCTTCCATCACCAGTTCATCAAACTCTGCATTGTCAAGATATTCGTCAAAGGCATCGGATACGATCTCGTATTCCTCATCATCTTCAATGTAGGTAAGCTCAGGCTCCTCATTGGTATCCTTCTCATTTTCACGGTAACGGTAAAACCATACGCACCCATCCTCATTTTCACCTTCTTCATCAAGAGGAAGCAGCACTATATAATCCTGCTCCTTCACAGTGAGGATCGTTACAACAGCGCAGGTAACGCTTGTCCCATCCAGAAGATCAAGGGTAACCGTCATTTCTTCATCCTGATCCTCCGGCTGACTCAGCAGATTACCTGCCGGAAGCTCTGTCTTCCTGTTCTTTTCCATAAAAATTCTCCTTCCTTGCACTGCTGCAAAATCTGTTTTCGAACTATTCCGTTATACAGTCGTAAAATTCAAAAAATAGTTATTATTATTTTATCTTTTATCTGGTTATAATGCAACATATGTGTTAAGATTTTTTATATGGAAAAAATGTTTATGCTATTATACATATTTTGAGAAGAAGCGCATGAGACTTTACATTTATCTGCAGGAGGGGCGCATGAAAAAAAAATGGAAAATTCGTTATTTTGAACCGGACAGGCAGGGGATAGCATTTACAGAAAGAAGCGTCAGATTATCGGCGGACATGCCGGCATTGGGAGAATGCGGAGTCATTTTATATGATTCTGCCGGTGAAACATACCGTATTCCTTTTCGTTCAGAAAGCAGAAGGGGAACGCTTTACGGTATGGAGATCGAAGGGGAAGATATAAAAAATTGTGCATATAATTATTATATGGGAGATCAGATATTTACGGATCCATATGCACATGAAATATATGGTCTTAAAAACTGGGGAGAACATCATGGAAAAAAACGCGGTACCTGTGGACTTTTTCCCATCCACCATTTTAACTGGCAGGGCGACGAGCCTCTCATGACACCTTTGGAAGAGAGTATATTTTACGGTCTTAATGTACGTGCCTTTACCATGCATAAAAGCTCCGGCGTGCGGCACAAAGGTACTTTCGAGGGCATTTCAGAAAAAATACCTCATTTTAAGAAGCTTGGTATCACGGCTCTGGAGCTGATGCCGTGCTATGAATATGATGAATGCATGATACCGGGCGTCCTGCCAGGGCGTTCAGGAAAATCTGCTTTGGATAAATATGTTTGTGATTCTTCCGGTACGGTAAAGGCAGCCGTATGGGAAAAAGAACCGGATAATGGCAGAACAGAGACGGTGAGACTGAACTGCTGGGGGTTTCAGGAAGGTTTCTACTTTGCACCCAAGGCAGCCTACAGCGCAGGCGTCTCGCCGGTCATTTCGTTCAAAAAGCTGGTCAGAAAACTGCATCAAAATGGAATTGAAGTGATCATGCATTTCTATTTTCCGGAGCAGATCAGACAGCTCTTTATTCTGGAAGTAATTAAATACTGGGTGATAGAATATCATATCGACGGCGTCCGTATCAGTGGAAATCATATTCCTTTTCGTCTTCTGGCGGAAGAGCCGGTTCTGAAAAATTCCAAAATCTGGTGCAGCTATCTGCCGAAAGAAGAGCTGCCCGTGATAAACAATCCTCTTTACCGGAATTTCATTTCTGATAACGGAAACTTCAGGAATGACGTAAGACGTTTCCTGAAAGGGGATGAAGGAATGTTAAACCAGATTCTCTTTTATCAGAGGCATAATCCCGAAGAACACGGTGTTGTCAATTATCTGGCAGATTATGATGGATTTTCACTTTATGACTGCGTTTCCTATGAACAAAAGCATAATGAGGCAAACGGAGAAGAGAACCGTGATGGATGCAGCCAGAATCTGACCTGGAACTGCGGTGTGGAAGGTGAAAGCCGTAAAAAACACATTTTGGAGCTTCGCCAGAAACAAATTAAAAATGCGCTTTCTCTTATCTTTCTTTCCCAGGGAATTCCTTTTCTATTCAGCGGCGATGAGTTTGCCGACTCCCGCGGCGGCAATAACAATTGTTATTGCCAGGACAATGAAACAGGATGGGTCGTCTGGAAGAAAACCCGGTTTGCCAGAGATATTTTTTCTTATATACAGTTTTTGACTGCTCTGCGCAAAGCCCATCCGGTTCTTCATATGCGCCAACAGCTGAAATGCCTGGATTATATCGGATGTGGTATCCCCGATATTTCGTATCACGGAATAGATGCCTGGAGACCTGATCTGAGCTTCATCAGCCGGGTTGTGGGTATTGTCCTGTGTGGAAAATACACGCCGGATCAGGAAGACGACTCTTTTTATATTGCGTGCAATATGCACTGGGAAAGTCATCAGCTGGCGCTTCCCCAGCCTTCCAGAAATAAAATATGGATCAGGCTTTCGGATACCGCCGTCCCTTTTGCTTCTTCCAACAGTGAAGAAAAAGAACGCCTGTCAGGAGGATCCGGAGGAGAGTCCGAAATTTCACCTGTCGTTACCATAAAGAGCAGATCCATTTGTATTTTTATTACCCGGAATCTATCAAAATGAATGTGAGTCAGATTTGATGAAAGCGTGGAAACATTTTAAGACAATAACCTATCACAAATATCTTGTGATGAAGGGATGCTTCAAGGTAGGCTTATATAAACAGGGTCTGCTTCATGATATGTCCAAATACAGCCCCAGCGAATTTATACCAGGGGTAAAATATTTTCAGGGAAACAGAAGCCCCAACAATGCTGAGAGAGAAGATATTGGATATTCCTCCGCCTGGCTTCATCATAAGGGAAGGAACAGACACCATTATGAATACTGGATTGATTACAGTACCAAACAGATAGCCGGAGGCTTTGTGCCGGTTCCCATGCCCGCCAGATATGTTGCTGAAATGTTTATGGACCGTATTGCTGCAAGCAAAGTATACAACGGGGAAAATTATACCGATTCTTCCCCTCTGGAGTATTATTCCAGAGGCGTTGAGAAAGCGCCTATCGCTCCTGAAACAAAAGCTCTTCTGGAAAAACTCCTTCAGATGCTGGCCAGCGAAGGGGAAGAAGCTGCCTTTGCGTATATTAAAAAGGAGGTTCTGCACGGCAGATGACTTTGTGGCACAGTGACCGTCACTTCTGCATATGATAAAGCATATGAAAAAGGAGTGATAAAAGCATGAATTGTCTGATTTTAGTATTATTACTTTTATGTTGTGGAAACAACGAAGGATGCGGGAATAACTGGGGCGGATGTTTCGGTAACAGACCCACGCCCAGAAGCGGCGGCTGCAGTGATTCTGACCGCAGCAACAGCGGGAACTGCCGTGAGCGTTCAAACGATGACGACTGTGGATGCAGAAAAGACTCCCGGCCGGATTCCCGTTTTGATCAGAGACCCTTTATGTTTGGTCAGAACCAGGACTGCGACTGCGGCCGCGATGATTCCAGAGATTCCAGAGGGTGCGATTGCGGGTGCGACCGCTGACATCAGAAACATTTTTAAAATTTAATATTTGATAATTGAGAATGTCATGTTAAAATAAATTTTACATGACATTCTTTTTAAGAACAGGAGAAAATAATGAAAAACTTATTAAGTCAGATTCTCAAATTCGGTATCGTGGGATTTTTCTGCTTTTTAATTGACTTCGGCATCACCACAGGATTTACCAACCTTCTGGGGGTCCATTATCTGATTTCCAAATTACTGGGCTTTGTAATCTCTGCAGTGGTCAATTATCTTCTGAGCATCAAATTTGTATTCACACAGAAAAAAGAGATGGACAAGACCAGAGAATTTACCGTATTTCTGATTTTATCCGCTATCGGTCTTCTGATCAATGAAATCGTGATGTTTGTCTGTATGGATGGCATTTATGCGCATAGCAGTGCTCTGGCAGAGATGATCACAGATGATCTTATGGTTGCCATAAGCTCTATCCTTGCAACCGGAATCGTAATGGTATATAACTTTATATCAAGAAAGCTGTTTTTGGAACGAAAATGAGTATGGATGTGAAACGATTCGAAGAGGTCAGAAAACAGATTATTGGCGCTCCCCGAGAGCAAAACGGCATCGGTACCCTTGGCGAACGGACGCTGCACGCTGTTCTGAAATCCTGCTACGCACCGGAGACTGCCATGCAGGAGGTCCGCCTGGATGGATATGTAACGGATATCTTCACAGGGACAGAGATCATCGAGATTCAGACCACGCATTTTGAGAAGATGCGGTCCAAACTGGATCATTTTCTCCCCGGCTATCCTGTTACCATTGTTTATCCTGTTCCTCAGCTCAAATATCTGATCTGGATCGACGAGGAATCCGGAGAATGCAGTAAACCCAGAAAAAGCACTGTAAAAGGCTCTGTTTACAGAGCTTTTTATGAATTATATAAGATCAAGTCTTATTTGCCGGACAAAAATCTGCACCTGCGTTTTCCTCTTCTTGCCGTGGAGGAATACCGGCTGCTTAACGGCTGGAGCCGGGATAAGAAAAGAGGCTCAAGCCGATATGACCGGATACCCACAGCCCTTCTGGGAGAAATCTGTCTGGATGGGATTGCTGACTATCGGAAACTGATCCCGGAAAACTTGGATAAGTTTTTTACAGCCGTACAGTTCGGAAAAGCCGTCGGGGAACGGAAAGAAATTGCAGGGAAAGTTCTTCATGTATTGAATTATCTCAAAGTAGTCGAACGGTGCGGCAGAGAAGGGCACGCTTATGTTTACCGTGTGTGCAATTAGGGAGAAGTGCCGACTGTTCATCTTGAAAAAAAACACAACATGAAGTATAATAGCAACGCATTCTCCTGTGCGGGAGTGCATATATAGTGGTTTATGAACTTCAACTGAAAGGTACGGGCATTTATGTACGAAACAATTGATCTTGACAGGATAGATTCCATACAGACCCCGCCAGAGGAAGAGCCTGCACGGCAATATTACTTTTTGGCCAGATGTCGAAAGTATGTAGAAAATGAAAGCCGCCGCATGGGCCGTGCTCTGACCGCCAGGGTGGTAACCTTCGGCTGTCAGATGAATGCCAGAGATTCCGAAAAGCTCTCCGGAATTCTGAAGGAGGCCGGCTTTCAGACAGCAGATGACGAAGAGGCTGATTTTGTCATCTATAATACCTGTACCGTTCGTGATAATGCCAATCAGCGGGTGTATGGACGTCTCGGTCATTTAAATTCCCTGAAAAAGAAAAATCCCCGGATGAAGATTGCACTGTGCGGCTGTATGATGCAGGAGCCTTCTGTGATCGAAAAGATCCGGAAAAGCTATTCTTTCGTGGATCTGATCTTCGGGACGCACAACATCTATAAATTTGCAGAACTTCTCTCCGCTATGTTTGAGCAGGAGGGTATGGTGCTGGATATCTGGAAGGATACGGACCGGATCGTTGAGGATCTCCCCGCCTCTCGCAAATATCCCTTTAAATCCGGTATCAATATCATGTTCGGCTGTAACAATTTCTGCAGCTACTGTATTGTCCCTTATGTGCGCGGAAGAGAAAGAAGCCGTGCGCCCCGGGATATTCTCCGGGAGATCACATCCCTTGTATCGGAGGGTGTTGTGGAAGTAATGCTGTTGGGACAAAATGTGAACTCCTACGGAAAAAACGCAGAATTTTCCATGACATTTGCGCAGCTTTTGGAAGAGGTGGAACAGATTGAAGGGCTCAAGAGGATCCGTTTTATGACTTCTCATCCCAAGGACCTGTCCGATGACCTGATTCAGGTCATGAAAAAATCCACTAAAATATGCCGGCATCTTCATTTACCCCTGCAGTCGGGCTCTACCAGAATTTTAGAGGCTATGAACCGGAAATACACCAGGGAGCAGTATCTGCGACTTGCAGACAAAATCCGGAGAGAAATCCCGGATATTTCCCTTACCACAGATATCATCGTGGGATTTCCCGGCGAGGAGCCCCGGGATGTAGACGAAACCATTGATGTGATCCAAAAGGTGGGGTTTGACAATGCCTTTACATTTCTTTATTCCAGACGTACCGGAACGCCTGCCGCTGCCATGGCCAATCAGGTGATGCCGGAAGTTGCAAAAGAAGGTTTTGACAGGCTTTTAAAGGTGGTGCAGGATACGGCAAGGCAGAATATTCTGCGCCTTAAGGGACAGGTTCTTGACGCCCTTACGGAGGAAGTCAACGAACAGGATGAACACTTTTTAACCGGAAGGCTCTCCAACAATACCATTGTACATTTCAGGGGGGATAAAAGTCTGGTCGGAAAGATCGTAAAGGTTCATCTGAAAGAATGCCACGGCTTTTATTATGTGGGAGAATTGTTGAGTGAATGATACGGATGATAAAAAAATGGCAGAAATGACACCAATGATGCAGAAATATCTGGAGACCAAAAAGGAACATCCGGACTGTATTCTCTTTTACCGGCTGGGAGATTTTTATGAAATGTTCTTTGAAGATGCAGTGACCGTGTCCAGAGAACTGGAGCTTACACTGACCGGGAAAAGCTGCGGTCTTGAAGAGCGCGCTCCTATGTGCGGCGTTCCCTATCATGCTGTGGAGGGATATTTAAATAAGCTGGTCTTAAAAGGATATAAGGTCGCCATCTGCGATCAGGTGGAAGATCCCAAACTGGCAAAAGGGCTTGTGAAGAGAGAGGTTACCAGGATCGTGACGCCGGGGACCAATCTTAATGTACAGGGAATTGACGAAAGCCGGAACAATTTCATTATGAGTATCGCTTACTTTCAGGGGAAAATCGGTATTTCCATTGCGGATGTTACCACCGGAGATTATTACCTGACAGAAGCAGAAGACAACAAAAAGCTGCTGGATGAGATATACAAATACAGTCCCAGCGAGATTATCAGCAATGATGCCTTTCTGGTAAGCGGTATTGATATCGAGGATTTAAAGGGAAGAATGCATATCGCCCTGTATCCTCTGGAGGCTCATTTCTTCGATGAGGAGCGGTGCCGCAAGAGCCTTTTAAAGCATTTTCATGTGAATACCCTGCAGGGAATGGGGATTGAAGATTTTCCCTCCGGTCTGATTGCCGCGGGAAGCCTGATGCTTTACCTTACAGATACGCAGAAGAATTCGCTGGATCACTTTACGCACCTTTACCCTTATCTGACAAGCAGATATATGCTTCTCGACAGCTCTACCAGAAGGAATCTCGAGCTGACAGAGACTCTGCGGGAAAAGCAGAAAAGAGGCTCTCTTTTATGGGTGCTGGATAAGACCAGAACCGCTATGGGGGCAAGAGCCCTGCGCAAACTGCTGGAGCAGCCGCTGATCGACAGAGTGCAGATCGAACAGAGACTGGACAGTATCGAAGCGCTCAGCGGCCATGCGATCACCCGGGATGAGATCCGGGAATATTTAAATCCTGTTTACGATCTGGAGCGTCTCCTGGGAAAGGTCAGCTACAAAACTGCCAATCCCAGAGATCTGATCGCTTTTCGTAATTCTCTCCGGATGCTGCCGCATATCAAAACTCTTCTGAAGGATTTTGATCAGGAGCTGTTAGGTGAAATCAATCATGACATGGATGAGCTCACCGATGTCTGCGGGCTGATCGAAAATGCAATTGATGACGATCCTGCCATTGCGCTTAAGGAGGGCGGGATCATCCGGCAGGGTTTTGACTCTGCCATTGACAATCTGCGTAATGCCAAAACAGAGGGACGTAACTGGCTGGCAAAACTGGAAGCCGAAGACCGGGAACGGACCGGGATCAAAAATCTTCGAATCCGCTATAACAAAGTGTTTGGCTATTATTTTGAGGTGACCAATTCCTACAAGGATATGGTCCCGGAGGACTATATCCGGAAACAGACTCTTGCCAATGCGGAGCGATATACCAATGCCAGGTTAAAGGAACTGGAAGATACGATCCTGAATGCGGAGGACAAGCTCTTTACGCTGGAATACGACCTTTTTTGCCAGATCAGAGACGCGATTGCGGCGGAAATGGAACGGATCCAGAAGACCGCCAAAGCCGTGGCAAAGCTGGATGTACTCGCCTCCCTTTCTCTTGTGGCTGAGAGAAATCACTATGTGCGTCCCGCCATCAACGAGAAAGGAAACATTGATATCCGGGAGGGAAGACATCCTGTTGTGGAGCAGATGCTGACGGGAGAACTCTTCATTGCCAATGACACTCACCTGGATAACAAAAAGCACTGTGTGTCTGTGATCACGGGACCTAATATGGCCGGCAAATCTACTTATATGCGGCAGGTGGCTCTGATCGTACTGATGGCTCAGATCGGTTCCTTTGTTCCTGCTGCAAGCGCCAATATTGCCCTGGTAGACCGGATCTTTACCCGAGTGGGAGCTTCCGATGATCTTGCCAGCGGCCAGAGTACCTTCATGGTGGAGATGAACGAAGTCGCCAACATTTTGAGAAATGCTACCTCCAAAAGCCTTCTGATTCTGGATGAGATCGGGAGAGGAACCTCCACTTTTGACGGCTTAAGCATTGCCTGGGCAGTGATCGAACATATCAGCAACAAAAAGCTGCTGGGGGCCAAAACGCTTTTTGCCACCCACTACCATGAGCTGACGGAGCTGGAAGGCAAAATGTCCAACGTAAACAATTACTGTATTGCTGTCAAGGAAAAAGGCGACGATATTGTCTTTCTGCGAAAGATTATAAAGGGAGGCGCAGACAAAAGCTATGGTATTCAGGTTGCAAAGCTTGCAGGCGTACCTGATATTGTCATTGACCGGGCAAAAGAGATTCTATCACAGTTGGGGGACAACGATATCCTTGAAAGAGTACAGAATATCGCCATCGCTCACACTTCCCATGAAAACAGGCAAAAGCCGGTGAAATATGATGAAGTGGATATCAGCCAGATGTCCCTGTTTGATACCGTAAAGGATGAGGACGTGATAGACGAACTACAGCAGATTGATATCTCAAATCTCACGCCGCTGGACGCCCTGAATACTCTGTACCGGCTCCAGAACAGACTCAAAAACAGATGGCAGAGCACACAGCAGTGACTGCCGCCGCACCGGAATTTAGGAGAATAAAATGCCAGAGATCCATTTACTGACGCAAAATACAATCGATAAAATTGCAGCGGGCGAGGTTGTGGAGCGCCCTTTAAGTGTTGTGAAAGAACTGGTGGAAAATGCCATCGACGCCGGTGCCGGCGCCATCACTGTGGAAATAAGAGAGGGCGGTAATTCCCTGATCCGGGTGACGGATAACGGCTGTGGAATCGAAAAGTCTCAGGTTAAAAAAGCATTTCTCCGTCATGCCACCAGCAAGATCAAGTCTGCTGAAGATCTGGAATCCGTCTCCAGTCTTGGCTTCCGGGGAGAGGCGCTCTCCAGTATTGCTGCCGTCTCTCAGGTAGAGATCATCACAAAGACCGAACAGGAACTTACGGGGATCCGTTACTGTATAGCCGGAGGCGTGGAAGAAGGATTGGAAGAGATCGGAGCGCCCACAGGTACCACTTTTCTTGTCCGGAATCTCTTTTTCAATACGCCTGTCCGGAAAAAATTTCTGAAAACACCACAGACAGAAGGGAGCTATGTGGCGGATATGCTGGAACATCTGGCTCTTTCTCATCCCGACAGATCCATCAAATTCCTTCAGAACGGACAGCTGAAGTTTCATACTTCCGGAAACGGAAATCTGAAGGAAGTGATCTATCGTATTTACGGCAGAAATATGGCTGAAGCGCTGATTCCCTTTGAGGCGGAAGCACAGGGGATCGCTGTCAGCGGTTTTCTGGGAAAGCCTGAGGTTAACCGTTCCAACCGGAATTATGAAGTATATTTTGTCAATGGCCGTTTTGTTAAGAATGACATCATTACCAGAGCAGTGGAAGAAGGATACCGCTCTTATTTAATGCAACATAAATTTCCCTTTTTTGTACTGCATTTTACTCTGTCGCCGGATCAGATCGATGTCAACGTACATCCCTCCAAGATGGAAATCCGTCTGCGAAAGGGACAGGAATTTTACGGTCAGATTTCAGATATGGTAAAAAGCGTTCTCCAGAGTGTGGAACTGATTCCTGACGTCCGGCTCTCGGAGGATGTAAAAACCGACCAGTACGCCGGCGCCGGCAAGGCGCCCGAACCCTTCGAGACCAGGCGCAGCTCCATGCTGCTGGAAGAGAGCGGACACTATCAGAGCATACCGGACGCCCCTCAGAATCATGCTCAGTCTGAGGTTTCGGATCTCCTGCAAAAATATGCGGGAAATAAAGTGCTGGGTGTCGAAAATACCGCCGGCTGTCGCCAGAATGCAGGAATTCATTCAAATCTTATCAAAGCGGACAGGCATGTTCTGATTGAAAAGCCTGCACAGCTTAATATGTTTGAAGAAAAATTCTTAACGGATCAGGCGAAAGGAAATTATCAGATTTTAGGGCAGATCTTTGATACCTACTGGCTGGTGGCGTTTCAGGATAAGCTTTTTATCATTGACCAGCATGCTGCCCATGAAAAAGTAAAATATGAACGGTTTGTGAAAAATCTTGAAAGCGGTTCTGCCGCCTCCCAGAATCTGAATCCTCCTGTGATCCTCTCTCTTACGGGAAAAGAGGTGGAGGTTTTGAACCAATACCATCGTTTTTTCGAGACTATGGGTTTTGAAATAGAAGCATTTGGAGACAGTTCCTTTGCCATTAGAAGTATCCCCCTGGATCTTTATGACTGCAGTGAAGCGGAATTTTTTACGGAAATACTGGACGAGCTGACAGAGTCCCCTGTGAAGGGTGCGCCTGATGTTATCTTACGCCGCCTTGCTTCCATGGCCTGCAAATCTGCTGTAAAAGGAAACCACAGACTCAAAAAAGAGGAGATCACGGCTCTGATCGACGAACTGCTTACCCTTGAGAATCCCTATCATTGTCCTCACGGACGGCCTACTATAATATCTATGAGTAAATATGAAATTGAAAAAAAATTTAAACGAATTGTGTAACGCCGAAAAAAAAGGCAGACTGGTCGTTCTTACCGGACCTACCGCCGTTGGTAAAACTGCTCTGTCTGTTTTGCTTGCAAAGGAAATCGGAGGAGAGATCGTCTCGGCGGATTCCATGCAGGTTTATAAATACATGGATATCGGTTCTGCCAAGATTACGCCCGGGGAAATGGAGAATATCCCTCATCATCTGATTAATGTGCTGAATCCTGATGAAGAATTCAATGTTGTCCGGTTTCAGAAAATGGCCAAAGACGCGATTGAAGGCATTTACCATCGGGGACATATCCCCATTCTGGTGGGCGGAACCGGTTTTTATATCCAGGCTCTTTTGTATGATATTGATTTTTCCGACGAGGAGGATCACAGCCTGATCCGCTCCCGTTTAGAGCAGGAAGCAAGCGAAAAGGGCATCGGCTCTCTTTTTGAACGATTAAAGATTGTGGATCCGGACTCTGCGCTTGCCATTCATCCCAACAACCGAAAGCGCATTATCCGCGCACTGGAGTATTATGAGCAAAACGGCACGATGATCTCCGCGCATAATACTGCGCAGCGCCAGAGACAGTCCGCCTACCTGAGCTGTTACTTTGTTCTCAATGAGGAAAGACCGCTTCTTTATCAACGGATCGACGAAAGAGTGGATGCCATGCTGAAGGCCGGACTTGTGGAAGAAGTAAAGCGCTTAAAGGACATGGGCTATCACAAAGAAATGGTATCCATGCAGGGACTGGGCTACAAGGAAATCCTGGATTATCTGGATGGCGGATGCAGTCTGGATGAGGCGGTTTTCCGGATCAAGCAGGGTACCAGGCATTTTGCCAAAAGACAGCTCACCTGGTTTCGGCGGGAAAAAAATGTGATATGGATTGACAAAGAAGCGTTTGCGTATGATAATGACAGAATTCTTCAGTTTATGCTGAATTACATCCGGGAGGTTTCATTATGATAAAAAACGAAGATTTATCCTGTAATAAAATATATCGGGAGCTGGGGATCAGCGACCGGGTATATCTTCACGGAGAACGGGTATGGCGTTCTCTGAAGGACAGATGGGAAAGAATTGATGCCCTCTCCGAATACAATCAGCTGAAAGTCATAAAGGCCATGCAGAAGAATCAGGTCAGTGAGGCCTGTCTGATGGGGACTACCGGCTATGGCTATAATGATCTGGGAAGAGATACGCTGGAGAGGGTCTATGCCGATATTTTTCACACAGAAGACGCTCTGGTACGCCCCCAGATCACATGCGGTACACACGCCCTTGCGCTTGCTCTGATGAGTAACCTGCGGCCGGGTGACGAACTGCTTTCGCCGGTAGGAAAGCCTTATGACACGCTGGAAGAAGTAATCGGCATCCGTCCCTCCAGAGGCTCGTTACAAGAGTATGGGATCAGCTACCGGCAGGTAGATCTTTTGCCCGATGGCAGTTTTGACTATGAGGGAATCCGGGCTGCTGTCAATGAAAAAACCCGTCTGGTGACAATACAGCGTTCCAAAGGGTATCAGACCAGACCCACCTTATCTGTGGGGCGGATTGGCGAGCTGATTTCCTATATTAAAGGAATCAAGCCGGATGTAATCTGTATGGTTGACAATTGTTACGGAGAGTTTACGGAAAAAACAGAGCCATCCGATGCCGGCGCTGATCTTGTCGTAGGTTCTCTCATCAAGAACCCCGGAGGAGGGCTGGCTCCCATAGGCGGATATCTTGCCGGCACAAAGGAATGTATCGCCAACGCCGCCTGCCGGCTTATTTCCCCGGGACTGAGCAAGGAAGTGGGCGCGTCACTCCATGTACTTCCGGCTTTTTATCAGGGGCTTTTCCTTGCTCCGTCTGTCACTGCAAACGCCCTGAAGGCCGCCATATTTGCCGCCAGACTATACGAAGAACTGGGATTTCAGGTTACCCCCGGCGCTGAAGAGGAACGATTTGATATTATTCAGGCAGTCACATTCGGCTCTCCGGAAGGTGTGATCGCCTTCTGTGAAGGAATTCAGCAGGCGGCTCCGGTGGACGGCCATGTGCTTCCGGTTCCCTGGGATATGCCCGGATATGACAGTCCCGTAATCATGGCTGCCGGCGCTTTCGTATCCGGCTCCTCTATTGAACTTTCAGCGGACGGCCCTATCAAAGAGCCCTATGCCGTATACTTTCAGGGAGGGCTGACCTGGCAGCACGGTAAGCTGGGCATCATGAAAACCTTACAGAAATTAGTGGAAAAAGGGATTATCCTGGAAGATTTTGACAAACAAAACTTATAAAAAATCCATTAAATTTGTATACATAAATTTCCAACTGTGCTAATATAAATATTGGCTATGGTTGGTCGCGGAGGTGTATCATGCGTAAAAATAAATGGGCCTGCTTTCTGCTTGTTCTGGCAGGTATTGTGATCGGCGGCCTGATCGGGAATCTTATTCCGGGCACCTGGCTCAATTATGGACAGACCTTCGGACTGTCCGCCCCCATCGTATTTGATCTGGGTATTTTGTGCATTACCTTTGGTCTCACCATCAAGATCACTGTCGCCAGCATAATCGGTATCGTGATCGCGTTGGTTATTTACCGCTTTATATAGATCTTCCATATTCCTGACAGAGGCCGGCGGTTTTTCTGTCATTGAGAGAAGGGATTGGAAAGGATCTGAATGACAAAAACTATTACCGAAAAGTCTGAACTGCCGTATGAGAGATTCCTGTCTCTGGGAGCGGAAGCACTCACAGAAGCGGAGCTGATCGCCATCATTCTGCGGACGGGTACCCGGAGCTGTCCGGCTCTGGAACTGGCGCAGAAGGTACTTTCTCTTGGGAAGGGCAGCGAACAGGGGCTTAACAGCCTTCACCATTTGTCGGTGAAAGAGCTGATGACCATTCCGGGGATCGGAGAGGTAAAAGCCGTAAAGATTAAATGTCTTGCAGAACTGGCAATAAGAATGGCGCGGCAGAAGGCTTCTTTTTCCCTGCGTTTTGACCGTCCGGATACAGTGGCAGATTACTACATGGAACGGATGCGGCATTTGGAAAAAGAGATCATATTGCTGTTATTGCTGGATAATAAGCTGAATCTGATTGGAGAATATATGATATCCCAGGGAACCGTCAGGGCCTCCCTTTTGTCTCCGCGTGAAGTATTTGTAGAGGCGCTCAGGTGCCGGGCATGTTATCTGATGCTGCTGCACAATCATCCAAGCGGCGATCCGTATCCAAGCAGAGAGGATATCAATATCACTCAAAAGATAAAAGAAGCCGGAAAACTGATGGACATCCCTTTGGTGGATCATATTATCCTGGGAGATAACCATTACATGAGTTTGAAGGAAGAAGATCTATTATAGAAAGGGGTATTTACTTTGTCTAACAACGCATTTGGTATTGATCTTGGTACCAGCAACATCAAAATTTACAATCGATCGGATGATTCCATCCTGGTCGAAAAAAACATGATTGCCATCGAGAACAAGGATACCTTGTTTGCATACGGGGATTCTGCTTTTGAGATGTACGAAAAGGCGCCGGGAAACATTCATATTTCCTATCCTTTAACGAATGGTGTCATTGCTGATATCCGGAATATGGAGCTGCTCGTCAAATATTTTATCAGCAATATGACCAAGGGCAATTCCAAATCCGCCGATTATTATATTGCGGTTCCCACAGATGTCACAGGCGTGGAAAAAAGATCGTTCTATGATCTGATCCGTGATTCGGGAGTAAAGGCCCGGAAGATCATGATGGTTGAAAAGGCTGTGGCGGATGGACTTGGACTGGATATTGACGTCAAAAATTCCCAGGGTGTCCTGATCGTCAATGTAGGATTTGATACCACGGAAATTTCGATTCTTTCCCTGGGCGGTATCGTACTGAGCCGTCTGATCAAAGTGGGCGGCCAGAAATTCGACGATGCCATCCGTGCTGCCGTACGCCATGAGTTCAGTCTGATCATTGGCGGAAAGACAGCGGAAAATGTCAAAATGTCCCTGTGTGATCTGGAAAAAGAAGGCCGGGGGGCTGTTGTTTACGGGCGGGACATTGTTACCGGTCTTCCGGTTGAACGTGAACTTCCCACGAAGATGATTGACGATTCCCTGATTGAACATTTTTATACGATCATAGACAATATTAAGGTGATTCTTGAGAGAACGCCGCCGGAGCTTGCAGCCGATATTTACCGCCACGGTCTTTACCTGACCGGCGGCGCTTCTTCCGTAAATCATCTGGCTGAACTGATACAGTCGGGAACGGGACTTAAAGTCAATGTATCTGAAAATCCTGTGACCAGCGTGGCGCTGGGGCTTTCCAAGATTATCAAGGATGACAATTACAAATCGGTTGCCTATGCAATTGAAGGAATGAGCAAATGAGTCCAATCGTAAAGAAAAAAGGAGAGAAGTTTACATTACCCGGTAAATATCTCCTTTTTATTTTAACATTATTATGTACGGGTTTGATTGTGATAACCTTTAATACCAATTTTTTGAGCGAACCTGTCAGCGCGCTGGGAGGAGCCGTTATTGCTCCGCTCCAGGAGGGAATCAGTAAAGCCGGAAGCTGGCTTTCCACCCGTTCCAGGGAACTGGTGCAGATCCGCAGTCTTCTGGAAGAAAACGAAAAGCTCCGGGCGGAAATTGACGAGCTTACCATGGAAAATATCCGGCTTCAGCAGGATCGGTATGAGCTCACTAATTTGAGAGAGCTGTATGACCTGGACGCGCAGTATGATGAATATGAAAAAGTAGGGGCACGTATCATTGCGAGGGACTCCGGAAACTGGTTTCATTCTTTTGAGATCAATAAGGGAACCGAGCATGGACTGGCGATTGACATGAATGTGATGGCCGGCAGCGGCCTGGTAGGGCGGATCGTGGACGTAGGGCCTAACTGGTCCAAGGTCATGTCTATTATTGATGATAACTCCAATACCAGCGGAATGGTGCTTTCCACCTCCGACAATTTAATCGTGAGCGGTGATCTCAGGCTTTACGCAGAAGGCGTCATCAGCTTCGAGAAACTGATTGACAGCGCGGACCGGGTAGTCGAGGGGGACAAAATCGTTACATCCAATATCAGTGACAAGTATCTGCCCGGTATCTTAATTGGATATATTTCCAGCATCAGTGTGGATTCCAATAATCTGACCAAATCCGGCCTGATTACTCCGGCTGTGGATTTTGAACATTTAGAGGAGGTCCTGGTGATCACCCAGCTGAAACAACCCCCGGGAGGAAATTAATTGAGACGCTTTATCGTATCCGTATTGTTGATCATTATATGTTTTTTGCTGCAGACCACCGTTTTTAAAGGAATTGCATTCGGAGGTATTGTTCCCAATCTGCTGATTATACTGACCGCATCCTTCGGATTTATGAGAGGGGAAAGTACCGGATTGATCATCGGCTTTTTCTGTGGATTTCTGGCAGATATTTTTTTCGGGAATGTACTTGGATTAAACGCCATGATCTATATGTACATAGGATACGCCAACGGAAAATTTCACCGTATTTTTTATCCGGATGATATCAAGCTTCCTTTGTGTCTGATTTTGTTCAGTGATCTTGCCTACGGCTTTTTATATTATATCACGTTATTTTTGATGCGGGCGCGGTTTTATATCCGTTATTATTTTCTTCACATTATACTGCCGGAGGTTGTATACACGCTGCTGATCACATTGCTTTTATATCCGCTGATTCTGTGGCTCAACAAAAAGCTGGAGGATGCAGAAGAAAGGAGTGCCAGAAAGTTTGTTTGAAGAATTTTGGGAAAACTTTATAAATATGATCACCTCCAGGATCTTTGTCATTATTGTGGTTTTTCTGTGTCTTGGCGGAATTATGATCAACAGGGTTTTTGATCTTCAGATCGTGCATGGCGAAGAATACCTGGATTCTTTTCAAATGAAAATTATGAAGGAGCGCACAATCAAAGGCAGCCGGGGATGTATTTATGACAGAAACGGCAACCTCCTGGCTTACAATGAGCTGGCCCATTCTGTGACGATAGAAGATGTATATGAAAACGGCAGATTCAAAAATCTCAATCTGAATACCACCATCTATAAGCTGATCAAAATAATCGAAGAGAACGGAGATTCCATTGTGAGTGATTTCAAAATCATTTTAGACAGCAATGGACGCTATGCATTTTCCGTGACGGATGCCCAGCTTTATCGTTTTCTGGCCGATGTATACGGTTATACCACTGTGGACAAGCTGGGAGAAAAAGAGCGGACGGCTACCGCAGCGGAGGTGGTGGATTATCTTTGCGGCTGGAACCGGTTCCGAATCGGCGATTATACGGCCGAGGATGACAAAGACAGCTTTATTCCGGGAAACGGCTACACCAAAGAGGAAGTTCTTAAGATCCTCACTATCCGTTATGACATGAATAATAACAGTTATCAGAAATATATGCCCACAACGGTTGCTACCGATATCAGTGAAGAGACTGTTGCCGTAGTAATGGAAAATAAAATGGATCTGGAAGGAGTTTCGATCGAAGAAGATACCATTCGCAAATACGTGGACAGCATTTATTTTTCCCATATTTTAGGCTATACCGGCAAAATTTCCCAGGAAGAACTGACGACTCTTGTCGAGGAGGGCGCCGACTACTATGATTCCAACGATACGGTGGGAAAGCTTGGAATTGAGAAATCCATGGAAACCTATCTTCAGGGCATTAAGGGGAGCGAAACCATTTTTGTGGATAATGTAGGAAAGGTGACGGACACTACCAATTATGTAGAGCCTGTGGCCGGAAACAATCTGTATCTTACTCTGGATAAAGATCTTCAGATTGCTGTATACAAAATACTGGAAGAAAAACTGGCAGGTATTTTATACGCCAGTATCATCAATGTCAAGGAGTTTAATACCTCTGAGGTCAGCAGCAGTAAGATCAAAATTCCGATCTATGATGTTTATTTTGCTCTTATCAATAACAATGTGATCAATACCGCACATTTCAATGCCCCTGACGCGGGTGAGAACGAGCGGGAGGTCTATCGGCGCTATCTGGAGCGGGAGGCTCTGGTGTATGATAATCTCCGCATGGAGCTCAGTCAGACGCTTACCGCTTATGAAAACCTTGATATGGAATACCAGGTCTATGAAAGCTACATAGCCGAGATGCTCTATGAAAATGGTATTATTGTCAGAAGCCGGGTGGATACCACAGATGCAACCTACCTGGCATGGACAAAAGATGAGGTGATCAGTTTAAACGAATATCTGAATTATTGCATTGCCATGAACTGGATTGATGTGACGAGGCTTGACCTTAACAGTCAATACTCTGATTCGGAAAAAATATATTCCAGAATCATAGATTATATTTTTGAACAGCTGGATGGGGATTTAAGTTTTACCAAGAGCATTTACCGATTTATGATCAAGAAAGATGTAATCTCAGGGACTCAGATCTGTAAGATTCTCCTTGAGCAGGAGCTTGTCGATATTCCGGAGGATGAAGCATCCCAGTTTGAGAGAGGAGGCGTTTCCGCTTATTCCTTTTTGATGGAGCGGATCAAAAATCTGGATATCACTCCGGCACAGCTGGCCCTGGATCCCTGTTCCGCCTCCGCCGTCATCACTGACGTGAATACAGGAGATGTCCTGGCTCTTGTGACTTATCCGGGATATGATAATAATATGATGGCAAACGGCGTCAATGCGGAATACTATTCCCGGCTTCTGGACGATCTGTCAAAACCGCTGATTAATTATGCAACCACTCAGATGATCGCTCCCGGTTCCACCTTTAAGATGGTATCGGCTACTGCCGGATTTATGGAGAATGTGATCACTCCCTATTCCACATTCAGCTGTAACGGTATTTTTGAAAAGATTTCCCCGCCGCCCACCTGTCTGGGGCATCATGGTTCTTTGAATGTAACCGGCGGAATCCGTCATTCCTGCAACCTGTTCTTCTATGAACTGGCATATCGTCTGGGGACCGTGGGAGATGCCTATTCCTCGGACATGGGATTGAAAAAGCTGGAAACCTATGCAGATATGTATGGTCTTACAGAGACTACCGGAATAGAGATTGAAGAATCCGCCCCTCAGATGTCCACTGAGGATGCGGTCCGTTCCGCCATTGGACAGGGATCTAACAGTTATTCCACCGTTGGTCTTGCCAGATACGTAACTACACTGGCAAACAGCGGTACCTGCTATAATCTCACGCTGATCGACAGGATCACGGATCACAGCGGCAATCTGCTGGAGGCACGGGATCCCTATGTGAGAAATACCATTGAAATGCCTGCTGAGAACTGGGATGCTATTCACCTGGGAATGCGTCAGGTAATAGAGGGCAGAGCCTACTATAATGATCTGGAGGTGAATGTGGCAGGTAAAACCGGTACCGTAGAAGAAAATGCAAACAGAGCCAACCACGCTGTCTTCGTCTGCTATGCTCCCTATGAACAGCCGGAAATCGCTATTGCCACCAGGATTGCAAACGGCTATACCTCCACTTACGCGGCGCAGACTACCAAAGATATCATCAAATACTATTTTGAACTGGAAAACGCCGATAATCTGATTACCGGAACCGCCGGCGCAATGACCGGAGGCACCGAGATTGTCGATTAAAGCAGAGCAAAGACGGCAGCTGTCTGAAAACCAGGTTCATGATCAGGCAGACTGAAACGTGAAAGGCAGGAGTAAACAGATTGAAAAATTCAGTAATCATCAAAAGCTTCCCGAGCGGTATTGTACTTCATCTGGATAGCGAAGTTCCTTTTGAGGAACTGCTCACAGACATCGGGGAAAAATTCAGAGAATCCAGCAGCTTTTTCAAAGACGCCAAAATGGCCTTATCTGTCAGAGGGCGGGAGCTCACAAGCCAGCAGGAAAAGCAGATACTTGACGCTATTTCAGAGAATTCAAGGCTCAACATTATCTGTCTGGTGGGAGAAGAGGGCGCTGATCAGCAGCTCCTGGTAAAAGCCATGCAGCAGGCAGAGCTTTTAATGGATTCGTCTCACGGAAATGAGGGCCAGTTTTACCGGGGAACCCTGAAAAACGGACAGGTATTGGAAACGGAATCGAGCATCGTGATTCTGGGAGATGTATATCCCGGCTCTACGATTATCTCTGCCAGAGATATCATCGTGGTAGGAGGCCTTTATGGAAAAGCTTATGCCGGAGGAAATGGCGGAAAAGGCCATTATGTAGCAGCGCTTGAAATGTCACCTGAGAAATTACAGATAGGTGATTTCAAATACAGATCCAGAGAAAAAAAATCCAAGTGGTCCATAAAACCCAAAATACAGCCGAAGATAGCCTATATAAAAGACGAAAGAGTCATAATTGATCCGCTCACGAAAGATATCCTGAGTGAACTGCCTGTTTAATAAGGATTTTCTCAGAAGACGATAGGAATTTCATGACAGGGCTCTTGTGTCGCGCGGCACCACCGGTCCTGAAAATGCGTAAAAGCCGCGCAGAAATGAGGCAGATGTATGAGTGAAGTAATTGTCGTCACGTCAGGGAAAGGCGGTGTGGGTAAGACCACCACATCCGCAAACATAGGAACAGGTCTTGCTGCCATGGGCAAACGTGTGGTACTGATCGACACGGACATCGGACTTCGCAATCTGGATGTTGTCATGGGACTGGAAAATCGCATTGTGTATAATCTTGTGGATGTGGTAGAGGGAAAATGCCGGATCAAACAGGCATTGATAAAGGACAAGCGTCTCCCGAGCCTTTACCTCATGCCTTCCGCACAGACAAAGGATAAGACTGCGGTCAACCCGGAACAGATGGTAAAAATGATCGGGCAGCTGAAAGAACAGTTTGATTATATCATTCTGGACTGTCCTGCCGGAATCGAACAGGGATTTAAAAACGCCATTGCAGGTGCGGACAGAGCGCTGGTGGTAACCACTCCGGAGGTATCCGCCATAAGAGATGCTGACAGAATCATTGGCCTTCTGGAAGCCAATGACTTCGGTAAGATTGATCTGATTATCAATCGTCTCCGCTATGATATGGTGAAACGCGGAGATATGATGAGCGCTGCTGATGTGGTGGATATTCTGGCTATTAGTCTGATCGGCATTGTACCGGATGATGAAAATGTTGTCATCGCCACCAACCAGGGGGAGCCTCTTGTTGGAAACAATACACTGGCAGGGAAAGCATATCAGAACATATGCTATCGTGTGACCGGAAAGGAGATTCCTTTTTTGGAATTTGAGAAAGGCGTTTCTTTCTGGACCAAAGTGTCAGGTATTTTTCATAAGAATTAGGGGGTGAGCGTATGGGAATCAGAAACTTTTTTATCAGGAAAAAATCAAGAGAGATTGCAAAAGACCGTTTAAAAATACTGCTCATTTCCGACAGAGTAAACTGTTCCCCTGAAATGATGGAAATGATTAAGACGGATATCGCCAAAGTGATTTCAAAATACATGAAGATCGATGCGGACAGTATGGAAATTCAGATTGCAAAAACAGATGGAAAAGGCCGGGGAAAAACGCCGACTCTGTATGCGAATATTCCCATTCTGGACTTACATAAGAATATCAACTGAAAAGCATTTGGAGGTTTACATGCTGAAACAGTATAAAATACGTTATTTTGATTTTAAATTAGTATTATTGGTGACTGCTCTGGCGGTCATCGGAATTTTTGCAGTCGGCAGTGCTGAACCGGAGTTGCAGAACAGACAGATCGCAGGCTTTGCCTTCGGTCTGTTTCTGATGCTTGTAATCTCCCTTTTTGACTACTCTGTATTGCTGAATCTGTACTGGATTATGTATGTGTTTAATATTGTTCTTCTTGTTCTGGTCATCGTAATGGGAAAGGATGCCAAAGGCGCCCAGAGATGGCTGAACCTTGCGGGAATCCAGTTTCAGCCCTCCGAGCTGGCAAAAATACTGATTATACTGTTTTTTGCCCAGTTTATCTGTAAACACAGGGAGACACTCAACACATTCAAGTATATCGCCCTGTGTGTGATTCTTTTTGCGTTTCCCGCAGGTCTTATTCTGGAGCAGCCTGATCTTTCTACTACGATTGTAATCTGTCTGATCTTTTGCGTCATAATGTTTATAGGCGGATTAAGCTGGAAGGTGATCGGAGGCGTTCTGGCTGTGGTCATCCCCGCGTTCATGATCTTTATGTATCTGATCCTGCAGCCGGATCAGACCCTGATCAATGAGGAACACATGTATCAGTTGAACAGAGTCATCGCCTTTTTTAACAAAGAGGAATATGCCAATTCTCTTGGTTATCAGCAGGAATATTCCGTTATGGCCATTGGATCCGGTCAGCTGACAGGAAAAGGATACAAAAATAACCAGATCAGTTCTGTCAAAAATGCCAATTTTATTGCCGAGCAGCAGACGGACTTCATTTTTGCCGTAATTGGAGAAGAATTCGGCTTTGTAGGCCTCTGCACCGTAATCATTCTGATTCTTCTGATCAGTGTGGAATGTATGCTCATTGCAAGAAGGGCCAAAGATCTGGCCGGGACCATTATTGCGGCAGGGATCGGAGCCATGATCGGTTTTCAGTCGTTTATCAACATAGGTGTCGTAACCTATCTGCTGCCAAACACCGGACTTACCCTTCCCTTTGTAAGTTACGGACTCACTTCACTGGTGAGCTCCTTTATCGGGATCGGATTTGTTTTAAATGTGGGGTTACAATGTAAGCAGAAATGATGTATAATAGTAACAGTTTTGCAGGCTGTTTTCAGAAGTCTGTCATATAAGGGGTACAAATCGTTACTTTAGGAGGGTCAAATATGAATATTGCATTGATTGCACATGATGCGAAGAAAAAATTAATGCAGAATTTCTGCATTGCTTACCGTGGAATTTTGAGTAAGCACGAATTATATGCAACAGGCACGACAGGCCGGCTTGTGGAGGAAGTTACCAATTTAAGCGTCTATAAATTTTTGCCGGGACATCTGGGCGGCGAGCAGCAGATCGGTGCTCAGATCGAGCATAACGAGATGGATCTTGTTATATTTTTAAGAGATCCTCTGACTTCCAAAAAACATGAACCGGATGTCAATAATGTGGTCAGGCTCTGCGACATGCACAACATTCCGCTGGCAACCAATCTTGCCACTGCAGAGCTGCTAATCAAGTCCTTAGACAGAGGAGATTTAGAGTGGCGTGAGATGTATAAATAAAAAGTTTTCTTCAAGAGCATTTCTGTCAGTATTTCTGTCAGCAATGTTTTTAACCGGCTGCGGACAGACTCAGTTTGAGATGCCTTATAAGGCTGATTATGAGGTGAGCAGCTTCCGAATCGTGAATCCCGCGCAGGAGCAGAAAACCGCAGCTTCCTTTGCAAGCGGTCTCTGTGTTGTGGATTCCGACATCCATCCTGAAAATATAGAACTTTCAGAAGGATCCGGTGCAGGATTATTTGATGTAAACCGTCGCAATACCCTTTATGCCCGGAATGTACATGAAAAGTTATATCCGGCCAGTCTGACAAAGATTATGACCGCTCTTGTCGCCATGCAGAATGGTTCCAGCGATATGATCCTGACTGCCAGCGCGAATGTAAGGAACCTGGAATCCGGCGCGCAGGTCTGCGGAATCAGAGAAGGGGATCAGATGACGCTGGATCAGGCTCTTCATTTTTTACTGATCAACTCCGCCAATGATGCGGCAGTTATGATTGCAGAGGGAATCGCCGGATCCACAGATGCCTTTGCAGAGATGATGAACGAGACCGCCCGCGCCCTGGGCGCCACAAACACTCATTTTGTCAATCCTCACGGGCTTTCCGATGAAGAACATTATACAACTGTCTATGATATGTATTTGATTATGAATGCGGCCATAGACTATTCTCTGTTTAATGAAATCATTCAAATGGATTCTTACACCACTGTATATACCGATACGAACGGCAATTCCAAGGAACTGACCGTAAATAATACCAATTATTATGTAAGGGGAGAGGCCGAGCCGCCGGGCGGTATTACCGTTCTGGGCGGAAAAACAGGTTCCACCAACGCTGCAAGATCCTGTCTGATATTACTGTGCAGAGATTCTTCCGGTAATCCCTATATTTCCGTGATTATGCGGGCGGAAACCAGGGATCTTCTGTATTCACAGATGACAGATTTATTAGGAGAAATAAACAATTAGCAGTTGTTTTTTGTCCTGCAATCACTTATAATCAAAATAGGCATATTGAAATTACATACAGCCAATATACTTCAGGAGGGATTTACCAATGGTTCAATTAGTAGTTGGAAATAAAGGAAAAGGCAAAACCACATATTTATTAGATAAGGTGAATACTGAGGTACAGAAAGTATCCGGCAGCATTGTATATCTGGACAAGAATACCAAGCACATGTATGAGTTAAACAATAAGATCCGGTTAATTGATGTTTCTTATTACATGGTTGCGGACGCTGATGAATTTATTGGTTTTGTCAGCGGAATTATTTCCCAGGATCATGATCTGGAACAGATATACTTTGACAACTTTTTAAAGATTGCCTCTCTGGAGGGCGGTGACATCGAGCCTGTTATTCACAAATTAGAAAAAATCAGCGAGCGCTTTAAAATAGACTTTATTATCAGTATTTCGCTTGATGAAGATTCACTTCCTGCTTCTGTAAAGGATAAAGTGGTCGTTTCCCTTTAAGGACTGGCAATTTCCGAGTATGCAGTTGAATTTCATAAACGTCCCGGATCAACCGGGACGTTTGTTCATGCACACGGGTATCCAGAGGAAAATGCGCAAGGAAAAATTGTTTTGCGATACAGCATCTTTTTTATATGGGAGAATTAATTGGAAAATAGCAGAGACAACAAAATAGTTAAATATCGAAAACCGCTCAATATTAATATTGGGGTGGTGATTTTTGCTGTTATTTTTATATATACAGTTATCTGTGTGTTTATGTATTTTTCTCAAAAGCAGATCGAAGGCCATCAGGTAAAGATGGGTTCCCTTTCCTCCAACAATATTTATAAAGGGATTGCTCTTCGGGACGAAGAAATTGTCAATGCGACTCAGGCAGGCTATGTAAATTATTACGCCCGTGAGGGTGAGCGCGTAGGTGTGGGGAATCTGGTCTATACGCTGGACGAATCCGGGAGACTGGCGGATTATATGGATGCGGAAACATCCGGCGGCGCCCTTTCCGGCAGCGACCTGGCCGAACTGAAAACAGAAATCCTTGGTTTTGTCAATAATTTTGATACACGATATTTTTCATCTGTTTATGATTTCAAATATGGCGTCAAAGGAACTGTCCTGAAGCTTGCAAATGCCAGCATTCTTGAAAACATCCAGAAAATCAACAGCTCCGGTCTGTCTGAACTGGTGTCCTTCTGCAACGCGCCTGCAACCGGGATTTTGATCTATTCCGTAGATGGCTATGAAGAGCTTACTCTGGAACAGTTTACCAGCGCTCTTTTTGATACCCAGACCTATGAAAAAACACAGCTCATTACCAATGAGCTGGTAGAAGCAGGCGATCCTGTTTATAAGCTTTCCACCAACGAAGACTGGTCTATTGTGATTCAGACAGATCAGGAGAAAGCGGAAGAGCTTCTGAAAGCGGAATTTGTAAAAGTTAAATTTCTTAAAAACCAGGATACCTCCTGGGGGGAAGTTTCGACCTATACCAATCCGGAAGGAGAGATCTTTGTTAAGCTTACCTTTACAAACTCCATGGTCTCTTTCTGCACCGATCGTTTTATTGACATTGAATTAATTCTGGAAGATGAGACAGGACTGAAAATCCCCAATTCTTCCATAGTGCAAAAGGAATTTTTTATTATTCCAAAAGAATACGTCACCAAAGGCGGCAACAGTGATACGGATGGTGTACTGCGTGAAACTTATGCGGAGGATGGCACCGCAAGTGCTGAGTTTGTGGAAACCACCATTTATAATGAAACGGAAACCGAATATTATATTGATGATATGATATTACGGACCGGGGAATATATCATTAAACCGGAATCAACTGAAAAATACGCGCTCAGCAAACGCGGAAGTCTCACCGGTGTTTATAATATCAACAAAGGATATGCTGATTTTAAGCAGATTAACGTTTTATATGATAACGAAGAATATTCCATTGTAAAATCTAATACCCAATACGGACTCAGCGTATATGATTACATTGTGCTGGACGCGAGTACTGTGGTTGACGATGAGCTGATTTATAATTAGGAATGGAGGATTATTATTTATGATCAGGGATAATATTGATCAGGTCGGTCGGAATATTTCCCGGGCATGTGAAAAAGCGGGAAGAAGTCCGGATCAGGTGACATTGATTGCTGTCAGCAAAACGAAACCTGTCTCTCTGTTAATGGAAGCGTATCATGCCGGGTGCAGAGAATTCGGTGAAAACAAAGTGCAGGAACTGCTTGATAAGTATGAGCTCATGCCAAAAGACATTAAATGGCATATGATTGGGCACCTGCAGCGCAATAAGGTAAAATATATTGTTGATAAGGTCGTATTAATCCATAGCGTGGATTCGCTAAAGCTTGCAGAAGAGATCAGCAGAGAAGCCCTGAAAAAACAGGTGGAGGTTTCCATCCTGATTGAGGTCAATATCGCCGGAGAAACTACGAAATACGGCGTAAAACCGCAGGAGACAGAAGCGTTGATCCGTGAGATTGCAGCTCTGCCCGGAATTTGTATTCAGGGTCTCATGACCATCGCTCCCTATGTTGATGAAGCAGAAGAAAATCGACAGTATTTTGCACAATTGAAGCAATTAGCTGTTGACATAAATAATAAAAACATTGATAATGTTAACATGAGTATATTATCTATGGGCATGACTGGGGATTACATGATAGCCGTAGAAGAGGGAGCCACCTGTATCAGGGTCGGGACAGGCATTTTCGGCGAAAGGCAATATCAGGTAAAATAAGGAGCGCTTCAAAATGAGTGTAATGGATAAGTTTCTCAACTACATGAGACTGAATGAAGAAGATGATGATTTCTATGACGACGAATATTATGATGAACCCGTAGAAGAAAAGCCTAAAAAACAACCCGTAATAAGAGAAGAATCTGCAGTTGAAGAAGAGAGGACTGTACGAAAGGCAGCTCCCAGCAAGGTAACACCAATGCGGCAGACCAAAAAAGGCAATACCGGCATGGAAGTCTGCGTGATCAAACCTACTTCTATTGAAGATGCAAGAGAAATCACAGAAACCTTACTCGCCAACAGAACAGTGGTACTTAATCTGGAAGGATTAGATGTAGATATTGCCCAGCGTATTATTGATTTCACATCCGGTTCCTGTTATGCAATCAGTGGAAATCTGCAGAAGATTTCCAACTATATCTTTATTATTACACCGGCTGTTGTCGATATTTCAGGTGATTTCCAGGAAATTTTGTCCGGATCTTTTGATGTTCCCATCAATAACAGTATTTAAACTTAAATCAGATGCCTGAAGCTTTCTGCCGGAGCAGAAAGCTTTAAATTTAATGCGCAGGCCCGCAAAAGGAAGTTTGCTGCTGAAGCAGCATGCGGGCCGCGCGGCGAGTAGTGGAAGATAAATCTTCCCTACTCGATTCAAAATATTACGAAAAGGATATGAATCAAAAATGGACAGTCGATTAACGATCTTATATGAAAAGAAACCCTGTTATGATATTGTATTTTCCACAGATTTTGAAGAACTTTCCAGGGAGCTTGATACGCTCGGCATTGAAGAAAGGAAAGTCTGTATTATAACGGATTCCCATGTCCGCTCTCTTTATGGAGAAGAGCTAAAAAACCTTCTGGAAGGTAAATGTAAGAAAATTATTTTATTTTCTTTTCAGGCAGGAGAGGAGAGTAAAACACTGTCCACAGTGAGAGAGATCTATACGCTTTTAATCCATGAAAAATTTGACCGAAAGGATTTGCTGATTGCCTTAGGCGGCGGCGTTACAGGTGATCTTACCGGTTTTGCAGCAGCTACCTACCTGCGTGGTATTGATTTTATACAGATTCCAACGACCCTTCTTGCACAGGCTGACTCAAGTATCGGCGGAAAGACCGGCGTTGATTTCGAAGGCTATAAAAATATGGTGGGCGCCTTTTATATGCCCAGACTGGTTTACATGAATATCAGTGTACTGAAGACATTGGATGACCGTCAATTTTTCAGCGGATTTGCTGAAGTTATGAAACACGGATTAATCAAAGACGGTCTTTTTTATGAATGGCTTCTTGAACATATGTATGAAATCTGTGACAGAGACGTAGATACCCTTCTTGAAATGGTAGAGCGCAGCTGTAAGATCAAAAAGCTGGTAGTTGAAAAAGATCCTACTGAAAAAGGAGACCGTGCTCTTCTTAACTTCGGACATACAATAGGACATGCCATTGAAAAATATAAAAATTTCACGCTTACCCACGGAGAATGTGTTGCGTTAGGAGCCGTGGCCGCCGCATTCATTTCATGGGAGCATGAATGGCTTTCCATGGAAGAGTATTATGAAATCAGGGATATGTTTGTGCCGTTTAATCTTCCCATCTCTCTTGAAGATATCGATCCCGAAGAAATCCTGCGTCTGACCAAGTCAGATAAAAAAATGGAGAATGGCAGTATTAAATTTGTTCTTCTCAAAAAAGTAGGAAAGGCTCTGATCGACAGAACCGTGACAGATGACGATATTTTAAATGCCATTTCGGAAATTCATTATGTGGAGGATTGTGAGTAAAGTCTGTTATGAAAAATCATAAATCAAAATTACTATTCTGGGATATATTATTATTGGTTATCTTGGTCTGGGTTGATCAATTTACCAAGCATCTTGCCGTGCTTCGATTAAAAAACCAGCCTTCTGTCTCTGTTATTCCAGGAATTCTGGAACTGAGCTATCTGGAAAACCACGGTGCGGCCTTTGGTATTCTGCAGAATCAAAAAGGATTCTTTGTCTTTACATCTGTCACCTTTTTGTGCGTGATCGTCTACGTGCTCTGCAAGGCGCCCTGTGCCTCAAAATATACCCGTCTTCATATTCTCCTGATCATAACTGCATCAGGCGCCATAGGAAATCTCGCAGACAGGCTGCGGCTTGATTATGTAGTGGATTTTATCTATATTTCGCTTATTAATTTTCCGATATTCAATGTTGCGGATATGTATGTTACATTTTCCGCTGCCATTCTGGTTTTTCAGGTGCTCTTTGTCTATCAGGAAAATGATTTTGGATTTTTGAGTTTCCGTCAGAAAAAATCAGGGATTTAAAGCGGCATGTCAGAGTTGAAAGAATTTGATTTCATAGTAACTGAACAATCGGAAGGTGAGAGACTGGACAAATGTGTGGATTCTCTTATGGAGCATTTATCCCGTTCTTATATTCAAAAGCTGATTTCAGAAGGTGATCTTACCGTAAATGGTCTGAGCGTCAAAGCCAGTTACCGGGTCAGGACCGATGATAATATCCGCATTATTCTGCCCGCCGCCATTACGCCGGATATTCTGGCTGAAGATATTCCTCTTGATATTCTATATGAAGATAACGATGTAATTGTTGTCAATAAGCCTAAGGGAATGGTTGTGCATCCTGCCGCCGGTCATTACAGCGGTACACTGGTAAACGCCCTTTTATTTCACTGCAATCAAAATCTGAGCGGTATTAACGGAGTGCTTCGCCCCGGTATCGTTCACAGGATCGATAAAGATACAACAGGTTCTGTCATCGTCTGTAAAAATGATTTCGCCCATGCAAGTATCGCGTCTCAGTTGAAGGAGCATACGATTGTAAGGAAGTATCATGCCATTGTACATGGCGTTATAAAAGAGGAAGAGGGTACCATACGCACACTGATTGGAAGAGATCCCTCGAATCGAAAAAAAATGGCAGTCCTTCCGGATACCGGCACCGGCAGCACTGTAAGAGGAAAAACTGCCATTACTCATTACAAAGTTATTGCGCGTTTTGACAGGTTCACTTATATCGAGTGTCAGTTGGAAACAGGGCGCACCCATCAAATCCGGGTTCATATGTCCTGTTATGGGCATCCTCTTCTTGGAGATTATGTTTACGGCCCCAAAAACTGTCCATATTCACTGACCGGGCAGACACTTCATGCCAAGATTCTGGGATTTTTCCATCCCAGTACCCAAAAATACATTGAGACAGATGCTCCCTTGCCGGAATATTTTAACCATTTGCTAAACATTCTGTAGATTGAATTTTTTTTCTTTTTTTTGTATAATATTTACATAAGAAAGGAGGCGTTTATATGAATACAGTAATTACCATAGGCCGCCAGTTTGGATCTGCCGGCCGTGAGATAGGGGAATTGGTTGCAAATTATTTTGACATCAAATTCTATGACAAAGAGCTCTTGACCAGAGCAGCCAAAGAAAGTGGTTTTTGTGAAGAAATGCTGGAAAATCATGATGAAAAGCCTACAGGCTCATTTCTCTATAATCTGGTTATGGACACATATTCTTTTGGCTATAATTCATCTCATTTTGTGGATATGCCGATCAGCCATAAGGTTTTTCTGGCACAGTTTGATGCCATCAAAAAGATTGCCCATGAAGAACCCTGCGTAATTGTTGGACGGTGTGCAGATTACGCTCTGAGTGATATGAAAAATTGTGTACACATTTTCATTTATGGAAATGAAGACGAAAAGATCAAATTCATCATGAATAAATACAATCTGGATGCCGCAAAAGCTAAAGATATGTGTATCAAAAAAGATAAACAACGTCAGAGCTATTACAACTATTATTCCTCCAAGAAATGGGGACGGGCCGACAGTTATGATCTGTGTATTAACAGCAGTGTTCTTGGAATCGAAGGAACTGTGAAGCTGATTACTCAGTATGTTGAAGATTTTGAGTCCAGAACCAGCAATATGTGAAAAGGAAAATAAGTAAAAGCCGGGCCCAGAACTATTCGCAAAACCAAAGTTTAACGAATAGTTCCGGGCCTGTTATTATATGTTCGCCTGGATCCTTGTCCGCGCGAGTAAAGTTTACATAATTATTTTATGTAAACTTTTGATGTTTCGATGGACGCTCAGACAATTTTGATTTTGTATCCTGAACTTCCTGAATAAATTCATCCTTGTCTATAAAGTCGATGGAACTGTTATATTTGGTCGTATATTGAATATATTCCTTTTCCTCATCAGTTTTACGGGTTCTTTTCTCCAGATACCTTTTCCGGAACTCATTTACCGTATCAATATTCTGGGTGTGTATTCGATTTTTTTTGTTTCTGATAGAGGTATATATGTATACTGCCACCACAAACACAACCACCAGGAGTAAAGCCTTCATTCTTTTCCCTCATTCTTTACTTGAAAATATTTATTATTTATTGGCAGGCATAATTTCATCAGAGTCCAGCATAATAGTAAACGGTCCGTGATTAATAAGCGAAACCTCCATATGTGCGCCAAATATTCCGTGCGCCACATGGGAAATCTCCCCGGAACACTTTTTAAGAATGTATTCATACAACTCATTGGCGGTTTGAGGATCACCGGCATTTATAAAGGATGGGCGGTTTCCCTTTCGACAATCGGCATATAATGTAAATTGTGAAATAATTAACATTTCTCCATTTACGCTTTTAATATCCAAATTGGTTTTTCCGTTTTCATCTGAAAATATTCTCAGATGAATCAGTTTGTTTATCATTTTATCAGCAATTTCGCGGGTATCTGTATTGCTGATCCCCACAAACACCAGAAACCCGTTGGAAATCTCGCCTACTATCTGCTGATCTACCGATACACTGGCCTTATCTACTCTCTGAATCAAAAATTTCATCGTTCTCCGTATCGCCCCTTTCTTCCTGAACATGCTCTGTAAAACTATCATGTTCCTTTCTATTGTCCCTTTCCGGCAAATGGCTGTCGAAATGAGGTAAATGAAATCTGTCCATGCCAATCTTACGCTTCTTTAGTCTGAAAAAAGGCTCCTGCGTCTGTATTTCTTCCAATGGAACAAATTTATTATGTCCTTCAATATAATTAACATTACGGTATTTTTCCGTATCTGTTGGAAGTCCTTTTCTCTGAAGCATTTTATTCGCCATACGCCGAATCATCGCATAGAGAACTGCAAAAAACGGAACACCAATGATCATTCCCGGAATACCCATGATACCGCCAAAAATCGTTATGGAAAAAATCACCCAGAACCCTGACAGACCTGTGGATTGTCCCAGGATCTTAGGCCCGATCAGATTACCGTCAACCTGCTGCAGAATCAGTATAAAGATAATAAAATAAATACATTTAACAGGATTTACCATTAAAATAAGAATGGTGCTTGGTATTGCCCCAAGATAAGGACCAAAAAACGGGATTACATTGGTTACGCCCACGATCACACTGATCAGCAGCGCATAAGGCATCTTCAGTATGCTGGTACCTGCGAAGCAGATCACTCCGATGATAAGTGAATCAATGATCTTACCACTGATAAATCCTATAAAAGTATTGCTGGTAAAGCGCACATCCATAATAAACTGATTGGCTGACTTTGTTTTCAGCACTGCATAAACGATTTTCTTGGCCTGCCCTGCAAAAAGCTCTTTATTGTAGAGCACATAGATCGATATAATCATCCCGATGATAAAGTTCCACATCATTTTGAGCAGACTGATCATACTCAGGGAAACCTGTTTGAGCAGAGTCTCCATTTGAGGAACGATGCTGCCGTTTAAGTAGTTCATAAACTCTTCCGAGTAAGTATCCAGGAGCAATACTACCATTTTCTCAATATCAGGATTATCCTCCAGAAACTTCGCTGACCAGTCTGTCAGATTCTGTATATAACTTGGAAACTGAAGTGAAATGCTCTTGATACTGTTTACAATATTGGGAATCAATATAGAAAAGAACCCATAAATCAGATAGCCCACAATAAACAATGTAATTATGATAGAAAAAACGCGCATATATTTTCGCTGCTTTGCGGAAATCGTCTTTTCATTTTTTTTAGATAAAAGGGGCAAAATAAAACGGTTCTCGATCCCATTGACCATAGGAGTCATAAGATAAGCAAAGATAATGCCATACATAACAGGGCTGACAACTCTGATCAGCGCATCCAGCTGAGCTGAAAAACGATCACCATGAAAAATGAGAAAGTAAAAACAGATAGATGCCGCAATGACTGCAAATGCTGTGATGCCAATACGAAAATAACGCTTATTGAACTTGAATTTCATGATTAAACTCCGGCCTCCTCTTCTGCTTCTGAGAAGAATATTTCTCATAAGAATTTACATTCAGTATAACATCTTTTTTTTGAAGATACTATGTATATTTTATGAAATGTGATAGAATAGGTAACAGTTCAGCCAGGACTTTACCCTTGTTGCAAAGTCCGTGAGAATATGTAATTTTCACTTATAAAATACCTGACCGGGAGGCGTAAATGACATTACAGAAGGTACTCAGTTATATCCGCCGCGCTGTGGATGATTATCATATGATAGAGGACGGCGATAAAATTGCAATAGGGATTTCCGGTGGAAAAGACAGCCTTACCCTGCTCTATGGTCTTCATGGACTGAAACGATTTTATCCGAAACACTTTGAACTTCATGCAGTGACGGTAGATCTGGGCTTTGATAACCTTGATCTGACCGCAATAACAGAACTGTGCCGGACTCTGAACATTGAATATACTATCGTAAAAACCGATATTGCCAATATCATCTTTAAGGAACGCATGGAAGCAAGCCCCTGCTCCTTGTGCGCCAAAATGAGGAAAGGCGCTCTGAATCAGGCAGTAAAGGCCTGCGGCTGTAATAAGGTGGCTTACGCTCATCACAGAGATGATGTAATAGAGACCATGCTGATGTCACTTATTTACGAAGGCAGATTCCATACCTTCCGTCCTGTCACCTATCTGGACCGAATGGATATGACAGTAATCCGGCCTCTTATGTATATGAATGAGGCTGATGTGATCGGCTTTGTAAATAAATATCAGATACCTGTAGTGAAAAGCCCCTGTCCGGCAGACGGACACACGAAACGGGAATACATCAAAACGCTTCTTCAGAAATTGAACCAGGAGAATCCCGGTGTAAAAGAGCGTATGTTTACCGCAATTCAGGGCAGTAAAATAGAAGGCTGGAAAAAAGACAATGGAAAACAGTAAAAATTATCATGACGAACAAAATAATTTAAATACCCTGCGGATGCGCGAGATCGCTTCTACTCTTCCCTCCTTCTGCAAGCAGTTTTTCTGGGGAATTCAGGAATATACCTCATCACGCACCAGACTGGCCTATGCCTATGATCTGAGGGTGTTTTTTGAATTTATCCATACCAGAAACAGCGCCTGTTCCTCCATGAAGATCATCGATTTTCCCATCACAATTCTGGATCAGATTACACGGGAAGATATTCAGGAATATATGGATTATATTACCTATTATGTCAAGGATGGAAAAGAGTATACTAATAATGAAAGAGGAAAAAAAAGAAAGCTTTCTGCGCTGAAAAGTTTTTATAACTATTACTTTTGTGCAGAGCTGATCAAAACAAATCCGGCAGCTCTTGTTCCAATCCCCAAACAGCACGACAAAGAGATTGTGCATCTGGATGTGGATGAAGTTGCCATCTTGCTTGATCAGGTGGAGGAAGGGGAAAAACTCACAAAAAGCCAGCTGAAATATCACAAAAAAACAAAGTTGCGGGATGTAGCGCTTCTCACGCTCCTGCTTGGAACCGGTATCCGTGTATCCGAATGCGTGGGCCTGGATATTAATGATGTGGATTTTAATAATAACGGACTTAAAATAAGAAGAAAGGGCGGGTATGAAACGGTTGTTTACTTTGGGCAGGAAGTGGAAGATGCGCTCCATGATTATCTGGAGAAACGATATCATGTGATTCCTCTTGAAGGACATGAAAACGCTTTGTTCTTATCCATGCAAAACCGCCGTATTACAGTACGGGCGGTGGAAAATCTTGTAAAGAAATACGCCTCCAATGTCACCAGCCTGAAAAAGATCACACCTCATAAACTGCGCAGTACTTACGGTACCACTCTCTATCAGGAGACCGGAGATATTTACCTGGTTGCAGATGTTTTGGGTCATAAGGATATCAATACGACCAGAAAGCATTATGCTGCGCTGGAGGACAGCCGCCGAAGGAAGGCGGCGAAAGTGGTTCAGCTGCGTGAAAAGTAGCAGGATGACTTTCTCACAGCCGCATGATCCTTCCTGCCAGGGAATATCCCTTTCAGGGAATATAATATGGAACAATCAGATACTGACCGCTGATGATCCTGTCATCGGTCAGTGAATTGATATTCATAACCTCATCAATATAGTCTTCATGTGTTTCATAGTACTCCTCATCTCCATATCTGTCTGCATAGTCCCAAAGCGTATCTCCATATCCTACTGCTATACTCTTATAACACTTATGCTGAGCTGCTTCATTTCTGTTCTGCGCTCTGATTTTCAGACTGAAAAAAAAGGTTGAAAAGCCAAGCGCCAGTATAAATGTAAGCAGGATGGCCGTCAAACAGCGCTGAATACGCCTCCTCCTGATGCGATTGCCCGGAATCCTCTGTCCTATTCTTTGTTCTTTTCTTACCGTCCTGTTCATCTTGTGTCCTCCCTGCCGGGCTTTTCTTTTGCCCGGGCGCTTCTTATGCACACGGGCATCCCAATGAAATATGTCAGCAGCGCTGACGGGTGCCCGGCACGGCGAGTAGGGAGAAAAAGCCTTCCCTACTCGATTGTTCTCATAAATACGAACATAAGTTGCGAACATTTGTTCTTAATTCAAAGTATATCGAACAAACATTCAGGTGTCAAGATTATTTTTCAAAAAATCGAACAAATATTTGGAATATATGTTTGCCAATCATATTCTCATGTGGTATACTCAAAATATAGAAATGAAGGAGGGCAAATATTGTGCAGGAGCGTCGCAAATTTGTGTGATGGCAGCCGCAAATTTCAGATTTGCGGCTTTGCGGCAGCAAGTCATGCCCCTTGTTGAGCAAACGCTCCGGAATGGAGATTTTTATGGGATACGGAAAAATCAGCAAAAAGCAACAGGAGATTCTTGATTACATCAAAGAAGAAATACTGAACAGAGGGTATCCTCCGGCAGTGAGGGAAATCTGTGAAGCAGTTCATCTGAAATCTACCTCTTCTGTTCATTCTCACCTTGAGACCCTTGAGAAAAACGGTTATATCCGTCGTGATCCTACAAAACCGAGAGCGATCGAGATATGTGACGATAATTTCCAGATGCTGCGCACGGAGATGGTTAGCCTTCCGGTGGTAGGCCGGGTTGCAGCCGGTTCTCCCATCCTTGCGGAAGAAAACATAGAAAGCTATTTTCCGGTTCCCGCTGAACTGATCCCGCATGGCGAATCTTTTATTTTAGATGTAAAAGGCGATTCTATGATTAATGCCGGAATCTTAAATGGCGACCGTATTTTCGTCAATTCCTGCAGTACAGCGCGCAATGGCGATATGGTTGTGGCTCTTATTGATGATTCCGCAACTGTCAAAACCTTTTATAAAGAAGAAGGCCATATCAGGCTTCAGCCGGAAAACGATACTATGGATCCCATTATTGTTGAGGATTGTCAGATCCTTGGAAAAGTGTTCGGCGTGTTCCGCATCTTTCGCTGAAAATTTGCTGGAAAAATTTTATTGCTATAAATCTTAACCTGAAGGGGAAAATAAGATTGATGGCTGAACAGCCTCAAGATGATTTCAGGGAGGTGTTTCAAATGAATCATAAATACCTTGACTGTATTGCACTTACAGTCGCTATCATAGGTGCGGTCAACTGGGGATTGATTGGTTTCTTTTCCTTTGACCTTGTATCTTTTATCTTTGGCAATATGTCATGGATCGCCAGAATCGTATATGCCCTGGTAGGCATCAGCGGACTTTATCTGCTTTCTTTTTATATGTATGCCGGCGGTACCGAACAGACCAGGGAAATCGAGTAGAGAGGTTTCTCTGCTTTCCGCGCAGGGCGCATCCGCGTAAACAGGATTTTTTGCGTCCCTGCGCAGTCAAACATTCTTATAATTCTTCTTTTTTAATGGTTTTGCCATCTCTCCAGATTCTTTCCAGATCATAAAAGAGCCTGTTTTCCTTATCAAAAATATGGATGATTACATCCCCAAAATCCAACAGAACCCAATTCGCATTGGAATATCCTTCTTTTTGTTTCATAGGATATCCGGCCCTGCCCAAAGCTTCCTCTACCGTATCCGAAAGTGTCTGTATCTGATTGCGATTGTTTCCGTTTGCAATTATAAAATAATCGGCAATCACGGAAACCTGACTGATATCGATCACTCTGATATCGTCTGCTTTTTTTTCTTCCAGTGCTGAAATAGCGACTTTTGCCATTTCTCTGATATGACTTAGATCTGCCATTTGCTTTCTCCTTCTAATGAATGACTTTTCCCGCTTCGCGGATATAGAAATCATAAGTTTTCTGCGTCATCGGATCGATGGGGCTGTCAATACTTTGAAGATAGTCCAAAGTATCCTTCAGTATTTTCAGAAGCGCCCTGTCCAGATCCTGAAACGCAAGTCTGCGCACTTTACTTAAGCCTGGAGCCTGCTTTCTGCCCGGCTCAATATAATCTGCAATATAAATGATTTTTTCAAGCCGGGACATTTCCGGTCGTCCGGTGGTATGGTTCATAATTGCGTTTAAAATATCTTCATCATGAATATGAAATTGCTTTTGTGCCAGATAGCGTCCCACCTTGGCATGAAGTAAAAAGGGATTATGCTTTTCGATATCTGTAACAGGTATTTGATGCTTTTCGCAGATATCTGTCTTCTTTTCATTGCTCATACACTTGGCACAATCGTGAAGAAGTCCGGCAATCTGGGCCTTTTCGATGTCAGCCTGATGGCACATTGCCAGTGCAGACGCTGTGTAAGCAACTCCCAGCGTATGTTCAAACCGCTTGGAATCAAGCGATTTTTCCATTTTTTTTCGAATTTTTCTTACATCAACATTTTTCACCGTTTACCTCTTTTCTAAACCGTCCTGGAGCCCTTCCGATATAAATTTTTTTCCCGGATATATTCCAACACCTTTTCCGGAAGCATATAACGCACGGATTTTTCGCTGTAAAGCCTCTCTCTGATTTCTGAAGACGACAGATCAATATATCTTGCCGGCAGCATTCTGATATCCGCCTGATAATGTCTGACCAGTTGGTCGATGGCGCCCTGCAGACTTTTTGCGGTTTCATTTCCCCTGAGAGCTGCAATAATGATACAATTCTGCAAAATCACATCCGGCCTTCTCCAATGTTCGATACGAACCAGATTGTCAGCTCCTATCAGAAAATAATACTGATTTTCCGGATATAACGCCTTCAGCTCCATGAGTGTATCACTTGTGTAGGTATTCCCTTCTCTTTCGATCTCCATCAGAGATAGCCGAAAGCAGGGATTTCCCTCCAGCGCCAGGGATACCATATCAGCTCGCATCCTCTTATCCAGCACCGAAGAGGAATCCTTCATATAAGAACATCCGCTGGGCATAAAAAGAACCTCGTCCAGCTCATATGCCTCGCGCGCGTTTTCCGCCAGAAGCAGATGTCCGTTGTGAATCGGATTAAAGGTTCCGCCCATAATGCCTACTTTTTTTTTCATATAATCTTCCTTTTATGAGGGGAGCTCAATTTTTTTATGATCTTTGCTTTCCTTATATAATACGATTTTCCGTCCGATCACCTGTACCACTTCAGATCCTGTTCTGTCTGCAATAAAAGAGGCAACCTGTCCCGGATCCTCCATACAGTTTTTCAGAACGGTAATCTTTACCAGTTCCCTGGTATGAAAGCTCTCCCTTACAGCCTCTGTCACTTCAGGCGTAAGCCCGGATTTACCTATCTGAAAGACGGATTCTGTCTTCATCGCCAGCCCTTTTAAGTATGCCCGCTGTTTACTTGTCATCATTGTTCTCCTTAAGATCTTTCTTGTCTCTATTTATAGTAATCAAAGGACAGGCCATACATTCTGACCGTATCTCCCTCCTCTATGCCAAGCCCTTCGAGCTGATCCAGGATACAGTTATCCCTGAGGAAATTCTGAAAGAAGGTAAATCCCTTTTCTGACTCAAGATTGGTATATCCGAGCATCTTCTCTATCCTGGGGCCTTCTACCACGTATTCATCCGCTTTCTCATCATATATAACTGTATAAGGATCATCGGAGACCGGAATATGCTCTTCCGGAAAGAACTCCTGTTGGAATACAAGAGGCTTTTCATTGATCTCATCCAGCATCCCCTTTACATGATAGAGGAGCTCTCTGATTCCTTTTCCGCTGACAGCTGAAACAGGATACACACGAATTCCCTTTGGCTCAAATTCCTGTTTCAGACGTTCTACCGGATCCGGTCCATCCTCCTGCTGGAAAATCATATCCACCTTATTGGCCGCAATCACCTGGGGACGCCTTGCCATATCAGAATTATAACTTTCCAGTTCCTTATTGATTGCATAAATATCCTCAACAGGATCGCGTCCTTCTGTACCCGCCGCGTCTACCATATGAATAATCACTCTGGTCCTCTCGATATGACGTAAAAACTCAAAGCCAAGTCCCACCCCCTCTGAAGCGCCTTCTATCAGACCGGGTATATCCGCCATCACAAAACCGCCCGTTTCCGGCAGATCCACTACCCCTAAATGAGGATTCAATGTGGTAAAATGATAATTTGCAATTTCGGGCCTTGCGTTGGAAACCCGGGAAAGAAGTGTCGATTTCCCCACATTGGGAAACCCGACCAGCCCCACATCTGCAATCACTTTAAGCTCCATAAGAAGCTCAAGTTCTCTTGCCGGCTGTCCCGGCTGAGCGTATTTGGGCGCCTGCATCGTGCTGGTGGCATAATGTTGATTCCCGCTTCCGCCCCGTCCGCCTGATAAAAGTAGAAAACGCTTATTGTCGCCGGACATATCTGTGATCACTTTCCCACTGTTTGCATCCATGATCACCGTTCCGGACGGGACCTTTAAGACCAGATCGGTTCCGTTTTTTCCACGACAGTTACGCTTACTACCGTTTTCTCCATCCTGCGCACGATATTTCCTCACATGACGGTAATTGGTAAGAGTGTTCATACCCTCATCCACCTCAAAGTACACACTTCCGCCGTTGCCGCCGTCGCCGCCGTCAGGACCGCCGTTAGGTACATATTTTTCACGCCGGAAAGAAACATGACCATCCCCTCCCTTTCCGCTTCGCACATATATTCTCGCTCTGTCTGCAAACATAAAATTTCCCTTTCCTCCGGATGCCCGTATGCATTTTAAAAAAAGGCTTCAAACAAAAAATATGTTTGAAGCCCGTCAGATCGTACTATTTTTCTACAGGATATACGGAAGCCTGTTTCTTATCTCTTCCCTTTCTTTCGAATCTCAGTACTCCGTCGACCAGTGCGAACAATGTATCGTCACCGCCCCGTCCTACATTGACGCCGGGATGAATCTTCGTTCCGCGCTGTTTGTACAAAATATTCCCTGCCTTTACAAACTGGCCATCGGCTCTTTTTGCACCAAGTCTTTTCGCTTCGGAATCTCTTCCGTTCTTGGTGGAACCAACGCCCTTTTTATGAGCAAAAAATTGAAGGTTCAGCTTTAACATGTTTTACACCTCCCTGAATTTGAGTTTTAAATATTTCTTACCGTACTCGGATATAACATTTTCAAGTCCCAGTACCATGGAGTCAAGAAGAAGCCTGCCACCTGCATCCAGACCTTCAGCAAACCGACAGTCGATCCATCCGCGCTTTTCATCGCTGGACACTGTCAGCTTCGTATCCGTCAGCCTTTCAATCGAGTTAAAAGTATTAATAACCAGCATGGAAACAGCGCTGCAGACAATATCATTTCCTGCGTCTGCATAACCTGCATGGCCTTCACAGGTCACTCTCTTATATTCTCCCTTTTTTGATTTTGTAATCGTAACAGAAGTCATACTGTTTTAAGCGTTAATCTTTTCAATCTTAACCTTTGTGTATGCTTGTCTATGACCATTTTTCTTATGATAACCGGATTTTCTCTTGTACTTGTAAACGATAACCTTGCGGTATCTGCCCTGTTCCATAACAGTAGCAGTTACGCTGGCGTTCTTTACATCTCCGGCAACCTTAAGCTCATTATCGCTGACTGCGACTACCTGGTCAAATGTTACAGATGCTCCGGGCTCAACATCAAGCTTTTCAACCTTGATCTCATCACCTTCGGAAACCTTATACTGTTTTCCACCTGTTGCAATGATTGCGTACATATGGCACCTCCTATACTAATCAGACGAACTGATTTTACTCGCTAACTACGGCGGGCTCCTGTAAAAGAGCACACTTCTGCCTCGTTATGCGGCATACTCATAAACTATAGCATGAAACATGCATTCTGTCAAGTATTTTAAGTTGCACTTGCCAAGATTGCAAGGGAAACTAAGAATTTCACTTTTTTATCTCCAGTCAAGAACGTAACGTTGGAATATTCCTTCTCCCGGTGTGGACTAATGGCCAACCATTGAAAAGTAACTCTTATAAAACCCCTGCAGATTTCTCCGCAGGGGTCTGATTCATTTTATAAAATTACACTTTTTCTTACGCCGTTTTCTTCTTTCCAAACAGAGTCTGGACGCCTTCAATTACAAGAAGAATCGCCAGGATGATCAGAAGAACCGCCAGAACAACCTGTGCATAAGGGCCCCAGTCGGCTCCGCCTGCAGAAATGATGCCGGCCTGATTGATAACGGTAATAACAAGTGAACTAATGGTTACAACCATCATAAATGCCATAGGGAACAGGAACATCTTATTGTTCTTGCCGATATTGGCAAGCCATGCGGCAACGGCAAGAAGTCCAAGTCCTGCCAGCAGCTGATTTGCTGATCCAAACAGGCCCCAGATCTTTGCATAGCCTGTCATACCAAGCAAAATACCGATCACTACGGTAATCGCTGTTGCAAAATAAGGATTCACCAGAAGCTTTTTATGTCCTTCCTTTACGTCCGCTACTGTCTGTCCCGGCTCAAGCCAGAATTCCTGGAACATGAAACGCGCAAGACGTGTTGCCGTATCCAGGGATGTCAGACAGAATGCGGAATATGTAAGTACCAGAAGGGTATACAGGACATTTTCAAGTCCGGCCAGTCCCGGGATCGCTGCCACCATGGCGGCAATTCCGCCTGCAAAAATATCGGTAGCGCCGGCTGTATGTCCGGTTGCTCTTGCGTAGGCAATCGCGCAGACAGTCAGGATCGCCAGAACACACTCCAGGAGCATGCCGCCGTATGCAATTGGCTTTGCATCGGATTCCTTATCCAGCTGTTTTGAGGTTGTACCGGAGGAAACCAGCGAATGGAAACCGGAAATCGCTCCGCAGGCAACTGTTGTAAACAGGATAGGGAACATATACTGCACACCGTTTCCATTATCTACAGCAAAACCTGTAAAGGCAGGGAACAGCTCGGGATCAATAGTGGGATGTGCGCCAACTACGCCAATCACCGCTACTGCAAGCATTGCATAAAGCAGGAAAGAGCTTAAGTAGTCGCGGGGCTGCAGCAGAATCCATACGGGAGCTACAGACGCAATGGCAATATAAACGCCCACAATGATCATCCATGTATTGGTAGAGAGATAAAGCGGATGGAAATTCATGCCAATGGCCATAATAATAACGATGGCTACAATCCCCAGAACTGTGGAGATGCTCATGGGCATATTTCTGCGGTATACACAGAAACCAAATACAATCGCGATCAGAATAAACAAAAGGGATACCATGGCAACGGATGCATTGGATGCGCTTGCAGCCATATCCAGAGCTCCTGCCTCATCATATTTTGCGCCGAAGGTACTGGCAACGATAGAAGCAAATGCAGCCACCACCAGAAGCAGCGTCAGATACGCAAAAATCAGAAACAGTCTTTTTGCTCTCTTGCTCATATTGGCGGAGATAACCTCGCCAATGGACTGTCCTTTATGGCGAATGGATGCGATCAGGGCTCCAAAGTCATGTACGCCGCCAAAGAAAATCCCGCCTATCAGGATCCAGAGACATACCGGCACCCAGCCGAATAATGCGGCGTTGATCGGACCAGTAATCGGGCCTGCACCCGCGATGGATGAGAAATGGTGTCCCATAAGGACAGGCGCTTTTGCAGGAACATAGTCAACACCATCTTCCATTGTATGGGCAGGCGTTTCTTCCTTGCCCTCGCCTACGCCCCACTGTCTGCAAAGCCATCCGCCGTAAAAAATGTAACCGCAGACAAGGATTGCCACTGAGACGAGAACCAATACTAATGTGTTCATAAAAATCTTCTCCTTTTCTTTTTGGTTTTAAATAAAACATTTTTCAAAACTTTCTCCACACATCTTCCGCTGCTGTTGGTGGTGATCCGGTTATTATCAGAAACCTCCAGCACAGCAGTATGGAAGTCCATCCAACCGTGCAGAGAAAATCGAAAACTTTTGTAAATGCGGCACTTTTTCAGTGCCCGCCTTGCATCCTCATCACAGGTATCGCAGATAAAAACAGGGGTAATGTAAGTGTACATATGGCCCGGTCCGATATGCGCCCGCTTCATCCCATCCTCGTGGGCAAAGTCCCGGCACTTTTCAAATTCTTCCCGTGATAGATGCTCCATATCAAATAAATAAACGAATTCTTCACAGTCTGCAGACCACAGATTCGCGGCCTTAGAGAGCACATATTTCTCTCCATGTTCAAAAAACTCACAGATAGCTGTGAGCGGCTTCTGTTCTTCTTCGAACGTCGATATATTGTAGTAGGCACGGTAGCCTTCCAGCAGCCGGCTGATTGCGGCTTCTCTTGTATATTGCTGCATAAATATAAATCTGTTTCCTTTCCTGTGCCTGCACGTTTATCTGATATTATATCATTAACACTATGCATTTTTCAATCTTTTTTTAAGATTTGTTTAACTTTATAAATTTTTTTTTATTTTTATACCTGCTGATTTAAAATGATAAATTCCTGGCAAAAAAGTCCCTCAGAGGTCTGCTTACCTTTTTCCTTGTAATCTCCACGATTCCCAGAGGCGTCATATCCACCAGTCTTGTTTTGACCTTATCCTTCTGTAACTCCTCCGCCAGAGCCTTCATCAGAATCTGCTCTTCCTGCCCGCTTTCCAGATTGATAAAATCCACCATAATCATTCCCGAATCATTTCTCAGCCTGAGCTGCCTTGCAATCTCCCGGGAAGCTTCCAGATTGGTCTGCAGATACAGCTTCTTCTTTTCCGCTCCCTTTCCACCGCTGGCTTTTCCGGAGTTTACGTCGATCACCACCATAGCCTCTGTAGGTTCGATCACAAGATACCCTCCCGAAGGAAGCCACACCTTTTGATCCAGCGCCCGTTTCAAATGGGTCTCCAGGCTGTACAACGCCTTCAGCGAAATCTGAGGATCCTGGTAAAATCTGATATTGCTCCCCGAAACCGTACGCAAATGGTCATAGATATTTCTGCTGTCTGTCAGGATTTCACTATAATCTTCCTGCGGGATTCCCTTTAACGTTTCAGCCCATTCCGGTTCTGAACGGTAAAGACAGGTATGGTAGATGCGTGATGCATATTTATTCTGTATCTCTTCAAAAATTGAAATAAACTTTTCCATCTCCTCAAAGAGAGGCAGAAGGTCTTCCAGGGTACCGGCATTGGTTCTGATGATAAAACTGTAATTCTTCCGGCCGGTGATTTCTCTTTCTTTTATAGCCTTTCTGATCCTGCCCGCCGTATTTTTATCCAGCTTTCCCGAGCAGGCGATATCATGTCCTCCCATTTTGCAGACACAATACTTCCCTGTCAGAGAAAGCCTTGCCGATGCCTGTGGAAGCTTGGATTTGAGCGCTTTACTGGTAACCTGAACCAGCAGCTCGTCTCCCTGCCTGAGCTTTCCATCAAAGCTCCGATTGGTCAGAAATGGGCCGGTACACTCACTGAAAGGCAAAAATACCTTTCCATTGCTGCTGATACTCACAAAAGCAGCCTGAATTCCTGCCGCCACCTCTGTCACCCGGCCAATATAAATGCTTCCTATGTTTTCCCCTTCCTCACAAAAGGCAGCCTGAATCATCTGCGGCTGCCCGGATTCGTCCATGAGAAATAGCAGGACCCTGTCATTTTGCTCTGTAATAATTACTTTTCCCATATCAGCGGCACCAGCTTTCTTATCCCGTTCGTTCCAATATCTTTGAAGGTTTCCATTCTGTGAATCACAAGCGCATATTCAGGCAGATCATACTCCAACGTTTTAAAAAAGCACTCCAGCACAAAAGCCGGCTTGATATTCCCGCCGCTGCTGGCATTCAAAAGCATGTAAATCTTCTTTTCTTCCCGGATCTGAAGATCATAGATACTTTCCTTCAGATTAATCTCTTTTTCACTTTTTTTCGTCTTCTTTTTCACCGGTATATTTTCTCCGGCATAAAAATCCATCAGTTTTTTCTGCCACCCTTCGGGAAGATCCTCTTCTTTTCTGAAAGACACCAGATAAGAAGCTGCCGCCACTTCCGCCATGGCGTTTTTCTCGTCCTCCGGAAGAAGCTGAACCTTCAGAATATCAATTCCCTCTACCATAACCGAAGACAGCCTTTCCTTAAAATCCGCCTCGTCTGTAAAATGAATGACCTCTATATCAAAATATTCTCCTTCACTGGTATGTCCCACAGACAGGGGCGCGGCAAAGGACATGATCTGATGCGGACTGAATCCCTCCGAATAGGCAATGTCAATTCCACTGCGCCGGATCGCCTTCTGAAAATAACGCATCACATCCAGATGTCCGATAAACTTCAAAGCACCATATTTGGAAAACTTAATCCTGACTTTCACAGCGTACCTCCTCTTCCCGCCTCGCACTGCGGTCCTGCATGCATACACCGGTCCGATATCCGGCTGCCCCGCAGCCGCTGCACTGAACCTTACAGTTAGGCGTGACCTCCTGTCTTTGGGCCTTATGCCATTCCCGGAGAAGAAATTCCCTGCTTACTCCGCAGTCAATAAAATCCCAGGGAAAAATCTCATCATCCTCTCTGGTCCTTACCGTATAAAAGTCCGGATCAATCCCGCATTCCTCGAATGCCCTGATCCATACCTCATTTTTGTAATATTCACTCCAGGCGTCATACATACATCCCATTTCATAGGCCTTTTGTATCACTTTGTTCAGGCGCCGGTCCCCTCTGGCAAAAATCCCTTCCATCACGCTTGCATCCGCCTCATGCCAGTTATATTTTATACTGCGCTGATTAAGCTGTTGTGAAACAGCCTTTCTGGTCAGATAAGCCTTATCAAGAAATTCTTCCTTTGTACACTGTGATGCCCATTGAAAAGGGGTAAATGGTTTGGGGACAAAGAAAGAGGTGCTTGCCACAATCTGAACTCTGCCGGAACGATTCTGTTTGGGAACCGTCTCATAAAACACAGCTGCAATTTTGTTACACAGCTCTGCAATCCCTGCAATATCCTCTTCCTCCTCAGCAGGAAGCCCCAGCATAAAATAAAGCTTTACTCTGGTCCATCCTCCCTCAAAGGCAAGACGCGCTCCTTCCAGAATCATTTCCTCTGTCAGTCCTTTGTTGATTACATTTCTCAGACGCTGGCTTCCGGCTTCCGGCGCAAAGGTAAGGCTGCTTTTTTTCACATCCTGCACCTTATTCATCACATCCAGCGCAAAGGCATCGATACGGAGGGAGGGAAGGGAAATATTGATCTTCTTCTCTCTGCAGTGATCCATAAGAAAGTCCAGCAGCTGCGGAAGCGCGGAATAGTCGCTGGAACTTAAGGAACTTAAGGAGATCTCCTCATGTCCTGTATTTTCCAGCATTTTCACACCATATTCCTTCAGCATCTCCACATCGCGCTCCCGCACCGGGCGGTACAGCTGTCCTGCCTGGCAGAATCGGCATCCTCTGATACATCCCCGCTGAATCTCAAGCACCACCCTGTCCTGGGTTACTTTGATAAAGGGAACCACAGGCTTTTGAGGATAGAAGGTGTTTGTCATATCCCTGACCAGCTCCTTTTTGATCCTGAGCGGAATATCCTCCTTTAAGGGAATCCTTTTACAAACGGTACCATCCTCTTTGTAGGTCACCTGATAAAGAGAGGGCACATACATACCGGGAATACGGGCGGCCTTTTCCAGAAAGATGCTGCGGCTTTCTTTCTGATCTCTGCACGCTTTATACAGATCGAGCAGATTCCGGTACTGTGTTTCTCCCTCTCCGATATAAAACAAATCAAAAAAATCGCAGAACGGCTCCGGGTTATAGGTACAGGGCCCTCCGCCAATGACAATGGGATCCTCCTCTCCTCTCTCCGATGCCAGAAGGGGAATCCCTGCAAGATCCAGTATCTGCAGGATATTGGTGTAGCACATTTCATACTGGACGGTAATCCCCAGGAAATCAAATTCTTTCACCGGATCCTGAGATTCCAGCGCAAACAGAGGGATCTTCTCCCTGCGCATAATGGCGTCCAGATCCACCCAGGGAGAATACACCCTCTCGCACCACACATCCTTAAACTGATTCAGCATATCATAAATGATCTGGATTCCCAGATGAGACATGCCAATTTCATATACATCCGGAAAACACATTGCAAAGCGGACTTCCACTTCGGAAAGGTCCTTCATAACGGCATTTACTTCACCGCCAATATAGCGGGCAGGCTTCTCCACCTGCATCAGTATTTCATCTCTCAGTGCCAGTTTTCTCATATAGTTTACCCTTTTCTCATCCTGACGCCTGAAGCGCCTTTATCTTCTTCTGGTATTATACGGGTCCGCGTCCTAGCCGTCAAGAAAATCCCCGAAATCCGGACTGCTGACCACCTTTTCAAAAAGAGTATCCGTAGTCTCGTTTCCATAACTTATCTGATTGATATCACACAAAATAAATAACAGAAGGAGCGCCATGGCGATCACAAACCGGAGTCTGAAGCTGCTCCCGCCCCCCTTATCTCTTCCTGTCAGAGCAGGATCATTCTCCGCTTCCAGGCTGTAAAGCTCCGGCTGCCTTGACTGTGGCAGTTCCGGATACAGAAATCCCTCTCTTGACCGGAACAGCTGTCTGTTATAGTGATTCTGCATCCGGATAGCCCGTACCAGCTCCAGCTTCTTATTTGTATTGACTTTATTCATTTCTCATTGTCCATCAATTTCTTACTAAAAAATATGCACCGCACAAAAACTTTATGCGGTGCATGCAGCATCATCTTTTGTTTCCTTATCTTTTACTCAGCTCTTCGGTAATCTCTTCCCAGCTTACCCCTCTTTCAACCATGAGAACCATCATATGATAAAGGAAATCAGCAATCTCATATTTGATCTCATTGGCATTGGGATTTTTGGCTGCAATCACAATTTCAGTAGCCTCCTCACCCAGCTTCTTTAATATTTTATCGATTCCCTTATCAAACAGATAATTGGTATAAGAACCTTCTTTCGGATGCACCTTCCGGTCTCTGATGGTGCCCAGGACGGATTCAAATACCATAAGCGGATTTCTCTCTTCATATTCCTTCTTCAGGATCTCATTGAAAAAGCAGCTGTAGCTGCCGGTATGGCAGGCTGCTCCAACCTGCAGCACTTTCGCAAGAAGGGTATCCTTATCACAGTCTGCCGTCAGTTCTTTTACATACTGAAAATGCCCGCTGCTTTCTCCTTTGATCCACTGCTGGCGGCGGCTTCTGCTGTAATAGGTCATTCGTCCGCTTCGCAGTGTGTGGAGGTATGCCTTTTCATCCATATATGCAACCATGAGCACCTGACAGGTTCTGTAATCCTGCACCACCACAGGAATCAGGCCGTCCGGACCTGTTGTAAGCTCATCCCATTTAACAGCCGGCTCAAAAACCCGCACCTTGATCCCATTGCCAAGACACAGATCCTTAATGTCCGCCAGTTCCCTGGCATTGGCATTGATTGCGGGCCCCGTCACACCTGCAATGTTTTCACAGGACAAAAGCTCTATGATCTTATCCAGCGAAACCTCGGGGAGCACTACTGACACCGGGAAACGGGATGCCTGGATGGTCTGCTTGATGTTCTTTTCATTGATCAGGATCACCCCATCCGCATATTCGTCCAGCAGAGCTTCATTTTCCACAATCTGGGAACATCCGGATACGCAGGCCATAATCTTTTCCCTGCCGAATTTCAGGGAAACTTCTCTGGTAAGAGCCACATTGCTTTCTTTGGAATAGTTAAGCGCCGCCTTCGCGCACCCTGCATACAGAAGTTTTTTCACATCCTCCATACGCTTTATATTCCCGGCTCCGATCACTGGTATGTGAGACTGTCTGCAGATCATTCTGATCACATCCAGATTCGCCTCATGGGACGCGTCATCCTCAGAAAGATCGAACAGAATCAGCCCGTCCGCATCATATTCCTCATAAAACGCGGCAAGTTCCGCCGCATCCGTACGCACAGACGTGTGATCGCTAAATCCGGCAACCGCTTCTTTATTGAAAAGATAAATACAGGGTATAAACTTTTTATAATCGCTCATGTCCTTGTTTCCTTTTTGAGATAGCAATCTCATATTTTACATTAGTATATTAATAATCTTATCCCTTCATTCAGGCAGAATGATCCGCGCCTTCAAATCGTACCTTAATCGAATTTGCATGGGCCGTCAGTCCCTCTTTGCCCGCAAACAGCTCAATCTGCTCATGAACCTGTGAAAGCGCCTCTCTGGAGTAGGAAATGATACTGGTTTTTTTCAGAAAATCATCCACATTTAAGGGCGAAAAGAACCTGGCAGTACCGCTTGTGGGCAGTATATGGTTGGGGCCTGCAAAATAATCTCCCAAAGGTTCCGACGAATATTCTCCCAGAAAAATTGCTCCTGCGTTTTTGATTCTGGTCATCGTATCGAAGGGATTACGGGTAATAATTTCCAGATGCTCGGAAGCAATTTCGTTTGCAGCCTCTATGGCCTCCTCCATATCGGAAGCCACCAGAATATAGCCATAATTTTTCAGGGATTTTTCGATAATCTCCTTTCGGGAGAGCTTTTGGGTAAACGCCTCCACGCTCTCAGAGACCTGCTCTGCCAGCGTTCTGCTGGTAGTAACCAGGATAGCGCTGGCCATCTCGTCATGCTCCGCCTGGGAAAGAAGGTCCGCCGCTACATACCGGGGATTGGCAGTCTCATCCGCCAGCACAAGAATTTCACTGGGACCTGCTATGGAGTCAATACTCACAAATCCAAAACAAGCCTTTTTGGCAAGGGCTACAAAAATATTCCCCGGTCCGGTGATCTTATCCACTCTGGGAATGGTTTCTGTTCCAAATGCCATGGCTGCGATGGCCTGGGCCCCTCCTGCCTTGTAAATTTCTCTGACCCCTGCAATATCAGCCGCAACCAATGTGCCGGGATTGACTTTTCCATCCGCTCCCGGCGGGGTTGTCATGATAATTCTGGACACTCCTGCAACCCTGGCCGGCAGAACGTTCATAAGCACGCTGGAAGGATAAGCGGCCTTACCGCCTGGAACATATACGCCTGAAATCTCGATAGGCGTAATTCTCTGTCCCAGAATAATCCCGTCCTTTCCGCTGTCAAACCAGCTGTTATGCATCTGCTTTTCGTGAAACGCCGTGATATTGGCGGCAGATTCTTTCATGACACTGACAAATTCCGGGTCGGTTGCGCGATAAGCCTCCTCTATTTCTTCCCTGGTCACTTTTATATTTTCTGCATTGATCCGGCATCCATCAAACTTCAGCGTATAGGAAAACAGGGCTTCATCCCCTTTTTCTCTTACCTGTGTGATGATCTCATTTACAGTCTGTTCATATTCTCCGTACCCTGTCCTGTTTCTTTCAAGAAGGTTCTGAAGCAGGGTGCTTTTGGTCTGATCCGTTAATTCTACGATACGCATAAGTTTACACTCCTTCTCTGATTGGAATCAGTTCTTTCATTTTCAAAATCAGAGTCCTGATCCGTTCTGTCTCCATCTGCATGCTGACCTGGTTCACAATCATCCTGGCTGATAAGGGACAGATTTCTTCTAAAACCTCAAGGCCATTTTCTTTCAGTGTGGAACCGGTCTCAACAATATCCACAATCACATCGGAAAGCGCTACAATAGGACCAAGCTCCACAGAACCGTTCAGTTTAATAATATCCACGGTCTGATGCTTCTTATTGTAAAAATACTCCTTTGCGATCACCGGGTACTTGGTCGCCACACGGATCCTCTCATGATGCTGAAGCAGTTCTTTCGCTCTGGCAGGTCCACACACGCACATACGGCATCTGCCGAAGCCCAGATCAAGAACCTCATACACCCTTCTATTTTCTTCCAGAATGGTGTCCTTCCCCACAACTCCAATATCCGCAGCCCCATACTCCACATAGGTGGGGACATCCGGCCCTTTGGCAAGAAAAAATTTAACCCGTTTCTCTTCGTTCACAAAAATCAGTTTTCTGGAGTTTTTATCCTTCATCTCCCGACAGGTAATGCCAATCTGTTCTAAAAGCTCCAGCGTCTTGTCCGCAAGTCTTCCCTTTCCCAGGGCAAAAGTGATATATCTCTCCTCCATCATCATTCTTCGCTCTCCCCTTTTTGTACAGGATACAGGACTGCACTTTTTCCTTCTCTTCTCAAGGCCATTGCCTCCGAAAGTTTCATCTCATAATCGGAAGCATCATACATCAGCGTCACCGGCTCTTCCCCGGTTTTTACTCTCTCCAGCCCTTCGGCATCCCTTTGTCTCTCAAGAGCCGCCAACAGATCATCAATCACCACTGCAAATCCTATGGCAGGAGCCTGCTTTCCAAAATGAGAAAGCAAATGGTCATACCGCCCCCCTTTTACAACAGGTTCGCCCACTCCGTAGGTATATACCTTAAAGATAACCCCCGTATAATAATTGTATTTACTGAGCATCCCAAGATCAAAGGAGATATATTTCTGGACGCCATAATGACACAGAACCTGATAGAGCTTTTCAAGGCGCTCAATCGATGCCAGAGACCGGGAATTACCTGCAAGCGTCTTCGCCTCCTCCAGAACCTTCACCGAACCGAAATGCTCGGAAACCTTTAACAGTATATTACGGAAGGACTCATTCACTTTTTTGTCTGCAAGAAGAGCCTGGGCCCCAAAAATATTTTTGCCGGAAATTAAATCTCTCAGCTCGCTTTCTGTCTCCTCCTCCAGTCCTGCCTGGGCACAGATCCCTTTAAAATATTCCATCTGGCCGATACTCACCTGGAATCTGGTCAGACCGGCGTCAATCAGGGCCTGTACCACCATGGCAATGATCTCTCCATCAGCCTCCACGCTGCCATCATTGACCAGCTCCGCGCCCATCTGTGTCACCTCTTTAAGCTTTCCCTGAAGACTGGTGGTATTGGTAAAGGTATTTCCCATATAGCAAAGCCGTATGGGAACCTTTTCATCCACATAATATTTAGCGGCGCACCTGGCTATGGAAGGCGTAAAATCCGGTCTCAGCACCAGCGTGTTTCCATCCTTATCAAAAAACTTATACAGTTCTCTGGATGGCGTGGTTCCGATCTCTTTGGAAAATACATCAAAAAATTCAAAGGTCGGAGTCTGAATATCCTGATATCCATACAGGTTCAGCCTGTTATGGATCAGCTGCTCCACAGCAAGCTTTTCCGCATATTCCTTTCCATAAATGTCTCTTACACCCTCCGGTGTATGCAGAAGTTGTCGATTCATAACGTTTCTCACTCCGTCGCTTTAGCACGCTAACACATCATCAAGTTAATACAACAAATTACCGCTATAGTATACAGAACCCCTTCTCTTTTGTCAAACGTTATCGTCTTTTAGTCTCTCTCTTCCAGATCTTTACTCAGCATATCAAGATAAGGTACAAAAACACTGTGCTTTTTGGGAAGAACATATTCCGGATTCAGCTCCTCATAAAGAAAACTTTTGCGTCCGCCCCTGGCGGCTCTGTCCCAGAACAGTCTGAAATGCTCAAAAGGCAGATAGTAAAATTCATCTCTGTGCGAAAAATAGATCAGAAAAAATGCCACTCCCTTCTGTTTTTCAAACTGCTCCATAAAAATCACCTGATGCTCATGAATATTCTGAAGAGCGAACCGATCCACCGCACACTCCTTGGCATCAAAGCATACCGGAATTCCCTGCACAGCCCCGATATAATCCACTGTACTTTTCTGTTCAAAATACGCCAGGGTAATATGTCTGGTGGCCTTATCTATATTTACCGGTGTGATGGGCGTCGGAATCTTCTGGATCAGTGCCAGTCCGCTTTCCAGATATTTTTCATTCGTTCTGTTGATCAGCTCCTCCAGGGTAGAGCCTCTGAGTCCTCTTGAAGACCATGTTGCCATAATCCAACCTGCCTTATTCCATCAGTTTTTGAAATTCTGCCGGAAGAGGAGCTTCAAACACCCTCTCAGAAACGCTCTTAAGGGTTCCCTCCAGCCTGGGAAACTCCAGACGGCATGCATACAACAGCTGACTGCTGATCCCGTATTGCTTCTTATAACGCTCATTCCATCCCCTGTCCCCATATTTGTAATCTCCCAGCAGAGGATGTCCTATATCCGCCATATGAATACGAATCTGATGGCTCTTACCCGTGATCAGCTCCGCCTCCGTAAGTGTTCTGTCTGAATACCGTCTGATCGGATAATACCGGGTTTTAATGCAGGAAACCTTTTTTCCCTCCAATACCTCTGAAGACTCCTTCTTCACAAGGAATACTTTGTTGGCTGTTTCATCTTTGACCAGATATCCCTCTAAGGTATCCTCCTTCTCAATATGTCCTCTGGCAAACATCCGATAAAATTTTCCAATCCTGCGCTCAAGGAGAAGGCTGCTTACCTCCTGGCTCCCTGCGAGGGTTTTCGCTCCGATTACAAGTCCCGGCGTGTTCCGGTCAAGCCGGTTGCAGACAGAAGGCTTATAGCCTCCCGGCTCCTGTCCTGTTTCTTTTTTCTGAAGAAGATAGCCGTTCAGCCATTCATTCAGGGATACGTCTTCCATGGCGGCCTTCTGGGAAAGAATACCTGCCGGCTTATTCATAATCACAAGATGTTCATCCTCATAAATAACCTGAATCCCTTTCAGCTCTTTGTAAGCCTTTTCATATTCCCAAAGCCGGCTCTCTTTTTCCTGAAACCTCTCTATGGTTTCGTCCGAGAGATACAAGGAAAGAATATCCCTTTCAATAAGCTTTTCCTTTCCTTCCGCTTTCTTCCCGTTTAAAGTGATATTCTTTTTGCGAAGCATTTTATAAAAAAAGGAAGAAGGCGCCAGAGGCATATACTTATGAAGGAATTTATCCAGCCTCTGTCCGGCTTCCGTTTTACTTATTTCAATCTGCTGCATGGCTCTCCTTTCCCTTCCTGACTTCAGAATCTATCAAATGTTTCTCAGAATCTTCATAAAGAAATAATTTCTCACAGAGTCTTCATAGAGAAATCTCATAAAGAAGCACTCTGATCTCATCCTCTTTGCCTGACGCTTCCGACGGCTCCTTTTGATTGAGATTCCTCAGCTGCCCACAGTATCTGGAAATCTGATCTGTCAGTGTAATCGTTACATCCTTAAAGCCTCCCTGCCTCAGCATCGTCTGAAGATGCTCTGTGCAGGCCTCTCTGTCACATTGAGGGCTTTCCGTATATCCCAGGATAACCCTGCCATCCACTACCATATGGCTGAGAGAGAAATTTTTCTGGTAAGAAGTAAAGTACATATCATACATTCCCACCAGTCTTCCTTCTAAAGGTTCTATTGTCTCCTTCGCTTCCCGGCTGCATCCGCCGGCCCTGAAAAACATAATGGTATTGACCAGGCTCTTGCTGGCCGGAAGACATCCCAGAACAGCCACCACCGTCAGGAGGTTTTCCTTTTGTCCGGTCGTAATGTATCCTGCGGCAAAAAGAGCCACCGAAATTCCAAAATACAAAAGCGTTCTTATGAGTGTGCTCCGCCTTTTCGCCACAATATATCCAAAACTTCCTTTTCCTGTTATTTTCAATTCGGACTCTCCTTCTGAAAAACCTCATAATAATTCTTAATATAGTAATCTGCCAGGTTCCGCTTTTCAATATCCTGATGGCGGGAATAAAAATCCTCCACAGCGCAGACCTTCATCCCCGCAGCCTTCCCTGCCATGATTCCCGCCACAATATCTTCAAATACCAGACATCTTTCAGGTCTGACTTTACATCTTCCAGCGGCCTCCAGATAAATATCCGGTGACGGTTTTCCCCTGTTTACATCGCATCCTGTCACGATCGTCTCAAAATAAGAAAGTATTCCGTGAGCGCCAGTTACATTTTCAATCAGTTCTCTGGAATTGCTGCTTGCAATTCCCAGGCGGATCCCTTTCCCCCGGCAGTATTCTATGAGTTCTCTCGCTCCCGCTTTGAGCGGTACCTGACTGCTGTACTTATCCCATGCCATTTGGTTCCAGTCCTTCTTCATCTGTTCTACCGGATCCGGAATCTGAAACCTGTCCTTAAAATACTGTGCTGTCTCCGTAAAACTCATTCCCTCAATATCCGCCTGAAGGCCTTCCGGCAGCGGGATTCCAAACCTGCCAAGATACTCAATATCAATTTCCCGCCAAAGCCACATGGAATCCACTAACGATCCATCCAGATCAAACAACACCGCCTCTATCCCTTGAAGCATAAATTCTTCCTCTTTTGGTTTCTCCTGCATAATTTTCCTTTCGTTTTTCATAAACATTATCATAACACAAAACGGGAAAAGAGCCTATCATGAAACCGAAATTTTATTTCTATTCTTTATCGGCCTTTCTGCTGACCGCCATTATCCTTATCTTTCCCTCCGATTGTCTTGTTCTTGCCTGTAACGGCCTGAATCTGTGGTTTGAGAGAATGATCCCCACGCTCTTTCCCTTTATGGTCCTCTCAGGCATTATCATCCGCATGAACCTGACAGGTACTTTCGTAAAAATTCTGAATCCGTTTCTGGGAAAACTTTTTCGCGTAAGCCCTCCCTGTATTTATGGAATGGTCATCGGCTTTTTGTGCGGATTTCCCATGGGCGCTCATGTTGCGGCGCAATTATATGAACAGAAGCAGATCTCCCGGCAGGAAGCTTCCTTCCTTCTCTCCTTCTGCAATAATATCGGTCCTGTCTATTTCGTCAGCTTTGTATTGCCCAAATTAGGCATAACAAACTATGCGCCTTTTTTGTTTGGTATGTATGCCCTGCCCTTTCTGTATGGACTTTTTCTGCGCTACACCCTTTTTCATACTACACTCTCCTCCCGGAGCAGCTGGGAGCAGACAAAGTCCCTCCCGCTCCTTGCCTCCATAGATGACTCTGTGTTCAGCGCTCTTTCCGGTATCGCCCGGCTGGGAGGATATATGATCTTTTTTAATCTGCTTTTCATTCTTCCTTCTCTCGCTGCCAGAGCCCTTTCCTTAAGTGACGCACTCTCAGACCGTCTGATTGGCAGCATCGGCTGCCTTTTGGAAATCACCGGCGGCATCGGGCTGATCGGCGGGGCAATGCCATTCTGGGTACTCTGTGTCCTTCCCTTTGGCGGTCTGTCCTGCATTGCGCAAACCTACAGCATGATCCGTAATACAGACCTGTCCATCCGCGAATATATCATGCACAAAATGATCCTTACCGCCATCACGGTTCTTTACTATCTGATATTAATCCCGCATTAATCAGGCAGGGAAATCGAGCAGGGAAGGCTTTCTCCCTGCTCGCGCGCGGGGCGCATGCTGCGTAAGCAACAAATTTCCTTATGCGGGCCTGCGCAATCGAGTAGGGGATGCTTTTCTCCCCTACTCGCGCCCGGGCACCCGTCAGCTTCTGCTGACATTTTTCCTCTGGGTGCCCCTGCACAATCGAGGAGGGAAGATTTATCTTCCCCTACTCGCCGTGCGGCCCGCATGCTGCGTTAGCAGCAAATTTCCTTATGCGGGCCTGCGCATAAAAAAGATCCGGCTTACAGTTAATGAATGTAAGCCAGATCCTATCAGATCATATCAAGATTCAGATTCTCACCGCCTCCGGATCCTTCCGAAGATTTTTGATCCTCTCCGCCTGTATACTCATCCGCTTCCGGAGGATTCAGCTCCACTCTGTTGGCATTGACCACATCGCTGTAATGATTCAGCGCCCCGAAAAAGCTCTCATAATGCTCTGTTGTGGTCCGCATTGCCTGATTGATAAGTTGATCAATATTGGCAAGAATATCATCTGTATACTGCATGGCCGCCATACGCATATTATTGGCCTCTATCGTAGCATTATCAAGAATATCCTGAGCCTGCTGGGTAGCCATCTTCACCACCTCATTGGCCTGAGCGTAAGCCTGCTGCATAATCTCATGCTCATTAATCAGTTCATTGGTATGCAGTGTGGCATCATTAATCAAAGCCTCCGCCTTGGCGCGGGCATCACTCAAGATTGCCTCCTTATTGCTGATGATCTTCTGATACCGTTTGATCTCATCAGGGGTCTTCATACGCAGCTCCCTGAGAAGTTCATCGATCTCCTCTTTATTTACAATAATCTTAGTATTGGAAAGAGGCTGATATTTGCAACCATCAATATACTCCTCAATCTCGTCGATTAACTGTTCGATTCTGCTGCTCATGCGCTTTCCCCCGTCTACTCTTCATTAAAAACCAAATTTCTGATATACGAGCTTCGCTACAAAATCAGGCACACACATGGAAATATCGCCCTGAAAGCTTGCAATCTCTTTCACACTGGAGGAGCTCAAATAGGCATATTCCAGACTGGTGGTAAGGAAAACGGTATCCAGCTCTCCGTTTGAAAGCTTGGCATTTGTCTGTGCGTTCTGAAGCTCATATTCAAAATCGGTGATCGCACGCAGTCCTCTGATCACTACATGGACTCCTCTGGATTTCGTATAATCCACAAGCAGTCCGCTGAAAGATTCTACCGTTACATTGGGAAGATCTTTGACTGCCTCCTGTAATATCTTAACACGTTCTTCCACAGAAAACAATGGAGTCTTTAGTCTATTATTCAAAACACTCACCGTTAATCCATCGAATATTTCCGCAGCGCGTCTTATCACATCCAGATGTCCATAAGTAACCGGGTCAAAGCTCCCGGGATAGATTGCTGATTTCATAAATCTCCTCTTTTCCGTATAAATACATGTTTGTTGGTTTTATAGCGCTTTTCTCTGATTACCTGGTACCCCAGATTCGCCAGGAAGTCTGTGTTTCTGCCTATGTCCGCCTCAAGGATCAGCAACGTCTCTTCCGTCAGCCAGGACATCCGGGAAAGCGCCTCAAAAACCCTTTCCTCAAGCCCCTGCTGATACGGAGGATCCATAAAAATAATATCCACATTCTTTTCTCTGATCTGATACAGCGCACTTAAAACATCCTGTTTCAGCACGGTAGCCTGATCTGCAAATCCCGTGGAGACAAGGTTATCCCTGATACAGAGATACGCCTCTTTCCGGTTCTCCACAAAGTAGGCATGTTCCGCTCCCCGGCTTAAGGCCTCTATGCCGATCCCTCCGCTTCCCGCAAACAGATCTGCAAAAATACAGCCTTCTATCTCTCCCTGAAGGATATTGAACAGCGTCTCCTTAATCCTGTCTGTTGTAGGTCTGGTATCCATTCCATCCGGTGCTTTCAGTTTCAGGCTTCTGGCTCTGCCTGCTATCACACGCATCTTCTTTTCCTTTCTGCATTACACCCTTACTTTTGTTCCCTTTCCATCTCTTCTGGCTGTTTTCATCCGGTTCAGGTCGAGGGGCTTTCCGTTATATTCTATCATCTGTTCCGCTCCGCTGCGTGTATAATAGACTGCTTCTATTCCATCCTTTTCTCCCAGCTTCATCCCCCGCACACCAATGGCGTTCTTCTTTTTTTCAGGAATTTCCTCCACATTAAATTTCAGGAAATATCCTTCTGCGCTCTGCAGAATGATCTGCTTCTGATCCAGCAGGACGGCCACATTCACCACTTCGTCGCCTTCCAGCAATTTGGTGGCTGCAACCGTTCTTTTGGCAACATCGAATTCACCGCCATTTACAACCTTCATCATCCCCAGTCTTGTGATGAAGATCATTCGGTAAATATTTAAACTGGTCTGGCTCTCCACCGCCACCACCTGTTCCTTTTCTCCGTTGAAATTGCTTACATTGTCGATGGGAACTCCTTTATCCCGGAATTTTCCATAAGGGAGATCCGCCACTTTCAGAGTATAGAGCTGTCCGGTATTGGTAAAAATACATACTCTGCCCGTATTTTTACAGGGAAAAACATATTTGTTTTCTGCGTCGGCCGCTTCCTTATTCCTCTCATAAGCTGCCATATCAATGGTTCTTGCATAGCCAAACCGGTCCATAAGGAAGCATACTTCCATTTCTTCCGCCTGCTTCTCCACATAAACGGCTTCGGCGGCGTTTTCGATCCTGGTTCTTCTAGGACGGCTGTAATTTCTTCTGATCTCCTCCAGATCATTGATAATCACCTGGGCCATTGAATCCCGTCTGTCCAGAATGTCCTCATAGCGATAGATATTCGCCATCGTCTCCTCATGTTCATTGATCAGAGCCTCAAGCTCTAATCCAATCAGCTTATATAAACGCATCTCCAGTATGGCATTTGCCTGCTTTTCCGTAAAGTTCAGCTGCGCCGCCATAATCTTTGACTCTCTGGAACGGAATTTGATCCCCGTCACATTTCCTTCCACCAGACAGCTCTTCGCCATCGCCCTGTCCTTGGATCCCCGCAGGATCTCGATAATCAGATCAATCACGTTGCATGCTCTGATCAATCCCTCCTGGATCTCTTTTCTCTCCCGCTCCCGGGCCAGAAGGGTGGTATATTTTCTGGTGGCTGTCTGGAACTGAAACTCCACATTATGCCGGATAATCTGCTTCAGTCCCATAGTTTCCGGACGTCCTTCGGCAATGGCAAGCATATTGACGCCAAAGGTATCCTCCAGCCTGGTTTTTTTGTAGAGCATATTGATAAAGTTATCCGCATCCGCTTCTTTTTTCAGCTCGATGACAATCCGGATCCCTTCCTTAGAAGACTGATTGGAGATATCCACAATGTCCTGCGTTTTCTTGGACTCTGCGAGAGACGCCACATCCATGAGAAACTTGGAAATATTGGCACCGATCATCGTGTAGGGGATCTGACTGATAACCACATTGGTTCTTCCGCCCTTTCCCTTCTCGATCTCTACCCGGCCTCTGAGCCTGATTCTGCCGGTACCCTTTTCATAAATTTCCAGAAGATCATCTTGATTGATGACAATACCTCCTGTAGGGAAATCCGGCCCTTTGATATATTTCATAAGCCCTTTCGTAGTAATGTTCTCATCCAGCATATAGGCTTTCATGGCCTCCGCCACCTCGCCCAGGTTGTGAGGGGGGATACTGGTCGTCATCCCTACCGCAATTCCCTCCGACCCGTTTACCAGAAGGTTCGGAAACTTCACAGGAAGAACGGAAGGCTCCTTTTCTGTCTCGTCAAAATTAGGGGCAAAATCCACCACATCCTTATCAAGGTCAGACAGAAAAGCCTCCTGGGTGATTTTCTCAAGACGCGCCTCTGTATACCGCATAGCGGCAGCGCCATCCCCTTCTATATTGCCGAAATTGCCATGGCCATCCACCAGTGGAAGACCCTTTTTGAAATCCTGGGTCATTACGACCAGCGCTTCATAAATAGAGCTGTCTCCATGGGGATGATACTTACCCATGGTATCTCCCACAATACGCGCGCTCTTCCGGTAAGGTCTGTCATAACGGATCCCCAGCTCATGCATATCATACAGAACTCTTCTCTGAACAGGCTTAAGACCATCCCGGGCATCCGGCAGGGCTCTCTGAACAATCACACTCATGGCATAATCAATAAACGATTTCTGCATTACTTCAGAATATTCGGTTTTAATGATCTTTTCTTCCATATTTCCTCACATCTCAGGTCTCTTACCTGCTATATATCAAGCTCCGCGTCAACCGCATGCTCATAGATAAATGCCTTACGGGGCGGAACCTCTGTCCCCATCAAAAGTTCTGTTACCTCCGAAGCCATGCGGGCATCCTGAATTTCAACCTGTTTTAAAATTCTCGTCTCCGGATTCAGGGTGGTCTCCCAGAGCTGGGTGGCGTCCATCTCTCCAAGGCCCTTATATCTCTGCAGCGTAAAGGAACCCTTGTGCCGCTTTCTGTAACGCTCTAACGCCTTATCGTCATAGAGATACTCTTCCTTCCCCCTGGCAGGCATCACTTTATAAAGCGGCGGCATGGCAATATATACATGCCCTTCATAGATCAGTTCCGGCATAAAGCGGTAAAACAGGGTGAGAAGAAGGTTGGAAATATGCGCCCCGTCCACATCTGCATCCGCCATAACAATGATCTTATCGTAACGAAGTTTTGAAATATCAAAGTCATTGCCGTATCCTTCCGAGAATCCGCATCCAAACGCATTGATCATAGTCTTGATCTCCGCATTTGCCAATACTTTGTCAATGCTTGCCTTCTCCACATTCAGGATCTTGCCCCGAATGGGTAAAATAGCCTGATAGGCGCGGTTTCTCGCATTTTTGGCACTGCCCCCTGCAGAATCTCCCTCTACAATAAAGATTTCGCACTTTTTGGCATCCCTGGATTCACAGTTGGCAAGCTTTCCGTTCGAGTCAAATGAGAACTTCTGCTTCGAAAGCATGTTGGTTCTGGCCTTCTCCTCGCTCTTGCGGATCTTAGCCGCCTTCTCCGCACAGCCAATAATATTTTTCAGCGTTTCCAGATTCCGGTCAAAATAGCGGACCAGCTCCTCGCCTGTCACCTTGGATACCACTTTGGAAGCATCCTGATTATCCAGCTTGGTCTTGGTCTGTCCCTCAAACCGGGGATCCGGGTGCTTTAACGATATCACCGCCGTCATTCCGTTCCTTACATCCGTTCCGGTAAAGTTTGCATCCTTTTCTTTCAGAATATTCAGTTCTCTGGCATAGGTATTGATGATATTCGTAAAAGAAGCCTTAAATCCGGTAAGGTGGGTTCCCCCTTCCGAATTATAAATATTATTACAAAAACCCAGGACGTTTTCGTGGAACTCATTGGTGTACTGAAAAGCACCTTCTACGGAGATTCCATCACTCTCCCCCCTGAAATAAATGACATCGCAGACGCTCTCTGAAGACTTGTTCATATCCCGGATGAATCCGATAATTCCTTCCGGTTCATGATATTCAATATGTTCTGTCTCTTCCTTCCTTTTATCCTCAAAGACAATGGTAAGTTCCGGATTCAAATAAGAAGTCTCATGCATCCGGCTTTTAATTTCATCTTCTTTGAAGCGGGTCTTGTCAAAAATTGTATCATCCGGAAGAAAGTTGATTCTGGTTCCGCTCCCTTTGGCTCTGCCCAGTACCGGAAGAAGCCCATCTTTTAATTCAATTACCGGATTTCCGCGCTCATACCGGTCTTCATAAAGGTAACCGCCATTTTTGACCTGTACAGTCAAATAAGTGGACAATGCATTTACAACGGAGGAGCCCACTCCGTGCAGGCCTCCGCTGGTTTTGTAAGCAGAATCATCGAATTTGCCTCCTGCATGCAGGGTCGTGAATACCAGACGCTCTGCACTGACTCCCTTTTCATGCATTCCCACAGGAATTCCCCGTCCGTTATCCTCCACAGTGGCGGATCCGTCCGCCTCAAGCGTTACGCTGATCCTGTCACAATATCCCGCCAGATGCTCGTCCACTGCATTATCCACAAGCTCGTAAATCAAATGGTTTAACCCTCTGGTAGAAACACTGCCGATATACATCCCAGGCCTTTTTCTGACTGCCTCCAGTCCTTCCAGTACTGTAATGCTTGAAGCATCATAAACCGCCTTCGCCATGCTAATTAATCTCCATTCTGCCTATATTCAGGCCGTTCTTTAACGGATCTTTTTACTGCAGGCCACTGCCAGAGACCCCGGTCCGATATGACAGGCCACACTTAAGGAAAGGGGATTGATCACAAGATCAAAACCCGGAAATTCTTTTAAAAGTTCCTGTGAAAACTGTTTCGCCGCCTCCAGATCCTTCGTATAGGCAACCATCAGCCAGATGTTGTCTGCCGACGCGCCGCCAAACCGGTTTTCCATATCGTTTCTGATAGCATTTATCATGATGGATTTTCCCTGATTGGCAGTCCTTGCCTTGGCGAAAGCGTCCAGCTTTTCTCCCTGAATCTGCAAAACAGGCTTCAGCCTCAGAATGCTTCCAATGGCCGCCGCTGCAGGTGTGATCCTCCCGCCCTTCTTCAGATAGTACAGCGTATCCAGCATGATATAGATACTGGAATTAAATTTGTCATTCTCCAGAAATTCTTTGATCTGCTCTGCATTCATTCCTCTTTCCGAGAGAAGCTTTGCATCTATAACAGACTGCCTCTGGGTAACTGAAATTCTCTGATTGTTCACCACCTGCACCTTTTTGTCGAAATCCTCCGCAAGCATCAGGGCACTCTGACAGGACCCCGAAAGGCCGCTGCTCATGGGAATATGAACAATCTCATCATATTCCTTCAGGATCTCTTTCCACAGATCCATTACCGATTCCGGGGAAGGCTGGCTGGTGACCACATTTGCACCACTCTCCAGCCGCTTATAAAATCCCTCCTGGTCGAGTGTAATATCTTCAAAAAAAGTTTCTTCATTGATCATAAAGGGCATGGGAAGCACAAAAACTCCCATTTCCTTTGCCTGTTTCTGTGTGATTCCGCTGTTGGAATCCGTTACAACTGCAACCTTCCTGCTCAATTTATTTCAATCCTTTCGTTTTATATCATTCTTATGTTTTTCTGAATATGCAAGTATATCTTACTTTCAGATGGTTCTAAAGTCAACAAAATTTCCAGCATTTTCATTCAGGTACCGCTTCAGTCCTGCGTATTTTTCCGCATTCAGCGCCTGATCCGCCGCCAGAATGTCATTCACCGCGTCACTGGCTTTTTCCAGGATTTCTGCATCCTGATAGACATCTGCGATCCGGAAGTCCATAACGCCGCTCTGCCGGATCCCGAACAGATCTCCCGGGCCTCTCAGTTTCAGATCCTCCCGGGCAATATAAAACCCATCGTTGGACCGGTTCAGTATTTTCAGTCTCTCCAGCGACTGTTCATTATCCGTTCCGCTGATAAAAATACAGTAAGACTGCTCATTTCCCCTGCCGATCCTCCCTCTCAGCTGATGAAGCTGGGCAAGGCCGAACCTTTCCGCATTTTCAATCATCATCACCGTCGCCGCCGGCACATTGATACCTACCTCTATCACTGTGGTCGATACCAGAACATGGACATTTCCTGACGAAAAGGCTTCCATAATCCGTTTCTTTTCCGCCGCCTTCATCTTTCCGTGAAGGATCTCCACGTGAATATCCGCAGGCAGCTCCTTTCGGAGCTTTTCTCCATAGTCTATCACATTCTCCAGCGCTGTTTCCTCTTCCCCCGCCTCCACCATAGGGCAGATCACATAAGCCTGGTTTCCTTTTCTCACTTCCCTGGCAATAAACTCATAGGCTTTGGGACGGTACGATGTCCCCACCACACAGTTTTTGACAGGAATCCGTCCTGCCGGCAGTTCATCGATCACCGACAAATGCATATCTCCATAGAGAATCATGGCCAGCGTTCTGGGAATTGGCGTTGCACTCATCACCAGGACATGCGCTCCTCCGCCTTTCTCACAGAAGCTCTCTCTCTGCCGGACACCGAACCTGTGCTGTTCATCGGTAATAACCAGTGCCAGATTTTGATAATTGACCTTTTCCTGAATCAATGCATGGGTTCCTATGATCACATTGGCTTCTCCCGCTTCTATTTCACGGTAAATTTCTTTTCTGGCCGCCGTCTGAAGAGAACCTGTTAACAAAACCGGCTTAAAGGGAAGATTGTATTGCACTTTCATATTGCTGAGAGCTTCAAAATGTTGCGCTGCAAGGATCTCTGTAGGTGCCATCAGCGCTCCCTGAAACCCGTTGCTTACAGTAAGTAAAAGCGCCAGAAATGCCAGTATTGTTTTCCCCGATCCCACATCCCCCTGAATTAACCGGTTCATGCTTCTGCCGCTGGTCAGATCCTGTACAATCTCCTTCCAGGCATTAAGCTGGGCATTGGTCAGACGATAAGGGAGCGCCTCCAGCAGGCGGCTGCAAAAAGCGGTCTCTATCATCAAATAATCTGTCATAAGTGTCTCATTATAATCCTTCATTCTTCTGACACAGATCAGAAATAAAAAGAATTCCTCAAACGCCAGCCTCCTGCGCGCCTCACGGAGCGTATCTCTGTCCCTTGGAAAATGAATCTGTCCAAATGCCTCCTTCCTGGACATAAGATTATATTTTCTGATTACTTCCTCCGGAAGGATCTCCCAAAACTCATTTTCCGAATACGAATCGGAGGTGTCTCCATACACAAAGCCTGCCAGCACCTGTTCTACCGCCTTTATGACCATTCGGTTGGTAAGCCCCTGTGTCAGACCATAACACGGCCAAAGCTTCCCTGAGAGCTCCTCATATTCTTCCCAGGTATAAAGCTTTGGCTGGTCCATATGATATTTTCCCCTGTCCGATCTGACTTTTCCCCGAAACAGCCAGCTGCTCCCCGCAGAAAGCCTTTTTTTCAGATATGGGGTATTAAAATAGGTGATAGATACCCTGTCCGAGCCATCACTGGCATATCCGGATCCGACAGAGAGATTTTTTATTTTTTTCCACTTAAAATCTCCTGTCAGGAACAGCTCCAGAGTGACTGTCTCCTCACCTGCTTCCGCGAGTTTCACTGGCGCTTTAAACGCCTGATAATCTCTTGGGTAATAAAACAACATCTCCTGAACGGTGTGGATTCCCATTCTGTAAAACAGTTTTGCTGTCTTTTCCCCGATTCCCTTTAAAGTTATAATGTCATCTGAACCTTTCATCTGGCATTCCTCATAACTATAACAACTGGATATGATTTCTACATTTCCATTCACGCAAAAAGGACGGGCATTCCGTCCTTTTTATGCGCAGCCCCATGCAGAAGAAGTATGCCGCTAAAGCGGCACATGGGGCGCGCGGCAAGCAGGGGAAGATAACTCTTCCCTACTTGATTTTTTATGCGCAGGGGCGCACAGATGAAGTTATTGCTGACGCAACGTGCGCCCCGCACGCGAGTAGGGGAAGATAGCTCTTCCCTACTCGTTTTTTTTTGCGCAGGCCCGCATAAAATTTGCCGCTTTGCAGCTTTTATTCTGCTGATATAATATAATAATAGATCGGCTGACCGCCATACTGCAGTTCGATATCGCAGGATGGATATTCCCGCTCAATCTGCGCTCTCAGCTGCTCTGCATCGTTCTCAGTGATATCTTCTCCATAATAGATACTGATCAGCTCCAGCTGCTCGTCCATCATCTCTTTCACCATACGGAAAGCCACGTCAGACACATCTCCGCCAATAGATAAAATACCGCTGTCACCGATCCCCATGTAATCGCCCTGCTTGATCTCCTTGTCTTCAATCACGGTATCCCTCACAGCATAAGTCACCTGACCAGTCTTTACCCTGTGGATTTCCTGTTTCATATTTTCTTCATTTTCTTCCGCCGACAGATCCGGAACATAATTGATAATCGCCGTAATTCCCTGAGGAACTGTCTTAGTGGGTACCACTACGATTTTCTTGTCCTTTACCATCATCTGTGCCTGATTGGCGGCCAGAATGATATTTTTGTTGTTTGGAAGGATAAACACTGTGTCTGCGTTTACTTTTTCGATCGCATTGAGCATATCTTCCGTACTGGGATTCATGGTCTGTCCGCCCTGAATCATATGATCCACGCCCAGCCCTTTAAAGATCTCATTAATCCCATCACCTGCCGAGACTGCAATAAATCCTACTTCCTTATGGGGAGCCGGTTCTTCTGAAGCTGCCTTTTCAGAAGCCGCCTGACTTTCTTTAAACAGCTTTTCTTCATGCTCCAACCGCATATTGTCAATCTTCATATTGGACAATGAACCATACCTGAGCGCTCTCTGGATCGCCAGTCCCGGATCGTTGGTATGTACATGTACCTTTACCACGTCATCATCCGCTACTACTACAATAGAATCTCCGATAGATTCCAGATATTCCTTAAAATCCATTTCTGTCTTGATATTGAAATTCCGGTTCAGCATGATAATAAATTCCGTGCAATACCCATATTTAATCTCAATATCCGGCTGAGCATTCGCTTTCCCGCTCTCTGTATGGGGCGCCTCGCTTATACTTAAGTCCAGCTCCTTGCCCATAAAAGCGTCATAGGCTCCCTTAAGCACCTGCATCAGGCCTTGACCGCCCGAGTCAACAACTCCGGCCTGCTTCAACACCGGAAGCATTTCAGGCGTCCGCTCTAAAACCTCGTCTCCGCACCTGATCACTTCATCAAAGAAAACCGTAAAATCGCTGCAGCCTTCCTCCGCCAGTTCCCGGGCTTTTACGGATATCCCCTTTGCGACCGTCAGAATGGTTCCCTCCTTGGGCTTCATCACTGCCTTATAGGCTGTCTCTACTGCCTTATCACAGGCATCCGCCAGCATCAGTATATCCAGCTGCTCCTTTTCCCGGATGGACTTGGTAAATCCACGAAAAAGCTGAGATAAGATTACACCGGAGTTTCCTCTTGCGCCTCTCAGGGAACCCGATGAAATTGCCTTGCAAAGGGATAACATGTCTATATCCTTCATAGCCGCAACGTCTTTAGCGGCCGACATAATGGTAAGGGTCATATTGGTACCCGTATCACCATCCGGCACGGGGAAAACATTTAAGTCATTGATCCATTCCTTTTTGGATTCCAGATTTTTGGCACCGGCTAAGAACATCTTTGCAAGTATCTTAGCGTCGATTGTATTAGTCACAGCAAGTCCTCCTTAATCAATCACTCTAACACCTTCAACAAAGATGTTTATTTTTTCAACTTCGATTCCTGTGAATTCCTCTACTTTGTACTTTACATTGCTGATCAGATTGTCGGTGACTGCGAGAATGCTCACACCGTATGCAACAATCACATGAAAATTAATTGTCAGCTTGTTATTTTTAATGAAAACATTAATGCCTCTGGTCATGCTTTCTTTTTTAAGCAGTTTGACAAAACCATCCTTCATGTTAATGCCTGCCATTCCTACTACACCAAAACACTCCATGGCAACGCTGCCAGCGTACTGGGCGATCACATCATTATAGATTGCGATGTTCCCCATATGCGTATTCATGGAAGTTTCCTTCCTGGAAGAATTTTTCATGGGCTGCCTCCTTATATTTTGAACATATATATCATATTATAACCGTAAATCAAAAAAAAAGAAACATGAATTTCCTGCAAAATTATTAAATTTAAGCTTGTAATCTGTCCGGATTTCTGATATTATACAACTGTTGTGTATGAATATTTTGAATCGTTGGGAGGTGTAATGATGGCTAAATGTGATATTTGCGGTAAAGGTGCTCATTTCGGAAACAACGTAAGCCATTCTCATAGAAGATCTAACAGAATTTGGCATTCAAACATTAAGAGAGTAAAATGTAAAATAAACGGAGCTTCCAAGAGAATGCACGTTTGCACGAATTGTTTGAAATCCGGGAGAGTTGAGAGAGCGTAACAGGTATAGTTTGAGAGCATTCATAAAAGCCGGCCTTTTTATGGGCCGGTTCTTTTATGCGCAGGGGCGCACAGAGGAAATTGTTGCTGACGCAACGTGCGCCCCGCGCACGAGTAGGGGAAGATAGCTCTTCCCTACTCGATTCATCTATTTACTATTCTTACAGATAGCAGTTATATCCGATCAGCAATAAAAGCGCGATGATTATCAGCGCGATCAGATAATGATGGGCAAGAAAAAGCATAAGCAGCATTCCAACTGCAATCCAAAATGCAATAAATCCGATCAGTTTTTTCATGCTTTATGCCGCCTATGCTTTTTCTTACTTTATCTTATGCAGTTCTGCCTCTGTTATTGCACGTCCTCATTTTCTTCCGGGAAAGCAATATCCACCGCCTTTTCATCATCCATCATTTCTTCTTTGGGAGCCGTGAATTTATCAACGATATCAGGAATCATATCCAGCACCTTGGTTACGGTATCCTGATTTTTAATGTTCACCAGTTTGGTGCTGCCATTCTGGATCACCAAAACCGCACTGGGAGTGAGCTTTCCGGAAAATCCGCCGCCGCCGCCGTTCTTCTTATCCCCGGCGGTAGCTCCTGCACCCACGCCAAAGGTAACATCCACAAGAGGCAGTATAATGGTGTCTTCTATCTTCGTAGCCTCTCCCACCACCGTCTTAGTGGATAAAACGGTGTTCATTCCTTTCATCAAAGACTCGATTACTCCTGTAAAATTATTCTCTGCCATTTTTAAATTGCCTCCCTTTTCAATAATTTGATCAGACGGCGCAGATCCCTGTTAAAATAAATCACGCCTGCCGTCTTTAATATCCGGAATACTGTTATTTTTCCCTTGATAAAGAGCTCTCCCTCTATGACCTGCTGATCGAAATCCGGGTTGATATCTATATGATTTCCAAGCAACGGATATAAAATACCATAGACAGCCATCACCTGGCCTGTACCGGCCGGATCTCCTGTGCCGATTCGCAGCTGACCTGTAATCTTTCCGGGCAGAAGCTTTTTCAGCAGTATCTGTATCTCTCCAAAGCATACTGTCCATCCCCTCCGGAACGTATCGCTCTTTATAACTTTTATATAATATTGGATATTATTTACAATATGTTTTATCTTATCACATATCTGTGCGATTGTGTACTTAATATTTTTCAAAACGGAAAAGAGTTTCTTAAAAAAGTCTAAAATGCTTCTCTTTTCCTCCTTCTCTTCCTTCTCCTCTGTCCGCACATTCTGCATATCGGATACGGTATCTGTTTCTGTTTCAGTTTCTGTCCCAGTCTCTGACTTTTGGATATTCTGCGTCTTTTTCCGGCTTTCCGGGACTTCCTGCTTTTCCTCCGGTTTTTCCTCTGCGTCTCCCTTCCCGCAGGCTGCGTCTGCAGGCTTCTTCTTTTTATTTTCTGTGTCAGGCTTTGAGGCCGAAGGGGCGCGGAACAACGTAAAGCAGAGGATCCTGACTCTGAAACGGGTTTCCGGATAGAAAAAGGCGGCATTCAAAATATGCAGAAGCCAGGTGACCCTGGCATCCGCCACAACCGGTGCTTCTTCCTCTGTCCTCCGATGAACTGAGATTCTGTATCTGACCGGAACCGCCAGAACCAGGATCAGGAAAACGACTGCCGTTCCCAGCAGAACCAGGATTATCATGGCTAAAATTTTCAAAATTGTCAGCAAAGTTGAAATCATACTTCCCTCCCGAAGTATCATCTAACGCTTCCGCGCCTTTTGCACTTTATGTCCGGTCTGCTTTCTGCTTCAGATATTCCTTCAGATTACCGCTTCCCGTAGCATTTACACATTCCTGCGTCATCATTGTGATCATCCCTACAGCCTCTCCATAATCCGACGCGATTCCCACAATAACAGGAGGATGGTATCGGTAATATCGCTGCTTCAGATAAGCGCTGTGAAACAATTCGAGCTGATCCCTTCCCGAAGCCATCGTGATCACATAGACATTTACCCCTGCATGAAGCTTCAGCTTACGTTTTATCTTTTTCGGATTGGTGACAGTATCGCCAATATAAAGATATTTATAAAATTTCATTTCCTGCCTCTTTTCATCACCGCATCAGCCTTTTTGCCCTCAGGCCAGCTCTTACTCTCATGGCGTACCTTCCTCAAAATATGCATCAAAAATCCGCTTGGCAATGGGAACTGCATAATCTCCTCCCGCACCGGCTCCTTCAATGATAATGGTCACACAGACCTGAGGCTCTTCCGCCGGGGCAAATCCTGTAAACCAGGCATGACTCTCTCCTTTTATGGTACCATATTCCGCGGATCCTGTTTTTCCTGCCGCCGTATAAGAAAGCCCTTTTAGTCTGGAAGCGGTTCCCTCCTCTACCACATCTTTCATCAGATCTTTCAAAATCTGCGCCTCCTGCTGCTTCATCAGTTCTCCATAAGCAGACGGCGCAAAAGTCTTAATACTGCTTCCTGCGCTGTTCTTTATCTCCTCCACCACATAGGGCTTCATCAGTTTCCCATCATTGGCAATCGCACAGGTGATCATATTCAGCAAAAGAGGCGTAATAGAGGTGGTTCCCTGGCCAATGGAAACCTGCATCATATCCTGATCTGTCATCTCTTCATTCACATCAATCCGGCTGATACCGGAGTTAAACTCCACCGGAAGCTTCTGATTGAACAGGAGCTCATCAAGCGTATCCGAAAAGGCTTTTTTATCCAGCGAAAGCCCAATGTTTGCATAAGAAGTATTACAGGATTTGGCAAAGGATCTCTCAAACCCCACACTGCCATGCACGGTTCCATGATAACACTGAATCCTGTCCGTTCCTCTGGTAAGAGCCCCGCTGCAATTGTAGCTGTAATTTTGATAAGTATCAGGGTTTTCCCTGATATATTCCAGAGAGGTGATAATCTTAAACGTAGACCCGGGCGGATAAAGCCCCTGTGTCACCCTGTTCAGCAGGATACTGCTGTCCTTATCTTCTATCAGTTCCTCCCATATCTGTGGAATCTGTTCCGGATCAAAATCCGGTTTTGAAACCATGGCGAGAATCCTTCCTGTTGAAGGCTCTGTCACCAGTATTGCACCCTGATAAACCCCCAGCGCCCTGTCAGCCACCTGCTGAAGCGCTACATTCAGCGTAGTATATACATCATCTCCGGGATATTTTTCTTCTTTTAAGTCCAGAGACGCCTTCTGAGAAAGAGGAGCATTGGAGTTTATGAGGTAATAATTCGCCTGCGCTTCCACCCCCATCCTTCCGTTGGTGGCATATCCCACCACATGAGAAAACAGATTCCGGTAAGGGTATTGCCTGATTTCCTTTCCCTGATCATCCTCCACTGTCTGAGCCAGTACCTCTCCTTCCGAGGATAAAATCTTCCCCCGTGTATTCTGCGCAATCAGCATCTGCTGTCTGCCGTTATAGCTGTTATTGATCAGCTCCTGCCTGTGTGTAGCAGCATAATATGTGATATATCCTGACAGACTGAAAAACAGCAGGATAAAAAACCACATAACCCCTGCAATCTCTTTATTTCTTTTCTTATTCCTGGTCTTCAACTTCATCTCCCACCAAGTCTTCCATGTATTTTCGCTGCCTTACTGCAGAAAAATTTTCACCTTCTGCCGGCCGCCCTGTCTTCACTTTCCTTTTCCGCTTTTTCCTTTCCGCCTTTCTGAGCAGCTCCTCTTCCTCCTGACGAATGATAAAAAGCCCCTCTGTTACGGCAAACATCACCAGTGTAGTAAGAATAGAACTTCCTCCATAGCTTACAAGCGGCAAGGTGACCCCTGTAAGCGGAATAAATTTGGTTCCCCCGCCAATGGTGAGAAATACCTGGAAAATATAGGTAACGCCCAGTCCGAAAGCTGTCAGCTGATAAAATCTGTCTTCAAGAGCCGACGCAATTTTCATAAACATCATAAAGCTGCTGACGCAGATTAAAATCAGTCCCACCGCAAAGATAATACCAAGCTCCTCTGCAATCGCCGAAAACACAAAGTCTGTCTCCACAAAAGGAATAGAGCGCGGAGTTCCCTTATAAAGGCCCAGGCCAAACCATCCGCCGCTGGAAATTGCAAACAGGGACTGGGTGATCTGAAATCCTTCTGCATCAATCACACTCCAGGGATCCTTCCATGCCTGTACTCTTACCTGTACATGGGTGAACACCCGGTATGCCACGAACGCTGCAGCCGAACCGCCCGCCGCGCCCGCCAGCACGTACAGAAAATTTCTGCTGGCCACAAAGACCATCAGCACATATACCACAAAAAAAATCAGTGCACTTCCCAGATCTCTGGAAATCACCAGAGCTACCACATGGGCTGCCGCCACTACCGCCGTAGTGAATACCTCAAAAAATCCCGCAGCCTGGTACAAGGCACTGGCTACAAACAAAACAAACAAAATCTTTACAAACTCTGAAGGCTGAAAAGTAACGCCGGCTATTGAATAGGAAAGCTTGCTGCCGTAAGTTGTCTGTCCTAATATCATGACAATTCCCAGCGCCCCGATTCCCACAAGGGCATAAATCCACCTTAAATTCTTTAAGAATTTAAACTTATGGATAAAAAACGGGATCGCCAGCGCCGCAGCCAGCGAGGCGGCGCTGATTATGAACTGCTTTAATGCCTTGGCCGGATCCAGTCTCGTCAGTATGGTAAAGCTGATACTGAGAAGCATACAGATATTATTCACCAGAAGGCGGTTGGATGCCGGATAAAGCATTCGATACAGCACCATGAATGCATAAAGGGCAATTTGCTGAAACGCATAGAAAAACAGATAGGTCATATCTCCTGTCTCAAAGCAAATCACCATAAAACAGCTCAAATGAAAGGCAAACAACAAAATACATTGTCTGGTATAAATGCCGTTTCGTTTCTTTTCATCGTCATGTCTGAATACAGCAAAGCACTCAAGCGTATATAAGGTAATCAGCAGCGGAATAACATACTTGGAAAATTCGCTGATATAAATTTCCATCTATTCTACTCCTCTTTTATAATGTCCCGTGGTGTATTCTTTTATTGGACAGGGGACATTTTCTCCCTCTTCTCTTCCTTTCGGGACAAACCGTCCCGACAATTCCTTAAAATACAGAATCACTCTGAGGGCCTCTTTCTGATCTTCCACCGTAAGGTCAATCCGGAAATTAACAGCCTGACTGCTTTCTTTGGCAGCAAAACTGTGAAGGGATAAAGGCAGACTATTATAGATTATATTATAACAGCATAAACAGTCATTATAAACAGGAAATTGTTTTTTGTATCTGTCTTTGAGCTGTGTAACCTCCGGCTTTCCATCACACCTGTCCATAGTTTTTTTCAGACAGTTTGCAGTGATCATCATGGGAAGCCTGCCATAAATCACTGCAGAGGCCTGCATTGTACTTCCGTGGCAGGACGCCAAAATTCCTCTCCATTCTCCGGCATTGCATTCCAGCGGAAGATAAAACTCTCCCGCCCGTCCCTCCCAAAACATAAGCGCCTGACTGTTCCAGATATACAAATTGGCATCCAGCACAAGTTTTTGGGCAGGGAGTTCTTTTTCCAGAAATCCAAAGCTCTCCAGATTCCGTACCAGGACGCCGCTTATCTTTTCTTCCCTGAAAAGCTTTACGATCTTCTCCAGATAATTCCAATCCTTTTTTCTTACAATATAAGGTGCGGCAATATAAAATGCTGTGTTCTGATTCACAGCTCTTTCTCCAAAATGTTTGAGGGATTCGGGCGTCCCTCTCTCAAAAAAGCTGTAATCCAGATAGATCCTGCTCACCTTTGCCTCCAACGCCGCCTCCAACTGCTCCGTCGTCCGGACAGACACATGAATCTGCCGTCCTTGAGACTTCTTCGCATCCTCCTGTGCCCGTTTTACAGCAGCAGGGGAAAACGTCCCTATCTTCTCCGTCCCATCCGCCAAAATCCTTCTGCTCTCATACTGCAGCCCATTCCGGGAAATCAGGGCATCCTCCATAGCCGCAACGGCGGCTCTCCGCAGTTCATTTACAGACTTCAGCGGCAAAAACAGTCCCTCTGTCATATGGATCTCTGACCGGCGAATCTTGATCAGGCTGTTTCCGGTCTTTTGAAGCTGCTCTTTCACTTTTTCCCGCGTCAGTGGTTGTTTCACAGCTTTTTGTACCTGGTCTCCCCTGCATATGACAGTCGTATCTCCGCTCTGCAGCAAAAGCTCCGCCGGCTCTTCTTCCTTAAGCGTGAGCCTGGCCACTCCATCTATTCCGGGCTTTTTATCCATATATTTTTCCCGAATGGAAGACAGCAGAGCTTCCTCTGTAGGGGAATAAGCCGGAGAAGAAAGACTTATCATCTTTTTTCCGTTTGCATCATGATAATATCCCTCCCCGATCTCACTTCTGATATATAAAGATTCAAGCACTTTCAGATCCTGTCTGTCAACCTGATAATGATCTTTATCCTGATAATAAAGATCAATATATTTACGATAAACGGCGGTTACCCCCGCCCCATAGGCAGGATTTTTCATTCTTCCCTCAATTTTGAAGGAGTCAATCCCCGCATCGATCAGCTCCGGAATCAAATGAATCGTGCACATATCCCGCATGCTCAAAAGGTACTGCTGTCTTCCCTTTCCTGCCTCATAAGGCAGACGGCAGGGCTGCGCGCATCTTCCCCTGTTGCCGCTTCGTCCTCCAAGAATACTGCTGAACAGACATTGTCCCGAATAACAATAGCACATAGCTCCGTGAATAAATGCCTCGACTTCCACTCCCGTTTCTTTTTTCAGCTCTTTCAGCTCTTCCAGCGAAAGCTCCCTGGCCGGGACAATCCTGCAGATCCCTTCTTTTTTTACAAACGACACGCCTTCCTTTCCTGTCAGTGTCATCTGAGTACTTGCATGAAGCTTCAGACCCGGGAAATATGATCTGATACAGCGCAAGGCACCCAGATCCTGGAGGATTACCCCATCCAGCCCGGCCTCATAAAGAGGCTGCAGAAAAGCCGGAAGTCTCCGGAGCTCTTCTTCCTTGACCAGGGTGTTAACGGTTAAATAAATCTTCCTTCCGAATACATGCGCCATGCGGATCCCCGCACAAATTTCATCCTGTGTAAAATTATCTGCATAGGCGCGGGCGCCATATTGTTCGCCTCCAAGATATATCGCATCCGCGCCAGCGTTTATAGCTCCTTCCAGGGCTGTATAATTTCCTGCCGGAGCCAGCAATTCCACTTTTTTCATATGCTGTTCCTTTTTTATGCCCACGGGCGGCCCGCATGCTGCTTCTGCGGCAAACTTCCCTTTACAGGCCTGTATACTGCAAAAAGCTGCCTGACTCAGACAGCTTTCATTAATAAACTGATTTTCGAAGCGTAACAACTTCATGATAACAGGCTGTTCTGAAAAACACGGCAGCATTTGTTAACATAAAAATCTCCTGCGAAAACATTATCTCTTGTTTTACTATTTTTTCAATTCTGTTTCAAGCCGGATGATCTTTTTTGCGTTTTCATTTACTTCCTTTTGAAGGGACTTGACATTTTTCTCAGTGTTTTCAAGTTTAATCTGAGATGCAATCAGTTCATGCTTTAAGTTATACAGTTCTTTTTCCTTCCCCTGAATTTCTTCCTCCAGAAGGCTGATCTGCTTTTTTGCTTTGAAATAATCATCAGCGATATTCAGCTGAAGCAGCACATTCTGTGTATCCAGAGGCTGTCTTTTGAAGGAATCAACCTTGCTGTACTCAGCTGTCTTATTATTGATATAGGACGCTACCTTCTGCAGATATTCTTCACTTTCATACCCGCTCAGCGTAAATACCTTACCGCCAATGATTACTTCTGTATCTGTTTTAACTGACATTCCGCTGCCCCTTCATAATTAAAGTTATACAGTTTTATTATACTCAGATTATTCCGGAATTTCAAGTCCTAAATGATGGTATGCCTGCTCTGTGACCACACGCCCACGGGGCGTCCGGTTGATAAATCCGTTCTTCAGAAGGTACGGTTCATAAACCTCCTCAATGGTGCCGGAATCTTCTCCAATAGAAGCTGCAAGGGTATCCAGCCCCACCGGGCCTCCTGCAAACTTATGGATCATGGTCAGAAGAATATTTCTGTCAATGTGGTCCAGTCCCATCCGGTCCACATCCATAAGATCCAGAGCCGTCATTGCAACTTCCTCCGTAATAACGCCATCATGCTTTACCTGGGCATAATCCCTCACCCTCTTCAGGATTCTGTTAGCAAGGCGCGGGGTGCCCCGGCTTCGCCTGGCCATCTCCATAGCACCTGCCAACGCCACTTCCGCTTCCAAAACCCTGGCGGAATGCATGATGATCATCTGCAGTTCCTCGGCCGAATAAAACTCAAGACGATGGATAATCCCGAACCGGTCTCTTAACGGCGCCGATAAAAGTCCGGCTCTTGTAGTTGCGCCAACAAGAGTAAAGCGCGGAAGATCCAGCCGGATTGACCTGGCAGTGGGTCCCTTGCCCAGCATAATATCGATTGCAAAATCCTCCATGGCCGGATACAGTACTTCTTCGACCTGGCGGTTCAGCCTGTGGATTTCATCCACAAACAACAGATCTCCCTCCTGCAGATTATTAAGAATCGCCGCCATCTCTCCCGGCTTCTCGATAGCCGGTCCGCTGGTGATCTTCACATTCACTCCCATCTCATTGGCAATGATTCCTGCCAGCGTTGTTTTCCCCAAACCAGGAGGCCCATAGAAGAGAACATGATCCAGGGAATCCTTTCTTTGCTTTGCCGCTTCAATATAAATTTTAAGGCTCTCTTTGATTTTGGTTTGACCGATATAGTCATCAAGCCTTCGGGGACGCAAAGACCCCTCTACTTTTAAATCCTCTTCCTGTAAATCTGTTTCAATCATTCTTTTAGCCATCTTCTGCTCCCTGCTGACATTCAGTTTCAGCCTGATCCAACTTTTTAAAACATATTTTTGAGGGCAAGTTTCAGTATCTTTTCCACATCTTTTTCCGCATCCGGCGAAACCTCCTTCACAGCGCGGAGAGCATCCGATGCAGAATATCCCAGCGCGGTAAGCGCTTCCACAGCTTCCTTTCTTGCCTGATCCATCCCCGGCTCTTCCTGCTGCATTTCTTTACGAATCAGAGTATCTTCCAGCGAAATCTTATCCTTTAAATCCAGAATCAGCCTTTCCGCCGTTCTTTTTCCAATACCGGGGGCTCTGGAAAGAGCAGCCGCATCTCCTGAAATAATGGCAAAGCGAAGATCGTCTGCGCTCATGACAGAAAGGATCGCAAGACCCCCTTTAGGCCCGACCCCATTTACTGTAATCAATTTTTTGAATATCTCCAGATCGTCCCGTGTCAAAAATCCGTACAGGTTCATCAGATCCTCTCTCACACAGGTATAGGTATAAAGCTTGATCTCCTGATCAGTTCCAGGAAGGAGAGCCGCTGTTTTCGTGGAAATTTTCACATTGATTCCTATTCCTCCCACATCCACTACCACATTTTCTTCTGTTATATCATCTATTTTCCCTTTCACAAAACCAATCATTTAACTTCTCCCCTTCGCCATTATTTTTTTTATATAAGGCAGCAACAACGCCGCCGCAAACCCGTTTACCAGTCCGGTCAATAATCCTGTTAGGGTCAACACGGGCATATAATAAAAAACGCCATATGTATTTACTGTGAAGACGGCCACAATAAGCTGCCCCATATTATGAGCAACACCCCCTGCTCCGCTCACCACCGGTATATGGAACCACTCTGTTTTTTTCAGGAGAATCATGACAAGAACGCTTGTCCAGGCTCCGGCAAGAGAATAAGCAATCATGAGAAGATTTCCAAACAAAAAACCCGCAAGAAGTGCTTTGAGGGTAGTCAAAAGAACTGCCTCTCTCCAGCCCAGCAGATACAGGCACAGAATCACTGCCAGATTGGCGAGTCCCAGCTTTGCTCCCGGAATTCCTGTCTGCAAAGGAAGCAGGGATTCAACATAAGACAGAATAAGTGCAAAAGCCAGCAAAAGCCCCATATAAGCCGGCCGATACCTTTTTTCTCTAGTAGGCAACTGCATCCGTTTCCCCTTCCCTTCCCGAACTTATCTGAAGTACCAGCCTGTGAGGAAGACAGATAATACTCTCCCCGTTTCTGGAAATCTCTTTCTGGCTGATGCAGAGACCATCGGGACAATCCGCCTCCAGGACAGATACCTGCCCATCATGAATAGACACCAGATTATAATTTTTTTCTCCATATAAAATTCTGATCGTTTTATCCCTGTCCATGGAATATCTTCCCGTCTCTTTTCCTTCCTGGAGCACTCTCACCCATCCGCTTTCCCTGTCCCAAAAAGGATTCGCCAGAACCGGGATCAGCCATAATAGAAATGCTGTAAAAAGAATTCCGCCTACAAGGATCATATCTTTCTTTAACCTGCTCATAAAATACCTGATTCCTCATCCTGCTTCTGATGACAAATACTGCATTTTTATGGTAAACTGTAATTCATATCAATTATGAAAGGAACAATGCAATGAGAATCATATTTGTTCGACACGGCGAACCAGACTATGCACATGACTCGTTAACAGAAAAAGGCTGGCGTGAAGCCCGGCTTCTGGCAGAACGCATCAGCAAATGGAATGTCACGGAATTTTATTGCTCTCCTTTGGGACGTGCCCGTGACACTGCTTCTCCCACCCTGGAAAAACTGCACCGGCAGGCTGTTACGCTTGACTGGATGCAGGAATTTACTTATCTGATCGACGATCCGATCACAGGCAGACACAAAATTCCCTGGGATTTTGTTCCCTCTTTCTGGAGCAGCGATCCTCTTATGATGGATGCAGAACACTGGATACAGGCTGATGTAATGAAGCAAAATCCCCAGATTGCAACTCAGTTCAAACAGGTATGTACCAGCATGGACGCTCTTTTGGCTTCCTATGGCTATGTACGGGAACATCATTTTTACCGTATGCCGGACGCACCGGAACGGTTTATTCCCAGGACAGTCGCACCGGATGATGTGGAAGTACTGGAGCTTCCCGAAAACAAAGAAGAGCCGGTAATTGTCATCTTCTGCCATCTTGGCATTACCTGCGTGGTTCTCTCCCATTTACTGAATATCCCTTTCCCACTGCTGGTCCATGGCATCTTCCTTCCCACATCTTCTCTCACAATCCTTTCGAGTGAAGAGCGCTGGAGCAATGAAGCCTACTTCCGGGCACAGGCAATTGGAGATGTCAATCACCTTCTCTCCGCCGGAGAGGCGATTTCCTCCGCCGGTTCCTTCACAGAAGCATTTCAGGGATAAGCACAAGGACTCCGAAACGGAGTCCTTTTCTTACAATCGGCCGGCCCGCGAAACGTAACGGCGTCTGCTTCTGTTATTTATTCTGCATTCTCTTCTTCTGTATCCTCAGATTCGCTTCTGTCAACTGTGAGATACTTAAGATTCCCTTTGATATCCACTACCTGATAATTTTCTACAAGTCCGGCTACATAATCAGATGTTCTCTGGCTTGCAATCGTACTTGAGATCGTTTCATTATCAGCCTCGTCAAAATACCGCCTGGAAAATTCCACCACATAGTATCTGTGGCTGACCTCGTCCTCCAAAACGGCAATATCTCCTTCCTTACGCTCATCTGCAAACAGCCAGTCTGACAAAACGGCTGCAGTTCCCGCATAAGTCCTCCCTTCACTTAAAGAGCGTTCCGTCTGTTCATCTTCATAATCAGCCTTATCCTCTTCAGATGCATTCTCAATACAAAGAGCTTCAAAATCCTCTCCTGCCTGACGTGCTTCCATCATGGCCTGCGCCTTATTTTGAATCTCCTTCATGGCGGTGTTTATTGCTTCCTCGTCCGCATCCTCCTCCAGTTCGGCATCAAAAGCAAAACTATGGTAATCTACCCTGTCATAGCTCTGCTTGTTCTCCTCATAATAAGCCTTTACCTCTTCCTCAGAGGGCGCATTCTTTACAAGCATTTCATTATAGTAGGCATTGGCAAGCATTCCTTCCCTGACCAGAGGCTCTATATTTTTCTCTGTGGCATAGGGACCAAAGCTCTCTTTGTAATACTCTTTAACAGTGATGCCTTCAGAAGCCGCATATTCTTTCAGCTCTTCCTGGTACTGCGCATATTCCGGGGTGGGATCATAGACATATCCTGCCTTCTCCGCATCGTCTACAAGGGCCTTTGTCTGCCTGACCTGCTCCATTGTCATTTCATCAAACATATCTTTCCAGGTAAGATCTTCTGTGTACTGCTGTTGATCAAAAGCAACAGAAGTATCCAGTCCCATATAAGGCAGAATGGAAGAATAAGACATAATATAATTATTTACCGATGAATGGTAATAGTAATCATATTCCAGCTCTGTAAGTTCATGATCGCCTGCTTTTACATAGGTTCCGCGCAGAACATTATTCTTTCTGATCAAAGAGGCCGCAACCGAAAGTACCACTGCCGCGACAAGTACGGCTCCCACTGTACCGGCAACGATACGGATTATCTTATCCTGTCTTGCCTCTTTCAGCTTTTGCTGCTTTCTCCTCTCCATCTTAAGATCGTATTTCGTCTGAACCTTCTGCTCCTTTTCCGCTTCAGGTCCGTTTTTCCCATTTTTCAGCTGTGCCATCAATCAAGCTCCTCCTTGCATAAAATCACTTGTATTTTCTTCAAAGGCATTTTCCCAAAACATATCCTATCAGAAAAATGTGTCTGTTCTGTGAATGCACTTTTGATATTTTACTACATTTTTCTATGAAAGGAAAGAACTTTTATTTCTGATTAATATAATTGACCAGCCCCTCGGCATCAATAATCTTCTGCATAAATTCAGGAAACGCCTGTCCTTTAAACTCTGTACCTTTTGACAGATTATAGATCATACCGGAATCAAAATCGACCTCCACCTCGTCTCCTGCCTCGATCCCTCTGGATGCCTCCGGGCATTCAATAATGGGCAGTCCGATGTTGATGGCATTTCTGTAAAAGATCCTGGCAAAGGTTTCTGCAATGACGCAGCTTATCCCTGCCGCCTTGATGGCTATGGGTGCATGCTCTCTGGAGGAACCGCACCCGAAATTTTTGTCAGCCACCATAATATCTCCCTTTCTGACATTGTGAATAAAGTCCCTGTCAATATCCTCCATACAGTGAGATGCCAGCTCCGCCGGATCGGACGAATTCAGATATCTTGCAGGAATGATTACATCCGTGTCAACATTATCGCCGTATTTAAAAACAATCCCTTTTGCCGCTTTCATAATTTACTCCATTTCTGCGCTGCTTTATTGCGCAAAACCATTATATGACTAAAGCATATAATAGCTTAACAAGTTTGTGTCAAGCAACGCGCAGACACAAATCTCGCGATTGAAAATTTTAATTTTCAATCTTTTACCTCCTGAATGTTTATAACTGCTCCGGACTGGAGATCCTGCCTGTGACAGCACTTGCCGCCGCAACTGCCGGGCTCGCCAGATAAACCTCTGAACCCACATGGCCCATACGTCCCACGAAATTACGGTTTGTCGTTGAAACGCAGCGCTCGCCCTCTGCTAATATTCCCATATATCCGCCCAGACAGGGACCACAGGTAGGCGTGCTGACCACAGCGCCTGCCTCGATAAAGATCTTAAGAAGTCCTTCTTCCATGGCCTGCATATAGACAGCCTGGGTTGCCGGAATCACGATACAGCGCATTCCTCCGGCTACATGACGTCCCTTCAAAACCTCCGCAGCGATACGCATATCATCCATCCTTCCGTTGGTGCAGGAGCCGATCACTACCTGGTCGATCCGGACTTCTTCTCTGATCTCATCAATCGTTTTGGTATTCTCCGGAAGATGCGGAAATGCAATGGTAGGCCGCAGACTACTTAAGTCAATGGTATACTCTTCATCATAAACTGCATCCTCATCCGCTTCATAAATTTTAAATTCTTTCTTTGAATGCTCCTTCATATAAGCAACGGCCAGATCATCCACCGGGAAAATGCCGTTCTTTCCGCCCGCTTCGATGGCCATGTTCGCTATGGTAAAACGGTCATCCATAGAGAGATTCTGTATGCCATCCCCGGTAAATTCCATAGATTTATATAAAGCCCCGTCCACGCCGATCCTGCCGATAATATGCAGAATCACATCTTTGCCGCTGACCCATTTAGAAGGTTTTCCCGTCAGATGAAACCGAATGGCTCCGGGAACCTTAAACCATGCCTTTCCGGTAGCCATACCGGCGGCCATATCCGTACTTCCCACTCCTGTCGAGAATGCCCCCAGCGCACCATAGGTACAGGTATGAGAATCTGCGCCAATCACCACATCTCCCGCCACAGTCAGTCCTTTTTCGGGAAGCAGGGCATGTTCAATTCCCATCTCACCCACTTCAAAATAATTGGTAATCTCATTGCGGCGTGCAAACTCCCTCAGACACTTGCAATGCTCGGCGGACTTAATATCTTTGTTAGGCACAAAATGATCCGGGACAAGCGCGATCTTATCCTTATCAAACACACCCTTTCCTTTCATTTTTTCCATTTCTTTGATCGCCACCGGGCTTGTAATATCATTTCCGAGAACCAGATCCAAATCCGCCTCAATCAGCTGTCCGGCTTCCACAGACGCAAGCCCTGCATGTGCCGCCAGTATTTTCTGGGTCATTGTCATTCCCATAATTTACTCCATTTCTGCGCTGCTTTGTTGCGCAAAGCCATGAATGGCTTAACGAGTTTGTGACAAGCAACGCGCAGACACAAATCTCGCGATTGAAAATTTTAATTTTCAATCTTATCTCCTCCTGCAAAAATATTCCGGCGGCGGATACTCAAAAACCTTCCGACGCCCTTTTCGTATAAGCTCTGTTTGATTCTAACATATAATAAAGAATTTGAGAAGCGGTAATAAATTAACATCATCCTTCTGAAACTGACATTGACCATGAATCGTAACACTGACTTTCATTTATGGTGGAGCGCCGCATGAATGCTTCGTTAACGCCTGAGCCTCCCGGCATCCAGCAAACAAAAGAAGGAATATCTCAAAGAGACATTCCCTCCTCCATTTATGAATGTGCTATCACTTTTTACATTCACAGTTCTCATGCCTTCAGCTGGAATCTTGATACCAGTTCTTTCAGCGCATTGGCCTGGCCGGACAGCTCCTCACTGGCAGCGGCACTGGATTCTGCTGTACTTACATTGCTCTGGACAACAATCGCAATCTGATCAATTCCATGGCTGATTTCTTCTGCTGCGGTCGCCTGCTGCGCTGTATAATCTGCGATTCCGCCTATCAGGCTGTCCATTTCCTCCGCCAACTTCGCTGCTGTCAGCATAGATTCGGCTGTATCGTCGGCCGCGCTTACCCCTTCTTCCATAGAGCCTATCGTTTCTCCCAGGAGTTCTGTCGTCTCCCTGGCGGCGTCGGCGGTCTTGCCTGCCAGTGTCCGGACCTCCTCCGCCACTACTGCAAAACCTTTTCCCGCCTCACCTGCCCTGGCTGCTTCCACTGCCGCATTCAGCGCAAGAATATTCGTCTGGAATGCAATATCGTCAATGGTTTTTACAATCTTATGAATTGCATTGGATTTTTCGCTGATCTTCTGCATCACCTCGGTCATATTCTGCATCTTTGTATTGCTCTCTAAAAGCCCTTTTCCGACCTCTTTTGAAATTCCGCTGGCCCTCTGTGCTCCCTGAGCAATCTTCTGTACACTGTCGGACACCTTTCCAATATGTCCGGCCAGCGCATCCACCTCCGCCGCCTGCTCTGTGGATCCCTGGGACAGACTCACCGCACTGTCAGAAATCTGAGCCGCACCGGCGGCAACATCTCTCGAAGAGGCGCGCAGCTGACCCATAGTAATATTAAGTTCAACCGAAATTGCTTCCAGAGATTCTTTAATCTTTGCAAATTCACCGGCATATTCACTCTTCAGTTCATATGCCAGATTTCCCCTGGCTATCTCCCGCAGGGTATCTGAAATTTCATTGATATATTTTATGTAATCACGTAATCTCATAGTAACCTGATTAAAGTCATCTGCCAGAACGCCCAGCTCGTCTCTGGAACTGTAACGAATGGTCTGGTTCAGTTCCCCCTCTGCAATCAGAGTCGCAGCCTTACTCAGTTCCTTTACCGGCCTGCCGATGATTCTCCTGATCTGGATCACGACAAGAACAGTGAGAAACAGCACCGCTATAATCGATACTCCCACCATGATACGTGTCAGATCATAAAGTTCCGCCAGCACCTCTGCCCTGGACACATAAGCTACCGCTATCCAGCTGCTTCCTTCAACCTCGGCAATCTCAATGTAAGTATCCTCATACAGGCCAATCCCCATATTTCCGGCCTGTATCTGCTCCTCTGCATAAGCATACATTCCATCGGCTTCGCTCAGCTTTTGTCCGACAATCTCCTCGTCCCTGTGTCCGATAATCGTATCTGTTCGTGTATCAACCAGAAAAATGCCGCCCGTATCCTCAATCTGAATATTGCTGACAATATCGGAAATAGAATCCAGATATACATCCGCTGCCGCAACACCCCGTACCGTACCGTTTCTGTCCTTCAGTACGCCGGATGCGCCCACCACATAAGATTGACTGTCCTCATCAAAATAAACATCTCCCAGTATAAACGCTTCCGAATCCAGTCCATCCAGATACCAGCTTTTTACCAGCGCATTAAACTCCGGCCCCGGTACGAAAGAAGCATGATACAGAGATCCGTCCGTCAGCGCTACATAAAGCCCGGCCGGATAAGCGTCGTTCTGACCGGCTGTATGCCTGATATATTCTGTCATTTCAGGCACTTTCATATCCTCATACTCTATGGTATCTCTCTGGGTTTCCAACATGGTAAGCGTTCTGTTCATCCACGCCTTTGTCTCCTGAAGTGTCTTGTCGGTAGTGGTATGCAGTATTTCTTCGCTCTTCTCCAACAGTGTCTGTGACATCCGGTCATATACTACTGCCAGAAGGGCTGATACAGCTATAACCGCGCTTACAACAACTGCCGCCACTAATTTCACCGTGATCCCAAGCCCCCGCCGCCTTGAACCTTTCCTTTCAGGCTTTGTCACTTTTGTCTGGCTCATCTCTGATCCTCTCTTTCTTTCTTTTTTTGAGGGAGTATCATATTTTACTCCATTTCTGCGCTGCTTTGTTGCGCAAAGCTATGCTTAACAAGTTTGTGTCAAGCAACGCGCAGGCACAAATCTCGCGATTGAAAACTATAATTTTCAATCTTTCATCGTCAATATGCGCTGCCCTGCATAAATATAATTTCTATATTAAGAATTTTACCACAATTATCCAAAAAATGAAATCTCAAAAAAAAGAGCTGTTGACTAATTTGGTCATCAGCTCTTTTTACATAAGCCGGTTTACGAAGTACGTCAGCGTTGATTCCGCTCACATTCTTTAGTTATTGATCAGTTTATCACTCTCATTATTCCAGCTGTAAAGCTTGCGGATCTCCTTGCCGATCTGCTCTGAAGGATGCTCTGCTGCAAGCTTTCTCATTGCCTTGAAGTGAGCCTGTCCTCCTGCCGGTGACATATCAAGCAGGAATTCCTTTGCGAAAGAGCCATCCTGAATATCCTTTAAAATCTTCTTCATGGTTTTCTTGGTCTCTTCTGTAATGATCTTCGGCCCTGTAATATAATCACCATATTCAGCCGTGTTGGAAATGGAATATCTCATTCCCTCGAAACCTGACTGATAGATCAGATCCACGATCAGCTTCATCTCATGGATACATTCAAAATAAGCATTTCTGGCATCATATCCGGCCTCTGTCAGCGTCTCAAAGCCTGCCTGCATCAGCGCGCACACGCCGCCGCACAGAACTGCCTGCTCGCCGAACAGATCGGTTTCTGTTTCCGTTCTGAATGTAGTCTCCAGCACGCCGGCTCTTGCGCCGCCTATTGCAAGGGCATATGCCAGAGCCTTATCCAGCGCCTTGCCTGTGGCATCCTGATGAACGGCTACCAGGCAGGGAACTCCCTTACCGGCCTGATACTCACTTCTTACCGTATGTCCCGGTCCCTTGGGGGCGATCATCGTAACATCCACATTGGCAGGAGGAACAATCTGTCCGAAATGAATATTAAAGCCATGGGCAAACATCAGCATGTTGCCTTCTTCCAGATTGGGTTCGATGTCCTTCTTGTACATGGCCGCCTGAAGCTCGTCATTGATAAGGATCATGATGATATCGGCTCTTTTGGCCGCCTCTGCTGCGGTATATACCTCGAATCCCTGTGCCTCGGCCCTGGCCCAGGATTTGGAGCCTTCATAAAGTCCGATGATCACGTGGCATCCTGATTCCTTTGCATTTAATGCATGTGCATGTCCCTGACTTCCATAACCGATAACTGCGATGGTTTTCCCCTCCAGCATGGAAAGGTTACAATCTTCCTGATAATAAATATTTGCCATTTTAGTCTCCTTTCTTGTCTATACTCAACTGTATCTTACAGATAAGTAACGGTTTCCGTTCCTCTTCCCAGTCCTGCAATACCTGTTCTGGCAATCTCCAGAATCTCATAGCCGGCAAGAAGGCTGATGAACGCGTCGATTTTACTCTGATTGCCGGTAAGCTCAATAATAAGGCTGTCAGGCGCCACATCAACGATTTTAGCCCGGAAGATATCGGCCACTGCAATAATCCCCTGCCGGTCTTCATTTCCCGCCTTCACTTTAATCAGTACAAGTTCCCGGTATACGCTGTTATCCGGTGCCAGCTCCTTAATATTACGCACATCTACCAGCTTGGCCACCTGCTTTTCAATCTGATCCAGAATCTCATCGTCTCCTGAAGTTACAATGGTAATCCTGGTGTAACGCTCATCCGACGTAATACCTGCCGTAATACTCTCAATATTATAACCTCTTCTTGAGAAAAGACCTGAGATCCGGCTCAGTACACCCGCCGTATTATCTACTAAAAGCTGAAAAACTTTTCTGTTCACTTCATTCCCTCCTAAATATCCAAAGGATATTCTATCAATATCCCCATCAAAAGTCAACGTACTGAATTAATGGCCTATTGATTTATTTTATGCTTATAGTCAGTTCTTAATCCGTTTCCCGGCATTTCTGAAGGGCCAGAGTCCCGGTCCGGGCCACCTCCACGATGCTTACCGACTTGAACATACTGATCAGAAGCTGGATCCGTTCAGGAATATCACACATCTGAATCAGCATCAGATTCTTGGACATATCCACAATCTGCGCATTCATGATCTCACAGATCTCCATAATATCCCTGCGGTTGCTCTTGTTATATTTTACCTTCATCAGAAGCAGCTCTCTGCTGATGCTGCTCTCCTCGTCAAAGGTCTTTACCTTAATTACATCCAGCTTTTTATTCAGCTGCTTTTCGATCTGCTCTATGGTACGTTTGTCCCCGCTGCTCACGATCGTCATACAGGAAACGGCACTGTCATCGGTCTCTCCCACTGCAAGAGAATCAATGTTAAAGCTGCGCCTTGAAAAAAGTCCTGCAACCTTGCACAACACACCGGAACGGTTTTCCACCAGTACGGAATATATTTTTTTCATAGTAAACCTCCATCTTGCTCAGCCTGCCGCTTTCACGGGCCGCATGGCCATCCATGCTATGAAAGTCCCTGACTTTCATAGTAAACCTCCATTCTTGCTTCCTAATTTACCAGATCCATAGGATCAATGATGCATTCCAGCAGCACGGATTCATCCTCTTTCAGAAACTCATCCAGAATTTCCTCCGCCTTCTCCATATTCTCAAGGCGCAGGAATTTCATATCATAGGCTCCTGAAAGCTTTTCGAGATCCGGGCTTCCTGACAAATCCACCACAGAATAGTGATCCTTATAGTTATAATGCTGAAATTCTCTCACCATTCCCAGATAGTTATTTTTCAGCACAACAATTTTGACCGGTACCTGATGCTGCCGCATCGTGGCGAGCTCCATCATGGACATCTGGAAAGAACCGTCTCCGCACACAGCGATCACCTGCTTCTCTTTTTCCGCCAGCTTCGCCCCCATAGCGGCGGGAATGGAATAGCCCATGGTTCCCATTCCGCCGGAGGTTAAAAATCTCCCTTTCTTCACGACATGATAACCGCAGGACCAGATCTGATTCTGGCCTACATCCGCAACATAGATTCCATCCTCCTGCATTTTTTCGGAGAGCATTGTAATAAAGCCGGCCGGATCCACATAGGCGGGATTGGGATTTCTTTTCCGCTCCATAGTCTCCCTGTATTCACTTAAAGTTCTGATCCACTCTTCATGCCGGCTGTCCGAATGCGCACAGGTAATCTCCTGCTGAAGAAGATCCTCAAAAATATATTTTGCGTCTCCCACCAATGGAATGGCAGGTCCTACATTTTTGCCGATTTCCGCCGGATCCACATCGATATGAATCAACACTTTATTGGCAGTGATCACATCCGGCTGGTTCACCGCACGGTCTGCCACTCTTGCTCCTACCATGATCAGGAGATCCGATTCATTCATGGCCCGGTTCGCGTAAGGCTTTCCATTATTCCCCACCATGCCGAAATACAGAGGATGTTTTGTGGGCAGTGTTCCGATTCCCATCATAGTCGAAACCACCGGTACCTGATGTTTTTCAGCAAAAGCAAGAAGTTCTTTCTCGCCTCCTGAAAGAAGAATTCCTCCGCCCGCGCAGATAAGGGGTCTTACGGCCTTTTCCAGCTCTGCGGCAACCTTTTTGATCTGCACCATATTGCCCCTCACAGTAGGTTTATAGGTACGCATATGTACGCTTTCAGGATACACAAATTTCTTCAGATCCGCATTCTGGATATCAATCGGCACATCAATTAAAACCGGTCCTTTTCTTCCTGTATTTGCAATATGAAACGCCTCTTTGAAAATCCGGGGAATTTCATTTACATCCTTCACCAGATAACTGTATTTCACAAAAGATTCCACAGCGCCTGTAATATCCGCCTCCTGAAAGACATCGCTGCCGATCAGCTCTGACTTGACCTGTCCGGTAATACAGATCATGGGGATACTGTCCGCAAAGGCCGTGGCAACTCCCGTGATCACATTCGTAGCGCCCGGTCCTGACGTCACAGCACAGACTCCGACCTTTCCGGAAACCCTGTAAAATCCGCTGGCCGCATGGGCGGCATTCTGCTCGGTTCTGATCAGAACCGTCTGAATAGGTGAACTTAAAATACTGTTATAGAAGGGACAGATGGCCACTCCCGGATAGCCAAATACATATTCCACACCTTCTTCTTCCAAACATTTTACAATTGCATCTGCTCCTGTCATTTTTCTCATCCTTTCATTAAAAACCAGCCTTCGCGGCATTTGACTTAAAATTTATTAAAAAGCTTTGCAATAGGCTCTACCACATCGCCCAGATCCCGGATCGCCTTATTCAGTCCCTCAAAATCCACAGCCTCTATCTTTTCCATAACTCCCGCGGCATTTTCTGCATTATCCTCCAGAAAGGTATCCATATTTTCTCCGATTTCCGTTATGGAATCACTCATCTCTGTCACACTTGCAATCGCCTGATCCGCAAGGGCAAGTGTCTCCGACACCTGGTCCATTAGCTCATCCGCCTGATAAATACTTCTGAGTACTGCCGGCACGATCATTACCAGACACAAAACCATAACGGCAACGGCGGCCAGCAGAATCAATGTCCTGAGCCTCGCATAGAACAATTGCTTTTCAGAATTGGCGGCCAGACGGGTCAGCAGCTCTTCTTTTGCAGGATTTTCAGGCTCATTTTGCAGGATTTCTTTAATTTCTTCATAATTTTGATTCATTTTCCATTCATTTCCTTCATATTACATATGTTATCTAATTCAGAGCGGTAGAAAGTACATGAAGCCCGGCCCCATTGCTCTCATCCTTCTATAAGCCGGCGGGCTGTCCTGACGGCATCTGCCGCATCTTTTGAATATGCATCAGCGCCGATTTCCCTGGCATATTCCGGTGTGATCACCGCGCCGCCAATCATAATCTTTGCCTTTACACGTTTTTGTTTCGCATACTCTACCACCCGCTTCATTTCCTGCATCGTGGTGGTCATGAGCGCTGAAAGCGCAATGATTGCGGCATGATTCCGGACAGCTGCCTCCACAATGGTCTCCCTTGGAACATCCTTCCCCAGATCCATCACCCGGAACCCCTGGTTTTTCAGCATAAGAGCTACCAGATTTTTTCCAATATCATGAATATCGCCGGCCACCGTAGCGATTACCACCACTGGCATTTCCGCCTCCTGTTCTTTCTCCGCAAGGAACGGCTCCAGATACTCAATGGAAATCTTCATGGCTTCCGCACTGGCAATCAGCTGAGGAAGAAAATATTTTCCTTTATCAAACAGATCTCCCACTTCGTTGATAGCAGGAATCAGAAATTCATTCAGCAATGCTGAGGCATTATCTCCGCTCTCAAGGGCTGCCCTGGTATGTTCCTCAATCTTTCTGCGGTTCCCCTTGAGGACATCCTGATAAATCGGATGTTTTGTGATAGCAGAGCCGCTCTCTCCGGGCGCTTTTTCTTCCCTGATTTCTTCGAAACGCCGGGGCTGGTCTCCCGGAACCGGATTTAAAACGCCCTGCGTCGCTTTTTTCTCCTGATATAATGCCATCTGCTCAATATAGCGGGTATCCGCCCCTTCCTTATTCAACAAAAGATCGGAGGCGCAGGCAATATTAACCAGGAGATTCTGGGAAGGATTTGCAATGGCCATGGTAAGACCTTCACGAATCGCCATAGTAAGAAAGGCTGTATTTATAAAACTTCTTTCAGGCAGGCCAAAGGAAATATTGGAAAGGCCGCAGACTGTGGCAAAACCATTTTCCCTGCAATACCGGATGGTTTCAAGAACCTCCCCCGCCGCTTTCGGATTTGCTCCCGCTGTCGTTACCAGTCCATCTACGATAATATCTTCCTTTGTCATACCAAGTGACAGCGCTTCTTTGCTGATCTGATCAATAATGCTGATCTTCTCCTCGAGATTTTCCGGAAGTCCTTTATCCGAAAGGGGGAGCAGGATAAACATTGCCCCGTATTTTTTCGCCAGGGGAAGAAGCTTCTCCAGCTTTTCCTTTTCTCCCGATATGGAATTGATCAGCGCCCTGCCCGGATACCTGCGCAAAGCCGCCTCTATTACATCCACATGGCTGGAATCAATACAGAGGGGAAGGTTGGTTGCCAGTGAAAGCTCCTCTGTCACTTTAAGCATCATTTCCTTCTCATCAATACCGCTCATGCCCATATTCACATCCAGCAGTGAAGCTCCGCATTCCTCCTGCTCACCGGCAAAGGATAATACCAGGTCAAGGCTTTTTCTGCGCAGCTCCTCCTGAAGCTTCTTTTTCCCGGTGGGATTAATACGCTCTCCAATAATCATAAACGGCGAATCCGGCCCGAAAGCCACCGTTTTCCGCTCACTTGAGAGATAGCGTATCCCCGTCGCTTCTCTTTTAATGGGTTTCATTCCCTTTGTGGCTTCCACAAGCTTTTTAATGTATTGAGGGCCGGTCCCACAGCATCCGCCCAATATGCCGGCGCCTGCCTTCACCAGCTCTGTCATTTCAACGGCAAATTCCTCCGGCTCTCTGTCATAGACGGTTTCTCCCTCTTCGTTCAAAGAAGGCATTCCCGCATTGGGCTTGGCAATCACCGGCACGGATACTGCCCGGGAGATCTCCCGGATCAGCTCTCTCATTTTTTCAGGACCAGTAGAGCAGTTTGCCCCAACCGCACAGGCTCCCAGCTTCTCCAGTGTTACCGCCGCCGTCACTGCATCCGTACCAAAAAGCGTTCTTCCATCCGGCTCAAAAGTGAGTGTGGTCATAACCGGAAGCTCGCAGACCTCCTTCGCCGCAATCAGAGCAGCCCTTGTCTCCTGCAGACTCATCATAGTTTCCACCACCAGCACATCCACACCGGCATCGGCCAGAATACCGATCTGCTCTTTATAAATTGCAACCAGCTCCTCAAAATCCATATTTCCTGCCGGAGCGAGCTGCCTGCCAGTCATGGTAATATCGCCTGCCACAAGCGCCTTCAAACCGGCGGCCTCTTTTGAAAGAGAAACCAGACGTCGGTTCATCTCTTCCAGCTGATTCTCCAATCCGTATTCCTCAAGCTTGATCCGATTGGCCGTAAAGGTAGGAGCATAAATAATGTTACTTCCCGCCTCCACATACGCCCTCTGCAGCTTCAGAAAGATTTCCGGATGCTCTAAGATCCACTTTTCAGGGCAAGTGCCTGCGCCCATTCCCTGCTTCATCAGATTAGACCCCGTTGCTCCATCCAGATAGATCAGCCTGTTTTCTGTATATTGTTTCCACTCGGTAATTGTCACATTGACCTCCTGCTTTATGCTGTTTTTGACTGGTTAAATTCCTTATTTCTCAGCATCATTTATCAATGTTACCATAAATTTATAAAAACTACAATTTACAAATATATCATTTTTCTCCAAAAACATTAAACTTTCTTCATATTCCTTGCTTTCAGACATCATCTGTGATACCTTAATAATGGATAAAATGACAGGCAGGGAGAAATCACTTTGAAAAACCTCAGGCTTATATTTTGTTTTTTACTTATCTTTATCATGACCGGCTGCGGGAAAAGTGCTGAACTTGAGAATTACAAAGCCAACATGAATCAGTTTTTTGAAAATATTAAAATTTTTGACTCGTCTATCAACGCTCTTGCGGGCAACCCCGAATCCGAAACAGCCGTCTCCGATCTGCTCGCTCTTTTGGATTCCATGGATACTTCCTTTCAGCAGATGGCTTCCCTTGAGGTTCCTGACGGCTTTCCAGGCGTAGCGGACCTTGCCTCTGAAGCCAGTGAATATATGTCGGAGGCTGTTTCCCTTTATCACCAGGCTTATGAAGGCGAAAGCTTCAATGCTTCTCTGGAAGACGCCGCCCGTCAGAATTATGAGTGTGCCAACATACGGCTCCAGTACATCATCTCTATTTTGCATGGAAATATTCCGGAAGAAATTTTTACCTACGAGGACGATGACACCGCAGCCGGGGAAACCGGTACTGAAGCGCCCGAAGATACCGGTTCTGCGGAAGATATGAGTGCACCGGAAGATTCTTCCGGTGAAGATTCTTCCGGAGAAGATTCTTCCGGTGAAGAATCCTTCGTAGAAGATCCCCCGGGCTCTGAAGATGCAGAATGAATCGAAAGTGTTTTGATGGAAGCGTTCAGCCGACAGACAGAAAAAAACTTATCATTTTAATCAGCCACTGGATCAGAATAACTCCAAGAAATCCATATGCATAATACCGCATATGGATTTCTTTTTGCGCAGGGGTATATGTGGAAATCTGCCGCCCGCGCAGCATGCCCCCTGGGCGTAAGCAGGGGAAGGAATCTTCCCTGCTCGATTTTCCACTTATATACGCTTTTCGTTTCCGGTAAAAATACAGAAGCATAAAATGAAGATAGGCAAATAATCCAAATAAGACCGCCGGATTCAGCCGGAGACTTCTTATCAGTTCTCCTTTAAACAGATAGTAAAATGCTCTGGTCCCACCGCATCCGGGGCAGGGAAATCCGCATATCCTGCGAACCGCACATGTCATCTGCGTTCCATACCTGTCATACCCTCTTTGGGCAAACCAGATCCCGCCAAGACAAAAGGGCAGCCAGATTCCCTTTCCAATCTGATAACATAACCAGTCCGCCCGATACCCTTCTTTCTTTTCTTTTTTAATAATAGAATTCATCAAAAAAGTCATACGCCATATCCGTATAGAACGATGTGCCACTCAGAATCAGTGCAAGCACCAGAATCACCAGAGTAACCGCCCCCGTAGAAATTCCCGCAATAGCCATCCCTTTTCCATCATATTTAAAGCAAAGCGTAATAATACCCAGTACCACTGCCGCAACGGCCAGTATGGCACTGAATAATCCTGTACAGCAGCAGATCAGAGAAAGAATCCCACACACCAGGGAAGCAATGGCAATGCCAATATTTCCACCCCCTGCCGGCTCCTTATTTCCTTCCGGAGAATAGTACTGTGATTGTGACGGATCGTAATAAGTACTGCCCTGCGATGTATTTTGATAATAGTTCGGCTGATCCGATCCATAATTGATCTGTATATCATCCTGATAGGGATTCTGCACAGGCTTCTCTTCCTCGGCATCTGTTATTTTTTCGTAGACGGGAACGGTCTCCTCCCCCGAAAAAATTCCTTCGTTCTGTCCCGAAACTGTTTTAGAATCCTGGGCATCCGGCTGTGACAGTTTTGCGCCGCAATTGCAACAGAATTTAGAGGACACATCATTTTGGTTCCCGCACTGGGTACAATATATTTTCTTCTCTTCGCTCATTTGTTCTCCTCTTTCACAAGATATTTGTCTATATTTTAAGATATTAATCAATAAATGTCCATAAAAACTCTACATATATTTTTTATATTTGGAAGAAACACTTACAAGCCCTGCCACATATGATAAACCATAAAACAAAATAAAATTTTGGAGGCAATTATATTATGAGTGATTTAACAGCTACTGGATGTGGATGTGGCAATGGTTCCGGCAACTCCGGCAATGGATTCGGATGTGGTTCTCTGATCTGGCTCATCATTCTGCTGTGTTTCTGTGGGAATGGAAACGGCTGTGGATGCGGCGGCGGATTCGGGCTCTTCAACGGCAATTCTGATAACGGATGCTGTGACCTTCTCTGGATCATCCTTTTACTGTCCTGCTGCGGCGGCAACGGATGCGGCTGCGGATGCTGATCAAAACAAAGGATTCTTTTCATCATGTCTGAAAAGTAGGCTCTGAAAAGAGCCTACTTTTCTGCATATCAGGCAGATCAAAAACATAAAAATATTAAAACAGGTGGAAAGGAGTTTCTATGGATTCAAATGAGCACAATAAGGTTATTGCATTTGACACTCTCTTTTGCACCAATCATATACAAATGATGAAAGTTCTCTTACCCTATATGGATCATAAGGCCCAGAAGTCTATGGCTATTTATATCAAGCTTCTGGAATTAAATTATACCATTGAATATTTCAAAAGAAATCCTTATTCCCTGTATGGCTGTGCTGAGAGGGAAACCTCTCCCGATTTTTTTCAGGTATGCTCAGAGCTGCTCCCTTTCTGTACGGAAAGGGAAAAGAAACAGCTTGAGCAAATCCAAAATCTGTTCCAGAGCATGGAGCTATATAAGGAAATGAGTAAGACTATGGATATGATGAAGGATTTCATGCCGGATATATCCTCCTTTATCGGCAATGCTTCCGCTACAGACGAGGAATCTGATTCCTGCGAAGGATCCGGCTCTTCTGACCGGTCGGATTCCTCCTCCGGCGCCGGAGCAGGAGGTTTCGATATCATGAACATGCTGATGAATATGCTCACACCAGAGCAGAAACAGTTCTACAAAATGTTTGGAGGTGAACAAAATGCAGAATGACTGGATGAAGGATGAATCTCTGAAAGAGATCGATCCCTACAAGCTGGAGTTTCTTCAGGCTCTTGTTTTTGAGAGCAGCGGTCTGAAAAAAGAGCAAATGCTTCCGTTTTTAATGGCTGTGGCCAAACGCGGACAGGAAAAAAAGGTCTCTTTTTCTGACAGGGAGATTGAGATGATTGTAGAAGTTTTGAGAAAGCATGCCTCTGCGGAAGAACTTTCCAAAATTGAAAAAGTTATGGCCATGCGGTCAAGAAAATAACACCGCTCTCCTGAAGCAAAACTGCCGCGCAAAATTGCCATGCATTGCATAACAAATCCTGCAAAGCATGGCAATGGCACGGCATATCATAACATAAAGCATGCATTGCATAGCATAAAGCATGCTATTTCATAACCAGATTTACCAGTCTGCCAGGTACATAGATCTCTTTCACTACATTTCCTGTCAGCTTATCTGATACGGTTTCCCTTGCTCTGGCAATGACGGAGGATTTTTCTTCCTCTCTTGCAATATCCATTGTCGCTCTGGTCTTCCCATTGATCTGAACGGCAATTTCTATGGTATCTTCCACCGTCTTCGCTTCATCAAACAATGGCCATATGGTCTGATAAATGCGGCCGCCAAATCCGGTTCTCTCCCAGATTTCTTCTGTTATATGAGGCGCTACCGGATTAAGGAGTGTGAGCAGTGTTTTAAATTCTCCCTTTGTAACCCTGCCTTTTTTATAAAACTCATTGATCAGAGCCATCATAGCTGCAATCGCCGTATTATATTTCAGGCTCTCGAAATCATTGCTGACCTTTTTGATGGTCTGATGCATCTTAACTTCCAGATCCCTGGAATACCCTTCTTCTTCTGTCAGGATATCCTGCAGCTTCCACACTCTTTCCAGGAACCTCCGGCACCCCTTCACACCTTCATCGGACCATGCTGCGCTTAAGTCAAAAGCGCCGATAAACATCTCATAGGTGCGCAGCGTATCTGCTCCATATTCTCTCACAATATCGTCCGGATTCACCACATTTCCTCTGGACTTGCTCATCTTCTCCCCATTAGAACCAAGAATCATACCATGAGAAGTTCTTTTGGCATAGGGCTCCGGGCAGGGAACCGCTTTTTCATCGAACAAAAACCTGTGCCAGAAACGGGAATAAAGCAAATGCAGTGTGGTATGCTCCATCCCTCCATTATACCAGTCCACCGGCATCCAGTATTCCAGTGCCTCCTTACTCGCCAGCGCCTGCTCATTTAAAGGATCCGTATAGCGCAGGAAATACCAGGAAGACCCTGCCCACTGCGGCATGGTATCTGTTTCCCGCTGTGCCGGTCCGCCGCAGCAAGGGCAAATCGTATTGACCCAGTCGGTCATTTTTGCAAGTGGCGATTCACCATTATCTGTAGGCATATAGCTCTCCACCTCGGGAAGTTCTAATGGAAGCTCGCTTTCAGGTAAAGGAACATATCCACACTTCTCACATTTAACAATAGGAATAGGCTCCCCCCAATAGCGCTGTCTGGAAAATACCCAGTCACGAAGCTTGAAATTGGTCTTAGGATGTCCGATTCCTTTTTCTGTCAGAAAACTGATAATTTTTTCCTTCGCTTCCGCCACGGACAGACCGTTTAAGAAATCAGAATTTACCAGTGTTCCTGTCTCTACATCCGTAAAAACAGCCTCATTTACATCCACCGGGCTTCCCGCCACCACTTCTATAATTGGCATATTAAATTTTTTGGCAAATTCCCAGTCACGTTCATCATGAGCTGGCACCGCCATAATCGCTCCTGTTCCGTAAGACATGAGAACATAGTCGGAAATCCAGATGGGGATTTCCTTGTTATTGACAGGATTTACAGCCGAAAGCCCCTTCAACATCACGCCTGTTTTTTCTTTTGCCAGCTCTGTACGCTCAAAATCGGACTTTCTGGAGGCCATTTCTCTATAAGCAACTACCTCCTCCCAGTTTTCAATATCCTCTTTATATTTTTCGATGAAAGGGTGCTCGGGACTCATAACCATATACGTAACGCCAAAAAGAGTATCCGGCCTGGTGGTATAGATGGTCATCTTATCCTCTTTTCCCTTCAGGATAAAATCAACCTCAGCTCCTGTTGACTTTCCGATCCAGTTCTTCTGGGAAACCTTGATTCTCTCCACATAATCCACTGTATCAAGCCCTTCCAGAAGCTGGTCTGCATAATCTGTAATCTTCAGCATCCACTGGCTCTTCACCTTACGGACTACTTCGCCGCCACAGCGCTCGCATACGCCGTTAACCACTTCTTCATTTGCAAGTCCCACCTTACAGGAGGTACACCAGTTGATCGGCATCTCCGCCTTATAAGCCAGTCCGGCCTTAAACAGCTTCAGAAAAATCCACTGTGTCCACTTATAGTATTTGGGATCCGTGGTATTAACTTCCCTGTCCCAGTCGAAGGAATAGCCCAGAGCGTGAAGCTGCCCTTTAAAACGCGCCACATTATTCTGAGTGACAATCTTCGGATGAATATGATTCTTAATGGCATAATTCTCTGTGGGAAGTCCAAACGCATCCCAGCCCATGGGATATAATACATTATATCCCTGCATTCTTCTTTTTCTGGCTACAATATCCAGCGCCGTGTACGGCCTTGGATGTCCCACATGCAATCCCTGCCCTGAAGGATAGGGAAACTCCACCAGCGCATAATATTTCGGCCTGGAATGGTCCTCGGAGGTTTTAAATGCCTTTTCTTCATCCCATATCTTCTGCCATTTGGTTTCCACTTCTCTGTGATTATACGGTACTGTCATTTCTCCTCATTTCTGCGCGGCGCTTTTCATATCCTGCTTTTGGTCTTCCTGTGCCGTTCCGCGCACGCACAGGCTCTTTCGCAATTCTCTGTATCCTCTAAAGTCAGTCCTAATTTTACCTATATTATGGTAAAATGTCAATAACCTCATTCAGGCCGTAGCCCTCCAGATACTCGATACTGATCTGATCTCCCTCTTTGTATTTTATAATCTGTATCAGCGAGGTATCCGAGAGATCCACATCAAAGATATCCTGCTGGTGTTCCAGACAGAAATAACAATGTGTATTTCCATCTATAACCACCGGAACAATGCTCTCAATCTTTCCTGTCAGACTCCTGGATGCTTCCGCCGCCTCACTGACAATTCCATTGGTACTCAACAGATCGGTGTAGCTTTTCTCGCACTCCTGAACCGTATCGCCGATCGCCACCCACTGATATTTCTGCACATTTACCATTGCATACTTTTTTACCAGACCGGCTCCATCCTTCAGCGCCATGAAGTATGTCGGCTCGTCTGCAATATTCAAAAGAAGCGGGAATGTTGCACAATATCCCAGATTCTGCACCTGTCCTTCCGCCGAAGACATGGCCGAATCCTCAATGGCTCCCTCCACCTTATAGGAGCGGGTCTCCATGGTCCGCTGATTCATGAGAACAAAGCCCACATTTGACTGATCCCCGCTTACACTGGTGATGCCTGTGTATACCCATACATCATCCTCCAGCGCAATGTAGTTGTAGCCGTTGGTGGATTGCAGACAATCCTTCTGTCCCAGTATGGAATTCCAGAATCCATGTTTTAGCAGCCCTGAATAATCATAGAGATTCACCAGAAGATCCGCCGAATAGACCTTATCAATCCAGGAGGGCACATCCTCCACCGCATAATCCACGCATTCTCCGGTCTGGGCATTACAGAGCACCACTCTCCCTATCGTCTGGCCTCCAAACAAACCGATATTGAATTTCTTTACCGGACACACCCAGTACGGCGTTCCTTCTTCGTCAATCTCGAAGAAAATCTGATCGTCAAAAATATAGGTGGGAAAATGGAATCTCAAATGCCTGTAGATATTCCTGTTAAAATATTCCCCTTTGGAATAGCGGATTCCTTCCGAGAGCTTCACACATTCAGTGTTTTGAGTAGTCATATCAATCAGAATATAGGCCGGGATTCCATTTTTCTGATTGGTCAGCCATTTAATGGGACTGGCATACGTAAGCGGCGTCACACGGACAGGCTTTCCCTGATAATTGATCTGCGAATAGTCCCCCGATACCTCAAACTGAGAAACCATATCCACCATACTGCCCATTTTCCGGTTGCCAAGCAAAGATGCCGAATCCTTATCCAGAAGAGGGATGGTCTTATAATCCACCTCCTTGATATCATCTGTAAATTCCCGCTCCTCAATACTCATCAACGCCTGATATCTGGCCGCATTAAAAAAGGGAGAAGATAAAAGAGAACCGGCCGCATACAAAACCAGTAAAAGAAGCAGAACTCCCCCCAGAACTTTGGTGAGCAGACTGCTTTCTCTGATACTGAAATGTATGGAATATCCTCCCTCCACATCTGCTCTGCCGCCTCCCCGAAGCTGTCTGAATACCGACAGGAAAAGCAACACGAGCACAAGAAGCAGCATGCCCCCCCAGGTACCTGCAGAATGAATATTGACCGCGGGGATTGTCACATAGTAATAAATCCCCAGGGCGGTCAGACCCGCCAGAACAAATATGATATTTCTTATTATTTTTTTTCTTTTCATTGAAATCTCCCTTTGATTTATCCCCCGCCTGAATACGGGCCGCTTCCTGTGCAATCGAGTAGGGAAGGTTTTCTCCCTCCTCGCGCGCCGGGCACCCGTCAGCTCCTGCTGACATTTCTCCTCTGGGTGCCCCGTGCAATCGAGTAGGGGAATGTACCTCTCCACTACTCGTGCGCGGCCCGCATGCTGCTTCAGCAGCAAAATTCCTTTTGTGGGCCTATGCAATCGAGCAGGGGCGGTTTTCTCCCTGCTCGCGTGCCGGGCACCCGTCAGCTCCTGCTGACATTTCTCCTCTGGGTGCCCCGTGCAATCGAGTAGGGGAATGTACCTCTCCACTACTCGTGCGCGGCCCGCATGCTGCTTCAGCAGCAAACTTCCTTTTGTGGGCCTGCGCAACAAGGTGCTGCATACCCCCATATGCAGCACCTCATACCTTCTTTCTAAAAAGAACTCATCTTATGTCATCAGTCTTCTGAGCCTTCAGCCAGGCTTGCAGCTCTTGCGGCAACTTCCTTCTCCTGAACATCGCTGGGCGCCTGCTCATAACGGGAGAATTCATATTCGTATTCGCCGCGGCCGCCTGTCATGGAACGAAGATCCGTGCAATATCCAAAGAGTCCCATCATGGGAACATCCGCCTCAATCACCTGTTTGCCGCCGGGCGCAGGATTCATTCCCAGCACTCTTCCTCTTCTCTTGTTCAGATCCCCCATAACATCGCCTGTATAGGCGTCAGGTACTGTCACCTTTAAGGATACGATAGGCTCAAGAAGCACAGGATGCGCTTCCATGAAACCTTTCTTGAAGGCCTGAATAGTTGCCATCTTAAATGCCATTTCTGACGAATCTACGGGATGATAAGAACCATCATAAAGAATTGCCTTAACGCCTACTACCGGATAAGCAGCCAGAGGTCCCTTCACCACAGAATCCTGGATTCCCTTTTCCACCGCCGGAAAATAGTTCTTGGGAACGGCACCGCCCACCACCATCTGTTCAAACTCATAGGCTTCATCCAGCGTTCCCAGGGGTTCAAACTTCATCTTAACATGACCATACTGCCCATGTCCGCCGGACTGTTTTCTGTATTTGTATTCCACATCCGAGGTCTTCCGGATGGTTTCCCTGAAAGCAACCTTGGGTTCTGTCAGTTCAATTTCCACTTTATATTCATTTAACAGCTTGCTGGCAATCACCTCCAGATGCAGATCTCCCATTCCGTAGAGAAGCATCTGTCTGTTTTCAGAATCATTCACATACTTCATGGTCTGATCTTCATGAGAAATCTTCTGAAGAGCCTGGGAAATCTTGTCAACATCTCCCTTGTTCCTGGGATTATATCTCTTATATGTATAAGGTCTGGGCATCTCCCACTTACCAAACTTAATAGGAGTCGCCTTAGTGGCAAGACTGTCTCCTGTTCTGGCCGCAGTCAGTTTGGCAAGAGCGCCAATATCTCCTGCATGCAGCTCCTTGATTTCAATGGGCTTGCTTCCCTGCAGCACATAAAGCTTACCGATTTTCTCCTCCACATCTTTATCGATATTATAAATAACATCATCTGCTTTAAGAACACCGGAATTCACCTTGATCAGAGAATACTTGCCGATGAAAGGATCCACAATGGTTTTCCAGATGTAAGCGGATTTTGCCTTGGAGAAATCATAATCCGCATGATAAATATCATTGGTCTTCATATTGATACCGGCCACCACTCTGTTTTCAGGGCTGGGGAAATACTTCACGATATCATCCAGCAATGTATAGATTCCCTGACATAACACACTGGATCCCATAGTCATGGGCACGATACTTCCATCACATACATTACTGCGAAGAGCCGCCCTGATCTCCGCGTCAGAGAATGTTTCGCCGCTGAAATACCGCTCCATCATCTCTTCACTGGTCTCTGCCACTGCCTCCATCAGGGTATCGCGGCAGATCTGAAGATTTGCTTTTGTGTACTCCGGAACCTCACAGTCCACAACTTCCTTCCCCTGCCATCTGTGGCCCGTCTCTGTGATTACATTCACATATCCTACAAATTTTTCATTTTCGCGGATAGGCAGGTTAAAGGGAGCCATTTTCTTACCGAACATTTCAGTCATATCCTCTACTACCTGCCGGAAGGAGGCGTTATCCACATCCATGTTGCTGACATAGATCATTCTGGGAAGCTTATACTTCTCGCACATTTCCCATGCCTTCTGAGCGCCTACTTCAACACCTGCTTTACCGTTTATCACGATGATCGCTGCTCCGGCAGCACTGATAGCCTCTTCCATCTCGCCTGCAAAATCAAAAAATCCCGGAGCGTCTAATATATTGATCTTATGTCCTTCCCATTCAATGGGAATAACGGAGGTACTGATCGAAATTTTCCTCTTCTGTTCTTCCTTTCCAAAATCGCTGACTGTATTGCCATCGTCTGCTTTCCCCATTCTGGATGTAATACCCGACAAATATGCCATAGCTTCCACCAGGCTTGTCTTTCCGCATCCGCCATGTCCCAGCAAAGCCACGTTTCTAATTTTGTCAGTTGTGTAAATATTCATATAAGTTCCTCCATTTTCAGCATTTTTGGGTATTACGCCGCATTTTTTACAAATTTATTTTGGCTTTTTAATTCCCATGTGTACATTCTACTAAATATTTGGAAGTTATACAAGTAAAATCATTAATAAAAATGTACATTCCACCGGACCAGCCATGAATATCCCAAAAGAATGGCTGTTGACTTTCACACGTTGAAGTGCTATATTGTTAAAACGAAGAATCATTCAGTTTCCAGGAAAGGAGTTACAGAAGAAATGATCATTGTAATGAAACCACAGGCGTCGGAACAGAGCATCCGAACTGTTACCGGATATATTGAAGAACACGGGCTCCAGGTTCATCTTTCCAGAGGCGAGGAAGTCACAATCATTGGAATCGTAGGAGATAAAACAAAGCTTTCCACCGAAAATCTGATCATATTTAAAGATGTGGACCGCATCGTTCCCGTGACCGAAAGTTACAAGCTTGCCAATAAAAAGTTCCACCCCAATCCCACCACCGTCAAAGTGGGAAATACCAGCATCGGTCCCGGTTCTCTCACCATTATGGCAGGCCCCTGTGCTGTGGAAAGCAAAGAGCAGCTCCTTACCATCGCCAGAGAGGTCAGAAAGGCCGGCGCCACGATTCTAAGGGGCGGCGCCTACAAGCCGCGCACCTCTCCTTATTCCTTCCAGGGACTTGAAGAAGAAGGTCTGAAATACATGCAGGAGGCAAAAGAGGCCACGGGCCTTTCCACCATCTGTGAGGTGGTAAGCCTGGAGGCAATTGAAGCTGCTGTGAAATATGTGGATATGATTCAGATCGGCGCCCGTAATATGCAGAACTTTATCCTGTTAAAGGAAGCCGGTCAGTCCGGTCTTCCTGTTCTTCTGAAACGGGGGCTGTGCGCGACCATTGACGAATGGCTCAATGCCGCCGAATATATCATAGCAGAGGGTAATCCCAATGTCGTGCTTTGTGAAAGAGGCATCCGCACCTTTGAAACCGCCACCAGAAACACGCTGGATTTAAGTGCGGTTCCCGTACTCCGCAGAATGACTCATCTGCCCATTATTGTGGACCCTTCCCATTCCACAGGCTCATACCGATATGTGCCCCCCATGGCAAAGGCGGCCGTAGCCTGCGATGCGGACGGACTGATGATCGAGGTGCATAACGATCCGGCCCATGCGCTCTCTGACGGACCTCAGTCTCTGAATTTCACCAAATTTGCCGCGCTGACAGAAGAATTGAAGCCGTTTTGTGATCTGATGGGCAGAAGCTTTCCCTAAGAAACGATGGAGGATTTCTATGAAACAAGATTTTACCTGCGGTTTTATTGGACTGGGCCTGATCGGCGGATCTATCGCAAGAGCCATCCGCCAGAATCACCCCTGCTCCCGCCTGCTGGCATATGACATCAATCAAACCGCACTTGATGCTGCTTATAAGGATGGCGTGATTGACATGCCCTTACATGCAATCGGAGAAGAAATCTCCTGCTGTGACTATCTCTTTTTGTGCGCGCCTGTATCAGAAAACGACCATAATCTGTCCAGGATAAAAAAATATCTGTCTCCCGCCTGCCTGCTCACCGATGTGGGCAGTGTGAAAACAGATATCCACAGACATATTGAGCGAGCGCATCTGTCCCGGCAGTTCATCGGCGGCCACCCCATGGCCGGGAGCGAAAGAACAGGCTACCTTAACTCCAAAGCCCTGCTCCTTGAAAATATCTATTATATTCTGACTCCCTCCAAAGAAGTATGCGAAGAACAGGTGCTGAATTTCCAGGAGCTGATCCGCTCCCTGGGCGCCATTCCTCTTATTCTTCCCTATGAACAGCATGACTATGTTACAGCTGCTGTAAGTCATCTGCCCCACGTTGTGGCGGCCTCTCTGGTTCATCTGATCAAAAACTCGGATTCAGAGACAGGAATTATGAAAATGATCGCGGCAGGAGGCTTCAAGGATATCACCCGTATCGCATCCTCATCTCCCGTTATGTGGCAGCAGATCTGCCTCACAAACAAGGAGAATATCACAACATTGCTGCAGGATTATATCACTTCTTTGCAACAGATTAAAGCAGCCATAGATCAGGCGGCCTCCGAAGAACTGTATCATTTTTTTGATGGAGCCAGAAGTTACCGTGATTCCTTTGCAGAATCCTCCAGCGGTCCTATCAAAAAATCGTTTTCTCTTCGCATTGACATCGCTGACGAGCCCGGCGCCCTGGCAGCCGTAGCCACGCTTCTCGCCCTCCACCAGATCAGCATCAAGAATATCGGAATTACCCACAACAGAGAACAGGCGGAAGGCGTCCTGAATGTAGAATTCTATCAGGAGGAAAGCATAAAAGCAGCTTCTGCTATTCTCTCTGCCCGTGGATATACAATCTACTGATTTTTCGTCTGTAAAGAAGAATACAGCCATAAATCAGCAGCCAAAAAAGCATTCCCGCAATTCCTCCGGCAGTGTCAATGATAACGTCTTTCATCGACGCCCATCTGCCGGGAACAAAATACTGATGAAGTTCGTCCAGTGCCGCCGACAGCAGGAGCTGTCCCAGGACCAGAAGCGCGCCTTTCCTGACAGGTCTGTTCCATACAACAACCAGGCTGAAGGATAAAAAACCGACACAGAAATACTCCAGGAAATGTGCCATCTTTCTGACAAATCCCTCCAGCCTGACAACCATCCCTGCCAGAGTCCCCCATTTTTGCCCGGTAATCCCATAATATCCTTTCAGCAGGACCCGGGTTACTGCCTTACTGACCTGGGAAGACTGCGTTCCATCTTCTGAAGAAAAGCAGAATATAACAATATACAGCAGGACTAATAAGCTTCCTGCTGTTATTGTATAAATTTCCCTTCTATTCAGGTTTTGATCACGTTTAACTGTCTTCACGCATACTCTCTATCGTATCATATGCTTCTATTCTGGCTGCATCCGATTCGGGCATGCCAATGAATATGGCTCCGTAACTGTAGCTGGGGCCTTTTTTCTCAATTCTGACAATTTCCAGAAAGGCATGAAGCACTTCCTGCGTCCATATCCTTAAAAAGGATTCATACACAGCGCCGATATCCAACAGCTTATTACACTCAAAGCCAATTCCCGTCTTTGATACGTCCACAATGTTAATTTCCGCCTCTTCGTTTCCGCCGCCATCCAGTCTCTTTACCACAAGCTTGGAAGCTAATGTCCTGCGTTTTTTTCTTCTTCTCTCCTCCATAGATACCTCCATCTGCGCCGGCGCCCCTCCTCTTCAGGAACAGACATGCCGGCTGCGTTTTCTATTCTTATCATAAACTATCCCAAACCTTTTGTAAAGTCGTCCGTAAAAAAGCAGACATCGCCAAAAGAAAAAAATCGGTATCTTTCCTCCACAGCCTCTCTGTAGGCATTCAGTACGTTCTCGCGTCCCGCCAGAGCACTGACCAACATTACCAGAGTGGACTCCGGAAGATGAAAATTCGTGATCAGACAGTCCGTGATTTTAAATCTGTATCCGGGATAAATGAAAATTTCTGTATCACCGCTGCATTCTCTGACCCGCCCCTGCTCGTCTGCGGCGCTTTCCAGCGTTCTGCAGCTGGTTGTCCCCACACAGATCACCCTTCCTCCCTTTTGCCGGGTTTCATTGATAAGGCCGGCGGCCTCTGCAGAAATTTGATAGTGTTCGGCGTGCATGTGATGATCCAGAATATGCTTTGCTTTTACCGGCCGGAAGGTTCCCAATCCTACGTGAAGTGTCACATATGCCAGTTTTACTCCCCTGTTTTCAATTTCATTCAGCAAATCTCCTGTGAAATGTAGTCCTGCTGTGGGAGCCGCCGCTGATCCTTCATATCTGGCATACACGGTCTGATAGCGGTTCTTATCCTGAAGCTTGTGCGTGATGTAAGGCGGCAGCGGCATCTCGCCCAGAGCATCCAGAATCTCTTCAAAAATCCCTTCATATTGAAAACGGATCAGCCGGTTTCCTCCTTCCAGAATGTCCAGAACCTCCGCCCTTAAACTGCCATCGCCAAAAAGAAGACGCGCGCCCTGCCTCATTTTTTTCCCTGGCTTTACCAGGGTTTCCCACACATCCTTTTCTTTTTTCTTAAGAAGAAGGATCTCTACTCCCGCTCCTGTATCTTCTTTTATTCCCAGGAGCCTTGCCGGAAGCACTTTTGTGTTATTCAGTACCAGGCAGTCTCCCTTATGCAGATAGTCCGTGATATTTTTAAAGCTTTCGTGCTTCCGTTTTCCGGTGGCTATGTCTACCATGAGCATTCTGGATGCACTTCTGTCTTTCAAAGGATCCTGGGCAATCAGATCCTGAGGCAGATCAAAGTAAAAATCTGATGTTCGAAGACTGCGATCGTCCATTACAGACCGGCCCCCTTTAAGAATGCCACATATCCGCGCTTCGCCTCATAAATATCCGCCTTGCTGGTAGCTTCCCAGGGCGCATGCATGCTCAGCACTGCCACGCCGCTGTCAACCACATTCATCCCATAAAGCGCCAGAATATAGGCAATCGTTCCGCCGCCTCCCAAATCGACTCTTCCCATCTCTGCCGTCTGGAAATTCACTTTTTCTTTCTCAAGAATATCCCGGATATATGCCAGAAATTCCGCATTGGCATCATTGGATCCTGATTTTCCTCTGCTGCCCGTAAATTTATTAAATACCATACCGCATCCCAGGTAAGCTACATTCTTTTTATCAAAGCTGGCGGCAAAGGCCGGATCAAAGGCGCTGCTCACATCTGAAGAAAGCATACAGGAGGCTGCCAGACACCTTCTTACATTTAATTCTGAATATTCTCCCGTCAGATTCATCACTTCTGCCACTGCATTTTCAAAGAACCGCGACTGCGCCCCGGTAGCGCCCTTACTTCCTACCTCCTCTTTATCCACCAGCAGGCAGCAGGCCGTTTTTTCACTTTCCTCCACCTCAAACATGGCTTTCAGCGAAGTAAATGCACAGACTCTGTCATCCTGCCCATAGCCCAGAATCATGCTGCGGTCCAGACCTGCCTCTCTTGCCTTTCCTGCCGGCACCACTTCCAGCTCAGCGGAGATAAAATCCTCTTCCTCAACGTCATAGTTCTTCTTCAGAATGTCGAGAATCCCTTTCCTGACCGCTTCTTTGGCGCGCTTCTTTTTGTCCTTTTTTTCTTTTGAAAGCTCTTCCTCTGAAGAATCCTTCTTTAGCAGAATCGGCTTATTTCCTATGATCAGATCAAGGGCCTCCCCCTCGATCACCCTGGAAGCTTTCTTTTCCAGTTGTTCCTGGGAAAGATGAATCAGCAGATCTGAGATAAAAAATACCGGATCATCCTCATTTTCTCCAATATTGATCTCTACCGTAGTACCATCCTTCTTCACTATCACACCGTGAAGTGCCAGAGGAATCGCCACCCACTGATACTTCTTGACGCCTCCATAGTAATGTGTATCCAGATAAGCGTATCCTCCTTCTTCGTACAACGGGTTCTGCTTGATATCCAGTCTGGGAGAATCAATATGCGCTCCTAAAATGTTCATTCCTTCTGTCATGGGACGCTCCCCAATACGGAACAGGGCAACAGATTTGTTCATACATACCGCATATACCTTATCCCCCTTTTTCAGATGTCCGCCTTCTTTTATCAGTTCCTGCAGTTCTCTGTATCCCTGTTCTTCTGCCGCATTCACGATATAATCCACACATTCCCGTTCCGTCTTTCCCTCATCAAGGAATTTTCTGTATTCACCGGACAGCTCGTCAACCTCTCTCAGCTGTCCTTCCTGATACGTCTCCCAGGTATTTTTCTGCTCCATTTTCTTTCTCCTCCTTACTGTCTTAATTCAATTCCCATTCCTTCAAGTCCGTTCAGTATTTTTTTCATTACGGCGGACACGTCGCTCTCTTCCAGGGTACGGTCCTTTGCCCGGAAGGTTATGGAGTATGCCACCGATTTATACCCCTCTTTTATCTGTTCTCCTTCATAAATATCAAACAGTTGACAGCTTTCCAGTATCTTTCCGCCTCTCTGTTCCAGCATGGCTTCGATCTGGCCCGCCAGAATCTCCTTCGGAACTACCATACTGATATCTCTTGAAACCGCCGGATATTTTGCAATTCCTTCATATTTTCTGTCAAAAGTCGCCTGCTCTACGATACAGGGCATATCCAGAACTGCTACATAAACTCTGGTACCGATATCATAGTTTTTGCATACCAGCGGATGCACTTCTCCCAGATATCCAATCACCCTGCCTTCATACTCAATATCTGCCTGACGCCCCGGATGAAGGAATGGTTTCCCCGACTGCGGGTTATAAACCACTTTCTTTTTCTTTCCAAAAGCACTGGCCGAAGAAGTTCCTGTAAGGCCGACGGCATCGAAGAATTCCTCCACCACTCCTTTCATGGTGTAGAAATCACCGCTTCCATACATTCCCAGTGTAAACTGCATTCTTTCATCCGGGAGCTCTGTCAGCGGAAACTGATGGGGCAGGTAAATATTTCCCAGCTCATAAAGCCTTACGTCCTTGTTTCTTCTATTATAATTCGTGGCCAGAGAGGTGAGCATCCCGTTCAATGAGATGGTCCTCATGATGGAAAAGTCCTCTCCCAGGGGATTCGCAATCACAATGGTCTTTCTCAAAGGAGAATTTGTCGGAAGCAATAATTTATCAAATACTTTGGGGCTCTCAAAAGAGTAGACCATCCCCTGCGAAAATCCACAGTACTCCGCAATGTCTCTTGCCTTCTGCTCAATGCGCAGCTTATAGGAAAGTCTCCCTGTGGTAGCCTCTCCCGTGGGCAGCGTCGTGGGAATCTTATCATATCCGAAAAATCTTGCCACTTCCTCTGCAATGTCCGCACAACATTCCAGATCCTGTCTCCATGTAGGAATAACCAGCTCATTGGCAGTTTCCTCATATTGGATCTCCAGCATCCGGAAAATCTCCAGCATTTCCTGCCTGGAAACCCCGGTTCCCAGCAGATCATTGATACGGTCAGGTTCAAACAGAATCCTGGCTTCCTCTTTCATTGGCTGGCAGACGTCCACCATACCGCTTACCACTTCTCCGCATCCCAGCTCCTGGATCAGCTGACAGGCACGGTTAATGGCGGCTTCCGCATTGTGAGGATCAAGTCCTTTTTCAAACTTGCCCGACGCGTCTGTCCGCAGTCCCAGCCTCTTGGCAGACTTCCGGATGTTGGGCCCATTAAAGGTTGCCGCTTCAAAAAGAACCGTTTTTACATCATCCGTAATCTTGCTGTTTTCACCCCCCATGATTCCTGCAATACCGATCTCTTTCTCTGCATCGCAGATCATCAGAATATCCTGATCCATAATTCTGACCTGTTCATCCAGTGTCTGGAACTGATCCCCATCCTTTGCACGACGGACGATGATCTTATGGCCTGCAATGGTATCCAGATCAAAGGCATGCATGGGCTGGCCATATTCCTCCATGACATAATTGGTAATATCGACCAGATTATTAATCGGACGGATTCCGCTTGCCCGCAGTCTTTTCTGCATCCACTCCGGAGAAGGCTCGATCCGGATATTGGTGCAGACTCTTGCGCAGTACCGGGAACACAAATCCGGATCCTTCACTTCGACAGAGATATAATCGCTGATGGAATCTTTGTTTTCCTTTACCTCCACTACCGGTGCATAAAAAGGCTTACGGAAGGTTGCTGCCGCTTCCCTGGCAATTCCAAGTATACTGTAGCAGTCCACTCTATTGGATGTGATCTCATATTCAAATACCGTATCCCTCATTCCCAGAAGCTCCGGAACATCTCCCCCCACCGGCGCATCCTCAGGGAAAATATAGATTCCATATTCCGGCGCCTCAGGATACATATTTCTGTCTGAGCCCAGCTCCTCGATAGAACACATCATACCCTTTGATTCAATTCCTCTCAGCTTCCCTGCCCTGATCTCAATTCCATCCTCCGGCATGGGAGAACCATCGTGGCCTCCTGCCACCTTTCCGCCATCCAGCACCACAGGCACCTTATCCCCTTCTTTCACATTAGGCGCGCCTGTCACGATCTGAATCACTTCGTTTCCCACATTTACCTGACACACGATCAGTTTATCCGCATCAGGATGCCTTTCAATCTTTTCAATCTGACCTACTACGATCTTTTCCAGATTTTTATCCAGTCTGGCATAGTTTTCTACCTTTGTCCCGGTAAGTGTCATTGCATCACAGTATTCCTGGTCGCTACAGGTAAGATCCGGTACATATGCTTTTATCCATGATAATGCTGAATTCATTCTTGTTCTTCCTTTCTTTTCTTGATTATCGTCTTAAAACTGTCTTAAAAATCTGATATCGTTTTCGTAAAGCAGACGCATATCGTCGATCTCGTATTTTAAAAGCGCGATCCTCTCCAGTCCGACGCCAAAAGCAAATCCGGAATACTCCTGCGGATCAATTCCGCTCATTCTCAGTACATTGGGATGAACCATTCCACATCCCAGAATTTCAATCCATCCGGAGCCTTTACAGAATCGACATCCCTTTCCGCCACATTTAAAGCAGGAAACATCCATCTCCGCACTGGGTTCTGTAAAGTTAAAGTGATGCGGCCGGAATTTTACTTTCGTTTCCTCTCCGAACAACTCCCTTGCAAATTCCGCCAGCGTCCCTTTCAGATCCGCAAACGTAATATGTTTATCGATCACAAGACCTTCCACCTGATGAAACGAAGGGGAATGCGTTGCATCCACCTCATCCGATCGGAATACACGGCCGGGGGCAATCATTCTGATCGGAAGCTTTCCCTTTTCCATCTCGTGAACCTGCGTGCCGGAAGTCTGTGTTCTCAAGAGGAAGTCTCCGTTGATATAAAAGGTATCCTGTTCATCCTTGGCCGGATGATCCGCCGGAATATTCAATGCCTCAAAATTGTAATAATCCGTTTCCACTTCCGGTCCTTCCACCACCTCATACCCCATACCTATAAAAATTCTTTCAATCTCCTCTAATGCAATGGTATTCGGGTGTCTGTGCCCTACATTGTTCTTCTTTGCGGGAAGCGTCACATCAATGGTCTCGCTTTTCAGCCTCGCGTCCAATGCCGCCTTTTCCATGCGGCTCTTCGCCTCCTCCAGAACCGCTTCAATCTCTGCTCTGGCATCGTTTACCATCTGCCCGACTCGGGGCCGCTCCTCGGCAGCAACATCCTTCATACTTTTCAGGACGGCAGTCAGCTCTCCCTTTTTACCCAGATAGTTCACTCTGATCTCATTGAGTCTGTCCAGAGCATCGCTGCTCTGGATCTGCTTTAACGCCTCTTCCTTGATCTGTTCCAGTTTTTCTTTCATTCCCATTTTCTCTCCTCATTTCTGCACGGCTTTTTTCGCAGGCATATATGCCTGGCCCTGACAAGCTTGCGGATGCCATGCGGACACAAACTTGTTTTCTCTCCTCCATCGAGCAGGGATGATTTTCTCTCTGAACAATCGAACAGGAGAAGCTTTTACTCCTGCCCGCCGTGGAGTGTTTCCATATACACCATATACACTCCTGCGCATAAAAGCTTTGGTTTCCTGAAGAATCCAAAAAATTTTCGTGTAAAATGAAAAAGCCCCTTGCTCATTTACAAGGGACGAATCAAATCCGCGGTACCACCCAGTTTCCTGCCTCAGTCAAACTGCGGGCAGGCTCTTCATTCACTTAACGCGTGTCACGTTCAAACCTACTTACAAAAAGCCCTGCTGATAAGCGCTCTCCGTGTTGGGCCTGAAAGCTCCGGTGGGAAATTCGCTGCTGTTTCAATTATCTGAACTTAAGGAAGCTTTCAGCCGGTGACTTCCTCTCTCTGTCAGAAGATAATCCGCTACTTAACACCTTCATTGCCTTTCCTCTATCCAACTGTCACTCATTTTAACCAATCTTTTTCTTCTTGTCAATATGCTTTTTCCCCACAAAAAACAGAAAAGCAGGTTTAAAATAGCGGTTGATATAAGCTCCTGCCAGAATGATATACATCGCGGCATAAAGCCAGAGCATCAATATGATAATCGTCGTCAGGTTTCCATAGGTATTGAATCCGTTAAATTCATCCACATAAATGGAAAACGCCCAGGTCATGACACTCCATCCTACTGCCGCAAAAACAGCGCCGGGCAGCTGGATTTTAAAACTCATCTTTTCTCCCGGCACATACGTATACATCAGTGCGATTACCAGCGTGAGAACCGCCCACACAAAAGGTGTCCTGAAATGCAGCATCAGATCAAACAGGTACGATGTCTGAGGCAGGAAGCCTTCTATCAGCCCGATCAGTGACTTTCCAAATACCATGATGATCAGAGAGAGTAAGAGCGCCACCAGCATCAGAACCGTATAAACACATGCCACCAGACGCAGCAGCACATAGTTTCTGTTTTCTTCCACATCATTGATGGCATTCAGCCCACGCATCAGTGCCAGTACTCCTTTTCCGGCCGACCACAAAGTTCCCACCGCCGTGAGGGAGATGATCCCCACAGACTGGTCATACACATCTGAAATAATACTGATCAGCAGCGAATCCATCGCGTCCGGAGAGATCTCTCTGGCCACATACATCAGGTTCGCTTTGGTCAGAGGGGTATAGGGCAGGATCGAGCATAAAAGCATAAGTGCCGGAATCAACGACAAAAACAGGAAAAAAGCAGTGCTTGATGCAAAGGCGCTGATATTCCTTCTGTTCATATGCTTTCCAAAATCATATCCGATAAACAATAATCTTTTTAACATATAGCTCCTTTTGTGCTTTCAATATATCTTTTCAATCCGGCAGTCTCTGAAAAAGAAGGACAGGATTTCCTCATATCCCTTCCCCTCCATCCCCATGGCTCTTGCTCCGTTCTGGGACATTCCCGCTCCATGACCATAGCCACCGCCAACAATAGTATATCCTATCACATTTTCTTCTTCTTTTAAAGTATCGATTGCCAGATACGCACTTGGCAAAAGCGACATCCCTTCATTTGAAGAGCCATCCTGTCTGATCACCTCCCCTCCCTGATTTAAAATATAACGGATATTATATTCTGATTTTATCTTATATGTATTCCTGTCTGTCACAATCAGAAGCTCATCCATAACGCCTCCATCCCGTCTCCGGAGGCTTTGTATCTCACGTACAGCATCGAATTTTACCGGCTCCTCAGACGCAAAATCCTCTTCTTCCGCTTCTGCCGCATCTCCGCTGCCTGTGAACGTTAAGACCTTTGTCTGCCCCGCCTCATACCGGTTCTTCAGTTTCTGAAACATAAGTTCCGCATCAATTTCCTCCACATAATAATGCCATCTGAACCAGGCTTCTTCTCTCTCATAAGCATTTTCATCCACACCATATATATAATTTCTGAATTTCTCTTCATCAGACAGATCCTGCGGCGAATACCCTGCAGGCTCTTCGCTCAGCTTCTCCTCTGCGTCAGCCTTCCCGGCAGCAGCGTCCGCTTCTTTTGCAATATACACAGAATTGATATACGGCAGCTCCTCTTTCTTATCTTCATTCCATATTCCCGCATCTGCCCCAAATCCACAGGAGGTCGAATAGTAATAGGTACTCACTGGCTCTTCTTCATACAAAAGCAGCATCCCCGTTGTATCTTTAACCGCTCTGGTAGAATTTACATTTTCTTCTATATTGTTATATACCTGATATCCCACACTGTCATCCACATGCGCTCCCAGTGATTGATATCCGGGCTGTAAAAGATAACGATACCCGTATGTTCTGGCGCTTACAGCCTGCGCCTTCAGCGCTTCTATGGGATATTTCGCTGGCATCTCACTGGGAACCACTGAATAAAGATACTCCTCCAGCGGCACTTCATTAATCAGCACAAGCCCTTCCTCTGTTTCCACGATCTCCATTTTCCCCCGGTAGGCCGGAATGCCCTGACTGCGTTCCAGAGAAGAAACCTGGATTTTCCCTGTATTTGTTACAGTCTCCACCTCCACTCTCTCCCCTGAAAACCACTTATCTCCCGGTTCTATTGTAAATGTCTCGCCCCCTGCAATCTCCTCCGTTTTTCTCTCCCCGTAGCTGCCATAGGTAAGGGTCATATCATCCTGGGAGAGCAGCGTGATCCTGTCATGATACAGACTGGCAAAATGATTCGTTTTAACTGCCACCCGTATCGTCTCCATTGACTCTTTCCTTGCCAGCAGAAAGGCACATATTTCACCTTTCTCCAGTACAAAATCCGCGAAATCATATCCCACCAGAAGCTCGTTTCTGTCCGCATTTCTCAACGTCTCATACAGCTGATATCCCACGCATTCCTCCTGAATCGGCACCTTTCCATAGCCTTCAATTTCCAGCTCTTCTTCTGAAATGCCCAGAAGCTTTCCTCCGATTCGTTCGTTTTTAACAGAAACATCAGAAATACTTCCCTCCTGAAAACTGAAATCTCCTATCTGCTCCCGCATTTGTCCAATCTCCTGCCCTGCCTGCGTTTTTTCAGCCAGGATCTCATATCCCCTGTAAAAAAACTGAATTTCATCCTCCCAGGCTTCCATAATCCATACATTTGTAAGATGGATTTGATCCGGCAATACCCTGAACAGCGTCAGGATACGCTCCTCCCGCACATATACTTCCGCACAGCTGAAGGTCAGCCCTGCCGCATCTTCAGACAAACAGCGATAAACCCTTCCGTTCCTGTCAAGAATACATCCTTCTCCCAACTTCTCCTCCCCTGTCAGATTCTGATTTCCACAAAGAATCTCCACCTTCTCCTTCCTGATAATATCCCCAAGTCCCCATTCTTTTATCATCAGGTCGAAACTGTCATACCAGTCTTCTTTCAGCAAAAGAAACGTATCTCTGTATTTATTTTTATATGTAAGCCTGTCTCTGATCCGATCATTTGACTCAGACGTTTTCTCCGGCAGCAGCACATCAAGCAGCTTAAGATAAGATCGATAACTGAAATATTCATCTGTCTCATCCGTCTCCGGGGTTTCATCCGGCATCTGGTTCCACAGGTCATTCTCCGTCTGTTTTCCTGTTGCCGACCACAGCTCATTTACCAGAATTTCTACATCCTTTCTCCGGACCAGCTCGCCTTCCGGCTGCTCCGGCTGCAGCACTCTCTCGTCGGAATAAATCAGCCAGATCAGGATAAAAACCAGCACAATCGTTATCAGAATTTTGACCAGCATTCTTGCTCTTTTTTCCATGCAAATCTCCCCGCAATCTAACGAAGGATGTCAGCTGCGCCAAACATCCTTATGTTAAAACAAACACGCCGCCGCGCTTCGCAAGTCAGCTTATTAATCGAGCAGGGGATGCTCTTTCCCTGCTCGCGCACCGTGCACCCGTCAACTTTTGGTGCGCCCCGTGTGCATTATAAGAAAAAGCAGCCTGTTAGAGGCTGCTTTTTCTTTTGTATGCACAAAACCCGCATAAAGAAATTTACTGTTGACACAACTGACGGGCCGCGCGACAAACAGGGGCACAATCCTCCCCTGCCTGATTGATTTCCTATGACACATGCGTGTTTTTTTAGAACCCGAAATGCCGGTTCCTGTCTTTTGACTCCTAGCCTAAGCCAGGTGGGTAACCGCAGCCGAGACTTTTGCCTTCCCCTGCAGTCCTCTTGCGAGTGGAGGCTTGGCAGCTGTCTGACGATATAGGAATCCCGTTTAAAGTATCTGTAGGTTCAAAATGACAAGAGTTGTCGCACATTTCAGGTTTATCTTATTATATCCAATCTGACAGAAAAATACAACCATAAAATGCGGGTATGTTTTCCATACCCGCATTTAAAACATATCAGATTCTGATTATGCAAAGACTGTTATACTTCAACTTAGCTGAGAGCATCAACCAGCTTCTGAACAGCTGCCAGCGCCTCGTCAGGAAGCTTATCATAGCCTTCCTTCTTCTCAGCAAATCCCTTAACGGCATCCACACGGTTCTGCATTGCATTCTTTAATGCAGCTTTGTAGGAAGCGTCATTTAAGTCAGGCCTGAAATCAGCGGTCTTGCCTTCCCAGTCATACATGATCTCAACATCTTCAAAGTTGCCCCATTTCTCGAATTTGGCTTTTCCTTCCACGATAGTCTCCAGAATGCCAAGCGTATCGGCAGGCTTAACCTTTGTTCCCATGAAATCGCCGGTGTTGACAATATAGCATGCAACATTCTTTTCTTCTACCAGCTTTTTGAACTTCTCATAGTCATTCACCAGCGGATAGGTTCTGAACGGATTTGCATAAGGTACAATACGCAGTGCATTTAGGTCAGTACCTGCGGCAACACGCTCCGCCGTAGAGGTCTTGGTTGCCAGTGTAGCGCCCATAACGGATGCCAGCGCTGCGCCATCCAGCTTCACTACCGGAGGAATCGTAGGATCCTTCATAATCCAGAAAATTGCATTTACAGGGGCATCAATCTTGTCCACGCGGTTAGGAGACCACAATTTAGACTTGATGGCACGTCCGTTTCCGTTTCTGATATCCTCTGTTACCAGCTGAAGCTTCCCGTTCTCATCAAGTGTTGCAGAACAGTTCTGAGCGGACAGCAGATATTCATTGTCAGGACATCCCGTAGGATAATCGGCGGTCTTGTCAAAATAGGTGGGCTCAAGCGCCACAGAAGCGCAGGTATCTGTGTTGATGATGAATGCGTCGTCGTGAAGCACAGTGATCGGATATTTGCCGCCATGCTTTGCATGTGTCAGGGTAGATTTACCTGATCCTGACAGACCATAAACAGATGCAACAAACTTGGAGCCATCCGCAAGGGTGTATTCCTTCTGTCCGCCGTGGCAGGCAGCGTAGCCGTTTCTGTTGGCCAGAGCCCATGCCATGGTGAGGGTTCCTTTCTTATGCTCGCCAAAATATTTCATACCCAGGATCGCCGCACAGTTCTGGTTGGTATCAAAATAGCACAGTGTCAGAGGATCGCTCAGGCAGCTGTAATCAACATCAGGCGCTTCCTCGGGAGCCCACTGGGGATCGGAGAAGATATAAATGTCAGGCTCTTTTCCATCGCCAACGGGTTTGGATTTCTTGTACATTTTAACGTACTCGTCAGACATATACTGGAAGTTGATCATCCAGTTATAAAGGAGGTTCTCCTCTCCTTCCGGAATCAGAAGGTGTGCCTTCACCATAAATTCAGGGTCAAGACCTACGAAGCACTCCGCATGATACATGGTTTTCCAGCGGGTCTTGTAAATTGCATCCATAACAACCTTATCAAGCTTTACCTCGTCAACGCCGGGTTCGCCCTTGATACGGCGGGCTGCTGCATAACGGCCCGTTACAGCGCCATCATTGAACAAAAGAACCTTTGCATCCTTCTCAAGTCCAAAGGTCTCGCCATCCTTGACAGGCATATCTGTTACAATGGTTCCGGGAGAATTCTTGGCTAATTCATAGGCTTCCTTTAATGTGTTTACCTTCACTACATTGTTTCCGTAAAAAGCGGCTTCGATAATGGAACGGGTCTTGGAAAATCCCACCTTACCTTTGCCGATTTCGGAAATTGGATAATACGCTTTTGTTGACATATTATTCTCCTCCTTGAAATTAGTTGTATATTTTCCACCCTGAAAAAAACAGCGATTATTTCCGCTTAATCAGGGTTTTTTACATAAAACAGGCACATGATTCTGCACCCTTTGTATTATCTCAAACATGGTTTTAAAAGTCAATAATCATTTCCATTTTATAAATATTTAATATATGTATAAATGTTTCCGATTTCTAAACAATCTGTTAACACTTCATTTTTTACTTGTTGAAAATGCACAAACATGATAATATGGTTATGTTAACTTTTTTCTGAAATGTTCTTTCATTTCTTGTTACTGACTGACATAATTACTGTCTTTTGTCATATACGCCGAATATAAGTTAATAATTCTCATAAAGAAAGGAGTTTTTATATGGATTATAATGCTTTTTCTGAAATTACCCCTGATATTATCCGTCTGGCGAAAATGAGCGAAAAGGCTGATATTATTGATACCGAGCTTTTTACCCGGTACGATGTCAAAAGAGGGCTGAGAGACTTAAACGGCAAGGGCGTTCTGGCCGGTCTGACCAACATATCCGATGTGCGTGCCAAAAAGGTGGTTGACGGCGTTGAAATCCCCGTACATGGGCGTCTGTTTTACCGGGGATATGACGTGAAGGATCTCGTAAACGGTTTCACCAGAGACAACCGTTTCGGATTTGAAGAAATCACGTATCTCCTTCTGTTTGACAAACTGCCGGATGCCGGAGAGCTTGAAAATTTCCGGAATATTCTCTCCGGATACCGGTCTCTTCCAACCAGCTTTGTACGTGATATTATCATGAAAGCGCCCAGCAGCGATATGATGAACACGCTGGCCCGCAGTGTTCTCACCCTTTACTCTTATGATGAGCGGGCGGACGACGTTTCTCTGCCCAATGTGCTCCGCCAGTGCCTGCAGCTGATCAGTATGTTTCCGCTTTTATCTATTTACGGATATCAGGCGTACTGCCACTATCACGATGGAAAAAGCCTCTTTATTCATCAGCCCAGGCCTGAACTTTCCACTGCTGAAAACATTCTGCGGATCCTGCGCCCTGATAAGTCCTACACCCCTTTAGAGGCCAGGCTTCTGGATGTGGCGCTGGTATTACATATGGAGCATGGAGGCGGGAATAACTCCTCTTTCACCACCCATGTAGTCACCTCTTCGCTGACCGATACCTACTCTGTCATCGCAGCGGCAATCGGCTCTCTCAAAGGTCCCCGCCACGGCGGCGCCAATATCAAGGTGGTTCAGATGTTTGAAGAGATGAAGCAGGAAGTGAAAGACTGGACAGATGAAGAAGAAGTCGGCGTTTATCTCCGCCGTCTGTTACATAAGGAAGCCTTCGACCATGCCGGTCTCATCTATGGTGTCGGTCATGCGATCTACTCCAAATCCGACCCGCGTGCCGTGATCTTTAAGTCCTTCGTTGAAAAACTTTCCATGGAAAAGGGGCTGGAAAAAGAGTTTGCGCTCTACTCTCTGGTAGAGCGGCTGGCTCCGGAAATCATTTCCGCGGAACGTCAGATGTATAAGGGTGTCAGCATCAATGTAGACTTTTATTCCGGCTTTGTATATCATATGCTGGGGCTTCCCATGGAGCTCTATCCCCCTATGTTTGCCATTGCGCGTATCTGCGGCTGGAGCGCCCATCGCATGGAAGAACTGGCTAACAACGGTAAGATCATACGTCCGGCCTATAAGCCCATTGGCACAGATAAAACCTATATAGACATCGCTGACCGCTCAGGTCAATGAATTTATGTCCTTTCGGCCGTGCAGGAAATAGTTCCGGTTTTTCCTGTGAGATGCTGTGTATATAAGCTTCCTGATATGACCGACACGCAAAGAGGATGCCTCCAAAGCGGCATCCTCTCTTCTTATGCGCAGGGGTGTGTATGGAAAATTGCTGCCACGCAGAACATTGCCATTAAATTCCCAGGAAATTCATTACCGTCTGCTTCATTTCCTCCTTCTCGCATTCATGTCTGTGGAGTACAGGCGCATTTCTGATCTCACTGATTGCCCCCGGAATCTCTACTCCTGCTATTTCGGAGAGCTTTTCGGTCAATGCAAAATCTTCTGCAGATGCATATCTGCTGTCGACCGCCTTCATGACACTTCTTGTAAACTTAAACGGGCTTGCCGTAGACACAAGCAAGGCCTGCGTATGATCCTGTGTCTCGTTCCGGTATTTTTCATAGACACTTAACGCAACCGCCGTGTGGGGATCCAGCACATATCCTGTGCGCTCATACAGCCCGCGGATCGCTTCCGCCGTTTCTTCTTCACTGGCATAATTCCCGTAAAAATCCATAAGTTTCTCTTTCATCTCATCTGTAATCGTATATACGCCCCTGTTTGAAAGAGCTTCCATCAGCTCGCGATTCCGATCCGGGTTCTTTCCGGCAATCAGGTAAATCAGCCTCTCCAGATTGCTTGAAATCAATATATCCATGGATGGCGAAGAGGTCAGCACAAATTCTCGGTTCTTATCATAAGTTCCTGATCGGAAAAAATCATACAGTACTTTATTTTCATTGGAAGCGCAGATCAGCCTGTCAATGGGTACCCCCATATGTTTTGCATAAAAAGCAGCCAGAATATTTCCAAAATTTCCTGTGGGTACCACAACATTCATCTTTTCCGACTCTTTCAAGCTCTTTTTCTGAAGAAGCTGCACATAAGCATATACATAATAAACGATCTGGGGCACCAGACGTCCGATATTAATAGAATTTGCCGAGGAAAACTGAAACCCTCGTTCCTCCATATATCCTGCAAGCTCTTTATCTCCAAAAATTTTTTTAACTCCGCTCTGGGCATCATCAAAATTTCCATGAATACCCACTACGTATGTATTTCCCCCCTTCTGCGTAACCATTTGACGCTCCTGTACAGGACTTACTCCGTTTTTGGGATAAAATACAACAATGCGAGTCCCTTCCACATCCGAAAAACCAGCCAGAGCGGCCTTTCCCGTATCCCCGGAAGTTGCTGTGAGGATCACGATCTCATTGGTCACATGGTTCTTCCTGGCTGCTGTAGTCAGCAAATGGGGAAGCAATGACAACGCCATATCTTTAAAAGCAATGGTTGCTCCATGGAACAGCTCCAGATAATGGACCCCTTCCACCGTTTTCACCGGCGCAATTTCCTTTGTGTCAAATTTTTCATCGTAAGCTTTGGCAATGCACGCTTTCAGCTCCTGCTCTGTAAAATCCGTCAGAAAAAGCTTCATCACCTCATATGCCACCTGTTGATAACTCATCTGCATAAGCTCCTCAAAGGATTTATCCAGCGCCGGAATCTTATCCGGCACAAATAATCCTCCATCCTCCGAGAGCCCTTTCAGAATTGCCTCCGATGCCCTGACCGGATTTCTGTTTGATCTTGTACTGTTATATAAAATTTCCATTTTCTGCTCCTTTGTTCTTCACTGACAGATCTGTTTCCAAAATCCGTTTCCCATTTTATCATACATTGCAAACCTTGACAACGGAAATCACTTGTTTGTAAAGAATTCATGGCCTCCATGCTCAAACAGTTTAACCAGAGAAGCATCAAACCACTTCATTTTTTCAGGATCCGCACTTTTTCTCGATACAAAATAAAGTGCTCCCTGTGTCAGATCTTCGCCTTTCAGTACCTTTTCCACTGCATCAATGGTATCCTGGCTGACCTTCACCTTATAATAGTTTCCGTTTGCAACCGGTGAAAACTGATAGCTTCCCCCTTTCTGCTGCATGACCACTCCTGTAACCGTATTCGGAAAACGGCGGTTGTCCACTCTGTTCAAAACCACGCCTGCCACCAGCATTTTCCCCTCTTCATCCTCATTTCCCGCCTCTGCCTGTACGATTTTCAGCAAGGCTTCATAATCCGCCTGGGCCAGGTCATACTTGTACTCTTTTTCTATAACAGTATAATCTACGATTCTCTGTCCAGATGCCGCCCTCTTGGGCGTCCCGTGAAACCTGTCCACCCTGGGGTCCGCACACGGTATGCTTCCTGACATTTCCGCTCTGAATGCAGGAGCAGCCGCCAGCGCATTAAGCTGCGCTTCCTTCACACAAAACCATCCTGTCATCAATACCAGATTACACAGAAACATCTGTATCACAAATTTTCTATACATATCCTACATCCTTTCCTTGTTTCAGACAATGTTTATATGTGCAGGCACGCCCGTCCGGTTCTTTACCTGCAAAATAAAATTCGTTTTCTTTTTCACACTTTTGTAATAGTTCTTTAATATTTTATACAGTTACTGCCAAAAATATTTCTAAAATTTTCATTACGGGGCAAATTATTTCAAATTATTTATTTTATGGAAAGGATTTTTGTTTGAATTGCGTCTACTTTTGTGGGCCTTGTTCCATCGAGCAGGGAAGATTTTCTCTCTGCTCGTCGTGCGGCCCACATGCTGCTTCAGCAGCAAACTTCCTTTTGTGGGCCTGCACAAAAAAAGGGCTTCCTCGCTGCTGTGCGAGTAACCCTTTCTCTGCTGTTCCTCTTATCTGACTTTTTCCGAATCGTTATCCTGAAGGTATCTGATACCTCTGATTATTTGCGGGTATAATCCACAAAGCTTATAATATAAGCCGTTTCATTTTCTATCCCGTTTATTTTCTGCTTCACCGCATATTTCCAAAGTCTGAACTGATAAGGATAGTCCGGCACCGGAGACTGATCGTTCAGCCACACATCATAGTCTTTCAACAGTTTATCCGGAACCAGTTCCCCCAGCAGCCAGTCTTTATTGCCATAAAGGATCGGGCGGTATCCCTCCCTCTCCACACTGGATAAGAATGCCTCCGCTATCTGCGTTTTTCCATCTGCATCCAGAAAGTCAATCCTGGCTTCATCATTGGCGATATATTCCATATCGAACGCTATGGGATAATTGATTTTATACGGTGTGAGGTTGCCTGCTACAAATTCCGCCTCTTCCACAGCCTCGTCCACACTGACTGCCTGAGAAAAGAAAGTAATCCCAACTTCCAGACCGGCATCCTGGGCCTTTTTGATATTGTTTTCAAAATTCTCATCCAGTGTGAGAAGTCCTGTCTCATATCCTCTGCTTCCGATTTTAATCATGACAAAATCTACTCCGGAAGCCTTTAAAGCGGCAAAATCAACGTTTCCGCTATCCTTGGATATCTCCACACCCAAACAGGAGCTTTTCTCTCCATCCTGATAATACTCCATTTTTCCGGCAGTTATCCTGATATTTGTGAAGTCATACGGGTAGAGGGGAATCTGGTCTGAGATCTCCACCCACTTTATTGTCCCGTCCCTTAAGGTGACTTTAACATGCTCTCCGCCTGCTGCAAGCTCCTCGTCTGTAGGTTCATGAGATGGCGTTGGCGTTGGCTTCGGAGTCGGCGTGGCCAGAATGACAGGTTCGTCATCATACATGTTCCAGAAATCCAGATCTTCGGACCTGAGCTTATTTTGTTTGTACAGTGTTTCAATGTCTGTCTCTCCTTCCGCCGCCTGCTCCGGCTCTTCCTCCGGAGTTGGCGCAGGGGATGTCTGTACGGCTTTTCCAGCGGAATTTGTGTTTCTCCGTCCAGTGTTATTCATAAATACTGCTGCAAGAAGAATCAGAACAAAAACCGACACCCCCACGATTGTATAGGTCACCGGTGTCCCCATTCCCCGTTCATCTGAGTCATCATGCATACGCATATAAATTCACCACTTCCTCTTTTCAAAACATTTATAAAAACATATAATAGTAACATGCTTAAAGCGCTTTGCTTATTATAACCGAAACCTGTTTTTATTACAACATCCAACATTTTCGGATACGCGCCCTGATTCCGCTATCTTTTACAGGAGTATTTATGTTTTTTTTATTTCATCACAGGTTTATCCGATCCCTGACCCTTATCCTTTTTATTTCCGGGACTTTTCTCCTTTCCGGATGCAGTCTCTCCTACCCTGCACAGTCGTTCAGCGAGGCGTCCGGCTTTTATTTTGATACGGTTATCTCCGTACGGATTTATGAAAAAGAGGCGCAGGCAGCGGCAGATCAATGTATCGAACTTGCAGCGCACTATGAGCAGCTGCTCAGTCCCTACATCGAAGGAAGCGATATCTGGAAGCTCAACCACAGCAATGGAACGCCCACCTCTGTGGCGGAAGATACTCTGGAAATCCTTACTGCTGCTCTTTCCTACGCCAGATCATCTGAAGGTGCAGTAGATCCCACCATCGGCGCCCTGTCTTTTCTATGGAATTTCGGTTCCGCCAGCCCGGAAAAGATTCCTGATGAAGGCGATATTACTCAGGCCTTGTCACATGTAGACTACAGCTGTGTTGAAATTAATCAGAATCGCGTCACACTCACAGACCCGGAGGCTCAGATTGATCTCGGCTTCATTGCCAAAGGCTTTATCGGCGATAAAATAAAAGAATATCTTCTTTCGCAGGAAATCTCCTCTGCTCTGATCTATCTGGGCGGAAATGTGGTTACTGTGGGGAACAGACCGGACAGTTCCCCCTTTCGCATCGGAATTCAGGATCCATCCGCCGGACAGGGAAATCCCCTCCTTACGTTGGATATCTCCGACAAAAGCGTCGTTTCCTCCGGAGACTATGAACGCTTTTTTGAACAAAATGGTAAAAAGTATCATCACATTCTCTCCACCGCTACAGGTTATCCGGTCCGAAGCGGCCTTTCCCAGGTCACAATCGTAAGTCCTGCCTCCCTGGATGGCGATGCCCTTTCCACGCTGTGCTTTATTCTGGGATATGAAAAGGCCGCCTCTCTGCTGAAAGAGCACCCGGACATACAGGCAGTCTTCGTCACAGAAGGCGGCGATATTTTTTATGTGAATTTCTGAAAATTCACTTTTCAAGTTCTCACAAGCGTTTCCTTTCAGCCTGTCACGCAGACCTTTCCTTCCAGGACATTTTTGTAATCTTCCAGATTTTTTGCAAGAAGGGCCGGCGTATCAAGGCCGTAAGGGCACTTGTTTTTACACTGTCCACAATGCAGGCAGTTCTCTATCTTCATCATCTTTTCCTGTGCCGCTTCCGTCAGCCAGTTTGCAGAAGGAGATCTTCTGATCAAAAGTGACATTCTGGCACAGTTATTAATCTCGATCCCTGCAGGACAAGGCATACAATATCCACAGCCTCTGCAGAATTCCCCTGCCAGTTCCGCCCTGTCCTTCTCTATCACCTCCTGAAGTTCCTGTGTCATCACCGGTGGATGATCGATATAAGACAGAAATTCATCCAGCTCTTCTTCCCTCTGTATTCCCCAGATTGGCAGAACATTCTCAAACCGGTCCATATGCACATACGCTGCAGCTGAATTGGTGATCAGCCCTCCGGAAAGAGCTTTCATAGCGATAAATCCCATATCCGCCTTTTTACATACCTTTACCAGTTCCTCCTCCTGCTCAGAGGAAAGATAACTGAACGGGAACTGAAGCGTCTCATACAGTCCACTCTCAATCGCCTCCCTGGCAACCGAAAGACGATGATTGGTAATTCCTATATGACGGATCTTTCCCTCTTTTTTTGCCTCCATTGCCGCTTCATACAAACCGCTCCCATCCCCCGGTTTCGGACAGAAGGAAGGATTGTGGAACTGATAAATATCAATGTAATCCGTGCGGAGCATCTCCAGGCTTTTCTCCAGATCCCGCTTCATAGCCTCCCCTGTCGCCGCGCCGGATTTGGTGGCAATATACAGAGTCTCTCTGATCTCTCCAAACGCATGCCCCAGTTTTTCCTCGCTGTCACTGTAGGCTCTTGCCGTATCAAAAAAACGGATCCCGCCGTCATAGGCTTTTCTCAGAATCCCGACCGCCTTTTCCAGACCGACTCTCTGAACAGGAAGCGCGCCAAACCCATTTTTGTTGACAACAATCTCTGTACTCCCCAATCTCACTTCTACTCTCTTTTTTGTCATATTTTTTCTCCTTTTTCCGTCCAAATCTGCCCTCCGGCAATACTGGCTTAATGGGTCACAATACATTTACGGGGACATTTCTCCGCGCAGGCGCCGCATCCCTCGCATTTTTCATAATCGATGGCTGCATTAAAATCAGCCACTGTCACCGCATCCGCCGGACAGTTCCTTTTGCAGAGCTGACAGCCAATACACCCCACATCGCATCCCTTCATGGTAACCGGTCCTTTATCTTTTGAGCTGCAGGCTACCACATATTTTGCATCATACGGAATCAATGCAATCAGATGTCTGGGACATACCTCCACGCATTTTCCACATGCCTTGCATTTTTCTTTATCCACTACTGCAACACCGTTTTCAACATGAATCGCATCAAAAGGGCAGGCCGCCACACAGCTTCCGAACCCCAGACAGCCGTAATTACAGCTCTTTGCACCACCTCCCGGTACAAAAGAAAGCATACGGCAGTCCTCAATTCCCTGATAATTATAATCAAGCGTCGTTTTATCGCAGTCGCCTCTGCACTGTACAAATGCAGTCATCCTGACGCTCTCCTGCGCTTCCACTCCCATAATCTGTGCAATCGTCTTTCCTACGCTTTCCCCGCCCACCGGGCAGGCATTGGCAGGCGCTTTTCCTTCAACAATAGCAGACGCCAGGCCACTGCAGCCCGGAAAGCCGCAGCCTCCGCAATTGTTGCCCGGCAGTGCCGCCAGCACAGCTTCCTCCTTCTCATCCACCTGAACCCTGAACCAGATAGCCGCAACTCCCAGAAACAGACCGATAAACAGTCCCACACCTCCAACCACAGCCACTGATATCATAATACCTGTCATTTCCATATTCTTCCTCCTTAGAGCAGTCCTGAAAATCCACAGAAGGCAATTGCCATCAGTCCGGCTGTAAGCAGTACCACAGGCATTCCCTTAAAGGATTCCGGAATATCATTATATTCCATTTTTTCTCTGATCCCTGCCAGAATGATGATGGCAATGGTAAAGCCAAGCGCCGTCCCAAATCCATTGACGATTCCTGTGAGGATCCCGTATTTTTTCTGCACGTTGGTCAGAGCCACTCCCAGCACTGCACAATTGGTGGTAATCAGCGGAAGATAAACCCCAAGCGCCTGATACAGCGGCTGCATGAACTTCTTGAGAAACATTTCCACAAACTGCACCAGCGCGGCAATTACCAGAATAAATACTATGGTCTGCAGATAAGTAAGATCAAAAGGCAGCAGTATAAATTGATAAATTGCACCGGCCACAGCGGAGGCAAGGGTGATCACAAAGATCACCGCAGCTCCCATTCCGGCTGCAGTTCCGGTCTTTTTGGATACTCCCAGGAAAGGGCATAACCCCAGGAACTGGCTTAATACAACATTGCTCACCAATGATGATGAAATCAGTATAATCAACAAATCCTTAATCATTGCTCTCCCCCTCTTTGCTCTCCTGTCCGCCGCTTCGCATCCTGCAGTCCGTATCACTGCAGTTCATACAGTCTGCGCCGCATCCCGACTGAATTTTAGACATATCCTTTCCCTTTTTCTCTCCGGCAATCTTTACCTTATTCTGGATGGCCGTCAATGCTGCCAGTACAAAAAACGCACCGGGTGCAAGCACAAAAATACTGCAGGGAACATAACTCTCCGGCATCAGAGAAAATCCAAAGACCTTTCCGGCCCCTATCAGCTCCCTGATTGCGCCAATGATCGTCAGAGCACAGGTAAATCCAAGGCCCATGCCGATTCCGTCAAATAAGGAAAGTATCACATTGTTTTTGGATGCATAAGCTTCCGCCCGCCCTAAAATAATACAGTTTACCACGATCAAAGGAATATAAAGTCCCAGCGCGTCATACAGAAAAGGAATGAACGCTTTCAGTAAAAGCTCCGCCACCGTCACAAAGGAGGCTATAATCACAATAAAAGCCGGGATACGCACCTTGTCGGGTATCATCTTTCGAAGCAGCGATATAAACATATTACTGAGAGCCAGAACCACCATGGTGGTAAGGCCCATTCCCAGCCCGTTCACCGCCGACGTTGTAACGGCAAGGGTGGGGCACATGCCCAGCATCAGTACAAAAGTGGGATTTTCCCTGACAAGTCCGTTCAACAACCGCTCTGATATACTATTCTGCTTCATTGTCTCCCCCTCCTAACTGTGTCTGAAAATAGTAAAGCCCTCCATTGACTGCATTGGTCACTGCATTGGTTGTTATCGTTGCACCGCTGATCGCATCAACCTGGTCTTCCGAAACCGCTCCTGTTTTGGTATATGTAAATTCCGTCACATTCTTTCCTGCAAACTGAGGCTTAAGTACCTCCTCCGCCCGCATACCCAGTCCGGGCGTCTCTGAAATACTCAGAATCGAAATTCCGTTCAGAGTTCCACTGTTGTCGATTCCCATTGTCAGAGTAATGTCTCCGCCATAGCCTTCGTGAGTTGTCACCGTGATCACACAGCCCATCGGCTCTCCTGCGCCGTCCAGAGCGGAAAGCACATTCTCAACAGTAACCTTATCAAATCCGGCTTCTTTCCAGCCCGGCAGCTCCGCGCCTTCTTCCGGAATCTTTTCTTCATATGGTTTAAAATCCACAGCGGAAGGAAACACTTCCCCATAAGCTTCCCGCGCTGCTCTTTCCTCTGCCAGCGCAATAGGTTCCTTGGTAATCTGATACACCAGTCCCAGAATCAATCCGGAAAACAGGGTAATACATAAAAGGATGGCAGCATCTTTTATCATATTTTTCATGATCTCTCCCCTCCCTTTCCAAAGGCTTTCGGCATGGTAAGCTTTTCAATCAGGGGCACAAGGAGATTTCCAAGAATGATCGCATAAGAAACACCCTCCGCCGATGGGCCGAATATTCTGAAAATTCCCGTAAGGACTCCCAGAATGACGCCGTACACATATTGTCCTCTTTTGGTAACAGGCCTTGTGACATAATCCGTCGCCATAAAAAAGGCCCCCAGCATCAAACCTCCCCCTGCCAGCTGCGCGCTGATATATGCGGGATCAAATCCGTGCCCTGCAAACAGCACAATAAAAATCACAAAAGACACCAGATAGCTTCCCGGGACTTTCAGATCTATAACACCCAGAAGGAGCAGAAAACATGCGCCGATCACAATTGCAATCATGGAAGTCTCGCCTATGGTTCCCGCCGTCTTTCCCACCACCATATCAAGAATATTCACGCTCTCTCCTGCCTTCAGGCTGGCAAGAGGCGTTGGCCCCGTATAGGCGTCACAGTCAAAGTTACACATAATAGATGTATAGGAAATCAGGAGAAAACATCTCGCTCCAAGGGCAGGGTTCATAAAATTCTGTCCCAGCCCTCCAAACAGCATTTTGACCACTAAAATAGCAAAAATTCCCCCGATTACGGCAATCCACCAGGGCACTGTGGAAGGAAGGTTCAGCGCCAGCAAAAGCCCGGTCACTACAGCGGAAAAATCGCCGATGGTTATCTTTTTATGCATGGCCTTTTCGTAAATCAGTTCCGTGAGAACGGTAGTGGCCACTGTAATCAATATCAGAATAAGTGCATCCATCCCGAAATTATAGATGCCAAAGCCTGCCGCAGGAAGCAACGCGATTACCACTGCCAGCATAATATTGCTGGTAGTAACCTTTGACCTGACATGGGGATTGGATGAGACCTTCATCAAATCACTCATTTCTCTCTCCTCCTACTTTTTCTTTTTTGCAAGCTGCATCTTACGCATGGATTTGATCGCCTGTGTCAAATGCCGTCTTGCCGGACAGACATAGCTGCAGCATCCACATTCACAACACTCCATGCCGTTGTTTTTCACAAACTCCTCTTCCTGATAATGCTCCGCGTAATCCGCCAGTTTTCGAGGCACGATCCTGGAAGGACATGCATCAACGCATTTTCCACAGTTGATACACGGGCCAGGCTCTAATGCGGAAACCTCATCCTTGGTCAGTCCCAGAAGTGCGGAGGATGTCTTCGTAGCGGGCACATCCAGATCAAAAATACCGAATCCCATCATCGGACCTCCTGAAATAATCCTGGCCGGCTTCTGCTTAAATCCTCCCGCCTCCTCCACCAGCTCATGGTAACTGGTGCCAATCCTGACTTTGAAATTTGCGGGTTCCGCCACCGCATCCCCTGTTACTGTTATAATCCGGTATATCAGGGGTCTCCCATGAACTACCGCATTATAAACAGCAATCACCGTATCCACATTATTTACCACACACCCCACATCGGCAGGAAGCATGGAAGAATTGATGGCTCTTCCTGTAGTGGCATAGATCAGCTGACGTTCCGAGCCCTGGGGATATTTGGTCTTTATGGACTTAACCGTAATTTTATTTTCATCTCTGGTCAGCTTTTTCAGCTTCTCAATACAATCCGGCTTGTTATCCTCCACAGCCAGAATTCCTCTGGCATTTTCGAACAGACTTAAAGAAACCTTCAGACCTCCGATCAGCTTTTCCGGCTCCTCAAGCATTTTACGGTAGTCCGAGGTAAGATAAGGTTCACATTCTGCGCAGTTAACGATTACATATTCAATTTTAGACGCATCCTTAGGAGACAGCTTTACCGCCGTGGGGAAACCGGCTCCCCCCATACCCACGATTCCCGCCTCTCTGATAAGACTGATCTTTTCTTCCCGCGTAAGCTCTTCTAACGGCCCCGGTGCCTGATACTCTGTTTCCTCATACAGACCATCGTTTTCAACCACAATGCTCATCACAAGATCGCCCGTGACCACTCTGCGCGGCTCGATGGCCTTTACGGTTCCCGAAACCGACGCGTGTATCGGTGCGGATACAAAGCCTCCTGCCTCAGCAATCTTCTGTCCTGTCAGTACTCTATCTCCCTTTTTTACTACAGGCTGCGCCAGAGCTCCGATATGCTGGGATAAAGGATACACCAGATCTCCTTTGGGTAAAACCTCTCTGATCGGTTTATCCCTGGACAAATCCTTTCCGTCATAAGGATGAATTCCTCCTATAAACGTTAATCTTGCCACTTGATCTCCTTCCTTTCTATGTAAGAATCACCGGCTCATCAGCCGGATACATTTCATTCTAATTAAATATACTATTTTTTTGTCGAATTGACAACAACACATAAAATAATTATTTGCCCGTTTTTTTAATATATGTTATAATGAACCGGAAAGGCAGGCACAAGCGCCTTTCAATTTATGTTATGCCATTTCAGCGGCGAAATGAGGATGATTATGAAAGATCAAAGACACCCACATAAAGAGTCCTTTTCCCTACTTCTCATATCCCATACCGGCGGAAAAAGCAGGCAGTTTCACCTGTCTCTCGCTCGTTTGCGCCTGTTTTTCTTTTTATTGGCTTTGACTGTCTTTGCGCTGATAGGGCTGATCGTTTTATCCGCCACAGAGCACGGCAGACAAAGTGCTCTGCGTGCACAGCTCATTGCCCAGCAGCATAAGAATCAGCAATTGGAAGCAGATATGAAGATTCTGGAGGAAGAAAAATCTGCTCTGGCCAGAGAAAACGGGCTGCTGCAGTTAACCGCCATGAGCCAGACCGCCACCAGGGATAATTCTGATGAGGAAGAAAATCAGACCGATCCTGATTTTCCCGGTCTTTACCCTTCATCGGAGACCGGGCTGTTGATTGCAACCTATTCTCCGGAGACACCTTATCTTTCCATCAACACTCACATAGAAGACCATATTGTCGCTGCCGCAAATGGAACCATCGTTTCTGTTACTTCAGATGATACCTATCCTGTTATTGTGGAAATCGAACATATCAACGGCTACCGGACACGATATATGTGCCGTCAGTCTGCACAGCTGGAAGCAGCTGATGATGCAGCAGTTCAGGCAGGCGATACCCTGCTTGTCATCACCGCCGACAATACACAGCTGGATTATCAGGTCTTTTTGAACGATGAGGCCATAGATCCGCTTAATGTTATAGATGCAAAAGGATAAAAGGAGGATTACGATCATGCTTGGCAAAACAAAAAGTACCACTTCATCAATGGAGGCCCGCACAAAGGTGGGAACTCTGATCGGCGAGGGGGCTGTCTTTGACGGTAACCTGAAAGCCCCTGAAACCATCCGGATAGACGGAAGGGTCAACGGTAACTGTACCTGCGAAAAGGAGCTTATTATCGGCCCCCAGGGAAGAATTGAGGGAAATGTATCCGCTCAGAATGTGATCATTTCCGGTATCGTAAATGGTGATATTTCTGTCCATGGCAAGCTGGAGCTTCTCTCTACCGGCCGGATTGTGGGTGATATTGCCGCCAGATCTCTTATCATTGACGAGGATGCTTATTTTGATGGCAGATGTACCATGACTACCGCCAATGACAGTGCCGGTTCTTCCGCGCAGATGGCAGTAAACAGGCTTTCAGAGGACACTCCTTCTACGGAAGAATCAAAAGATAAGACGAATTCCAAATCGCCCAAAGGCACATCCCACTGACAACTCTCACGGCAGTAACGACAGGAGGTACTCATGAAAACAGAAGAAATCATTCTCGGTAATTTTCAACTGAAATATCCGTTGGAACGCCTGGCTCCTCTGGACAGGATTCTATTTATCGATATAGAAACCACTGGCTTTCTTTCCTCCGAATCTGCAATTTACCTGATTGGATGCGCTTTTTATTCAGAAGGAAACTGGGTCATCCGCCAATGGTTTGCTCAGTCGCCCGACGAAGAGGCAGAGCTGATACGTTCGTTTTTATCTTTCTCCCGGAACTATACTTATCTGATCCACTATAACGGCAATAGCTTTGATCTGCCCTTCATAAAACAAAAGGCCGAAAAGTATGATCTCTCCTGCGATTTCAATGAAATGGAAGGACTTGATATTTACCGCCGCATTGCTCCTTACAAAAATTTTCTGAAACTCTCAGACTGTAAGCTGAAAACAATAGAGCAGTTTCTGGGAATCAAACGGGACGATACATTCAGCGGCGGTGAGCTGATAAGAGTCTACAGAGAATTTGTATTCTCCCATGATTATAATCTGTATCATACTCTGCTCCTGCATAATTCTGATGACATGAAGGGGATGCTTGAAATTCTTCCCGTCCTTGCTTATTATGATATGTTCAATAACAGTATCAGAGCACGCAAAGTACAGGCCAGTTATTATAATGATATGCATGGTATTCCGCGAAAAGAGCTGGTATTACAGCTTATTTTTCCTTCCTGTCTTCCCGTTCCCATATCCTTTATGGCAAAAGGCTGTCATTTTAAAGGAAACGGCCACGAAGGCACTTTAATTGTCCCGATCTATGAGGAAGAATTAAAATACTTTTATGCAAATTACAAGGACTATTACTATCTTCCAACAGAAGACATGGCGCTGCACAAGGCCATCGCTTCCTTTGTCGATAAGGACTACCGACAGCAGGCCACTGCTTCCAACTGCTACACCAGAAAATTTTCCTGCTATCTGCCTCAGTGGAAAGTACTTGCGGAGCCGTTTTTTAAAAGAGATTATAACAGCAAGGATCTGTTCTTTGAACTGACAGATGAAATCAAAAAAAACCGGCAGCTGTTTTCTGATTATGCAAGCCATATTCTGAATGCCATGGCATTACAAAATTAAAATCGAGCAGGGGCATTTTTACCCTGCTCGCCGCGCGAGACGCTCGTTGCGCCAGCAACAATTTCATTTGTGTGTCTCTGTGCATGGAAATCGAGCAGGGAAGATTCCTTCCCTGCTCGATTTAAGTAGACCGCTCATAATAATACGCATTTTTTCGCTTATAACCAATTTCTTTATAATTCAGAATCTGCTCCGAATTTCCTATAAAAAGCATCCCTCCAGGTACCAGAGAATGATAAAATTTCCTGAACACCTCATCCTTGGCTTCTTCCGTAAAATAAATCAATACATTCCGGCATACTATCATATGATAATAACTGGGCGGAAACTCTTTTCCTAACAGATTGTGTTCTCTGAACTCTACCCTGGACTTGATTTCATTTGAAATCTGATAAGAAAGCCCAACTTTTGTAAAGTATCTTTTTTTTAAATCAGGCGGTACAGCAGCAATACTCTTTTCACTGTACAAACCTGTCCTCGCCTTTGCAATTACCTGTTTGTCTAGATCTGTAGCGGTAATATGGATCATATCCAATGGCATATGCCTGGAAAGTGACATTACCAGAGAATACGGCTCGTCTCCGGTAGAGCATGCAGCGCTCCATATCCTTAACCTTTTGCCAAACCTGGCTATCAGTTCCGGAATCACTACATTCACCATAATCCGCCACTGATCCACATCTCTGTAAAATTCTGACACATTGATCGTAAGGTAATTTACAAATTCCTCAAACAGAGCTTTATCTGTCCTTAAAATCTGCACATAATTTTCATAGCCATCAATGCCATGCTTAGTAATCAGCGCATCGATTCTGCGTTTCATCTGCTGTTCTTTGTAGGCATCCAGATTAATTCCGGTAAGCCCGAGCACCGCATTTTTAAACATTCCATAATCATACGCCATATATGAATCCGCCCTGATCTTATTTTATTTTTCCTCAGATGCTTCTGCAGACTCCTCAGCGGATACTGCCTCACTTTCAACAGCACCGTTCTCAACAGAATCTTCCTTTTCAGTATCCTGCAAGTTCTCCGCGCCCATAAGCGCTTTGATGCTTAAGCTGATCTTCTTGTCTTCACTGTTAAAATCAACCACCTTTGCAGTTACTTCATCTCCAACCTTAAGTACATCAGATGGCTTTTCAATATGTTCCTTTGAAATCTGTGATACATGAAGCAAAGCATCCACACCGGGTTCCAATTCTACAAAAGCACCGAAATCCGTCATACGGGCAACTCTTCCTGTCACTTCATTGCCGCTGGCATACTTTTCTTCCGCCCCCTTCCAGGGATTTGCATCTTCAAATTTCAGGCTGAGTGCAATCTTCGTACCGGAAATATCTTTAATAAAGGCTTTCACCTGATCTCCAACCTTAAACAGCTTTCTTGGATTCTCAACACGTCCCCAGGACATTTCAGAAATATGAAGCAGTCCATCTGCTCCGCCAATATCGATAAAAGCGCCAAAATCAGTAACGTTCTTAACAGCACCTTCCACCACATCGCCTACATGGATACTTTCAAGAAGCTTTTTCTGTAATTCCGCCTTCTCAGCTACAAGAAGCTGCTTGCGGTCTCCGATATATCTCCTTCTCTTAGGATTGTACTCACTGATCACAAACTGGATTTCCTGTCCTGCATATTTATTGAGATCCTTCTCATACACATCAGAAACCAGACTTGCAGGAATAAATATCCTGATCTCATCTATAATGACGCTTAATCCGCCTCCCAATACCTGGGCAACCCTGGCCGTAAGCACTTCTTTGTTATTGAAGGCTTCTTCGATTCTCTTGTTTCCGCGGTCTGCAGCCAGCCTCTTGTAAGTCAAAAGTACTTGTCCTTCGCTGTCATTTACCTTGAGGACTTTCACCTCCATCACATCTCCCGGCTTGGCTATCGTTGTAAGGTCCACATTCGGTTCATTGGTATATTCATTCTTCGTTAAGATGCCATCAGATTTATAGCCGATGTTGAGAATAATCTCTTCAGGTTTAACATCAATGACTGTACCTTCAACTACCTCTCCTGTATGTATTGTCTTAAATGATTCTTCCAACATTTGTTCAAAAGTTAATTCTGACATTATTTTGAACCTCCTCTATAATATTGTTGGGGGTGGAAGCCCCGGCAGTAATACCAACTAGAGCAGCAGTCTTGGGCAGTTCTAAATGCAAATTATCCAGTGTCTGTATAAAATATGTGGCTTCGCACTTTCCGCTGCATATTTCATACAGCTTCTGTGTGTTGGAACTGTTCCGGCCACCTATTACTATCATTGCATCAACCTTCGCTGCAATTTCTGCAGCTTCTGTTTGTCGAACTTCTGTTGCGTTACAGATAGTATTTACAACATTAACATTGTACCCTCTTTTTTCAAAAATTTCAACTAGTTCTTTAAATTTGTTGTAGTTAAATGTCGTCTGGGACACCATACATATATTTTTTTGCTCTTTTTCACAAAAATTTTCCGCTTCCTGAACCGTTCCCACTACACTGGCAGGGGTATGAGACCACCCCATGATGCCCTCCACCTCGGGATGCCCCGCATTGCCAATGATCACGATCTTCTTTCCTTCTCTGCTCTGCTTCTCCACAATATTGTGGATTCTTTTAACGAAAGGGCAGGTGGCATCAATACATTCCAGCGCGTTTTCCTCCAGCAGCTCATAGATCCGTCTGGGTACCCCGTGAGAACGTATCACAACCGCTCCATCTTTGACTGCGGAAAGTTCCTCTTCCCCTTCGATCACTTTTACGCCCCGCTGTTCCAGATCCCTCACCACCTCCTCATTGTGTATGATAGGACCATAAGTATAAATTTTTTTACCGGAATCAAGCTGCTCATAGACCTTCTCCATCGCTCTTTTAACTCCAAAGCAGAATCCGGCACTTTTCGCCAGTATCACTTCCATACTTTATCTGTTTTCCTTCCCTTCACTGACACAAATCCAGAATTGCCTGTACCACCTGATCGATATTCATATCGGAGGAATCGATCAGTACCGCATCCTCCGCCTGACGCAGCGGAGAAATCTCCCTGTTCATATCCTGATCATCTCTCTTTATAATGTCCGCCTCAATCTCATCCATATTGCAGGAAATCCCTTTTGCCGCAAGCTCATCATACCGTCTTTTTGCTCTCACGCGGGCACTTGCAGTCAGGTAGATTTTTACGTCAGCATCAGGAAGTACACAGGTACCGATATCCCGTCCATCCATAACCACACTGTTTTTTTGAGCAAGTTCCTTCTGAAGCGCCGTCAGCTGACTGCGGACCTTTGGGTTTTTACTCGTAAAGGACGCCATATTCCCCACTTCTTCTGTGCGGATCAGGCTGTTGACATTTTCACCGTTTAAAATTACCACCTGCTCTCCGTTTTCATAGCGGATGGTGATATCCGCCCCGGAGCAGGTACCTTCTATCATTTCACTGTCCAGAGGATCGACTCCTCTGGACAATAAGTAATACGCCATGGCGCGGTACATTGCCCCCGTATCCACGTAAATATACGCTCTCTCTTTTGCCACCCTTCTGGCTATCGTACTTTTTCCTGCCCCTGCAGGTCCGTCTATCGCGATCTGATAACTCATTTTTTCTTCCTTTCTTCTGCACATAATTTGTTCTCCCTTCCGGCATTCCCGCGCCACCACACATACCCGCTCGCTCTCCTC